>CAWJXQ010000013.1:0-216921 GCA_963846845.1 uncultured Pseudomonadota bacterium | reverse complement strand
TTCGCGGGGATAACTTCGATCGAACGCAATAGCTGAAATTCGACTATGCGATCCGGGTGCCGACCCCCGCCTAAGGTCCAATAATTGTGATCACAATGTGGATCGCCAATGCGCAGGTCAAAGACTAAGCTGGCCGGACAATAAAAAAGAGAAGGGGTGGCAAATGGAAACTCAAGGAACGAGTGGCGTCGAATACGAAAAAGTCGATCAATCGTACTTCGACAACCGGCAGCTGAAGCGAGGGGCGGCGGGCTGGGTCCTGCTGGTCGGCCTCGGCGTCGCCTACGTTATTTCCGGCGATTATGCCGGCTGGAACTTCGGTCTGGAGCAAGGCGGCTGGGGCGGTCTGATGATCGCCTCGGTGCTGATGGCGCTGATGTACACCTGCATGTGCTTTGCGCTGGCGGAACTTGCGACCATCGCGCCCACCGCAGGCGGCGGCTACGGCTTTGCGCGACGCGCTTTTGGACCGTGGGGCGGCTTCCTGACCGGTACGGCGATCCTCATCGAGTACGCCATCGCGCCGGCGGCAATTGCCGTGTTCATCGGCGGCTACATGAAGTCGCTGTTTGAGATCAACATCGACCAGTGGATCATATCGCTGGGGTTCTATGCCGTGTTTCTCGGCATCCACATCTACGGAGCCGGTGAAGCATTACGCCTGATCTTCGCCATCACCGCGCTGGCCGTGATCGCGCTGGTGGTCTGGGTCGTCGCCATGGCGCCGTTCTTCGACAGCGCCAAGTTGTTCGATATTGCCGTCAATCCGGAGGCCGTGGGCGCCTCGCCGTTCTTGCCGTTCGGCTATTTCGGCATCTGGGCGGCGATCCCGTTCGCCATGTGGTTCTTCCTGGCAATCGAAGGGCGTGCCGCTGGCGGCTGAAGAAACCAGCGATCCCAAGCGCGATCTGCCGCGTGGCCTTATCGGCGGCATGTTCGTGCTGCTCGCCTTCTGCGCGCTGATCATGACCTTCGGACCTGGCGGCGTCGGCTCGGAAGCGCTGAAGACCAACACCAATCCGCTGGTGGCAGCGCTCGAGCATCCCTCGACGTATGGCGGCCCGACCTGGATCTCGAAGTTCGTGAACTTCGTCGGTCTCGCCGGCCTCATCGCCAGCTTCTTCTCCATCATCTACGCCTACTCACGATTGGTGTTCGCCATGTCGCGTGCCGGCTATCTGCCGCGCGGCCTGTCGTTGACCAACGCGCGGCAGTCGCCGTGGGTGGCGCTGATCGTGCCAGGGACCGCCGGCTTCCTGCTGTCGCTGACCGAGCAAGGTGATCAGTTGATCCTGATGGCTGTGTTCGGCGCCACCATCTCGTACATCCTGATGATGGCAGCGCACATCAAGCTGCGGATGGCGGAGCCGGGACTGCTGCGGCCCTATTCGACGCCGGGTGGCGTTCTGACGTCGGGCATCGCGCTCGTGCTGGCGAGCATCGCACTGGTGGCGGTGTTCCTCAGCGACAAGAAGATGGCGGTGCTCGGCACCGAGGTCAGCGTAGCGGCCCTGTCGGCCATCGCCTACGCCGTGCTCGTTGCCTACTTCGCACTCTACAGCCGCCACCATCTGGTCGCGGCAGCTCCGGGTGAAGAAGGCGCTGCCTAGGTAAGCAGGGCCGGCAAGGCCCGGCTTGGTAATGTCAAGTATCGGGCTGCCGCTTGCGATATAGTCGGCGGCAGCCTGCACCTATCCGGAGGGTTCGATGCGCTACTCGCAATCTGTCGGCGGTCACAGCTACACCTTCGAGGGCCTGCGTGAGGTCATGGCAAAGGCCAGCCCCGCCCGCTCCGGCGACTATCTGGCCGGCGTCGCTGCCGGCGACGACGAAGAGCGCGTTGCCGCGCAGATGGCGCTCGCCGACATTCCGCTGAAAACCTTCCTCGAAGATCACGTCGTGCCCTACGAAAGCGATGAGGTGACGCGCCTCATCATCGACGAGCACGACGCCGCCGCCTTTCAACCGGTCGCGCACCTGACCGTCGGCGCGTTTCGCGACTGGCTGTTGTCGGACGTGGCCAGCGAAACCGCGCTGTCGTCGCTGGCACCGGGACTGACGCCGGAGATGGCGGCTGCGGTTTCCAAGATCAGCCGCATCCAGGATCTCGTGCTGGTCTCGCAGAAGTGCCGCGTCGTTACGAAATTCAGGAATACCATCGGCCTCAAAGGGCGGCTATCGACCCGGCTGCAGCCGAACCATCCGACGGACGACCCGACCGGCATCGCCGCCTCGATCGTCGACGGGCTGATGTACGGCAACGGCGATGCGGTCATCGGCATTAACCCTGCGACGGACAGCATCTCGGCCGTCACGGCGCTGATCGAGATGCTGGACGAGATCATCCAGCGCTACAACATCCCGACGCAGAGCTGCATTCTGACCCACGTGACGACCTCGATCGAGGCCATCAACCGCCGCGCGCCCATCGACCTCGTTTTCCAATCCGTGGCCGGCACCGAGGCTGCCAACAAAAGCTTCGGCATCGACCTCAAGGTGCTGCAGGAAGGCTATGACGCCGCCCAATCCCTGAAGCGCGGCACGGTCGGCAACAACGCCATGTATTTCGAGACCGGGCAAGGCAGCGCGCTGTCGGCCAATGCCCATCACAACGTCGACCAGCAGACGCTCGAAGCGCGGGCCTATGCGGTGGCGCGCAAGTTCAAGCCGCTCTTGGTCAACACCGTCGTCGGCTTCATCGGGCCGGAGTATCTCTACGACGGCAAGCAGATCATCCGCGCCGGACTAGAGGATCACTTCTGCGGCAAGCTGCTCGGCGTGCCGATGGGTTGTGACATCTGCTACACCAACCACGCCGAAGCCGACCAGAACGACATGGACGTTCTGCTGACGCTGCTCGGTGTCGCCGGCATCACTTTCATCATGGGCATTCCCGGCTCCGACGACATCATGCTCAACTACCAGACGACGTCGTTCCACGACGCGCTCTACGCGCGCAAGGTGCTTGGCTCCAAGCCCGCGCCGGAGTTCGAGGAATGGCTGCACGGCTCGGGCATCTTCGCGCGGGGCGACGAACTCAAGCTGTCCGACGGCCTGCCGCCGCCGTTCCAAAAGGCGCTGGCGCATCTGGGCTGATGCATTCCCATCCTTCGCCGGTCAGGGGATTGGGTTCGCAGGCGCAATTCCGTAGGTAACATCCTCGGGTGAACCGCCGGTGTAAGCCGTGCGCGGTTTCCTCATCACAATGTCACGGCGGTGGCGCACAAGAGCCCCAATTGTGATGAACACCGGATGCAGATTATCGAGAGGGATTCGCATGAAGACTTTGACACTCGCGACGGCGCTTGCCTTGGCCGTTCCGCTGAATGCATGGGCGCAGGATTTCACCACGCCCAAGTCGGTGCCCGAGGCCATCACCGGCACGATGAGCGCGGAATTCGGCACGCGCACGAACACAGACGACAAGGGTGCGCCGGCGACCGGTGCCAAGGATACCTATACCGTCGACCTGACGCTGCTCAACTCTGTCGTGCTGCGTGGCAACGTCGTCCGCCTGCCGTGGCTGCCCAACAAGCTGACTGGCACCACGTCGCAGGACGGCAATCTCGCCTACGACCTCAAGACCGTGCTGAAGAACCCGGCAAACCCCAACGAAACGCGCGCGCTCGGCGGCTGGGTCGGCGCCATGCGTCTCGACGGCTACGGCAAGTACTTCCTCGGCGACAGTCCCGAAGGCAAGGGCAAGCTGCGCATCGCCACCGACAGCATCGGAAAAATCACCGGCTTCACGTCTGACTTCGGCGGCCAGATCCAGGGCCGCGTTCCCGAGCAGGCGGGCATCTGGGGCCTGGCTTCGCGCGCGTCGAAGAAAGTCAACAAGGTCTATCTGCGCAATGTCGGCGGAAAATCAGTCAAGCACGAGGTTGCCAACGCCGACCCGATGACGTTCGACAAGGTCGAACTGGCTCAGGGTCCGCTGGCCGGCTATTCGCAAACCCGCTTGAACGGCTCGATTGACTACGATGCCGAACAGGGCATCTGGTATGTGGACGTCAAGGCCAACTACTCCAGCGAAGGCAAGGACTATACCGACCGCATGTCGGGCACGATCCGCTGGAACGAGGATGCCAACCGCAAGACGAACGGCATCGGCTGGTATGACGTCAACGTGCGC
Source organism: uncultured Pseudomonadota bacterium (assembly GCA_963846845.1). GTDB lineage: Bacteria > Pseudomonadota > Alphaproteobacteria > Rhizobiales > Hyphomicrobiaceae > JAKAXS01. The sequence continues at coordinate 212,786 of CAWJXQ010000013.1, read as the reverse complement.
CTCAACGAGAAGATCGCCTCGGAGTCGGATGCGTTCCTGCCGGCCAACTCGACGAGCGAAGACGCGTTCTTCGCCTCCGACACGGCGGTGCCCGGATTTACAGGCCGCATCGACTACGTCGACAAGATGGACGGCGAGACAGTGACGGCGTCGAAGGTGACCTACAAGGTCGCAGCTGCAGAGGCATCGAAGATCCAGGTGGCCAATCTCGCCAAGATCCTGATGCTCATGATCGGCCCGTTCAACGACGAGTAGCGGACGCCGGCAGCGCTACAGCCAGGGGCCGGATCTCAAGATCCGGCCCTTATCGTCTGCGCAACGGCCTAAAGATCCAGCAACGTTGCGAAGTCATCAGCGACGGTCTTGCGCAGCAGGGCGCTATAGCGCGCGTAGGCGGCATGGCCGCGAGCTATGCGGCCGAAGTGGGGAACGACGCCATTGCGGATCGGCTGAAACACGATCGGCATGGCGACCGGCGACAGGTGCGAGCCGCGGCCCGCCTGCAGCGTGGTGATGATGCCGTGCATTTCACCCGTGATGACGGGGCGGGCGACGAGGATCAGCCGGTATTGGCCGTGCCGGTTCGTCACGAAATAGATATGGCCCGACTGCTGGGGCACCGACACGCTGCCGTACTGCGAAAAGTCGGCGTCCATGCGCTCCTTCTCGGTGAAGGTGAGGCGCCCGGTCGTTTCGTCCCATGTCACGTCAGTGCGATAGGCATAGATGGCACCGCGCTCGCCGAGTGACGGACGCAGCGTCAGGAACGCGCCTTCCAGCCATGTCACGGCGGCACGTCCGTAATTGCCGAGGTCGTCGGGCGCGGTGTGAGCGCCGTTGCTGCCGGCTGTGCCGTTGCCCGGCTTGGGGCGCAGCGTAACGCCCAACACCTCTTCCAGCCGGACGATACTCGCCAGCGTAAACGGCCGCCGCCCGGACAGAGCCTTCTCCAAGGTGGACAGCGAAATGCGGGCGTCGGCAGCAAGAGCCTGGCGTGACAGATGGCGGCGGGCAATTTCTTCACGCACGCGCTCGGCAAGCGCGTCGTTGTCGAAAGCCGCGGAGCGGCGGCCACTACTGGCGTCTGTCGTCATCGCGTCTTCCCTGCGAGCCCTGGCCCTGGCGAGCCCTGGCCCTGGCGGCGTCCCGGACCCCTACTGGACATATCCGCACATCGCGTCAGCGGCAAGGCGCGCGCTGCCGGGCGGCGGCGGAACAAGCGGCAACGATCCGGTCGCCACTGAGCGGTTCGTGCCAGATCCTCGTGTCTTCTCACACCCTTACGGGAGGACACCCATGCCAGACCCCCTGCTTACCGAACCCTTCGTTCAACGGCCCGCGCCGCGCTGCCTCACCGATCGCGCTGTGCACCCGCACGTTGCCGGCGGCCAATCACGCCCCCGCCTCGGGCGCGCAACGTGGCCGCTGCGTGCCTCCTTCGAACGCTGGGCTCTGCAGCTGCTGCGGGCCCGCAGCACCAATGGGCATTGAGGGGGCATCGCATGCGCATCGCCATCATCAATCCGCCGCACCAGTCCATCGGCTCGCGCATTCCCCGCGAGATGCTGCCGCCGCTTGGCCTGCTTGCGATCGGCGGCCCGCTGATCGACGACGGCCACGAGGTCGTCCTCATCGACGCCGACATCGACGACTTGCCGCTGGCGGAGGTCGTTTCGCGGACCGCCGCGCTCGCGCCGGATGCAATCCTGATCGGCCACAACGGTTCGACGTCGGCCCATCCCACCGTCGTCGCGCTGGCGCCGCTGCTGCGGGAAAAGTTGCCACTGGCACTGGTGGTCTACGGCGGCGTTTTTCCGACCTATCACTGGAAGGAAGCGCTGGAGCAGATACCGGATGCCGTGGCCGTCGTTCGCGGCGAGGGCGAGGATACGACGGTGCGCCTGATGCGAGCGCTTGAAGACGGCGGCCCGCTCGACCGCATCAACGGCATTGCCTACCGCCGGGACGGGAAGCCGTATGCGACAGCGCCGGCGCAAATGATTGCCAACCTCGATGCCTATCGCGTTGGCTGGGAGTTGATCGATCATGCCCGCTACAGCTATTACGGAGGGCTGCGCGGCGTTGTCATCCAGTTCTCGCGCGGCTGCCCGCACCTGTGCAGCTTCTGCGGGCAGCGCGGGTTCTGGACGCGCTGGCGGCACCGGGATCCTGTTCGCTTTGCCAAAGAGATTGCCCGGCTGCACCATCAGCACGGCATCAAGCTGATCTCGCTTGCCGACGAAAACCCGACGACGTCGAAGAAGGTCTGGAAGGCCTTCCTGGAAGCGCTGATCGCCGAGAACCTGCCGGACATGACAATGATCGGCACCTTCCGCGCCAGCGACATCGTGCGCGACGCCGATATTCTGCACCTTTACCGGCGCGCCGGCTTCAGGCGTTTTCTGATCGGCATGGAGACGACCGACGAGGCGACGCTGGAGAAGGTGCGCAAGGGCTCGGATACCAAGACCGATCGCGAGGCGATCCGCCTCTTACGCCAGCATGGCATTCTCTCGCTCGTCTCCTACGTCGTCGGGTTCGAGGAAGAAACGGATCGCGACTACTGGCGCGCCTTCCGCCAGCTGCTGATCTACGACCCCGACCAGATCGTGACGCTCTACGTTACCCCGCACCGCTGGACGCCATTCTTTCGCGAGGTGAAGGATCGCCGGGTCATCCAGCTCGACCAGCGGCGATGGGATTACAAGCATCAGGTTCTGGCAAGCCGGCACGTGCCGCCGTGGCGCACCTTCGCCACCATCAAGCTCATCGAGATCCTGGTGCAGGCACGGCCCAAGGCGTTGCGGCGCGCACTTTGGCATCCCGACCCGACGGCCCGGCATGGCATGCGCTGGTATGCGCGTATGGGCCGGCGCGTCTGGTTGCACGAGGTGGCCTGCTTTGTGTTCCGCGACCGGCGCGTCGCCGCGGGTCCTAGCGTCAGCGCGTTTTGGGGTGCGCCGCAGGATGACCAGGAGGAATCGATGGCCGCCCGGCGGGTCGCGCGGCCTGCGGCTGCACCGAGGGCCGCGGACGCGGCCTAGACGCCGGGACGGCGAAAAGTAGGCCGTCTATCCTCAGAGAAGACGGCTTAACGCCGCCGCGGACGGGTGCTAGCCTACCGTGACTGCCTCGCTATCGGGAGCTTTCCATGACGAATGACAACCGGCCGATCGTCGTCGCCAATCCCTGGGGAAAGTTGAGGCAATACACGCCTGCGCGGATCGCTCTCGGGCGCTCCGGCACCAGCCTGCCGACCAAGCCGCACCTTGAATTCCAGCTGGCGCATGCGCGGGCGCGCAACGCCGTGCATCACGAGCTGGATACGGCCACGCTGCAGGCGGCGCTGGAAAAGCGCGGGTTGAAGTTCGAACTGTTGCACAGCGCCGCCGGCAACCGGCCCGTTTATCTGCAGCGGCCCGACAAGGGCCGGCGGCTCGACGACGACAGCCGCGCGAAACTGGAATCGCTCGCACGCCCGGCGGCGCCGTACGACGTAGCCTTCGTCATCGGTGACGGCTTGTCGTCGTTCGCGATCGAGGAGAATGCGGCGGCGTTTCTCGACGTCATGCTGCCGAAGCTGAAGGAGCATGGATGGAGCGTGGCGCCGCTGGTCATCGTCAAGGAGGCTCGCGTTGCCGTTGGCGACGAGGTGGGGCAGATCCTGGGCGCCCAGATGGTGGTGGTGCTGATCGGCGAGCGGCCCGGCCTGTCCTCTCCCGACAGCATGGGCATCTACCTGACGTACAGCCCGCGCGTCGGCATGACGGACGAAAGCCGCAACTGCATTTCCAACGTGCGCAAGGAAGGGCTGAATTACGCCGGGGCGGCCCACAAGCTCGGGTATCTCATGACCGAAGCTCGCTCCCGCAAGCTCTCGGGCGTCAACCTCAAGGACGAGGCGGATGCACCCGTCGAAGTGACCGGGCCGGCCCATGGCGACAACTTCCTCCTCGACCGGGATTGATCACGCCTACGCCCTAAAGCGTCCGGACCTGTCCGATTGAGTTTTGGCGCAGGCTGGGACATGCTGCGCGCATTGTTGCCAAGGCACCATTTGTGAAACGAAACGGCTAAGCGTGGAGCCGCTCCACGCAACGTGAAATTGCAGAATACGCGCCTGGCACCGTGGGGTGAATGTGGGGAGGTGCTCATGCCGGCGGATACGCAGCCACGTGAGAAAGTCGGCGTCATAGTCATCCACGGCGTCGGCGAGACGACCGAGGGCTGGATCGACAGCTATCTCGTGCCGCAGCTTGAGACGTTCCGCGCCTACGACAATGTGGCAGGGCTGAAACGCAGGCCCAAGACGAGCGATCTGCTGCTCGTCGCGCGGGCCAAGGATAACCAGTTCATCGCCATCGGTCTGGAGCACGACGACGACTTTCGGAATGCGTGCCGGGCGATCGCCAGCGAAGGCTTGGCCGACAAGGATGCATTCAAAACCTCGGAGGCCCGCAAGAAAAATCGCGACGCGCTATGGCGTGAACTGCGGGGCGTGCTGGATGAGACCAACGCCTCGGAGCTGCTGGCCGAGTTGCAAGCCGCCAACGTGCCCTGCTGTATTGCCTTCAATCCCACCAGCGAGGTCAATCACGTTCGCGATCCGGAAAGTTCGGAGCAGACGTCCACTTGGGCCTCTTTCACACGGCGCTGCGCTCTCGATGATCGCGAAGTGATCGTGTCGGAGTTGTACTGGGCGGATATGTCGAAGATCGGCTACACGAACATGTCACGATCCTCGGCGATCGTTCAGCTGTTCCTGGAGTTGCCTTTCGTCCTGGGTGAGAGCCTGCTGAAGGGATCCGAACATGGTATCCACTGGGCCATCGCGCGACTGATCAGCGTCTCCAACTGGCTGATGCGCTGGCCGATTGCCGGGCTGACGCTGCCGGTTTTCCTGACGGCTTTCGCCGTCCTCGCCGTGCAACAGCTGCTGCCCATCGAGCGATTGCCCGCGACGGTTGCTGCAATCCTGGGCGTCATTTCAGTCTTGGCGTTCGCGTTCTTCCGGCAGGCCGCGCATCGCAAGGTGGGCTTGGCCGACCTGTCGTTGTCGACGGCTGTATTTGCATTTCTGCTGATCGTCGCCGTGGCAATTTACGCCTTCACGGCGCCAAGCACCGCGCTGGAAAACCCGAATGCGTACCTCGTCTTCGGCTTCCTGCTGTTGATGGCGTCCTGGTATTTCTGGACGCTGGCAACTGTATCTGCTGCGGGGCTGGTGACGCTGACCGCACTCAAACGGCTGGTGTTGCCCGGCGCCCGCAAACCGCCGCTGGCGCGCGCGTCGCTGGCCATCTCGCTCAATCTGCTGCTGGGAATGGTCTGGAAGCTCATACTGCCCCTGGTCGGGGTGTTGACGATCAACCTGCTTTTCCAGTCCAACCTCGACAAGTCCGCGGCACGGCGCGGAATGGTGAATGCCGGCACCTGCCCCGATGCGGGGTCGGTCGAGGCCTTCACCATCGTGAAGGTAGACTCAGTGTGCCAACTGGCGTGGGTCAAGGAGTTCCTCGTCGAGGTCAGCCTGCTCAATGCCGGAGCCATACTGGCGATCTGCGTTGTCGTCGCGATCTTGCTGGCGGTTCGCGGATCGATCGCCCGTACGTCCGAGCTGTTGAAGTGGCAGAAGGCGATCTCCCTGCCGCGGCTGATTACAAGTCCGTGGATCGTGGCGACGCTATTCGCCGTCGCGTGCTTCAATGCCGTCGTGGCCTTCACGCCCGGGCTGCATTTGCCGATGGCCGCGCATCTTGACGGTTCGTTTGGTGTCGGCGCCAGTGCACTCGGGCTCGTCGTCCTCGTCTACTTCGTGCAGCGGTTGATCGAGATGTCGAACAGCTATGTGCACATCGGGCGGGATCTCGTCGATCATCAGTACGGCGCGAGCTACCGGCCGCTGACGACGTGGCTGCTGCCACCGGCCAAGGAGGAAGCCGAAACGACAGCCGAGGGCTTCAAGACATACCGGCGGCGGCGGCGCATTCAGCGGCGGCTGGAGGCGCTCATCGACGAGGTGATCGCCCAGCAGCAAATCGGCCGGCTGATCTTCCTGGCGCACAGCCAGGGAACCGTAATCATGCACGACTACCTCGACAATCACGACAACCTCGTCGCCAAGTCGCACGAGGACCGGCAAAGCCTGTTTGACGTGCAGCGCATCGATGTCGTGACGGTCGGCTCGCCGCTGACGCACCTCTACCGGTACTACTTCGCCGACTACGAGGCGCAGCCGGGTGGTGCCAGGCCTCACACGCTCATGCGCAAAGTGGGCAGCTGGTCCAACATGTGGCGCATCGACGATCCGATCGGCCAGGACGTCAATTTCCTCGAGGGTATCGAGAACAGCCAGTTGGGGCGGGGTGGGCACATGGACTACTGGCGTGAGGAAGAGGTGTGCCGCAAAGTCTGGGCGCTCGTCTGCGAGACGCCGCAAGCGCCCAGCCTGGTGCACACGGCCTAATTGGCCTCCAGCAGAGTGGGGTTTGGCCTAATCAGCCAGATCCTGGATGATGTAGCGGTGGAACGACGTTTTCTTGATGCCGCGTTCGCTGCGGGCAAAGCTGCGTACCGAGATTCCGGCTTCGTGAACGGTTTCCGGGCTGCCGGAAATAAGGGGGTGCCACCAGGCCAGGCTGCGGCCATCGGCCAGGCGGCGGTAGGCGCAGCTGGCCGGCAGCCAATCCAGGGCCTTCAGGCTTTCCGGATCGATGGTCAGGCAGTCGTGCATCACCTTGTGCCGGTTCTTGTAATCACGGCAGCGGCAGGAGCCGACGTCGAGCAGCGAACAGGCCAGCCGGGTCGTATAGACCTCGTCGGTATCCTCATCCTCCAGCTTGATCAGGCAGCAGCGGCCGCAGCCGTCGCACAGCATGTCCCATTCTTCAGGGGACATTTCCTCCAGGGTCTTTACTTCCCAGAATGGCTTTGCTTCTTGCGCCAAAACTCGCCTCTCGCGTGCTGCGTACAAAGGATGATAAATAACCACAATCTGATGGTCGGTTGATTCCGGCCGCGCTCTGTTGGTGCTATGAGAGCGGTCACCCCGACATCACTTACGACTTGAGACGGAGCTTTACGCTTTGAGCGACTGGTTCTTCAAGCAAGGCGACCGCGACAAAGTCATCAACTGGCTCGGAATCGACGCCAAGATCGACTCGACCATCGCCGACACGTGGGCGCTGTGCAAGGACTACTGGAACGCAGGGTCAAGCTTTTTTGCACGTTTTCGCCTGTATGGCTGGCGCCGGCTGCTGAACGAATTCGCCTCGGAAGCCTTCACTCTGGGCGTTGGCGGCTTTGTCGTGATGTATGCGCTGGCGCTGCCGGCGTTGCTGGAATTCGACGAGAACAAGTTCCTGACGGGCCGGTATTCCGTAAAGTTCCTCGACAAGGCCGGCAATGAAATCGGCCAGCGCGGCATCCTGCACAACGATGCGGTCCCGCTGGAGGAAATCCCGGACTCCGTGATCAAGGCGACGATGGCGACGGAAGACCGGCGCTTCTTCGAGCACTACGGCATCGACGTCCTGGGAACGATGCGCGCGCTGATCGAAAACCTGCGTGCCAATGACGTGGTGCAGGGCGGTTCGTCGCTGACGCAGCAGCTGGCCAAGAACCTGTTCCTGTCGTCGGAACGCTCGCTGCAACGTAAAATCAAGGAAGTGTTTCTGTCGTTCCTTCTGGAATCGCGCTTCACAAAGCGCCAGATCCTGAAGATGTATCTCGACCATGCGTACATGGGCGGCGGCGCATTCGGTGTGGAAGCTGCGGCGCAGTACTACTTCGGTAAATCGATCCGCGAAGTGAACCTGGCCGAGGCGGCCATGCTGGCCGGGCTCTTCAAGGCGCCAACGAAGTATGCGCCGCACGTCAACCTGCCGGCCTCACGCGCGCGAACGAACGAAGTGCTGTCGAACCTGGTGGAAAGCGGTTTCTACACACCCGCTCAGGTGCACGAGGCGAGACTGCATCCGGCAAAGATCATCGAGACGCGCTCGACCTCCAGCCCGGACTGGTACCTCGACTGGGCCTTCGAGGAAGTGCAGCGCATCATGGAAGGCAAGCACCAGTATGTGCTGACGGTGCGCACCACGGTCGACTCGACGCTGCAGCGCCAGGCGGACGACGCCGTGATCTCCAACATCCGCGACCAAGGCCGCTCCAGCCGTTACAAGTCCGGCGCGTTCGTCGCGCTCGAGACCGACGGCGCCGTACGCGCCATGGTCGGCGGGCCGGACTATGGCGAAAGCCAGTTCAACCGCGCCACGCATGCCAAACGGCAGCCCGGCTCTTCGTTCAAGGTTTACGTTTACGCCACGGCGTTGGAAAACGGCTACACGCCGAACCAAATGGTTCGCGACAGCTCGCGTTCGTGCGGACGCTGGCATCCACAGAATTACAGTGGGAGCCACGGCGGCGGCGGACGGCTGCCATTGTGGAAGGCGCTCGCGGATTCGTTGAATACCGTCGCGGCCGAACTGTCGTTTGCGGTCGGGCGCGAAAAAGTCATCGAAATGACGAAGCGGCTCGGCATCAGCGGTATCCGCAAGAGCTGTTCGATGGCGCTCGGCGACTATGGCATCACGCCGCTCGAGCATGCTGGCGGCATCGCCACGTTCGCCAACGGCGGCAAAAGCGCGACGCCCTACGCCGCGCTGGAGATCTTCAATTCAAAGGGCGAACTGGTCTACAGCCGGGAGCGCGACGAGCCGCCACCGCCGCAGCTGGTGGAGCCCAAGGTCGCCGAAATGATGAACCAGATGATGGAAAAGGTCATCACCGACGGCACAGGTAAGGCAGCGGGGCTCGACTTTACCAACGTCGTCGGCAAGACCGGCACCAGTACGGGCCCGAACGACGTTTGGTTCGTCGGCTTCACGGGCAAGTACGTCGGCGTCGTCTGGCTCGGCAACGACGACAACCGGCCGATGCAGAGCGGCACGACGGGCGGCCATATGGCGGCCCCGTTGTGGCACACCATCATGTCCGTTGCGCACACGAACATGAACATCCCGACCATTCCCGGCCTGCAACCGCATCCGACACAGGTCGCCGAGCAGGAACGGATCGCGCAACTCAGAGAGAACGACCCCAACTATGCGGCGCAGGAAGCCGCAGGCGACACGAAGGCGACGAGCCTGATGCCGGACACGGCGCGCGAGACGCTGAAGAAGATTGCCGCCTCGCTGCGTAAGGCCGGCGGCATTGCTGATCCGGCGCCTGCAGATCCCAATGCGCCGGCACCGGCCAAAAAGGATAACCGCGCCTCGCTCGGCCAGCCCCCGCCCGAGACGGCGCGGCCGGCCAATGCAACGGCGGCCCGCTGATGCGACCCAACATGAACTTCTTCTTTCATCAGCTGCGCAAACGGCTCGCGGTCGCCATCAATCGCACCGCCGACTACGCCATGTTCATCGGGTTCGTGCTGATCGCCGGCATCGGATCGTCCTGGTACATGGTCGATACCGGCTCAGCCCTGACGACGGAACGCGTCGGGCCCTGGGTCACCTGGCTTTCCGCTGCACGACCGGATGCCGACCCCTACACGCGCGCGCACTTTGCCCGCATGGGCACGCTGCCGATGAGCACCGAAGTGACGCAGACGTTGATCTCACGTTACGACGACAGCGGGAGCCGGCTGCACTCTTCCTGCGAATACGTCGTGAAGGGCCACGATATCGCCGGCAGCTGGTGGAGCTTGTCGGTGTTCGACGATGACGGCCGCGTCATTTCCAATCCGGCCGAGCGGTATACCTTCACCAGCGATACGATCGCCTTGAAGCCGGGCGGAGACTATGCCGTGACGCTGGCGCGCGATGCGCGGCCGGGCAATTGGCTGCCCACGGGCGGCGCCGGCCGCCTGGCCCTGGTGCTCACGATCGTCGATCTAGGGCTCGGCTCGTCCGAGAAAGATCGCGAGGAGGAGAAAAACCCCATTCCCACGATCGACCAGGTGGCTTGCCGATGACGTTGTCCGACATCCTGGCGAAGATACCGCGGGTGCAGTTCCGGGTGATTGCGCTCGCGCTTTTTGCGGTTCTGATCCTGCACATCCTGGCGACGTTGGCGGCGCCCCGGCTGGCACCTTCGACGGCCTACAGCCGGCTGGCCGACCTGCTGCCCGTAAACTCGATGCAAATCCTGCCGCCGATAGCGCCAGGCGCACAGCCGTTGCCGTTCATGGGACCGGACTCGCGCTATGCCATGTGCCGCTTCGATTCGACCAAGGGCCCGGTGCAGATCTCTGCAATCCTGCCCGGTGCGGGCTGGAGCCTGTCGCTGTTCACCGACAAGGGAGACAGCCTTTACACTTCGGTGGCGCAGCCAGGACGGCGCACCGAAATTTCGCTGGTGCTCGTCACGTCCGATGAAAAGTTTGCAGGCCTCACGCCTGAGGCGTCCGGACAATCCGTGAAGGAGGACAGATCGCTGTCGTTGCCGGCCAAACGCGGCATCGCGATTTTGCGGGCACCCGACCAGGGACTTGCCTACAAGGCGCTGAACGAAGCGGAATTGAAGCGCAGCCTTTGCGGCGTGCGTGGGAAATTGACGGCGGCGCGTTGACGGCGCGTATTTGGCCGAGAGGCTGCCGCGAATTCTCAGTCTTCGAGTTCGAGACGGTCGCGGCGCGCACCTGGACGCTTTGCCGACTTGGCCGCTGCGGCGGCTTCATCGATCCGCTCATAGCGGACACCTGGAAACAGCACCACCTCGCCGGGAATGCCCGACATAGTGTGAGCGTTACTGCTGGCCCGCATCTGCAAGGCCGGAAAATCAAGTATCTGCGCCATCTGCTTCCCCTTTTTGGAGATTTGTGGCGGGCCTTTTCCTCGTCCCCGAACGCTGCTCCATTCTGATTGCGGAGCCATCTCGATTGGGCACGCAAAGCAGTTAACAGATTCTTAACAGGGGTCTTCAGGCGTTAAGGCAGCTGTGATTTTGTTGCTGCGTACCTGACATATCACAGCAACACGTCAGTCAAGCCGCTGCAAAGACAGGCAGTTTGATCAGGCCCATGATGCATGTTTGCACATGGCCGCGCGTGACAGACCGTGTGCTTGTGCCGGCCTGACTACTCCGCGGCTTGCTGCGACTTGGGCTGCACGTGATCCATGTAGTCGTGCATCAGCTGTTCGCAGATCTTGCCGGGCTTGTAGATCGCATCACCGATTTCAGAGACCGGCGTGACTTCCGCAGCTGTACCCGTGAGGAAGCATTCCGAGAACGATGTCAGCTCTTCCGGCATGATTACGCGCTCGATCACCTCGAGGCCGCGAGCCTTTGCCAGGCCGATGACGGTACGGCGCGTGATGCCATCCAGGAAGCAATCCGGGATCGGCGTATGGATCGCGCCGTCCTTGATGAAGAATATATTGGCACCGGTACATTCGGCAACCTGGCCACGATAGTCGAGCATCAGCGCATCGGCGTACCCGGCACGTTCAGCACGGTGCTTCTCGAGCGTGCAGATCATGTAAAGGCCGGCGGCCTTGGCCTTGCATGGTGCGGTCGCGGGGTCAGGCCGGCGATACTGCGCGCGGCCGACACGGATGCCCTTCAACCGCTGCTCCATCGGAAAGTACGAGCCCCAATCCCAGGCGGAAATGCTGAGGTGGATTTTGTTTTTCTGGGCCGACACGCCCATCATCTCGCTGCCGCGGAATGCGATGGGGCGGACGTAGCCGTCCGACAGATTGTTGGCCTTCACGACTTCACGGCATGCCGCATCGATCTCGGCGGCCGAATACGGGATCTCGAAGTCCATCGTGCGGGCGCCATCAAGCAGGCGCGCGGTATGCTCCGAAAGCTTGAAGATCTCGCCGCCGTAGGATCGCTCGCCCTCGAAGACGCCGCTGGCATAGTGCAGGCCGTGCGTCAGGACGTGGACCTTTGCCTCGCGCCAGGGAACGAGCGCGCCATCCATCCAAATGAAACCGTCGCGGTCATGATAGGGTCTGGCGTCGGCCATGAGGGTTTCCTTCGGACGGATCTTGGGCGCCATCGGACAACGGCGCGTGCTGCGCCGCCGGGGGCGCGAAGACATTCAATCTCAAGCGCAAAATGACTTGCAACGACTATCAATCGGCGGCAAATAAGTCAACATGACTGACATAAACTCTCAGGCATTGGCGGGCCGCCCCGCAGCCACGGAACCCGCCCCGAAAGCGGCCGGCGGCAAGACAGCTGTGAGGCCCGACGCCATTGCCTGCGTCGAGCTTCTGTTTTTCGCCTATCGCGACTTTACCGGAGACGCGGATGCGGTTCTGGAAGAGTATGGGTTCGGCCGTGCGCACCACCGCGTGCTGCACTTCGTGTCGCGCAATCCTGGGCTGCGCGTGGCCCAGCTGCTCGAAATCCTGAAGATAACAAAGCAGAGCCTCGCCCGTGTGCTGAAGCAATTGGTGGACGAGGGGTTCATCGCCCAGCGCGAGGGCGCCGAGGACCGGCGCGAGCGGCTGCTGCACGTCACCGCCAAAGGCAGCAGGCTGACTGAAAAATTGACGGCCCTGCAGGTCAAGCGCATCGAGGATGCGTTTGCCAAATCGGGGCCGGATGCCGAGATCGCGACCCGCCGCTTTCTTTTGGCCATGATCGCAGAGCCCGATCAACCCTGGGTCGAAGCCCTGATCGGCATTTCCGATAGCGGGCCGCCGAAGACCGCAGCTTGAGGGACAGCAGCTTATGAACGTGCTGGCAAAACCGCAGCGAGAAGCTCTTCCGGACGACGCGCCGCATCTGTTGATCGTCGATGACGATCACAAGATCCGCGATCTACTGGCACGCTATCTTTACGAGCAGGGGTTTCGCGTCACGACGGCGGAAGACGCCTCGTCCGCGCGTGCCGCCATGCGCGGGCTTTCGTTCGATATCATTCTGCTGGACGTGATGATGCCTGGCGAGAGCGGCCTCGATCTGGCGCGTGAACTGAAATCGACGACGCGTGTGCCCATCTGCATGCTGACCGCGCGCGCGGAAGCGGAACAACGCATCGAAGGCCTCGAAATCGGCGTCGACGACTATATCTCCAAGCCGTTCGAGCCGCGCGAGTTGCTTTTACGCCTCCGCAACATTCTTCGCCGCGGGCAGGACGTACAGGGCTCCGCCGACGAAGCGCGGATGGGGCCGTACACCTTCTACATTTCGCGTGGCGAGCTGAAGCGGGATGAAGAGACGATCAAGCTGACGGAACGCGAGCGCGATCTGTTGCGGCTCTTCGCCCAGCGGCGCGGCATGCCGGTGCAGCGCCACGAACTGGCCAATGACGAAAACACGGGTAGCGAGCGCGCTATCGACGTGCAGATCAACCGGCTGCGGCGAAAGATCGAAAGCGATCCGTCGAATCCGGTCTACCTGCAGACAGTGCGCGGCAAGGGCTACATCCTCTACACCGACTAGAGTTTTGATTTCGTGCTTCTTATCGGAAAACCGCTACACACTTTGTCCGGAAGCACTCTAGAGTTGAAGGCATACCGAACGCATGGTTGCGGCACGTGACATCGACAATCGGCCCGCCACCAGCGTTTTGTCGCGCGGGCTGCAGCTGGCGCGTTTCAGCTGGGCAAACCTGTCGACCTTTGCCGCCGATCTGCTGCCCAAGGGCCTTTACGCGCGTGCGTTGATTATCATCATCGCGCCGATCGTCGTCCTGGAAGGCGTGATCGCCTTCGTCTTCATGGAGCGTCATTGGGAGGCTGTGACCCGAAGGCTGTCGGAAGCAACCGCGCGTGATATTTCGGCGCTGATCGAAGTTTACGACACGGCGCACGACAATACGCAGCTGGCGCGGCTGACGAACATGGCGCGGGAGAAGCTGAACCTTTCGATGCAGGTTTTGCCGTCTGGCGATTTGCCCGCGGCGCGACCCAAGCCGTTTTTTGATTTTCTCGACAAGGCGCTGTCCCGCGAGATCTCGAAGTATGTACGCCGGCCGTTCTGGATCGACACGGTCGGCAACTCTCGACATGTGGAAATTCGCGTCAAGCATGAAACGGGCATCCTGCGCTTCATCGCTGTTCGCAGCCAGACTTACGCCTCCAAGTCACACATTTTTCTCTACTGGATGGTGGGCTCATCGGTCATCCTGCTCACCGTCGCGATCATGTTCTTGCGCAACCAGATCAGGCCGATCCTCAAGCTGGCGGAGGCGGCGGATGCGTTTGGCAAGGGACGGCCTGTGCCCGAGGGATTCCGTCCGCGCGGGGCACGCGAGGTACGCCAGGCATCGATGGCGTTCGCGGAAATGCGCGACCGCATTACCACCCATGTCGATCAACGCACCACCATGCTGGCCGGCGTCAGCCACGATCTGAGAACGGTGCTGACGCGCTTCAAACTGGAACTGGCGCTGCTAGGCGAAAGCGCCGAAATCCAGTCCATGAAATCCGACGTCAACGAGATGCAGCACATGCTGGAGGATTACCTTGCCTTCGCCCGTGGCGATGGCGGCGAGGTGGCAGCCGACACAAACCTGCGCGAGTTGCTGGAGGAAGTGCAAGACGATGCGGAGATCTACGGCAAACAGGTGGAACTGAGGCTGCGCAAGCGGCGCGACGACCTGGTGCTGCCGTTGAAGCGGCAGGCCTTCAAGCGCGCCGTGACAAACCTTGTCTCAAACGCTGCCCGCTACGGCGAGCGCATCGTTATCCGCGCCGCGACCGAAGGCTCGTGGCTACGCGTTGAGGTGGACGACGACGGGCCGGGCATTCCTATCGGGGAGCGGGAGAACGTTTTCCGTCCATTCTACCGGATCGACCGGGCGCGCAATCAGGACGTCGGCAACAGCGGGCTGGGCCTGGCGATCGCCAAAGATATTGCCAAGAGCCACGGCGGCGACATCGCGCTCGGCGAAAGCTCCATGGGCGGGTTGCGGGCCATTATTTCGGTACCGCTCTGACATCCTGAAAAGGACGAAGCGGTATGCGCTGTTAGCGCACCGAGAAACGGTACGGCACGACTTCAACGATCTTGTCGACCTTCATCGTCTCGGGAAATGCTGGAAACGGTGCCGCTTTTTCGATGGCGGAAATGGCTGCATCGTCGAGGATCTGTGAGCCGGAGCTCGTGATGATTTCTCGAGACAGCAGCGCGCCGGACGGTCCCACGGCAAAGCGAACCAGCACGGTGCCGCTGGCGCGCGAGTGCGGATTGACCTTCGTCTTTTTTAGCTTGTCGTGAATCTTGCCGAGGTAGGCGCTTTTGACACCCGTGTTGCCACCCTCTTGCTTTTCGCCGGCGCTTTTCTGTTCTTCCACGACGGACTGTTCCTGCAGCTGCTCCACCGTTGCCATTTGCGGTGCCTGCTGCGGTACTTCGCGAGGTTCTTCGACCGGAACGTCGTCGGGCTGAGGGCCGTTGTCGGACTTGATGATCTCGGTTTCCTTCTCGACGGGCTTCACCTCGTCGATCTGCGGACGTGCCTCGCTCATCTGCGTCGGCGTTTCGTTGGCTTCGACAGTCTCGACGGCCGTGCCCTCTTGCATGAAGCCTTCGATGCCGATGCCCTTCTCGATGACGAAGGTATCTTCGCCGGCGCCCTGCTCCAATGCCATCGTGTTCTCTGCGAACAACGTGCCCGTCAGCGACACGTAGGCCAAAAGCCCGTGCACAAGAAACGACATCACGAAGGTGGCGGCTCTCAACATCAGCTACTTACCAGCGGCCTCTGCAGCTTGCTTGGGCTGCGACAGCAAAGATACGCGCGGATAACCGCCCTCGCCGACACGTCCGAGGATTTCCATCACCTCGCCGTACGGACTGCGCTTGTCGGCCCGGACGTATACGACCGTGTCGCCCTCGGCGGCGCGCAGCGCCTGCAGGCGGCCGACGAGCGACGTCTTGGGGATCTGCTCGTCGCGAATGAACAGCTCGCCTTCAGCCGTCAGCGAGACGACCATCGGCTTCTTCGTCTGGCTGACCTTGGCGGCCGAGGTATTGGGCAGTTCGATCGGCACGCCGGCCACCATCAGGGGGGCGGCGACCATGAAGATGATCAGCAGCACAAGCATCACGTCCACCATCGGCGTGATGTTGATTTCGGCAACCGGCTTGTAGACGACCTCGTCGTCGTCTGCGGGAAGGCCGCCGCTATTGGCACCCATGCCCATTGGCGCTACTCCGCTGCCGCTAGTCGCGGCCGGTCGCCGTTGACGAACCGCTTTGCCAGGTTGGCGATCGCCGTCGTGCCGCGGTTGGAAGCGCGGCCCAGCGCGACCGACACGGCGTTGTAGGCGATCACCGCAGGAATGGCTGCAGCCAGCCCGAGCGCGGTTGCGAACAGCGCTTCGGCAATGCCGGGCGCGACAACGGCAAGGCTCGTATCCTTCTGGGCCGCGATTGCGGTGAATGAATGCATGATGCCCCACACCGTACCGAACAGGCCGATGAAGGGACCTGCCGAGCCGATGGTTGCCAGGAACGGCAAGCCGACTTCAAGGCGATGAAGTTCCGATCGCATGGTGGTGCGCATGGCACGCTCAAGGCGGCCGCGCGTTTCCGTTCGCGCTTCGCCGGGCGTACCGTGCGTCTGTTCTTCTTCGGCGGCACTGAGCAGCTTACGCACGAGGCCACGGCTGGGCAGCGCGCCGCCCTTTGCCGTGGCTTCGAGCCTTTTCACATCGCTGGACAAGCGGAAAAGACGAATGACTTTCTCAAGGATGATCGCCCAACACGCTACCGACGCGATGGCCAGACCGATCATGACTGCCTTGACGACAGGATCGGCATTCATGATCAGCGGCATGATCGACATGTGGCCGGCCTGGTCTATGGCGGCGGCGGCGGCTTGGGGATCCACGCTATTTGTCCTTGCTACGCTTGTAACTATTTCGAAATCTTGACTTGGCCGAGCGATGAAAGCGTCAGCCGCGACAGACAGTCTTCGGCAGCGGCGCCGTCCGACTTGCATTCCATGATGTCATTGACAAGGAAGCTGCCGACCTTGTCGCAGGCCACGCCGTCGAGGTCGAACAGCTTGACGGTTTTCTTGCCGGCCTTGATCGGCGCGAGATCGAGCGCGAAGCGCTTGCCGATCACGCCGTCGGGCTGGAACATGACGAGGTCGAGCTTGAAGCTTTGGTAAACCGTGGCGCCGTCGTTGGACACGACGAGGTAGGCGCGGCAGCTTTTGTCCTGCGCCTCGAGCTTATTGAGTTCTAGCGTCACCTGCTTGGCGGGGTCAGCCTTGGCCGGGTCGGGCTTGGCTGGCTCGGCCAGCGCAATGGTCGCCCCGCAGACAGCGAGGACGGCAGCAGCTGCGGCGGCGGGGACCATACGGCCGCCCGCGCGAGCCAGCGACGTCACAGCATTCGGTAGTGTCCGTTGCAACATAGCCTCCTTGCGCTCCGCCATCGTGACGGGCGTTTGCTGGAACGCGGCCGATTTGCCGCGCGTCTACTTATCTTTGTTGCACCCGGCCCGCCAGCCTGACCACGTGCTTGCTCCCCTAGTTCTAACGCATTTCGCCGGTTTCCAGACTTCGTGCAACAAATCTTGAAAAGACTTGATGTTTTCATCGCCTCCCGAGAGAGATTTGGCGTTCCGGGGCCGCGCTTAACGGGCCTTTGCGTCTGCAGCTTTTGGCGAAAGTGCCTTGAGACCATGGCGCAGTCAAGGTCAGCGAGGCTCTCAACATGCCGAAACCCTTGGCATCGTTCGAATATGTGCTGGCGTTATAGCGTTTCATTATAACCCGGCGGGCGTTGCCGTCTCTGCCCGCCACGGGATGTCCGCCAACAATGTCCATTTATGAGAATTCTCTAATAAATAATAAGATCATCACGGGACTCTTACCTACTGCTAATGGTCGGCTAATATAGCTCTAATTTTCTGATGCAACGCCAACACTCTAAGATGCAATTCCTCTTCGTTTTACTTGGTTGCCATAGCGCTCGTTTCGCACTCTAGGCTTTAGTTCTCGGGGTCACGAAATGCCGAACCCGCAAGAATTCGGCCACGCGTGAAAGTGGTTTTCCCGGGGGAGAAGCAATGCATCGGAAAGTACTGACGTTCTTGGCGATTATGGGCAGTCTTGCCGTGACGCAAATGCCGGCCGCAGCGCAGCAGGCAGCCGAGCCGGCATCGCCGGCTGCGGGAGAAAACATCCCGCCGGTCGACGTGGTGCAGAAACCTGCGCCGGCCAAAGCTGCGGCCAAGAAGGCGGCACCCGCCAAGAAGAAATCGGTCGCGAAATCAGCGCCTGCGCCGGTGTCCGAACCAGTTCCGCAGGGACCCTCGGACTTGGCCGAGCCCGGCGATGACGCAGGTCCGGCATCTGCGAACTCCGCGCAATATCCAACCGCGGCCAGGGCGCCGCTGCACGTGCACAGGACGGTGCGCTCTCGCCCGTCGATCCGTCGCGCGGCATCGTGCCCGGAAATCTCGAACAAGTATCCGGGTGCAGCAACGCGCATCGATAACGCCGTCGATCGACGATCAGCGGCCTCGGTCTACCAACGATATCCTGGAGCGTGCTCCCGGCGTGACGATCGTCAACGATGACGGCTTCGCCCGCCACGGCGGCATCGGCATCCGCGGCTCGCCCGCCCGCCGGTCGCGCAAGGTGCTCGTGCTGGAAGACGGCTTCCCGGTCAACATGAGCCTCACATCGATCCATCAACGCATTACATCCCGCCTGCCGATCGCGTGCAAAGCGTAGAGGTGCTGCGCGGTGCGAATGCTGCCTATGGACCCAACAACAACCACGGTGTGGTCAACTTCGTGAACCTGTCGCCATTCGGCGCCAACGAGAGCGAGCTGGAATTCAGCTTCGGCACGGGTGGCTCCAATACGCGGCACGCGCACACGCGGCAGAGCGTAGGCAATGTGGGCGTCGTGGCATCGTACAGCGGCGCCAAC
This sequence comes from uncultured Pseudomonadota bacterium, assembly GCA_963846845.1. Lineage (GTDB taxonomy): Bacteria > Pseudomonadota > Alphaproteobacteria > Rhizobiales > Hyphomicrobiaceae > JAKAXS01. The sequence goes on along the minus strand of CAWJXQ010000013.1, from coordinate 193,928 downwards.
GTCGACGGTACCTGGGACACCGAGCGTCTGCGCTACAACGACTTCTTCGGAGCAATTGGCTGGAAAGGCGTGGATCAGGATTTCACCGTCTCAGCCGTATACAATCGCCAGCGTGACAATTACGACGAAGGCAATCTTGAGGGCGACGAGGACGGCCCTCCAGGAAATGCAGAGGCCTTGTTCGACGAATTCGGTCACTGCAAGTCGTGCTTTAATCCCGGCTCGCGCTTCAACACCTACAACGCGGACATCGTCAGGCTGCAAGCGGTACACAACTATTATTTCGACAAGGAAACTACCCTTTCGAGCCGACTGTACACCACGTATCACAGAAGAGACCGTTACCAGAATTTCGAAGGCGACCCGTCAGATCTCGACGAGCCCGGTGGCCAGCCCGTAGTTATCGACGGAGACGATGTGTTCGTACCGGAGGGAACGATGCTCGGCCGGCTCCGGACGTACAAGACTTACGGCGCAGACGTGCGCGCCGAGTTCGCCAATCGCCCCTTCATTGGCGGGTTGCGGCAGGATCTGCAGGTGGGGGCCAAGTATGAGTTCAACGACTTCTCCAACAAGAACTTCTTCGGTGCATCGGGGGAAGTTCTCGAGGATGGCGACGAACGCGGCACTTACATCTTCGATCGCGATTACGATGCGCATGCGATCTCCGCATTCGTCCAGACAGTCATCCACGTGGCTCCTGATTTGAAGGTCGTGCCGGGCGTCCGGCTTGAGCACTACAGGATCAGCCGCTTTACGCGGGCGTTGACGGAAGAGGAAGGAGAGGGCGAAGAGCAAGATCCTTGCGGCAATGCGGGCATCAACGGTGAGTGTACGGAGATCGAGGGGTTCAGTACGCCCTTCAACACCGAGAAGTTCGATCGCACGAATGTTCTGCCGCATATCTCGTTCGCCTGGAGCGGCCTCAACCGCAGCACGGTGTACGGTGGCTATCATCAGGGCCTGACGATGCATGTCCTGCGTGAAGAGGTGATCCCTCCGGGCGAAGAAGTCGGCGACAACTTCCAACTCGGCTTCCGCTCGAAGGCAATCCGCGGCCTTACCTTTGATGTGGCCGGCTTTTACAGCCTCATCGAGGACTACCAGATCAAGGGTTCGTCAACCACGCCGGACGGCAACAACGTATTCTCCACCGCCGACGAGGTGGAGATTAAGGGCGTTGAGCTTGAAGGACGGCTGGAGAGCCGGCCGTTCACCGGCGGTCCTTGGAACATTTACGGCGAAAGCGTCTACACATACTCGGACTCCAAGATCAAAAAGGGTTTCGATCCAGAGGACGAGATCTCACTCAACGGCAACAAGGTTCCGGAAGTGCCGGCGCACGTCGCTGCGCTTACTCTCGGCTTCTCGCATGTCATCGGCTTTGACATGAGTGCGACTTATACCTATCGCGGCGCCTTCTTCACGGACGAGTTCAACACCGCCTATGGTGACGATCCGGAAGGCGAAGACGGCGAGGTGCCGGATGTGTGGCTGCTCTCGGCGCGGGCCAGCTTCAAGATTCCGAACACCAAGGCCACGCTGTTTGTGCACGGCGAGAACCTTACCGACGAACTCTACATCTCCGACCGTGAAGACGGCATCAAGCCGGGTCAGGGCCGATCGGTATTCGGCGGTATGAACGTTAAGTTCTAAACGAGCCTAGGCTCAACGAAACGAACGAAAGCGGCCCCTCTCGGGGCCGCTTTTGTCTGACCGGTTGGTATCTGCCAGTCCGCCTCAATTCCTGCGAGCTTCGCGTTCGGCTTCGTCGGACTTGAGATCCGCCAGTACTGTTTCGCCGCCGATCGCGACCTGGCCGACGGCAACCATAGCCGTGCGGCCCGGCGGCAGGTAAGTGTCGACACGCGAGCCGAAGCGGATCAGGCCGAAGCGCTCGCCGATGCCGACGCTGTCGCCTTCGCGCGCGAAGGTGACGATGCGGCGGGCGACGAGGCCCGCGATCTGCACCACACCGATTTGCGTGCCGGAGGCCATTTCGATGATCAGCGAGCGGCGCTCGTTTTCTTCGCTGGCCTTGTCGAGCGCGGCGTTCATGAAGGCGCCGGGGAAATAGTGCGAGCGCGTGATGCGGCCGGCCACGGGGGCGCGATTGATGTGCACGTCGAAGACGGACAGGAAGACGGAGACGCGCACGCGCGGCTCGTCGCCCAGGCCGAGTTCAGCCGGGGGCTTCACCGTCTCGATCGATGAGACCTTGCCATCCGCCGGAGAAATGATGAGCCCCTCGCGCAGCGGTGTGACGCGATCGGGATCGCGGAAGAAATAGACGACATAGAGCGTCAGGATCGCGGCGATCCAACCCAACGGTGGCCACAGCCAGAGGAACAGGAGCGTGGCGGCGGCACCGGCGGCAATGAAGGGCGTGCCCTCGCGATGCACCGGGGTGATGAAGTCGGTTATGGTGTCCAGAAGGCTCGTGCGGTCTGACAAAGAAGTACCCTCTTATCTCGAATTGGGCGATATCTGCCGCCGTTATAGCCCGCATGCCCGGGGCAGGCCACTGGCGCGGCGCCCCGGCGGTCAAGCGCCGCATGGGAGAGTAAGCAAGCCTGCTCAGAAAAGATAAGTTGGTAAGGGCTCTAGGGCGAGAATTGCACTGAGATCGTACGGACTTCGCCCTTGGCGTCCTCCACCAGCAGCAACACCGTGTTGCCGCCCGACTTTCTGATTTCCTCGATGCGCGCCTCAAGGTCGTCGGTCTTCAGGATCTGCATCTCCTGGGCTTCGACGATGACGTCGCCGGCGCGAATGTTCTTTTCAGCGGCCGGGCTCTTGGCATCGATGTCCGTGACAACGAGACCCTTGGCTTCCGGTCGCAAGCCGAACTGCTCGCGCACGTCTTCCGTTACCGGTGCCAGTTTGAGACCGAGGATGGAGTTGGTTGCCAGGCTTCCGTCGTCGTTGCGCTTGGAGCCGGGCGGCTTGGGCAAGCTGGGTTCGCCCTCTTTCGGCGTGGCGAGGCTGGGCTTTTCGTCCGGCTTGGCGTCCTCTTCTTCGAGGCGGCCGATGGCGACCTTGAGCGTCTTGTTCTCGCCTTTGCGCTTGACCTCGACGTCGATCGTTTTGCCGACCGGCGTCTGCGCGACGAGACGCGGCAGGCCACGCATAGCCGTCACGGCCTTGCCGTCGAACTTCATGATGATATCGCCACGTTCCAGCCCGCCCTTGGCGGCCGGGCTGTCGGCTGTGACGGCACTGACGAGCGCGCCGACGTTGGCTTCGACCTGGAGCCGTTCGGCCACATCCTCGTTGATCGTCTGGATCTGGACGCCGAGCCAGCCGCGGCGGGCCTGGCCGAATTCTTTCAACTGGCTGATGATCGACGTCACGGTATCGGATGGAATCGCAAAGCCGATGCCGATCGATCCACCCGTGGGCGAAATGATCGCCGTGTTCACGCCGATCACTTCACCGCTCATGTTGAATAGCGGGCCGCCGGAATTGCCCTTGTTGATCGCCGCGTCCGTCTGGAGGAATTCGTCGTACGGGCCGGCGTTGATGTCGCGCTGCTTGGCCGAGATAATGCCCACGGTAACGGAGCCACCCAGGCCGAAGGGGTTGCCGATCGCCATCACCCAGTCGCCGACCTTCAACCCTTCGGACGAACCGAAGGGGACTGCGGCCAGCTTCGTCTTCGGCGTGACCTTGAGAAGTGCAAGATCGGTCTTGCTGTCGGTGCCGAGCACCTTGTCGACCTTCAGCTTCGAACCGTCGTGAAAGTTAACGTAGATCTCGTCGGCGCCGTCGATGACGTGGTTGTTCGTAACGATCAGACCTTCGGTACCGTCGACGACGAAGCCTGAGCCGAGCGAGGAAACTTTACGTTCGGACTGTGCGCCGCCGCCGCGCTTGGAGAAAAAATCCTCGAACAGATCTTCGAACGGCGATCCCTTCGGGACCTTGGGGAGGGGAACGCCTTCGGGCCCCTTGGCAATCTGCGTGGTGGAAATATTGACGACGGCATCCGTCAGGCTCTCGGCCAGTTCGGATACGGATGGCAGGCCGGCGGGCGTGCGTTGGGCTGCGGCTGACCCGGTTCCCAGGGCGAGGATTGCAATACCGGCCAGCGCCAAGACCGCGACAGCTGCGGCACGCCTGCGCAAAGCATACCGGCTCGTGGCGTGCGGCAGCATTCCGATCTCCTACTATCTTCCGGCCGTCAGCATCCCGGCCAGCCTGCAGTATTTGCGGCAAACTGTGGGGATTGCGCGGCAGGTGTCAACGCTTGCGCAGCGATTATCCGCGTATCAGCCAGACGATTGCCGCGCCCGCTGCCACCGCGACGCACCCGTAGGTGCGCAACGTCGTCAAGGGCGTGCCGGCCGCGGCCTTCAGCATGTCCATGCCTAGCCGCGGCGCCAGGGCCCAAAGCAGGCCTTCGAAAACGAAGACCAGCCCCAGTCCCACGATCAGGTCGTTCATGGCTTCGGAGGTGTTGCCGCTGCCGGAGTGCCGCCTGGATTCTGGAAATATCTGAAGAATTCAGAATCCGGTGAAATCACCAGACGCGTGCCCTCAGACTTCAGGCCGGTCTCGTAGGCCTGCATCGAACGGTAGAAGCCGAAGAAGTCCGCATCCTGGTTGAACGCATCGGCGAAGATGCGGTTGCGGTCGGCGTCGCCCTGGCCGCGCAGCTCTTCGCCCTTGCGTGTTGCCTCGGCCTTGATGACGGTGGCCTCACGTTCGGCCGTGGCGCGAATGCGGTTGGCTTCGGCGGCGCCCTGGGCACGGAACTCGGCGCTTTCACGCTGGCGTTCTGCACGCATGCGTTCGAACACACTCTTGGAGTTCTGCTCCGGCAGGTCGGCACGCTTGATGCGAACGTCGACGACTTCCAGGCCGTAGGTCTTGCCCTCGGCATTCACCTGGCCGGCGATCTCCTTCATCAGCTCTTCGCGTTTGTCCCGCACGACGTCTGAGAACGTGTGCGAACCGAGCACACGGCGCAACGCAGACTCGATGATGGGATCGAGACGCGAGTTGATGCCGATCTGGCCGCCGACGCGCTGATAGACCAGCATCGGATCAACGATGCGATAGCGTGCGAACGAGTTGACGATCAGACGCTTCTGATCCGAAGCGATGACTTCCTTGGTCGCCGGCTCGATGTCGAGAATGCGCTTGTCGAAATATTCGACGGTGTCGACGAGCGGCATCTTCCAATGCAGCCCCGGCTTATCGCGAAGCGGATCCTGCGGCTGGCCGAAGCGCAGCACCAGGGCCTGCTGGCTCTGCTGGACGATGAAGGCAGAGCTGTAGACGGCAGCGGCAGCCGCACCGATCAGTATGACAATGAGTGAGAGAAAGATGCGCATGGCTCAGTTGCCCTCCGCCGGTTTGCTGCGCTTCAGCTGATCGAGCGGAAGATAGGGCACGACGCCCGAACCGGACTTGCTGTCGAGAATGATCTTGTCCGTACCGCCGAGCACGCGTTCCATCGTTTCCAGGAACATGCGCTTGCGGGTCACGTCGGGCGCCTTCTTGTATTCGTCGAAGACCTTCAGGAAGCGTGCCGTCTGGCCGTTGGCCTCGGCAACCGTCTGCGTCTTGTAGCCTTCGGCACCCTGCAGGATGCGTTCGGCCTCGCCGCGTGCTTCGGGCACGACCTTGTTGGCGTAGGCGAAGGCCTGGTTCTGCTGCGTTTCTTTGTCGGCGCGTGCGGCCTGAACGTCGCGGAAGGCGTCGATCACTTCAGCAGGAGGGTCGACCTTCTGCATCTGCACCTGCGTGACGTTGATGCCGGCCTCATACTTGTCGAGGATTTGCTGCATCAACGTGCGCACCGCCTCTTCGGTCTTTTGGCGCGCCTCGGTGAGGATCGGCTGAATGTTGGATTTGCCGACGATCTCGCGCATGGCGCTTTCGGCGACCTCCTTCACGGTCGAGTCCGGGTTCTGGATCTTGAACAGGTACTTCTCGGCGTTCGAGATCTTCCAGATCACGACGAAGCCGATGTCGACCATGTTCTCGTCGCCGGTCAGCATCAGGCCTTCGTCGCGCGCGTCGCGCGGGATCGAGCCGGCAGTGCGGCCGCTGATGTTGGCTTCCGTCGATACGCCGATGGAGACGATGTTGGCCTGTTCGACCTTCGGCTTCAAGACTTCCTCGACCGGATACGGCATGCGGAAGTGAAGGCCGGGGCCGGCGAAACGGTTGTATTCGCCGAAGCGAAGCACGATGCCCTGCTCCTGCAGGCCGACCTGGAAGAAGAAGGCGTTCCAGACGATTACGGCGAGCGCTGCGGCGCCTGCAAGGAATAGCAACGGGCCGGGCAAGCCTGAGCCGCCCATGACCTGCTTCATGCGGTCCTGGCTGCGCTTGAGCATTTCTTCAAGATCGGGAGGCTGACCGCCGCCACCACCGCCGCCGCCGCTTCCACCACCGGAGCCCCATGGGCCCCCGCCGCCACCGCCGCCGCTGCCCTTCCAGCCGCCTCCGCCGCCGCCATTTCCGCTGCCACCGCCGCCGCTTTGATTGCTCCAAGGCATAGGTCTGATCGTGCCTTTCCTACTCGGATGGGAAGGTCGCCAGGAATGGCGCCAGTTGCATCGGCTAGTCCAGCTAAGCGGACCCGATGAAGTTCACTCGGCTTATAGGGCAGCGTAGAAAGTTTCGCAAACGGCCAGAACGGGTTTCGTTGCCAATCGTTTACGCCAGCCAAGTGGGGAGCCGGCGGGCATTCGCCAAGGGGTCGTCCGTGCGCTTCGTGACGAAGGCCTGAGGCATTGCGTTTTATCACCCACGTGCGACACCGGATCGATGAGCATCACACAACCCAGCTTCAGCTTCGGCATCGAGGAGGAATATCACCTCGTCGACGTGGAAACCCGCGACCTGAGATCGGCGCCGGACGCGATGATGAGCGGGCTGGAAGAGACGCTGGGGCGGCGCGTCAGTCCGGAATTCCTGCGCTCGCAGGTGGAGATCGGCACGAACGTCTCGCACAACTTCGCGCAGACCCGTGACGAACTCGCGGGGCTGCGGCGCGAGATCGCCCGGGCGGCAGGGCAGCATGGATTGGCGCCGATCGCGGCCTCAACGCATCCGTTCGCGCAGGTCTCGCGGCTGGAGACGACCGACAAGGAGCGCTACCAGAAACTGGCACGCGACCTTGCCGGCATCGGGCGGCGCCTGGCCATTTGCGGCATGCACGTTCACGTCGGCATCGAGGACGATGAGCTGCGCATCGATATCATGAACCAGATGCGCTATTTCCTGCCGCATCTGCTGATGCTGTCGACATCGTCTCCGTTCTGGCAGGGCGACGATACGGGACTGAAAAGCTACCGGCTCAGCGTGTTCGACGAGATGCCGCGATCCGGGCTGCCCGGCAAATTCGACAGCTATGGCGAATTTCAACGCACCGTCGATGTGCTGGTGCGCGGCGGCGTGATCGAGGACGCAACAAGATCTGGTGGGACGTGCGGCCGTCGGCACGGTTCCCTACTCTGGAACTGCGCATCACCGACGTCTGCCCCCGGCTCGACGACGCCATGACGATCGCGGCGCTCTACGTCTGCATCGCGCGCATGCTGTTCCGGTTGCGTAGCCTCAACCTGCGCTGGCGCGGCTATCCGCTGCTGCTGCTGGAAGAGAACCGCTGGCGCGCCCAGCGCTATGGCGTGACGGACTCGCTGTTCGACTTCGGCAAGGGCGACCTCATCCCCTTCAACGAACTGATCGAAGAACTGCTGGCACTGCTGGCGCCGGACGCGGAGGCGCTCGGTTGCCAAGCCGAGATCGCCAACGCGCGCGAAATCGTGCGCCGCGGCACCGGCGCCGACCGGCAGGTTGCGGCGTTCCAGGCGGCGCTCGACAAGGGAGCCAGCAAGGACGCAGCGTTGCGCGACGTCGTCGACCTTCTAGTTGTCGAGACCGTCGACGGGATTTAGCGGCTCGCCGCGCGTTGCCGGCTGCTCGGATTCTGGTGCTGAATCGTCCGGCAGCGGCAGCGGCGTCGGGCTGTCATCGATCGCCGGGTCGGCGCCGGGCGGCGTGGCACCTGCCGGCGGCGGCATAGTGGTGGCGTGCGGCGGCCCGCCTTCCACTGGGGGCAGCGGCGCGGGCGAGCCAGGCGCCGGTACTTCGAGAACGGGGCCAGTCGCCGCGCCGGGCAATGGCTGCGGTACCCCACCAGCACCTGACCCTGCGGCCTCGGGCGGCAGCTGGGGCGACGTGATCTGCTTGCGATGCATCTCGCTTTCAATCGTGATGCGCAGTTCGTCGGAAATGAACGGCACCGTGCGCGACAGGCCCCAGTCACTGCGCAGGATCTGCGCGGTGGCGGAGAAGCCGGACACATAAATCTCTTTGTAAACGGGATTGATCGTGCCGAGCGGATGGGCGCCGGAGAAGTTCCATTTTACGCTCATCGTGACCGGCTTGGTGACGCCGTTCATCGACAGGTTTCCGGTGACCTCCGCCGTGCGCCCGGTAGAGGGCGCAACCGAAGTGGAGCGGAAAGTGATCGTGGGGAATGCCTGGGCATCGAAGAATTCGCCGGAACGGATAAGATGCTCATCCAGCTTCGCCACACCTGTCGAAATGCTTGCGACCTTGATGCGAACATCGACCGAACTGTTGCCGGGAGCGACCGGATCGAAATTCAGCGTGCCCGACACATCGCGGAAGCGGCCACCCTGGCGCGACATGCCGACGTGATCCCACGTGAAGCGCACCTCCGTGTGATCCTTGTCGATCTCATAGATATCCGCGGACGCCGGTATGGCTGTGCCCGCGAAAGCAGCGAGCGACAACAGCATCGCGCGGATCGGTGACGTGACGGGCATTCGGCTCGAACTCCGGTTGCAGACCAATGGAGGCAACACCACGCGGACATGTCGCAAGTGTGACGTGCGCAACGTGGGCGTGCTGGGCAGTACGTGGCGTGATGCCTAAACGCCGGCCGTCATGCCGCCATCCACGACCAATTCCGTTCCGGTGACGTAGCGGCTGTCGTCCGAGGCGAGAAACAACGCCGCCAGCGCGATGTCCTCAGGCGTGCCAAAGCGCTTCATCAGCGTGCGATCGATCAACGCCTTGTTGAAGTGGGGGTTCCGTAGCACCCGCTCGGTCAGCGCCGTCTCGACGAAACCGGGACAAAGGGCGTTCACGCGAATGTTGAACGGTGCGTACTCGACGGCCAGTGCGCGCGACAAAGCCAGGACGGCGCCCTTCGTGGCGGAATAGCCGGCGAGCTGGCGCAGGCCGCGGTGTCCCATGATCGACGCGACGTTGATCAGCGAAGCGTTGCCGGACGCGCGCAGCAGGTCGAATGCATCGCGGGCGACGCGCACGACGCCGTCAAGATTGACCTCGCGGATCGTCGTCCAGTCGGCATCCGACATATGACGGAAGTCGCCGCGGACGTTGAGGCCCGCGTTGTTGACGAGAATGTCCAGCTTACCGTGGGAACTCGCGATCGACCGCATCATCGCGGTGACGTCCTGGCCACGGGAAACGTCCATCGTGCCCGCGGTTGCGGCGATGACCCTTCGCAGTGAGCGCGGCGACGGCTTCTGCTGCAGCCTCGCCGTTGACGTCGGTGACGTAGATGTGGGCGCCTTCAGCGGCGAACACGCCTGCGGTCGCCAAACCGATTCCGGCGCCCGCTCCCGTAACGAGCGCGATCTTTCCAGCCAAACGTTGCATATGGACCTTCAGGGTGAAATTCGGCGCGACCTAAGCACCGGGGTTGGACGAGTGCAACCGGGGCAACCTCGTCCTCAGCTGGGATCGACCCATTTGTCGCGCATGGTGAGCAGTTCTTCGCCGGCGCTCGGGTGCAGGGCCATGGTCTGATCGAAATCGGCCTTTGTGGCGCCGAGGCGGATTGCGACGGCGGTCATCTGCACGATCTCGGCGGCATCCGGGCCGAGCACGTGGCAGCCCAGGATCTTGCCGCTGTCGCCGCAGACGATGAGCTTCATAAGCGTACGTTCGTCGCGCCCGGCCAGCACGTTGCGCATGGGGCGGAAGCGCGTCTTGTAGATGTCGATCTTCTCGTTGCGCTCACGCGCGATGTGCTCGGCGTGGCCGATCGTGCCGATCTCAGGCGTGGAGAAGACGGCCGTCGGGATCAGTTCGTGATCGACCGACCAGGGTTTGTTGCCGAACTGGGTGTCGGCAAACGCGTGGCCCTCACGGATTGCCACCGGCGTGAGATTGACGCGATCGGTGACGTCGCCTACGGCGAAGATGTTTTCGACCGACGTGCGCGAGAACTCGTCGACGACGATGTGTCCGTTCCAGCCACGCTCTACGCCGAGTTCGCCCAGGCCCATGCCCTCCACGTTAGGCACGCGGCCAATGGCGAACATCACCTGGTCGGAGACGAGATCTTCGCCGTTGCTGAGCTTGGTGGTGAGGCCGCTGGCGGTTTTCTCAACCCCCGTGATCTGCGCGTTCGTCACGATGTTGATGCCGCGATTTTGCAGCGCGTCCGTCAGCCCATCGCGCAGATCCTCGTCGAACCCGCGCAGGATTTTCTCACTGCGGTAGACGATCGTCGTTTCCGCGCCGAGGCCCGCGAAAATGCCGGCGAACTCGATCGCAATGTAGCCGCCGCCGTAGATGACGATGCGGCGCGGCAGTGCCTTCAAGTGAAACGCTTCGTTGGAGGTGATGACGTGTTCGAGGCCGGGAATGGTTTCGCCGAGCGATGGCGTGCCGCCGGTCGCGATCAGGATCTTGGCCGCAGTGATCGTGCGGCCGTCAGCCTTGAGCTTGATCTCGTTGGGCGAAACCAGCGCCGCGCGATCGGAGAACATGGTGACGCCGGCGCGCTGCAGCGTGCCTTGGTAGGCCGCCTCAAGGCGATCGATCTCCTTGTCCTTGGCGGCGATCAGGCTCGGCCAGTCGAAGACCGCGCCGGTTTCAGTCCAGCCAAAGCCTCTGGCGTCCTCGAAATCGTCGCGAAACCGGCTGGCGTACACCAGCAGCTTCTTGGGCACGCAGCCGCGGATGACGCACGTACCACCGTAGCGAAACTCTTCCGCCAACCCGACGCGTGCGCCATGACTGGCCGCGATGCGCGCTGCGCGTACGCCGCCGGAGCCGCCACCGATCACGAAGAGATCGAAGTCATGCGCCGCCATGGCTGCGTCCTGTTCGATGAGATTATTGCTTTGGCTTCGCGCTCAGTTCCTCGACGAGCTGCTTCTTCACGCTCTCCTGGAACTTGCCGAGAGGGGGCCCTAGTGCGCCGACCATGTCGGGGATCGAGGCCTGAAGCTTCTTGCCGGCGGCAGATCTTTGGAATGCGGCGATCTCTTTGAGCTCTTCGGTGGTGAAGCGCTCGGCATAGAACGTCAGCAGCGCGGCCTCGGCATCCGTTAGGTAATTCTTCACGTCCGGGCTGGCGGGATCGAAGATTTTGGCAATGAGCGCGATGGCTTTTTCGCCGCCGGGCTGTGTCTTCATCTGCTGAGACAGCAGGCTCTGCACCGACGTCAGAGTTTTGTGGAACTGCTCCTCCACGTTCATCGCCGCCATCAAATCCTTGGCGGCTGCCTGGCGATCCGCGTCGGGTGGCGTTGACTGCGCGTGGGCGGCGCTGGCGATGAACAGCGCGAAAAGAGCTGTCAGGGTGAAACGCGTTGCACCGGCGAGCATCTGATTACCTCTGGCTGAAACACTGGCGTTGGCCACCGTTTGGTGGCCGCGCGCATTAAATTTCGTCTGGATGCATGTCGTCGTAGTTGGCTTCGATGACTTCGATGCCATTTGGGCCGGCAAGGATGGCCGCGTCGGCAAGGCCGAGGAACAAGCCGTTCTCGACAACGCCCGGAACCACCTTCAGCATGTCGTCCAGGCCTTCGGGATCGTCAATGCGGCCGAAGGCGCAATCGACGATCAGATTTCCGCCATCAGTGAGAAATGGCGTGCCGTCCTTCAGCTGGCGCACAGTAATCTTGCCCTGGCAGCCGACATCGCCGGCCAGCATTTCGATCATATTGCGCGTAGCGGTTGCGCCGAAACGCACGATTTCGATCGGCAGCGGAAACGCGCCGAGGGTGACGACACGCTTGGTTGCGTCGGCGATCACGATCATCCGGTCTGATGCGGCAGCCACGATTTTTTCGCGCAGGAGCGCGCCGCCGCCGCCCTTGATGAGACGCAACTCTTCGTCCAGTTCGTCGGCGCCATCGATCGTGAGATCGAGCAGCGGCGTCTCATCCAGCGTCGACAGCGGGATGCCCAATGCCGCGGCTTGCGCGCGCGTGGCTTCTGACGTGGGCACGGCGATCACTTCGAGGCCGTCGCGCACACGCGCGCCGAGAAGCTCGACGAACTTGGCGGCCGTCGAGCCGGTGCCGAGGCCAAGCCGCATCTTGGGCTCGACGAATTGCAGGGCGCGCTCGGCCGCAGCCAGCTTCAATGCATCAGAACTCATCTGTTCTCCTTAGGGACAGGCGTCAAATAGCAATCAGGCTGTCAGGCCGCCCATCATGACGTACTTCATTTCGAGGAATTCCTCGATACCGTGGTGTGAGCCCTCGCGACCAAGGCCCGATTGCTTGACGCCGCCAAAGGGCGCCACTTCATTGGACACGACGCCTTCGTTGACGCCAACGATGCCGTACTCGAGGGCTTCGGCAACGCGCCAGACGCGGCCGAGATCGCGCGCGTAGAAGTAGGCTGCCAGGCCAAACTGCGTGTCGTTGGCAAGCTTGATGACGTCGGCCTCCGTATCGAACTCGAACAGCGCGGCCACGGGGCCGAACGTTTCTTCGCGCGCGATAAGCATATCGCTCGTGGCGCCCGTCAGCAGGGTCGGTTCGTAAAAGTTGCCGCCCAGCGCGTGGCGCTTGCCGCCCTGCAACAGCTGCGCTCCATGCGAAAGCGCGTCCTTGACGTGCTCTTCCACCTTCTTGACGGCATCGGCATTGATCAGCGGACCCTGCGTCACCCCCGACTTGGTTCCAGGACCGACCTTGAGCTTGGCGACCTCGATAGAAAGACGCTTGGCGAACTCCGTGGCGATACCGGACTGAACGTAGATGCGGTTGGCGCAGACGCACGTCTGACCGGCGTTGCGGTACTTCGATGCCATCGCTCCGACAACCGCCTTGTCGAGGTCGGCATCATCGAAGACGATGAACGGCGCGTTGCCGCCCAGTTCCATGCCGACGCGCTTCACGGTGCCGGTGGACTGGCGAATGAGGATCTTGCCGACCTCGGTGGAGCCGGTGAATGTCACCATGCGCACCAGCGGGCTTTCGGTAAGCTCGCGGCCCACCGGTTCCGGGTTCGACGTCGTGACGATATTGAGCACACCGGGCGGGATGCCAGCCTGATGCGCGAGTTCGGCCAGCGCCAGGGCAGAGAGCGGCGTATCTTCCGCGGGCTTGACGACGGCGGTGCAGCCGGCCGCCAGCGCCGGCGTCACCTTGCGGGTGATCATGGCGTTGGGGAAGTTCCACGGCGTGATGGCCGCGACGACACCGATCGGCTGCTTCAGGACGAGGATGCGCGCATCAGCTTTTGGGCTCGTGATCGTTTCGCCGTAGATGCGCTTGGCCTCTTCGGCGAAGAACTCCACGAACGATGCGCCGTAGATGATTTCGCCGCGGGCTTCGGCCAGCGGCTTGCCCTGCTCGCGCGTCAGCAGCAATGCCAGTTCGTCGACGTGGGCGATAATGAGATCGAACCAGCGGCGCAGAATGACGGAGCGCTCTTTCCCGGTCAGCTTGGCCCAGGCGGGCATGGCGCGGTGGGCCGCTTCGATGGCGGCGCGCGTTTCGCCGGCGCCAAGGTCAGCCACCTTTGCGATTTCGTTGCCGGTGGCCTTGTCACGCACGGCGAACGAGGGTTCGCCCACCCATTTGCCGTCGATGTAGGCCTGCGATTTCAGCAGCGTAATGACATTTTTGTCCATGATGTCCTGCGTGATCTGGCAGTTGGCGCCAAGTTGGGCTATCTCGCGCCCTGGCTTGGCCATGCGCCGCGGGAGTTTCCCCTGGGTTCACCCTTTGTCTAGGCTGGCTTGAAGTGGCTTTCAAGCTATCGACTTGAGGAACGCCGCCATCACGGCGGAGTTGCAGTTCTAGCTTTTTTACGGGGCGCAGCCGCTTCATGCGTGATTTGACCGTCATCTTCGATTTGGACGGAACGCTGGTCGACACGGCACCCGATTTGATCGCGGCAGCCAACCATGCGCTGAGCGACATCGGGCTTGAGCCGGTGCCGGGGTTCGTGTTGGCGCCGGCCATCGCGCTCGGCGCACGCTTCATGATCATGGACGGTTTGAAGCACACCGGGCGGCAACTGCCGGACGCCGAAGTGGACCGGTTGTTGAGCCTGTTCCTCGACTACTATCTCGCCAATATCGCCAACGAAAGCCGGCCGTATCCCGGTGCCGTCGATGCCCTCACCACGCTCAAGGCGCAGGGGGCGCGGCTCGGCATCTGCACGAACAAGCGGTCGCATCTGTCCAATGCACTGATTGGCGCGTTGGGGCTCAACGATCTGCTGCATGCGGTCGTCGGCCGGGATTCGGTGAAGAAGTCGAAGCCGCATCCAGAGCATTTGACGGAGACGATCCGTCTGGCAGGCGGCGACGTGAAGCGCGCCATCATGATCGGCGATACGGCGGTGGACCTCGCTACCGCCAGGGCCGCCGGGGTGCCGGTGATCGGCGTGCCGTTCGGCTATTCGGACCGGCCCATGGCGGAGCTTGGCCCAGACGCCGTCATCACTCACTATGACCAGTTGCTCCCGGCGATCGAAAGTCTGGTCGAAAGGTTTGAGGCGGCCTGAACCTCTCGCAACGAGGCCAAGGACCTTGTCTACGACTTCAGCATTTCGGCCCCGATAGGGCCACAATCACAGACGATCTGATGCGAGCGTCAGTTAACGCTGTCCGCGTTTTTCAAGGAAGGACGACCAAGATGCTGAAACGCCTTGCCCTCGCTGCGGCACTCGCCATGGGCCTATCGAGCGTTGCGTTGGCGCAGAACGCGCCGGCGAATGCCGATGAGTGCAATAATCAAGGTGCGGAACTCGCGCAGAAGGCTGAAGACAAGAAGCTGGATGCAGGCAAGACCGCGAAAGTTGAAGAGCTGCTGACCAAGCTCGACGAGCAATGCCAGGGCTCCAAGTTCACCGAAGCCGGCGCGACGATGAAAGACTTGTCGGCTGCAATCGGCAACTAATCTTCAGTCCGATCATCTTGCCGAGACTCGGGCGGCTCAGCACTGGGCCGCCCTGTTTGTTTTAAGTCTTGATAACACGGAATAATCTTACCTTTGAGCTTTCCCGTATCGCTGGCGTTTGACAGCGCACCGTTCCTTCCCCATGTTCTGCCGCCTCTCGCGGTGCGGTGCATCATCGCGAGATCATCGCACTGATGCTCGCATTTGAGCGCCCCAACACGAAAGTTGCAGATGAACGTCGTGATCGTGGAATTGGCCGCGAAGGCCAAGACCATCAATAAGTATCTCGGGCCCAATTTTAAGGTGCTCGCCTCGTACGGCCATGTCCGCGACCTGCCCTCCAAGGACGGCTCGGTGGAGCCGGACAAGGACTTCGAAATGCACTGGGACGTCGACGGCAAGTCGGCCAAGATCATGAAAGAGATCGCGGACGCCGTGAAGGGCGCCGACAAGCTGATCCTGGCGACCGACCCCGATCGCGAAGGCGAAGCGATCTCGTGGCACATCCTGCAGATCCTGCAGCAGAAGAAGGTGCTCAAGAAGGACACCACGGTCGAGCGCGTCGCCTTCAACGCCGTCACCAAGTCGGCGATCCTGGCGGCGCTTGCCGAGCCGCGCGAGATCGACCAGCCGCTGGTCTCCGCGTACCTGGCGCGCCGCGCGCTCGACTACCTCGTCGGCTTCACGCTGTCGCCCGTGCTGTGGCGCAAGCTGCCGGGCGCGCGCTCGGCCGGACGCGTGCAGTCTGTCGCCCTGCGTCTCGTCTGCGATCGCGAAGCGGAGATCGAGGCGTTCAAGACCGACGAGTACTGGACCATCGAAGCCGCACTCGAGACCGCGAAGAAGGAAGACGTCAAGGCGCGCCTCGTCGGCATCGCCGGCACGACCTTGAAGAAGCTCGACATCAAGGACGAGGCGTCCGCGCACGCCATCAAGGCTGCCATCGAGAAGGGCCAGTTCAGCGTCAGCTCGGTTGAGAAGAAAGCCGCCAAGCGCAACCCGTATCCGCCGTTCGCCACCTCGACGCTGCAGATGGACGCCTCGCGCAAGCTCGGCTTTTCCGCCAAGCAGACGATGAACATCGCGCAGCGCCTGTATGAGGGCGTCGACATCGGCGGCGAGACGACCGGCCTCATCACCTACATGCGAACCGACGGCATCACCATCGTGCCCGAGGCGATCAGCGCCATCCGCTCGCACATCGCTTCCGCCTATTCCGGCCGCTACGTCGCCCCCTTCATCCGCGAGTACAAGACGAAAGCCAAGAACGCGCAGGAAGCGCACGAGGCCATCCGCCCGACCGACCCCACGCGCACGCCGGACGCTGTGCGCAAGTATCTGGAGAAGGACCAGGCCGCGCTCTACGACCTCATCTGGAAGCGCACGATCGCCAGCCAGATGGCGTCAGCGGAGATGGACCAGACCAGCGTCGACATCGACGTGAAAGGCCGCGACGGCAAGGCGTATCAACTGCGCGCCAACGGCTCGGTCATCACCTTCGACGGCTTCCTCAAGGTCTACGTGGAAGGCCGCGACGAGCGCCAGCACGCGGCCAAGGGCAAGGACGACACGAGCGAGGACGAGGACGACAACCGCCGTCTGCCGCCGCTGGCGCAGGGCGACCGCCTCACCGACAAGGACATCGCCGCCGACCAGCACTTCACGCAGCCGCCGCCGCGCTATTCGGAAGCCACGCTGGTGAAGCGCATGGAAGAGCTCGGCATCGGCCGGCCGTCCACCTACGCCTCGACGATGGCGGTGCTGGTGGAGCGCGACTACGTTCGCATCGAGAAGAAGCGGCTGGTGCCCGAGGACAAGGGCCGCCTGGTCATCGCCTTCCTGGAAAGCTTCTTCAAGCGCTACGTGGAGTTCGACTTCACGGCGGACCTGGAAGAAAAGCTCGACCTCATTTCCAACGGCGATCTGGAGTGGCGGCAGGTGTTGCGCGATTTCTGGAAGGACTTCACCGGCGCCATCCACGAGATCAAGGACCTGCGCGTGTCCGAGGTTCTCGACGCGCTGAACGAGCTGTTAGGCCCGCACGTCTTCCCGCCCAAGGAAGACGGCAGCGACGGGCGCATCTGCCCCAGCTGCGGCACGGGCAAGCTGTCGCTGAAGATCTCCGGCAAGTACGGCGCCTTCATCGGCTGCGGCAATTATCCCGAGTGCCGCTACACGCGCCAGCTGTCCGACAGCGGCAACACGGACGGCGTGCCGCAGGACGGCAAGCAGCTTGGCCTCGACCCGGAAACGGGCCTGATGGTGACGCTGCGCACCGGCCGCTTCGGCCCCTACGTGCAGCTGGGCGAGCCGACGGAGGCCGACCCCAAGCCCAAGCGCTCGTCGATCCCCAAGGGCATCGACGCGGCGACGATCGACCTCGACCAGGCGCTGCAGCTGTTGCGGCTGCCGCGCGAGGTCGGCATCCATCCCGAGACCGGCACGCCGATCACGGCGGGGCTTGGCCGCTACGGGCCGTTCATTCTGCACGACGGCACCTACGCCAACGTGGAGGGCATCGAGGAGGTGTTCTCGATCGGCCTCAACCGCGCCGTGACGCTGCTGGCCGACAAGCGCGCGGGCAAGGGCGGCGGCCGCTTCGGGCGCGCTGCGCCGCAGAAGGTGGTGCTGAAGGATCTTGGCGAGCACCCGATCGAGGGCGGCAAGATGGAAGTTCTCGACGGGCGTTACGGCCCGTACATCAGCCACAACAAGGTCTACGCGACGGTGCCGCGCGGCACGAAGCCGGAAGACGTGACGGTGGATGAAGCCGTGCAGCTGCTGGCGGAGCGCGTGGCGAAGGGCGGGGGCAAGAAGAAGGGCGGAGCCAAG
Source organism: uncultured Pseudomonadota bacterium (assembly GCA_963846845.1). Lineage (GTDB taxonomy): Bacteria > Pseudomonadota > Alphaproteobacteria > Rhizobiales > Hyphomicrobiaceae > JAKAXS01. The sequence goes on along the minus strand of CAWJXQ010000013.1, from coordinate 175,917 downwards.
AAGGCGCCGGCGAAGAAGGCTGCCGCGGGTGGCAAGGCGAAGGCTGGAGCTGGAGCCAAGGCGGCGGATGCTGGTGGGGATGACGACGCGCCGGTGAAGAAGGCGGCGGCGAAGAAGAAGGCGCCGGCGAAGGGAAGACGGCGGCTAAGGGGAAGGCGAAGGCGGGGGTGGAGTAGGAGTCATCAGTGGTTGTACGCCAATATAACTAAAGGAATTGGCGTAAGGTGGCGCCCAAACTCGTGCCGAGCCTAAGCCGTGGAAACTAATTTGCGACTGCATCTTAGTAGGTGCGGGATGCATAAATTAGTAGGTGCGGGATGCATAAACTGCGCGCAAGGTCTACAAAAGGCCGCGAAGTTAGCGTTTCACTAGTAGATTCAGTGCTTTGATCCGATTTCCCATTAACGTCTGATTTGGAGGTCGTGCATTGTCGCTTCGGACTCCAGCTACTTGGCAGCGATACTTCAATACGTTAGGTATCGTCCGGACGCGCTTCCATACAATTCAAAGATATCCTCGTGGCCTCGCCAGCTGCCAGTATTGGGTCTGCCAACGAGGTGCCGTGTCGAAGAATTTTAGTTCGGTGTACAGATGAGTCGTCGTAAATTTTGCTTGAACGCAGATTAATGAGCTTAAAGACGTCCAAGCCGCGTCAATAGACGACATTCAGCGGGTCAAGTTTGCCCTGAAGGTCGTCCCAAAGCCTGCAATCCGCATCTCTGCCTTGATCAAGATTGCAATGGACGCCCTTCCTACCAATCCTAAGCTCGCTGAGCAGCTCATTCGGCTTGGAGTGCTTCTGTCGACCTTGTCGCGCCGCAACTCGATGACAGTAGCGGATTTGCAGAAGTCGCTAGAGGTTTCTGCAGCGAGCTTCGGCAGCGAAGACGGCGCATCGAAGGTGCGCTGGCTACAGATTGCCGAGATGGCATTCATTGACAGCATTTATTTGTCATCAAAAGCCCTCGATTTGTCTTTCGATTTCGAGCGGCTTTTCGCAAGCGCTAAACTTATCACCGACATAAGGCCGGTTTTCGAAGGGTTGCTGCTGAGCCCATGGGCGCCGTTATTGTTCATACCCTTCATCTAAGTTTTTATCAGGATGATCGGTTTGTTTCTTTGTCGATAGCGCTCGACGGCAAAGATATAGGAACTCTTGCAGAAGCTTGCAGCAAGGCCCTTAAAAAGCAGGAAACGTCTCGCAACTTACTTCGACAGATGTCGAGCGACGAAATATTCGTCGCCGGGGATGAACGCCATGAATCAGACAGCTAACGCAATTGAAGACTATTGGGAGGACGACGACCTTCCGCGATTGCAAATTGAGCGAATGACGCCGATTAACGTCGGTGGAATGTCGCAGATGGCAAAAGCTCATTTGAATGCGCTGGAACTTAGCCGCTCAATTCATGTTGCCGGCAAGCTCTCAGGCGATCGCATCCACTATTACTATTCAACAATCGAAAATGACTGTTATTTTCGGACGATCGAGAACGACCGCGTCGCCAATGAGTTTTTCGCTTGGAAGCTCCAGCAGATGACGATTCCGCAGTCAGAGGGTGAGATCGGCTCGGAAGCCAGGGCTCTGCGAACACTTCGCCTCATCGCCAATGCAACGATAGCGCTCGCAACGATCGGCGTGTTAATTTCTGCCGTTTGGATTGGGATTAGTGTTGGAAGCGGTAGCGCAGAAGGCTTAGCGAATGCGGTAACGGCTCAATTGCTTACTGCTTTGGCTGGTTTGCTAGCGTTTAGTCTCGCCCGGAGCGTGAGACATATTATAAAGAAGTTGGATTCGGGGCAGGGACGATTGCATTATGGCGCGAGGTTCGCGGAAGCAGCTGAGTAAGATAGGTTCGGCGATAACGCTGCTATTTTTTCTTGTCTTAATAGTAATGTCTTATCAACCGCGGAAGATGTTTATTTTCCGCGATGAGGCTGATTATCGACCTTACATCGTGTTTTTAAGCCTCAGCTTCCTTACCTTGGCGGGCGTAATTGTATATTATTCGCAATTACTTCGGTCGCCGGTTTTCCTGTTTGGGAAAGCAACTCGATGGTGCTTTATTGGGATGGTCGCGGGCCTAACGTTTCACGCTGGTGCAAGTTTTTTCCCTGAGCGAGTTAATATCGCCGGCGAGATCTGGTTTGAATTTGCGCATTTGGGGCTTAATTGGCCGATCCTATTTATGTTTTTTATGTTCACCACATATGTGAGTTTGACATATAGCTATCTTTGGAGGCACAGGTCGCTCTTTGGCCGAGAAGGCGATTAGGCCATCCAGGAGTTCCGGGTGAACGTCGAATGCGCGGCCCCTGGATGGCAGGGTCGAGCCCTGCCATGGAGAATGGGGGAGCGGGGGGCGGTCGACGGCAGCGTTGCGCGGCGTCGATCGGCTTGCGCTGACGCGTGAGCGCTTGCGTTTCACTTGGCTGCGGTCCGAGGGAGCGATCGCCGTCCTCCTCAAGACGTCATCCCCGCGAAGGCGGGGATCCACGCAAGTTTCCGCGCGGGTGCGGCTGCTGGAACTCGTGTCGAGGGGTGAGCGAGAGTTCTGACTCGTCGCGCCTCGTGAGGCGTGTCGTGGGTCCCGGCCTTCGCCGGGATGACGGTGGTGGGTGGAGGGGCGTCGCGGGCGATGGCACTCGGGTGAGGCGGTCGCGGCGCGGTTCCCTCTCCCCGTCCTTCACGGGGAGAGGGTTAGGGTGAGGGGCAGCATCCGCACGACGTCGGCCACGCTGTAGCGATGCCGAGATAGACGAAGCGCGAAGCGGCGTTGTCACCTGGAACCTGCCCCTCATCCCGACCTTCTCCCCGCGCGCGGGGAGAAGGAGGAGCGGCGTGCGCCACCGCCTCGGCCTCGATGGCGGTGATGAACTTCGACAGGAGCGAAGGCGCCTCCACTCTCTCCATGGCCGCCCTTGAGGCGGCCATCCAGGAGTTCCGGGTGAAACGTCGAATGCGCGGCCCCTGGATGGCAGGGTCACGTTGGCAAGACTTGGCCCTGCCATGGAGAATGGGGGAGCGGGGGCGGTCGACAGCAGCGCGCCATTTTTTAGATGGCGCTGGCGACTCCCCTGCGAGGAGCCGGCCGGCTTTTTTGAGTGGCGCTGGCGGCTCCCCTATCGGGGAGCCGGCCGCCAGCGCGGGCAACTCAATCGAGTTTGCACAGGGTGGCTTGGCCGTGGCACTGCCAGCCGACGGCCTGTGAGGAGCACTTGTAAGTGCGCGGGCCGAACGAGTAGCCGGGCGTGCCGTTGCCGCTGACGTAGGTGAAGTAGATCGACCAGTCGGTCGCCTGCAGCAGCATCGCATCGACCTGGAATTGGGCGAGGCCCTCGGTCAGTGCGTTGCCGATGCCGGCTTTCTTGAAGCAGGTCTTGGCGGAGGCCGGGGCGGCGGAGAGGGCCGTGGCAATGGTGGCGGACGGCGAGGATCGCCAGCAGCAAGACGCAGGTCGTTTCGACATTGGACTGTCCCTCAGACGCGTTGGTTCGCAAAACGGCGCCACGCAACGGCAGGCCGGCGGGAGGCACATTGGCATAGGCGGGGCGCCCGCGTATGGGGCATCGGCGCGCAGCGGAGCGTTTTGCGCGACCGGCGGCGCGGATGCATCAGGTGGCGCTGCGCGAGCGCGCGTTGACGCATGCGGGCCGAGCGGCGCGACGGAGGGAGTCGGCTCAATCGACCTCGCGGCGTCCGGGAGGGAGACCCGGACGCCGCGAGGGGTCTCGTCGGAGTGTACGGCGAGCGGTGTTACGAGCGGCCGTTACGGGCAGTACCAGATCGGGCCGACGATGACGCAGCCGCGCGTGCGCCAGTCGCCGGGACGCGCGCCGTAGCGGCGCCAGTTGCGCGGGGCGCGCGAGTGACGCGAGCCGGCGCGGTAGCCGTTGCGGTAGCCCTGGTTGTAACGCTTCTTCCTGAACTGAGCGAGTTCGACGCCGGTGTTCGACGTGGCAACGCCGGCCAGGTTGCCGGTCAGGGCGCTGGTGCCGCCGAGCGGGGCGGCAGAGGCGGTGAGCGCCGAAGTGGCGAGCAGTCCGCAGCTCAGGGCGAGTGCGAGGCCGATGGCTTTAGCCTTCATCAGATCATCTCCAGATTTGTTTTTGAAATGTGCCGCGTCCGCGACAGCATCGAGGGAACGGTGAGGGCGCGAGATATCCGTCGCTGGTGCGGGAGACCGTGATTTCCCGGGTGTGCGGCCGCGCGGTGATGGGCGGCTGGCGGCGTGGCGCAGCGGGCGTTCCCCTTTTGTCTGCGGCGTGACGCGGGAGCCGTGGCATTCGCCGTGGCGGCGCACTACAAGCGTTGATCATCATCAGATCCAACGGCGTGCGAGACAGTTCCAACATGGCGCGAAAGCCTGGCAAACATATCGGCAAGAGGCCGGCGGGGAAGCCGCGCAGCGGGGGAGCACGCGCGGGTTTTGGCAGAGGGGGTCAGCGGGCGGCGGGGCCTCGGGATACGGGGCAGGGTGAAACGGGGCACCGTGAGCCGGGCCAGCTGCCGACGAAGGATGCGATCCTGCAGTTCATCGCCACGTCGGACGAGAAGGTGGGCAAGCGCGAGATCGCGCAGGCGTTCGGCATCAAGGGCGGGGCGCAAGATCGGGCTGAAGAAGCTGCTGGCGGAGATGGCCGGCGAAGGCACGCTGATCGGCAACCGGCGCGAGATGCACGAGCCGGGGTCGGTGCCGCCGGTGGCGGTGCTGGAGGTGACGGGCCGCGACGACGACGGCGATCTGATCGGCAAGCCGGCGGTGTGGGATACGGCCGATGGCGAGCGGCCGAGCATCCTGATCCTGGCGCGGGAGAAGCCGCCGGGCAGTGACGAGCCGCCGATCGGCGTGGGCGACAAGGTGCTGGCGCGCGTCACCAAGCTGGACCAGGCGGACGTGGAGGGCTTCCGCTTCGAGGCGGTGCCGATCAAGCGGCTGCCGCGCGAGAAGCGGCGCATGCTCGGCATCTATCGCGAGCATCCGCGCGGCGGCGGCGTGATCGAGCCGATCGACCGCAAGGAGCTGAAGGCCTGGTCGATCCTGAAGGGCGACGAGGGCGAGGCCCAGCAGCGGCGACCTCGTACGCTACGACCTCAACAAGAAAGGGCGGATGTCGATCCCGCAGGCGCGCGTGGTGGAGACGCTGGGCAATCCGGACGACCAGCGCAAGATCAGCCTCATCGCCATTCACGCGCACGGCATTCCGGATGATTTTCCCGACAGCGTGATCGAGGAGAGCGAACGGCTGACGCCGCCGACGATGGAGGGCGGGCGCGTCGATCTGCGTGGCGTGCAGCTGCTGACGATCGATCCGCCGGATGCGCGCGATCACGACGACGCGGTGCATGCCGAGGCCGATAGCGACGCGCGCAATCCGGGCGGGTTCATCGTGACGGTGGCGATCGCGGACGTGGCGTATTTCGTGCGGCCGGGATCGCGGCTCGATCGCGAGGCGCAGTTGCGCGGCAACTCGGTGTACTTTCCCGATCGCGTCGTGCCGATGCTGCCGGAGCGCATCTCCAACGACCTGTGCTCGCTGCGCGAGGGCGAGGATCGCGCGTGCCTGGCCGTGCGCATGATCTTCGACAAGACCGGCGAGAAGCGCGGGCACACGTTCCTGCGCGCCATGATGCGCTCGGCGGTGAAGCTGTCGTACCAGGAGGCGCAGGCGGCGATCGACGGTAATCCGTCGGAGAAGGCGCAGCCGTTCCTGGAGAGCGCGTTGCGCCCGTTGTGGGCGGCGTATGCGGCGCTGGCAGCGGCCCGCGACCGGCGCGAGCCGCTGGATCTCGACCTGCCGGAACGCAAGATTTTGCTCGACAAGATGGGCCGTGTCGATCGCGTCGTGGTGCCGGAGCGGCTGGCGGCGCACCGGCTGATCGAAGAGATGATGATCCAGGCGAATGTCGCCGCGGCGCAGATGCTGGAGAAAAAGAAGACGCCGGTCGTCTATCGCATCCACGACCAGCCGTCGAAAGAGAAGCTGAAGAGCCTCAAGGATTTTCTCGAAACGCTCGACATGGCGGTGCCGCATGCCGGCGAGCTGAAAGCCGGCGCGTTCAATCGCGTGCTGGAGAAGGCCAAGTCGACGACGACGCCGGACCTGATCAACGAGGTGGTGCTGCGGAGCCAAGCGCAGGCGGAATACAACATCGCCAACATCGGGCACTTCGGGTTGAACCTGGCGAAGTATGCGCACTTCACCTCGCCGATCCGCCGCTATGCCGACCTGCTGGTGCATCGCGCGCTGGTGCGGGCGCTGGATCTCGGCGCCGGTGGCCTTACCGATGAAGAGAAACCAACGCTGGCCGACGTGGCGCGGCAGATCTCGGAGGCGGAGCGGCGCGCGATGGCCGCCGAGCGCGAGACGACGGATCGGCTGATCGCCACGCACCTGGCCGACAAGGTGGGCGCGACATTCATGGGCCGCATCGCCGGCGTGACGCGCTCGGGGCTGTTCGTGAAGCTGAAGGACACGGGCGCCGACGGCTTCGTGCCGATCTCGACGCTGGGCAACGACTATTTCAATCACGTCGAAGAAGCCCGCGCGCTGGTGGGCAGCCGCACGGGGCAGGCCTACCGGCTGGGTGACGACGTCGAGGTGAAGCTGGTCGAGGCCGTGCCGACGGCGGGCGCGCTGCGGTTCGAGATGCTGACGGTCGGCAAACACGGACCACTGGTGCCAGGCAACAAGCGCGGGCCTGGGCCGAAGCGGTTTGGACGGCAGCAGCGGCGGCGTTGACCAGTCGCTACGCGAGCGAGCTGCCGCTCGCGCTCGCCCGGGAGCGGCAGCTCCCGGACCCTCCCTTTTTTTGGCAGAGGCTGAGCTACAATCGTGTGGATACAATTCCGTCTCCCCGTACTTGCGGGGGAGAGGGTTAGGGTGAGGGGCAGCATCCGCACGACGCCTACCACGACGGAGTATAGTCGTTCCGCTCCTCATCGAACCGCGGACGGCCCAAGTTCTTTGTTGATCGTGCTTCTGTTATCGGCGCTAGAGCCAAGACCCTGCCCCTCACCCCGACCCTCTCTCCGCGCGCGGAGAGAGGGAAGCAGGACGCCATCGATCGCGTGCGGAAGTACACGAGGGGCCGAGCGCCACCACCATCGGCCAACTACTGGGGGATGTCGGGTTCGACGAGGTGGGCGAGTTGCGCGAGGGAATGCTGCCAGCCGAGGTAGCAGGCTTCGGCAGGGATTGCGGCCGGGATGCCCGATTGCTCGATGCTGATGTCGGTGCCCACCGACACGGTCTTCAGGGTCACCGTCACGTGCATGGTGCCGGGTAGATTTGGATCGTCGAAGGTGTCGGTGTAGCGGATCAGTTCGTTGGGGACGAGTTCGAGGAATTCTCCGCCAAACGAATGGCTGCCTCCCGTCGTAAAATTCTTGAACGACATTCTGAATTTGCCGCCGACGCGCGCGTCCATATGCTCGACGTGGCACGTAAAGCCGTAGGGCGGCAGCCATTTGGCCATCGCATCCGCATCGAGGAACGCGCGGTAAACCTTCTCGGCCTTGGTGGCGAATACGCGATGCAGCCGGACAGTGCCGGTGTTTGCGGTGCCTTTGTTCGCTTCGGGTTTCTTGGCCACGGTGGTGCTCCTTTTTGGTTTCCTGCAGACCGGCGGTCGTGGTGTTACGTCCGCCTCCTGCCATCGTGACGAGCGGGGAAGGCCCGCTTCGACACCCGGACGTCAGTTTTCTTGGGCCCAGCCTCGGCAAGGCGTTGCGGCGCGCCTGTGAAAGCGGGTTTGCGCCTGGCGGACGTTGAAAATCCGTATTATGCCAATTGCCTGCGCTAGAGCGCATTCCGCTTTTCGTTGAAGCGTGGAAGTTCTCTAGCTTCCTGCTTTCTCGTGCTCTTTTCGGAATACCGCTTCACACTTTGTCCGGAAGCAAGCTAGCCATCGTCTGCGTCACGTCGCAATTCCCACTCACCGTTCCTACGTGGTGCGGGTTAGGGTAAAGGGATGGTCGAGGACGCTACCACGCCTTGGCCCGGCCGTCTTCCTGGGGCGGGCGGATGTGGAGCTTCGATCACTCCCAGTGCGCAGGGTCTTGAATGAAGAGGGCTCCATGACGATCCGACACGCATTGCCTGCCCTGCTCTGCCTTGCGATCCTGTCCATGGCGGGATCGGTGAGCGCGGCGCCTTTGGCGCCAAGTCGCGCAGATGCCGTTTTGGGCTCGCACTCGATGCTTCCCGTCGACTACCGCCCCTACTATCACTGCCATGGACCGAAGCGGTGCCATGGCAAAGGCAACTACTACAAGTACTCGCCGAACGATCCGCCGTCCTATGAGCCGTTCAAGTACGGATGCCGCTACGGCTGCGGCTATAACAATGGCTGGAATTCGCCGTCGTCGCGCTTCGACTACACCGGCCGACGCTATGGCCGGCATCATCGCAGACATCGCCATTAGGGCCTGCAAACGTGCTCACCGATCTCAAGTCGCTGCTGGAAACCGGCAAGCGCATGCCGACGCAGGGGAGACGGAGTGGCTCCGGAGCACAAGCCGCTGCCCCCTCCCTCCAACCCTCTGCCCGCGCGCGGGCAGAGGGGAAACGTGGGCGCATATTTGCCATCCCGGTCGCGCAAAACAGGCGGAGCGCAATCACATCACGGACGCAGCAATGAAACCCATCATAAACCTCGATGAGGTCGAGTTCGACGACGTGGAGGAGAACGGCATCTATACGTCGCGCCGCGCCCGGTTCAGCGATCGCATCGGGGCCAGGAAGCTTGGCTACAATCTCACCGTCCTGCCGCCGGGCAAGGTGCAGTGTCCGTTTCATTCGCACCACGGTGAGGAAGAGATGTTTCTCATTCTGGAGGGCGAAGGCGAACTGCGGTTCGGCGACCAGCGTTTCCCGATCCGCAAGCATGACGTCATCGCCTGCCCGACCGGCGGCGCTGAGGTGGCGCACCAGATCATCAACACCGGCACGGTGACGATGCGCTACCTGGCGCTGTCGAACCTCGTCGACGTGGACACGTGCGAATACCCGAACTCGCAGAAAGTCTCGATCGTCGCCGGCAAGCGTGGCGAGGGCGGCCTGCGGAAAATGTTCCGCGCAGAGACGACGGTTGATTATTACGATCGTGAGAAGGAGTGACGGGGAGGCGTGGACGATGGCACGCGTTAGCCTCGCCCGCACAGTTGGGAGAGGGCTAGGTTGAGGGGCAGCAGCTCCTCGGCTGTTGGCCGCTCCGCACACGTTTGATCCGCTGAAGCCGGCGGCACGCGCGCAGACGTTGCTGCGGAACAAGTTCGTAATTTTATGCCGCAAACGCCGTATTAACCTACCGCTTATTGCCAAGACTTAGCCGGCAGGCGTAGCGTTCGCCAACGGCATTGCCAGCACCGGTGACGACATGGACGCCCTCACTCATCCCTCGGCCTCTCACGATCTCCCGTGGTTTCTGACGGCACCTGGAGAGTCGGATACGCTGATGACGATCACGACGATTGTCGTCGTGCTGACGGTCCTCGGTTTGGGCGTGTTGTTCTTCCGGCTCCACTCGCTGCCGGAGCGGCTGGGCCACAAGAAGCTGCAGTTTGAGATCGTCGCGGTTCTGGGATTGCTATCGCTGCTGACTCACACGCACGCCTTCTGGGTCGCGGGACTGCTGTTGGCACTCATCGATCTTCCGGATTTTCAAACTCCGCTCAAGCGGATTGCCAACGCGCTCGAAGAGCGAGTTGCGGCGCCAGGCCCGGCGAAAGACGTGGCCCCTCCCCCGCCCGCCCGCCAACCGGCCGAGCCAGGAGCCTAGATCATGCTGGAACTGGTCCTGTGCTCCCTCTTCACGATCGTTCCGGATTACCTCTATCGACACTATGCACAGGGAAAGCGGATTGGTCGGGAGATCACGCTCTATTCCGTATGGTTTGAATTGCGATGGGGCATCACGGCTTGCCTCATGCTCACGGTTCTGCTCATCACCATCATTTTCTATCACCATCCTTCCACGACCAGTGCGTCGCCCTTCTTCCGGACGGTTCCGATCCTGCCGGAATCCAGCGGAAGGGTGAGCGAAATCTACGTGAAGTGGCGGGACAAGGTCGAGAAGGGCGCGCCGATACTCAAGCTCGACAGCACCAAGCAGGAAGCCGATCTCGAAGTCGCAAAGCGTCGCGTCGCGGAAGTCGAGGCGACGATGGTGATGGCCGAAGCCGATATCGCTGCAGCCGAAGGACAGATCCAGTCGGCGAAAGGCACCTATCAGCAGGCGCTCGACGAACTGGCCACGAAGGACGAACTGCGCCAGCGCAATGCCGATGTCGTTTCGGTGCGCGAGATCGAACGCCTCAAGAATGTCGTCGATGGCCGCCGCGGCGGTGTCGTGGCCGCGGAGGCTGCCAAGCTGGCCGCCGAGACCCGCGTCTCGACGCTATTGCCGGCTCAAAAAGCGAGTGCGAATGCCACGCTGAAACAGGCACAGGTCGATCTGGACAAAACGGTCGTCTACGCCGGCGTCTCTGGCCGTGTGGAGCAGTTTCTTTTGAAGGTCGGCGATATCGTCAACCCGTTCATGCGGCCGGGTGGGCTGCTCATTCCCGAAGATGCCGGCCGAAAGCAGATCCAGGCGGGCTTCGGGCAGATCGAAGCCCAAGTCATGAAAGTCGGCATGGCAGCAGAAGTGACGTGCGTATCAAAGCCTCTGACCATTATTCCCATGGTGGTCACGGGCGTGCAGGACTACATCGCGGCAGGGCAAGTGAAGGCCGGCGAACAGCTGATCGAAGTCCGGCAGGCCGCGAGGCCGGGGACGCTTCTCGTGTTTCTGGAGCCGCTGTACGAGGACGGCCTGGACGGCGTAACGCCCGGCAGCGCCTGCATTGCCAACGGCTACAGCAACAACCACGAGCGGCTGGAGAAGGAGTCGTTGGGCTTCCTCACGCGCATTTATTTGCATGGCGTCGATGCAGTCGGCGTCGTCCACGCCGTGATCCTGCGCGCGCAGGCTCTCTTGCTTCCGATCAAGACTCTGGTGTTCGCAGGCCATTAGTGTCGTTTTCAGGCCGGACAAATGTGTGGACACGTAACGTGGCCACTGTTGTGACGTGCAGAATCAGATCCCAGTCTTTCCATTGCTTTTTGGAGGGGTTTGATGGGCCGCTTTTTTATACTCGGCGCTTATATTTTATTTGTCGGCGCTTGCGCAGGACGCCCACCCGATTTGGTGCCGGTGGTCAATGTCACCGATCAACATCTCACTTGCGAACAGATTGTCGCTGAGATCAAAGTCAACAACGACCGCATCACCGATCTGGCAAGGGAGGAAGGCTGGAAGGTCACGCAGAATGTTGCTGCGGGCGTAGCGGGCATTATCGTGCCGGTCCTTTGGTTCGGGATGGACTTTCAGGACGCGGCCGGCAAGGAAGGAAAAGCGCTATCGCAGCGCAACGAGTATCTGGCATCAGTTGCCAAAACGAAGTGCGCGCCACCGCAGACTACGGCCAGCATTGCGCCGCGCTCTTAGTCCAAGCGTACTGGGTTTAACGAGGGCCTATCCATGTTCCCAATAGGTGACGACAATACCGGGCGGCGCTCTACGCCCGTCGTCACGTATGCGCTGATCGCCATCAACGTCGTCGTGTTCCTGCTCGAACTGCAGCAGGGCGACAGCTTCATTCGCGAATGGGCGTTTACGCCGGTGAAATTCGGCGCGGAGCCGGTGAGCCAGGTCGACAACATCTTCACGGCCATGTTCCTGCACGGCGGCTGGATGCACTTGTTCGGCAACATGCTGTACCTCTGGATCTTCGGCGACAACGTCGAGGATCGGTTGGGCAAGCCGCTCTATGTGCTGTTCTACCTGGTGACCGGGATCGCGGCGACGATGGCGCAGTATGCGGTGGTGCCCGGGTCGAGCATTCCCAATGTCGGCGCCTCGGGTGCGATCGCCGGCGTGCTCGGCGCCTACCTCGTCATGTTTCCCAAGGCGCGCGTCAATGTCATCGTGCCGGGCGGCATGGTGATGGCGCTGCCGGCGCTGATCGTGCTCGGGTTCTGGATGGTGCTGCAGGTGTTCTCCGGCGTCGGCGCGATTGCCACGACGGACGAGACCGCCAGCACCGGCGGCGTGGCGTACATGGCGCACGTCGGCGGGTTCATCGCCGGAATGGCGTTAGGCGTTCTCTCCAAGCCATTCGTGGGAAGAGACTCCTTCTAGTGGCGCTGGCGACCCCCTGCGGGGAGCCGCCGATTTATGGCGCTGGCGACCCCCGGGAGCCGGCCGCCGGCGCGTGCGATCGCACCGCGACTATCCGCCGGTTTGATTTGCGGCGGAAAATGCTCAATTCTTTGGCAGATGAGCCCTGAAAGCTGAGGTCCACAATGCCGGTCGATGACACCGCTCCGCGCGCCGTTCCGCAAGCGATGCTGCGTGGCGCCAAGCAGAAATGTCCGGCTTGCGGCGAGGGCGCGCTGTATCGCAAATACCTGAAGGTCGTGGACGCTTGCGGCACGTGCGGTGAGGAACTGCATCATCATCGTGCCGACGACGCGCCGCCCTACTTCGTGATGATGATTACCGGGCACGTCATCGTCGGCGGCATTCTGATCGCGGAGCGCATCTGGGCGCCCGAGACGTGGGTGCATCTCGCCGTGGCGCTGCCCGCGCTGGTCATCATGAGCCTGTGGCTGCTGCCGCGCGTCAAGGGTGCGCTGGTCGGACTGCAGTGGGCGCTGCGCATGCACGGCTTCGGCGGCGTGGAACGCGAAGAGCTGGACGTCGCTCCGGCGGCGCCGGCGGTCGAACAACGGACAGCGTAGGTTCGCGGCCGCTCGCGATGGAGAACGATCAGCCCATTCGCGATGCGGCGACGCTGGTGATCCTCGACCGGACCGGGCACGAGCCTCGCGTGCTGCTGGGTCGCCGCCGTCCGGACCAGGTGTTCCTGCCAAACGTTTTTGTTTTCCCGGGCGGTCGCGTCGATGACGAGGACGCGCTGGCGCCGAGCATCGACGAGCTGCCGGCCGATGAAGCGGCCCTACTGTCATTGCCGCGCGACGGACACGCGCCCTATTCAAGTGCGTTCGTTCGCAGCCTGGCGCTAGCGGCGGTGCGCGAGACGTTCGAGGAGACGGGGCTGGCAGCAGGCGTACGCGTGACGCAGGCCATCAATGACGGCGCGCCGCAGAGTTGGTGCGGGTTCATGGCGACCGGCGTGATGCCGAGACTGAAGCCGCTGAATTTCTTCCTCAGGGCGATCACGCCCCCGCAGTCGCCCGCGCCGCTACGACACGCGGTTTTTTCTGGTCGACGCCGCAGAGATCGCCTTTCGGGGCCAGGCCACGGACGATGAGCTGTCGGAAGTGGACTGGTTCGTATTTCCGGCCTTGCAGGCCCTGGACGTTCCGCGGATGACGCGCATCGTGATTAAAGAGCTTGAACGTCTGGTTGTAGACGGCCTTAAACCGGCTGCAGAACGGCGCGTGCCGCTGTATTCTGAACAAAATGGCGTGATGAATCGCGCAGAATTGTCGCTTGCTGCGGCTCGTTCTTGACACCATGGCGCGCCCCGCTATGTTGCGGCCAACACCGTGCGCCCTTGTGCGCGCAACCCAACACTGCGCGCATTTGCGCGGAACCCCAACACTGTGCGCGCGTGTGCGCGCAAGCAAAGACATCCAAGGTTAAAGTTCCCAATGGCTAAGCAGATCACGCAGAAGATTAAATTGCTTTCGACGGCCGGCACCGGCTTCTTCTACGTCACGAAGAAGAACCCGCGTACGTCCACCGAGAAGATCGTTTTCAAGAAGTACGACCCTGTCGTGCGCAAGCACGTCGAGTTCAAGGAAACCAAAATTAAGTAAGCTGGTTTAGTCCCAAGCGGACTGACACTTACGTCACCTGAATTCAATCGATGCAAAGAGGCGATGCGACTGCGCTGAGCGCGATCGCAAACGGCGTGGATGTGTTTCAGCTGCTGGTTTTGCGTCTCTCTATTTCGAGAGACTTGACCAGGGTCCGCAATCGCTCGGCAGCGGGGTAAGCATTCCGAGTAACCCACGGACCCTGGCCTAGTGACCAAACAGGTTGTCAAAGAGGGCGTTGACTTCCCATTTGGTGTCGTAGCCGGTCTAGTGCAGCCTAAACGAGGAGGTCTCTTCAGCCGCTAGTGCCCAACCACGATTTCCCCGCTCCATTAGGAGATGCGGCGAACCCAACGGGTCGCGGGAAACCAATTTCCAAGCCACGTATATTTGCTCGGCTTCAAGCTCATAAAATTCGACAGTCGGTCTACCGCATCAGAGACCGCCCGCACCCAAGTCCACTCAACGATTGTGGGTGCAGGACACACAATCTGACAGAAGTGGTCTTGCGTTGCAAGTTGCCTATTGACAGGCCTGATTCGGCAAGGGTTTTTCCAGTCCGCTGGTCACAATTTCGCCAAAAGATTGTCTTTGAGCGGACTTAGACTATACCCAGCAATATCAATAGACTGATTGGCTATCCGCTTAACTTCAGCCGCTCAGGCCGCGTCAGCTGAAACCCGGTTTCTGCCGTGCCGCTTGGCAGCGTACAGCGCCTTGTCCGCACGCTTCAAAAGCGTCTCTGGAGTGTCCTCGGGATCATCGAGGCTTCCAAGCCCGACGCTGGCCGTAATACGCAGCGTGATGTCGTCGTTCACCTTGAAAGGCAGTTCGGCGATGCTGGCGCGAAGACGCTCGCCGATGACGGCTGCGCGTACGCGATCGGTGTCCGGCATCACGATAACGAATTCTTCGCCGCCGACGCGGGCCGCCAGATCGACGCCGCGCGTGTTCTGGCGCAACCGGGCGCCGCACTCGCGCAGGATGACGTCGCCGGCGTCATGGCCGTACGTATCGTTGACGGCCTTGAAGTGGTCGACGTCGACCATGAGGACGCTGAGCGGACGGTCGTTGGCCTTCGCCTCGCTGACCAGCGTGTTGAGGTGACTGTCGAGATACCGCCGATTGTGCAGTTGCGTCAGCGGATCCATGATCGACAGCTCGAAGCACGACTCCAGCCGCTTGCGCAGGTAGTCAGAGTAGCGCTTGCGCTTGATCTGCGTGTGCACGCGCGCCAGCAGTTCCTGGCGGTCGATGGGGCGGATCAGATAATCCGTTACGCCGAGATCGAGGCCACGGAGCAGGCGGGCCTCGTTCTGCGGCTCGACCAGCATGATAATCGGCAGATGGCGCGTGTTCTCGCGCGTCCTCAACTGCGAGCACAGGCGCATGCCGTCAGAGCCTGTGAGGCTCATGGAGACGATGGCGAGATCGAACTTGTCTTCCGTGATCCGGGCGTTAGCGGTGTCGGCATGGGCCTCGACCGTCACCTCGTGATGAGCACTGAGGACTTCATTGAGGCGGCTTGCCGATCGCTCGTGGTCGTCGACGACGACGATGCGCCCGCGGCTCTGCTGCAGCGCTGCTTCCAGGGCTACCTGATCGACGAGGCCCATGGAACGGCGCGTGGAGGCACGCATCAGCATTTCGTCGTTGAGCATCTTGAGGCGCGTCAGGTTGCGGACGCGCGTGATGAGTGCCAGGTCGTCAACTGGCTTCGTCAGGAAGTCGTCGGCGCCGAACTCGAGGCAGCGAACGCGGTCTGCGGCCTGGTCGAGTGCCGTGACCATGATGACGGGAATGTGCTGGGTTGCTGGATCGGTCTTGAGCCGGCGGCACGTCTCGAAGCCGTCGAGGCCGGGCATCATGACGTCGAGGAGAACGATGTCGACGCGCTCGCGAGCGCAGATGTCGAGAGCTTCCTGGCCGCTGTTCGCTGTGAGAACGTCATAGTACTCGGCACTGAGCCGAGCCTCTAATAGTTTCACGTTGACGAGCAAATCGTCGACTACAAGTATGCGGGCCGTCATTGAACTCACCAACTCAAAAACAAATCGTTCAGTTTGCGTCCCCGATAAACCGCCGCACCGTTTCAAGAAACATGCTGACGGAAATGGGCTTGGATACGTATGCCTCGCAGCCGCCGGAGCGGATGCGTTCCTCGTCGCCTTTCATCGCGTATGCGGTGACGGCGATGACGGGTATGTTCTTCAGATCGTCGTCTTCCTTGAGCCAGCGCGTGACTTCGAGACCTGAGATCTCGGGCAGCTGGATATCCATCAGAATGAGGTTCGGCCGGTGCGTGCGTGCCAGCGAAATGGCATCCAACCCGTGCCGCGTGAGGATTGTCTGGTAGCCGTGCGCGCTGAGCAGGTCGTGGAAGAGCTTCATGTTGAGCTCGTTGTCTTCCACAATGAGCACGCTTTTCATGCTCGCTCGCATTGGTTGCGCGCCAGGTTCCGTGCCAAGTCTGGTCTGTTGGTAGGTCATCGCAGTGACGCCCGCCGCCCCCATGTCAATTCCTTGTGCACCGATTCTGACTTCGGTGATCAGAGGAAAATGTAGACGCAAAGCCGTAAGTAACTGCTTAAAACTCTCTGAGATTCATCTTGCTTGGGGATGTCGAGGTGCGGATAGCTAAACAATCGTTTACGAAGGACGATGCGGGCACTTTGGCGTTGAAAGCGCTCGGTTTTCTGGCGAGTGACGAAGCCCGGATCACGCGCTTTCTGCGTTTGACGGGACTGGAGCCAGAGCAATTGCGTGCGCAAGCTGGCGAAACGGAAACATTAATTGCGGTGTTGGACCATCTGATGGGCGACCAATCGCTGCTTTTGGTCTTTGCCGCCGAAGAAGGCGTCAAGCCCGAGCGGATCGAAACCGCGCGCGCTTTGTTATCGGGAGTAAGCAATCCAGGAGTTTGGTTTTGAGCCGCACTAAGACGGACGCTACCGGCCGTATCGGCATCGATCTCGGCGGCACGAAGATCGAGGGCTTGTTGATCGACCTGGAGGGCCGCGAGCTGGCGCGCCAGCGCATCAAGACCCCGCGGCACGACTATCACGGGACGTTGAGAACCCTGCGCGAGTTGGTGGAGCGCCTCGAAGCGGAAGGTGGTGCCAATGCGACGGTGGGCCTTGGCATGCCGGGCTCGATCTCGCCGCGCACGGGGCTTGGCCAGAATGCCAACTCCACGTGGTTGAACGGCAAGCCTTTCGCCAAGGACCTGGCGGCGGCGCTGGCGCGGCCCGTGCGCGTGGCCAATGATGCAAACTGCTTTGCGCTGTCTGAGGCCGTCGATGGTGCAGGGGCCGGTGCGCGCACCGTGTTTGGCGTGATCCTGGGAACGGGAACAGGTGGCGGCCTCGTGGTTGACCAGCACATCGTCGACGGGCCCAATGGAACCGGGGGCGAGTGGGGTCACATGCCGCTGCCGTGGTCCGAGGCTGACGAGCATCCCGGCGAGTTGTGCTTTTGCGGCCGGCGCGGCTGCATGGAAACCTGGGTCGCCGGGCCGTTTCTGGAGGCCGATCATACGCGCGCAACCGGTGACAGGCTGAGTGCGACGGACATCTCGGCGCGTGCGCAGGAGGGTGACGCGGTGGCGGCGGCAACGTTGGAGCGGCACGCGTCGCGACTGGCGCGCGGGCTGGCGTTGATCGTCAACATCACCGACCCGGACGTGATCGTGCTGGGTGGAGGCCTCTCCCGCCTGACGCATCTCTACGACGTGTTGCCGGACAAAATGGCGCCGTGGATTCTTTCGGACAGGCCATCCGTCGCGATCAAGCCGCCGGTGTGGGGCGATGCCGGCGGGGTGCGCGGTGCAGCCTGGTTGTGGGGTGATGCATCGGCCGGGGGAACACATGCCGATCCGCCCGGCGCGGTCGCTGAAGCGTCTACCTGACAGAGGCGGCTTGCTTGATCACTGGGGACAGGGGACCTCGGGCAGGAAGGTCAGTTCCTTCAGCTTGCCTTTGAACGCGAACTCGCCGTGATCGATGGTGAGCTGGCTGGTGACGCCATTTTCGTGGAAGCGATACGACATTTCATAGCTCGGCACCGCGTCGCCCTTGCCGGTCTTCTTGTCGAAGTAGCTGATCGATACCGGCCACGATGCCGTTTGCGACAAGCGTTCGCCCGTGCCCGGCAGATCGGGAAACTTCAACGTGCCCGCCTTGCCTTCAAAGCCGATCACCGTGCTGGTGGTGTAAATTTTGCGGCCGCTGTCGGAGCCGTCGTAGAGGTCGGCAGCCAGCATCAGATTGCCTTTGCGTGCAGCCTCGAGCACGGCGATCGAATGCTGGATCGGGAAATAGACGTTCGCGGGAAGCCCGCTCTCGGCGCGGGACGGCTTCACGATCTCGACCGTTGCGGGGCTGGCGGCATCGGTTCGCTTGGCGTCGCCCTGGGTTTCTTCGCTGAGCTTGGCGTTCTGATAATTCCGCGACGTGAAGCGAAGCCGCTTGGCCGGCGCATCTTCCCAGCTGGTCGTGCGCAGATCGGTGACCTGCAGTTCGCCATCTTGCGACGAGGTGCGCGTGACGAAGCGCATCGACTGCTCGTAGCCCTCGCAGGCACTGCCCTTCAGCTCATAGACCAGCCGGCCATCCAGTTCGTTCACGCCGGAGGCAGCACCGGTGCGCGCCAGGGCGATGTCGTACACTGCACGGTGCGGCGAGAACTTAACCGGCTGCGCAACCGCGCCGGCCGCGAAGGCTGCCGTGAGAACCAATGCCGTCGCCAGGACCAGCCTATTCGGGAAGATTGATATCATTCTGTGTCCAAGTTGCTGAAACCGCGCTTCTGCCGTCCAGTGACGATTGGCAACCCCTGACCGGCCGTCAAGGTTCAATTCCAGCCTGCCGATCCAGTGTAGCACAAAGCCCACGCCTGCTGGCCGTCTCCGGCCGTCCTTGCGAAGCCATTGCCAAAAGCCGCTGTCCGGATCAATTTGCCTGCCATGTAAGGGCCGTGCCATCAGGACGAGCAGCACGACACAACCAGTTCAAGGAGTATGTATGAGTGGCGAGATTGCGGCGCGGCTGCGAGACCTTGGTTTAGAGCTTCCGCCGGCACCCAGCCCTGTGGCGAACTATGTTCCCTACCTGATCGCGGGCAACCTGCTTTTCATTTCGGGCCAGATTTCCAAGACCGGCGACGGGACACTTCTCTCGGGCCGTGTCGGCGACACGTTGAGCATCGAAGACGGGATCGCGGCCGCCAAGGTGTGCGCGCTGAACGTTCTGGCGCAGGCGCAGGCAGCCTTGGGAGACCTCGATCGCGTGGCGCAGGTGATGCGGCTGACCGGCTTCGTCAATGCCGGGCCCGATTTCACCGATCACCCCAAGGTCATCAACGGCGCTTCGGACCTGATGGTCGCCGTGCTGGGCGACAAGGGGCGGCATACGCGCGCGGCCGTCGGCGTATCGGGACTTCCAGCCGGCGCTGCCGTGGAAGTCGACGCCATCTTTAGCGTGAAGTGAGTTAAGCCATGCCGCGCCTGGATCGAGCGATCTTTCTGGTTCCCATCGCGCACCGGGGGCTGTTCGATGCCGCGGCAGGGCGCATCGAGAATACGCGCTCGGCGTTTCAGGCGGCCATCGACGCGGACCTGGGCATCGAATGCGATGTGCGGCCGGCCGCGGGCGGACTGCCGGTGGTGTTCCACGACGACGAGATCGACCGGCTGATCGACGGCAGCGGGCCGGTGGCGGATCTGACGGCGGAAGATCTGGATCAGTTGCGCTATCGCGGGCAGGACGAGGCGATCCTGACGTTCACCGATCTGCTGGAACTGGTGGCCGGGCGCGTTCCGCTGCTGGTGGAAATCAAGAGCGAGTGGGATCCGCCGGACCATTCGTTCCTGTTCCGCGTCTGCCGCATGGCGGCCTACTATGACGGTCCCATCGCGCTGATGTCTTTCGATCCGGCGGTAATCGCTGCGGCCAAGCAATACGCTCCGCAAGTGCCGCGCGGCATCATCTCCGGCTCGTACGAGGGCGAGGGCTGGTGGAACGACAAGATCGATGCGTCGCGGGCCGCCCGGCTGCGTGACTTGGCCGAGGGTGAAGATACCAACCCGGATTTCTACGCCTACGAAGTGCAGGCGCTGCAGCTGCCCGCGCCAAAACGCGTGCGCGAACAGCTGGGGCTGCCGCTGTTCACCTGGACCGTGCGCACGCTGGAAGACCGGCAAATGGCGGAGCAGTTTGCCGATGCGCCCATTTTCGAAAACGGATCGTTGGAGCTGACGGCGCGTGCGGGCGAAGGTGCCGGACCGGTCAGCGTGGTGTCAGAGCTGCCACAGCCGAACGCATACGCTCCGTAACGTCGGCTTCCGTCATGGCGTGGCCCGCCCCCTCCACGAACGTCAGGTCGCTGCCGGGCCAGGCTTGTGCCAGGGCATTGGCGGCGACGGGCGGGCAGAGAAGATCGTAGCGACCCTGGATGATGGCGCCGGGGATGCCGGCGAGCTGGCCCGCATGAGCCAGCAGGTGGTTGGGCGGCAGGAAGAAGTTGTTGCGAATGTAGTGTGCCTCGATGATCGGCGTCGGCGGCAATCGGCCTTGCGTGCAGCTGGGCGGCAGTGGCAGGCGCGTCGCGCCCGGGCTCAGCTGCGATAGCGCGCGCTCATACTCATACCAGGACATGACGGCTGCGAAGTGCACCGCGCGGTCGGGGTGGGCGATGCGGCGAATGTAGGACTGCAGCGGGTCGCGCTGTTCGGGCCCGGGCAGCATGGCCACGAAATCGGCATAGAGATCCGGCCGGAAGGTCTTCGGGCCCGTGACGAAGGCCCAGTCCACTTCCTCGGCGGTGCCCAGAAACACCGCGCGCAACACGAGACCCGCGACGCGTTGGGGATATTGCTCGGCATAGGCGATGCCCAACGTGGAGCCCCACGAGCCGCCGACGACGATCCACTTGTCGATGCCGAAATGCGTGCGGATGCGCTCGATATCTTCGACGAGGTGGGCGGTGGTGTTGGCTGTGAGCGACAGATACGGATGGCTGCGGCCGGCACCGCGCTGATCGAACAGGATGGCGCGATGACGTTGCGGATCGAAGATGCGCCGGTGCATGTGCTGGGCGCCGCTGCCGGGGCCGCCATGCAGGAACAGCGCCGGGTAGCCGTCGCGGTTGCCGACTTCCTCGATATAGAGCCAGTGCCCGTCACCGACGGCCAGCATGCGCGCGTCATAGGGGCGGGGCGGTTCGGGCGGGCTGGGCGTTTCGGCAAGCGCGGTATCGGGCATGGTGGCGGCGTGATCCTTCTGGCCGCTTCTGGGCCCCGGCCGCAATCTTCGCCGACCTAAGGGTTGGCGGCAACTCGTCTATATACGAGGCTGAGGAGAGAGCCAGGGTACGGCCGGTGTGTCTAAAAGAAACTGGTCGGAGCGGGGAGATTCGAACTCCCGACCCCTTGCTCCCGAACCAACTGAAAAAGCAATAAAATCAACGCCATTCCGACAATTCCCCAAATTTTCCCCCAATCTAGATCAATGGCTTAGCAAGGGTGTCGGAGCAGCCGTCACACCTTTTCAGCGAAGTTGAGAACTGCCGTACATAGTTGATTCGAAGTCTTGAGCTCCACCTTTGCATTTCTCAGCTCGGCTAATCGCATGCCAATGTGAAGGGTGTTTTTTTGCAGATCAGGAGCCGAGCCGAAAGCCGCAGAGGCCTGCCCTCCAGCTACGTCCCACGCCTCTTTTCCAGCATCGTCTCTGACGGAGGAAAGCAAATCGTGCGGCCAGGCGGCGATATCAGCTCCCCAGATTACTGCATTAGGAAATGGCTCTTTCGGATCGACACCCATCAGTGACATCAGCGCCGTATTGTCCCGCTCGTGATATCGCCGACGGGACTTCGCGGTTTCCGGATTTTCATGCTCAAGCTTATCGCCATCACAATCAAATATGAGGAACGTCGGTATTCCCAAACGCTTAGCGATTATTGTCGGACGTATCAGCTCACTCTTGCCATTTGCGGCGACTATGTGGGCTCCGGCTCCGCGCAACTTGTCCTAATTGTCGTTGAGAACCATCCATGCATTGACGTACGCGGCGTCCTCTAATCCCTCCACCAGCACAAGCCTTGAATTCGAACTCCCGACCCCTTGCTCCCGAAGCAAGTGCGCTACCAGGCTGCGCTACGCTCCGCCCGACCGTTTCATCCCGTTTTGAAAGGGATCAGCCCGCGTCCGCGATAAGGCGGGCGGCGAGCGAGGCCGCTTTATAGCCGCGCCGCCTCGGGGCCGCAAGGCAAGTCTTGGGCCGGTTTGGTTGCTCCTGCGCCTCGTTAGGCGCCGGTCGGGCCTGTCTGGCGTGCGGTGCTCCGGCGTTCGGTCCTGCAAGACCCGTTCGCGTGCCGGTCGAAGGACCCGGCAACGGATTGCCGGTGAGATCCAGTGCGGGCAGCCACGGGCGCCACAGCGCGGTGAAACGGTCTCACGCCTCCGGATCGTGGCAGGTGCGGCAGGTGAACACCATCGGCAGCATTTCGCCGCGCTCGCAGCCGCACCAGTCCGTCGGAGCGCAGCACGAGCTGCAAATTTCGCCGGTGCCGGCACAATCGGCGCACTCTGCGTCTTCAGCCATGGCAACCTCCATTGGTCATGCGTGCGGGCGATCATACTGCGTGCACGGAGAGGCTAGCTAGGCAATTCGATCCGCCGCGTCGGTGCAGTTTTGAACGTTGTGCTGTCTTGAATCGACGCTGCTGCGAGACCATGTCGCCTGGTATGCATATTGTAGATTGGAGTTGCCATGTTGAGCCTCAAGACGGTGGCCGCTGGCTTGCTTCTCGCGGCATCAGGCACTGCGGCGCTGGCGGATAATTATTGGGAAGTGGAAATCGGCACGCGCCAACGCGCGGGCCGGCGGGCCGGTCAGCGAACGCGATGCGGAACTGCTGGACCGTTACGGATGCCTGAGCGGCACGCGCAGCCGCTTCTGCGAGAACCAGCGCTATCGCCACACGGAGCGGCGCTCCCGGGATCGCTATCGCGATAACCGTTGATGGCGGCGGGTCGCGGGCAGCCCGTTTGCGGCTTGTTTGCGGCTGTTTCCAGGGCCGCTACCGTGGACGGCCTCGGCCTGCGGCGCACCGGGCTAGCAGTTGGCCAGCCGGCGCGCGTAGCCACCTTGAAACGCCATTGAAAACGCGTTACACGCCACGCTCCTTGTTGGGGCGTAGCCAAGTGGTAAGGCAGTGGATTTTGATTCCACCATGCGGAGGTTCGAACCCTCCCGCCCCAGCCAAGGCCTGTGCTGAGCGTTTGGGCATAGCCACGCGCCCCATGGCCTCATAATTCTCCTTGCGCCGGCGTGTTGGTCACCGGAGAGTGAGTGCCGCTCTTTGACGGGCACGCCAGGGGGATTCCGCTGCAGATTTCAGCCGCTCAGCCTGCGGGGCTCTCGACGCTGTTCTTCGTCGAGTTGTGGGAGCGCTTTTCGTATTATGGCATGCGCGCCATTCTCGTGTTCTTCATGGTGGCGCCGGTGGCCGAGGGGGGCCTGGGATTTTCCACGGTCCAGGCGGCGCTGTTCTACGGCAACTACACGATGGCGGTATACCTGCTGGCGCTGCCGGGCGGGTTCATGGCCGACCGGTTCATCGGCACGCGCAACGCGGTGCTGATCGGCGGCGTTGTCATTGCGCTCGGGCATTTCGCGCTGGCCTGGGGCGGGATGACCGCCTTCTACGCCGGCGTCGTGCTGGTGTCGCTGGGCACCGGACTGTTCAAGCCCAGCATCTCCGCCATGGTGGGCGAACTCTACGAGACGGACGATCCGCGCCGCGATGCCGGCTTCACGTACTTCTACATGGGCGTGAACATCGGCGGCCTGCTGGCGCCGCTGGTGACAGGATTTCTGGCGCAGAGCGCGGCCTTCAAAGGCTGGCTGGCGTCGCTGGGGTTCGATCCGGCCATGAGCTGGCACTGGGGCTTTGCGGCGGCCGGCATCGGCATGACGATCGCGCTGGCGCTGTTCGCGGCACGGACGAAAACGTTTGCCGGGCTTGGCGAGGCGCCGCCGCTACGGGCGACCGGCTGGTTCGAAGTCGCGGCGATGGTCGTGGCAACAGGCGGCCTGCTGGCGTTGCTGCTGTTGTCGGACCAGCCGGGGCTGGAATGGCTGCGCTATCTGCTGATCATCGTGCCGCTGGTGGCGATCGCTTATTTCAGCCGGCGTGAGGATCTGGAGGCCGGACGTATCGCGGCGATCTTCGTGTTCTTCGTGGCGGCAATGGTTTTCTGGTCGGCGTTCGAACAGGCGGGGCTATCGATTGCGCTGTTTTCAGACCGGCTGACGGACAATGTTCTGCTCGGCTGGACCATCCCTTCGGCGTGGTATCAGTCGCTCAATCCCATGTTCGTCATTCTGCTGGCGCCGCTGTTCGTCGTGCTGTGGACGGCGCTCGGCTTGCGGCAGCCGTCTACGCCCGTCAAGTTCGCGATGGCCCTGGGGCTGTTGGCGGCGTCGTTTCTTGTGATGGTGCCGGCAGCCCTTTCAACGGCGGTAGCGCCCGCCAGCCCGCTGTGGCTGGTCGTCTACTTTCTGCTGATCACGATGGGTGAGCTGTGCCTCAGCCCCGTGGGCTTGAGCGCGATGACCAAGCTTGCCCCGCCACGGCTGGTGGGCCTGATGCTGGGCGTGTGGTTTCTTGCAGCAGCGTTCGGCAACAAGCTGGCAGGCGTCTTCGGGACTCGATTCACGTCGGACGATCCGGCGGGGTTGGCGATCTACTTTGCCTCGTTTGCGGCGTTTGGCGGCGCGGCGGCCATTGGCATGCTGGCCTTGACGCCGTGGTTGAAACGCCAAATGGCCGGCGTCCGCTAAGTTTTGGCATCGGCGTTTGCGCAGCAAAAAGCCCCGGCACCGGGCCGGGGCTTCTGGTCGTTCAGTCATAGACGTCGTCATCATCGTCGTACGACGAGTAGTAGCTGTCGTCGTATCCGGGATCGATCAGGTTCACGCCAACTCCGCCCCAGCCGTCGTGATGACCACCGCCGTGCCAGTGGTGGCCATGGCCATGCCAATGGTGGCCGCCACGATCTTTAGCTTCAGCGGCGCCGGCGAACGACATGGCTGTAGCTGCCGTTACGAGCGCGAGGGCTATGCTTGGGATCCGTTGCATTGTTTGCCTCCTTTGCGGAAATTTTGCGGCTTTGCGGCTCTTTCCGAAATTTGCGGCTTTGCCGCTCTTTCGAAATTTGCGGCTTTGCCGCTGGCGCTTTCGCGTCTGCAAAACACAACGGCCAGCGCCCAGGCTGGTTGCGCGACAATACCGCGCGATCACCGGTGGCCAGCCGATGCGTGCGCGGTGAGCCAATTTCACGGGGGTAGCGGCCGAGCGGCCGTCAACTCTTCCTCAACCATAAGCCTCAATGCCGTACGCGGAGAAAGCCTGGCGTTAAGCGATAACACGCTAAAGATGCAGTTATATCAGTTGTTAGAATTTGAACTTATTGCTTACTTCCATTTTTTGAAAAACGGTAATCGGCTATGAAATGCTTTTTCCTACGCATGTACCGGCGTAACGAGGATGGTACAGCGGCGATAGAATTCGCGCTGGTGTTGCCAGTCTTTCTCGTTCTGATGCTGGGCATCCTGGCTTACGGAATCTATTTCGCAGCAGCGCACAGTACGGCGCAGCTCGCCGCAGACGCGGCGCGCGCGTCGGTTGCCGGGCTCAACGACGTGGAACGCGCCAACCTGGCGAAAGCCAGCGTTGCCAGAACGTTTCCAGCTACGGCGTGCTGCTCGATGCTGCGAAACTGACGGTCGTTGCAGCGCCGCGGCCAGAAGACGCGACAGAATTTCGCGTCGCCATCAGCTACGACGCATCGGACTTGCCGATCTGGAGCTTCACGCCGTTCCTGCCGCTGCCCTCCTCCACCATCGTGCAGTCTGCCGTCATCAAGCGCGGGGGATACTGATGCGCCTTCATCGCCGGCTAGCGCGTGGGCGCGCGAGACTTCTTGCTTTCAAACGCGACGATCGCGGTGGCATCGCCATCATCTCCAGCGCCTTCTTCATGGTGGGCATCGCCTGCTCTGCGCTGGCGGTCGACGTCGGCTCGCTCTACCTGGAAAAGCGTAACGCGCAGAGCGTTACGGATCTGGCGGCGATGGCCGCTGCGGGCGATCTGGCGCATGCCGAAGCCGCCGCGCGGGCGACGCTTGCGGCCAATAACATCGACATCGCCGCCGCGACGGTAAAAGTAGACCTGGGCCATTACGATCCCAAGCTTGCGACCGCCGTCGACGCGCGCTTCACCGCGGGCGCGCTGCCTTACAATGCCGCGCGCGTAACCGTGACCAAGCCCGGCCGCATCTTTTTTGCGAAGACGTTCGTGAACAATTGCTGCACGATGAGCGTGACGGCCATGTCGGCGAACGCACAACTGGCGACGTTTTCGATCGGCAGCCGTTTGGCTGGCTTGAGCGGTGGTGCCATCAACGGGTTGCTGGGCGGCCTGCTGGGCGGGTCCGTGAACCTGTCGCTGATGGACTACAACGCACTGGTCTCGGCAAACGTCGGGCTGTTTGATTTCGCCAAGGCGCTATCGACGGAGCTGGGGCTGACGGGCGCGTCGTACAACGATGTGCTGTCTGCCAGTGCCAACGTCGGCAACGTCATCAACGCCTTGGCCAAGGTGACGCAGAACAACGGCAATACCACCGCCAGCGCCGCTCTCAAGACGCTGGGGCTGCAATCGAATGCTGGATCAAAGCCGATCACGCTATCCAAGGTGCTGAGCCTCGGGCCGGTCGGATCGACGGGCGTGGGCGATCCTCTATCGGGGCCCAACCCGCAGATCTCCGTGATGGACATCGTGTCGGCGGCGGCGACGATCGCCAACGGCGGCAAGATGGTGAACCTGAACCTGGGCGCATCTGTCCCGGGCGTGGCGAGCCTCACCCTGTCGGTGGCGATCGGCGAGCCGGCGCAGCAGTCGGGATGGGTGGCCGTGGGCCAGCCCGGCGCCACGCTGCATACGGCGCAGACGCGCGTGCGGCTGGAGGCCAAAATCGGCGGTTCCGGCTTGCTAAGTGCAACGCAAGTGCGGCTGCCCATCTATATCAACTCGGCGACCGCCGACGGTACGCTGACCAACATCGCCTGCGCGGCCAACGGCACGGGTGCCGTCACCATTGCCGCCAAGCCGGGCCTGGCTTCGGCTGCCATCGGCGACATTTCCGATGCGGCCCTGCAGAACTTCGCAGCGGTGCCTGCCGCAACGCCGGCGAAACTGGTCGACGTGCCGCTGACTGTGCCGCTGCTGCCGCCCATCGGCCTGGCCGTCTATGGATCGGCCTCGACGAGCGTGACGAACACGAGCGCGACGAACCTGGTATTCAGCCAGACGGATATCAACAACGGCACGATCAAGCGTGCGTCGACGCGCAACATGACGGAGACGCTCGTCTCGTCGCTGCTGTCGGGGCTCTCTGTCACGGTTGCGCCGCTCGGGCTCAGCGTGACTTTCGATCCGCTGGTGAAGACGATCCTGACTGGCGTGGCTACTCCGTTGGACCAGGTGCTGTATTCGCTGTTGACGACACTCGGCATACGGCTGGGCGAAGTCGACGTGCGGGTGCACGGCGTCAGCTGCCGCAGCAGCGTGCTGGCGGGATAACGGTGCAGAGGACGTGTGATCACGTTTGCGATGCGTGTTCAACCGCTGGCGTCGCCAACGATCAGGCGCGCATTCGAACCGATTGCGGCGCGCTGCGTTGCTCTTTCAGCAGAGCAATGGAGACAGCACATGGGCCAGCCGGGCAAACCGCCGATCAGCGATCCCAAACCGGATCCGCATAACCCCAACCCGACAGAGCCGCCATCCGAACCGCCGGGCGAGCCGACGCCGATGCCGGACGAGCCCAACGTGCCGCCGCAGCCGATACCGCCCAGCATCGACGGCGACGAGACGCATGGTTGACGCCGGCGGCGGTTAAACGCGTTCGACGATCAGCACGGTGTCATCCGACCCGGTTACGCGGGCGGATGCGCCGGCCGGCAGGTCGGGGCCCTTTGCGGGCCAGAGCGTGTCGCCGATGCGGACCCGGCCGCGACCGCCGACAATCGCGTTCTCGATCACCGCGGTACGGCCGATCAGCTGGGTGCCGCGGGCATTGAGATCGGGAACGTCGCTCTTTTCGCTGGGCGGCGCATAGCGGCGAACGCCGTACACGGCGACGACCGAAAGCAGAGCGAACAGGACGAGTTGCAGGGGCCAGCCGATCGGCACGCCAAGATTCTGAGCGATCATCGTGACGATGCCCGTTGCCAGTGCCGACAAGCCAAACCAGACCAGTTGCACGCCGGGAATGAGCATTTCCAGCGCACCCAGCGCCAGGCCCAGGAACACCCAGTTCCACACCCCCAGGCCGGCGAGAAATTCCAGTACAGGCATTGCGGCGTCTCCCTATTGGCCGGTCTGGGTGGCGTATCTGGCTATCATACCTGCGGAACGGTGCCGGCGCGGCCTGAAGGCGGGCGCTGCGGTGTTTTCGGCGCCGGCGCGCCGCCACCCGGGGCGATACCGCCGAACGCTTCGCCGGTGATCTGCGCGAGGCCGGCGAGCGAACCGATCACCGACGACGCCTCGAGCGGCATCAGGATCACCTTCTGGTTCGGCGCCGAGGCAGAGCCTCCAGCGCCTTCACGTAGTTGTTGGCGACGAAGTAGTTGATGGCCTGCACGCTGCCGATTGGCGATGGCGTCGGAGACGAGCTCGTCGCCTTGGCTTCGGCCTCGGCGGAGCGCTCGCGGGCTTCGGCGTCCTTGAAGGCGGCTTCGCGCCGGCCCTCGGCTTCCAGCACGACGGCCTGCTTGGCGCCTTCGGCCTTGCAGGATCGCGGCCTGGCGCAGGCCTTCCCTTTCCAGGATCTGCGCGCGCTTCTCGCGCTCGGCCTTCATCTGGCGCGCCATGCTGTCGATGAGGTCGCGCGGCGGCGCGATGTCCTTGATCTCGATGCGCGTGACCTTGACGCCCCAGGCTTCCGTCGCGGCGTCGACGACGTGCAGAAGCTGCGCGTTGATCTTGTCGCGATTGGACAGCAGCTCGTCGAGGTCCATCGAGCCCATGACGGTGCGGATGTTGGTCATGGTCAGGTTGATGGTGGCATGCTCGAGGTTGTCGACCTCGTAGGCCGACTTGGCGGCGTTCAGCACCTGGAAGAACGCGACGCCGTCGACGCGCACCATGGCGTTGTCGAGCGTGATGACGTCCTGGCTCGGGATGTCGATCACCTGCTCCTTGACGTTGACGTGATGGCCGACGCGCTCGACGACGGGAACGAGGATGTGCAGGCCGGGCGTCAGCGTGCGCGTGTAGCGCCGAAGCTCTCGACCGTGTAGTTGTAGCCCTGCGGCACGACCTTGACGGTGGACCAGAGCACCGCGGCTGCGAGCACGATCAGCAACAGACCGAAGAGCTCGAAGCCGCCGAACATTTCCATGAAATCGTCTCCCCTCGCGCAGATGCGAGGACAGCCATTAAGCACGGAAATAGGGATTTCTGAGGCTGCGCCGTCCACGTATAGTTAAATTAAATACCTGCAACCCTTAACCGCGAAAATCGCAGCGGCTTCGCCTGCTCAGTCGATCCACCCGCGCAGCTCGCGCCGCACGACGGCCTCGATGACGTCGATGCCGTCCTCGCTGTCGTTGAGGCGCGGGCAGATAGGCGAATTTCTCGCCGCCGTTGTCCTCGAAGATGTGCCGGTTCTCGACCTCGAGCTCCTCCAGCGTCTCGAGGCAGTCGGCGGAAAAGCCCGGCGCGACGAGCGCGAGTCGCTTGATGCCCTCCTTCGCCAGCCGCTCGACCGTCTTGTCGGTATAGGGCTGCAGCCACGGATCGAAGCCGAAGCGCGACTGGAAGGTCGTCAGCCAGCGATCGGCCGGCCAGCCGAGCGCCTCGCGCAGCAGCCGCGACGTCTTCTGGCAGTGGCAGTGATAGGGGTCGCCCTTGTCGAAATACTTCTGCGGCATGCCGTGGAAGGTGGCGATGATGCGCTCGGGCTCGAAGTCGAGCTTGGCGAGGCTCGCGCGCATCGAGCGCGCCAGCGCCTCGATATAGACCGGATCGTCGTGATAGGCGCGGCGCGACGCGCACGGCCGGCTGCCAGCGCATCTTCATCAGCGCGCGGAACGCCTGGTCGCAGGCGGTGGCGGTGGTGGCGGCGGCGTACTGCGGATAGAGCGGCACAAGCAGGATGCGGTCGCAGCCCGCTGCGCGCAGCGCCTCGATGCGGCTTTCCGTCGAGGGGTTGCGCGTAGCGCATCGCCCAGTCGACGACGATGTGCGGCTGATCGTCGAGCCGTGCGCGCGCGAGCTTTTCGGCCTGCGCGCGCGTGATGGTCTTCAGCGGGCCCTCGTTGCGCTCCTTGTTCCAGATGGTGGCGTAGTCGCGTCCCTTGCGGCCGGGCGCACGGTCAGGATGATCAGGTTGAGGATCGGCCACCACTTCCAGCGCGGCTCCTCGATCACGCGCTCGTCCGACAGGAACTCCTTGAGGTAGCGGCGCATCGGACCAGTAGTCGGTGCCGTCGGGCGTGCCGAGGTTGAGCAGCAGCACGCCGATGCGGCCGTGGGCTACATCGGGGATGGTTGGGCGGCAGCAGGTAGCGGCCCGAAGTTTCGGTAAGCATAGAGTTTGGCGTTCCATTCCCGAGTGCAGCGGCGCTGTTGCGCGTGCCTGTTGCAGGGCACACGCTGCTGCGCATGCCTGATGCGATGCCGGGCACGCGCCGCAGCGCATGCCATGCCTACGACGAAGCTTAACCGATTACGTTCGACGCAGCCAATGGAGCCCGATCAATGGTGCGGCTTGGCCGATTGCGCGCTATTGCCGCGGCGGGTCGCCGCCTTTGCGGATACCCGCGTGGCCTTGGGTTTCGGCGCCCCGGATTGGGGGCCTGTTGACTTGGCAGCGGCGGAGGCTTCGATTTCGGCGAGGCGCGTGGCCGCCAGCCAGATCGCGGCGATGCGTTTGGCGAACTGACCGGCTCGCTCGGCGTACAGCTGCTGACAGAGAGGGTGGGCCAGCCTACGGAGGCGATCCTGCTCGACGCGGCAGTGGCGTTCGATCGCGCGGCGGTCGGCAGCCGGCAGGGTGGATCGAGGTATGGTCTTCAACCGCGCGACAAAGACTGCCAGATCATGATCGTCGCCGAGGAGTTGCGACAAGCGGCGGGCCGCCTCGAGGCGCGCGACGAACAGGTCGGGCCAGGCTCTCTGCAGAACCTGCATGTGCCGCCAGTGCTGCTGCACGGACTTGCGCAGATCGTGAAACGCTTCGTCGCCGGGATCGGCATAGGCACTGCGAAGTTGACGCCTGCCGCGACGGTAGCTCTCGGCCAAACCGTGCTGCAGCGTCTGGAAGCTTTCGGGCAGAGGCAGCTCAGCGACGAGCTTCCGCGCCGCTTTCAGGCGCGAAACCGCCTCTTGCTGATTTGACGTCGCGACATCCGCTGGTTCGGCGAGCGCGCCCTTGATGGCGCTGAACGCTTTGCGATAGCGAGGCCCCATGGCGGCTGCGCGCTGCCCGGCCACACTGTTCAAGACATGGCGATCGCGGTCGGCGGAAAACAGGGCGGCGATGTCGCGGAAACGCGCGTTCTCGGCTTTGAACGTCTGGCCGCCGATGCCGGGGCGCACGAGGCGCAACAGCGCGCGCAGCCGCTTGAGACTTTTGCGGCCTTCGTGGACGGCCAGATTGCGATCTTTCGGGGCCGTCAAGTCGCGAAGCACGCGGTCGATCTGTTCGGTGGCGATGCGGGCAAAGCCGGGCCCGATCTGTTCTCGCAACTCGAAACGATAGGACATTGAAAATCCGCAAGGTTCAGTGACGTCGCCGTTCGATTGGAGACCATAAAAAACTGTCATATTCAAGCATGCGGGGAATTCGGATCATTCCAGCGTCCATTCGGCGATGCAGCCCAAGACCTGGCGATTTTCGCCTTTGGCGAGGTGTGGCAGTACGTTGGAGCCTGCGGCATGCCACTCAATGCCCTGCATTGCACACGCCGTTGCAGGCGCATCCGAAAGCTACGCGGCCGCCCGTGACGACACTTTCACCCGCTTCCGTGCGACGACTGCGCCAGCGCGCCAGCAGCGTCTGCTGAGCCAATCGGTGTTGCTTGCCGTGTCGCAAGCCTTTTCGAACGCGACGGAGGCGAGCCACAGCGTGCGGCCGCGATCGATGATCTTAACGGCGAGACCAGGCGAGGCGGGGTTAACCGGCGGCTGGACCGCGGTGGCGGCTGGCGCGACGGCGTCGAGCGGAGTTGCAGCTTGCGGGGTTGCGGCTGGCAGATCGTCGATGTCTTCGCCGCGATTGAGCACGCGAAGACCATCCCGGAAGCGGATGGCAACCGCTTCGACTCGACCGATGAAACGGGAGCGGTGAAGACGGAGCCCTTGGCAACGTTTCCAGCGCGCGGCGCGAAAAGATGAGGCGCCAACTGCGCGCGGGGGAAAAGGCGGCGCAGTGCGCGCGGGTTGGTGATGCCTTGCAGCAGCACGACATCGGCATCGATCAGGGCTGACTGCGGGGGAGGCGGCGCATCGTTCGTGCGGCGTTCCGAGCCGAAGCTCGTACGCCAGGCGGGCGCAGACGACTTGATCTTGCGCATGGCAATGGCGTAGGGCGAAGACGCGACGTTCCAGCTCATCAGTCTGAGCGGGCCAGGCGGCGGGCGAGGCGGGGCGGGCTGTGGATCGATGACGCGTGGTTCGGGCTGGCCGCTTTCGGCAGCTGGCTCCGGCGCACTTTGGCCGTTGGCCGGAAGCGCGTGTGCGCCAATCAAGCCACAAAGTGCTGTCACAGCCACGGCTGCAACCGCGGCCCAGCGCACAGGGTCCTCGTAGTTGTGCCGTGATGCCCGCATGGCTTCTCCAGCAGACTACATTTCGCGCGAATTTCTCACTATGATCGCCCAGGTGCGGCAGCGACAAAAGTGGCTGGCCGGACACACGGGACAACCGCAACACTTGGGGCACAGGACGCATGAAACAGCGGGAACCAGAGGCGTCGCCGCTGAGCCGCTGGACCAGCCGGCTGGCGTTCTTCTGCCTGCTGCTGGTGATCGCGGCTTACTTTCTGCACCGGCTATTCGGCATGCCAACGCCTGTGGCCGCCAATGTCGTGGTGACGGCACTCGTGGGGGCCGACGATAGCGGTCGTCCTGGGGCTGACCGCGGGCGTGCGCATCTGGCGGCATGGAGGCGATGGGGCGGCGCGCATCATCGTGGGGCTCACGATTGCCCTGCTGCTGCTTTCGGGGCCTGTGGTCGTGATGGCGATGGCGCGCAGCTATCCCATGATCTACGACGTTTCCACAGATACGGCCTCGCCGCCGCCTTTCGATGTTCTGGCGATGTCGCGGACGCCGGCGGAGAATTCGGCGGCTTATCCCGGCGCGGCCTTCGGCGAGCAGCAGGCACGCGCGTACCCCGACCTCAAGCCCATGATCCTCAATCGCTCGCAGGCCGAGGCGTTCGATCTCGTCGTGGAAGCGCTGAAGCGACAGAGCTTGACGATCGTGCGCGAACAAGAGCCGAACGCGGAAACCGGGGCGCCGGGCTTCATCGAGGCGGTGGATCGCACGCTGATCATGGGGCTTTACGGGGACGTCGCGGTGCGTGTTTCGGGCACGGAAGACGAGCGCGCGCGTGGACCTGCGATCGGCCTCGCGCTTCGGCCAGAGCGACCTTGGCCACAATGCCGAAACGGCTGCGGCTGATCATGAAGGAAATCGTCGCGCGGATGGAAGAGACCGTGCCGACGGCCGACGGGGAGCGGCCCGAGCGCAGCAAGCGCAAGGACAAGGGCAATCTCAAGCCAGAGAAAGAGGATGATCCCAGGACATCGTCGCGGGCGCGGAAGCCAAAACGCCCCGCGCCATAAGGTGCTCGACGTGCGCCTGGACCGACAGGGCGGCGGCAATGGCGAGTGGCCCTGAAATGTTGGGATAGACCTCCGGCACGATGGCGTTGACGGTATTCGTGCCGTCGCGAATGGCGGCAAGCACGGCCTGCTCGCGCCAGCGGCGATGCAGCAGATAGGCCTTCACGGTGCGTTGGGGTTCGTCGATGCGGCCGCCGTGACCGGGCAGGAAGACCTGATCGGACCGATCCATCAGCAGCTGCAGGGATTGCAGATAATCGGCCATGCTGCCTTCGGGCGGCGCAATGACAGAGGTGTTCCACGCCATGACGTGATCGCCGGAGAAAACGACGCGGCGGCCCTTGAGGGCGAAACACAAATGGTCGGGCGCGTGTCCTGGCGTGAAGATGCATTCCAGCGCCCAGTCATCGCCAGCGATGACGTCGCCGCCGCGAACCTTGTTCTGCGGTTCGAAATCCCAGTTGACGAAACTCTTGCCTGACGGGCTGGCGGACGGCACATCCGGTGCTTGGCCGGTGCGGCCGTAGCCGCAGGTGACGGCACCGGTGGCGGCGGCAAGCCGCGCGCAGCCGTCGACGTGATCGCGATGAGCGTGCGTGATCAGGATGTGCGTGATGGGCCGGCCGGCGGCGTATTTCAAGATGTTGTCGACGTGGGTTTGATCGTCGGGTCCGGGATCGATGACGGCGAGCGACGTCATGCCGACAAGATACGTGTTGGTGCCCTTGAAGGTGAAGCGGGCTCGGGTTATTGGCGACCAGCCGGACGATGCCGGGGCCCATGGGGCTCGGTTCGCCATACGTGAACTGCATCGACGTCTTGAAGCTGACGTTGTCGTCCATCGCGGTTACGCCATGCTCATCTACACAATGCCGGCACGAAGCAAATCGTGCACGTGGACGATGCCGATCGGCTTGCCGTCGGTGACGACGAACAGCGTCGTGATGCGCGAGGCGTTGATGAGTTCCAGCGCGGCGGAGGCCAGCATGCCGGGCTCGATCGTCTTGGGCTTGGGCGTCATGATGTCACCCGCCTTGGCCGACAGCAGGTTGGCGCCCATATGGCGGCGCAAGTCGCCGTCGGTGACGACGCCGACGAGACGGCCCTTCTTGTCGACGATGCCGAGACAGCCCAGCGCCTTCGCCGTCATCGTGACCAGCGCGTCGCTCATCGGCTCTTGCTTGTGAGCCAGCGGCAGGCGGTCGGCCTTATGCATCACGTCGGAGACGTATTTCAAGTTGGCGCCCAGCGAGCCGCCGGGATGGAACTGCTTGAAGTCGTGGGCGGTGAAGCCCTTGGCCTCAAGCAGTGCGATGGCGAGGCAGTCGCCCATGGCCAGCGTCATCGTCGTCGACGTGGTGGGCGCCAGGCCATGCGGGCAGGCCTCTTTCGACTGCGGCAGGCAAAGGCAGACGTCTGATTGCTGGCCGAGCGCGGAGCCTGCGCCGTGACGTCAGCGAGATGAGCGGCACGGAGAAGCGGCGCGAATAGGTGATGATGTTCTTCAGTTCCACGGTTTCGCCGGACCAGGAAAGCGCCAGGATAACGTCTTCCCGCGTGATCATGCCGAGATCGCCGTGGGACGCCTCGCTGGGGTGCACGAAGAAGGCTGGCGTGCCGGTCGAGGCGAAAGTGGCGGCGATTTTCTGGCCGACATGTCCGCTTTTGCCGATGCCGCTGACGATGACGCGGCCGCGGGCGGTCTTTAAAAGGCGTACCGCCTCGTTGAAGGGCTCGGCGAGTTCGCCGGTCAGCGCCTTGTGCAGCGCGGCGATGCCCTCGCCTTCCAGGGCCAGGGTGCGCAAGGCGGCGTCGCAGGGCGACGGCGTGCGCTTGCCGCCCTCGATGGATTTCAGACGTGTGGGATTGGGTTTGGCCATCTGATCCGATTTTCTTTGCCGGGCCGGCATCGTGCCCGCGAACGGGCGCCACGGCAAGGCGGCGGATTTGTACGTCGACTTGCCTGCCGGGACGAGTTGTGCCGCCATAGCAGAGCCAGAATAGCGCGAGAACGCGCCGCGCCGGCTATCCCCGCCTAATTCTGCTTAACCGGGCTGCGGCGACAACTTTAGGCTCTTTTGTGGGTGTCGGAATGCCAGAAGCGGTCACCAGGCGTCGTCAGCGCGTCGCCCTGGGCGGCTAACATCCCATCTGTGTTTTTGCGCCCTAGAGCGATGAACAGCTGAACGCAAGGGAGCCGGCATAGGTTCAGCGTGCCGACCGGCGTCATCTTCGAGGTCCGAATGACCTATCTCCAGCTTGCGTTGCAGCCGCGTTTTGCCGTCTTCACGTTGTCGGTCTTCTGCGCCGTGCTCTTTGCGGTGCTGGCCTGGCGGACGCCGAGCGATACGAATTTCGTGATGCTGGCGCTGTCGCTGGGCCTCGTGGCACTTGGCGTGCGCGACATGCTGCAGACACGGCACTCCATTCTGCGGAACTATCCGATCGTGGCGCACATGCGCTTTCTGTTCGAAGAGGTGCGGCCGGAGATCCGCCAGTACTTTTTCGAAGGCGAGAAAGACGGCGCACCCTTCAGCCGGGACCGCCGGTCTGTCGTCTATCAGCGCGCGAAGATGGCGCTCGACAAGATTCCGTTCGGCACGCAGTACAACGTCTACAGCGAAGGCTACGAGTGGATGCGCCACTCCATGGCGCCGCGGCCGGTGTCGCGCAAATCGTTTCGCGTGCAGGTGGGCGGCACGCAGTGCAAGCAGCCCTATTCGGCGTCGGTCTACAACATTTCGGCCATGAGCTTCGGCGCGATCAGCGCCAATGCCATTCGCGCCATGAACAAGGGTGCGGCGGCCGGCGGCTTTGCCCACGACACGGGAGAAGGCGGCGTCAGCCGCTATCATCGCGAATTCGGCGGCGACCTGATCTGGGAAATCGGCTCGGGCTACTTCGGCTGCCGCGACGGCAAGGGCGCGTTCTCGCCTGAGCGCTTTGCGGCCACGGCCAAGCTCGAGCAGATCCGCATGATCGAGATCAAGCTGAGCCAGGGCGCCAAGCCGGGGCACGGCGGCGTGCTGCCGGGGGCCAAGGTCAGCGCCGAGATCGCCGCAGACGCGCGGCGTCACCGAAGGCGTCGACTGCATTTCGCCGGCCACGCATTCGGCTTTCAGCACGCCGCGCGAGCTGATGGAATTCGTCGCGCGACTGCGCGAGCTGTCCGGCGGCAAGCCGATCGGGTTCAAACTGTGCGTCGGCCATCCTTGGGAATTTCTCGGCATCTGCAAGGCCATGATCGAGACCGGCATCACGCCCGGACTTCATCGTGGTGGACGGCAAGGAAGGCGGCACGGGCGCTGCGCCGCTGGAGTTCGCCGACCACATGGGCATGCCGCTGCGCGAGGGCCTCAACTTCGTGCATAACGCGCTGATCGGCATCGGCCTGCGCGATCGCGTCAGCATCGGCGCCAGCGGGCAAATCGTGACGGCGTTCGACATGGCGCGGGCAATGGCGCTCGGAGCCGACTGGTGCAATTCGGCGCGAGCCTTCATGTTCGCTGTCGGCTGCATCCAGTCGCAGAGCTGTCACACGGATCGCTGTCCCACCGGCGTGGCGACGCAAGATGCCATGCGGCAACGGGCCATCGTGGTGCCCGACAAGGCGGAACGCGTGCGCAATTTCCATCGCGCCACGCTGATGTCGCTGGCCGAACTGGTGGCGGCCGCAGGGCTGGACCACCCGCTGCAGTTCAGGCTGGAGCATTTTTCGCGGCGCATCTCGGCGCGCGAGGTGGTGTCGTTCGCGGAGCTTTATCCGCCGCTGGACGAGGGCGTGCTGCTGACGGGAACCGCCGACCCGCGCTTCCGCGATGCGTGGGCGATGGCGCAGGCAGGGACCTTCGCTGCCGCGGCCTGATGCGCAGGCGCGTAGTCAGATTGTGAGCTGGCCGTTGGAAACGCGCACGGCGTGACCGCCGATGCGGACGTTGCCGAGCTTGCCCTGATCGACCTCCATCGTCAGCGAGAGTTCGCTGGGGCGGCCCATCTCGTAGCCCTGCTCGATCACGCGGCGGTGCGAGCCATCGGGCAACGTGTCGAAGTGCTTGACGACGCCGGCAAAGCAGACGGCGGCCGAGCCGGTTGCGGGATCTTCGTGAATGCCGCTGGCGGGGGCGAACATGCGGGCGTGGAACGACGACGTGGTGTGCGCGCACTGGCGCGTATAGAGGAAGGCGCCGACGAGGCCCTGTTCCTCAAAGGCCGCGTTCCAGTGCGGAAACTGCGGGCGGGCGCGCGCGATCGCGTCCAGCGATGATACCGGAACGAACGCGAAGGCATTGCCGGCGGCAAAGCAGCTGGGCTTGTGATTCTCAAAACCGATCTCGCTGGGCAGCAGCCCGAGGCCCGCTGCCAGCCTGTCGGCCGGCGGCAAGAGGCCGGCTTCCACGGGTAGCTTCGGTGCATCGAATTCAGCATACGGGGCGCCGTTGCGCAGGCGAACGCCGACGCGGACCGTGCCGATGGACTGCTCCAGCACGATCAGTGCTTCATCGGAGGTGGTCCCCTCGCGCAGTTCGGCCAGCAGGACGGCCGTGCCGATGGTCGGGTGGCCCGCGAACGGCAACTCGCGCGCGGGGGTGAAAATGCGAACCTTGGCGGAATGCGCCGGCTTCTCCGATGGCAAGACGAACACCGTCTCGGACAGGTTGAACTCGCGGGCAATGGCCTGCATGGCGGCAGTATCGAGACCAGCGGCGCCGTCCGTGACGACGGCCAGCGGGTTGCCCGCCAAGCGGCGTTCCGTGAACACGTCGAGGGTGTAGTAGGTGAGTTGCATGGGGTTCCCGTTATCCCGGCCGAAAGCGGGCGCACTCTGCCGCAAAGCGATGATGCAACCAAGCGGATATGTCGGTGGGGCTGTACCTTTTTGGTGTTGGAGCGCGAAGTTCGTTGCGAGCCGCGCGGCCGGTTGCAGCCCTCTGCTTATGCAGGCGCTGAACCGAGCACCGCGTCCAACAAGGCTTTCGTAAAACCGGGCATCGCGAGATGCGCGTAGTCGGCGCGGGCGGCGACGGCGATGACCGCCTCCAATTCCGGGTCCTTCTCGGATGCGATGAACTTGCGAGCGCTCTCCAAGAGCGCCGCCGCACTCTGCGTCGAGGTATACTCGATGGCTATCGACAGCAGCTGGCCGTCGAAGGTGAGAAATGCGCCTGGTTCGGCCGCAAACGTGCCGTCCGCATAACCCAGCTCTTCTGCGATCTCGCGCGCCACGGAGGCAGCTACGTCGACGGTGCCGTCGCTTGCGACATCGCGTTGATCGATGAAGCCGCCCGGCAAGTACGTCAGGCCGGCGTTGATGTGCCCGGGAGACTGCCGCCCCAAAATGATCCGGCCGTCGGACGAACGCAGCAGCGCCGAGCCGAAGCAGTCGCGGACGGAGCGGTCGGGGTAATCGTGTTCGCGCCAATACAGGAAGCTGGCGAAATCCGTTTTCAGCAGCTCGCCGGTAAAGCGCCCGTCCGAAAGATCCCAGCGCCGCAGGAGATGTATCTGCCCGTTGAAAAACGACGGGTTCTGTTCGATGCGCTGCTGCCAATGCGCGGCGATCTGGCCGGAGGCTTCAATCGCAAACGGCCAAGGGTGGTCGATGACGCGCAGAACGTGACATTGCGCGTGGACGACTTTGGCACCTTCTGACATGCAGATACTCCTGAGACGAGTGACCGGACAAACACGTACGTAACTACACATCAGAGTTAGAAGGACAATAAAAATGCCCCGTTTTACTAGTTTCGAGCATAGGGCTTGTGCGGGGTTTTGTCCGGGAACGTCCGGTGTAAAACGCAATCGTCACAATATGGCCTCACGACTTCCTTGTTTCGCACGCAGTCGGACGGCCCAATGGGGGCTTACCGATCTGAGGGAAACGGATCGGGGGGAGCTTCACTTCCACAATATTTGAGACGGCGCCGCGGAATTGTTGCGGGCGCCGTCCATCCAGCGCAACGGAACATGCGGTCTCATGGATCGCCTGCTCGACCAGTCGTGCTGTGAAGGGTTGAGCGGGACCGCACGCTGGTCTCGTTCTAAGCGAGCGACGGAGTCCCCCGCTTCTCTGTCGCTCGTAACCGGCTCCGCCTTCGGTCTATCCTTGGATAGACGGCTGGCGGAGCCACTACCGGGAGACCTGCTTGGCCGCTTCCGCCACACCCCTCCCCGACGCGGCTGCGCGGGGCTCCCGGACCTTCTCAAAAGCAATTGGCCGGACGCAAGTCCGGCCAGCTCAAATTCCTCGATATTCTAACTCAGTAACAGGTCTGGCGCAGCGTCCAGCCGACGACCTTGCAGCGCTCCTGTCCGCTAGCCGTGACCGTGCAGCGGCGTTCGGGCAAGCGGATGTAGTCGCAGTAGTAGTCGCCGGCGCGGCCCGAATAGCCATGCATCGGCTTCTTGAAGTGATAATCCTGCACAAAGTGTTCTTTGCCGCCGCCGCGGGCTTCCGCGTTGCTCGCGCCGATCATTACGGTGGTGCCGGCGGCTGCGGTTACGGCTAGCATCAGTGCGATCTTGCTGAACATGTGATCCTCCAGACCTTTGGAATTGCGAGCGTGGCATCACTGTAGGCGAAGGGGCGCCGGGCCTCAGTTCCGCGCGGAACACGGATGCAGCATCTGCAATGAGCGGCGAAGGCGTGCCGGTTGGAACGGAAAACTCATGGATCTGAGCAGTTTGCGCATTGGCATGGCGGGAGACGCGGGCGTCGTCGTCGATGAAAGCCGGACGGCGCTGGCGTTGGGAAGCGGCAGCGTGCCGGTGTTCGCGACACCCGCCATGATCGCCGTCATGGAACAGGCGGCCGCGCAGTGCGTGGAACCGGGGCTGCCGGGCGGGGCCATCTCACTTGGAACGCTGATCAACGTCGAGCACGTGGCCGCGACTGCGCTCGGAGCCAGCGTGACGGCGCGCGCGGAACTGACGGCGATCGAGGGGCGGCTGTTGAGCTTTGCCGTTACGGCTCACGAAGGCCACAAGCTGATCGGCCGCGGGAAACACACGCGTGCCGTCGTCGACCGGGAGCGATTCATGAGCAAAGTCGGTGCGCCGGGCTAGACTTGTGCTTCGCAGAAGCGCACGTCACATCTGTTTCCAGAAACGCTGCAACGGCCCTCAATCCGCCGCGTCCCCGGCCAAATGATTGCGCTGTCTTGCGTCGCGGGGGCAAGTCTTAGCAGACTGGTTCCGATTTGGATTTCAGGCGTAACGAAAAGAATTTCAGGGAGGACACCGTGCGGGTGGTATCGGCGGGTTTCATCGGATTGGCGTTGGCCCTTGCAGGCGCGACGAACGCAGTTGCGCAGACGGCTGGCGCGCCGGCGGCTGGCGCGCCGGCGGCAGCGGCTGCGGCCAACAAGGCACCGGCGCCCGCAGCAGCGCCGGCACCGGCCGCTGCGCACTGCGCCAACCCCGACGCGATCGGGGTGGTGAAGACACTGGAGATCGACACCACGGGTGGCCCCGGCTTCGGGCTGGAGCAGTACAAGGTGCACGATTTCCTGCAGCCCAAGGAAGTGGTGCTGACGTTCGACGACGGCCCACAGGTGCGCACGACGAAGGCCGTTCTCGACGCGCTGGCGGAGCAGTGCACGAAGGCGACCTTCTTCTCGATCGGCAAGATGGCCCTCGGGATGCCGGAGATTCTGCGCGACGTGGCGGCCCGCGGGCACACCGTCGGCTCGCATACGTGGTCGCACGCCGACCTGGGCAAGCTGAGCAAAAAGGATCCCAAGCTGGCAATCGAGGAGTTTGAGAAGGGGCTGAGCGGCGTGCACCGGGCGCTCGGCGGCAACGTTGCTGCGTTTTTCCGCTTCCCCTACCTGAGAGATTCCAAGGAAATGGTGGAGCACCTGTCGCAGCGGAACATCGCGATGTTCTCGATGGACGCGGACTCGTTCGACTTCAAGAACAAGCCGGACCAGATCGTGAAGACGGTGATGGCCAAGCTGGAGGTCAAGGGCAAGGGCATCATCCTGATGCACGACATTCAGCCGCGAACGGCGACCGCCCTTCCCATGCTGTTGAAGGCGCTGAAGGATGGCGGCTACAAGGTCGTCCACTTGAAATCAAAGGCGCCGGCAAGCACGCTGCCGGAATACGACGCGATGATCGAAAAAGACGTGAAGGGCTTGCCGACGGCGGGAAACGAGAAGCCGACTTCCAGCATAGTCCGCACGGTGCCTAACGAGCCATAGTATTGTCTAAAGTTCCTGCAACTAACCCGCTGGCGGAAGGCGAATTTTTGTAATTCGTCCCGCCCGCTGGTCCGAGAGCTGAAATGATGTATCCGTTGCGACGTATGATTTTGGCGCTGTCGGCGCTGCTACTGACGGCGCCTGGCGCGCTGGCCCAAACCTGTAAAAAGGAAGACTTCGCTGGCGCCGTCGACCAGGCGGGCGCCTCGTTGCGCAAGTTCAACCTGGAAAACCAGCCGAAGCTGAACGCAAAGCTGGAGGCGTTGCGCGCCAAAAAGGGTTGGAAGAAAACCGACTCCGAAGACAAGGCGCTGGAATACCTGCAGGACGGCCGCATCGGCGAACTCGATGCGCAGTCCAACGAGTTGCTGACCAAGATCGACGCGCTTGGCCGTGTCGAGGAAGGCAAACCCGCCGACTGCGGGAAGCTGTCGGAACTCAAGGCCGCCGGCGTCGAACTGCTCGCCGTGATGAAGGCGAAGTCCAGCTACACGCTGGAAAAGATCGAGCTGGAAATCCAGGCCGGCGGCGGAGCGCCGAAGCCGGTGGCGGCGGCGGCACCGCCCGTTGCGCCAAAAGCCGAAACGCCGAAGGCTGAGGCTCCGAAGGCCGAAGCGCCAAAGGCTGAGGCGGCAAAGCCAGCAGACGGCAAGCCAGGCGACAACAAGCTGGCCGACGTGAAGGTGATTTCAAAGCCGGCCGATCCCAAGGTGGCCGAGGTTAAGCGGGAACCGGGCAAAGCGCAGCGCGAGCGCGAGCCCGAACGCGGCGGCGGCGCCTCTGCGCCACCCGCCGTGCGGCCGCTGACGGAGCGCGAGGCTGCCGAAGCACGCGCGGAAGCGGATCGCCGCGCGCAGAAGACACCGCCGTCGAACTGGGAAACGTCCAGCGAGCAGGCGATGAACATGGACCCGGGCGGGGCCGGACAGCCGTACGGGCCGCCGCCGGGAGAATTCACGCCTGACGCAAGCGAAGGCTATACGCTGGACGAAATCCGCGATGCGACGCGCGGGTTCTTCGGCACGATCTCGACGAACCTGGCTTCGGTGATCGAATATTCATTCTCCAAGCAGGGACGGCCCACGGCCTACATTCTCGGGCAGGAGGGCGGCGGCGCATTCCTGGCTGGCCTTCGCTATGGCAACGGCACGCTGTACCGGCGATCGGGCGGGACGCAGACGCAGAAGATCTACTGGCACGGGCCCTCGGTTGGCTATGACGTCGGCGCGGAAGGGTCGCGGACGTTGTTCCTGATCTACAAGCTGCGCGACTCTGCAGACCTGTATCGCACGTTCAGCGGCATCGACGGCTCCGCCTACGTGGTGGGCGGCGTTGGCCTGACACTGCTGAAGGGCGGGCCGGTGTTCATGGCACCTATCCGCTCCGGCGTCGGGCTGCGGCTCGGCGCGAACCTAGGCTACTTGCGCTTCACGCCGCAACCGACTTGGAATCCGTTCTGAATCGTCAGAACCGCGCGACTGGATCAACAAGCAACGGCATATTGCAAACGCGAGCAGCTTCCCCGCTTTGACATCCTCGGACTTGTGCCGAGGATCCAACCATCCGCTGTTAAAGAGACGGCGTTGATCGCGCCGTCGCAACCAGATGGCTTTGCCCTCCGCTGCAAGATGGGGCCTCGGGACAAGCCCGAGGATGACACCCATTGCAGGCGTTTCGCCCACCTTGATCAAGCAGCGATTGCGAAATCGTGCATTGCGGTTTGCGTCATCGGTAGACCGAGAGAGAAGCGGCTTGCGGGCCGCTTCTCTCCTTAGCGGTTGGCGGAGTTACCTGCCACTGGTGCGGGACAGTAGCGGCGTGATGCGGCGGACCGCGACGCGGCGGTTCTGGCGCTCAGCCTGTTCGCTGTTCACCTTCAGGTACTGCTCGCCATAGCCCTGCGTGGTGAGGTTTTCCGCCGGGACGCCGAACTGCTCGGTGAGAATGATCGCGACGCTTTCCGCACGCCTG
Source organism: uncultured Pseudomonadota bacterium (assembly GCA_963846845.1). Taxonomy (GTDB): domain Bacteria; phylum Pseudomonadota; class Alphaproteobacteria; order Rhizobiales; family Hyphomicrobiaceae; genus JAKAXS01. The sequence goes on along the minus strand of CAWJXQ010000013.1, from coordinate 131,988 downwards.
TCCGACAGGCTGAGGTTGTCCTCGTCGGAGCCCACGGCATCGGTGTGGCCCTCGATCATGAACATCTCATCGGGATTGCGATCGATGACGCGCTTCATGGCGCCGGCCACGCGCTGCAGGGCCGGATACTGGTCCTGCGTGACCTCCCACGCACCGAACTCGAAGTTGATGGCGTCGAGGTCGACGCGGCGCATACGATCGCGCAGCATCGGCGAACGGCGGACTTCTTCCATCGAGTAGGTGCGATCGAGTTCCTCGACGGGCGGCGCCGACAAGGTTTCGTAGATTTCGACGTCGGACGCCTCCTCGTAGTCGAGGATGTAGTCCTCGCGTGCGATGGAAACGCGTGGCGGCGGCAGATCGACGATGGCATCGATGAACGAATCGTCGTTGTGGCGGCGGTAGTAGTCGCGATTGTCGAACAGGATGACTTCGCGGCCCTCGCGATCGCGGCGATAGCGGCGCAGCGAACGGCCGCGATCGTCGGTCTCGGTGAAGATCTCGATGCCGCCCGGGCGGACGCTGATCGAGATATCGAGGCCGTTGCGCTTTTCGCGGCGCGTGTTGCCGCGATCGAGGCGGCGGAAGCGTTCCGTCTCGTCGTGGCGGATGATCGTCTTGCCACCTTCCTTGACGATGGCGCGCTTGTCCGGTTCCTCTATGACGATGCGCTTGCCGCCGTCTTCGGTGCGTTCCTTGCGCTCCTGCTTCAGTTCCTTCAGGTCCTTGACTTCAGACGGCGCGGCAGCCGGCGCAGCGCCTGCCGGTGCGGCCGCGGGCGCCTTGCTGTCCGAGGCTGGCGGGGCCTTGCCATCAATGGATGGCGGCGCCTTGCCGTCGGGCGGGGTGCCTTCAACGCCCGTCTTCGGCGGGCCAGCGTCCGGGCCTTTGTCTGCGGGCACGGCTTCCTTGCCGGCGCCAGGTTGCTTGGCGGCAGGCGGAACGCCATCGTCTTTCTTCGCGCCGGGCACAGGTTCTTTCTTGCCGTCGACGTCGGCGCCGGGCTTTGCGTCCGGGGCCTTCATCTTGCTCTTGGGCTCTTCGGCCGGTTCTGCGCCTTTCGGGGCAGGCGGCTCTTTCGGCTCGGCCTTCGGCGCAGCTTTCGGCTCCGGCTTCGGCTCGTCCTTCGGCTCGGGGGCAGCCTTCTTTTCTACCGGTGGCGGAGCTTTCTTCTCGACAGGCGGGGCCTGCTTTTTCTCAGCGGGCGCGTCGCTGTTATCGTCTTTGGGAGGGCGCGCCTTTTTCTGAGGCGGGCCGTCATCTTCACCAGCCGCAGGGGCCGGCGCTTTCTTTGGCGCGGGCTCAGCATCCGGATCGCGAGCCGGACGTTCTTTCCGCTCTTGACGCTCGGGGCGCGGACCGGCGTCGTCGGACTTCTCGCCGCGCTGCGGACGAGCTGGACGCTCGGCGCCACCACCTTCTCCACCCTTGGCACGAGGTTCGGCTGCGTCGCCGTCATCGCCACCTTTTCCGCGCGGCTCACCGCCGCCCTTCTCGTCGTCAGGGCCAGCCTGAGCCAATTGAACCGGTGCAGCGCGTTCGAGCGCGTAAGCTGAACTTGCAGCAAGAAGTGTCGCGGCGAGGGCCAACGACGGCAATTTCCAGTTCTCTTTCAAGATCGATCTCCTTCGACGAGCGTTTTTTTCGCATTTTTTGCTCAGCACGAAACGCACGGGGACCATATTGGCTCCCGAGAAATGCGTTTGGACGGAAGAATGTTTGCGCAAGCCGCCTAGCTTGCTGAAAAGCGGGCGCTTTTTTCTAACTATCAGAAGTCGCCGTATGAGTCGTAGTCGCGCACGTAGCGGCGCTGGCGCGGCGGCGGGGAGCGGTAACGCGGCCGCTCGTCATATTCGTCGTCGTAGCCACGATCGCTGTAAACGCCGCGGCGGGGAACCGGCGGCATGTCGTCGTCGTCGTCCCACGAGGGGCCGTCCTCGAAGCTGCGCAGCGTGGTGCGCGGACGGCGGGTGCCCTCGTCATTGGAGGCCACGGGCGCAGATTGCTTCGGCGTGCCGAACACGGTGATCTGCGTCTTCTGCTTGCCGTGCTTGGTGACCATGCGGTAGAGCGCCGCCGCGTTTGACGGCGACAGGCGCACGCAGCCATGCGAGGCGGGGCGGCCCAGCGCGTATACGGAATCCGTGCCGTGGATCGCGGCACCGCCATGGAAGAAGATGGCGTGCGGCATCGGCGCGTAATCGTATTTGCGCGAGTACCACATCTTGGACATCCAGACCGGACGGAACGTGCCCTTCGGCGTGAGGTAGCCGGTGCGGCCAGACGAGATCGACCACTTGTACGAAGCGCCCCCATTTTCGCTGACCGTCATCTTCTGGCTCGTCAGATCGATGGCGACGTGAAGCGTGGGCTTGGGTGGCTCGGGCTTGGCGAGCGCGGGCACGGCGTCAGATTTCGCATCGGACTTGCTCTCCGGCTTGGCATCGCCTTTTGCAGCCGTCGATGCAGGCACGCCGCCTTTGTCGATGGGCTTGACCGCTGGGCCCTCCGGGACCGGGGCAGCGGACTTGGCTTCCGATGCTGCTGCCTTTGCAGCCGTGGCCGCACCTTCCGCTGCAGGTGCCGTTGCAGATGGAGCCGCTGGAGCTGTTGCCGCCGAAGGGGGCGGCGCCGGCGGGGCCGTTGTCTGCTGCGGCGAGCCTGCCGGCTTCTGGCCCGCATATGGCTCTACTGCAGCTGCCGGCTTCTGGGCGGGCTTTGGAGCATTGAGGATCTGGGGTTCGCCGGGCGCAACGGCTGCCGATGGCGGCGACTGATTTGTCGTCACCGGAGGCGATTGGGCGACGGCGCCGGTTGCGGCAAGCGCGAGCGCGAGGATCGCAGCGATAGACGCAGCCTTCATGAAACAGCACTCCTAAGTTCTGTCCCGGCCAGGATGATGCCACAGGCCGGGTCGTTTCGAGGCGGTCACACGCAAAGTCGATTAATGTGCTGGTTTCATGGCAATATTTTGCTGCGAGCGCGGTTCTGACGCAGCGCGGATTGACGCGCCGGGGCCGTCAGTGTGAGTCCCGAACGGCCGCATAGCCGGCAAGCGCGGCCTTGCGAGCGTCGGCGTGATCAACGATCGGGTGCGGATAGGTTTTGCCCAATACGACGCCGGCTTTGGCCAACGTTGCCGCTGTGGCCTCCCAAGGCGCGTGGAGATCCTCGTCGGGCAGGGCTGCCAGCTCGGGCACCCAATGGCGCACATAATCGCCATTGGGGTCGAAGGTGGTTCCCTGCTTCATCGGGTTGAAGATGCGGAAATAGGGTGCCGCGTCAGCGCCGGAGCCCGCCACCCACTGCCAGCTGGCGGCGTTGTTGGCGCAGATCAGCGTCGACAAGCGTGTCCCAGAACCACGCCTCGCCCTGCTGCCAGGAGATCAGCAGATGCTTGATGAGAAACGAGGCTGCGATCATGCGCACGCGGTTGTGCATCCAGCCGGTGTGCCACAGCTCGCGCATGCCCGCATCGACGATGGGAAACCCGGTCTGGCCGCGTTGCCAAGCCACAAGTTTCGCCTGCTGGTATTTCCACGGATAGGAAGCAAACTCGGGCCGGAACGGCTTTTCGGGCAGATCGGGAAAATGAAACAGCAGGTGGTAGGAGAACTCGCGCCACACGATTTCCTTGAGGTAGGTCTCGGCGCCCTTCGTCAGCGAGCCGCCACGCGCGTGGTGCATCACGGCGTGCCAGACGCGGCTGGGGCTGATCTCGCCGAAATGGAGGTGCGGAGAGAGGCGCGAGGTCCCTACCTTGTCGGGACGATTGCGGCTGCCGGCGTAGCCTGAGACGGTTTCGTCGAGAAAGGCTTCGAGGCGGCGTTCGGCACCGGCCTCGCCCGGCTGCCAGCTCTCGCGCATGCCGCCAGCCCAATCAGGTTTGGTGGGCAGCAGTTTCCAGGACACGAGTTGATCGCTTTTGGGCAGCTTGCCGGGCGGCGTTATTTTGGTTGGAGCAGGCTGCGGCTTGGCGGGATCGTGGCCGCCGGAAAGCGCGTTCCAAAACGGCGTGTAGACCTTGAACGGGCCACCGGTCTTGGTGCCCAGGTCTTCCGGCTCGCGCAGCAGCGTGCCGGGATAGCGCTTCAGTTCGGCACCCACCGTGTCGAGTTTGGCCTTGAGGTCGTTTTCGAGAGCTGCGGCCCACGGCTCGTAGGCGCGAGAACAAAAGACGGCTGTGGCACCCGTTTCCTTGACGAGCTTCACGAGTTCATCGGCGAACGTGCCGCGACGCAGCAGAAGCGGAGCGCCGATGCGGCCGAGCGCGTTGGTCAGTTCGGCGAGGCTGTGATGCAGCCACCAGCGCGACGCCGAGGCGATGGCCCAAGGGCCCGGCGTCTCGTCGTCGAGGATGTAGACGGGCAGCACAGGTGCGCCGGTGGCGATCGCGGCGCACAGGGCACGATGATCGGTGAGGCGAAGATCCTGGCGGAACCAGACGATTTGTACGGGATCGCTCATGCAGGCCTTGAACGTCGAGTCTTCAAAAACGTTCGTACGCTCAAAGGAGGGCTGCGGATTGCCTATCAGTTGAAGAACAGGTCGAACAGCGTCTTGGGCTTGCGCCGCTGAGGGCGCGTCCAGGTCTGCGTCGAGCGGCGCTCGGCCACCGCCTCGTCTTTGCCGACACGCAGGTTGTATTCGTCGGTGACGCCATCGGCAGAGGCCACGGTCACCTTGCCCTCTTCCCACGTCCAGCTCGCGGTCTTGTTGCCCTGCTTTTGCGGCTCGATGGCGACGATCTTGTTCTCCAGCGTATCGATGATGGCGACCTGCTGGGTGTCTTCCTTGCCTTTGGGCGTGGCGAGCGATCCTGCGTCGAAAGTGAGAACGCCGATCCCCTTGAACGGGGCTTCCTTCAGTTCCCAGTCGGTAATACGCGGCTTGCCTTCGCCCATCATCTCCAGCGGCACGGAGATGCGCGGGTAGTCTTCGTTGACGGCGACGTAGCGGCCGGAGCGCGTGATGACGCGCCACTTGTCGAGGCCCAGACCCTCCAGGCCCGTGTCGTCGGGTTCGGCGACCGAGAAGCCGAGACGTTGCAGGCTGTCGAGCGCGTCGCGATAGCCGGGGCGCAGGCCCAGCGCGCGGCGCAGGTCGGCAACGGCCATATCAGACCGGCCTTGGGCCTCCTCGATCTCGGCGCGGGCCCAATAGACCTCGGCGCGCTTCTCGTCGAGCTTCAGCGCGGTCTCGATATCCTTCATGGCGATATCGGGCTGGCTGTCCTGCTTGTAGACGAAGGCGCGGAAGGCAAAGGCCGTGGCCGAGCGCGGGTCGAGTTCTATGGCGCGGTTCAGATCGGCGAAGGCTTCTTCGCGCGCATCGATGATGCCGTGCGCCAAGCCGCGCGCTTCGAAGGCGGCGGCGAAATTCGGACTGAGCTCGATGGCGCGCGTGAAATCCTTGATGGCGGATGGTGTATTCTTCGTCGCCATGTAGGCGTTGCCGCGCAGAACCAGCATCTCGGCATTGTTGGCGTCGAAGGCGATGGCGCGCGACAGATCCTCGATCGCCTCGTCGAAGTGTTCCACCTCGAGCTTGGCTTCGGCGCGATTGCGGTAACCGGAGGCAAAGCGCGAGTCTGCCGTGACGGAGCGGGAGAAGTCGCGGATGGCGGCGTGGGGGCGGCCCAGCGAGAGATGAGCGCGGCCGCGGCCGCTGAGCGGGGCGGCGTTGGCCGGCATCAGTTGGATGGCCTTGCTGTAGTCGCGCACCGCGTCGCCGGACTGGCCCAGCTTCATGTAGGCGTTGGCGCGATTGTTGTAGGCCGAGGCATAGCCGGGGGCGAGCACGATGGCGCGTTCGAAATCCTTGATGGCTTCCTTGGGCAGGCCGAGCGCGAGCAGCAGGTTGCCGCGATTATTGTAGACGGCCGCGTACTCAGGAAAAAGCTGAGCGGCCTTGTTGAAATCGTCGATCGCCAGCTTGGCCTGGTTGAGGCGCGTGTAGGCCACGCCGCGATCGGTGAGAATGCTGGCGCGGCGATCGTTGGGAAGGCTGGTGTCCTTCAACGCTTCCGTGTAGCCGGCAGCCGCCTGGGCGGCATCGCCGCGCATCAGCGACGTTGCGGCCTGATCGACGAGCGCCTGGGTCGGGTGAGGGCGCGGCTTGAGCCGCAGCTGCGAATACCGCAGCTGCCAGGCCGGTACGCCAGGACTTTCCAAAACGACTGATAAGACGAACGTGCCAAGCCGATCCCCTGCGCATGGCGAAGCAAACGATGCATTGTGGTAGCACATTGCGGAGGGCGTGCGGCAGCCTGAAGTGACACAGATAGCGGTGGAAAATGCAGGTCGAGTTATGGGGTCAGACCCCTGGTCTCCCGCCAGCCGTCTAAGTTGACGTATACGTCAACTTCGGATAGTGTCGGGCACGATCACGGAGGCGATCGCATGAACCTGTGGCTGCGACTGCTCTGGTGCATCCTGATACAGCCTTTCACGCCGAAGCTGGCGGTGCCGGACGGCGTCTCCACGCTTAATTTTCGCGTCATGCCGCACGACCTCGACGCGATCGGCCATATGAACAACGGCCGCTATCTCACGATCGGCGACCTAGGGCGGCTCGACCTCGTTCTGGCCAGCGGGCTGTGGCGCGCGGTGGTCAAAAATCGCTGGACGCCGATCGCCAGTTCGATCGCCATCCGCTACCGGCGCGAGATGCGTCTGTTCGAGCCGTACCGGCTGGAGACGCGCATGATCGGCTGGGACGACACGATCGTCGTGATCGAGCACCAGTTCGTATTCGTCAAAGGCGATCGCGCGGGACAGGTGGCCTCGCGAGCGCTGTTCAAGGGCGGGTTCTACGATCGCAAGGTGCGGGCGTTCGTGCCGATCAGCGAGGTGATGGCTGCGATGGGCTACGATGGGGCGGCCCCGGCGATGCCCGCCGACGTGGAAGCGTTTCTCAAGGCCGACGACGCGATGCGGCAGGCTGCATGACAGCGGCTGCCTGAGTGTTAGCCGACGCGCGCGCCGAGCATGCGTTGCAGCGTGCCGTCGCCATCGATCAGGAAGTGCTTCATGGCCGCCAAGATGTGGATGGCGACGACGATCGAGCAGCGCATAGGCAATCCATTCGTGCAGCATCGAGCCGATGACGCTGACGGATCTCATTCTTTTCGGCGAACAATCTGAGGAATGAAGGGCACGCCGAAGATATCGATCGGGCGCCCGCGGCCGATGGAGCGCATCAGGCCGCTCAGCGGCATGGCGATGGTGCCGAACAGCAGGAAATGATGCGAGGCCTTGGCGGCAATCCGGTGCCAGCGGGGATGATCGCCCAGCGGTTGCAGCGAGCCTTGGCGTGTGCGCCACCAGATGCGGGCGATGACGAGGAACAGGATCAGCGACCCCAGCGATTTGTGCAGGGCGAGCAGCGACGACTTGGCGTCGCCGCGCTCCATGTTTTCGAGATAGAGCCCGAAGAAGATCATGCCGATCATCGAGATCGCGACCGTCCAGTGCGAGGACGACCGAGGTGCGCGTCAGATGCGTGCGGCTGTCGCCGGACGCGGGCGAAATCGGCAGCGATGCGGGCGCTTGCGGCTTTCTGGAGTATGCAGGGGCATATGGCTCTTTCGAAACGCGTGCGGTTATTTGCGACTACGGCTGTGCGAACTTATTGTTCCGAGGGCGAGGATCAGCTCTGGGGGCACGGTGAAGAATATTCCGTCGCTCCAGATGCCCAAGGCTCCGCGTTTTCGGTTCCAGGCTGCAGGCGATCCAGCAAGTCGTACGTCACGGATCGCGACACCAGCGCGTCGAGACGGCCACGGACGCGAACATAGGGCTTCAGACCGCCGCCGTCCGTGGTCTTGAACGGTCAGAGGGTGATCAGATCCGGCGGTGACGACATCGTCGACGTTGGTGCGGAAGATGAGTTGCTGGTCCCTGCCCTCCCTTTGATTTCCATCTCGACGGCGAGGAACGGCGCGTCGGCGACGGCAATATCGATCTTCTCCGCAGGCGTCACCAAAAACGTTTTGCCGTCGGCATCGCGGCGCAGGACGCGGGCGAACAGCTTCACCAGCGGCATGCGGGTGATGGGGCTGTCGCGGTAGGTCCAGGTGCCGTCGGCGCGAATGGCAAGGCCGATGTCACCGCAATATGGCGGATTCCAGCGCTCGACGGGGGCGTCGGGCCGGGCGGCGGCTTGCCTTGATCAGCTGTTCCAGACCGCTGATCCGTGTGTCCGATTGTTGTTCTGCACCGAATACCTCTCTTTGATGGCCCTGGCGACTCCCCTGCGGGGAGCCGGCCGCCAGGGCTGGATAAATGCCGTCTTACGGACTGTTAACTTGACCCGAGGGGCCCCGGGCCGAACAAATCGCGATCATATTGCGACCAACTTCCACAACGCAAAGTTTTGCTGCACAGTCTTCGTGAACGACAGGCCTCGAACGGGCGCAACCAGGTTGAGCGGGTAATGACAACAGTCACACAAACTGACGATACCATCGTTCCTCGGCTCGAAGCTGCAAGCGAACGCGTGCAGCGCGCCCACAAAGCGGCTGCCGGCGTCATCTTCGGCCAGGACGTCGTGATCGAGCGGACGCTGATCACGCTGCTGTCGGGCGGACACGCGCTGCTGATCGGCGTGCCGGGTCTGGCCAAGACGCTGCTGGTGGAAACCTTGGGCCGCGTGCTTGGCCTCGATGCCAAGCGCATCCAGTTCACGCCTGACCTGATGCCGTCCGACATCATCGGCGCGGAAGTGCTGGAGGATACGCCCGGACAATCGCGGCGCTCGTTCCGGTTCATCAAGGGGCCGATCTTCACGCAGCTGCTGATGGCTGACGAAATCAACCGCGCCTCGCCCAAGACGCAGTCGGCGCTGCTGCAGGCGATGCAGGAGCACCACGTGACGGTGGCGGGGCAGCGGCACGATACGCCCGCGCCGTTCCACGTGCTGGCGACGCAAAACCCGCTGGAGCAGGAAGGCACGTATCCGCTGCCGGAAGCCCAGCTCGACCGGTTCCTGCTGCAGGTCGACGTGTCGTATCCCGATCTCGCGGCCGAGCGGCGCATGCTTTATTCGACCACGGGCACGGAAGAGCGCAAGCTCGAAGCTGTGCTGAATGCCGGCGAACTGATGAGCATCCAGCGTCTCGTGCGGCAGATACCGGTGCCTGACAAGGTCGTCGAGGCGATCCTGAAGCTGGTGCGCTCGGCGCGCCCGGGCACGGGTGCCAGCGAAGACACAGACCGCTACGTCGCCTGGGGCCCCGGCCCGCGCGCCAGCCAGGCGTTGATGCTGGCGGTGCGTGCGAAAGCGCTGATCGACGGGCGGCTTGCGCCATCGATCGACGACGTCGTGGCGCTGGCCGATCCCATCCTGAAGCACCGCATGGCGCTGACGTTCGCAGCGCGCGCGGAGGGCCAGGATCTCGGGCCAGATCATCAGCCGCCTCGCCGCGGCTGTGGAGTAAGGCCGAATGGCACAGGCCGGCGGACCGAGACGGGAGCCGCTTCGGCACTCGAGCGCGCTGCAATCGCTGGAGCGTGATGCGCACGGCGTGGCCGACCGTTTGCCGGATCTGCTGGTGGAGGCCAAGCGCATTTCATCGACGGTGACGCATGGCATTCACGGACGGCGGCGTGCGGGACCGGGTGAAACGTTCTGGCAGTTTCGCCAGCTGCAGGTGAACGACAGCGCGCAGCTGATCGACTGGCGGCGATCGGCCAGCACCGACCATCTCTACGTGCGCGAGCGCGAGTGGGAAGCCGCGCATACGCTGTGGCTGTGGTGCAATCTTTCCAAGTCGATGGATTTCCGTTCGCACCTGACGAAGGTGTCGAAGCGCGATCGGGCCGTGGTGCTGATGCTGGCGTCGGCCGAGTTGCTGGTGCGCAGCGGCGAGCGCATCGGGCTGCTGGGCGTGACGGTGCCGACGGCAAGCCGCAAGGCTGCAACGAAGCTGGCAGAGGCGATGGCCTCGCCGCAGTTCCATGACCTGGCGGAAGAAAGCCAGCCGCCGAAGGCGCGGTTGAGCCGGTTTTCGTCGGCCGTGCTGTTTTCCGATTTTCTCGATCCGATCGATACGATCCGCGCGCACATCGAGGTGCTGGCAAGCAGCGGCGTCACCGGGCACCTGATCCAGGTGCTCGATCCCGCCGAAGAGACATTGCCGTATCAAGGCCGCACGGAGTTCCTGTCGCCGGATGGGTCGCAGCGCTGGCTGGCGGATCGCGTGGAAACGATGCGGGCGCGCTATCAGGACAAGCTTGCCGCGCATCGCGCGGAGATCGTCGATCTGGCGACGCGGCTGGGCTGGACGTTCATGGTGCATCACACGGACCGGCCGGCATCAGAGCCGCTGTTGACGCTGACGATGCGGCTTGAGGGCCGGGACGGCGGCTATCGGGCAGTGAAAACTTCGACGCTGGGAGGCGGGCCATGATGTTCGGCGCGCTGGCGTTTCTCAATCCCTGGCTGCTGGCGGCGCTGGCGAGCCTGCCCGTCATCTACTGGCTGCTGCGCACCGTGCCGCCACGCCCGCAGCAAATCGAATTCCCGCCGACGCGCATTCTCGTCGGCCTCGACAACAAGGAAAAGACGCCGGCCAAGACGCCGTGGTGGCTGATGCTGATCCGGCTGCTGGCCGCGGCGTTGGTGATCCTGGCGCTGGCCGAACCGATCCTCAATCCCTCGCAGAGCCAGGCCCTGAAGGGCACCGGCCCGGTGGTCATCGTGGTCGACAACGGCTGGGCATCCGGCCCGCGTTGGGGCGAGCATGCGGCAATGGTGGAACGGCTGATCGGCGAGGCCGAGGGGCAGAGCCGGCCGGTCGCGATCGTGGAGACGGCGCATCCGGCGAAGGCGCCGGTCGTCAAGATCGAGGCGCCGAGCGATGCACGCTCAACCGCTGCGGCCGTGACGCCGCAACCGTTCGCGCCGGACCGCAAGACGGCACTGGCGGCGCTGGAAGCGGCGTTCCAGGGTACGGCGGACAAGTCGGCCAGCATCGTCTGGCTGACGGACGGTATCGATCATGCGGGCGGCGCCAGCGCGTTCGCCGACGGGCTGGCGGCAGTCGCCGCGCAGGGCACGTTTGCCGTCATCAATGATGCGCCGGGCCGTGAGGCGCTGGCGGCGTTGGCCGGCGTGGGCAAGGACGGCAAGCTGACGACGAAAGTGTTGCGGGCTGGTGGCCCACGGCGCGAGGGCATCGCTTATGCGTTCTCGGCGCGCGGACAGCGGCTGGGCGAGGCGGCGTTCTCGCTGGCCGCAAGGCGCGACGGAAACGGAATTCACGTTCAACCTGCCGCTTGAGCTGCGCAACCAGGTGACGCGCGTCGAGCTTGGCAGCGAGCGCTCGGCCGGTGCGGTGAGCCTCATCGACTCGCGGTCGCAGTGGCAGCGCGTCGGGCTGATCTCCGGCGAGAGCCAGGAGAAGTCGCAGCCGCTGCTGGCGCCGCTGTACTACATCGAGAAGGCCGTGATGCCGTTCTCGGAAATCGTGAAGCCGAAGGACCAGAACCTGGCCGACGGCGTGACGACGGTGATCAAGCAAGGCGCGTCAGTGATGATGCTGGCCGATATCGGCACGCTGTCGGGCGAAGTGCGCGATCAGGTGGACGAGTGGGTGCGCCAGGGCGGCGTGCTGGTGCGCTTTGCCGGCGCGCGCCTGGAAAAGGGCGGCGACGACCTGATGCCGGTGGCATTGCGCGAGGGCGGACGCACGCTCGGCGGCGCGCTGTCGTGGTCGACGCCGCAACCGCTGAATGCGTTCGAGGATTCCAGCCTGTTTGCCGGGCTGACCGTGCCGCAGGACATCGCCATCAACCGCCAGGTGCTGGCCGATCCGGCGCAGCTGACGCCGGATGTGAAAGTCTGGGCGCGGTTGAAGGACGGCACGCCGCTCGTCACCGCGCACAAGCGCGGCGAGGGCGAGATCGTGCTGTTCCACATCACGGCGAATTCCGACTGGTCGAACCTGCCGATCTCGGGGCTGTTCGTGGAGATGCTGCGGCGGATCACGGCACTCGGCAATGCGGGTGGCATCGCGCTCGGCGGCGACGGTACGCCGACGAATTCGGCCGAGGGCAGCGACACGGCGGTGACGACTGCGGTTGAGGCACTGCCTCCGGTGGAGACACTGGATGGCTTCGGGTTGCTGCGGCCGCCGCCACCGACGGCGCAGGCCATTCCGGTTGCGAAGGCCAATGCGTTGCGCCCGAGCCTGGATCACCCGCCCGGCTACTATGGCAAAGCGGGCGCGCCGCGGGCCATCAACGTGGTGCAGGGCAACGACAGGATTGCGCCGCTGCCGGGGCTGCCGCAGTCGGCCGAAGCGCGCGCCTACGAAGCGACCTCGACAACACCGCTGAAACCATGGCTTCTGGCGATAGCGCTCGCCCTTCTGTTCATGGATATCATTGCCGTGCTCATCCTTCAGGCTGGACTGTCGCTTGCCGGTTTGCGGCGCGGCGCACCACGCGCGGCCGCCATTATCCTCGCCGCCGGTTTGGCATTTGCGCCCGGCGCGCTGCCGAAGGCCTTCGCGCAGGACGGCGCGTCGTCAGGGCTGCGGACGCCTGATGACGAACTGGCGCGCAAGTCCACCGAGAAAGTGACGCTCGGCTACGTGCTGACGGGGATGCCGAGAGCGACAACGTCAGCCGGCTCGGGCTCGTCGGCCTCGGCAAGATCCTGAAGCTGCGCACGGCGGTGGAGCCGGGCGAGCCCAGCGGCGTCGACATCCTGCACGACGAGCTGGCGTTTTATCCCGTGCTGTACTGGCCGGTGCTGCCGGAGGCCAAGACGCTGCCCGTTCCGGTGCTGGCAAAGATCGACGCGTACATGAAGCAGGGCGGCCTGATCGTGTTCGACACGAAGGACTACGGCAACGGGCTGCCGGCCGGCATGCCGACGGCGGGACGCAGCGGCCCGGCGCTGCAGCGGCTGCTGGGTTCGCTCGACATTCCGCGGCTCGAGCCCGTGCCGGAAGATCACGTGCTGACCAAGGCGTTCTATCTGCTGCGCGGCTTTCCCGGACGCTGGGACGGCGGCCAGCTGTGGGTGGAAGCGCAGGACGGCAATAGTGGCGGCGGTGGTGGTGGCGCGGACCAGAGCCGCAAGGCGCGTCACGCCGACGGTGTCACCTCGATCATGATCACGTCGAACGATTTCGCTTCGGCCTGGGCGCTGGATGAGCGCGGGCGGCCGATCTATCCCGTGGTGCCGGGCGGAGAGAACCAGCGCGAGATGGCGCTGCGCACCGGCGTCAACATCGTCATGCATGCACTGACCGGCAACTACAAGGCCGACCAGGTGCACGTGCCGGCACTGCTCGAACGCCTGGGCCAATAGGCTTGGCGAACACGCGCGCGGCACAACAGGAAAGGTTGCGATGAACTGGTCCGTCGATTTTGCACCGCTGCTGCCGGGTCCATTCTTCTGGATCGCTGCGGTTCTGGCAGCCGTGCTGGTGGGCCTGCTGCTGTGGCGGCGTTCGCGCGGGGCGGCGCTTGCGCGCTGCGGCGCTGGCCGCGCTGATCGCGGCGCTGGCCAACCCGACGCTGCGGCAGGAGGAGCGCGAAAGCCTCGCCAACGTCGCCATCGTGGTGCTGGACGAGAGCACGAGCCAGGCGCTGGAGAAGCGGCCCGAGCAGATGCGCGCCATCAGGGCGGATCTTGAGAAGAAGCTGGGTGCCATTCCCAACCTGCAGGTGAAGTGGGTGGACGCGGCGCGGCCGAACGAGGGCAGCCAGGGCACGCAACTTTTTGCGGACCTCAACGCGGCACTCACCGACACGCCGACGGACCGGCTGGCGGGCGTGATCTTCGCGACCGACGGGCAGGTGCACGACGTGCCGAAGTCGGCCGCCGCACTCGGCTTCGATGCGCCCGTGCACACGCTGCTGACGGGACGGCCGGATGAATTCGACCGGCGCATCGAGGTGGTGAAGGCGCCGCGCTACGGCATCGTCGGCCAGACGCGCGAGATCGAAGTGGCGGTGCGCGAGACGGGCAAGAAAACGCGGCTGACGGATTCGGTCGCCCTGCGCATTCGCCGTGATGGCCGGCCCGATGAAGTGCGCCGCGTCGGCATCGACGAGCCGGTGGCGATCGCGATGGATTTCCCGCACGCGGGCACGAACATCCTCGAGGTGGAACTTGAGCCGGCGACGGGCGAGCTGACGCCGGCCAACAACCGGGCTGTCATTACGGCGGAAGGCGTGCGCGAGAATTTGCGCGTGCTGCTGGTGTCGGGCGAGCCGCACGCGGGCGAGCGCACGTGGCGCAATCTGCTGAAGTCTGACGCGGCGGTCGACCTGGTGCACTTTACCATTCTGCGGCCGCCGGAGAAGCAGGACGGCACGCCGATCAACCAGCTGTCGCTGATCGCCTTCCCGACGCGCGAGCTGTTTTCGGAGAAGATCGCCGATTTCGACCTGATCATCTTCGACCGCTACGAGCATCGCGGCATTCTGCAGCTGATCTACTACGACAACATCGCGCGCTATGTGGAACAGCACGGCGGCGCGCTGCTTGTGGCCGCCGGCGACGACTATGCCGGGCTGACGAGCCTCTACCGCACGCCGCTGTCGCCGGTGCTGCCGGCCGGGCCGACGGGTCGCGTGATCGAGGAGCCGTTCAAGGCAAAGATCACCGACGACGGTGCCAAGCATCCCGTGACGCGCGGGCTGCCGGGCATGGGCACCAACATCAACGCCACGCCGTCGTGGGGCCGCTGGTTCCGCCAGGTCGAGGTGCGGCCGGATCACGGGCGCACGGTGATGAAGGGCGCGGAGGACCGGCCGCTGCTGGTGCTCGACCGCAAGGGCAAGGGCCGCGTGGCGCTGCTGACGTCGGACCAGGCGTGGCTGTGGGCGCGCGGCTACGAAGGCGGCGGGCCGCATACCGACCTCTTACGGCGCTTGTCGCACTGGCTGATGAAGGAGCCGGATCTCGAAGAGGAGCGGCTGATCGCGACGGCAACCGGCATGAAGGTGTCGCTGGAGCGGCGCTCGATGGAAGCCAGCGTCGACCCGGTGAAGGTTTCCGGGCCCGCCGGCGAGACGACCGAGGTGACGCTGGAGCCGGGCGGTTCGCCGGGCCTGTGGAAGAGCACGATCGATGTGAAGCTGCCGGGGCTCTACAAGGCCGAGACGAACGCAACGTCGGGCCAGCTGACGGCGGTGGCGCACGCCGGCACGGAAGATCCGCGCGAGATGAGCGAAGTGACGGCGACGCCCGACAAGATGAAACCGATCAACGATGCCACCGGCGGCGGCGCGTTCTGGACGCGGGCGTCGAGCCTGCTCGGCGGCGAGAACGACGCCAGCAAGGTGGACCTGCCGCGCATCACGATGATGTCGGGCGCCAAGGTTTTGGCCGGCACGGGATGGATGGGGCTGA
This sequence comes from uncultured Pseudomonadota bacterium, assembly GCA_963846845.1. GTDB lineage: Bacteria > Pseudomonadota > Alphaproteobacteria > Rhizobiales > Hyphomicrobiaceae > JAKAXS01. The sequence continues at coordinate 116,613 of CAWJXQ010000013.1, read as the reverse complement.
AGGATCGCGAGGCGTTCGTGACGCGCGGCGTGAAGCTGACGCCGATGTTCACGGGGCTTGCCGCGCTCGCCGCGCTGCTGTTCCTGATGGCCATCGCCTGGTGGCGCGAGGGGCGTTAGCGGGGCGGTGGCTGCGGCTTATATATATTTTGATGCGCTTGATGGAGCGCGACCGTTTCGAGGTTGTCATCCTCGGGCTCGTCCCGAGGACCCAACCATCCGCCCGGCTACCGCCTGTTGTGACGGACCGCCAGTCCAGGCCCGCAAACGTCCCTTCCGCTGCCCGATAGGTCCTCGGGACAAGCCCGAGGATGACACACGTGAGTTGGTGCAGCGTTCAAATATGGCACCCGCTGGGGAACCGTAATGAAGACAAAAAAGGCCCCTCCCGGAAGGGAGAGGCCTCGCAGCATATCATCGCGGTGGCTTACTTCGGAGCCTTGGTCAGGCTGACGAGGTCCTTGTCGATCTGCTTGAAGGTCTTGTCGATCGAGGTGTCGATCTCCTTGAAGAACTGATCGATCTCGGCGGTCTCCGATTTCGGCTTGGCCTTGCCCTTGGCTTCGGCCGCAACGGGAGCGAGTGCCAGTGCGAGTGCGACGGCAAGAGCCGTCTTGGCTACGTACGTCATTTAACCCTCCAATCCCCAGGTTGACGCCACATCATTCCAGCAGATCGCGCACTTTGCCAGGAGCATTTGCGCAACTTCGCCTGCAGCCGGCTGATTGTCCGCATAGCGTCACCTGCGCGCCGGCTAGTCCGCCAGCCGGAACGAGAGGACGCCCGCTAGGCCGCTCGCGGAGAGCGCGGCGCGGCCACCGCTGGACTGGCTGGCAACGAGACGAGACCGTCGTGAGCCCGCCGACAGCAGCCGATGAGGACGATCAGCAGCAACGTGCGGCGACCCGGACGGCAGCTCCGCACGCTGCGGCGAAAGAGAAAAGCTGGTGAAAAGTCAGGCACACAGGGCGACCCGCAGCAACACGGCAAGAAGGTAAACGGCGGGATGCACGGCCGAGGGCCGCCCGCACATAGGTGGTGCCGAGCGTCGAAACCGGCTCATTCAGGCGCTTTTGGGCGGTCGTGCTCACGGGCTGGCCTACGCGGCGGCCGAGCCGAACCAGCTCCAAAGCTCGTCCAAAGTCGCATGTTCCACGTCGGACAGACGCCATTCCCGCGGGCCAGGCATAACTTTAACGCAAGGCCTGTGGCGAGTTTCCCCTTGCGGAATGCTGCACCGCAAACGTAGCATCACAATTCAGACATAGTTGAAGACGGGCTTCCGGGAGAGCTGAGCGCATGAACTACCACGCTTACGAGCTGGCGCACGCCATGCTGTCTCCGATGCGCATCGGCGTCGAGACATTGAAAGCTGGAATCAACTTTCCTTTCAATCCCTTCTCCCAGACGCCGCTGGCGCGCAGCATGTCCGCTGCCTGTGAGCTTTTCGAGAACGTGACGCGGCGCTACGGAAAGCCACATTTTGGCATCGAGAGCGTGAAAATGGGCGGCCTGGACGTGCCGATCCGCGAAGAAATTGTGCTGCGCAAACCGTTCTGTAACCTGCTCCACTTCGATCGCGACCGGACCATCGCGGGCGATCGCTACGATCCCAAGGTGCTACTGGTGGCGCCGATGTCGGGCCACTACGCGACGCTGCTGCGCGGCACGGTGCAGGCCATGCTGCCGGAGCACAACCTGTACATCACCGACTGGATGGACGCGCGCGAAGTGCCGATGGTGCAGGGCCGCTTCGATCTCGACGACTTTATCGACTACATCATCGACTTCGTCGAATTCCTTGGGCCCAACACGCACATCATCGCCGTGTGCCAGCCGGCAGTGCCGGCATTGGCGGCAACCGCGATCATGGCGTCGCGCGACAGCGCGATCCAGCCGGCATCGCTGACGATGATGGGCGGGCCGATCGATACGCGGCGCAATCCCACCGTGGTCAACAAGCTGGCGATGGAGCGGCCGCTGTCGTGGTTCGCCAACAACGTGGTCTCGACCGTGCCCTTCCCGCACGCGGGGATGATGCGCCGCGTCTATCCAGGCTTCATGCAGCTGACCGGCTTCATGACGATGAACCTGGAAAAGCACGTGAAGGCGCATCGCGACCTGTTCAGCAACCTGGTCAAGGGCGACTGCGACAGCGTCAAGCAGCACCAGGAATTCTACGACGAGTACATGGCCGTGATGGACCTCACGGAGGAGTTCTACCTGCAGACGGTGCAAACCGTGTTCCAGGATCACCTGCTGCCAGACGGAAAGATGATGCATCGCGGCGAGAAGGTGGACTGTTCGGCCATCCGCAAGACGGCGATCATTTCTGTGGAAGGCGAGCGCGACGATATCTGCGGCCTCGGCCAGACGAAAGCGGCGCTCGACCTGTGCACGAACGTGCCGAGCGACGAGAAGTATCATTACGTGCAGATGGGCGTGGGGCACTACGGCGTATTCAACGGCACGCGCTGGCGCACGGAAATCCAACCGCGTATTCGCGAGATGATCCGCACCGTCAACTACAAGCGGATGATCGGCGGCGACGAGACGCGCATGCCGTCACCGGTCAACAAGCTGAAGGCAGAGACGGAAGCCGACGGTTTGAGGGTGGATGCCGAGGGCATGCGGGTAAACTAGCCCCTCACCGACAAGCTTCTGTTCGCTATCCGGCGGGCCCATAGGCCCGTGCGGTTCGGCTGTGTCTCTTGCATGCCAGCGGAAAAGATTGCACACTGAGCACGGTCCGAGGGGCGCCGGGGGTATCCGGCTGAGATTGCGCTATCGATCGCGCGAGCACCCTTTGAACCTGATCCGGGTCATGCCGGCGAAGGGACGGGAGCATGGAAACGTCGGTTTTTCTCGCACAGATCATTGGGCCGACTATCGCCGTAGTCGGCGGCAGCATCCTGCTGAACGCGACCCAATTTCGCGAGGTTGCGCAGGACATCATGCGCAGCCCCGGACTGGTCTTCGTGATCGGGCACATCGCGCTGCCGGCCGGCCTTGCAACGGTGCTCGTGCACAACATCTGGGTTGCCGACTGGCGCGTGATCATCACCATCCTTGGCTGGCTCGCCATTGCCGGCGGCATCATCCGCATTCTCGCTCCGCAGCGCGCAGGCGCTGTCGGCCGCGAGGCGCTCGCCAATCCACGAACTCTTAGTCTCGCCGGGTGCGTCTGGCTTTTCGCCGGGCTCACCCTTTCCTACTTCGGCTTCGCTAACGGGAGAGCGCCATGAACAAGATCACGCGAGCCAAGGATCTGATGATCCCTTCGGTCACCACCGGCCCGATCATCGGTTCGGCGAAAACGTATTCGTCGCCTGAAGGACACGCCGACATTCGCGTGCCGTTTCGCGAGATCCAGCTGTCGCCGTCGAGCGGCGAAGGCGCGTTCCGGGTGTACGACCCGTCGGGGCCCTACACGGATCAGACCGCGACGTTGGATCTTGAGGCCGGCCTGCCGCGCATTCGCGAGGCGTGGGTGAGAGAGCGTGCGGTGGAAGCGTACGACGGGCGCGACGTGAAGCCGGAGGACAATGGCAACGTCAGCGGCGATCACGCTGCACGCGTGTTTCCGAATGTGCCACGGCCGCTGCGCGGTTCTTTCGGTGGCGCCGTTGCAGATTCGACTCCGCGAGCGTCGGTCCAAGGTTCTGCCCCTCACCCTAACCCTCTCCCCGTGAAGGACGGGGAGAGGGAATCCGCGCAATGCATCACGCAATACGAGTTCGCCAAGGCGGGCATCGTCACCAAGGAGATGATCTACGTCGCGCATCGCGAGAATTTGGGGCGGGCGGCGGCGCTGGAGCGGGCGAAGGCGGCGATCGACGACGGCAACAGCTTCGGCGCGGCGATTCCCGAGCACATCACGCCGGAGTTCGTGCGCGACGAGATTGCGCGCGGGCGCGCCATCATTCCGGCCAACATCAATCACGCCGAGCTGGAGCCGATGATCATCGGCCGCAACTTCCTCGTCAAGGTGAATGCCAACATCGGCAACTCGGCCGTCACGTCTTCCGTGGAAGAGGAAGTGGAGAAGATGGTGTGGGCGATCCGCTGGGGCGCGGACACGGTGATGGACCTGTCGACCGGCCGCAACATCCACACCACCCGCGAGTGGATCCTGCGCAATTCGCCGGTGCCGATCGGCACGGTGCCGATCTACCAGGCGCTGGAAAAGTGTGGCGGCGATCCCGTGAAGCTGACGTGGGAGCTCTATCGCGACACGCTGATCGAGCAGTGCGAACAGGGCGTCGACTACTTCACGATCCACGCCGGCGTGCGCCTGCCCTACGTGCCGCTGACGGCGAACCGCGTGACCGGCATCGTCTCGCGCGGCGGCTCGATCATGGCGAAGTGGTGCCTGGCGCATCATCGCGAGAGCTTCCTGTACGAACGCTTCGAGGAAATCTGCGACCTGATGCGGAAGTACGACGTGTCGTTCTCGCTGGGCGACGGACTGCGGCCGGGATCGATCGCGGATGCCAACGACCGGGCGCAGTTTGCCGAACTGGAGACGCTGGGCGAGCTGACGCAGATCGCCTGGAAGAAGGGCTGCCAGGTGATGATCGAGGGCCCCGGCCACGTGCCGATGCACAAGATCAAGGTCAACATGGAAAAGCAGCTGCGCGAGTGCGGGGAGGCACCGTTCTATACGTTAGGCCCGCTGACGACGGACATCGCACCGGGCTACGACCACATCACGTCGGGCATCGGGGCGGCGATGATCGGCTGGTTCGGCACGGCGATGCTCTGCTACGTGACGCCGAAGGAGCACCTCGGCCTGCCCAACCGCGACGACGTGAAGACGGGCGTGATCACCTACCGGCTGGCGGCGCACGCGGCGGACCTGGCGAAGGGCCATCCGGCAGCACAGCTGCGCGACGATGCGGTGTCGCGCGCGCGTTTCGACTTCCGCTGGGAGGACCAGTTCAACCTGTCGCTCGACCCGGATACGGCGCGATCCTACCACGACGAAACGCTGCCCAAGGATGCGCACAAGGTGGCGCACTTCTGCTCGATGTGCGGGCCCAAGTTCTGCTCGATGAAGATCACGCAGGACGTGCGGGACTATGCGGCCAAGCTGAACGAGCAGCAGGCGGGCATGGACGAGGAAACGCGAGAAGCCGGGATGCAGGCGATGAGCGAGAAGTTCAAGGAAATGGGCGAGCAGGTTTATGTGAAGGCGGAGTGAGGTGCGGGAAAATCCGCTGTTAATCAACTGAGGGGAATGCAGGTCGTAATTGTACCTGGAGCAAACGGCGCGTTGAACAGCAAACTGATATGTGCGCGCGCGCCGTAGGCATTGTGAAGCGCGGCAAGGATTAGGTCCGCCAACGCGTTGAAGTCCGGAGGCGACGTCACATCCGATATGCGCTGAAAGTTGCCCGCGCTGTCGTCAGTGGAAAAGCCGAGGCGGGCCAGCGCGCTGACCGCTTCGGCCGGGAGCCAGTGGGTGCGCGGCTCATCGCTTTTTGTAGCATGAAATCCGGATGACGCCTCGCAAACGACCTTGCTCCTGCTCTCGATAAACATGCACTGCACATAGCTCTGCGAGCGCGCGGGGACAGACACCGCCAGGAAGCGATCACGATAGCTCGACTGGTCTCCATCATCACGGACGTGATGGTAGATTTGTTCGAGCCGCCCGACGACCTCGCAGCGGTATTCTATGAGCAGGCCGCGCAGGCTCGCCGTCATCGCGTCAGCACGTGCCGCCGTGACAAGTCCTATACTTGTGAACAACACCATCAGCGTGATCTGCCAAACGCGCATGCCGGCCTCAAAGGATTTGGGCTAAATATGTTGTTTTTTGATCTGCGGCACAAGTCCGCTTACGGATGATTGCAGGGGGAGGGATTGCAGGAGAGCATCGGCGCGATATTATTTAGAGTGCTGTGCGATCCGGAGCTCCTCATGTCCTTCCCGGCAGAACTGGAATTGCTCGACTACCTAAGTGGGTCCAGCGAGACCTATCAGTATCTGGAACGCTGTGTCTTCGATTGTGATCGCGAACACGCGTTGCGGAGCATCGAAAAAATGCGGTTGGATGGCGTGATCTCAGTGACGGTCAAAGGGCGGCCGGTCGAGGACTGGAAGTGGCAGGAATGGCGCCGGGCGCCGTACACTCGCCCAACTAGTGCGGCACTCGACTGCGTCCGGTTAGAACTAAGCGACCGCGGGTGAAGCAACTTTGGAGAGAAACATGAATGCGTTGAAATTTGGTCGCGTGGCGGTGCTTGCCGCGCTGGCGGCGTTTGCGATGGCGCAATCGGCTCAAGCCGCACCGGACAAAGTGTGCAAGTCGGTGGCGAAGTTTGATCCGGACAACGACGGCACGCTCGATCTGGCGGAAGTGAAGGCGGCCGCGGCCAAGGCCTTCGCCAAGCACGATCCCGACAACGATGGCACGCTGGACATGAAAGAAACCAAGGGCCTGATGAGCAAGAAGGCCTTCAAGAAGGCCAACCCCGACAAGGACGGCACGCTCGACAAGGCGGAGTACATGGCCGTCGTCGAGGCAGCGTTCAAGGCGGCCAACCCGGACAACGACGGGACGGTGGATTGCAAGGAGTTGAAGTCGAAGACGGGGCGGAAGCTGAAGAAGTTGATGGGGTAGGTGGTGCTCAGGGAGCGAGGTTGGCGGGATCCTCGATGGCTGAACTGGCACGAGTAGCAGACTAGCCTGCTGGTGAATATTCACCCTCTCTGGCCCTCTGGTTTACACAAGTCGCCCGTGTCGTTATTGGCAATGGATCAGCGGATTTGCGGACTCCATCGGCGCGACGCCATTCGACTAGTGAAGGCACGTGACGACCATACTGTAATCTATGACCAATGGGACTGAGCCGACCGGCGCTGCCCTGTCATCCCGCTGTCATACGCGTCTCGGACATATCGGCCTTAGCGGCAGCAGCTGGGGCTCTCACCATGACCAACACCACCTCACACGCGGCGAAGGTGCGGGCGGAGATGCTCGACAGTTTCGATGAGGAACTGGAGCTGGAGCTCGAAGACGAGCGCAGCGCGGGGTTGCTGGCGGATGGGCCGGAGCCGACGGACGCGGAACGCGTGGCGCGCAAGCGGTACTTCAAGGAGCTGTTCCGGCTGCAGCGGGAGCTCGTCAAGCTGCAGGACTGGGTGGTGCAGCAGAAGCTACCCGTCGTCGTGATCTTCGAGGGGCGGGACGCGGCCGGCAAGGGCGGCGTCATCAAGCGCATTACGCAGCGGCTCAATCCGCGCGTCTGCCGCGTCGCCGCGCTGCCGGCGCCGAGCGAACGCGAGAAGACGCAATGGTATTTCCAGCGCTATGCCTCGCACCTGCCGGCTGCCGGCGAGATCGTGCTGTTCGATCGCAGCTGGTACAATCGCGCGGGTGTCGAACGCGTGATGGGTTTCTGCACGGACGCCGAAGTCGAGGAATTCTTCCGCTCCGTGCCGGAGTTCGAGCGCATGCTGGTGCGCTCCGGCATCAAGCTGGTGAAGTACTGGTTCTCGATCACCGACGAGGAGCAGAACTTCCGCTTCGACATGCGCATCAACGATCCGCTGAAGCAGTGGAAGCTGTCGCCGATGGACCTGGAGTCGCGCCGCCGCTGGGAGGCCTACACCAAGGCCAAGGAGGCGATGCTGGAGCGCACGCATATTCCCGAAGCGCCGTGGTGGGTGGTGGAAGCCGACGACAAGAAGGCGGCGCGCATCAACTGCATCACGCATCTACTGGGACAGCTGCCGTATGCCGAGGTGCCGCGCAACGGCATCACGCTGCCCGCGCGCGTGTTCAATCCCGACTACACGCGCGATCCGGTGGCGCGCGAAATGTACGTTCCCGACGTTCTGGCCGAGAGTTGAGTGCGGGTGCTGCGCCGAACGGCCACGGCTTGCATCGATGCGGCAAAAGCTCAAGCAATGCGGATGTAGCGCGCTTGCGCGCGGGCGCGCGCTTTCGTGGCCTCGATCTCCCGGTCGCGCGGCGTACTCGTCGTCTTGAGAGACCCTAGCAGCTTCGTCGCGGTGGCCGTGACTTCGGCCACGGCGATTTCGAAGGCAGCCTGATTTGCCTTCGACGGCGCATTGAAGCCCGACAGCTTACGAACGAACTGCAGGGCCGAGGCACGGACCTCCGCGTCGGTAGCGGGCGGGTCGAAATTGAAAAGCGTGCGGATGTTGCGGCACATGCCGGGTTCTCCTCGCTGATCTGCGTACCGGGTCTTTGAAATCTAGGATCGATACGGCGCGGGCTCAAGCTGTTCGATCAAGGCGCGGCAAGCGGTTCGGCTATGCTGTCGGCACGCTCCACTTGAGGCCGGGGAAACGGGCGAAGTCACGGTCGAGCGTGATCCACTCGCAGCCGTGCTCGATGGCGAGCGCGGCGAACCAGGCGTCAGTGACGTCGGCGCCGCGGGTGTTGGTGTCCGTGCAGAGCCTTCGAAAAATGCTCCAGTGCCGCTCGCCCGGCTCGACGACGGTGCAGTTCGGCTGGCCCAAAAGGTAGTCGCAGAACAAGAAGGCCTCCTCAAGCGTGCTCGCCTCGCCTGGTCGCCGCTCGTTGGTGGTAATACGCACGAGGGCGCTCGTCACCAACGTGGACATGGCGAAGCGCCCATCACTCGCGACGAGCGAGGTCAGCCAGGCGTTACAGAGGGCGTGTTGTGGAACGTCTTTACGGAACGCGTAAATCACCACGTTCACGTCGGGCAGCATCATTTGAATGACTTCATGCGCTCGACGTACTCCATGTCGTCGAGTTCCTGCGCGTAACGTGCGAGGTTTTCGGCATCCACACCCGGCAGCAGGCCGCCGGTCGCCGAGCTGACAGGAAGCTTCACGCGACTTTTTGACTTGGACTTTGGCCGGCTCGCCACCGCTTCGCGCAAACCCTGTTCGATCAGCGAGGTCAGCGTGCGGCCTTCGGCGGCCGCTTTCTTGCGAGCGCGGGCGAGCAGTTCGGACGGCAGGCGGACGGTTGTGCGTTCCATATGTCTAGACATATCGCAGCGTATGTCTGTATGTCAAGATCGCGCAACTATGATGGGCGTCCGGGCTCGGTGGCCGGCGACACTGATACGGCAAGCCCGCGATAGCTTGCGGATGCGTTCCCGTTTCCAAACGAAAAAAGGCCATCGTGAAGATGGCCTCTTTGACGTGTCTCCGATCGCCGGCGCTTACTTCGCGGCGAGTTCGGCCAGATTGGTCATGCCGCCGCCGAGAACGCCGTCCATGATGGTCTTGGCTTCGGTTTCCGGCTTGCCGTTGGCCTGGAAGGACGCGACCCAGCTGATCTTCGCCGTGCCGGCGTCGTCCTTGATCGAGAATGTCGCGCGGTAGTCCTTCACGGGGAACGGGCTCTCGACGATGGTGTAGCCGTAGCCCTCCGCGCTCTTGGACGTGATCTTCTCCTTCACCTTGGCGCCGTCCTTCAGCGTGAGCGTGCGGAAGGCGTCTTTGCCTTCGGTCGTTTCATCGCAGGCGGCGACGGCGGGATGCCAATCCTTGATGCCGCAGACGGTGGCGAATTTGGCGGCGAGGTCGGCTGCGGCCTTGCCCTTGATCTCGGCCGACTTGGCTATGACCACCCCGGAGGCGGCGTTGGCGGCCACGGCAAGTGCAGCGAGAGCGGCGCCAGCGCCTGCGATACGAAGCAACTTCATGTGCGTTTCTCCATTATCACCGGCATTGTCGATGCCGTCACTGCGGCGGGCCGGTTGTGGAGATTGAGCTATGCCGAACTCCGGCGAGCCACAACAGGTGGATGGACTGTGCCGTGAAATCGGGAAGTTTCGGCAATCGGTCCGGCGGCCGGCTTCGAGCAATATGCCTTCGATGGCATCCGGGGATCACGGCTTCAGCGCCGGTATTTGCTGCAGGCTTGGAAAATGGAACTGATCGCGCGGGCGCTGCCCGTCACCGTCAACTCGTTACGGAAGAGTTTTTCGCTGCCCAGCTGGATGGCGATGAGCACCCGTCGTTCCGACTTGGCGATGATGTTCGACAAGGCGACGGCCGCGTCGTCATAACTCTCAAACGCTACTTTCTCGTCGATCCCGATAAGTGATCCTGGAAAGGATCGCGTGGGTTGGTCGTCGACGATCACATGCGTCCAGACTGGCCAGATGGGAAAACGCTTTCGGAAGAAGGAGGATGCCTTCTCACCCGATTTATAGAGGAGCTTGATCTTGCCGGTCTCTGCTTCGCAGACAAAGCCAAGCGCGGGTTCTTTCATGGAGGACATCGCCAAGAATCGGTGCTTCTGGTCGAACTCGTCGAGAATTTGCCCGGCACTCCAGTCGGCTCGGGCAGCCCCGCTGAACGCTCCAGCGGTGATGAGAAGCAGAAGAATACGCGCAAACATGAAACACCTAAAATTGCTCCGTCTACGTATTTATTGACACACCGACCGGGTATCGCGCAAGCAGCCGAGGACGTGCGATGGCGGCGCAAAACGCCCTTTTCAAGCGCCGCGAAGCATGGCAAGCTCCTGGCAGGCTTCAACAATTGAGAGGAGGTGATCCGATGTCGAGTGGGATCTTGAGGACGGCGATGTCGTGGTCGCTCGGTTCTGGATCGGATCAGCCTCAGGTGCTGACCTAGGGACCAGCGGATCGCGGCACGGCCAACAGCTGCCGACGCCGCCCATGTCTCACGGAGGCCGCCCTTTGGGCGGCCTCTTTGCTTTTGGCAGGCTGAAATCAGGGTGGCCCCACTGCCCACAGCGCCCTCGATTTATTCGTCGAGGCTCAAATGGGGCGTCAGGCCGGCAAGGACGCCGACGAGTTCCGCCTGGCGGTGGACGCCCAGCTTCTGCATGGCCGATTGGAGCTGGTTGCGAACCGTCGACTGCGAGTTGTCGTTCGCCTGGGCGATCTCCTTGATCGCCTCGCCGGCTGCCACCCTTTGCACGACGACCGCTTCGGCACGCGTAAGGTTGTAGAGCGACCGCAGGAGATCCGATGATGGGACGACCGGCTCCGGCCGGCCGATCTGGACCAGCGCGAGGCGGCGGCCCGGCACGCCCGACGCTCCGCCCGGCAGCGGCAGGACGATGACCGGGCTTTGGACACCCGCGATATCGACCAGGAAGCCCGAGGGTGCCGAGACCTGCGTGATCGACGTTGCGGCCTGCAGCAGCCGGTGGAACAGGTTTTCGGCGCGAGCCGCAGAGAATGACAGCCGGTCGCCGGAAGCCGGCCGGGTGACGCGGCCGTCGCGCAGAAGGTTCAGGGCGCGGGCGTTCATGCCGGTTATCTTCGCAGACGCGTCGACGATGAATGCCGGGCCTGCAATCTTGTCGAGCAGCGACTGACCCATGCGCATGGCTTCGCTGCCTTGATACAGGCGGCCGGCAACCTCGAAGGCGCGGCGGAAATGGGTTTTCGTGCGGCCGAGAAATTCAGCGGCGACGCCCTCCGCTTCGGCCCGGGTCGACGGGATGTCGTATGTCAGCCGAAGTAGCCGGCCCGTTCCATTGCTGCGGATCGGCATGGTCACGCCGTGAATGAAGTCGCCGGCGGGCTTCAGCCACTCGTGATAAAACGGTTGAGACAAGAGCCAGTCGCGCGAAACGTAGTCGCGGACGTGAGCGACCTGGTCGGACGGCAACGCATCGATGATCGGAAGGTAGGGGTTCATCGCGTGATAATGCGTCACGTACTCTTCGATCGTTTTGGGATCGTATCCCGCGCCGCAGGCGACGCCATCGATCTCGTTGGAGGCATTGCTGAGCAGAAGGCTGAAGCCGCAGCCCGGCAAAAGCTTCTGACAGAGTTCCGTGACTTCGGGCCAGCCCTGCGGGTCTACCCCAGCGGCGTAAATGTGTTCGATAATATCGAGCACCGCCTCGCTATCGAGCCGGTCAGTCATGTTTACACTCCTGGCGAACGCCGGGCGGCCGCCGCAATTAGCTCATTTGAAAACGGCTGCTAGAAGCTAGGTGTCTCTATTTTCAGGCAATATGATTTCCTAGCTTAACAAAAATGGTATCTGCAAGAGGATTAAGCATAAAGCGCCACGCGGCGTACGCGATGGGACAAATTTGTAAGAACTGCTCCTTGCGGTTTAGCGCGGGACTGCGCGGCGAAAAATTGCCGGAACGCAAAAATGCCCGTTCTGATCGGCGATTACGGGCCGGGGACATAATTTCGCCCATCGAAAGTTGATCGCTGGTCACCATCATGCCGTTTGTATCAGAGTAAGGGGAGGTAGCAGTGTTCGGGCGATCAGATCAGAACAATCCGAGGGGGCCACAGCCGATCGGGCCGGGCAACATTCAACCGCATCAGCCTCCGCAGTCGCAGATCGCAACGCCGACCGGCCGCGCAGATCCATTCTCGAGCGCGCAGGTCATGGGCACGTCGGTCATCGGCACCGACCTCACCATTCTGGGCGACAAGATCACGATCATTTCGCAGAACCGGCTGCAGATCGACGGCGATATTCGCGGTGACGTGAATGGCCGCCAGGTCGTGATCGGCGAAGACGGTTCGGTCATCGGCACGGTTTCGGCCGAAGTGATCGAAGTTCGTGGCGGGGTTCGGGGGGCCATCCGCGCTGCGACTGTCACGCTGCATCCGACGGCACAGGTCGACGGCGAAATCACGCATCAAACGCTGGCAATCTCAGAAGGTGCGCAGTTCGACGGCCGCGTTCGCCGTGCGAAAGACGCCAACGAGTTGAAGCCGGTTCTCGATCCGGCTGCGTTCCAGCGCGTCGAGGCCGTACAGCGTACGGGCTGATAACGCCTGCCTGGCAAATCAGAGCGGCTCAACGCTCAAGACAGTTGTGAGGCGATGCGTGTCGCGCGGTTTCAGCGTGACGACATCGCCTCCTGCATTTGTGGTCTCCACGCAGACCATTCCCAGATAGCCCTGGGCCGGCATGTCAGAGAGCCGCTGGGACTTCTCGATCCAGGGATTCCACACGACCGTCGAGGTGCTGCCGGCCTTGGCGACGCGGATCTTGCGGCCATGGCCCGGATCCTCGATCACGACGTCGTCCGTCGTGTCCTGGTAGATGCGATCCACCTCGCCGGCGAAGGTGATGGCGCCCTTCTGCTCGATCACCGCGTAGTCCTGAAGCTTGTCGCGATAACTGCGTCCTGCCAGGCCACGCACCGTGACGTCCGCGATGTTTCCGATCGCGAAATACGTGTGTAGCGCCTCGGTCAGTTCCATGCCGGAGGCGCCGAGGTTTCGCGTCGTGAGTTCGACGCGCAGCTTGTCGGACAACGAAACGACGAGCTTCAGCTCTGCCTTGCCTGACCAAATCGCAGCGTAGTCGTCCATTGCCGCAAATGTCAGTTCGATCTCCGCCGCACCGTTTTCGGCGGCGGTGCGCACGACGCGCCACGGGGCCTTGCGAACGAAGCCGTGATCGGGCTTGGACGCATCTGTCGCGTGCGCGGCGAACCACGGCCAGCAGACCGGGATGCCGCCGCGTATGCCCTGGCCAGGCGCGATGCGTGCTTGCGGCGACATCCACAATACTTCGCCGCCCCGCTTGGGGAGGAAGCTTACGACGTGCGCGCCATGGATCGCGACGATGGCGCTGGCGTCAGCCGTCACGAGATGGGCGGCCGGGCCACCCAGCCCATGCTCAGCAAAGGAAACGGCGCCTGGCCGGCCATAGGACGCGTTCAGCTGTTCGACGTCAGAATCCACGGCGGCCCCGGGGCACTTCGTTGTTGCAATGTTCGGCGATGCGGATGTCGTGGCCGATGAAGCGGCAGACTTCGCGCTTTTTGTTGGGATTGTTGCGAATTGCGGCATCGGTAACGCGCACGCCGTATTGGCGGGCCACAGCGGCCACGTAGTTGTCGGCGCAGTATGGAGTCGAGATCAAGTTGCCGCCGACAAGTTGGTAGTCGTTGCGGCATACGATGCGGGCATTGGCGGGCGAGGCCGCTGCCAAGACGCATGCCGGCAACAGGATCGCGGCTGTCAGGCCATATCGGACCATGATTTTCCTCCTTCTATGTAATCGACACGGAGCACATGAGGGGTACGTGGCAGGCGGACGCAGGTTTCATAGCCGGTTGCGGTGTGCCCGCCAGGATCAAATCAAACATAGTGCCAAACTTCCTCGCTTGCGTGTAAAAGCACCGCGGAATGACCCTGGTTATAGCAGGAGAAGTCGGTTGTGCTGACCATCTATGACAAGAGCGGTGAAGCTCTGCAAAAGCGCGACTCGGCCGCGCCCTGCGGCGAGAACAGCATCTGGTTCGATCTCGTCGACCCCACGAAAGAGGAAGACGCGTTCGTCGAGCAGTCGATCGGCGTGTCGGTTCCGACGCGGGCGGAGATGCGCGAGATCGAGGCGTCCAACCGTCTCTATCAGGAGCATGGCGCGCACTACATGACGACGTTCATCGTCTACAATTTGGAGTCGCAGGTGCCGTCGACGACGGCGGTGACTTTCATTCTCGCAGGGCAACGGCTGGTCACCGTACGCTACACCGAGCCGAAGGCGTTTCCGCTGTTCCTGGCGCGCGTCGAGAGCGGGGACGCGCCCTGCACGTCGGCCGCCGCCATCATGATCGGGCTGATCGAGACGATGATCCATCGCACGGCGGACCTCATCGAGCGCGTGCAGGACGATGTCGACAAGCTGGCGCAGAATTTGTTCGATCTCGACAGCGCGCGCGAGAAGCAGCATGCGCAGCGGCTGGGAATGTTCCTGAAGCACACCGGCAAGCAGGGCGACATCGTGGCCCGCGTGCAGGAAAGCACGATGTCGATGGACCGGCTGCTGCTGTATTTCTACGACGCTGCACGCAGCCGCAAGGACGAGCCGCGGACGCAGAACCGCATCGACATTTCGCATCGCGACATCGCGGCGCTGCTGGAGAACATGCGCTTCCTGTCGAACCGCATGAGCTTCCTGCTGGATGCGACGCTGGGCATGATCTCCAACGAGCAGAACCAGATCATCAAGCTGTTCTCGGTGATGGCGGTGATGCTGATGCCGCCGACGCTGGTGGCGTCGATCTACGGCATGAACTTCAAGTTCATGCCGGAGCTGGACTGGTGGTTCGGGTATCCGCTGGCGCTCGGCCTGATGCTGGTGTCGGGGCTGATCCCGTACGTCTATTTCAAGCGCAAGGGGTGGCTGTAGATCCCGCGGTTGGCCGCCGGGTTTAAGTCAACGCTGAGATCGCGACCGCCAGCCCCGCCGTAACCGCCAGCGTCTCCAGCACGCTGCGGTGGAGGGCGAAGAGCAGCGCTGCGGCGGCCAGCGACAACGCCATGGTGACCGGTTGCAGCGAAGCGAGATCGGGAACGTGCAGGCGCAGGATGCCGGCTTCAACGGTGTCGACGCGTGCGAACAGCACGTGCAGGGCAAACCAGACCGTGAGGTTGGCGATGACGCCGACGACGGCGGCGGTGACGGCGGCCAGTGCTGAGGCGATGCGCGGCTCGGCGTTGAGCCGTTCAAGGTAGGGCGCGCCGGCAAAGATCCAGATGAAGCAAGGCGCGAAGGTGGCCCAGAGGCTGACGAGTGCGCCAAGCGCGGCCATCGCCAATGGCGGGCCGCCGCCGTGGCGCCAGGAGGCGAGCGTGCCGACGAATTCCGTGACGAGGATCAGGGGGCCAGGCGTCGTTTCGGCGAGGCCCAGCGCATCGAGCATTTCTCCGGCCGTCAGCCAGCCAAATCCCTGCACGACATCTTGCGCCATGTAGGCGAGCACCGCATAGGCGCCGCCGAAGGTGACGACGGCGAGCTTTGAGAAGAACCACGCCAGTTGCGACAGAACGTGATCCCAGCCGAAGAGCAAGACGATGGCGGCGAGCGGCAGCAGCCAGATGGCGATGCCAACGCCAAGCGTGCGCACAGTCTTTGCGAACGGAACCGGCGCGGGAGGGAGCATCGCTGATGGCGCCTGATGGCGGCGGCGAATAAAGCCGGTTGCGGCGGCCGCCAAGACGACAAGCGGAAACGTCACGTTGAACGCGAAGATGGCCAGGAACGCGAAGAACGCGACCAGCCAATCGATCCAGCCGCGCAGCGCGCGGCGGGCAACGCGTAACAAGGCCTCAACGACGATGACGAGAACGGCCGCCTTGATACCGACGAACAGCGTGGCGACCAACGGCAACTGGCCGAAGCTGGCGTAGAGAAGCGCGAGCGCGAAGACGATCAGCGCGCCCGGCAGCACGAACAGCAGGCCGGCGGCCAAGCCGCCGCGTAGCCCGTGCAGGCGCCAGCCGACGTAGGTGGCGAGCTGCATTGCTTCGGGCCCGGGCAACAGCATGCAGAAATTGAGGGCCGACAGGTATGTGCGTTCGTCGATCCAGGCGCGCTCGTCGACGAGTTCGCGATGCATGAGCGCGATCTGGCCGGCCGGGCCGCCGAAAGACAGCACACCAATGCGCGCGAAGACGCGGACAAGCTCGCCGAATGCGGGAGCGGCTCGGGGTGCGGCAACATCCGCGATGGGCGTGGGAACGGTGGCGGACATCGCGAGGGCACTGGCCTTTCAATGCGAGTTGCGGGACAGATTCGTAACGTTACGCGGTCCTAAACCTTCGTGGTTTTGCTGGCCCGGCAAATCGATCTGGCGGCGCACAGGGCCATACTGACGGCACTTATTAGCCGCTGTTTCGCCGCTTTTCCCGGGGGTTCCGATAGCGAGTTCACATGACATATGTGCGACGTGCCGTCGCACGATTGCGCGCTGCAGCAGCAAATCCCCTGCGAAAACAGCGCTGCGACAGAAGTGAATAAAACATCGTTCAGTCTCCGGGGTTGACCGGGGTCCCCGGCCTGGGGTTCGTTGCGGTCACCAGAACGGGGGACAAGTCCAAAACGGCGACCCTCTATCTAAATGAGCACGGCGGCAGACCGAGTTCTGGAAAACTTACGGGGCGGTTCTCTGCGCGACTGCCTTGCCTGATTGCCACCTGGCTGAGCCGGGAGGACCTCTTCGCGAGGGCCATGCACGGGCAAGCGTTTGCAACAGACAATGCTTCGGACGTGCCGCCTAGAGTGGAGATGATCATGCGCACTTTATTTGTAAGTGCACTGGCACTTGCGTCTTTGACGTTTGTTGCCGCGGCCCCGGCTCAAGCAGCCTGGAACTGCCAGGGTGGTGAAGTCGCTTGCGGGTCGTCCGCATCGAAGGCCTCTTCTAAAGCAACGTATCGCAAGGCTGCCCGTTCCGCGCGTTCGCATCGCGTGGCACACGCCTCTCACCGCAAGGCACGCGTTGCCTCGCGCAAGTCCGCCCGCTACGCATCGCGCAAGCCGGCTCGTTACGCAACGCGCCGCACGGCCAAGCGCGTTTACTCGGGTTCGCATGCCATGTCGGGCATGGCCTCGTACTACTGGCAAGGCCAGCAGGTGGCTTCTGGCGGCCGGTTTAATCCGAACGCCCTGACGGCTGCCCACAAGACGCTGCCGTTCGGCACCAAGGTGCGCGTGACGCATCTGGGCAACGGCCGCTCGGTCACCGTGACCATCAACGATCGTGGCCCCTTCATTCGCGGCCGCATCATCGACCTGTCGCGCCGCGCGGCAGGTGTCATCGGCATGACCGGCTCGGGCGTCGCCCGCGTCGCGGTCGACGTCGTCGGCGGCTAATAGCGTTTCGCGCTTCTGATCGGAAAACCGCTACACACTTTTCCGGAAGCGCTCTCGCGTTAACTAGCTTTGCGAAGCGGCGGGAACAGATTTCCCGCCGCTTCGTTTTTTGCACTCCTGCGAATCACGTAGTCTCGCGTTCATTCCAAGATTGGCATTTGGGCTTTCCAATTCCGGGGGGTGGCGACGTTGCGCTGTCGAGCGACGCTGACAATTGCGGCCTGCCTGGCGTCGACGCTGACGGCGTCTACGGCATTCGCGCAGGCGAGCGAGGCTTCGGCCGCCCTTTCCGACATTACCGACGGCGCGGCCAGCGTAGGCCGGGATGCCGTGCGCGCGACCGACAAAGCCGCCCTCGAAGTGCGGGAGCATGTCGAGGATGCCTGGGCGGCTACGGTCGCCCGTGAGCCGGCTCTTCGGCCGGGCCTGGGGCCGGACATGCGACCAGATCTCGGGCTGACGGCGCTGCCGCGCGAAGTCAAACGGCCGTCCAAGCCACAATTGGCGGCACGGCCGTCGTCTCCCAAGGACGCTGGTCTCAAGGCACCCGGCTCCGCCAAGCCCGCGGCCGGGCCCGGAGGCAAACAGCACGCGCTGACCGGTATCGCGTCCTACTACTGGCAGGGCACGCAGACAGCATCCGGCGAGCCGTTCGACAAGCGGGCCATGACGGCGGCCCATCCGTCACTGCCGTTCGGCACCAAGGTGCGCGTGTTCTGCGCCAACACGGGCCGGGACGTGGTGGTGCGGATCAACGACCGCGGACCGTTCAAGCCGGGCCGCATCATCGACCTGTCCGAGGCCGCCGCCGAGGCCATCGGCATGCAAGGGCGCGGGCTGACGACCGTGCAGCTGGAAGTCGTGCGGAATTAACCGCGTCTGCTGCAACACCTCCGGATGCCAGCCGAGCCACAATCTCGCCGTTTGCCTGCGACCGGTAATTTCCGGTATCTTCCCGAAAATACCAAGGGAAGACAGTGCCCTCATGACCACGGCCGAACCGAAATTGCAACGTGCGAGCGCCTTGAAGGCCATTCGCACGGCGATGGTGGAGAAGAAGCTGACGCAGTTGCAGCTGGCGGACGCTGCGGACTGCCACGAGAAGACCATCCAGAACCTGATGCACGGGCGCTCAGTGCGCGACCAGACGCTGTTCGACGTCTGCATGGTGCTGGGGCTCGACTACCAGCGCCTCAAGGAAGACTGGTTCGGGGCCATGGCGGCTGCCCAGCCCATGGATCTCAAGGGCGAAGGCGGGGTCGTCGCGCCGGTCTACATGGGCGCCTACACGCGCGCGGGCGTGGACCATTACCTCGGCAGCTACCTGACGCTGCGGCCGTCGTTCACGGCGCCAGAGACGATCGTGGCGTATCGCACCGACATCGTCTGGGATCCGGAGTGGCCGAGCCTGCTGTTTGAAGAACGCGACCGGCCCGATGCGCCCTACTCGCATCGCGGGCGGCTGTACCTGCCGCCCTCCTCCATGTTCATCCACCTCGTGTCGCTGACGAAGGGTGCCATGCGCATGGTGCTCGTGTCGCAGATCGACCAGTCCGGCGAGATGCGCGGGCTGATCACGACGCTGAACAAGCAGCGGGCGAGCTTCATTCCGGTTTCTGCGCCGATCGTCTACGCGCAGCGTCAGGACTTCGCGGCGATCGCGCTCGGCGAGATCAAGCCGGGGCACGAGGCCTATGACGCGTATCGCGTGCTGCTGGATGCGACGACGAGCGAAGGCTACGCGCGGCTGGTGGGATTTGGCGGCTAGCGAGCAATCTGCTGTAGAGCCATCTTCGTTGGCCGGCGGCCGTCTCATCGATGCTCGGGGCCGCCTCCCCACCGCGGTCATCCCCGAACTCGTTCCGGGGATCCCGGGTGCCGCAAGCTCGGCATTCACAAATGGAGTGTCGCCCCAGCGTATGGCGGGATACTCGGGACAAGCCCGAGTATGACACCTGTGGTGGGCGTGTGCGGCTCTTCAATTGTCAGGTCGTGCGGGCTCAGAGGCCGAGGATCGCTGCGACGCGGGGGCTGGCGGGGTGGGCGCGCACCTCGTCGGGTGTGCCGGTTTGCAGGATGCGGCCGTGGTCGAGGATGGCGACGGTGTCGGCCAGTTGCATGGCTTCGTCGATGTCGTGGGTGACGAAGACGATCGGAATCGACAGGGTTTGCTTCAGCGACAACAGGTCGGCGCGCAGGCTGACGCGCGTCATGCGGTCGACGGCGGAGAACGGCTCGTCCAGCAGCAACACGCGCGGCGATCGTGCCAGGGCACGGGCGATGGCGACGCGCTGCTTTTCACCCCCCGACAGCTGATGCGGGCGGCGGTTCTCGAACCCCTGAAGCTGCACGCGGGCAAGGAGCCTGGCGGCCGCCTCGTTCGCCTCAGCCTTCGGCGCCGCAGAGCCCAGCGCGATGGCGACGTTGCCCAGCGCGGTCAGATGCGGAAACAGCGCGTAGTCCTGGAAGACGAAACCGACGCCGCGATCCTGCGGCGACTTGCGAATGCCGGTGCTGGTGGACAGCCAGGTGTCGCCACCGGCTTGGATCTCGCCGGATTTGCAGGGGCGCAGACCGGCGATCACCTGCAACAGCGTGGTCTTGCCGCTGCCTGACGGACCGATGAGCGATAGCAATTCGTGGGGCCCGCAGACGAGGTCGACGTCGAGCGGCACAGGCGCATCCTGCTTGACGCGCACGCGCAACGCACCGGCCGTCGCTATTCCCGCGCGCCTATCCAACATGGGCACCTGCCCGCCGGCGCGCCGTCATGTGCACGACGGCGATGGCGAAGAATGAGACGGCCAGCAAGGTCGCTGCCATGATGCCAGCCTCATCGTAGCGGAAGGCCTGGACGCGATCGTAGAGCGCGAGCGCCAGCGTCTGCGTGCGGCCGGGCATGTTGCCGCCGATCATGAGGATGACGCCGAACTCACCCAGCGTATGCGCGAACGTAAGCGCCATGGCGGAGACAATGCCCGGCCAGGCCAGCGGCAGCTCGATGCGGCGGAAGGTTTGCCAGTTCGACAGGCCGCTGACCCAGGCGGCCTCGCGCACGTTGTCGGGGATGGCTTCGAACGCGCGCTGCATCGGCTGGATGGCGAACGGCAGGTTGGCGATCAGCGAGGCGATGAGGATGCCGGTGAACGAGAATACCAGCGGTCCGCCGAACAGTTTTGCGGCGAACGCACCGACGGCCGAATTCGGCGAGAGCGTGACCAGCAGGTAGTAGCCGAGCACCGTAGGCGGCAGCACGAGCGGCAGCATGACGGCTGCTTCCCACAACGCCTTGCCGCGAAAGCGGCCCCACGCCAGCAGGCGTCCAGCCACGATGGCGACAGGAAGGATCAGAACGCACGTCCAGAACGCGAGCTTCAGAGACAGAATGAAGGGCGTCTGGTCCACGTGCCGATCTTACTTCGGGATATTGAAGCCGTTCTTCTCGAACACAGCGGAAGCCTCCGGCGTCTTGAGGAAGGCGTGGAAGGCCTTGGTCGAGGCGCTGGCGTTCTTCAGCAGCGCCATGCCCTGGCGGATGGGATTATAAAGCGAAGGATTGACCGGTGCCTGCGTCACCTTGGAGGCGACGTCGGGCGCAAACAGCAGCGACTGGGCGACAAGGCCGACTTCGGCAGCACCCGTCGTGACGTACTGGGCGGCCTGCCCGATGTTCTCGCCCTGCACCAGCAGCGGCTGCACCTGATCCCATAGGCCGGCCTTCTGCAATGCTTCGCGCGCGGCTTTGCCATAAGGGGCGAGTTCGGGGTTGGCGATGGAGATGTGCTTGACCGTGCCGTCGGCCAGCGCCTGCTTGAGGCCAGCCAGATCAGCGTCGACCTTCACGGCGCCGCCGGCGGGCGCGACCACGGCGAGACGGCCGTCGACCAGGGCGGCGGTTGCGCCCTCGGTCTTGCCGTTCTTTTCAAGGCGCGCGACGCTGGCTTCGTCGGCGGCGAGGAACAGCTCGAACGGTGCGCCCTCTTCGATTTGACGCACGAGGTTGCCGGTGGCGCCGTAGCTGATCTTGATCTTGCTGCCGTTCTTCTTCTCAAACAGCCCGGCGATTTCATCGAGCGCGACGCGCAGCGACGCGGCGGCGGCCACGGGCAAGTCCTGCGCCGCAACGGCGGCCTTGGCATCAGGCTTGGCACCGGCGTCCTGGGCGAAGGCAGCGGGTAGCGGCCCGGCCAGCAAGGTCAGCGCGTAGGCGGCAGACAGCAGAAAGCCGAGGTTCGATTTTGTCATGATTTTCAGAACTCGCGTCTTGTAGTGGTCGCGCTCCTTGTCGGAGTGCTTCCGGGCCAAATTTCGCGGCAAAACTAGCAAGACGCGTGGGCCGGGGCGAGCGCTATTTCTTGCTGGCTATAACGGATAGCTTGCGCGTCAATGCCGCAAGGTCGCCGCGGATGGCCGCCTGGGTCGCCTTTTCCATGCTGCGATAGCGGGAAACGAGCTCTTCACCGAGTGCTGTGAGTTTCGAACCGCCGCCATGAGCACCG
Source organism: uncultured Pseudomonadota bacterium (assembly GCA_963846845.1). Classification (GTDB taxonomy): domain Bacteria; phylum Pseudomonadota; class Alphaproteobacteria; order Rhizobiales; family Hyphomicrobiaceae; genus JAKAXS01. The sequence continues at coordinate 94,532 of CAWJXQ010000013.1, read as the reverse complement.
CCCTTGGCGCCGCTGACCACGTCGGCGCCGAACTCCGTGTTCATGGTTTCGATCAGGCTCCAGGCGCGCTTGTAGCTCATGCTCATGCGGCGGCCGGCGGCGGCGATCGAACCCGTGTCGCGGATGCCCTCGAGGAGATCGGCGCGGCCGGGCCCCAGCAGCACGTCCGGCTTGACGTAGATGCGCAGGCGCAGACCGGTGCGGGTCTTGGGTGGTTTCATGAGCCGAACTCGTCAATGTCGTGGGCAAGAGATGCGGCATAATACAGCTAAGCGTGGCGCCGTCACGGGACGCTTTATTTGGCGCGCACGGGGCGCGGATCCGGCTCGGAGAACCCGCGCGAGGACGTCGCCGTAACGGGGCCGTCGGCCGGCGACACGGGAGCCTCGTGGGCCAGGAAGCGTTCTTTCAGATCGACCGTCTCGCGGGAGCCGACGGCTGAGCGATGCAGGTCGAGCCACTTGTCGGCCTCGACGCGGCCGGCGCCGAACAAATGCGTGAACAGCTCCATATCCGCTTTCATCTTGCTGTCGTCGCTCAACGCGCTGGTGTAGCGGCCGGCCTCGATGAGATGGAAGCGGTGCGTGGCGAGATTGCGCAACCGGCCCTGCCGCGGGCGCCAGAAGCCGCGCATGGTTTCGCGTACCGTCTCGATGATCTCGACGTCGCGCAGCAGCGGCGCGTTGAAGGTGAGCCGGTTGACCTGGCCGGTGATCTCGCGCGCGCCGGTGGGGTGGCCTTGGCGGACCAGCGGGTTGAGCTGAACGATCAGCGTGTCGGCAACCGGGCTTTCCATGGCCAGCGTGACGAGATCGGGATTGGCGGAGAAGCCGCCGTCCCAGTAAGCCACGCCGTCGATGACCACGGCATGGTGCATTGTCGGCAGGCAGGCCGAGGCGAGGATGGCGTCAACCGTCAAGCCGGCGCGGCGGAACAGGCGAGCGCGGCCGGTAGCGACTTCGGTGGCGGCGATGAGCAGTTCGATCGGGCCCTTCTGCACGCTTTCGAAATCGATAAGGCTGGTGAGCAGCCGGCGTAGCGGGTCGAAGCCGAGCGGATTGAATTCATAGGGCGACCAGAGCGAGGCGACCTGCGCCATCTGGCTCGATCGTGACAGGCTGTAGAGAAACGGGTTGAGACGAAGAAAATCCGGAACGCCGGCCTTGTGCACGCCTTCCCAGACATCGCGGAGTTTTGCGCGTGCGGCCTCGCGGCCGCCTTCCGCCAGGCCGGCGGCAAGGGCCGCCGCGTTGACGGCGCCGGCGCTGGTGGCGGAGATCCAGCCGAACTTCAGCTGCTCTTCTTCCAACAGCCGGTCGAGCACGCCCCACGTGAACGCACCGTGTGCGCCCCCGCCCTGCAATGCCAGATTGAGTGTGATCGTCTTGCGGAACAGCCGCACATGTACCCCGAAGTTAGGCGCCCTTGCGAACGCCGCCCACTGAACCCGGTTCGCTAGTGCGCTAAGCAGACCCTATGATGTCATTCGCGTCCGCCGCGACACAACGTGTCATGTCGCTGCGGCAACACCAGCGCTCTCATTGAGGCATGGCAGCCACGGGCGGGGATATATTTGTCCACAGCGCCGTAATTTCGTGCCGACTCCGCCGCCGAAAAGCGCGTTCCGCGTCTGTACTTGTGACGCCACCCGCACTCGTGAGGTGTGGCGCAGGTACGCGGCCTTGGCTAAGGTGCGCCGTCCTGTGCGGCTGTGTGCCATCCGGCGTCACAGCGGGACGTCAATAATATTTGGGGAGTTCAATCATGCGTTCGATGGTTCGTGCGGCAGCCGTTGCGGCCGCGTTCAGTGTCGTGGCCGTGGCCGGCGTTGCGCCCGCCAGCGCGCTCGTTTGCAAGCAGCACTCGCACACCGCGTCTTCCAGCGGCAAGTTCGAGGGGCTGACCGCCGTCAAGGCGCGCGCAGCGTGGCGTTACGAGGTGCAGCAGCACGAGGGCGTGTCGTGGACGCTGTGGCGCCTCGCCAAGTTCAAAACGACGAAGTGCTCGAAAGCCGGCACCAGCGGCAGCTGGACGTGCGTCTCGCGCGCACGGCCCTGCAAGACCGGTTCGTAAGTCGACCCTGCGCTGTCTACGGCAGCGTCATGACATTTCCGGATGCGGCGAGCGTCGCATCCGGGCTCAAAACCTGGCGCCGCAGCTCGACGACATTACCGGCCGCCGATTCAAGACCACGCGTGATCAGCTCGATACGCGCGTCGCCCGGGCTTTCCCGAAATGCGATAGAGATTGTAGCGCCCGAGCGGTTCGTAGCGATGCTCGCGGCCTGTCGAGCCGGTGGCGAGGCCGACGACGGGAATGCGTGGTTCGCCAGGGGCACCGGTCCACGCCAGGGAGTTGCGGTGATTGTGGCCGTGCAGAACGAGATCTGCACCATGCTGTTTCAGCAGCGCCTCGAACTCCCTTGCATCTTCCAGCGCACGCCGTGAAGGCGCCTGCCATTTCAGCGGCGGATGATGCAGCAGCACGACGCGGATCAGCCCTTCCGCCTTCAGGCGATCGAGCACGTCGCGCACCGCCGTCATCTGGCGCGGACCGATGCGGCCGGATGCCCGGAACAAGCGCGTCGGCACGGCGGTGTTCAAGGCCGCGATGCCGATGCCGCCGACGCGGCGCACATAGGGAAAGCCTTCGGCGCCGCGCAGGAACTGCGTGCCCCATTCATCGGAGCGCATGTAGTGCGCCCACTCGCGCAGGCACACCACGTCGCAGCCCTTGGTGTAGATGTCGTGATTGCCGGGGATGAGCGAAACGCGCGACATGTCGCCGAGCGTCGCCAGCCAATCGAGACCGGTCTGGAATTCGCCGGGCAGGCCGAGTGTCGCAAGGTCGCCGGTCACCGCGATATGGTCGGGATGCTGGGCCTTGCAGTCGGCTGCAATCAGGGCAGCTACAGACGCCAGATGCAGATCGCGCCGGTTGCGGTACCAGTTGACCATGCCAACCGACCGCTTGAGGTTCCAGATCCAGGGCTTGAGCGACAGCACCGGCGGCAGGTGCACGTCGGTAATCTGGGCCAGCGTGGTAACGTCATGGGTACTCATCGGCCCGCTTCATAGCGAAATCGGCGGGTGGGAGCGAGGGCTTTTGCCGCGCCGCCGATGTTTACGCCGCCTTGCATGTTGCGGGCGAGTTGCGCATGAACGCTGGCGGAATGCGCCAGGATATGGGTTGAGCGGGTGAAGCGGGCTGTCACAAAAATAATGCAGCGCTATTGGCGCTTGTCCCGCGGGCTGACGCTCGGCGCGCAGGGGTGCGTCATTAACCGTCACAATCGTGTGCTTCTGATCGAACATACGTACCGGCCGAGCTGGCATTTTCCCGGTGGCGGCGTGGAGAAGCGCGAGACCGTGGAACAGGCGCTGGAGCGGGAACTTTCGGGAGGAAGCCGGCGTCCGGATCGATCGTGCCGTGCCGCCGCAGCTGTTCGGCATCTACGCTAACCACAAACGGTATCCGAGGATACCATATCGCCCTGTTCGTGGTACGCGATTGGTCGCAACCGGTGCCACCACGGCCCAATCGCGAGATTGCCGGGCATCAGTTCGTCGACCCTGCGAACCTTCCCGCAAACATTCATGGTCCTACGGCCGCCCGCATCGCCGAGATCCTCGCGGGCGCCGCAAAATCGCAGGTCTGGTAGTGCTAATGACGACCCCACCGTGATGCGTGCCCTGACGCCTGCAGACGTGGCCGACGTCGCCCGTTTGCACGACCGCGTCTTTGGCCCGGGCCGGTTCGCGCGGACGGCGTATCGCGTGCGCGAGCAGCGGCCGAACAAGGGTGTGCCGCTGTCGGCCTATTGCCGGTGCGTGGTGCAGGGCGCGCGCATGATCGGCGCACTGAGCCTGACGGAGATCAAGATCGGCGGCAGCGAGGGCGCGCTTCTGCTCGGACCGATCGTGGTCGACCAGGAGTTTGCCGGGCAAGGCTACGGCCGCGGCATGATTGCCGACGCGATGGAGGCGGCTCGCCACGGCGGAGCGCGGCTCGTCGTGCTTGTAGGCGATGCGCCGTATTACGGGCCGCTCGGCTTCCAGGTGATCCCCGCGGGGCAGATCGTGCTGCCGGGGCCGGTCAACCCCGCACGCCTGCTTGCGGCGGAATTGCAGCCAGGCGCACTCGCTGAATATCACGGGATCATTGGCGGGCGCTGAGGAGTAGCCTGCACACCGACGCTGGGCGTGTTGCACACTCTCAAGTAGTCATCCCCGGGCTTGTCCCGGGGATCCCGGGTTGATCTGGAAACGGCACGCGCGGATTGCGTTCCGCGAGGCGATCAGATGCCCGACAAGCGGAGAGCGGGATCCCCGGGACAAGCCCGGGGATGACCAGGAAATGGTCTCACGCCGGGCCCTATCGCGCTCAGTCCGCGAAGGGGTCGTTCACCAGGATGGTGTCGTCGCGCTCGGGGCTGGTGGAGAGCAGCGCCACCGGGCACTCGATCAGCTCCTCGATGCGGCGGACGTACTTGATCGCCTGCGGCCGGCAGCTCGGCCCAGCTGCGGGCGCCCTGCGGTGAGCTCGCGTCCAGCCCTCGCATCGTCTCGTAGATCGGCTCGACGCGCGGCCTGCGCCGGTCTGGCCGGCGGCAGGTGGTCGAAGCGCTCGCCGTCGAGGTCGTAGCCGATGCAGACCTTCAGCTCCTCGAAGCCGTCGAGCACGTCGAGCTTGGTCAGCGCGATGCCGTTGATGCCGCCGACCTTGACGGCCTGGCGCACCAGCACGGCGTCGAACCAGCCGCAGCGGCGCGTGCGGCCGGTGACGGTGCCGAACTCGTGGCCGCGCTCGCCCAGGCGCTCGCCGATCTCGTCGGTCAGCTCGGTCGGGAACGGGCCGGCGCCGACGCGCGTGGTGTAGGCCTTGGCGATGCCGAGCACGTAGCCGACGGCGCCCGGGCCCGATGCCCGAGCCGGTGCGCGGCCTGGCCGGCGACGGTGTTGGAGGAGGTGACGAAGGGATAGGTGCCGTGGTCGACGTCGAGCAGCGCGCCCTGCGCGCCCTCGAACAGGATGCGCTTGCCGGCGCGGCGCTCGCGTCGAGCACAGTCCCAGACGCGGCGTCGGCGAAGGGCAGGATCTTGGGCGCGACCTCGAGCAGCGTCGGCCAGCAGCTGCGTCGCCGTCGACCTGCGGCTGTGCCGAGGCCGCGCGCGCAGCGCGTTGTGGTGGAGCAGCAGCTGGTCGACCTTGGCGTCCAGCGTGCCGGCGTCGGCGAGGTCGCAGCACGCGGATGGCGCGGCGGCCGACCTTGTCCTCGTAGGCCGGGCCGATGCCGCGGCCGGTGGTGCCGATCTTGCCGTCGCCGGCGGCTTCCTCGCGCGCCGGTCGAGCTCGCGGTGCAGCGGCAGGATCAGCGTGCGCGTTCTCGGCGATGCGCAGGTTCTCGGGCGTGACGTCGACGCCCTGGCCTGCGAGCGCGCTCGATCTCGTCGCAGCAGCGCCCAGGGATCGACCACCACGCCGTTGCCGATGACGCCGAGCTTGCCCGCGCACCACGCCCGAGGGCAGCAGCGACAGCTTGTAGGTGTTGCCGTCGATGACCAGCGTGTGGCCGGCATTGTGGCCGCCCTGGAAGCGCACGACGACGTCGGCGCGCTCGGACAGCCAGTCGACGATCTTGCCCTTGCCCTCGTCGCCCCACTGGGCGCCGACCACGACGACGTTGGCCATTCTTAGAGACCTTTGCACACGGCATGCCGAACCGAACACGGCATTCTGAACACGACTAGGCCCTAGCGTTGCATCAGCGCGCCAGGGCCATCGCTTGTTTCCACCGAGGCGTTATAGCTGAAAATCCGGCCATGCAAGCGTTTCGCGGGGGTGAGCCGCCGTGCCGCGGCCGGTGCGGAAAGGCGTTAACGCAAATTGGGCCGTAAGACGGGCGTACGCGGCTGGGCTTGAACGCACCGGTTCAGAAATCCTCATGAATCCGGCGAATGGAAACAGCCGGCATTCCTGGATAAGGGACGGAGTGCTGCGCCGCCATCGGCCCTGCGGGCCTTAATTCCACCGCGAACGGAACGCACACGGCAGGCGTGTCCAAACCCGTGAGGTTTCCATGCGTACCGCTATCGCCGCTGCTGCTGCCATTCTGTTAGCCGGGAGCGCGCACGCCGCTGAGATCACGGCGCAATCCAAAGTCGATGCCGTCACGGTGTTTCCGTCCGGGGCCGAGGTCGTTCGAACCGGCAAGGTCAAGCTGGAGAAGGGCGAACACGTCGTCGTCTTTAGCGATGTTCCGGCGCAAGCGGCGCCCAACTCCATTCGCGTCGAAGGCCGCTCCACCGGCAAGTTCGAGATCGGCTCCGTCGACACGCGCCACCTGTTCGTACCACGCACCGACGAGGCGGCCGCCGCCAGCGAGCGCCGCCGCATCGAAGACGAACTCGATACGCTGCGCGATGCCCGCGGCATGCTCGATGGCCAGGTGCTCGCCGCCGAAACGCAAAAAACGTTGCTCGCCAACCTCGCCCAGTTGCCCGTGCGCCCCGCACCGCCCCAGGTCGCCGCAGGATCGCCCCCGGAAGACTGGTCGCGCATCCTCGCGCTGATCGGGTCTGGCACGTCGGAAGCCGTTCGCGCCGGGCAGGACGCGCAAGTTCGCATGCGCGATCTCGATCACAAAATCGAAGACCTCGAAAAGAAGCTCGCCAGCGTCGCGCCAGCGCGCGAAGAGCGCACCGAGGTGAAGGTCTACGTCTCCGCGACCGATGCGCTCGAAGCCGACATCAGCGTCCGCTACCAGGTGCCGAACGCATCATGGATCGCGCTCTACGATGCGCGCCTGGCGACGGGTACCAAGGACGCAGCGCCAAAGCTCGATCTGACGCGCCGCGCCTCCATCTCGCAGCATACGGGCGAGAGCTGGGATGACGTTACCGTCGTGCTGTCTACCACGCGGCCCACGGCGGGCGCCGCCGCGCCCGAGCTGTTCCCGATGACGGTCGACTATGTCCCCGAGCCCAAGCCGGTGCCGCCGGTCGCCCGCATGGATGACCAGCGATCGAGGAACATGGCGGCCGATCGAAAAGCGATGGGCGGTCTCGGCGCCGGCGAGCAGGATGCGATGGCGGAGGCGGCTCCGATGGCCGCCACAGTTGCTGCACCCGCACCGATCGTTCAAGACGCCATCCAGCGCGGCGCATTCGCCGTCGCGGCTCCGTTCCAGGCCTTGTTCGCCGTGCCTGGCCGTTTGACGGTGCCCAATACCGGCGAGGCCAAGCGGGTGCAGCTGTCGGAAGACAGCATGGAACCGCAGATTGCCGTGCGCACGGTGCCGAAGGACGACGCCAAGGCCTACCTCTACGCCAAGCTCGTTCTGCCGAAGGGCTCGCCCATCCTGCCGGGCACCGTCGCGCTATTCCGTGACGGCACGTTCGTCGGCAACGGCCTGCTGCCCGTTCTCTCTCCCGGCGAAGAGCACGAACTCGGCTTCGGCATCGATGACAGCGTGCGTGTGCGTCACGCCATCGTCGAGGACAAGCGCGGGCAAACCGGGCTGATCTCGTCGTCGAAGACGGACACGCGCAACTACCGCGTCACCATCAAGAACTTGCACCAGCGGCCGATCAGCTTGACGCTGTACGATCAGATCCCCGCCTCGCAGAACCAGGACATCAAGGTGGAACGCACGGGCCTGGCACCGACCAGGGAAAACATCGACGACAAGCGTGGCGTTCTCGTCTGGGAGAGCAAGCTCGATCCTGAAGAGGAAAAGGTGTTCGAGTTCGGCTATCGCGTCTCGTGGCCCGCTGCCAAAGCCATCGAATACGGCCGCTGAATCCCAGGGTCAGACCTCGGTCTGACCCTACTCGCCACCCTTCAGCGTGACCCGATTGACGCTACGACGCCTAACGGTTCCAGCCGCCGCCTTCCGCGACGATCATCCCCGGACTTGTTCCGGGATCCAGCCCTCGGGTAGGCACGATATCCGCCTGTACGCCCGGCGTCGCGCAGCCCGGGATCCCCGAACAAAGGGCACGCTGGGAGACTTCGGTCTAAGCGCCAACGCCACCGCCAGGCGCCGGCATGGCGATCAGGCTTGAGCGATCGTGACCCAGCAGCAGCTCAAGCCCGGTTCCCGCTTTCACCGCGATCGGCCGGCGGAACGGATGCAACACCTGCAACCAGCCGCCATCGGTGTAATGGTCGGGGTGATTGCTGAATTCCACGCCCTCGGCGAGATCGACGCGCATCCACTGAATGATGCCGATGGCTTCGCCATCTTCGAGCACGGGAACGGCCAACTTGCGCACGTCGGCGGCATACGTCTTCGCCGTGAGGTCGAGACTGGCGATGTCGAAATCGGCAGACAGCCGCCGCCATGACGTCATCGTGCCGTGCACCGGCAAATGCTGTGGCGCAAGGTCGTTGAAGGGCGTCACATCAAATCCGGAACTCGTGGTGGCGAACGCGTAGCTGGCCAGTACGTCGCTGGCGACAAGGCAACCGACCGCTGCGGCAGCGCGCGGAATGACCGTCGCGCCATCGCGAACCAGCCGCGCGTGCGCATCCTCGAACGTGTCGAGAACCTTCTCGCCCAGCAGGTCGCAGGACAGAATTTCCGAGACGAGGATGTCGGCGCGCTGTTCCAGGTCGACGCCGATCTCCATGTCTTGCGAATTCTTCCCGACGACGCGGATCTGCGCGTTGTAGCCGTTAAGTGCCACGATGCGCCTGGCCGTCTCGGCGATAACGGGAACGGCTTCGCACGTCACGATCCGCCTTGCGCCGCCGCGCGCCGCCATCATCGACAGCAAGCCGCCACCCGTGCCGATATCCAGAATGCGGGCGGTAGGCCCGTGTGTCGCGATGGCGGCGAGAATGGCCTTCTCGAAGGCGTCGTTGCGGGGCGTGTCGTTCATCATCGGCACATGCCAGAACGGCACGATCAAAGACGCCAGGCGACGCGCCTGATGCTGCACATGCAGGTTGTCCGGCTCGATGGCCAGCACCTGCTGGAACTCCAGCCAACGCCTCGTCGCGCCGTCCGGCATCGGCGAGCGCCACGCCGAGGTTCGTCAGCACCAAAACGTTACCGGGTGCGATGGCCTTGGCGCGCGCGAAACACTCGGCCGCGTGTTCGATCCGGCGCAGGCGATGCAGCAGCACGCCCTGTTCCAACAGTCCGGAAAGATGCAGCGGGTCGATCCCCAGAAGGCGATCCCAGTGATCGATGGAACCTTGCAGATCGCCGCGGTTCGACAGCAGTTTCGCCAGCAACGGCAAAACGTCGACGGGCCGGTAGTTGCGGTCGAGCACGAGACGATAGCCGGCTTCGGCTGCTGCGGCATTGCCGGCGAAATGATCGGTCATCGCGTCGTCGAGAATCGTGTGGACGTCAGCCACGTCACCGGCGCGGCCGTCGATCGCGTGCTGCGGGTCCGTAGAACGCTTTCGTGCAATTACCATTTTGCCTGCCCCGCCATCGATAGAATCGATCCGTCCTTTTTACTCCGCACTACAATCAATTGTGCACGCTTCGGGCGGACCCGCCCTTATCCCCAGCCACGATGATGCCACGACGCCTTAGTATTGTTGGCGTCATGGAATGGCGTTGTGCCGGAGAGTGTCCATGCGCAAGTTTCTCTATATCGTGATCGGTATCGTATTTGTTGCGGGCGCCGTCTCGGCCTTCGGTGCGCGCGGCCGGAGGCGCGCGGTTGGGACCGGCACGACATATCGTCATTCGGGGTCTCGCCAGGCCATCGCTCCCTTGAACGCTCCTACGGCGGAGGCGAACCGCACGCCTGGTTCTCCGATCGCGGTGGCCGTCGCGGCGGCGGTTCGTGGTTCAACGCCTCCAACGCGCTCGACTTGCTGAACGCACTCGTCGGCATAATCGGTATCGGGCTGACGATCAGCGGCATGCGCATGCAGCGTAACGCCATGCAGATGTCGATGCGCGGCCGATAGCTAAGTGGCGGTTGCGTCGCGCTGTTGCCGGCTACCTAGCCACACGCCCGCCAGGATCAGCGCGAAACCCGCCGCGTGATACAGCGCCGGCTGCTCGTCGAGAAACAGCATCGCAAGTGCCGCCGTGAACATCGGCACCAGGTGCAGGAATACGCCTGCGCGCGCGGCGCCGATAATCTCCACGCCACGATTGAACAGCAGATTGGCGATCAGGCTCGGGAACACCACGATGTAGGCGATCGCCGCGATCATGCCGGGCGTCGCATCGAACGTGCCGCCCATCGCCAGCTCGCCCGCTGCCAGCGGCATGTTGAGCACGGCGGCCACGAAATACGTGACGAGCGCGAAACTCAAGAAGTGGATCTTCGGCCGCCGCTGCAGCAACACGGTGTACAGCGCCCACAGCACCATCGCCGCCAGCATGTACAGGTCGCCCTTGTTGAGCTCCAGCGCCAGCAGCGCGCGCGGATCGCCCTTGCCGATCACCGTCAGAACGCCCACGAGTGACACGGCGATGCCGAGCAGCTGCACGCCGCGCACGCGCGTTCCCAGTACGAAGAACCCCATCACCACGATCAGGATCGGGATCGACGAATTCAGCACCGCCGAACTGGTTGCCGTCGTATGCACCAGCGCGATGTACTGCAGCGTGTTGAACAGCCCGACGCCGAGCACGCCCAGCAAAATGAGAAACGGCAGCCGCGCGCGCACCGCCGCCCAATCGTCGCGCACGTAACGCCAGGCGAACGGCGCCAGCAGCGCCGTCGCGCCGATCCACCTGAGGCACGCCAGCGTGACCGGCGGCATATGCGCGCCCATCCATCGCCCCGACGACATGATTGCCCGCCCAGAACAGCATCGTCAGCGCCAGAAACAGGGCCGCGTTCGCAGTCGTGGGCCGTGAGAGGTACGCCGTCATGCAGGTCCGCAGGTTACGTGGTGACGACGCTGGACATACCGCAGACCGGCACGGTCCGGATACCCACCAGAATGTTTGCCTGGCGAACGGCACGTGCACGGCACCGTTCGTCGACCGGTTCTTGCTAGCAGCCGGTCCTCCTGGTTCTTAACCCCACCCGTCAACCCCTCCCCATCAAGGGGAGGGGAGTATGTGGAACGACGGCTAGCCTGGCCAATAAATCAGAGCGGCTCGTATGTCTCTTCTCTCGGTTTGCTCACGAACGGTTGCGCGTTCGCCTCTTTCACATTGCGCATCCGGCAGAAACGGCAGATGCCAGCGACTGCTCGTTCGCATTCAACTCATCCGACGCGCCGCCGCCCGTTGCTCCGCATTGACCCCTCCCCTGCTGGCATCTGGCCCTTACTCCCCCTGGACCAGGGGGGCGCGGAGGCAGGAGAAAGGTCAACGCCGAGGTCAGCATCCCCCTGAGGCCAGGCGTTTTAATCTCGACCGTCCTGCTAGTTCTTCACACCACCGCTACCCCTCCCGATCGAGGAGAAGGATGCTGGAGTGCCGAGGCGGTGCCGCCAAATGCAACGCCGCACGACAGCGCCGAGCATCCGCGTGCCAAGCGGCTGCCGCTCGCCCTGGCGCCCTCCCCGCTCGCGAAAGGCGAGCAAGGTCAGAACTCGAGCCGGCGCGCCCGCACGACATGCGGCAGCGCCTTCACGGGCGAGCACCGTATCGTCCACCGGCGCATCGACGGCAACAAGGCAGATCGCGTCGCCGCCGGGACGTTCCCGGCCGAGGCTGAAAGTGGCGATGTTCACCCCGGCCTCGCCGAGCAGCGTGCCGAGCCGTCCGATGAATCCGGGCTTGTCGGAGTTGCGCACGAACAGCATGTGCGGGCTCGCCTCGAAGTCCATGGCGATGCCGCGCAGCTCGATGATCCTCGGCCGTCCGCCCGCCGTTACCGTTCCCGCGAGCGAACGTTCCCACTCGCGGCGTCTTGATCGTCAGCCGCACCAGGCTTTCGAACATATCGGCCTTGGAGCGGCACACTCTCCTCCACCACCACCCCCCGCTCTTTCGCGAGGCTCGCCGCGGAGACCATGTTCACGCCGGGAAGCGACGCGCGCAGCACGCCCGCGACGGCGGCCGCCGTCATCGGCTTGACGTTGAGCGCCGCCACCTCGCCGGCGTACTCGAGACGCACCCCCGAGAAGCTCGTCTCCATGAGCTGCCCCGCGAACTGCCCGAGCTGCTCCGCGAGCTTGATATAGGGCGACAGCCTCGGCGCGTCCTCGGCCGAGATCGACGGGAAATTGACCGCGTTGGTGATCGCGCCGCGCAGGAGGTAATCGGCCATCTGCTCGGCGATCTGCAGCGCGACTTTCTCCTGCGCCTCCGTTGTCGACGCGCCGAGATGCGGCGTGCAGATGACGTTGTCGATGCCGAACAGCACATTCTGCTTGGCCGGCTCGACCTCGAACACGTCCAGCGCCGCGCCCGCGACCTGCCCCGATTTCAACGCCTCCGCCAGCGCTACCTCGTCGATGAGACCGCCGCGCGCGCAATTGACGATGCGCACGCCGCGCTTGCACGCAGCGAGCGCCTCCCGCGAGAGAATGTTGCGCGTCTTGTCGGTCAGCGGCGTGTGCAGCGTGATGAAATCGGCGTTCGCCAGAAGTTCGGCCAGATCGACCTTCTCGACGCCGATCGCCACCGCGCGCTCCTCCGATAGGAACGGATCGTAGGCGATCACCTTCATCTTGAGACCGAGCCCCCGGTCGGCCGCGATCGTTCCCACGTTGCCGCAGCCGATGACGCCCAGCGTCTTGCCGAACAACTCGACGCCGATGAACCGCGACTTTTCCCAGCGTCCTTCCTGCGTCGAACGGTCCGCCGCCGGAATCTGCCGCGCCAGCGCCAGCATGAGCGAGATCGCGTGCTCGGCCGTCGTGATCGAATTGCCGAACGGCGTGTTCATCACGATGATGCCGCGCGCCGTCGCCGCTCTGACGTCGATGTTGTCGACGCCGATTCCCGCGCGGCCAATGACCTTCAACTCGCGCGCGGCAGCGATCACGTCCGCCGTCACCTTCGCCGCCGAGCGCACGGCGAGCCCCTGATAGCCCGGAAGCTGCGCTCGCCAGATCGGCGCTGCTCAGACCCACCTTCACGTCCGCCTCGATTCCGCGCTCGCGAAATATTTCGGCCGCCGCTGGCGAAAGATCGTCGGCAATGAGCGCGGGATCTTGTGGCGTCGTTCGCGGCGCGGCTCATCTGAGGAGGTCGACGTCTCCCCAACTTTGAGCGCCATGTCGCGAATCCTGAATGCGCGGGATTAGACGGCCGCCGAGAGCGGCCTTGGCATGCGCGAACGCCCAGTCGAGCCAGGGCGTCAGCGCTTCGAGGTCGGCGCGCTCCACGGTGGCAGCCGGTCCAGATGCGGAGCCCCGGCGGCGCGTCGCGGTAGGAGCCGATGTCTTTTGCAACACCTTCCTTGTCGAGCGCGTCGGCCATCCGCTTGGCGAAGGCGGCCTGCGCTTCGCGCGGCAGGGCCGCGATCTCGGCGCCACGACCTTCAGGCAAATGGATGTGTTCGACCAGGTCGCCCGGTCCACGGCCAGATTTTCGACCCACGGCGTCCGCGCAATCCACTCGTGCAGCACGCGCGCATTTGCGTCCGCCCGCGCAATCAAACCGCGAAGCCCGCCGGCGCTTTCCGCCCAGCCGAGCGCATCGAGATAGTCTTCGACACACAGCATCGACGGCGTGTTGATCGTGTCGCCCTCGAAGATGCTGAGATCGACCTTGCCGCCCTTGGTCATGCGGAACAGCTTCGGCAGCGGCCGCGGCGCGCGCCGGCTTTCGATTTGCTCGACCGCCCTTGGCCCGAGGATCAGCATGCCGTGCGCGGCCTCGCCGCCCAGAACCTTCTGCCAGGAGTAGGTCAGCACGTCGACCTTCGACCAGTCGACGGGCTGTGCGAAGACCGCCGACGTCGCATCCACGAGCGTCAGCCCCTTGCGATCCGCTGCGATCCAGTCGTAATTCGGAATGCGAACGCCCGACGTCGTGCCGTTCGCGGTGAAAATCACGTCGCGCGCGAAATCCACCTCGCCGAGATTCGGAAGATGGCCGAAGTCCGCTTCGAGCACGCGCGCATTCTCGAGCTTGAGTTCGGACACGACGTCCGTGACCCACACCTTGCCGAAGCTTTCCCACGCCAGCACGTCGACGCCGCGCGAATTCGAGCAAGGACCACATCGCCATCTCGAAGGCGCCCGTATCCGATCCCGGAACGATGGCCACGAGGTAGCCTGCGGGCAGCCCGAGCAGCGATTTCGTCTTCTCGATCGCGAGCTTCAGCCGCGCCTTCCCCTCCTTGGAGCGGTGGGAACGCCCGAGCAATGCGCCATCGAGGCAGGCCGTCGTCCAGCCCGGACGCTTGCTGCACGGGCCGCAGGAAAAGTTCGGGTTGGCCGGGCGGCCAACGGGTTTTGCGAGAGTCATGTGAACGTCCTGCCGGTCAGTGCGCCCGGCAGTGTCCCCCATGCGCGCGCACTTCGCAATTGCGAAGGCCGTGAGCCGTGTGGATCGAAGTCGCAGGCAGCCGAAAGTTTCACGGCATCGGCAAGCTGATTCATAAGACTTCACCAGAGGCCGTAGCTGGCCCCACAGCGGTAGGCGTCATGGCGAAGCCATGCTTCGCACGGAGCCGATCGCCGTGAGCACAAAAAAGACACGGGCCCCATCCTTCCGGACAGGGCCCGCGGCCTCCCGTACCAATGTTACTTCACCGGACCCGCGTAGGCGACCGGCTGGTCGAGCCGGTAGCGAAGGTTCAGCATCGCATCGTGCGACGTGATGTCCTGCGATCTCGAGCTTGGCGTAGCTGTCGCTGCCGTCGGGGTGCGGTACTCGTCCGCTGCGCGGCATCGCCAACATCGACGTAGCGATATGCCAGGTCGACCGTGAACTGCGACGTGACGTCGTAGCTCACGCCCGCATCCCAGAGCGCCCAGGCGAAGTTGTATTCGGTATTGTCCTGCCCGAACGCCACGCCCTGGTTTGGAACGTTGACGTCCTTAAGCCCATCACCGAAAGCGATGCGATACCGACGCCGCCGCCGACATAGGGCGTGAGGCCGCGCCATGTGCCGAGATGTCGATGTAGGCGTTGGAACAGGCTCAGCCAGCCTTCCATGTCGCCGGTGAATTCGTTCGTATGCCGTCGGCCGTGTTGACGTCCTGCGCGATGAACAGCCACTTGCCGCGATATTCACCCGTCCAATAGAGTCGCAGGCCGCGATTGCACTCCACGCCTATGCCGATTCCAGCGAACGGCGCGCTCTTCATGTCCTTGTGGCCGACTTCGAATTTTCCGGTGCCGTAATACTCGTTCCAGATGTCTCCGACCTCGTGGCTGTGCATTGCCGATGGTGCCCTTGATGCCCTCCCACCGTGCGATGCGACGGCGGCGGCGGCGGCAACGTGCTTTGATGCTGTAGCGCCATGTCGGCGGCATACGAGTTCCCCGTCGATCCCGCGAACGGCCTCCGCGCACGGATCAGGCGCGACGCAGTACGCAAGCTCTTACGCGTTTCGGAAGTCATGACCGATCCGACTTTCACGACGAATCTCTGCCGGTGCTTCAAGCCGGCACGCCTCGCCAACGGCACAACGCAGCTCGAACCGCCAATTTGAGCAATCAGGGTTCGAAGATGCATTAAACGTCGTTTCGCATTTGGTGCACGAATGCACGGCGCACGCAGCATGCGAGCCGCGCGGAGTTAAGTCCTTACCGAATTGCGATCGAGAATTAACGCCATTGCGTTAAGCGGCCTGAGCCGCTTTCTTCACCGCTTCGACGATGTCGCCGACGACTGTGGAAACAAGCGTCTCGTCGTCGCCCTCGGCCATCACGCGAATGACCGGCTCGGTGCCCGACGTGCGGATGACGAGGCGGCCGCGTCGCCGAGCTGATCTTCGCGCCCTCGATGGCCTTGCGCACGCGGCATCGTCGAGCGGCGTGCCGTTCGCATAGCGGACGTTTGCAGGATCTGCGGCAGGGCGTGAAGCGGCGCAAACCTCGCTAACCGGGCTTGCCGGTGGCGACACGCACGGCGAGCACCTGCAGCGCGGCGACCAGGCCGTCGCCGGTCGTGGTGAAATCGGACAGCACGATATGGCCGGACTGCTCGCCGCCGACGTTGTAGCCGTGCTTGCGCATCTGCTCGACGACGTAGCGGTCGCCGACCGGCGTGCGCGCCAGATTGAGGCCCTGCGCCTTGAGATAGCGCTCGAGGCCGAGATTGGACATGACGGTGGCGACGATGCCGCCGCCGGCGAGCTTGCCGCGTCCGGTGCCAGCTTTCGGCGATCACCGCCATGAGCTGGTCGCCGTCGACGATCGCCCTTCTCGTCGATGATGACGACGCGGTCGGCGTCGCCGTCGAGCGCGATGCCGATGTCGGCGCGCACTTCGCGCACCTTCTCGCTCAGCGCTTCGGGCGCGGTGGAGCCGCAGCTTGTCGTTGATGTTGAGGCCGTTGGGCTCGACGCCGATCTGCGATGACGTCGGCGCCGAGTTCCCAGAGCACTTGGGCGCGACCTTGTAGGCGGCGCCGTTGGCGCAATCGACGACGATGCGGAGGCCGTCGAGGCGTGAGCTCGCTCGGGAAGCGTGCTCTTTGGCGAACTCGATATAGCGTTCCTGGGCGCTCGTCGATCCGCGTCGCGCGGCCGATTCCGTCGGCGGCGCCGAGCAGCGGCGCGTCGTCGGTCGATCAGCGCTTCGATCTCGCGCTCCATCTCGTCGGAGAGCTTGTAGCCGTCGGGACCGAACAGCTTGATGCCGTTGTCGTCGTAGGCGATTGTGCGAGGCCGAGATCATCACGCCGAGGTCGGCGCGCAGCGACCGCGTCAGCATCGCGACCGCGGGCGTCGGCATCGGGCCGAGCAGAAACACGTCCATGCCGACGGCGGTGAAGCCGGCGCATCAGCGCGGCTTCCAGCATATAGCCGGAGAGCCGCGTATCCTTGCCGATGACGACGCGATGGCGCCGCGTTGCCGCGCTGGAACACCTTGCCGGCGGCCATGCCGACCTTGAGCGCGACTTCCGAGGTCATCGGGTGGCGGTTCGCAAGCCCGCGGATGCCGTCGGTGCCGAAGTAGCGGCGCGTCATGGTTCCCTCACTCGTCGATACGTCGAGGCGCGTCCCAAGCCTCAACGAAATCTATACTAAAGTCCCAATTCGATCCGCAAACGCGAGAATGTCCCGGCGAATCTCGGCTTTCGCGCCGCCCGAAGATTTGGCGTTGCCGAAGCGCGCGCGTGTACGCCATAGTTCCGCCGCGGCCAGAATGTTATCCTAACACAGGACCGCTTACGAAAATGTCGCAAGACATGGTCCACGGCGGACTATCAAGCGTAATTTCGGGAGGTTATACTCAATTAGCGGTCGATCTGCGGAGGTCGGCGGCTTGTTGGCCAGGATAAAACGGGTGCGTGTCGTACGCCTGCGATACGCGAGAGGGCACCCAAGGTGGCACGGTCCGAGCGGGGTAGGCTTGGAAACGCGGGACATTTCCTGGACCGCGAAGTGAGGGGTTAATGACTTTCTACCTGGCGGTCGCCAACCGCAAAGGCGGCGTCGGCAAGTCGACGACTTCGGTCATGCTGGCTCATAGCCTCAGCGTTTGGGGCGGCAAGCGGGTCCTCGTCATAGACGTCAACTCGCAGTGCAATACCTCGATGATTTTGTTGGGCGGCCGGGGCTGGCGCGACGCGCGCAACTCTCGCAAGACCATCGCCGACTATTTCACCGATCTCTTCAAGAGTACGCATGCCGCCCCTGGCGCCTATATCGTCAAGGGCGTGGGCGACGTGCTCGACACCTCCGGCGGCCACCCCGATCTGGATTTGCTGCCGGGCTCCCTTCTGCTGGACGACGTCCAGGGCGATCTATTCCTCGACCTCGCCGGAGAGCGCATCGTCACCGACGTCATGCTCGGGCTGCGCGGCCGCTTCGAGGCGCTTCTGCGCCGCGCCGGCGACGCCTATGACGTCGTCATCCTCGATTGCGCCCCGGGGCTCTCGTTCGCAACTCTGGCCGCCATCGCGACGGCGGACAAGGTCATCGTTCCCTTCCGGCCGGACTACGTCTCGCTCCAGGCCATCGACCGCATTTCGTTGATCATCGAGAGCAAGACCAACTTCGACGCCCTGACCGCGATCCCGAAAGCAAAGCGGCGCTATACGTGCCTCGCGAACTATGTGCGCGACAACGGCGGCGAACGCCTCCTGATCGAGGAGATGTCGCTCACTCATCCGATGCTCAACGTGCAGCTTCCTCAGCGCGACGGCATCGCCAACTCGTTCGACTGGATGGCCCACCGCCGGTCTCTCGACGCCAAGTATACCGACGGCGTCAACGATCTTCGCCGCCTCTACGATGAGGTTGTCGAGCTAGTCCGCCCCGTCAAATCCGGCAGAACCTCCTATGAAACGACCGAGCCCGCGTACAGTCCGTAACCGCCTGCGCAAACACTTCCACGACGCGGCGCTTCGCGAGCCCGGCGTCGATGCAGCCATGGCAAAGCGCATCGCGGGCGCGCGCGAAGCATCTCGGCGAGCTGAACGGCGGCGCGTTCTGATCGAGCAATTGCATCTCGCCGGCGCCGCCGAAGTCCCGCCGCCGCCAACGCCGTAAAGCCGATAGATGAAGTCCTTCGATCCCTACGCTTTCGGGGCGGTCGTCATCTCTCGAGCGTCATGGCCCCGATGTCCTTTTGACCCATCTCGACGGCATCGACGACGTCGGCCACCTCCGCCAGCTCGCCGAGGCCCAGCACTTGAGCGTCGATCCCGCCATCACCCAGGTGCCCGACCTCCGCTCGGCGATCCTTCGCGGCGCCGAGGAGCGTATCGCCGAGCGTCGCGCCGCCGCGAGCTGACCGGGTTTCTTCGAGTCCGTCTTCCGTCCCCGGCTCTCCCACGTTTCGCGCGGCGCGTGAACATCGAGGAAGCGCCCGCCAGGCGCCCTAGCCCGCGAAGATACCCGAGCGCGGCAGCTTGGCCTCGGCGGCGCGGGCCTTGACTTCGGCAAGGAACGCATCCTCGGCGGCTATGCCCCCGAGCGCGGCGCGCGGAACGATTATCCCCGCTCCGGGCTCGATCCACAGGATCAGGATGTCGGAGTACCGCGAGGCATCCTCGAATATCGACCACTTGTAGCGGCTCTCGAAGTTCTGACCGCTGATGGCGACGCCGGCCCCGTCGATCGCGAGTGCGTGCTCGGCGAGGGACGGACCGCCGGGCCTGACTATGAGGCGGCGCTGCTCCTCGTATTGCCACCACATCGCCCCAACCGCCAACGCCATTCCGAGAACAAGCCCCGTCACCAGCTCCGCGATGCCGACCTCCACCCCGGTCATCCTCGGCCAAAGCCACACGAGCCCGAAATACAGTGCCGCACACGCCAGCCCGAAGAGAAGGCCGCGCTGCCATTCGGACCTCGGCGCACCGCGAGCCGAGCTTCGCGACAGGCGGTCGCGGATAGCGAAATGATAGTCCCGAAGATGACGCGGCTCGAGACGGTAGATGATCTGCGTCATGAGCTTCCTCCAATTCAGGGCACGTCCGGCGGCAAGCCGCGAGTGGGTCTATGCGAGCCCCTCTTCCGTACCCGCCGTCGCCGCCGCCCAGACGCAGATGGCTTGGCGCGTCGCCGCGACGTCGTGCACCCGCACGATCTGCACCCCTTGCGCCACCGACGACAGCGCCGCCGCGATCGAGCCGGACACGCGCTCGCCCGGCGCCTCGACATTGCAGAGCTGCCCGATGAGCTTCTTGCGCGAAGCCCCCAGCAGCACAGGCACCCCGAGCCCGTGATAAAGGCTCATCGCCGACAGCACCGAAATGTTGTGATGCAGGTGCTTCCCAGAACCCTATGCCCGGATCGGCGACCAGCTTGGCCTTGGGGATCCCCGCCGCCTCGCACGCCTTGATGCGTTTCTCCGGAAAATCGAACACGTCCAGGGTCACATCCGAATATTGCGGATTGTCGTTCATGGTCTTCGGATCGCCCTGCGCGTGCATGAGGATGACCGGAAGTCCTGACTCCGCCGCTGCGTCGAGCGCCGCCGGATCGTGCGTCAGGGCTGAGACATCGTTGAGGATGTCGGCGCCCGCCGCCGCCGCGCGCGCTCATCACCTCGGCCTTGCGCGTGTCGATGGAAATGAGCTTGTCCGTCCTCGCGCGCAGCCCCTCGAGGACCGGCAGGACACGCCGCAATTCCTCGTCGAGACCGACCGCATCCGATCCCGGCCGCGTCAATTCACCCCCGATGTCGAGAATGTCCGCCCCTTCCTCAGCGAGCTTGAGCCCGTGGGCGATGGCGGCACTTGGATCGTAGAAATTGCCGCCGTCCGAGAAGCTGTCCGGCGTCACGTTGACGATGCCCATGATGCGCGGTCGCGCCAGCGACAATCCCGCAATCCGCGGCCTCGGCGCCCGGATCGCCTCCAACAGATCCGAAGCGGCGATGGTATTGCGCCCCCAATCCCGCTCGAAGACATTCCCGAGGCCGATGACGCGCCGCCGCGCACCCGTGCCGGCGCGTTCGATCACCTCGATCGCGGCGAAGCTGAGCGGCCCTCCCGCCAGCGGCAACCCGCCCCAGATTTCCCCGGGGTCTTCGTCGCCGGGCGGTTCGAAAAGGCCGACGGGACGGATGTAGATCGAGCGCTGCATGCGATGACCTTCGCTCGACGCCGTTGCGGCCCCAAAAGAGAAGCGGCCGCGAGATGGTCTCGCACGCCGCTCCAGTCAATGCCTCATGAGCCTTCAGATCAAGCCGCCGGTCAAGACTGCGGCTGCGGCTCCATTCCACCCGTGCCCGGCTCCTCGCGCGGCCGTGCCCGGCCGGAAACGGGAACGCCGGAGCCCGCAGGCCCTTTGCTGCCGTCGTCGTCCGCGGCGAATGACCTTCTCACCGCGCAGAATTGCCTTCACTTCGTCGCCGTTGAGCGTCTCGAACTCGAGAAGCGCCTTGGCGACTGCATGCAGCGAATCGAGCTTTTCCGTGAGTATCTGCCGCGCCGTCTCCTCGCCCTTGAGGATCAGCGCGCGGATCTCCTCGTCGATAAGTTTGGCCGTGCCGTCCGAAATATTCTTCGTCTGCGTGACGGAATGGCCGAGGAAGACCTCCTGCTCGTTGCCGTTGTAGCGCACGCGGCCGAGCTTGTCCGACATGCCCCATTCCATGACCATGGCGCGCGCGAGCTGCGTGGCCATCTGGATGTCGCCGGTCGCGCCGTTGGTCACGTTGTCGGGACCGCCGAGGATGATCTCCGCCTCACGTCCGCCGAACAGCACGGCGAGGCGCGCCTCGCACCATTGCCGCGTGCGGCTGTACTTGTCGCCCTCAGGCAGGTTCATGGTCACGCCCAGCGCGCGTCCGCGCGGAATGATCGTCACCTTGTGCAGAGGGTCGTAAGGCACCGTCAGGCCGACGATGGCATGACCTGCCTCGTGATAGGCCGTGTTGCGCTTCTCTTCCTCGCTCATGACCATGGAGCGCCGCTCGGCGCCCATCATCACCTTGTCCTTGGCGTCCTCGAACTCGCTCTGCGTGACGAGGCGTTTGTTGCGCCGAGCTGCGAGCAACGCCGCCTCGTTGACGAGGTTGGCGAGATCGGCGCCCGAGAACCCGGGCGTACCGCGTGCGATCGTCTTCGCGTCCACGTCGGGCGCCACCGGCACCTTGCGCATGTGAACCTGGAGGATCTTCTCGCGCCCGGCGATGTCCGGATTGGGCACCACGATCTGCCGGTCGAAACGGCCGGGGCGCAGCAGCGCCGGATCGAGCACGTCGGGCCGGTTTGTCGCCGCGATGATGATGATGCCTTCGTTGGCCTCGAAGCCGTCCATCTCCACGAGCAATTGGTTGAGCGTCTGCTCGCGCTCGTCGTTGCCGCCGCCGAGGCCGGCGCCGCGATGCCGGCCGACGGCGTCGATCTCGTCGATGAAGATGATGCACGGAGCGTTTTTCTTCGCCTGCTCGAACATGTCGCGCACGCGGCTGGCGCCGACGCCGACGAACATCTCGACGAAGTCCGAGCCCGAGATCGTGAAGAACGGCACATTCGCTTCGCCCGCGACCGCGCGCGCGATCAGCGTCTTGCCGGTGCCCGGAGGCCCGACGAGCAGTGCGCCGCGCGGAATGCGCCCGCCGAGCCGCTGGAACTTCTGCGGGTCGCGCAGGAATTCGACGATCTCCTCGAGGTCGGCCTTCGCCTCGTCCACGCCGGCGACGTCCTCGAACGTCACGCGGCCCTGCCGCTCGGTGAGCAGCTTTGCGCGGCTCTTGCCGAAGCCCATGGCGCGGCCGGACCCCGACTGCATCTGGCGCATGAAGAACACCCACACCGCGATCAGCAGCAGCATGGGGAACCAGTTCAGAATGACGCTCATGATCGACGGCACGTCCTCGTCGGACGGCCGCGCTTTGAACTTCACCCCCTTCGTGGAGAGGCGCTCGACCAGCCCGGGATCGGACGGAGCGTAGCTCGTGAACGACGAGCCGTTGTCGCGCATAGTCCCGTAGATGCGATTGCCCGCGAGCGTAACCTCGCCGACCGTTCCCCCGTCGACCGCGGCAAGGAAATCCGAATAGCTGATCTCGGTCCCGCGCCGGTTCTGCGTCGGATTGTTGAAGAGGTTGAACAAGGCGGCGAGCAGCACGAGCACGGCCACCCAGATTGCGAGCTTCTGAAGGTTCGAGTTCGTGCCTCTCATCCTGCTGCGACGGCCAATTTACCGTCGTGGGGTCGTCACACAGTGTGCCGCCCGATCCTTTAACGTGCGGGAAAGATAGTGGCGGGACGGACGTTTGCCAAGCTGGGCCCGCGTAAACGAGCCTAACGCGCAAGCCCGGCGAATGCCACGCTCCTAGTGCGTTGAGTGTTAATCGGAATTGCGGGCATCGTCAGGCAGGCCCAGGAATTCTGTGCGGAACGTGAATTGCGGCCGTTCCAACCCAAACTGATGGCCTGGGGCCAGTACGGGCACCGCCAGAAGGGTCGCTCCACTCCAAAACGACGGCAGGGTCGCGGCTGCCTTCCGCGGCAGGCGTGCGGCGGGGGCCGACTGGCGAAGGGTTGCATAGCCTAGCCGCCCAAAGCCTTGACCGTGACGGGGCCGTGCGCCGCCGGGAGACCACCAACCGAAACCGCAAAACGTGCATCCCAGCACCGGTTTGGCATCGTGCAAGACGCACTCGGGTAGCGGATTGCGTCCCGGTTCGCGAAAGATCCGCACGCTGGCGGCGTTTGCCGTCACGACGCAGCCGCCCAAGGTGGCCGTAAAGTCGGCCGCCTGCGCCAGGCGATCCAGCAGTGCCTCAACCTTGGAAAGGCGAGCTGCGCGAGATGTGCCGCCGAAGCAGGCCAGAACGCGCAGCAGCAGCCGCAACCGCAGTTCGGCCGGTGCGCCGGCAAACCCGGTCCGGCAAACAGCGGCGAAGGCGCCGCCGTTCAGATCGAGTACGCGGGTTTCGAATCCAGCGGCCGTGATCGCGACGGCGCTGCGGGCGCGGCCGAGGCGCCGGGCGGACAGCGCAAGCTTGTCTGGCGTCAAACCCAGGTCTGCAAGGGTTTGTGTTGCGGCGCGGAGGCGAACGCGTTCGAATTCGATGCGGGCGTTGCTGGGGTCTTCGCTCCAGGCGATGCCATCGGCGCGGAGCGTGGCGATGAGGCGCGACTTCGGAATGTCCAGAAGCGGGCGGACGAGGTCGTAGGGTTCACCTGCCCTCAGCCGCCGGCACGGGGACATGGCCGACAAGCCATCAAGACCGCTGCCGCGCGCCAGCCGCATCAGCAGCGTTTCGGCCTGGTCGTCTGCGGTATGAGCGGTAACGACCGCGGCACATGTCTCGCCGAGGTCGCGCAGCAGCTGCGACAGCAATGCGTAGCGCGCGGTGCGGGCGGCGTCCTGCAGGCCCGCCGCTGGCTTTGGTGCGGTCCAAGTCAGGATGTGGTGCTGCAGGCCCAAGGCCTGCGCGGCGGCGGCCACGGTGTTAGCTTCGGCGCGCGATTTTAGAACGCAACGCGTGGTCGACGGTCGCGACGTGAAGCTGCTGCGCGTTTCTGCCCCGGCGGTGATGCCAGCGCGCGATAAGGTGCATCAGCGCCGTGCTGTCGGCGCCGCCCGACACCGCGACCAGCAGCAGCCGGTAACGATCGAGCCCGGCGAAGAGCTGCTCGCATTCCAGATCCTGCAGTGGCCGATGGCGTGACATGGCGCTGTATTAGCATGGCGACCAAGCCCTTGGCGGCCAGGTTGCAGCCAGCGTGAACGCCATTTAGAGGGTGCAGATCAGCCCGTGCATCCGAGCCGGTGGCGTTCGCTTCCCGCGCGTGTTTTGACGTACGTGGGCGCGTTCTGGAACTTCTTGTCCAGATCCGAGAGGGCGGCGCAGGCCTCGTTGTTCTTGCCCAGCGCGCTGAACGACAGCGCTCGCTTCAACTGGCTGTCGGCTGCCTTGGGGCTAGAGGAGTACAGCCTGGTGACGAGGTCGAAGGCTTCGGCAGCGTCGGCAAAATTGCGCTGCTGGTAGTGCGTCTCGCCAAGCCAATAGAGCGCGTTGGGAACGAGAGCGTCCTTCGGGTAGCGCTTCATGAAGTCGGTGAAGCCGGCCTGGGCGGCGCCGTAGTCGCGCTGGATGATGTAGCTGTAGGCAACTTCATAGTCGTGCTTGGAGTTGCCGGGATCGCCGGATGGCGGCAGAGCGGCCGTCTCAGAATTGTCTGGTGCTGCCGGCTTCTGGGGTGGGTTGGCTGCGGGCGGCGGGGCTGCGTTGGCTGCGGACGGTGGCCCGGCACCGTCGGCGCCGATGGGAGGCAGGGCGCTGCCCGGGGCGGGCTCATCTGGACGCGAGGACGTGACAGTAGCAGAGCCGAGGCTTGCGGTGCTGGGCTGGCCTGCACCCGCGACAGCTGTGGGCGCCACGGCAGCGGTAGCCGCGGCCGTGTTCTGGGGCCGCTGCGGTGGAGCCGCTTCACTGCGTTTTGTCGGTTCGCCTGCGCCGCGCACCTTTTCGCCAAGCTGCTCGATCTGCGTGCTCAGCGATTTCAGCTGTGCTTCGAGGGCCTGGATGCGTTGCGCGTCTGCCGCGGCAGGTGCCGCCTGGCCGGTGGGGGTTTTCGCCAGAGATTCGAGGGTGCCAATCACCACTTGCAGATCGATCAGCTGCTCTTCCAGCTGGTCGACGCGCTGCTGAAGGGCAGCCTCGCTGCCAGGCTTGGCGGCTGCGGGCGTTCCCGCCTTCTGGCCGGCTGCGGCCGGCTGCTTGGCGGCGGGTGGGGTCGCGACTGGAGGCAGCGGCTGGCCGCGCTGCTCCGTCTGCGCGATGGCAGACGAATACGCGAAAACGAACGCCACGGCGGTGGCCACGAGGACTGGCGTGCAATGGGACAGCATGTTGCTAGGCATCAGTTCTTCTGGCCATGTTGTCAATCGCCGGGAGGCGTGACCGACAAACGGTCACACGCAATGTTATGTCGTGCTTCTAACCGGAAAACCGCTGCACACTTTTCCGGAAGCACTCTGTCCTTCTCGTGCTTCTTACCGGAAAACCGCTGCACACTTTTCCGGAAGCACTCGTCCTTCTCGTGCTTCTTACCGGAAAACCGCTGCACACTTTTCCGGAAGCACTCGTCCTCTCGTGCTTCTTACCGGAAAACCGCTGCACACTTTTCCGGAAGCACTCGTCCTTCTCGTGCTTCTTACCGGAAAACCGCTGCACACTTTTCCGGAAGCACTCGTCCTTCTCGTGCTTCTTACCGGAAAACCGCTGCACACTTTTCCGGAAGCACTCTATTGCGTGGGCAAGCGAGTGCCGTCCGACGCCAGGGATTGGCCGCGGCCGCGCAGGCCGAAATCACGCCCCTGCCCTTTCAATACTGTGACAACACGGCGATTCTGCGCCGCGCAGTCTGATCCCGGGCAATTCGCAACAGGCGCCTTCCGGCCTTGGGCCAACAGCGACAGGCGGGCTGTCGGCACGCCTTCCTCGACCAAGCGATCGCGAACGGCGGCGGCGCGTGCTTCCGACAGCTTCGCGCTTTGCTCGTCCGGCAGAGTGCCGTCGTCGGCGTGGCCTTCGATGACGGCTACGTATTCGGGGTGGCTGGCCATCCAGCGGGCCTGTGCGGACAGCACGATGCGGGCACGTTGGCCCAGTTCGGCGCTCCCTGCCCCGAAGAACACGCGATCACCGGCGGCGACGATGAAGTCTTCCTCGACGTTGGCTGCGACAGCGACGCCGGGCATCACAGCGGGAGGCGGGGCTTGGCGGGCGATGTCGCCTGCGCCCAAAGCCGAGGGCGCCGTGGCAAACCGGGGCGCTGCAGGCTTTGCAGGCGCCGTGACCGACACGGGTACGCGGCTGGCGTCGCGGTAAAGGTCTGCCAGGTAGCCGCGCGCGCTTTTGGCCAAGTGGCCGTCAGGATCACGGGCGACCACCAGTTCCAGCTTGCGCTGCGCCAGCGCGGTCTTGCCGTTTTCCAGCGCGTCCATGCCATCGGCGTAGGCGCGCGAGATCTCGTCGTCGGCGGTGTGGCCGGCGGCTTCGGGCTGGTAGTCGAATGTCGCGGGCTTGCCGGCAGCAGCGCGCGCGTCCCGCGTGGTTTCGAATGTGCCGATAACGGCTTCGGGGGGCTGCGCGATGTCAATACGGCCTTCGTCTCCGGCACGCACGGCACCTGAGCCGGATAAGAAACACAAAGTGGCTGTTGCCACAGTCAGCGTGCAACCTGTACGCCGCCGAGGCCCCAAGGAAGGGCCATACATACGCTTACCCCAATTGATGACCTACGCATCTGGGAACAGAATGCTCGCTCATTGAGGCTAAACTTTGCTGAACTTGCGGGAAGCTAGGCGCGCTTATGCAGAGACCAAGTTCAAATCGGCTGTTAACCTTTTCAAACTTAGCTGGGCAAGTGTCGCGTTGGATCAATTAGATCAAGATGCTACGCGGCTGTTAAGCACCGTTTGCGCGCGCCGGTTCTGCGACCAGCATGAAATGTCGTCGCACGTCGCGACCGGACGTTCCTTGCCGTAGGAGATGGTGCGCATACGCTGCGCCTGCACACCGGCGCTGGCCAGGAAGGTGCGAACCGACGTGGCGCGGCGGGCGCCCAGAGCGATGTTGTATTCGCGGGTGCCACGTTCGTCGGCGTGGCCTTCGACCGTAATGGTGAATTGCGGATACTGGCGCAGCCACTGGGCCTGCTTGGTCAGCGTGGTGCGGGCTTCCGGTGTCAAATCCGAGCTGTCGGACGAGAAGTATACGATATCGCCAACGTTGACTGAGAAGTCGCGCTGCGTACCAGGTGTTATGGGGCCGCCGTTGGGGCCGAGCTGCGCGCTATCCTGTTCCTTGTTGGCGCAGGCCGCGAGCGTGGCTGACAAGGCCACTGCGACCAATGCCGCGCGACCGATGCGAAGAACAGATTGAAACATCGCCATAGCAAACCCCTTTAAGGCTCCGCCGCACGTCCCCGCGCGGGCCCTATCCATTTCAACGACTTCTACGCGCCGGATCGATCGAAAATATGGCCGATTTCATGTGGCTTTGCGTGTGCAAAGGTCACAGTTTGAACAAGTCGCCGTTGCTTTTCGTTCCCGTCATACGGGTTTCATGGGGTGATCGCCCCTTTGGAAAGCTTTGATGCGCTGAATGGTAGCGCTCTTTCCCACGGCTTTCGCTCATCTGCGGCGAAAGCATAGTCTTTAAAAAGTTAAGACCGGATTGCGACTGCCCGAAGGCAAACAATCCGGTCTTAGAAACGAAAGCACCACGGCCAAAGCCGTGGGCTTCAAACGTCTCGCTTTAGCGAGCAACTTCCGTCGAAGCCGGAACGTCAGCGCCGAGCTTCATGGGAGCTGCTTCTTCGCGACGGCAAGCGCCGAGAGCGATTGCAGCAACGGCAGCGGCGATAAGAATTGCGCCCTTCATGGTATTCTCTCCTGTGTAGAACGTGTGGTTAGTGTACGAGATAATTTAGCGTGCAACTTCGGTCGATGCCGGAACATCGGCGCCGAGCTTCATCGGTGCGGCTTCTTCGCGACGGCATGCGCCGAGTGCGATTGCGGTAACGGCAGCGGCGATAAGAATTGCGCCCTTCATGATATTCTCTCCTGATGCTTGTTCGGCACTAGCCATGTATTTGGGTACCGGCAGCGCTTGTTTTGATCAAGAACTGAGGGCGTTCTCCCCCTGTTTTCCACCCCTAGAGATGCGAAAATGCAACTGGGCGTTTCATGCCTGTCACGGTGTTTCCGACCCCAGGGAGGCCCTACTTAACCAACGGTAATCGTTTGGAAAACGCTCACTGCTGTTGGGCGCCACACGAGGGCTGTGGCGGCAGACTCCTAACGCCGGGTTAAGACGCTGTCAGTTCAGCAGGGGCGACCAAGCCGGGTCGGAGCCGAACGATGGAGTTGTAACGACTCGTTCGTTGTAGCCCGTCAGATCGACCGAATAGATCTTGGGCCCACCATTGCTGCCCTGCGACTCGCGGAAAAACATGATGACGCGGCCGTTGGGGGCCCAGGTGGGGCCTTCGTTATGAAAACCTTCGGTCAACACGCGCTCGCCCGAGCCGTCCGGCCGCATGACTCCGATCAAAAACCGGCCGCTGTACTGCTTGGTAAAGGCGATGTAGTCGCCACGAGGCGACCAAACGGGCGTGGAATAGCGCCCGTCGCCCACGCTGATGCGTTGCTGGGCCGATCCATCGGCATTCATCACGTAGAGCTGCTGCGTGCCCTCGCGATCCGACTCGAACACGATCTGACGGCCGTCCGGCGAATAGGACGGGCTGGTGTCGATCGACGTGCCTTGCGTCAGGCGGCGTTGCTGCCGCGAGCGCAGATCCATCTCGAAGATGGCTGAGTTGCCCTCGTTCTGAAGACTCATGATCACACGTTCGCCGTCCGGCGAAAAGCGGGGCGCGAAAGTCATCCCAGGGAAATCGCCGACCAGCTCACGCTGGCCCGTCGCGAGGTCCATCATGAAAACCTTGGGCTGGTCCTTCGTGTAGGACATGTACGTGATGCGGTTGGAGGCGGGGCTGAAGCGCGGTGTCAGCACGATCTCGCCGCCCTGGCTGAGCAGGCGAACGTTGGCGCCGTCCTGGTCCATGATGGCCAGGCGCTTGACGCGCTTCTGCTTTGGCCCTGTCTCGTCGATGAAGACGACGCGGGTGTCGAAGTAGCCCTTCTCGCCCGTCAGTTGCTGATAGATCTGGTCGGCGATCATGTGCGCGAGACGCCGCCAGTTTTGTGCGCTCGTGCCCAGGCGCTGACCTGTCAGCTGCTTGCCGTTGGTCGGATCCCAGAGACGGAATTCGGCCGACAGCTTTCCGTCAGGACCCGGGCCCACGCGGCCGACGACCAGAGCTTCGGCGCCGATCTGGCGCCAGTTGGGAAAATTGGGCGCGGCGTTGACGTTGCCCACACGCTCAAGGAACGAGGCGCGATCGAGCGGCGCGAACAGGCCAGAGCCGGCAAGATCGCTGGTGATGACGTTGGAGATGTCGACGGCAAGCTTGGGATCGTCGCCCTCGAACTCGGGGATCGCAATCGGGATCGGGGCGATGGTGCCTTGCCGGACCGTGCCGCGCAGGCCGCCTTCGGCCGATGCGCCGCCGCCGCCACCGCTGGGTGCCGGGCCGCCGGATTCGCGCCGGGGTGCGGGCGCGGGTGGTGGCTGGCCAGTCTGCGTTCCGAAGCTGCTGGGCGGCGCGGGCCCCTTGTAGGAATCATCGGCGCGCTGCGCGCTGGCCGGGCTCGCGGCCAAGACCGTCGCGAACAGAGTTCCTAAAGCAAAGGCAGAGAGAGACGGGGGGAGACGGAAGGTCTTCAGCAATTTTTGCACGGGCTCAATCTGTTCAATCACGACGTTGCGGCTCATTATTTGGGCTTCACCACAGGATTGGGGCCAGGGCGTGTTCTCGGCGCCGGCGACTACGTCGCATGTCGCCTCTCGGGGATGGAGCTGTAGTCCTTTTGGGCGCTGGCCTTCGACAGGTCGTCTGCGGCCTGCAGGTTGAGCCAGAAGTTGGGTCGGTGCTCTGCAACCATACCGCGGGCGCGCAGCGAAATCGGGAAGCGGGATGCAGCCCCGATTGAGTTCCGTCGACGGACTTCCAGCCCAGCATCATTTTCCGCTTTCAGCCGATCTCTAGCGCATCATCTCCCGCGGATCGAAGTCGAAGGTGATCTTGCTCCAGAACTGATATTTGTCTTGGGGCAGGTCAAACGGAGAGCAGTTCTTCACCGCGCGCATCGCGGCGTCGGCGGCCTGCTGGTACAGCGTGCCGGACTGGGCGCCTTCGAGCGCGGGCTCGCCTTCCAGTGTTCCATCCTGGCGCAGGCGCCAGGTGACGGTGACCACGGTGGTCTCGATGCCGCCACCGGCGCCGGGCAAACGCCAGCAAGCCTTCAACTGCTCGGCGACGCGGCCGTTGAGCATGTCCACTTCCCGGGCCGACAGAACGTTGTCCTTGCCTTCGCGTGCGCCAGCCGTCGGACCTGTGTAATCCGTCTCCGTCTGCGGATCGCTGGCGGCACGCGGCGCGCCGCGCTTGTCAGGCGTCTTGTCGAGAAGGGCTGCCAGCCGGTCGGCCTCGGAGGCTTTCTTCTTGGCCTCCTCTTCCTTCTTCTTCTTTGCCTCGGCGAGCTTCTTTTCCTTCTCCTTGCGCTTCTTTTCCTCGGCCTTCTTCTTTTCTTCCTCCTTTTTCTTATCCTCGGCCTTCTTTTTTTCCTCTTCCTTCTTGGCTTCTTCGGCCTTCTTGGCCTCTTCAGCCTTTTTCAGTTCGTCAGCCTTCTTGGCTTCCTCGGCCTGCTTTTCGTCCTCGATCTTCTTGAGCTCTTCGGGCGTCGGGCCTGGCGCGGGCTCAGGCGGCTTGGGCGGAATCGCGGCGATCTGTTCGGCGATGGGGTCTGTCTTGGGCGGCTCGGGTGGCTTGGCCTCAGCGGGCTTGGGTTCCTCTTTGGCGGCCGAGGCTCAGGCGGCTTGGCTTCTTCCTGCGGCGGAGGCGGCTCGGCGGCCGGCGGCGGGCCGTCGATCGGCTTGGGCTTTTCGGCTTCCTTCTTGGAAACGTCGGGCTTGGGCTCGTCCTTGGGCTTGGCGTCCAGTTCCTTGGAGTCCTCGGAGCCCTGCTTCAAGCGCAGCAAGTCCGACGGCGTGATCATGGAAATGGCAATGGATTCCTGTTGCGGCGGAGCCAGCTCGGGCGTGTGCACGATATGCAGGAACGCCCACAGCAGCATCGCGCCGTGCAGCAGGAATGAAACGGGCACACTGAGGCGCATGTCGCCCCTTAGCCTCCGTTTTCGCTCTCGCTGACGAGAGAGATCTTACGGAATCCGCCTTCGTTGATGCGGCCCATGACCTTGAGCACGGCACCGTAGTCCACGCCCTTGTCGCCGCGCACGAAGACCTGTTCGTCGAGGTTGTCCTTGGCCATCGCCTTCAACTTTGCGGCAACCTCTTCAAGGGGAACGGCGGCGTCGGCGATGAACACATCGCCGTTCTGCTTCACCGATACGATCACGGGCGTCTTCTTGCTTTCCAACTGCTGGCCCTTCGACTGCGGCAGTTCGATCGGCACGCCGACCTGCAGCAGCGGTGCTGCGACCATGAAGATGATGAGCAGCACGAGCATCACGTCGACGAACGGCGTGACGTTGATTTCGCTCATGGGCGCATTGCGGCGGCCACGGCGGCGGCGCCCGGTTTCCTGATGGGCCGATTTGACGCTAGCGCCCATTATCTGGCTCCTGACGACGGCATGAGGCTGTTAGCTCCGGACGTCGATCTGACGCGAGACGATGGCGGCAAACTCGTCGGCGAACGCTTCGAGCCGCTGAGAGATACGCGAACTATCCGCCGAGAATTTGTTGTAGAAGACGACCGCGGGAATGGCGGCCATCAAGCCCAGGGCGGTCGCGAACAAGGCTTCGGCGATGCCGGGTGCCACGACCGCCAGGTTGGTGTTTTTTGACACGGCGATGGCCTGGAAGCTGGTCATGATGCCCCAGACGGTGCCGAACAGGCCGACGAACGGTGCCGTCGAGCCGACGGTTGCCAGGAACAGGAGACGCCGGTCGAGCCGCTCCATCTCGCGCGAGATGGTGACGTCCATCACCTTCTCCACGCGCAGCTGAATGCCACCCATGGCGCGGATGTTTCCCTCGACGGAACGCTTCCACTCGCGCATGGCTGCAACGAACAATGCCGCCATCGTGATGGTTCGCCCGCGAGAGAGGCCGCCGTAGAGTTCATCCAGCGACTGGCCGGACCAGAAGGTCTGCTCGAAGCGATCCGCCTCGATGCGCGCCGTCCGGAAGGCGAACAGCTTCTCGATGATGATGGCCCAGGACCAGATGGAGGCCAGCAGCAATCCGAGCATGACCGCCTGCACGACAGGCGAGGCCTGCATGAAGAGGCCAATGAACGAAAAACCACCGGCGTGGGCCGGATCGATGGGGGCTTGCGTCAGGTCAGCGGGGTTCATGTCTCAACCGTGGTTCGGACATCGCGCTCGGAATGAAAAGGCAGGTGTCGAGGAGTATTAGCCGCACAAAAACGCGCGCCGGACGAACGCCGATCGGCACGCAGAAGCTCTGCCTTGTCAAAACCCCCGCACCAATCGGGCATGTTGCCGCGCAATATGACCAAACAAGGGCTTATGCTCATTGCAGGCTGACGCTATACGCGCATTTTGTGCGCGGTAGGGCGGTGGCGAGAAGAAAGTCAGACGCATGGGGCGCTGGCGTGGGCTACCGTGCCTTCCGAATGCTGCGGAGCGCCTTGGCCGGATCGAATTTCAGAACTTCCGCAAGCGACAGGAACTCGACGACGTCCACACGCCGTTGCCCGCTCTCTAACCTGGCCACGAAAGATTGGTACTCGCCCAGCCTCTTTGCAAGTTCAGCCTGAGTGAGGCCCGACACTTCGCGGCGTGAGACAATAAAATCGATCAAAGCTTTCTGACGAGGCGATCCTAATGTCTTAGCCAACTGAGGTTCCCGGTCGTAAAATACCGAACCTCAGATAGAGCGATTTCCAGTATACTCCAAATATAGATAATTGTGTACGCGCCCGACGCTTAATTAATTGTCGATTTAAGCACTAGCGAACGCTTCACGAACCACGTTCGAGAGCCTCAAAGGCTTGCCGGAGACGCTGACCAACACCAGCGTAACTGTCGCCTCGAAGAGGCGCATGCCGTCGCGCGATACCACTTGGTCCAGGGTCACTGAGGCGCCGCCCAATTCCTTGACGCGCGTTTCGACTTCGAGAACGTCGTCTATCCGGCCGGGCCGGACAAAATCCATGATCATGCGGCGAACGACAAATGCAGCGGGCTCGTGGCTGTCGGTCCCGTCGATCAAACGTCGCGCGTCGGTGCCCAAGAGGCGCAGAAAATCCGATCGGCCGCGTTCGCACCACCGGACGTAGGACGCATGGTAGACGACCTGCGCGAAATCGGTGTCCTCGAAGTACACGCGGACGGGCAGAACGTGCCGCCGGCCGGTTTCATCATCGATGATGCGGCCGGCGAGGTCGGGCCAGGAGGCAGGTGTCGGAGCCATGGGGTCTCATCTTGTCGTTGGGCAGGGTAGCGGAGATCGGCCTGATGCAGCACAGGCGATAGGAAGGGGCAAGCGCATTTGCCCCGCTGAGACGATCGGCCTGCCGTTTGCGAAGGCCGTCTCTGCAAAGAGTTGCAAAGAGCGGGCCGGGGCCCTCTTATGCGCGGCCACAGCGTTAAATCAGGGAAAACCGATGCGTTCGTTCTCGATGTCTCTTCTCGGCGCAGTCGCGGCGATGACCTTTGGCCTGGCGGCGCTTGCCCAGGCTCCAGCGCCCGAGCCGGCGGCGCCTGTCGTGCGCGCGACCGTTAACGGCGAGACGATCATGAGCGACGCCGTGGAGGCGCGGCAGTACGACCTGATCGCGAAGGAAACCATCCTGGAAGCCGTATTGACCGAATCGCGCCAGCTGAGCCGATTGCCCGCCGTGGCGCAGGATCTGAAGGGATTACTGACCGCGGTGGTGCAGGAGAACCCGGACGCCAGCCGAGAAGCGATCATGGCGATCGTGCAGGAAAAGTCGGTGGCCTACACGCAGGTGCTGGCCGTACGCAAAGTGCGGCCCAAGCTGTTCGCGGACGTTGAAGCCAAGGCGATCGACGAACTTGTCGACGAGCAATTGATGCTGCAGGACGCGAAGAAGCAGAACGTGGCGGTTGACGATGCCGGAGCAGCCAAGGCGGCCGATAGCCTGCCGAAGCGGGCGGGCGCGGACGGCGAGCCGCTGCACAAGCTGCTCGTGGCCTGGGACAAGCGTGCCCTGCCGAGCGCGACGGCCCGCATCAAGGCGCAGACCGCGTGGAAGGCATCAGTGAAGGCGCGTCTCGGCAGCGAACCGGACGACGCCACACTGGCCAAGGAACTGGCGGCATTGAAGCAGAGCGCGAAGATCGAAAAACCAGCTTTGTCCGGAAGCACTCTCGCCGATCACATAACGGCCGGGCCGCCGAGTTCGATCGCTACGATTTCCGGCACTGCGCCAAGGCGCACGGGCGCGTTGCTGCAGCCCAGGCCAGCCGAGACGATGAGGTTGCGGTTGTCTTCGACGATATGGCCATAGTCGTAGCGGCGGCCGTAGCGCGACGGCACGATCGGCGCGAAGCCGAACACGCGAACTTGGCCGCCGTGCGTATGGCCCGCCACGGTCAGCGCAACGCGATCGGGGACGGCTGCGAAGATATCGGGCTCGTGGACCATCAGCACGATTGGCGCGTCATCGGTGACCATGGCGAGTGTCGCGGGCAGATCGTCGGCGCCAACGAAACGGGGCAGCTCGCCGTCAGGACCACGGTGCTTTTCGCGGTGGCGATCGAGGTAGAAGGCCCATTGATCACCAAGACCGGCAAGCCAGAACGGCTTGCCATCCTTCAGCAGCCGAACAGCCCTGTTCTCGTAGACCGGGATACCAACGGCTTCGAGCGCCGTCTGCGCCGGAATCGGGCCCGCCATCTTCTCCTGCGCTTCGTCGCTCTCCCACCAATCGTGATTGCCGAGAACGGCGTGAACGCCGAGGGGCGCCTTGAGAGCGGCCAACTCGCTGGCCCAAACGTGGTGGGGCAGGAGGTGTGCTGAAGCGGGCGAGGCGGTCGCCGATGACATAATCACCCAGCAGCAAGACTGCATCGGCGCCCAGCGCGTTCGTGGTTTGCACGATGCCGCGGATGCGCTCCGCTGACATCCACGGGTCACAGGCGTGGAGATCGGCGATGATGGCGAGTTTCAGGTGCAGGCCGGTGGGCCAATTTGGCGGGGTCAGCGCATACCGCGTGATTTCAAGCCCATAGCTTTCGGCAACCGCCAAGCCGCCTAGTCCGAACGAGCCGGCGCCGAGACCGGCGGCCGCGGTGAGAACTTTCCGTCGTGAAATCACGCTGCGTGCGCTCCTGCCGGCCGTTCGTTGCCACAGATAAATGACCTAGGCCTGTTACAATTCAATTGCCGGCAACACAAAGCTCAATTCTGAAGTTTGGCCCCGCCGCGACGTTATGCGGTGTTCGACTGGCCGCCTGTGTCCTCGGGATCAGTTGATTGATCGAACAGGGGAAATTCTGCGGCACCGCGGCCTGGACCGGAAATGCCGAGGTGGCGATAAGCCTTCAGCGTCAGCACGCGCCCGCGCGGCGTGCGCCCGATGAAGCCCTGCTGCAGCAGGTATGGCTCAACGATTTCTTCAAGCGCGTCGCGCGGCTCCGACAAAGCGGCCGCGAGCGTCTCGATACCGACGGGGCCGCCATCGTAGTTCTTGGCGATGCAATTGAGGTAGCGATGATCCAGCGCGTCCAGGCCCTCGTTGTCGACTTCGAGGGCCCGCAGGGCCTTGTCGGCGACGCGGGCGTTGATGATAGGCGCATCGGCGACGGCTGCGAAATCGCGTACGCGGCGTAGCAGGCGGCCGGCGATGCGTGGCGTACCGCGGGCGCGGCGCGCGATCTCGGTGGCGCCGTCCGGTGCCAGGGGCGCACCGATGACGCGGGCGCCACGCGTGACGACGCGTTCCAATTCTTCGGTGGTGTAGAAGTTCAGGCGGATCGGGATGCCGAAGCGATCGCGCAGCGGCGTCGTCAGCAGGCCCGCGCGCGTCGTGGCGCCGACGAGGGTGAACTTCGCCAGGTCGATGCGCACCGAGCGGGCGGCGGGCCCTTCGCCGATGATGAGGTCGAGCTGGAAGTCTTCCATCGCCGGATAGAGGATTTCTTCCACCGCAGGATTGAGGCGGTGGATCTCGTCGATGAAGAGAACGTCGCGGTCTTCCAGGTTCGTCAGCAGGGCCGCGAGATCGCCGGCTTTGGATATGACAGGGCCGGACGTGGCGCGGAAGCCGACGCCCAGTTCCTTGGCCATGATCTGCGCCAGCGTCGTCTTGCCAAGCCCAGGTGGCCCGGCAAACAGCACGTGATCGAGCGCGTCGCCGCGCGTTTTGGCGGCCTGGATGAAGACCTTCAGGTTGGAGCGCGCCTGCTCCTGCCCGATGAATTCGTCGAGCGACTGCGGGCGAATGGAGGCTTCCAGCGCATCCTGCTCGCGCTTCTGCGATGTCACCAGGCGGTCGTCGGTCATGTTTTGTTCGTGCCGCTATTCGCCGGTGGCGTCAAGCCAAGCGGCTTTGCCAGGTGCAGTTCGCGCGGCGGGTGTGGCTGGTGCCGGGCTTGCGGGACGCGTGGCGACAGCGCAGGTGCCGCTTGATCCGATCAGCACCGCTCCTATTCTTGTGCGTCAGCAAGATTCGAAAAGCGGGCCGCAATGAAAGGCGCACTTTGCCTGATCACGTTCCTCGCCGTCTGCATTGCTCCATCACTTGGTGGAGCTGCCGATGCGCTGCGGCCGCTGGCCTGCGATGTGGGCCCCGTCAGAAAAACATATGGCGGGACAGACTGGTTCGTCCTGAGCTGCCGGGACGAGCGGACGGTGATCATCTATTCGATGCCGCACAATCCAGCATCGCCCTACTACTTCATGGGGTTTCCCAAACCCGGCGGTGGCGTGCGGCTTCGCGGTGAAGGCATCGGCGACAGAAAAGCCAGCCGCCCGGCCCTGCAGGAATTGAAGGGACTGTCTGCCAACGACATCAACGCGCTGGTTCGCGAAACTAAAAAGGCCGCCGCTTCTGAGAGCGGGCGGCCTCTAGATCACGCCAGATAGGTGTCGAACCAGAGGTCAGACCGAGGTCTGACCCCTTCAACGTGTCAGATCAGCTTGGCCATGGCGACGGAGGTGTCGGCCATGCGGTTGGAGAAGCCCCACTCGTTGTCGTACCAGGACATGACGCGCACCAGCGTGCCGTCCATCACCTTGGTCTGGTCGATGTGGAAGATCGACGAGTGAGGCGTCGTGGTTGAAGTCCATCGACACGTTCGGCGCATCGGTGAAGCCGAGGATACCCTTCAGCTCGTTGGACGCGGCGCGCTTGATGGCGGCGTTGATCTCGTCGACCGTCGTCTCGCGCTTGGCGATGAACTTGAAGTCCACGACCGAGACGTTCGGCGTCGGCACGCGAATGGAAACGCCGTCGAGGCGGCCATTCAGCTCCGGCAGCACGAGGCCGACGGCCTTGGCGGCGCCCGTCGTTGTCGGGATCATCGACAGGGCGGCAGCGCGGCCGCGATAGAGATCCTTGTGCAGGGTGTCGAGCGTCGGCTGGTCGCCGGTGTAGGCGTGGATGGTCGTCATGAAGCCCTTGTCGATGCCGACGAGCTCATGCAGCACCTTGGCGACGGGCGCCAGGCAGTTGGTGGTGCACGAGGCGTTGGAAATGACGAGGTGATCCTTCGTCAGCTTGTCGTGGTTGACGCCGTAGACGACCGTCAGATCCGCGCCGTCGGCGGGCGCCGAGACGATGACGCGCTTGGCGCCGGCGGTGAGGTGTGCTGCCGCCTTGTCGCGCGAGGTGAAGATGCCCGTGCATTCCAGCGCGATATCGACGCCCAATTCCTTGTGCGGTAACTCGGCCGGGTTCTTCACGGCGGTGACCTTGATCGGGCCGGTGCCGACGTCGATCGTGTCACCCTTTACGGTGACGGTGCCGGGGAAGCGGCCATGCACGCTGTCGAAGCGCAACAGATGCGCGTTGGTCTCGACCGGACCCAGATCGTTGATGGCAACGACCTCAATGTCCTTGCGGCCGCTCTCGGCGATCGCGCGCAGCACGTTGCGGCCGATGCGGCCAAATCCGTTGATCGCGACCTTCACTGCCATCTTGCTTCTTCCTTTCGCGGGTAAATTTCGCCGTCGGCGACTGTGACAATTCGGCTGTCAGTACGACAGAAATGCGCAACGCCCAAATGCATCTTTATCGAGCATGTCGCGATGCTGACGGATGTGGTGAGAATGCGGGCGCCATTAACTTGAGCAAGGCCTCATCTGTCAATGAGTCGCATTCATGTTTTTACAAACGATTTCAGTGCACGCGATCATGGAGCGCACATGCGGACAAATGGTCTTCATTGGTTGCGCATGCCGGGGACATTCCGTATGTTCGCAGCTGAACTTTGCATTGGGTTGAAGCCAGAGGGCATTCTGCTTTCCCAAGCTTAGATGGATAGGTTCATGGCACAGCGGGAACGAACCAAGGCGAAGCGGAGCACCGCCCGCCCTGAGGAAGCATCGGTAAGTTTGAACGACGCCGTACAACGGTTGGAATCGCGCACCAAGGCGCTCGAGCTCGAGAGAGATGGCCTGCGGGCCGAACTCGAGGCGGCGCGGGCGCGAATCGGCTCGCTCGAAACGGCGCGCGACAAGGTCGTGGGCAAGATCGACGGCATGATCAATTCATTGAATTCCGTGGTTGCTAAGGACTAGAGGCATCCCGCTCTTCGTTCCCCTCGATTTTTCTGCGGGGAGCGATTACATTGGCTTTGCTGCGGGGTTCGTCAGGAACAACTGAACTCCAGGGCCTATAAGATCTGCCTGGGAGCTGTCCCTGACTGGAACCGTGGTTCCGGATATATGGCGCCCACCTTACATTTGTAGGGACCCGGCGAGATCAACCGTTCCAACGGCCACCGCGGCACTTAATTCACGCTACGCTTGAGGCACTATGCAGAGCGCCGTCGCACATGACTGACACTGCGACGGACGCCACGAAGGCCAGCAAGGCGGCGCTGCGCAAGCAGCAGAAGGCGGTTCGCCAGCAAGCGTTCGATCAACAACGCGCCACGGCACCAGCCGCGCTGCGCGGCCACGGTCTCGGCTTTGCCGGCGTGGCTGCACCGGCCTGGGTGTCGGCCTTCTATCCCATCGGAGATGAACTCGATCCGATGCCGCTGTTGGAGCGGCTGATCGGCGAGGGGTATGGCGTCTGCCTGCCGGTGATGGAGGGCAAGGGCCTGCCGCTGGTCTTCCGCGCCTGGAAGCCGGGCGATCCACTCAACGAAGTGACGTGGGGCATCAAGGAGCCGCTGGCCGCCGCACCCGTCATCGAACCGGACATCGTCCTGGCGGCGCTGCTGGCGTACGACGATCGTGGTTACCGGCTGGGCTATGGCGGCGGCTTCTATGACCGGACGATTGCGCGGCTGAAGACCATTAAGCCTGCGGTGGTGATCGGGCTCGCCTACGACGAGCTTAGGGTCGACGCGGTGCCGCACAACGACTATGACCAGCCGGTTGACTGGATCCTGACGCCGTCGGGGCCGAAGAAATGCTCCGGACTCTAGAGTTTTGTGCTTCTTTT
This sequence comes from uncultured Pseudomonadota bacterium, assembly GCA_963846845.1. Taxonomy (GTDB): domain Bacteria; phylum Pseudomonadota; class Alphaproteobacteria; order Rhizobiales; family Hyphomicrobiaceae; genus JAKAXS01. The sequence continues at coordinate 54,848 of CAWJXQ010000013.1, read as the reverse complement.
CGGAAAACCGCTTCACACTTTGTCCGGAAGCACGCAACTTGGTCGTTGTCGTGCTTCTTTTCGGAAAACCGCTTCACACTTTGTCCGGAAGCACTTGAATGAGACTTCTGTTTATCGGTGACGTTGTCGGGCGCTCCGGCCGCAAGGCGGTTGTCGAGGCCCTGCCCGTGCTGCGCCAGCGCTACGATCTCGACTTCGTCATCGTCAACGGCGAGAACGCGGCGGGCGGGTTCGGCATCACCGAGGCGATCACCCAGGAAATTCTCGACGCGGGTGCCGACGCGATCACGCTCGGCAACCACGCTTTCGACCAGAAGGACACGCTGGTGTTCATCGAGCGCCAGCCGCGGCTGATCCGGCCGCTCAATTTTCCCAAGGGAACGCCGGGACGGGGAGCTGCGCTGTTGAAGGCGCGCAACGATGCGGACGTGCTCGTCATCAACGCCATGGGCCGCGTCTACATGCATGAGCTGGACTGCCCGTTCGTCGCGATCGATGCCGAACTCGGCGCCTGCCCGCTGAAGGAAGGCTGCGACGCCGTCTTCATCGACTTTCACGCGGAAGCCACGAGCGAGAAGCAGGCGCTTGGCGTCTTCGTCGACGGCCGAGCCACGGGCGTTGCGGGAACGCATACGCATGCGCCCACGTCAGACGAGCGCGTGCTGCCGCGCGGGACGGCGTACATGTCGGACGCGGGCATGAGCGGCGACTACAATTCGGTGTTGGGCATGGACAGCGAAGAGCCGGTGCACCGGTTCCTGACGCGCATTCCACGACAGCGGTTCGAGCCGGCGCTTGGACCGGCCACGGTTTGCGGCCTGGCCATCGACGTCGACGACAAGACGGGACTTGCCACGAAGGTTGCGCCATTGCGGATGGGTGGCGTGCTCTCGCAGGCCGAACCGGCGTTCTGGGCCGGTTGACCGCCGACGCGTCACCGTCTTGACCGGGGCAGGCGCCTTCCCGCATTAGATAGCCGACAAAACCACGCGAGAGACGAGCGAGACAGCCATGGCCGGCCATTCAGCCTACAAGAACATCATGCACAAGAAGGGCCGCAAGGATGCGGCCCGGGCCAAGATGTTCGCCAAGTTCGCCCGCGAAATCACCGTTGCCGCCAAGGCCGGCATGCCCGACCCGGCGATGAACCCGCGCCTGCGCCTCGCCATCCAGACGGCGCGCGCGGAAAACATGCCCAACGACAATATCGCGCGCGCCATCAAGAAGGCGGCGGGCGGCGATTCGGAAGCCTACGAAACCATTCGCTACGAGGGCTATGCGCCGGGCGGCGTGGCCGTGATCGTGGAAGCGCTGACCGACAACCGCAACCGGACGGGCGGCGCCGTGCGCGCCGTATTCACGAAGTATGGCGGCAACCTGGGTTCGACCGGGTCGGTGGCGCACATGTTCCAGCACGTCGGCGAAATCACGTATCCGGCGAAGGTTGGATCGGCCGACGCGGTGCTGGAGGCAGCGATCGACGCGGGTGCCGACGACGTGCAGTCCGACGACCACGGGCACGTCATCACCTGCTCGTCCGACCAGCTGGGCACGATTGCCGGCGATCTGGAAAGCAAACTCGGCGAAGCCGACAGCGTGAAGATGACCTGGAAGCCGAACCTGTCGACCGAGGTCGGCGAGGATCACGCCGAAAGCATCATGAAGATGATCGCCGCGCTGGAAGACGACGACGACGTGCAGACCGTGTTCGCCAACTTCGAGATTTCCGACGACGTGCTGCAGAAGCTGACGGCCGCCTAGACATCTCCGGTCATCGCGGTTGGGTCACACGCGGTGCGTGGCGCATTCGGCATAGACTGCGGCGCGTAGGATTTCGCATGCCCCTCCCCACGGTCATCCTCGGACTTGTTCCGAGGATCCCGATATCAACGGGAGAGTGACTTGCGACAGTATCGGGTACCGGCTCGCACCCATCGTCCTGCCAAACTCGCGGAGCGCGGGGTCCTCGGGACAAGCCCGAGGATGACAACCTTTGTTAGGCCGTCGTGCGCCGACAGCTAAGCCGTAGTGCCCAGCGCGGCTTTGATCTTGTCGAGGCTGGCTTGTTCGGCGGGGCTGACGCGTTCGCCGCCGAAGCCGAGGAAGCCGCCTTCCTTGGAGGCGTTGGCAACCTTCTCGGAGATGTGCACCAGGAGCGCCTTGAACGATGCCGCGTCGGCGCCGGCCTTGGCGTCGAGGATGCCCGACACTTCCTTCAGGTTCTCCACGCTGCGGTCGACGATGTCGGGTGCCTTGGCGCCGGCGTAGCGCGTCTTGAGGGCCTCGCGCGTCGCGGTGCGGCCTTCGGACGTCTCAAGCTCGGCCATGACGGCCTTGGCGAGTTCGGAGGCCGAGGCGTCGACCTTGGCGCCGGCAAGGGCGGTGCCGCTGGCGAAGGCTTCCTTCATGGTGCCCCACAGGCCGCTCGGTTCGGCTGCGGTGACGGCGACGCCAGCCATCATCACGCTCTCCATGACCTTGGTCCATTCCTCGGGCGTGAAGCTTTGTTTGTTGGCCATGTGTCGCGTCTCCTGGACAGGGTTTGAGTGAGGTCAGAGGCGCTGCAAATGTGTGGTGGGGATGACGGCTATCCCGATCATTCAGGAGAAAGAGCTGTTATCAATCGACAACTGCTCAGCGGACCCAGGTGCCGATGCGGTCGAAGCGGATGCCGGTCTCGCCGTAGGCGAAGTAGATGAGCTTGGCGGTGCCGGTGATGTCTTCGCGGGCAATCGTGCCGACGCGCTCGCCGCGGCTGTCGTGGGCGTTGTCGCGGTTGTCGCCCATGAGGAAGTAATGTCCCGGCGGTACGGCGGTTTCGGCAAAGCGTGTCGAAAAATCCCTCCGCGGGGTCATCGAGGACAAGATGGCTGTGGCCGCCTGGAAGCGTCTCTTCAAAGACGCGGGCGCCGGGGCCGGTGACGGTATCCTTCGACAGCAGCGGACGTTCGACCTCGCGGCGCGGAACGGTCTCGCCGTTGATGTGTAGAATGCTGTCCTTCACGGCGATGCGGTCGCCCGGCAGGCCGACGATGCGCATGACGTAGAGGACGCGTTGCCGTGGCCGGCATCGACCCAGAACGTCGCCACGTCGCCGCGCCGCGGTTCGCCCGACAGCCAGGCCGGCCGGAACGCCACGAACTCGTTGATGTTCAACGTGGGGCTCATGGCGCTGGAAACGATGCTGTGTTTCTTGGTCAGCACGAGAAAGCCCAAAACGCAGAACGTCACGAGGCCCAGCGCCGTAAAAGCTGAGACGACGGCGATCCTGCCGGTGCGGCTGAACGGTTGGGAGCCCGAGGCGTCGGCCGATCCCTGCTGCATCAGCGCCACCAAAAGCCGATGCCAGCTAAAATCGCGCCGCCGATCAGCATGAACGTGGCGACGACGCCAAGCAGCTGGGCCACGAAATGGCCGATGACGGTGCCGGCAGTGCGGCGCGCCTTGCCCGTCATCGAGGCTTCGTTACGGATGTCGTTCCACTTCTGGTCCAGCGCCGTGGGATTGTCGGCGGTGCGGCGGCCGCGGGCGGCCTGCCAGGCCGATTCGAGCGCGGCACCCTTCAAGTCGTATTTCGACGTCGTCCAGAAGATGACGATGGCCAGCAGCACCAGCACGCCGCCGGCGGCCATCGTCCACTCGTTCCAGCCCATGTCCATGATCGCCCTCCCCTGCCGGCTCCCTCGTTGGTCGTCCGGCCGTTACGTGCCCCGTTAACGGATCGGCTGCAAGATGCCGTGCAAAGTGAGCCGCGGCAATGACAGTCGCGAATCAAATGGCGTGATAAGGCAGAGGCCATGAGGGGCACGATCATTCGCATCATCGGCATCGATCCGGGGCTGAGGCGCACCGGGTGGGGCGTTATCGAGAGCGATGGCGTGCGGCTGTCGTATGTGGCGTCCGGGCACGTGACGTCGACGAGCGACGAAGACCTGAGCTACCGGCTGCGCGAGATCTTCGAGGGCATCACCAGCGTGATCGCCGGGCATGCGCCTGGCGAGGCCGCCGTGGAAGAAACCTTCGTCAACGACAATCCACGGGCAACGCTGAAGCTGGGGCAGGCACGCGGCATGGCGTTGCTGGCGCCGGCGATGCGGGGCCTGCGTGTCGCGGAGTATCCGCCGAACCTGATCAAGAAGTCGGTGGTGGGTGCCGGCCACGCCGACAAGAAGCAAATCCAGGTGATGGTGAGTTTTCTGCTGCCGAAGGCCAAGTTCTGCAACGCTGACGAGGCGGATGCTCTGGCCATCGCCATCTGCCATGCGCATCACCGCTCCAGCCCGCAGGCGGTTGCCGCGCGGCTGCTGAAGGAAGCGGTTCGATGATCGGCAAGTTGCGCGGCAAGGTGGACGCCATCGGCGAGGCGCACGCGATCATCGACGTGAACGGTGTCGGCTACGAAGTGCAGCTGTCGTCGCGGACGCTGCGCAACCTGAAGCTGGGCGAAGAGGTGTCGCTGACGATCGACACGCACGTGCGGGAAGATTCCATCAAGCTGTTCGGCTTCTCCAGCGAGATCGAACGCAGCTGGTTCCGCACTCTGCAGACGATCCAGGGTGTCGGCTCGAAGGTGGCGCTGGCGATCCTTGGTACGATGTCGCCGCAGGATCTAGCGAATGCCATCGCGCTCAAGGACACCGGCGCCATGGCGCAGACGCCCGGCGTCGGCAAGAAGCTGGCGGAACGCCTCGTGCTGGAGTTGAAGGACAAGGCGCCGGCGCTGAGCGTCGCCGGGCTGAATGTGCCGGTTTCCAGCATTGGTGGCGGTGGCGCGGCCCCTGTTGAAACCAATGCGGTAGCCGAAGCGATGTCGGCACTGACGAACCTGGGCTACAATCCGGCGCAGGCGTCCGCAGCCATTGCGGCAGCGGCCAAGGAGTTGGGCGTCGACGCGGATACGGCTAAGCTGATCCGTCGTGGCTTGAAGGAACTGGCGCGCTAGCTGCGCCCTACACAGACTTTGACATGGTAGATATGGAGACCGGCAGATGTGCGCGTTGATGACGTTCCGCAACTGGGTGCTGTTCCTGATCGTCTGCGCGGGCGCGGCAGCGTTTTTCGGCTGGCAGAATTTGCCCCATCTGCCGCTGGACTCCGGCGTCGACCCGGCGACGCTGGCGGCCTACCAGGCGGCGGTGATCGCGCATTGGATCAAGTTTGCAGCGATTGGGCTCGGCATTCCGCTGCTCGTTTTGATCGTTGGCCGGCTGGCCTGCGGTTCACGCTCCGAGCGGATTTGAGATGGAGACGGGCTTGGGCGAGATCGGCAATGGCCAGCGGGCGTTCTGGACATTTCTATTCTTCACGCTGTGCGGACCGTTCTTCGCCGCGCTTGCCTATGCGGCCGCCGTTATCCTGGCGCCACCGTTGAAACTTGGGGCGCTGCTGCCGGTGGGATCGCCGCCGCTTGGCGAGGCCGTCGCGGGCGTGTTCGTCTGGTCGGCGCTTCCGGCTGCTCTTGCGGCGCTCGGCGTGATGCCGATGGTCTTCAGGCGCGGCACGTTTGGGTGGGTTGTGGCTGCAGCTGCGGGAGTGATTGCATTCGCGGCCGCGACGGCCATCGCGCCAATCCAGCATGAGGTGACGCTGGCTGTGCTGGCGTTCTTTGCCGGATTGATCGCGCTTGCCGTCCGTTACGTGCTGCTGGCCGCGGGAATCCTGCGCTCAGAGTAATGGCTGCTTACGAGCAAGCGCTTGCGTTGGTGATACGCCCAACCGAATTCGGGCGTTCAGGATTTCGCTGCGCCGTCCGTTTCTTCCGTGATTTTTGGTGCCCGCGCGATGTATTCGACCAAGGGTTTGGGTGCGGGGCCACGCGGATCGAGGCTTGCCTGCTGGCCACCGTAGTAGACGGCGAGCAGATCAGCGAGGCGGCGAGGCTGGTGCGAGTAGTAGCGCTCCCACCGGCGCGCCTCGGCCTGGGTTTCCTCGAACGATTTGGGCTCCGCGGCCTTCGCTCTGACCGCCTCCGCCGTTGCTTCTTCCTCCGTCACGTCGGAGCCGCCGAGCTGCTGGATGGCCGCAATGGTTCCGTTCGCCACGCTAAGCGATGACTCCGGCGACACTTGAGGTTGCCGCTCAACATCCGGAGCGCTTTTTACGGGCCGCGCTGGAGCCGCCAGGGCAGCCGCCGCGGGTGGCGGGGTGCTCACCACGGGTGATACGCTGAACGATAGGGCCGTCATACCGAAATACTCCCGACTGATGTCTGGGTTGGGCGTTCTTTTCTTTCAGGCTGGCCCTGAGATCCTAACGAGCCCTTACTTTTGGCCATCCGAGGCGGCACGGCCGCGCGGAAAAGTTAACAAATGCAAAAGGTTTTCTGCAAAAGCCGTTGCGGTACGAACCGGCCGGGCTGCAGGGAGGCCGCGACTGGTCGGCGCAGACATCCGAATGGGTGAACGGGCCCTGGCCACAGACGTTAGGAAGTTGGGGTTCACCCGCACGCAAATTGGCGCTAGATCAGCGGGTGATTTCCATTTCCCTGTGACACTGACCGAAGAAGAGGCTCGCCGATGACTGAGAAGCTGAACGACATCGCCCGCGCTCTGATGGCGCCCGGCAAGGGCATCCTTGCTGCCGATGAAAGCTCCAGCACCATCAAGAAGCGCTTTGATAGCATCAACTTGACTTCAACCGAGGATGCGCGCCGCGATTACCGCGAGATGCTGTTTCGCTCGACGGACGCGATGAAGTCGCACATTTCAGGTGTCATCCTGTACGACGAGACGATCCGCCAGAAGGCGAAGGACGGCACGCCGCTCGTCGACATCATGAAGGCGGCCGGTTCCATTCCCGGCATCAAGGTCGACGCCGGTGCAAAGCCGCTGGCCGGCCCGACAGCAAAGGTCGAAACGATCACGGAAGGCCTGGATGGCCTGCGCGAGCGGTTGGACGAGTATTACAAGCTGGGCGCGCGCTTTGCGAAGTGGCGCGGCGTCATCACGATCGCCGACGGCTATCCGACCTGGAACTGCGTCAAGGCGAATGCCCATGCGCTGGCCCGCTATGCAGCGCTCTGCCAGGAAGCGAACATCGTTCCCATCGTTGAACCGGAAGTGCTGATGGACGGCCCGCATGCGAGCCATGATATCGATCGCTGCTATGAGGTGACCGAATGGACGCTGCGGACGCTCTATCGCGAGCTGTATGATGCGCGCGTCGACCTGGAAGGCACAATCCTGAAGCCGAACATGGTCATCGCCGGCCAGAAGTCGCCGAAGCAGGCGTCGGCCGAGGAAGTGGCCGAGAAGACGGTAAAGGTGTTGAAGGCGACGGTACCGAGCGCCGTGCCGGGCATCGCGTTCCTGTCGGGCGGCCAGTCCGACGAGGCGGCGACGCAGCACCTGTCGCTCATGAACGCTATCGGCGATCTGCCGTGGGGCCTGACATTCTCTTACGGGCGCGCACTGCAGGCTGCGGCGATCCAGGCGTGGGGCGGCAAGCCGGAGAACGTGGCGGCGGGCCAGCGCGCATTTTCGCATCGCGCGCGCATGAACGGCCTTGCGGCTGTCGGCAAGTGGGAACAGAAGCTGGAGAAGGCGGCGTAACGCTGGCCGGCGTAACGCCGGCCAATTCAGAACGCATCTAGCGGCTCGCGGAAACGCGGGCCGCTTGGCATTTCGGGGCAAGGTTATTCGACGGTGGGACCGCCCAGGCTGAACATCGTCACAGCGTTGGTGCTGCTGGAGCTGGACAGCGACGGGAACAGGCCGAGAAACGGCGAGGCGGACGGCGAGCCGCCGTTGCCCGCATTGTTGTTGACCGATGCGACCAACGCCTTTGCCGCAGCGATTGCGCCCGACGGCTTTTCCGTAACGCGAACCTGGGCAACCGTCTGCGAGGGCTGCTTGGGGGCCAGGGCGGCCGACGGGCGAGGCTTGCGCTTCAGCGCCTTGGGCTGGTCTTCGTTGCGCGCCTTTACAGTCGTCTTGCGTTCAGGCGCCTGCTCGACGGCGCGTTCCTTGACAGCGGTCGCGGGTTCATCGGGTTCTGCTTGCGCAGCGGCTGCGGGCTCACCTTCGACAGCAGTCGGCTGAGCGCTGGCGTCGACTTCACCGGCCTGGCGCAATTCCACGCTGAACTTGCCGGACGACGCGGCAGAGTTACCGGGAATTTCTACGGTGGCACGCATCGCTGCGGTGGGTGCGCCGGTGGGGAACGTGATGACGAGGTTGTCGAGTTCAGACTGCGGCAGCGACCAAGCCGTGTCGGACACCTGCGCGCCGGCAGACAGCGTCGTGCCAGGCGCCAGATTGCTGACGACGATGTTTGCGCGCGCAGCCTGGGCTGCGGCCTGCTCCGAATAGTTGCGCAGGGCCTCGCCAAACGCGAGGCGCGGTGTGGCAGCGTTGGCGTTGGACGTGAACGTCAGGTTCAATGTCGCGGTCTGGATCCAGCGTTCGGCATCCTTGACGAAGGGGGCGACGGTGGCGGGACTGGCGATGCTGATGCCAACTCCGGTCCCGACGGCGACAAGCGACATCAAAAACGTGGCGCGGGCGAAGGGACGGCTGGCGCCCTGATAGCGGCGGGTGCTCGAAGCACTGCGGACCGAACGGCTGGCGTGGGGCACCTCTTGAATGGCGCGTTCCAGAAATCGCGGCATCCGATCGCCGCGGCCTTCCTGGGTGGCCCAGTCATAATTATCGTGGTGCTCGCTCTCGTCGCGCGAGACCATTACGCGGGAAAGGGCTTCGGCCAACGATTCGTTCGCCAAGCCTTGTCTACGCTTAGACATGCTACGCTCCCCACATTACTCCAGGTGGCCCAATACGCAGGCGACCCGTCTTCCCCAACCGACGTGCGCGTTTGTTATCCCCAACCTATCCACAGGGCATCGATGCCTGTGCATGGATTAATTTTTTACTTGCGCCGTCTCCCAGAGACTACTGTGGAGATTCGGAAACCTCAATCATTTATCGCAATGCGGTGAAACATTATTAACCACGCGATTAACATGTCTGCGTGGGCAAGAGCTTAGGTCAGCGGAAGTTGAGAGGGGGCAAGGCGTACCGGATGCCGGGCGGGGCTTACTGGCCCTTGAGGACCATGCAATCCACCTTCTGCTGCCGCAGGGTGGTGCAGGCGGCCGTGGCGCCCGCGCTGTCGAATTCAGCGAAGCGGGCACGATAGACCTGCTTACTGCCGACCTGCGCCTGCTCGGCGAGGGACGGGCGATTTTTCAATACATCAGCACGGCCGCGAACGCTTTCCAGATGGCGCTTGGCCTCTTCCGCGCTGGCGAAGGCCCCAACCTGGATCAGGTAGTTGCCGGCGGCGCGCGCGACCGGAGCGGGCTTGGGTTGTTGCGGCGGGGTGGCCGCGTTTGCGCCCATGATGGACCGTGCGTGCTGTTCCCCAGTGTCGCGCTTGAGGTCTTCTTGGGGATCGCCCTGAGTAGGCTTCATGCCGAGACGCTCCGGCATTGGCTGGGGCTGTGGGGCTGGCGCCGACAAAGCCGCGATCTGATCTTCCAGCGTTCCTGGACGGCGCGCCTTCAGCACGACGCTTTCATTCGTCTCGGCCGATTTGGCGGGCGCGGGTGCTGCTTGCGCGGCCGGCGAGGGCGCTGCGCGCGACCCCAGATCCAACCGCGGAGCAGCGGAGGCTGCGACGAACTGCGGAGGCTGGCGCTGTGGCGGTGGCTGGGCTGCCGGAGCGGCGGTGCCTGCGCCCGGCGGTGCGCCGGCCGTTTGGGCGGCGACCATCACGGCCTTCACCTTCGCGATCTTGATCGCAGGATCGGCCGCGGGTGGTTGATCGGGCGTGGCCGTGGCTGGGGGAGCAGGCGATTGGGCCATGGCGGTCGACAGCGCCTGGGCCTTGGCTTCCGCCTTCGCCTTTTTGTCCGGCTTCTTGGCGACGACCGGCGCGGCCGCTACCTGCGCGGCCGGCGCTTTTGCGGGCAAGGGAGCCGGTGGCTCTGGCGCCCGGGCGGGCTTGCTGCGCGCAACCAGGACGGGACCGGCCTTGCGGGTCTTTTCGGTGGAGGCATTACCCAGCGCGCGGAAAAGCACGACGCGCATGTGGGCGTTGCGGACACCGGCTGAAGCGCCGCCGAAGACGGAGCCGACGACGTATTTGCCGTCGCGCTGCACGGAACTGACCAGATTGAAGCCGGACGCGCGCGTGTAGCCGGTCTTAATGCCGTCCATGCCGCCGAAGCCGTTCATCAGCGTATTGTGGTTGCGATAGGTCTTGCCGCCATAGCTGAAGCTGCGCAGCTGAAAGACGGCAAACCGGTCGGGAAAATCGTCACGCAGGCGCAGGCCCAAGGTGACCATGTCACGTGCCGTGGTCAGCTGGCGCGGATCAGGCAAGCCCGAGGCGTTGCGGAAAGTTGTGTTGGCCATGCCGATGTCACGGGCGCGCTTGGTCATGCGACGCGCAAACTCGGCTTCGCTGCCGGAGATCGCTTCGGCGATGGCGCAGGCCATGTCATTGGCTGACTTCGTAACAACGGCCTTGATGGCGTTGCCCAGCGAAATCCGTTCGCCGACGTCCAGGCCGAGCTTCGAGGGAGCCATGGAGGCGGCATTGACGCTGACGGTCAACATCGTGTCTTCGCTCATGCGGCCGGCCTTCAATTCTTCGAAGGCCATGTAGAGCGTCATCATTTTTGTCAGGGAGGCGGGATAGCGCGGCTCATCCTCCTGCTGTGCATGCAGGATGGCGCCGGTGTTGCCATCGATGACGAACGAGGCTTGCTTGTCGGCGGCGCGCGACACCGTGGGGCTGACAGCGAACGCCACGCTGCAGGCCATCACCTGCAGCCAAAGCATCACGCTCTTTTTGTTCAGCACCGGCATTGCGTGTCAGCACCCAATAGTTGCAACAACAATTAAAGTGAAAGCGCAGCGTGGCGATTGCTGCGCGCCCTGCGCCGCCAAAAATGACGTCCGACCCTGGAGATCTCCCCCGACCCTACCGATTCCATCACCGTTTTAGGGCGGCTTTACGACTGCGGCGGCCGACACGACCCGGCTGAGGCTAAACGACCACAACCTGCCATCAGGTTAATTCTCGCAAGACCTATGGTGCAGTGCAAAATTCCGGCTTGATTTTTTTGTGCATTGCACTCATATTTTGTCGAGGCGTTGTGCGAGTCCAGCTTTTCGGTCCCCTTCGTCCAAGATTTTCTACCTCAGCTAAGAAAACAGGTGCCCCATGAACGATTATCAGGACTTCACCAAGTTCAGTCAGATCGGCGCAGAAGGCTTCATGAAGGCCGTTGGCGACTGGAATAAGAATTGGCAGGCAATTGCTGCCGAAATGACCGATTATTCCAAGCGCGCATTCGAAGACAGCACGTCGACGTTCCAGCAGCTCGCTTCGGCCAAGTCGATCGAGCAGGCTTTCGAGATCCAGCAGAGCTACGCGAAGCGCGCGTACGACGAATACATGCACCAGATGAGCAAGATCGGCGGCATGTACTCTTCGATGGCAAAGGATGCCTACAAGCCGGTCGAAAAGGCATTCCAGGGCGGCCGCTAAGCCGTTCGTCACTTTTTGCGGTAGAACCCAGTGGAAGGGCCCGGAGATATCCGGGCCTTTTTTGTGTCCCGATGCCACACCATCTTTAGGTTCGTTGGGGGACAGATGGCTTGCAAGTCGCTGTCCCAACGGGCGATGCTAAACTGTGGGGCGGTGACAGATACGTAACATGACGCGGCGGGAACTCGCTTTAAGATGGAATTTGGAATCGTTGCCCTGGAGACCTATGCTGGCTCACGCAAGATGATGGATACGACCCATAAATATCTCAGCACGCCACAAGCTGACCGGGCCGTGATGACCGCGGTGCAGCAGACTTTGTTCGATATCGCGATGGCGGGAAAGAACGGCGCCGGCGCGGGCAACAATGGCGGCCGCGGCGACGAAGAAGGCAAGACGGGCCTTGTTACGAAAACACGTCCCAAGACAAAAAAGCCGTCTCTGTACAAAGTGCTGCTTCTCAACGACGACTACACTCCGATGGAGTTCGTCGTGCATGTTCTGGAGCGGTATTTCAGCAAGGGACGCGAGGAAGCGACGCGCATCATGCTGCACGTTCACCACAAAGGTGTCGGCATCTGTGGTGTGTTCACCTACGAGATCGCTGAAACAAAGGTGACGCAGGTTATGGATTTTTCGCGTCAGCATGACCATCCTCTTCAATGCACCATGGAGAAAGAGTAGGTCCGATCGTGCCATCCTTCTCGAAGAGCCTAGAGACCGCACTGCATCGCGCGTTGGAACTCGCCAACGAGCGCAGCCACGAATACGCGACGTTGGAGCATTTGCTGACAGCATTGCTCGACGATCGCGACGCGGCGGCCGTCATGCGTGCGTGCAATGTCGATATCGACCAGTTGCGCACGCGCGTGACTGACTACCTCGATACGGAATTGGGACCGCTCGTCGTCAAAGGCGCCAACGAGGCGCAGCCGACGACCGGGTTCCAGCGTGTGATTCATCGTGCGGTCGTGCACGTGCAGTCGTCCGGACGCGAGGAAGTGACGGGCGCCAACGTGCTCGTGGCGATCTTCGCCGAGCGCGAAAGCCATGCGGCATTCTTCCTGCAGGAGCAGGAAATGACGCGGTTCGACGCGGTGCAATATATCAGTCACGGTATCGCCAAGCGACCCGGGATGTCCGAACCGCGCTCGGTGCGCGGGGCCGACGAGGAAGCCAGCGAGGAGGCTAGCGGCGAAAAGAAACCCGGCCAGGACGCGCTCAATACCTATTGCGTCAACCTCAACAAGAAGGCCAAGGACGGCAAGATCGACCCGCTTATCGGGCGCGAGCAGGAAGTGCTGCGTACGATCCAGGTGCTGTGCCGCCGCCAGAAGAACAATCCGCTGTTCGTCGGCGACCCCGGCGTCGGCAAGACGGCGATCGCCGAAGGCCTGGCCCGCAAGATCATCCGCGGCGAAGTGCCCGAGGTGTTGAAGAACGCCACGATCTTCTCGCTCGACATGGGTTCGCTGCTGGCCGGGACGCGCTATCGCGGCGACTTCGAAGAGCGGCTGAAAGCCGTGATGAAGGAAATCGAGAACTACGAAGGCGCAATCCTGTTCATCGATGAAATCCATACGGTGATCGGTGCCGGCGCGACATCGGGCGGAGCCATGGACGCTTCGAACCTGCTGAAGCCGGCGCTGCAATCGGGCGTGCTGCGCTGCATCGGCTCGACGACCTACAAGGAGTATCGCCAGCACTTCGAGAAGGATCGCGCGCTGGTCCGCCGGTTCCAGAAGATCGACGTGAAGGAACCGACGATCGACGACTCGATCGCCATCCTGAAGGGGCTGAAGCCGTACTTCGAGGAGTTCCACAAGCTGAAGTACACCAACGAGGCCATCAAGGCGGCGGTGGAGCTTTCGGCCAAATACATCCACGACCGCAAGCTGCCCGACAAGGCGATCGACGTGATCGACGAGACGGGCGCCTCGCAAATGCTGGTGCCGGAAGCCAAGCGCAAGAAGAAGATCACCGTGAAGGAAATCGAGGGGACCGTCGCCACGATGGCGCGCATCCCGCCGAAGACCGTCACGAAATCCGACGCAGACGTGCTGATCAACCTGGAGAAGGATCTGAAGCGTCTGGTGTTCGGTCAGGACAAGGCGATCACAGCCCTGTCGTCGGCTATCAAGCTGGCGCGTGCGGGTCTGCGTGAGCCCGAGAAGCCGATCGGCAGCTATCTATTCTCAGGCCCGACGGGCGTCGGCAAGACGGAAGTCGCCAAGCAGCTCGCCTCGCTGATGGGGGTCGAACTGCTGCGCTTCGACATGTCGGAATACATGGAGAAGCACACGGTCTCGCGTCTCATCGGTGCGCCTCCGGGCTACGTCGGCTTCGACCAGGGTGGCCTGTTGACGGATGGCATCGACCAGCATCCGCACTGCGTGCTGTTGCTCGACGAAATCGAGAAGGCTCATCCGGACCTGTTCAACATTCTGTTGCAGGTGATGGACCACGGCAAGCTGACGGATCACAACGGCAAAGCGGTCGACTTCCGCAACGTGATCCTGATCATGACGACCAACGCAGGTGCGTCTGAAATGGCGCGGCCAGCCATGGGCTTCGGCCGGAGCAAGCGCGAGGGTGACGACGAGGAGGCCGTGAACAAGCTGTTCACGCCAGAGTTCCGCAATCGTCTCGACGCAATCGTGCCGTTCGCGGGCCTGCCGCAGGAAGTCATCGAGAAGGTGGTCGAGAAGTTCATCTTCCAGTTGGAAGCTCAGCTGGCAGATCGCGGCGTTCTGATCGAGCTGTCGAGCGATGCGGCCAAGTGGATCGGCGAAAAGGGCTACGACGAAAAGTTTGGTGCCCGGCCTCTTGCGCGCGTGATCCAGGAGTACATCAAGAAACCGCTCGCCGACGAGCTGCTGTTCGGCAAGCTGGAGAATGGCGGCACGGTCAAGGTCATTGTCGAAGGCAAGGGCGAGGATCGTAAGCTGGCGTTCGAGCTGCTGGCGGCCGATCCGAAGAAGGCCAAGCCCAAGGGCGAAGACGACGACGAGGACGACGACGAGGATGAGCCGCAGGCGGCCCTCGTCGAGGCAGCCGTGCCACCGCGCAAGGCGCTGCCTGGACCTAAAGAGAAGAAGGAAAAAGGCACTCGCGGCGGCGGCACCGTGCCAAGCGTGCCGCGGCGGCGAGACGACTGATCCTTCTCTTCGCTGAACACTTACGATGCCCGCAGGTCCACTTGCGGGCATCGTTGTTTTTGCGGGCATTTCGATCGCCAGGCGATTTTTTGTTCAGACGCCATTGACGAATTCCGTGCAGTCCGGGCTGAGACAGTCACAGAACTGTATTATGCTGCTGATCACGATGGTCTGGGATTCGGGAGCCCGCCATGGATCAAGAGCTTCATACCGATGCCGCCGCTCAGGCGGCTACATCTTCATCGTCCAGCGTTGCGCATTTCCGGCAGATCTTGTTCTGGCCGGTGCAGCTCATTTCGGCATCGGGCCAGAAGTCGCACGATCACGCCGAGGCATTTGCCACGCTCGGGCCGAACAATCCCTGGCGCCTGGTCGAAGACGAGTTCACGGGCAATCCGTCGGAATTCCAGGAACGGCACTACAGCGAGTTCGTGACCTTCCTGCCGCCGGTGCAGCGATTCATCTACGGGCAGGGTTTCGACAACGCCCAGCGGACCTGCGGGAACACGCCGATCAAGGTGATGCGCCGGACAGACATCACCGCGATGCGGGTGACGCTGACGCCGGACACCGCGCCGATCGAACTGAAGGTGGCGCATATCGATCTGTATTTCTTCTTCGACATCGACGTGGCCATCCTGGCGCTCGAGTTCTACGCCGATGACCTGCCCTTGGCGGTCGCGCAGGATGTGATGTTCAGGCTGGGCCGCCTCTATCCGGCCTTCTGGCACAAGGACGGCGCACCGGGGCACTGCGCGTTGCGCACCGAATGGCTGTCAGACAGCGGTGCGGTGCTGGCCTCATCCGATTTCGAAGATCGCAAGACCTATCTGGCGCACGTGGGGCAGCACCGCTCCGCGCGTCTCGGCCTGCCACTGGGAATTTCTGCTGAAGCCGCTGGTCCCTCTCGACAGGGACAAGGGCGCCCTGCGCTACCGGCAGCTGGAATATTATCGCATGCCGCTGATGGCCTACTTGGCTCTCGACAATGCCGACGACGTGTCGCGCGCGGACTACGTTCGGCTGGGGCACGTCAGAGGCTCGGGCAAGGCGTCGACACAGCCGCTCGCCGACCATCACCTGACCGACTTCGAGGCCAAGCATTGCTACGACCGCTATCACGAGAAGCGCGATCCGGCGGACTGGCCGAGCACGCGCTACATGTCGTGCAACCACGCGCTGGTGGTGACGGGGGACGCGCGCAACGAATATTTCATCAACGGCGAACACGGGCTGCTGAACAGTTTCCGGCACCAGCACTTCATGCTGTTCATGGTGGCGCACTTCCAGAAGGCGGCGCTGCTGATGTTCTCCGACCGGCTGGCGGAGGCGGTGAATCGCCTCGACATTCGCAATCCACAGGCCGTGCTGGCGTTCCGCTCAGCAACGCGGGAGGCGCTGGAGACGTTCCTGCGCTTCACGCACCGCTACTGGTTCCACGTCGTCAGCAACCAGGATCAGGCGCGCGACCTGTTCGACTTGTGCCGCAGTCATCTCGACCTGGACCGGCTGTACGAAGACGTGCGGCAGGAAGTGCAGGAGATGAGCCAGTACCTGGAAAACGAGGCGATGCGGCGCCAGAACGAGAGCGTGGCGCGGCTGACGGTGGTGACGGCCTTCGGCCTGATCGGCACGGTGGCGACGGGCTTCCTCGGGATGAACCTGTTCGATCACACCGGGCTTGGCGCGCTGGAAAAGGTGGCGATCTTCGCGGCCGTGTTCGTGCCGACGCTGGTGCTGACGTTCTACACGATCTCCAAGTCGCAGCGGCTGTCGTCGTTCCTCGACGCGTTGGGCAACGAGACGATGGGCGTGGGCGAGAAGCTGAGAGCGTTCGTGAAGGTGTGGCGGAGCTAGACGGTCGCACTGCGAGCCATCAAATGAAAGCCCTCCGACGCTCGCGAACCTCTCCCACTCTCCATGGCCGCCCTCCGAGGCGGCCATCCAGGGGTTCTGGATCTGACGTCGAATGCGCGGCCCCTGGATGGCAGGGTCAAGCCCTGCCATGGAGAGGAGAGAGATGCACGTCACCTCTAACGCATTAACCAGCCTTTACTCCGCCGCCGCCTGCCCGGCGTAGCCGCGGGCCGCACTCAGCTTGTCGATCAGATCGGCGGCGGCCTGCGGGATGTTGGTGCCGGGGCCGAAGACGGCTTTGGCGCCGGCGTCGAACAGGGCCTGGTAGTCGTGGGGCGGGATGACGCCGCCGACGACGATCATGATGTCGTCGCGGCCTTCCTTCGACAATGCTGCCTTGAGATCCGGCACCAATGTCAGGTGGCCGGCGGTCAGCGAGGAGACGCCGATGACATGCACGTCGTTCTCGACGGCCTGGCGGGCGGCTTCCTCGGGCGTGGCGAACAGCGGGCCGATGTCGACGTCGAAGCCGAGGTCGGCGAAGGCCGACGCAATGACCTTCTGGCCGCGATCGTGACCGTCCTGGCCCATCTTGGCGATGAGAATGCGGGGGCGGCGGCCGTCGTTCTTTTCAAAGGCGTCGACCAGCGTCAGGACCTTCGTCACGTCGTTGTTCATGGGGCCTGCCTCCGACCTGTAGACGCCCGAGATGGCGCGGATTTCCGCGCGGTGGCGGCCGAACACTTCTTCCATCGCATCGGAGATCTCGCCGACGCTCGCCTTGGCGCGGGCCGCGGCGACCGACAATTCGAGCAGGTTGCCGTTGCCGCGCGCACCGTCCGTCAGCGCCTTGAGTGCGGCCTTGCATTCCTTCTCGTCGCGTTCGCCGCGCAGGCGCTGCAGCTTGGCGATCTGCTGCTCGCGTACCGATTTGTTGTCGACCTTGAGGAAGTGCACCTCGGCATCGTCCGTCACGCGGAACTTGTTGATGCCGACGATGGTCTGCTTGCCGGTGTCGATGCGCGCCTGCGTGCGGGCAGCGGCTTCCTCGATGCGCATCTTGGGTACGCCGGCGGCGATCGCCTTGGCCATGCCGCCGAGTTCATCGATCTCGGCCATGTGGATCTCGGCCTTGCGGGCGAGGTCGTACGTCAGGCGTTCGATGAAGTGGCTGCCGCCCCACGGGTCGATGACGCGCGTGTTGCCGGTTTCCTGCTGCAACAGCAGCTGCGTGTTGCGGGCGATGCGGGCGGAGAAGTCCGTCGGGAGCGCGATGGCTTCATCGAGGCCGTTGGTGTGCAGCGACTGCGTCTGGCCTTGCGTGGCGGCCAGCGCTTCGACGCAGGTGCGCGTGACGTTGTTGAAGATGTCCTGCGCCGTCAGCGTCCAGCCCGACGTTTGCGAGTGCGTGCGCAGCGACAGCGATCGCGCGTCCTTGGGATTGAACTCGTTCTTGATGAGCTTTGCCCACATGAGACGCGCAGCGCGCATCTTGGCGATCTCCATGAAGTAGTTCATGCCGATGGCCCAGAAGAACGACAGGCGCGGGGCGAACGCGTCGATGTCGAGGCCGGCGGCGACGCCGGCGCGCGCATAGTCGAGGCCGTCGGACAGCGTGTAGGCGAGTTCCAGGTCGGCCGTCGCGCCGGCTTCCTGCATGTGATAGCCGGAGATCGAGATCGAATTGAACTTCGGCATGCGCTTGGACGTGTAGGTGAAGATGTCGGAGATGATGCGCATGGATGGTGCGGGCGGGTAGATGTAGGTGTTGCGCACCATGAATTCTTTGAGGATGTCGTTCTGGATCGTGCCGGCCAGCTTCTCCGGCGGCACGCCCTGCTCCTCGCCCGCGACGATGAAGAGCGCGAGAACGGGCAGCACGGCGCCGTTCATGGTCATCGACACGGTCATCTGCTCCAGCGGGATGCCGGAGAACAGCGTGCGCATGTCGTAGATGGAATTGATCGCCACGCCGGCCATGCCGACGTCGCCGCGCACGCGGGGATGATCCGAGTCATAGCCGCGGTGGGTGGCGAGGTCGAAGGCGACCGAGAGGCCCTTCTGGCCGGCGGCGATGTTGCGGCGGTAGAAGGCGTTGGAGTCCTCGGCCGTGGAGAAGCCGGCGTACTGGCGCACGGTCCACGGCTGCGTGACGTACATGGCCGGATAGGGCCCGCGCAGATACGGCGCGATGCCGGGCCACGTGTCGAGGAAGTCGAGCCCAGCGGTGTCGGCGCCGGTGTAAACCGGCTTCAGCGGAATGCCTTCGGGCGTGACCCAGCTTTCGCCGGTGAGCGGGGCTGCCGCAGACTTCGGCGCGGCTGCGGCATCGAGGCTGATGTTCGTGAAGTTCGGGATCGACGTCATTTTAGGTCCTAAAGCGAGATATGACCGAGCTCGTGCGCTCAGCCGAGATGTGTTCCTGCGTAGATATCGTCGAGGGGCAGCGATGCGTTGATGCTGGTCAGGTTCAGCGTTTCGCCAGCAGAGACCATTGCGGGGTTAGGCGGCCAATCGCCGTTGGGTCCGCGCCGCACAAGCTCAGCACCGATACTCGTGGAGTAGACGACCAAGATCTCTTGAACGCTCGGCAAAGTCGCATATGCGCGAACATTCTCAAACGTATCGGTCGAGTTGCCGGGCGACAGAACTTCGATCAGCAAAATTGGATCGGGCGTCATGAGATAGCCAAGCCGGTTCGGCGTCGCCGTCACTCCTAGATCTGGAATACGGTAGTTCCAGTTGGCGCGTGTATGAGGCTGAACGCCGGGTGCCGCCACGACGCGATAGGATGGCAGCGCAAGAGCGAGATGATTGCCGATCAGGCGGCCGAGCTGCATCACGATGGTATTGTGGGCATCGCTACCGGGCGACATGGGACGCAGCACTCCGTCAACGAGCTCGTAGCGCGTGTCGGTGCCGTCGCCCTGCCACTCGACGAAGTCGGTGACGGTCAACAAGGTCGGCGCGTGGGTCTGATGCACATTCATCAGAAGCTCTCGGTTCATTCTCCAGACGTCACCATAGCACGGCCGCAGTCCAGCGTTGCCGCTGGATTTGCCCCGCAAAGCCTGGTGCCGAAGCTATTTGTCGCGCATCATACTGGTGTACGCCCTGACAGCAACTACCGGCTGTCGCGCGGGCCGCGTGGCTTGCGGTAGGTTAATGGCCTCGCCTCCGTCCGCACTGGCGGCGATCCCGTCAAATCCGTTGGCTCTGCGTGTAGGCGGCACCGTCCGGCGCGGCGGAGCCAGGGCTGCCTGGGCCAAGGCTGCTTCGGCGGCCTCAGGCGACAGCGTAGAAAACATCTGCTGCAATTCGGCGCCCGTGCGCGGTGTGTAGCTGTCGATGCCGTCGCGGCCGTAGAAGGCTGCGAACATATGGCGGGCGCTGGCGAGCGATAGCGGGCCCACCTCGATCACGTCGTCGATGCGGCCAGGGCGAACGATGGCCGGGTCGAGCCGGCCCGGGTGGTTGGTCGTCACGATGAACTTGAGGCCATCAGGCGTCTGAATGCCGTCCATGGAATTCAGGATCTCGTGGAGCGGCGAGCCGCGCAGCGCCAGCTCCTGGCCGGGTGGGCCGCTGCCGCTACCTTGTCGTTGCGACCGCCGCGATCGAGGCTGCCGGAGATGGTGTCGATGTCCTCGATCACGAACAGGTCCTTGCGGGTGCCCGTGCGGAAGGCCTCGCCGAGACCGTGCAGCGACTTGATGTACTTGATGTCGAATTCGAAATCGGAGGCCAGAGCGTGAATGAGGCTCGTCTTGCCGGTGCCCGGCGGGCCGTGCAGCATGATGCCGAGCTTCCAGGGAATGCCGCGCGCGGCATGCCATTCCTCGGCGCCCAGGAACCATGTCATGCGCTCGACCATCCGGTCCTTGATCGCTTGATCGACGAACACGGTATGCAATCCGCGCTTGCGCCGTCTCAGTCCACGGGCGTTGCCGCTGGCGTTGAACAGGGAAACGTAGATCGTGTTCCTGTGCTCGGCCGGCCGGCTGTCGCGAATGAAATTTTCAACGACGCGGCGGTTGCGGGTCAGGAACGAAACGGTGATGCTCTCGATGGGCGTGATCTGCTGCGTGGACTTGGTCTTGGCATACTTGAAGACGGTGCCCTCGTAGGTTCCCCAGCCACCGCCGAAGCCCGTCTTCAACGTGCCGTCCTTGACCTCCAGCGAGCGGCTGAAGAACGACAGGCGGCGGCCCTCGATAAAGCCATCGATGTCGCGAAACTCGTCCGACAGGCTCTCGACGAATAGCTTGGTCCAGAACGTGCGGTCGGCGAAGTCGAGCAGCTTTTGCGGAACGGCGCGCAGCACGTACATCAGCGCGCCGAAGGCAATCGTGCCGACGCCTCCGACGAGCAGCGGGTTGGAGCCCAATGCAGAAAATACGCTCTCGAGAGGCATCGCGCCGTCCCTCTAAAATGATGCCTTACGCCGAACTGCCACGGCGGCAGTCCCGATCTGGCTGGACGGCATAAAGTGGTGGTGACGGCGCCCGCCTCAAGGCCCTGTGCAGCATAAATGTTTCCGCAGGCAGAGGGCATCATTGCGACGCGGCCGTGCCAGGGTCGATAGCGCTTAGACAGCGATGCCGAGCGTCTTTTGCAGGCCAGCCAGCACGGCCAGGGCGTCTTTGCCTGCAGCGAGGAAATCGTCGACGCCCGCGGATTTCAAGGCGGCTTCCTGATCGCCCGGCTTGCCGGCCATCAGAACGAACTTGGCGCCGGCCGACTTCAAGGCTTTTGCGGTGGCTTCGGCGTGCTGTTCGTAGAGCGCGTCGGACGAGCAGATGCACGCAGCGTGGGCGCCGCTGGCCTTGAAGGCGGCAGCGGCTTCGTCTGCTGAGGGGTAGCCGTCGCTCGTCAGCGCGGCAATGCCGCCGGCGGCGAGGTAGTTCTTCACCCACGTCGTGCGGATGGTGTGCTCGCTGATGGGGCCGATGCTCGCCAGGAAGACTTCCGGCTTGTGGCTGGCGGCATCAGCGGCGTCGCGCAGGGCTTCGAATGGTTCCGCCAAACGGTGCGGCGTTAGCGGGCGGATTTCGGCGCTGCCGTTGATGGCGGGTGCGGCGGGATGCGGGATGATTTTCACGCCGTCGTCGCCGAGCAGCGGGAACGCGGAGACGCCAGTCAGCGGCGCACGGCCCGTGGCGACGGCCTTGGCGCGCGTTGCGGCGACGGCTGCGATCTCATCCTGAACGAATCCGGAGCGAAGAGCGTCGACGATGCCGCCCTTGGCTTCGATGCCCTGAAACAGCGTCCAGGACTTCTGCGCGAGATCCTTGGTGAGGTTTTCCATGTACCAGGAGCCGCCGGCGGGGTCGATGACGCGGCCGAGCGAGCTTTCCTCCTGCAGCACCATTTGGATGTTGCGGGCGATGCGGCGGGCGAACTTGTCGGTCTTGCCCAGCGTCCAGGTGTACGGCAGCACGGTGACCGCATGGGCGCCGCCCAGCGCCGCGCCGGTGCAGGCCACGGTGAGACGCAGCAGGTTCGTCCACGGGTCGCGCTTGGCCATCATGCGTTCGGACGTGATGGCGGTGATGTGCGTCCTGGGGGCGGCGTCGCCTGCGCCGCAGGCATCGGCGATGCGCCAGATGATCTGGCGGGCGGCACGCAGCTTGGCCATCGTCAGGAACTGATCGGTGTCGGCTGCCAGCGCGAACGAGATCTGCGGCAGGGCGTCGGCCGGCTTGACGCCGAACTCTTCGAACTTTTTCAGATAAGCAACCAGCGTCGCGGCCATGGCAGCGAGTTCCTGGGCTTCGGTGGCACCGGCCTCGTGATAGACGGTGGCGTCAACGCGCACGGTGCGGATGTGGGGTTCGGCTTTGCGTGCTTCTGCGGCGACGGCCATCACCTCTTTCGTCGCGTCGTCGAGCGAGCGGCCCAGCGCACCGAAGCGGGCGTATTTGCCGATGCAGTCAAGATTGAGGAAGGCCTGCGTCTTGCCGGGCTTGACACCAATCAGCGGCAGCGAGGCGAGAAACGCGCGCGCCAGCTTGGGGGCGCCGAGGCCGATCTTGAGTTGTACGGGGGCGAGATCGAGGTAGGTGCCGCTCAGCACGGTGGCGAAATCATTGGCGTCCTTCAGGCGGATGCCGAACTGGCCGGGGCTTTCGATCTGCAGCACGATGCCGTGGACGCCGCCTTCCAGCTCCTCAAGGATCTGCGCGTTGGCAGCCGAGGGTTCAGTCTCGGCGTTGATCTGGTGGATCTGCCAGCCGAGATCGCGGACGCTGGCGTCGGTGCCGCGCGTCATGGGGGCGGCGCCAGGCACGGCTTCGGCTGTGCCGGGCAGCTGCTCGGCGCGGGTGTAGATCGGTTCGACGCGCAGGCCATCTGCGGTGCGGGACACGAGGCGTTTTTCGAAGTCGCCGCCCTTGATGGCCTTGTCGACCAACTTCAGCCATTGATCACGCGTGGCCTGCGGAAAATCGGCGGCCAGCTTTTCTTCAGTCGTTGCAGTATCCGTCATAACGTTCCCAACACGATCCCGAGGCTCAAGCATCGCATACCATCACTGCGCGGGCGTGTCTCATGAGCGTCATGTCACGGTGGCATTGGCCTGATCGCCCCGCCTGCTGGCGCTTGTGGCCTTATCCCCAAGTCCGCCATGCAACCGCCGTTTGCAAACCTCGGAAAGGCATGCAAATAGGGCTGTTGGCCGAATTGGCGTGAGTTGGGCGGCAGGCGGCGCAAGAGTTTACAATTTCGGGGGTTTTTGGCTGATGTCGGTGATCCAGGACGGCAAGATCTTCGTCGGAAAGAGCAGCAAGCCCGAATACTTGGACTTGAAACTCGGTAACCGGCACGGCCTCATCACCGGGGCGACCGGCACCGGCAAGACCGTAACCTTGCAGGTTCTGGCCGAGGGCTTCTCCTCTGCAGGCGTGCCGGTGTTCGCCTCCGACATCAAAGGCGACCTCTCCGGCATCGCAGCCGTGGGGGAGCCGAAGGACTTTCTCGTCAAGCGGGCGCACGAGGTGGGCCTCGATGGCGAGTACAAGAACCGCGCCTACCCCACCATCTTCTGGGACGTGTTCGGGCAGGACGGCCATCCGGTGCGCGCCACCGTGCTCGACATGGGGCCGTTGCTGCTGTCGCGGCTGCTGGAGCTGAACGAGGTGCAGGAAGGCGTGATCAACATCGCTTTCCGTGTTGCGGCCGACGAGAAGCTGCCGATCCTCGACCTGAAGGACCTGCGGGCGCTGATCTCCAACATCGCCGAACGCGGCAAAGAGATCTCCGGCAAGTACGGCAACGTGGCGGCGACGTCGGTCGGCTCGATCCAGCGGCGCCTGCTAGTGTTGGAAGAACAAGGCGCGGCGCACTTCTTCGGCGAGCCGGCGCTCGACATCAAGGATTTCCTGCGCGTGGCGCCCGATGGGCGCGGCGTGATCAACATCCTGTCGGCCGACAAGCTGATGGAGAAGCCGCGGCTGTATGCGACGTTCCTTTTATGGATGCTGACCAAGCTTTGGCAGACGATGCCGGAAGTGGGCGACTTGCCGAAGCCCAAGCTGGTTTTCTTCTTCGACGAGGCGCATCTGCTGTTCGACCAGGCGCCGAAAGCACTGATCGATCGCGTGGAACAGATCGCGCGGCTTATCCGCTCCAAGGGCGTCGGCGTCTACTTCATCACGCAGAACCCGATGGACGTGCCCAACACCGTGTCGGCTCAGTTGGGCAATCGCGTCCAGCACGCGTTGCGCGCCTTCACCCCGCAGGAGCAGAAGGCCGTGAAGGCGGCGGCGACGACGTTCCGCAAGAACCCAGGCCTCGACACCGAGCGCGTCATCATGGAGCTGAAGACGGGCGAAGCGCTGGTCTCCATGCTGGAGAACAAGGGCGAGCCGGCCATCGTGCAGCGGACGCTGATCCGCCCGCCGGAAGGGCGCATCGGGCCCGTTTCGGCCGAAGAGCGCCAGAGCGTGATCGAATACAGCCCGGTGTTCGACAAGTACGACCAGACTGTCGACCGCGAAAGCGCCTACGAGATCCTGACCAAGCGCATGGAAGGCGGGGCAGCGGAAGCCAGTGCCGACGGCAGCTCAGGCGGTGGCTGGGGCGACGTCATATTCGGCGGCAATCCGAGCTCCGGCACGGCCAAGGGCAAAGGCCGCCAGCCGGCCGGCATGGGCGAAATGATCGGCAAGGAACTGAAGCGCACCATCGCGCGCAAGGTCGCCACGACGATCAAGGACATCATCGTCGGGTCGATGAGGGGCAAGCGGTAAGGTTTGGCGGAGGCAGTTATGCTCAAAGGCGGATGCCAGTGCGGCGCCGTGCGGTACGAGATCGATGCGGCTATGCCGGCCTCGATCTACGTCTGTCACTGCACAGAATGCCAGAAACAGTCGGCCTCGGCGTTCGGCATATCTGTGCCGGTAAGCAACAGCAATTTCCGGCTGTTGAGCGGCACGCTTGGCGTTTGGCAGCGCCGAGCGGACAGCGGCAACATGATCGACTGCGCTTTTTGTCCGACGTGCGGCTCGCGAATCTGGCATCGGACCACGCAAGCGCCTGACGCGGTTCGTGTCCGCGGCGGATCGTTGGACGCGCCGCCGGATCTGGGTACGGCCGTTCATATCTGGACGAAGCGCAAGTTGGACGGCGTCGATATTCCGGCTGGCGCAAAGTCGTTTCCGGGACCGCCGGAGTAGATGGGTCGAAGCAGGGTCAGACCGAGGTCTGACCCCTTAGCTCAGCGCGCGACCTTGCTGCGGTGAAGGAACTTTCCGCCGCGGGTGGTTTCGGTGTCGTAAGAGGCGGCTTCGGCGCGGGCCGTGGTGGCGAAGCCGTCGACCGGGGTGGCGGTTTCTTCCTTGGCTTCGGGCGCGCGGGCCAGGAACAGTTCCACGTCCGCCACCGCGGGGGCCTGCAAATCTTTCACGTCTTCGGCGCCGATGGCCTCGGTGACGGCGGTCTTCAGCAGGCGCGGCCAGAGCTTCTTGAACAGGGCATTCGAGGGATAAACGTCGGCGCTGGCGATCTTGCCGTTGACGGCGATGGCGTAGCCGACGATGTCGCTCTGCGCCTCACCTGCTGCCTGCAGCGCCTTGACGTAGCGTTCCTGCCCGGCAACGAGATCCTTGTTTTCCAGGGCCAGCTGCAAGCTGGACTGCGACTGGTCGGATGCCACCTTCTTCTTGAGCTTCATCGACAGCTTTTCCTGGATTGCCGCCACGTTGCGCCACACCTCGCTCTGCCCGCCTGCCGGGCCGCGCTCAGTCAGGCTTTCGGTGCTGTTGCCGGCCGTCTCCGCGCGCTGCTGCGGCTCGCCGAGGCCGACAATGCGCTGCTCGCGGTCCTCGCGCCTGATGCCGCCACGATCGAGCGGCAAGTCTGCGCGCGCCGAGAGGCCTGCCGTCGGGATCTGGCTGCTGGCCGCCGGTGCCGCCATCATGGCGAGCTTGGCTTCCTTGGTCGGCAGCATTTCAGCCGACGTGGCGAACTTGCGTGAGTCTTCGGCGCCGCGCGGCGCCCAGCGCCCAGCCTCCACACAGTAGACCGGCATCTCGATCTTCTTGGACTGCGCCGGCAGGACGAAAGACGCGGTGACAACGCGATCCTGCTTGCCGCCTTTGACGATGTCGCCGGCGTGGACGAATACCTCCTCGCGGCCCTTGTTCTCGACGACGAGCTGGCTGACCGTGTCGGTCTCGTGGACCTCGACGAACCCTTTGGCCAGCGCCTCCTCCAGCGTCAGCGGCACGGGGCCATCCGCGCTTTTTCCGTGGACGAAATAGATGCTCAAATTCTCGTGGGTGTGCGGGCCGCTGACCTTGGGTGGATCGTCGGCGCGGGCGTTAGGCGCAAAGGCCAGTCCGAACAGCGGGGCGATGGCGAGCACGTGGAGAATGGAATGACGCAACATGCTGGAACCTCACACGATCAAAGTTCATTTTCTGTATTGAGAACAGCGGGTTTCCTACCTGACCTTTACGGCTCCAGAGCGGGCGCGCGGCGGCGCTTTTCCGGCTTCCGCCGCCTCGCGGAGCCTTACTGGCGGCTTTTCGGCGGCGAACGTGCCCAATGCCGCAGTTCCGCCGCGAAGGGCTTCAACTCCCGATTGTCAACGGCTTGACCGGGGCACAGATGTCACTGAGGCGGTGCGGCCGCTTGCATTGGCCAACCCCTCATGCGACCTGATTAGCCTTACGATTTGAGATTCGCCAGCGCGTCCCCGTTGTGCGTTTCGTGCTGAGCGGACTGCCGCTCCCGGCAAGATACTCGCCCGCACGGACGGAACAGCGCATGGCCCAGATCGACGACCTTTTCTCCGGATTAGAGACCGATATGACGGACAAGACGGCCCGCGCGCGCAAAACCATCGATGCCTCCGACAGCTATACAGCTGCCGACATCGAGGTACTTGAGGGCCTGGAGCCTGTGCGGCGGCGGCCCGGCATGTACATTGGCGGCACCGACGAAAAGGCGATGCACCACCTGTTCGCCGAAGTGATCGATAACTCGATGGACGAGGCCGTGGCGGGGCATGCGTCGTACATCGAAGTGCGGCTGGACGCGGACGGATTTCTGATGGTGGCCGATAACGGCCGCGGCATTCCCGTCGATGCGCATCCCAAGTTCAAAACGCAGTCGGCGCTCGAAGTCATCATGACGACGCTGCACTCGGGCGGCAAATTCGACGGCAAGGCGTACAACACCTCAGGCGGCCTGCATGGCGTGGGCGTGTCGGTGGTGAACGCACTGTCGGAAACCTGCGAAGTCGAAGTGGCGCGCGGCCAGCAGTTATACCGCATGGTGTTTTCGCGCGGCACGCCGCAAACGAAGCTGGAGAAGCTCGGTTCGATCATGAACCGGCGCGGCACGCGCATCCGCTTCAAGCCGGACGAAGCGATCTTTGGCAAGGGCGCCGCGTTCAAGCCGGCGCGGCTTCTGAAGATGGCGCGCTCGAAGGCCTACCTGTTCGGTGGCGTGGAAATCCGCTGGAGCTGCGCGCCGGAACTGATCAAGGACGATACGCCGGCCGAGGCCGTGTTCCATTTCCCCGGCGGCCTGAAAGACTACCTGCTGGCGACGATCGAAGGACGGACGCTCGTCACCAAAGAGATTTTCACCGGGCGCGTCGAGAAGCCGAACGGGCATGGATCGGTCGAGTGGGCGGTGGGCTGGATCTCCGACGAAGACGGCTTCTCCTCGTCCTACTGCAACACGATCCCCACGCCAGAAGGCGGCACGCATGAGGCCGGGTTGCGGCAGGCGCTGTACAAGGGACTGCGCGCCTACGGCGAACTGACGGGCAACAAGAAGGCGGTGCAAGTTACCGCCGACGACGTGATGGGCACGGCGGCATCGATGCTGTCCGTGTTCATTCGCGAGCCGGAGTTCCAGGGCCAGACCAAGGACAAGTTGGCGACACAGGAAGCGACGCGTATCGTCGAGAACACCGTGCGCGATGCGTTCGACCATTTCCTCGCCGACAGCCCGCAGCAGGCCACCAAGCTGCTCGACTGGTCGATCGAGCAGGCGGAAGAACGGCTGAAGCGCCGCCGCGAAAAGGAAGTCGGCCGCCAGTCGGCGACGCGCAAGCTACGGCTGCCGGGCAAGCTGGCAGACTGCTCAATCCAGCAGGCAGGCGGCACGGAAATCTTCATCGTCGAAGGCGACAGCGCCGGCGGCTCGGCCAAGAGCGCGCGCGATCGCGAGACGCAGGCGATCCTGCCGCTGCGCGGCAAGATCCTCAACGTGGCGAACGCCTCATCGGCGAAGCTTGCGCAGAACCAGCTGTTGTCGGATCTGATCCAGGCTCTTGGGGTCGGGACGGGCGCGAAGTACCGCGACGAGGATCTGCGCTACGAGCGCGTGATCGTGATGACCGACGCCGATGTCGACGGTGCGCACATTGCTTCGCTGCTGATCACATTCTTCTACCAAGAGATGCCGGAGTTGATCGAGAACGGTCACCTGTTCCTGGCGGTGCCGCCGCTCTACAGGATCACGCAGGGCGCCAAGTCGTTTTATGCGCGCGATGAGAAGCAGCGCGACCACCTGATCGCGACAGAGTTCAAAGCCAACCAGAAAGTGGAGATCAACCGCTTCAAGGGCCTGGGCGAGATGAACGCCGTGCAGCTCAAAGAGACGACGATGGATCCGAAGAAGCGTACGTTGCTTCAGGTGGAGGTCGCCGAAGGCGACAAGGCCATGGTCGCTGACGCGGTCAATGCGTTGATGGGATCGAAGCCGGAAGCGCGCTTCCGGTTCATCCAGGATCGCGCGGCGTTCGCCAAGGATCTCGATATCTAACGCTACCGGGGTTGCGTGCTGCGTACACTTTCCCTTCTCGCGGTGGTGGCCGTTGGTTTACCAACTGCGCTTGGGCTGCTGGCGCCTATCGCGCCGCAGTTCGAAATGGCCAACCACTTCCGGCCATATCTACTGCTTGGCGCGATTCTGCTACTTGCGTTCGATGCATTCGTTCGCCGCGTAAGGCGGCCGTGGCCGTCAATTGGTCTCGTAGGTCTCAACCTGGTTCTGACGGCGCTGCCTATGACGTCGGCAGCGCGGCCGCCGCTGATGCCGCCGGTCGGACTGGCGAGCAGATGACGCTCGTATCGTTCAATCTGTGGAGCAGCGGACGGCACGCCGACATCGCCCGGTTCATTGAGGCGAAAGCTCCAGATGTCGTGGTGCTGCAGGAATTGCGGGCGTCGCATGTTGCCGAGCTCTTGCCGCGATTGAAACCGATCTACCCGCATCAGGCCGTTTGTGCAGGTTGCGGCGTTGCATTGCTGTCGAGGCGACCGCTTTCGTCGGTCGATACGTCGGGAACGCTGCCGATCGTGAGTGCGATCTGGACGTCGCCGGATGGCAAAGCATACCGGATCGCCGGCGTGCATCTGCCGTGGCCTTTCATGCCGGAACGCCAGGAGCGGGATATCGACAAGCTGATCGCTGCGATCAACGGGTGGAGCGAACCGCGCATCATCGCGGGAGACTTCAATCTCACGCCATGGTCCTGGAAGATCAACAAGCTGCTGTGGCAGACGCGGCTGAAGCGCCACGGCAGCTTCGAGCGCAGTTGGCCCGTGTTTGGCCAATTCAAATCTGCCGGCCCAATCAGTCAGTGGCCGCTGCCCGCGCTGCTTCTGATCGACAACGTGTTGGCGTCCCCAGAGATTGCCGCCGGCCTATTCGAGCCGGGTGAAGATCTCGGCTCCGATCACCTGCCGATCGTCGTGCGTATGATGCTTCCGTGACAGCTGCGTGCTGCAATGCACGCAACTTTTGAACAACTCTACTGCCCGGGCAACGCAGATTATGGGTCGAGTTTAGCGTACACGTACCGTGTAGGCCCTTGTCTCGATTCGATGTCTCGGCGGACTTCCGAATTTCCTGGCTGGATTGATCGGTCTTCGCGGCATCGTTCCGGCGCCAGGGCTAGGGGAGAAGCCAAGGGAGACTATTTCATGAAATTCAAAGCACTCGGTGCCGAGTTCATCGGCACGTTCATGCTCATGGCGTCCGTGCTGGGCGCTGCGTTTTATTCGTTCGGCGCACCGGGCGGCGCAGCCGGTATCATCGGGGTGGCGCTGTCGATCGGTATCACGGTCATGGCGCTGGCCTATTCGATCGGCCACATCTCGGGCGGGCACTATAATCCAGCTGTGACGCTGGGCCTGGTTGCTGGCGGCCGCTTCCCGATGTCGGATGCCATCGCCTACATCATCGCCCAGTGCCTCGGCGCCATCGCTGCGTGCGGGGTATTCACGATCATCGGCAATACCGGCACCACGTTCGCGGCCAACGGCTACGACAGCCTGTCGATGTTGAAGGCCGGGTTGGTGCCTGTGATCGTCATCGAGTTCGTGCTGACGGCATTCTTCCTGATCGTCATCATGGGGGCGACGCGGGCGACTGCCGCGGCCGGCTTCGCACCAATCGCCATCGGCCTGACGCTGACGGCAATCCATCTCATGTCGATCCCGATTTCCAATGCCTCGGTCAATCCCGCTCGCAGCTTGGGCTCGGCACTGTTCGGCGGTCCGGAGGCGCTGCTGCAGGTCTGGGTGTTTTGGGCAGCACCGATCCTCGGCGCCGTCGTAGGAGCACTGATTTACAGGTGGCTCGACGACGAAGCCTGATAGCGCAGGCGTTGCAAGGGTTTGAGCCGCGGCGCCTTCGGGTGGTCGCGGCTTTTCTTTGCGTTTACGGCGCTGCAATCAAAGTAAATCCCGGCATTTTCATCGTTTATTGCCCAATGATGCAGCGTTGCTACCGAAAATCAGCTCCAGGATTGCGACAAACTGGGTGAAACCCCTGCATTTTCTTGCTTTCGGCACGTACATGTGTCAGCAAGCCTGTGGCTCGAGCGCAGGGGATCGATTCATTTATCCCATTTTCGAGACCTCGGTTTTTCCGGTTTGGCCCTTTTCAGGCACCCTCTTCCCCCTGCGCTCCACCGAACCGCCGCTCGCGCGCGCCCTCATTCGCGTGCCTCAATCTTCGTGGCGGAGGTCTTGAGAACGCTGGATGGAGAAGTTCTTCTTTGGAAACGAAAACGTTCGCTGAGCTGGGGCTCAGCGCGAAGGTCCAGGCGGCCGTAGAGGCCTCCGGATACGCCACGCCTACGCCGATCCAGGCGGCCGCTATTCCGATCGCGGTAACCGGCCAGGACGTGTTGGGGATTGCGCAGACGGGCACCGGCAAGACCGCCTCGTTCGTGCTGCCGATGATCACCCGCCTCGAAATCGGCCGCGCCCGGGCACGTATGCCGCGCTCGCTCATTCTGGCGCCGACGCGCGAACTCGCCGCCCAGGTGGCGCAGAGCTTCGAGAAATACGGCGTCAATCACAAGCTGAACGTCGCCCTGTTGATCGGCGGCGTCTCGATGGACGAGCAGGTCAAGAAGCTCGACCGTGGCGCCGACGTGCTGATCGCCACGCCCGGCCGGATGCTGGACCATTTTCAACGTGGCCGGCTGATGCTGATGGGCGTGGAAATCCTCGTCATCGACGAGGCGGATCGCATGCTCGACATGGGCTTCATTCCCGACATCGAGAAGATCTGCAAGCTGCTGCCGCCCAAGCGTCAGACGCTGTTCTTCTCGGCGACGATGCCGCCGGAAATCACGCGACTGGTGGCGACGTTCCTCACCAATCCGCAGCGCATCGAGGCGACGCGCCCGGCGACGACGGCAAACACCATCACGCAGCGCTTCCATTTCTGTGCCGAGGGCACCGATTGGGCCAAGCGCGACGCGCTTCGCACGCTGATCCGCGGCGAAGGCGTGCGCAATGCCATCATCTTCTGCAATCGCAAGGTCGAAGTCGCCATCCTGCTCAAGTCGCTGTTGAAGCACGGCTTCAACGCCGGCGCGCTGCACGGCGACATGGACCAGAAGAGCCGCATGGAGACGCTGGACAAGTTCCGCGCCGGCACGATCACGTTCCTGGCCGCCAGCGACGTGGCGGCACGCGGGCTCGACATTCCCGACGTCAGCCACGTGTTCAACTATGACCTGCCGCGTGACAGCGACGACTACGTGCACCGCATCGGCCGCACGGGCCGCGCGGGCAAGGAAGGGTCTTCGACGTCTCTCGTGACGCGCGAAGACCTCGGCAAATCGCTGAAGGATATCGAGAAGATCATCGGCGCACCTGCCCAATGGATCGGCGAGCCTCCCAGCGAGGACGACATCGCCAACTCCGGCAAACGCCGTGGTGGCCGTGGCGGCGCGCGTGGGCCTGAAGCCCGCGGCGGTGGCCGTGAGGGCCGCAGCGGTGGCGGACGCGATCGTGGCGAGCGCAACCCGCAGGCCAATGGCCGGGGCGGGGATCGCAGCAACGGTAGCGGCCAGCAGCAGCCGGGCCAGCGTATGGCGCGTGCCGCTCAGCTCGATGCACCGGTTGCCGGGGAGGCCATCGAGGCCAAGCCGCAACAGGATGCCGGCCGTGCAGACCAGCCACGTGGCGAACGCCCGGAACGCAGCGCGCGTCCGGACCGTGCGCCGCGCCCTGAGCGGGGGCCACGTCCGGAACGGACTGAACAGCCGGCGGGGCAGCAGGCAGGCGGCGAGCCGCGTGAGGATCGCGGCGAACGGCCAGCACGTGGCGGCCGTGGTCCACGTCCCGAACGGGCTGAACGCCCCGAGGGCGGCGACCGGCCGGAGCGCGGTGAGCGTTCAGCGCAACCGCGTAACGGGGAGGCTCCGCGCGAGCCACGTCCCGATCGCGGCGAGCGGGCAGCACAGCCGCGTAACGGCGAAGGCCGCCGTGAGCAGAACCCCCGTCATGCCGAAGGCCGTGACCCGAATCCGCGTCAGGCTGAAGGCCGCGAGCAGCAACCGCGCCAGGAGCGTGGCGGCGACGATCGCCAGAACGCCCGGGCACGTCAGCCGGAGCGCGATCGCGACGGCAAGCGTGACGGCGGTGGCAATCGCGACAACGGTGCGGTCGGTTTTGCCGACAACGTTCCGGCATTCCTGCGGCGCTCCTCGCGCCCGGTGAAGGTCGCCAACGAGTAAGCTTCAGGAGCGCGCGGGGTTTCCTGCGCGCTTCTTCATTGTTCTCAATCGACGCGAAAGCTCACACCTCAACGTCATACCCGGGCTGTCCCGGGTATCCCGCGCGCAGCAAGTGCGGCAGCCTGCAGGCTTGTGTAACGCGCCCAACGAGGTGTCGCGCACGTTGATGACGGGATCCCCGGGACAAGCCCGGGGATGACAATGTTGAGAAGGTGTCAGCGCTTCGAACGTTTCGCCGCCGGCTTGCGTGTGACGGTGGATTTGCCTTTCGTCGCCACGTTTGGCCTTACGTTGTGTTTCGCCGCAAGCTGTGTGCGCCTGAGCCTCTTGCCCTGCCGATCGCTTGGCAGCGCTTGCGCGCTGGCGGCCTGCGGCTTTGCCTTTCCGCTTTGCCTTGGCGGCGGCGTCGCGTTTGCTGATGGCGAGGGCGCGGTGGACCCATTCGCGCAGGTCGTCGGGATCGTCGAGCAGGCGTTCGGGCGCGCGATAGTAGGAGAAGGTCTGGATGGGGCCGTCCTTGCTCTCGTAGGTGAAGGGGCCCATGCCCTCGGCTTCGAATGGAGCGCGGCCGGGTTCGTCGGTCTTCAGATAGAGAACGTCCTCGTCGAGGAAGGCGAAGATGAAGCCGTCGCAGTAGACGCCGGCACCGCCGAACATGCGGCGCACGGTGATGTGGCCGATGCCGTCCAGCAACTCCTTCAGGTGTTCGACATAGCCTTCGCTGAGGCTCACGGCGCCGGCTCCAGCGTGCGGATGACGGTGCCGGCGCTGACGCGGCGGCGGGCGGGCACGTACATCGGCTGCTGAAGCGCGACGGAAATGCCCTGCTCCTGCAGGCGGCGGATGAGGCGCACGGCGGCACTCTCCTCATCCTGGCTGTCGAAGAAACCGCGCACGTAGCGATCGACGTCGTACACCTCGACCTTGCGCGGCTTGCTGCCGGCTGGTGCGGTGCCCGTGTCCGTCAGCGACTTCAGCAGAGCGTATGTGAAAAGGCCGTTGCCCTGCTCGTCCTTGGGGCGCGTGGTGGAATAAGCCAGTTCGCCCTGGTCGAGCGAGTACTGGCCTGGTGCTGCGGAGAAGAAGAAGTCGGCGGAAAGAAGATTGCGCTCGAACTCCAAACGGATGGCAGCGGGATCGAAAGCGCTCTCGCCCGCAATCGTCGCCGTGGTGCGGCAGGCGTCGATGATGACCAGCTTCTCGCCGGGGATCGGATCGAGCAACGCGATCAGCCGGTCGGACGTGAGGGCTTCGCGCTCCAGGCTCTCGCGCGTGTAGTTGCCGTCGATGTTTGGGCCGAGCAAGGCCGTGAGGCCCTTGGCGCCGCGGAACGGGTTCAGCATGCCGTGGCCGGAGAAGTAGAACAGCACGAGATCGTTCTCGTTGGTGCCCTGCTGCGCCAGCTTGCCGAGCACGGCGGCGATGTTGCTCGACTGCTCGCCTCGTGGACGCGAACGATGCCGCTCGATTGCAGATCGGCCAGTTCGGCCTTGGCGGAGTTGGAGCCGGCGGCCACCAGCAGGTCGATCGAGACGCTGGCGTAGTCGGCCGGCACCTTCGACGTCTTGTCGACGACGCGGGCCTTGTAGTCGTTGACGAAGATGCGCGCGAGATCGAGCGCGTCGTTCTGTGCGAAGGCGAGCGACATCGCCGGATCTTTATAGGCGGACACGCCGACAATGACGGCATGCAGCGCGCGCGGCGCAGGCTTTTCCAGCGCGCCGGACCAGTTGATCGTGTGGCAGTCGCGCTGGCGGTCGACCATGAAGCAGACGTCGACGTTGCGGTGCTGCTGGCGCTCCGACGGCGGCAGCTTGACTTGCATTTGCACGATGCCGGGTGCGGCAATCTCGATCGCGTCGCTGGCCGCGAGTTCCTTGCCGCCAACCGTCTTGGCGATGCGCGCGCCGCTGCCAGTGGCGACATAAAGCTTGCGCGGCCAGGTGGTGCCGCCGTCGGCCTTGATGTCGAACTTCACGGTTTCGGTGGCGACCTCCGAATTCTCATCGGGTGTCAGCACCATGAGGCGGAGAGCGTCCGTCGCGTCACCGATACTCTTTTCCAGGCTGGCAACGACGTCCGGCGACGGCTTGCTCTGGCGCAGAGCAGCTTTGACGGCGTCGGGCGCGTAGTACTGCAGCAGGTCGGCGAAGCGCACGGTTTCGACCTGGCCGTCGGCGCCGGCGACCTGCCAGCCGAGCAGCTCCTTGGCGCGGGGGTCGGCAGCAAATTGCCCGGTGGCGGGCAGCCAGCTGGCCCAGATCCAGCTGCCGTCCTCGCCGTCTGCCTGGCGGATATGGACGGCGAGCAGTTGCGTGAGGCTGCAGGCGGCGCCGTCCTTGGCCGTGCTCGATGCGGTACCAGCGCAACGTGCCATCCGAATGGCCGACGACGGCGAGGGTGCCATCGTCCGACACTGCGGCGCGGTAGGCTTCCGCGGCGACGCGAACCTGGCACAACACCTCGGCCTTGCCGCTGCCATAGCCGACGACGCGCACGTGCGTGGCGGAACCGACGACGGCGCGCTTGTCCGGCGCCAGCGCGACGGCGCGATAGGTATCGCGGATGCCTTGCAGGGCATCGAGCGGCAGGCCGTAGATGACGGGCGGCTTGGGGCTGTTCCACCAGTTGGCGAGCTTATCGACGATGAGGGGATCGCGCTTGGGCGGGGCGACATTGGCTGGGCGGGCGGTGGCGGGCTCCAGCTTCAGCTGATCGATGTTGAAGGTGAGCGCGATGGGGGCGGCCGTCGTGCCGCGATAGTCTTCGAAGTAGACCGTGCTGGCGTCGGCCGAGATGTCGAAGCCGAGCATGGCGCCCGTCTTGCGATCGACCGGGCGGTCGCGGAAGTCGAAGGCGCGCGCGGCGGCGAAGACTTCGGCACCATCGTCGTTGACATAAGGTGTGCCATCGTCGTGCAGCGCGCCGATGCGCTGCAGCGTGGCGTAGGCCAGCGCCTTGCGCTTCGGCAGGGCCGCGAGATCCATCACGCGATCCAGCCCGGCGCGGATGAAATGCACGTCGCCGGGCTTGTCCGCCGAGCCGGATGCGGGCAGACGCCAGCGCACGATGCAGTTCTCCGTGCCCTCACCCTCCTGCGTGCCGAGCACGAGCGATGGGTCGGCGATCTGGCACCACGTCAGGCCCGCCAGCGTAGATGGCTTCGCCGCTATCGTCCTCAGTCCAGGCAACGCGGTTGAGCGCCATCTGGTCGGCTCCGGGTGTCGCCTTGGCGTCGAGCAGCGCAGGCGACAGGACGGCCGTCTCGGGCAGAGTGAGGTTGGCGCTGGTGGGCGTCAACGTCATGAGATCCAGGACGGCGACTTGGAGTTTGACGGTTTGGCTCGCGCCGCGAACGCGCGCATCGCCGACCGCGAGACGCGTTCCGTCCGGACTGACGGCGACGCCCTCCGGACGCTCCAAGGCGATGTCGGCGGGAGACTTGGTCGCGAGCAAAGCGACTGAGTTGGCATCAGGCTTGTAGAGCCGGACACCGGTGTCGCCGGAGGTGACGAGCAGTTGCTCGCCTGAGGCGGCTTTGCCCCAGGCAAGGCCGGGCGTATCGGGAAAGGGGTCGCAGTCTCGTGCCGGCAGTTGCGGGACAGCATGTGCCGCTGGTGCCGCCGTAGCCGGCGTCGTCGCTGCCGGCGAGGCTCCAGTCTGCGACGCGCCAAACGCGAAGGCCGCAGCCATCACTCAAGGTGGCGGCGAGCAGCGTCCCGTCCGGCGAGAAGCGCAGTGCCTGCGGACGTGTCGCGACGTCGGACGTGATGGCCTTCTCGATGCGGCGGCTGGCACGTTCGATGATGTAGATCGCGGCGGTGCCGGCCTTGCGCGAAACCCTTGTCGTCGCGCAGCGGCGGTACGGCCGCCGCAACGTGTTTGCCGTCGGGCGAAATGGCGATGGCGTGAGCGCGCTGCATCTCCTCCTCGCGCAACGGCAGGCGCAGGAGTTCGGCGGCGGACGGATCGTCGAGAGACCAGACGGCGGCAGCCTTGGCGGGCGAACCGGCGACGAGGTGATTTTCATCTGCGTCGACGTCGATGCGCCAGAGCGGTGCGGCAAACGGGTCGTTGATGATCAGTGCGGGCTTGGCCGGGGCGGGCGTTGGCGCTTGAGCGGCGCACGGCATCGCCAGCGCCGAGAGCCAAAGTGTGCAGACGAGGCGAAAGCAACGCATGCGCGAACTCTATCTCGGTTGGGGCCAGCAGCGTTTCGATCAGGGTTTGGGGGCGGGCTCCGGCTTGCGAAGATCGACGACGTTGAGTGCCGAATAGCGGCGGTAATAGCCGGTGACGGACAGCTTCGACGTAGCGACGTCTGCAGCCGTCACCCCAGCCGGCAGGCTGAACGCGATGTTGATGGCGCGGCCTGCGAGAATGCGGACGTAGCGATCGTCCTTCTCCTTGAGACGGATGTCGTCCGGCATGAGCTGCAGCGCTTCGCCATCCTTGCGCGTGACGTTCAAGACAACGCGATTGATCTCCGACATCTCCAGTTCCTCCTCGGCCAAGCGGAACCGCGTGGAGAAGGCCGTGATGGCGATGTCCTGCGTCATTTCCTTGCTGGCATCGTCGGCATTGTCGATGACCTTGCCGTGGCTGACCCAGGTTTTCGCCGTGTCATCGTAGGAATAGAGGAAGGGGCAAGAGCCGTAGCCTTCGCCAGCCGTCAGCTCCAGGAAGTTGGCGCTGGTTTCTTCCAGGATGATGCGCTTGCCGTCGGCGTTGAGGCCCTTCAGCGTGATTTCGGGCCCCCACATGTAAGGCGTGACTTTCGGCAGCTCGGGTGCGACGGAAGCTGTCACGCGATTTCTGTAACGCAGGCTGGGTGGGTTCCAAGCCGGCCTGTTCTTCTTTGATCAACGTGCCCGGTGGCAGCTTGTCGACCTCGGCGAAGATCTTGCGCGCGTCCGACAGCTTGCCACTGAACTGCATGCCAAGGCCCTTCGGCGCCACGAACGTCATCCTGAGCGGCACGAGCACACGCTCGCCCG
This sequence comes from uncultured Pseudomonadota bacterium, assembly GCA_963846845.1. GTDB lineage: Bacteria > Pseudomonadota > Alphaproteobacteria > Rhizobiales > Hyphomicrobiaceae > JAKAXS01. The sequence continues at coordinate 16,839 of CAWJXQ010000013.1, read as the reverse complement.
GGGCGAGCTTGCCGACAGCGCCGGGAATAGGCACGACGCCAGCCGCCACGACGCCGCGCATTGGTGGTGCGGGTGGCCGCAAGCCCGCGTCCTCGACCTGCGTGCCGAGAAGATTGCCGACGTCCATCGGCTTTGACGAGACATTCTGGATGACGGCAACGTCGAGGACCATCTGGCGCGGATAGTAGGAGAAATCGTAGCTGCCACCGCACAGGTTGTAGGACCCGGTGACGACGGCGAAATCCTGCGGCCAGGTCGTCTTGGTGAGGTACTGCAGCAGCTTTAGGGGGCCGGAGCCCGGTGTGGGAATCGGCTCCTCGTTGTTGTCCATCGTCGTCGCGAAGTCAGGATTATCGACGCGCATCATGGCCTGCTGTGCTTGCCAGCGCTCCTCAAAACGTCCGACGTCGTCGGCATTGAGATAGCGCCACAGCATGACGCAGCCGAAATTGCCCGGTTTGCAGTCTTCGCCCTTGTAGTAAAAATTCATGTCGTCGGGCCAGCGCTGCGTGGACGTGATAACCTTGTCCTCGTCGGGCAGCGCCATGCTCTGGCCGGTCAAGCCTTCGGTATCCGGGTATGTGAGATAGGTTATGGTCTTGCGGCCGGTGCCGGCGGGAAACTTGTCGGGTTCCTCCTGGGCCTCGCCGCCGATGGCGCGGAAATGGAACGCGTCCTCGCGGTCTTCGGTGATGCCGTAGTTTTTGTAGAGGTTGAGCGCTTCGCGGCCTACGCCGTTGTCGAGCACGCGCGCCTTGCCGATGACGGCGGAGACTTCAGGCCAGGGCTTGCCGGCGACAACGCCGGCTGCTGCAGCTTCGCTCAGGCGATGAAATTCGACGCGAACGGACGGAGCGGCGTCGCCTTCGGCTTTGCAAAGGAACGTGACGAGCTTGGCGTTGCCCTCGCCGAATTTCGCTTCGCGGGCATCCTTGACGCATTGGGCGAAGGCGCCGTTGGCCAGGGCTGCAACTGCCACCAGACTGAGCGATGCGACCCAGAAACGTCCGGCGCAAGGCGCGTCGTGCCGTAACACCCATTCTGTCCCCCGACAAAAATGCACGCCTCAAGATCCGCGAACGGGCCACTTCGAGCCCGGCAGAACGGGCGACCTTAACGCACTATTCTGGCGAGAGCCATGGAGCAGAAAATTTCACAGGGGAAGGAACCGAAGGCCACGGACGCGCGTTTCGTGAGGTTAGGCTAAATTGTGTTGGCCAGCCCGGAGGGAACGTGGTTGCAGCATCAAGCGCGGTTTGTTCCGTCGCAGAGCAATGCTGTGCGCCGCTGGTATCTTCGCTCTTGTTTTCCAACAACGTGCCACGCTCTGGCTTAATTCCACTGGCGAATTAAGGTTCCGCGCAACGTCCTGTGACCGGATCGGACGCCGACCGCGTCCGTCCTCTGTCGATGAGTCCGCACATGTCTGAAAACGAAGCCGCACCCGTAACAGCCGAAGTTTCCAGCGAACCTGCGCCGATGCCACCCAGCCGCCCGAACGGCGCGGTTCAAGCCGGCGGCCTGGTCAATCTGCTGCAGGCTTTCCAGCGGGTGAAGGCGGGCGATTTCTCCGTGCGGCTGACCGGCGAGCACGACGGCGTGATGGGCAAGATCGCGGACGCCTTCAACGACATCGTCGCCACCAACGAACGCATGGCGCATGAGCTGGAACGCGTGGGCCAGGTCGTCGGCAAGGAAGGCCGCACCAAGCAGCGCGTGAAGCTGGGGCTGGCCTACGGCGCGTGGGGCGAGATGGAGAATTCCGTCAACTCGCTGATCGACGACCTCGTGTGGCCGACGACGGAAGTGAGCCGCACGATCGAAGCGGTGGCACGCGGTGACCTGCTGGAAACGATGCGGCTTGATGTCGACGGGCGGCCGCTGAAGGGCGAGTTCCTGCGATCGGCGCAGATCGTCAACGCGATGATCAAGCAGCTGTCGGTCTTCACCTCGGAAGTGACGCGCGTGGCGCGCGAAGTGGGCACGGACGGCAAGCTGGGCGGCCAGGCGCAGGTGCGCGAAGTGACGGGCGTCTGGAAAGACCTCACCGAGAGCGTCAACCAGATGGCGTCGAACCTGACGGCGCAGGTGCGCAATATCGCCGACGTGACGATCGCCGTGGCCAACGGCGACTTGTCGAAGAAGATCACCGTGGACGTGCGCGGCGAGATCCTGCAGCTGAAGGAAGCCATCAACACGATGGTGGACCAGCTGCGGTCGTTCGCCGCCGAAGTGACGCGCGTGGCGCGCGAAGTGGGCACCGAAGGGCGGCTGGGCGGTCAGGCCGTGGTGCCGGGTGTGGCGGGTACGTGGAAAGACCTCACCGACAACGTGAACCTGCTGGCGGCGAACCTGACGACGCAGGTGCGCAACATCGCCGAAGTGACGACGGCCGTGGCGCGCGGCGACCTCAGCCGCAAGATCACCGTGGACGTGAAGGGCGAAATTCTCGAACTGAAGCAGACCATCAACACCATGGTGGATCAGCTGAACGCGTTCGCTTCCGAAGTGACGCGCGTGGCGCGCGAAGTGGGCACGGAAGGGCGCCTCGGTGGCCAGGCCGCGGTGCCGGGCGTAGCTGGTACGTGGAAAGACCTCACCGACAACGTGAACTCGATGGCGTCGAACCTTACCGGCCAGGTGCGCAACATCGCCGAGGTGGCAACCGCCATCGCCTCGGGCGACCTGTCGAAGAAGATCACCGTGAACGTGTCGGGCGAAATCCTTCAGCTGAAGGAAACGCTGAACACGATGGTGGACCAGCTCAACGCCTTCGCCTCCGAAGTGACGCGCGTGGCGCGCGAAGTGGGCACCGAAGGCAAGCTCGGCGGACAGGCGGACGTGCGCGGCGTGGCCGGTACGTGGAAGGATCTCACCGACAGCGTGAACTCCATGGCGTCGAACTTGACGACGCAGGTTCGCAACATCGCCGAGGTGTCGACGGCCATCGCCTCGGGCGACCTGTCGAAGAAGATCGACGTGGACGTGCGCGGCGAGGTGCTGGAGCTGAAGGAAACCATCAACACGATGGTGGACCAGCTGAACGCCTTCGCCGGCGAAGTGACGCGCGTGGCGCGCGAGGTGGGCACCGAAGGCAAGCTGGGCGGCCAGGCCGTGGTGCGCGGCGTCGGCGGCACGTGGAAAGACCTCACCGACAACGTGAACTCGATGGCGTCGAACCTGACCGGCCAGGTGCGCAACATCGCCGAAGTGGCGACCGCCGTGGCGCAGGGCGACCTGTCGAAGAAGATCACCGTGAACGTGTCGGGCGAAATCCTTCAGTTGAAGGAGACGCTGAACACCATGGTGGACCAGCTGAATGCGTTCTCGTCGGAAGTGACGCGCGTGGCGCGCGAAGTGGGCACGGACGGCAAGCTGGGCGGCCAGGCCGCGGTGCCGGGTGTGGCCGGTACGTGGAAGGATTTGACGGACAGCGTGAACTCGATGGCCGGCAACCTGACCGACCAGGTGCGCAACATCGCCGAAGTGGCGACCGCCATCGCCTCGGGAGACTTGTCGCGCAAGATCACCGTGGACGTGCGCGGCGAGATCCTGCAGCTGAAAGAGACCCTCAACACGATGGTCGACCAGCTGAACCGGTTCGCTGGCGAAGTGACGCGCGTGGCGCGCGAAGTGGGAACCGAAGGCCGGCTCGGCGGCCAGGCGGCGGTGCCGGGCGTTGCCGGCACGTGGAAGGACCTCACCGACAACGTGAACTCGATGGCCTCCAACCTTGACCGGCCAGGTGCGAAACATCGCCGAGGTGACCACGGCCGTGGCGCGCGGCGATCTCTCGCGCAAGATCACGGTGGACGTGAAGGGTGAAATTCTCGAGCTGAAGAACACCATCAACACGATGGTGGACCAGCTGAACGCGTTTGCCGGCGAAGTGACGCGCGTGGCGCGCGAAGTGGGCACCGAAGGCAAGCTCGGCGGGCAGGCGCAGGTGCCGGGTTCGGCCGGTACGTGGAAAGACCTCACCGACAACGTGAACTTCATGGCCTCGAACCTGACGGCACAGGTGCGCAACATCGCCGAGGTGGCGACCGCCATCGCCGGTGGCGACCTGTCGAAGAAAATCACGGTGGACGTGCGCGGCGAGATCCTGCTGCTGAAGGAAACGCTGAACACCATGGTGGAGCAGCTGCGTTCGTTCGCAGCCGAAGTGACGCGCGTGGCGCGCGAAGTGGGCACCGAGGGACGCCTGGGCGGCCAGGCCGTGGTGCAGGGCGTCGGCGGTACGTGGAAGGACCTCACCGACAACGTGAACCTGCTGGCGGCGAACCTCACCACCCAGGTGCGCAACATCGCCGAAGTGACGACGGCCGTGGCGCGCGGCGACCTTTCGCGCAAGATCACGGTGGACGCCAAGGGCGAAATTCTCGAACTGAAGAACACCATCAACACCATGGTGGACCAGCTCAACGCGTTTGCCTCGGAAGTGACGCGCGTGGCGCGCGAAGTGGGCACCGAAGGCAAGCTCGGCGGCCAGGCGCAGGTGCCGGGCGTCGCCGGTACGTGGAAGGATCTCACCGACACCGTGAACGTGATGGCCGTCAACCTGACCGAACAGGTGCGCGGCATCGTGAAGGTGGTGACGGCCGTGGCCGACGGCGACCTGTCGCAGAACCTCACCGTGAAGGCCAAGGGCGAAGTGGCGGCACTGGCCGACACCATCAACGCCATGACCGGCACGCTGGCTACGTTCGCTGACCAGGTGACCACCGTGGCGCGCGAAGTGGGCGTGGAGGGCCGTCTCGGCGGACAGGCCAACGTGCCCGGTGCTGCCGGCACGTGGAAAGACCTCACCGGCAACGTGAACCTGCTGGCCGACAACCTGACGAACCAAGTGCGCGCGATCGCCGAGGTGGCGACCGCCGTGACCAAGGGCGACTTGACGCGATCGGTGCAGGTGGATGCGCGCGGCGAAGTGGCCGAGCTCAAAGACTACATCAACACCATGATCGACAACCTGCGCCTGACGACGGAGCGCAACACCGAACAGGACTGGCTGAAGACGAACCTGGCGCGCTTCACCGGCATGATGCAGGGCCAGCGCGACCTGGCGACCGTGGGCAAGCGGCTGCTGTCGGAAATCGTTCCGCTGGTGAACGCGCACCAGGGCCTCATCTACCAGATGGACGCCGACGAAAAGCAGCTGAAGATTTTGGCGACCTACGCCGATGACCCCCGCAGTTCATACGCGAAGGAGGTCAATCTCGGCCAAGGCTTCGTCGGCCAATGCGCGGTGGAGAAGAAGCCAATCTATATCACCGACGTGCCACCCGATACCGTGCGCATCGGCACCGTGTTGTTCGAGGCCGTGCCACGCAGCTTCATCGTCTACCCCGTGCTATTCGAAGATCGCATCAAGGCCGTAATCGCGTTGGCGTCGCTGCACGAATTCGATGCGGCGCATCTGACCTTCCTGGAGCAGCTGACGGAATCGATCGGCATCGTGCTGAACTCGATTGAAGCGACGATGCAGACCGAAGACCTGCTGCAGCAGTCACAGCAGCTCGCCAGCGAGTTGACGACGCGGCAAGACCAGTTGCAGCAGACCAACGCTGAGCTTGGGCAAAAGGCGCAGCAGCTGGCGGAACGCAACACCGAAGTGGAACGCAAGAACCAGGAAATCGACCAGGCGCGGCGCGCAGTGGAAGAGAAGGCCAAGGAACTGGCGCTGACCTCGAAGTACAAGTCGGAATTCCTGGCGAACATGAGCCACGAGTTGCGTACGCCGCTGAACTCGATCCTGATCCTGGGCCAGCAGCTGGGCGACAACCCGGAAGGCAATCTCTCCGACAAACAGGTGGAATTCGCGCGCACCATTCACGGCGCGGGCACCGACCTGCTGAACCTCATCAGCGACATTCTCGATCTGTCGAAGATCGAAAGCGGCACCGTGTCGGTGGATGCAGAAGAGATCTTCTTCAACAACCTGCTGGAGAGCACGGCGCGGCCGTTCCGGCACGAGGCGGAGCGGCGCCGCTTGTCGTTCGACCTCATCATCGACCCGACGCTGAGCCGCAGCATCATCACCGACAGCAAGCGCCTGCAGCAGGTGCTGAAGAACCTGCTGTCGAACGCGTTCAAGTTCACCGAGCACGGCGGCGTGCGGCTGACGGTCGACTCCCCGGAGACCGGCTGGACGCCGGATCATCCGACACTTGGCATCGGTGGTCCGGTCGTGTCGTTCGAGGTGTCGGACAGCGGCATCGGCATCTCGCTTGAAAAGCAGAAGATCATCTTTGAGGCCTTCCAGCAGGCGGACGCCTCGACCAGCCGCAAGTATGGCGGCACGGGCCTTGGGCTCGCCATCAGCCGCGAACTGGCGACGCTGCTGGGCGGGGAAATCCAGCTGAAGAGCACGCCGGGCATCGGCTCGACGTTCACGCTGTATCTGCCGCTGACGTACTCGGGGACGCCGATCCAGGATCGGCGCAGCAGCGAGCTGCAGCAGTCGTTATCGACACGGCCGTCGCCCCTGCGGCTGCCGGAGCGCAAGACGGAGTCCATCCCCGACGACCGGCACTCGCTCGTGGCCGGCGACCTTGTCTTGCTCGTCGTGGAGGACGACCCGCACTACGCCGGCATCATCTCCGATTTGGCGCACAAGAACGGGTTCAAGACACTCATCGCCGGTACGGGTACCGAGGCCCTGTCGCTGGCGATCGAGTTCAACCCGATCGCCGTTTCACTCGACGTGTTCCTGCCGGACATGCTCGGCTGGTCTGTCCTGAGCCAACTGAAGAAGAACGCGGCGACGCGGCACATTCCCGTGCAAATCGTCACCATGGACGAAGACAAGCAACACGGGTTGGCACGTGGCGCGTTCTCGTTCGTCGCCAAACCGGCGACGGCGGCGGGGCTGGAAGCAGCGCTTACACGCATCAAGGGCTTCACCGCGCCGCGCCGCAAGAAGCTGCTGGTGGTCGAAGACGATGCCGCCGAACAGCTGAGCATTACGGCGCTGCTGGGCCACGACGACATCGACATCGAGACGGCGGGCAGCGGCGCCGAAGCGCTCGAGAAGCTGCGGGAGAGCGGCGCGGACTGCGTGGTGCTGGACTTGCGTCTGCCGGACATGACCGGGTTCGACGTCCTGGAATCCATTCGTGACGACGAGAGCCTCGCCGACGTTCCGGTCGTCGTCTTCACAGGGCGCGAGCTGTCGCCCGAGGAAGACGCGCAATTGCACACGATGGCGCGCAGCGTTGTCGTGAAGGGCGTGGAAAGTCCTGAACGCCTGCTCGATGAGACCGCGCTGTTCCTGCATCGAGTCGTGTCAACGCTGCCGCCGGAGAAGCAGCGAATGTTGGAAAAGCTACATAACTCCGACGAAGATCTGGTTGGGCGCACGGCGTTGCTCGTTGACGACGATGCGCGCAACATCTTTGCGCTATCGAGTGTGTTGGAACGTCGCGGCATGCATGTTTTGAGCGCGACAACGGGTAAAGAAGCTATCGAAATGTTGAAGTCCAATGACGGTGTGGCCATCGTGCTGATGGACATCATGATGCCGGAAATGGACGGCTACCAAACGATGCGCGAAATCCGGACAAACGCCGAGCTGCGGCGGCTGCCCATCATCGCGCTGACTGCCAAGGCCATGAAGGGCGACCGAGAAAAATGTCTCGCGGCCGGCGCGTCCGACTACCTGGCCAAGCCTGTCAATACGGAACAGCTGCTTGCCGCGTTGCGCATGTGGCTGCACCGCTAGTTTTGCCGTGCTTCTGATTGGAAAAGCCGCGTCACGCTTTTCCGGAAGCACTAGAAAGGAATGCGATGAGCGTTCACGAACCGGTCAACATTCTTCTCGTCGACGACCAGCCGGCCAAGCTGCTCGCGCATGAGGTGATCCTGCGCGATCTGGGCGAGAACCTTGTGAAGGCCAATTCGGCGCGCGAGGCCCTGGAATACCTGTTGAAGAACGACGTTGCCGTCGTGCTGATGGACGTGTGCATGCCGGAACTGGACGGATTCCAGCTGGCGGCGATGCTGCGTGAACATCCGCGCTATGAGCGCACGGCGATCATCTTCATCTCCGCGATTCATCTGTCGGACGTCGACCGGGTGAAGGGGTACGAAACGGGTGCCGTCGACTATGTGCCCGTGCCGGTGGTGCCGGAGATCCTGCGCGCCAAGGTCAAGATCTTCGTGGAGCTTTACCGCAAGACCCGCGAGCTGCAGCAGCTCAACAACGAGCTGGAATCGCGCGTTCTGGAACGCACGTCCGAATTGGAGGCGTCGACGGCGCGCCTGTCGGAACGCGAGGAACGGTTCCGGCTTGCCAGCGAGGCGGCCGAGTTCGGCACCTACGACTACAACGCCGACGACGACAAGCTGCAGCTTTCCGATCAGTTGATGAAGCTCGTCGAGCTGTCGGACGAACAGGAGATGTCGCTCGATCAGGCGCTGACCTGGGTGCATCCGGAGGATCGCTCCAAGGTGCGCGACATGATGATGGCGCCGCGGGAGGCCGGCGAGGACCGGCACGAACTGGAATTCCGCATCATCCGCAAGGATGGCGAGATGCGATGGCTGATGGATCGCGGCCAGGCTTTCCACGAGGGTGAGGGAACGGATCGGCGCGTCGTGCGCGCCATGGGCACGGTGCTCGACATCACCGAGCGCAAGCAAGCGGAAGAACGGCAGATCCTACTGATGGCCGAACTCGACCATCGCGTGAAGAACATCCTCGCCAACGTCAGCGCCATCGCGCGGCTGTCGAGTTCCAGCGCCGGCTCGGTCGACAGTTTCGTGACGGCACTCGATGGCCGGATACAGGCGATGTCGCGTGCCCACGGCCTGTTGCGCCGTGGCGGCTGGACGGGTGCCAACCTCGCGGAACTCGTCGCGGCGTCCCTGTCGCCGTTCAAGTCGCGGTCGGAGCACAACATCGTTGTCGAGGGCGCGCCGTTGAGGCTGGTGCCGAAGATCGCGCAGTCGCTCGCGCTCGTGCTGCACGAACTGGCGACCAATGCGGTGAAGCACGGTGCGCTGTCGCAACCGGGCGGCAAAGTCAGCGTATCGTGGTCGCGCGTTGCCGACACCGATCCGCCGCAACTGCGTTTCATCTGGAGCGAGCGTGGCGGTCCGCCGGTGCGCGAACCGGAACGCCGGGGCTTCGGGCTGACGGTGCTGGCCGCTGCCGCATCGGAAATCGGCGCGAAGGCTGATTGCACGTTCGGCGATGAGGGTTTGAACTACTCGTTCGTCGGTCCGCTCGATCCTCAGAGAAGGGCAACACCGCCCGTGCCGGCGCCGGAGCCGGTTGCGCGGGAACCGCAGGTCAATGGATTCAAGCCAGCACGCATTCTCGTCGTGGAAGACGAGCCGCTCGTGGCGCTGCAGCTGCAGTCGGACCTTGAGGGCGACGGGCATCACGTCGTTGGACCGGTAGGAGACCTCCTGCAGGGGATAGAAATCGCGCAAAAGGAACAGATCGACGCGGCTTTCGTCGACGTGAGCCTGGGAGAAGACACCAGCGCACAAATCGCGGACCAGCTGCTGGCGCGCCATATTCCGTTCGTCTTCGCCACGGGCTACACCGACGTGCTGATGTTGCCGGAGCACCTGCGCACGGTGCCGCGACTCGCCAAGCCCTACGCCATCGACGATGTCCGCCGCGTCATGCAGGGCTTCCTGGCACGGACGGCTTGAGCCAATTTAACTCTCTGTCAGCAAGCGCTCGACAAAGTGCGGGACCACCTGGGTGGCGGGGCCGTGGATGGCTTCGTCGAAAAGGGTGACGCCTTCGGATGGCTCCAGGTTCAATTCAACCGTGCGGGCACCGTTGGCTGCGGCCTCCGCGACGAAACCGGCGGCGGGATAGACGTTGCCGCTGGTGCCGATCGAGATGAACAGATCGGCTGAGGCGAGCAGCTTGGCGATGCGGGCCATGTGATATGGCATCTCGCCGAACCAGACGACGTCCGGGCGCATCCCGCCCTTGTGGCCGCAGGTGGGGCAGGCGAGATCGAGGCTGAGATCCGTTGTCCACGGCCGGCGGGCGCGGCAACTCTCGCAGAGCGCGGCGAAGATCTCCCCGTGCATGTGGATGAGATTTTGCGAGCCGGCCTGCTCGTGCAGCGCGTCGACATTCTGCGTGACGACGGTGACCTCGCCGGCGGCATTCCTGCTCCAGCCGGGCAAGGGCCAGATGCGCGGCGTTGGGCTTGATGCCTTCGTGAGCGCGGCGGCGCATGTTGTAGAACTCATGCACGAGCACCGGATTTTTGGCGAAGCCTTCGGGCGTTGCCACGTCGCGGTAATCGTACTTGGCCCAGATGCCACCCTTGTCGCGGAACGTCGCCACGCCGGACTCGGCGGAGAGCCCGGCGCCCGTGAGGATGACGATGTTTCGGTAGGCTGGCATATCTCGGCTAGGCGGTCAGCCGCGCCCGCGCGCGATCGGCGCCGATGAAGGGCAGCAGGAATTTCAATTCCGGGCCGGCGTCGCGGCCGGTCAAGGCGAGCCGCAGCGGGTGAAAGAGCGCGCGGCCCTTGGCACCGGTTGCGGCCTTGACCGCCTCCGTCCAGCGGCTCCAGGTCGCCTGGTCCCAGGGCTCTGCGGGAAGCAGGGTTGCGGCCTTCGACGTAACGGCGGCGTCTTCGATCACGGGTTTGATGTCGCCGGTGGCGATGTGCCACCAATCTTCCGCGTCACGCAGCAGCGTGAGGTTGCCGCGAACCGCCTCCCAGAATGCGGCGCCGCCACTGCTGCTGGAACCAAGGTGACCGGCGACATCTTCGAACGGCAGCTTGTGCAGCAGCTTGGCGTTGAGGCCGTGCAGTTCGTCGATGTCGAAGCGGCCGGGAGCCGTGGATATCTTCGAGAGATCGAACAACTCCGCGAGTTCGGCAAACGTGCGATGCGGTTCGATTGCGTCCGACGTGCCGACAAGCGCGGCGTGGCTGACGACGGCCATCGGCTCCAGACCTGCCTCGCGGAAACTGGCGATCGACAAGCGCGCCGAGACGCTTCGACAGCGCCTGGCCGTCGGCGCCGATGAGCAGGCTGTGATGGCCGAAGGCTGGAGGCTGGGCGCCCAGCGCTTCGAAGATCTGGATCTGCACGCCGGAGTTCGTCACGTGGTCTTCGCCGCGGACGATGTGCGTGATGGCGAAGTCGATGTCGTCGACGACGCTGGTGAACGTGTAGAGGTATGAACCGTCTGCGCGGATCAGCACTGGATCGGACAACGAGCCGACATCGACGATCTGGTCGCCGCGGATCAGGTCGTTCCACGAAACGATCGTCGGCTGGGGCGTCAGGGCATCGGAAGCGGATGCTTCCATGTTGTCGGAGTTGGCGAGGCGGAAGCGCCAGTGCGGACGCCGGCCCTCGGCCTCGAAACGGGCCTTGTCCTCGGCGGTCAGCCGCAGGGCGGTGCGGTCATAGATCGGGGGCAGGCCGCGGCCGAGCTGGCGTTTGCGCTTGCGGTCCAGTTCGTCTTCGGTCTCGTAGCAGGCATAGAGGCGGCCGGCACGAGCGCAGTTGATCGGCAACGACGTCATAGCGCGCCGTGCGGGCCGACTGCTTTTCCTCGGTGTCCCACGTCAGGCCCAGCCACGTCAGGTCCTGGCGTATGCTTTCGGCAAACGCTTCCGTCGAGCGCTCGCGATCCGTATCGTCGAGGCGCAGCAGAAACGAACCGCCGGCCTTGCGTGTCAGCAGAACGTTCAGAACCGCCGTACGGATATTGCCGATGTGTAGCCGGCCGGTCGGGCTGGGGGCGAAACGGACTTTGGTCGTCATGGGCCTCTCGCGGCGGGGCCGCTGCAAATGTCGGTTTGCGGCCAAACTAGCCGCCCCGATCCAGAACACAAGTTGATTGCACCGCTCAATATAGTCGTGGAAGCGCCAAATTGCGGCATACCGCCCTCTCGGCAACCTGGAGTGCCGGACGTCGGCTTGGAATCCGGGCCGAGATGGGCTACGCGACTAGGCGCCCGGCTCCTGGTGCGGCTCGCGCGCGGTCTTTCACTCTATCGGCACGGTTGAACACGCATGAAAATCACGGTGGTCGGAACGGGTTACGTGGGTCTCGTCACCGGGGCTTGTCTGGCCGATGTCGGCAACGATGTCCTGTGCCTGGACCTGGACGAGCGCAAACTCGCGGTCCTCAAAAAGGGTGAAGTGCCGTTCCACGAGCCCGGGCTGGCTGAGATCGTCCGGCGCAACTATGACGCCGGCCGCCTGCAGTTTACGTCGGACACCGAAGCTGCCACGCGCCACGCGACGATCCAGTTCATCGCCGTCGGCACGCCGCCTGCGGAAGACGGTTCCGCCGACATGCAGTACGTGCTGGCGGCTGCCAGGCAGATCGCGCGCTCGATGGACGGCTACCGCCTGATTATCGACAAGAGCACCGTACCGGTGGGCACCGCCGATCGCGTTCATGCGCTGGTGGGCGAAGAACTCAAGGCGCGCGGCGTCGATTACAAATATGCCGTCGTCTCCAATCCCGAATTCCTGAGGGAGGGTGCGGCGGTCGGAGATTTCCAGAAGCCGGCGCGCATCATCATCGGCACCGACGATGCCGAAGCGATCGAACTCCTGCGCCAGCTCTATGCACCATTCGAGCGCAATCATCCCAAGATCATGGTGATGGATGCCCGGACGGCGGAGCTGACGAAGTACGCGGCGAACGCCATGCTCGCCGCGCGCATCAGCTTCATGAACGAGATGTCGTTGTTTGCCGACGCGGTGGGCGCCGACATCGACTCATTGCGGCGCGGCATCGGCGTCGACGAGCGGATCGGAACGCAATTCCTGTACGCCGGCTGCGGCTATGGCGGATCGTGCTTTCCCAAGGATGTGAAGGCGCTGTTGCAGATGGCCAAGGACCTCAAGGTTCCGGCGAGCCTTCTGCAGTCGGTATCGACGGTCAACGAGAACCAGAAGAAGCTATTGGCCGAAAAAATCGTGAAACGGTTCGGGGAGGATCTCTCGGGCCTGACGTTTGCGATCTGGGGCCTGGCCTTCAAACCGGAAACCGACGACGTGCGCGAGGCGCCCAGCCTCGTCATCATCGAGGAGCTGCTGCGCCGCGGTGCCAAGATCAAGGCGTTCGATCCGGTTGCGGCCAAGGAGGCCATGCGCGCGCTCGGCGATCCGGCCGGCGTCACCATTACGCCCCGCGCGTTCGACGCGCTGGAAGGCGCTGATGCCCTCGTGATCGTGACCGAGTGGAAAGAGTTCCAGAGCCCGGATTTCGACCGCATGCGCGATCTTCTGCGGCAGCCTGTGATCTTCGACGGCCGCAACACGCTCGATATCAAGGCTGCGAGGGGCGCGGGCTTCGAGTATTCCGGCATTGGCCGGCCCTAGGCCGCCGCAGCCAGCTAACCCGCTGAAGTCAAATATGATTAAAAATTCGCGCGCCGTGTCGATCTCGCCGGCGCTGCCTCGTCATGTGGGTATCAACCGCTCGCAAAGGCACAGCAGGAGATCCTCTCATGGCGAAAACAAAATCAGCGGCCGCAGCTAAGGCAAAGGAACCCGCGCCCGGCGCAGATATCCCCGTCCTCGGTGGCGTGGTGGCGTACCTGAATGTCGATGGCGCCGCGAAGGCGGCCAAGTTCTACGAAAAGGCATTCGGCGCCAAAGAGGTGTTCCGCTATCCGGTGGACGAGAAGGGCCGGACGATGCACATCCACCTCCACATCAACGGCAGCTCGATGATGCTGAGCGATTTCTTTCCCGAGCACGGCTATCCGGTGAAACCTGCGGAAGGCTTCACGATGACCCTGATGGTCGACGACATTCAAAAGTGGTGCAAGCGTGCCGCGGACGCCGGCATCACCGTGACGCTGCCGATCGAGAAAATGTTCTGGGGCGACTTCTATTGCCAGATGCGCGACCCCTTCGGCGTGCTCTGGGCGATGAACCAACCCGACGAGGGGTGAGGCAAGCCGCCCCGCGCCGGACCACCCTGCCGGTACTAGCTGCCGACGGCTAGGGTGGTGCGCCGCGTGTGATCTCGGCCTGCTGCCTTGGCCCAGACTTCCGGCACCTCGTAGGTAACCTCGCCTTGCGGCCAGGCGAATGCCACGTCGGCTGCATCCTGGCCAGCAGCGATGCGCACCAGGCTGTCGACGGAACTCATGCGGCTGGCGTCGAAGGCGAACCATTCGCCACCCTTGGGACCATCGAGATAGGCCTGGAAAACGGCATGGAAATCCTGCGGGCTGAGCGCGTCGGCGTAGACCGATGCGTAGCGCGCGGGAATTCCCAGCGCGCGGCACAGCGAGATCCCCAGATGTGCGAAGTCGCGGCAAACGCCTTTGCGCGATTGGAACACATCCGCGGCATTCGTATACGGCCCGGTGCTGCCGCTCTCGTACTGAATGTTCTCGAAAATCCAATCGGCGATCTTGGACACGCGGACGTGGCCGCGCGGGCAATCGCCAAATGTCTGATGCGCGAACTCGGTGAAGGTGTCCGACGGGCAGTAGCGGCTTGGTGCCAGGTCGTCGAGATAGTCCATCGGCAGGGCGGCGAAATCGAACTCGCGGACGTCTGCGGGGTCGAAGCCTGTCGCATCGACGTCCACCGTCGCCTCGTAGACGACCTCGACGGGTCCGGGGCCGAGCAGCGCGCGCACCTTGCGGGTCATCGTGACGGGATCGCAGTAGATCTCATAGCCGGTGCCGGACGCGGTCGGCGGCAACTGCAGCGTCTCTGTTTTCACGACCTGCCCGTCGGCCCTCGCTGCCTCGATCTGGAATATGAAATACGTCGGCTGCGCCATGTCGTAGCGCAGCCGGCATCCGACTGAAATTTCCATTTGAGCGCGCCCGCGGTTGGTGATGCCTATCAAGGCACCCTAACCCGTCATGGCAGCGCTTGTTCCAGCCGGTCTTCAGTTGCCGGAAAATGCGGCAAGTAGCTGGAGATCGCGCGGACGGCAAATGCCTTACCCGCACGGGTAGGACGATTGCTCCGGAGAAGCGCATTGCCGTCGGCCGCGTGCCGATTTACCCTCGTCTGATCAAAAGACGAACTCAGCCGCGGAACCGTGGGACGGTCTCGCCCACCAATGCCGGCGAGCAATGGGTCGACCAGGGGAACGCCATGAAAACCAACAAGGTCATTACGGCCGACGAAGCCATTGCGCTCATCAGTGACGACGATGTCGTCACGACGACCGGCTTCGTACAAAGCTGCATTCCCGAGGCCCTGCACGCGGCGCTGGAGAAGCGTTTCGTCGAAACGGCAGCCCCCAAGGGCCTGACGCTGATCATGTGCGCGGGCGCAGGTGACAGCAAGGGGCTGGGCACCGGGCGCTTCCACCACGAGGGCCTTCTGCGGCGCGTCATCGCCGGCAACTTCGGGCGCATGCCAAAGGTTGCGCAGGCAGCTCAGGACAACAAAATCACGGGCTACAACCTACCCCAAGGGGTGATCTCGCAGCTGTACCGCGCGTGCGCCGCCGGGCAGCCGGGGCTGTTCTCCAAGGTCGGCCTGCACACCTACGTCGACCCGCGCCACGGTGGCGGCAAAGTGAACGAGGTGACGACGGAAGACATCGTCAAGCTGGTTGAGGTCGAGGGTGAGCAGTGGCTGTTCTACAAGGCCACGAAGATCGACGTGGCCTTCATCCGCGGCACCAGCGCCGATCCGTCGGGCAACATCAGCCTGGAGAAGGAAGCGCTGACGCTGGACAACCTGGCCCAGGCCATGGCCGCGCACAACAACGGCGGCATCGTCATCGCGCAGGTGGAGCGCATCGTCGAGCAGGGCTCGATCAAGCCGAAGGACGTGCGCATTCCGGGCATCCTGGTCGATTGCGTCGTGGTGGCGGAAAGCCCCGAGATGCATCGCATGAACTACGGCGTGCAGTATAACCCGGCGCTGTCAGGCACCATTCGCGTGCCCGTCGAGGGCATGGCAAAGATGCCGCTCGACGAGCGCAAGATCATCGCGCGGCGCGCAGCGTTCGAACTGCCGCCCAACGGGGTCGTCAACCTCGGCGTCGGGGCACCGGATGGTGTTGCGGCCGTTGCCAACGAAGAGAAGGTGACGCCGTACATCACGCTGACTACGGAAGCCGGTGCCATCGGCGGCGTGCTGGCGGGCGGGTCGAGCTTCGGCTCCTCGGCCAACGCGCATTCGATCATCGACCAGAACCAGATGTTCGATTTCTACGACGGCGGCGGGCTGGACCTCACGTGCCTCGGCATGGCCGAGTGCGACGAGAAGGGCAACGTCAACACCAGCCGTTTCGGTGGCAAGCTGAATGGCTGCGGCGGCTTCATCAACATCGCGCAGAACTCGCGCGCCGTGGTGTTCGCGGGCACATTCACGGCCGGCGGCCTGAAGATCGCGATCGAAGACGGCAACCTGAAAATCGTGCAGGAGGGCCGTGCGCGCAAGTTCGTGAAGGACGTGGCACAAATTACGTTCAGCGGACCGTTCTCCAAGGAACGGACGCAGCCCGTCATCTACGTGACCGAACGTTGCGTGTTCGAGCTGACGCCTGAGGGCCTGGAACTGATCGAAGTGGCGCCCGGCATCGACATCGAACGCGATATTCTTGCGCACATGGATTTCAAGCCGATCATCAACAAGCCGGCGGTTATGGACGCCCGCATCTTCGCCGACGAGCCGATGGAGCTTCTGTCGGACCTGA
The DNA here is from genome assembly GCA_963846845.1 of uncultured Pseudomonadota bacterium. Classification (GTDB taxonomy): domain Bacteria; phylum Pseudomonadota; class Alphaproteobacteria; order Rhizobiales; family Hyphomicrobiaceae; genus JAKAXS01. The sequence continues at coordinate 196 of CAWJXQ010000013.1, read as the reverse complement.
TGAACATGAAGCTGTCGGAGCGCGTGAAGTACGACGCATGAGCGCAACATCCTGTTCCTCAACCTCGAGGGCTGGAGCGTGCGCAAGAAGAGCGACATCGACGATCTGCAGAAGTGCCTGGTCGAAGCCTGCGAGAAGGCGGGCAAGCGCGTCCACTCAGTCGTCAACCACGACGGTTCGCGCATCGCCGAGGACC
>CAWJXQ010000012.1:17500-152124 GCA_963846845.1 uncultured Pseudomonadota bacterium | reverse complement strand
ATTGTGTCGCCATTGAAATCCATTGACCTTTTCCCGAACACATGAGACAAGCCGCCCATCGCCTGTAACCGGCGATTTCCGGCGCTCCTACCGCGTGAAGGGACTTGTCTAGGCCAAGGTTAACTCCGGCCGCCTCTTTCGTCCCCCCTTGTTGAGCGATCCCGAAACGACCGATCCGGCTGCCCAAGCCACGCGGGGCACCCCACAACAGAACCGCTTCTGCAGGAAGGCTAGGCCGCGCGCCGCCTCATGCCTGCACGCACATCTATGAGAAAGACATCCTTTGACAACCTTTACCGAACTTGGCCTCGATGCACGCCTGATGCAGTCGCTCGAAGCTGAGGGCTACACGACGCCGACGCCGATCCAGGCCCAGGCCATCCCGGCCGTCATGGCCGGCTCCGATCTGCTCGGCATCGCCCAGACGGGCACCGGCAAGACCGCCGCGTTCGCCCTGCCGATCCTGCATCGCCTGGCCATGGACAAGAAGCCGGCCCCGCGCCGCGGCTGCCGCGTCCTCGTGCTCAGCCCCACGCGCGAACTGGCCAGCCAGATCGCCGAGAGCTTCCGCACCTATGGCCGCCACATCGGCGTCACCGTCGCCACCGTCTACGGCGGCGTCGGCCATCGTCCCCAGATCCAGGCAGTATCGCGCGGTGTCGACGTTCTCGTCGCCACCCCCGGCCGCCTGCTCGACCACGTCGGCGAGCGCAACATGGTGCTGACCGGCACCGAAATCTTCGTTCTCGACGAAGCCGACCAGATGCTTGACCTCGGCTTCCTGCAGCCGATCCGCAAGGTCGTCGCCCAGATGACCGGCAAGCGCCAGAACCTGTTCTTCTCGGCCACCATGCCGGGCGAGATCGGCAAGCTCGCCGGCGAACTCCTGGTCGATCCCGTCAAGGTCTCCGTCGCACCCCAGGCCACGACGGCCGAGCGTGTGGCACAGCGCGTCATCCACGTCGAACGCCATAAGAAGCGCTCGGTGCTGGTTGAACTGCTGGCGAACACGGACCTCACGCGCGCCCTCGTCTTCACGCGCACCAAGCGCGGCGCCGACAAGGTCGCCGAACATCTCGAAGCGGCCAGCATCTCGGTCGCCGCGATCCACGGCAACAAGAGCCAGGGCCAGCGCGAAAAGGCGCTCGACCAGTTCCGCAAGTCGAAGATCCGCGTTCTCGTGGCAACCGACATCGCCGCCCGCGGCATCGATATCGACCAGGTCTCGCACGTCATCAACTTCGAACTGCCCGACGTGCCGGAAGCCTACGTCCACCGCATCGGCCGCACGGCGCGCGCCGGCGCGGAAGGCATCGCGATCTCGCTGTGCGATCCCGACGAGCGCGGCCAGCTGCGCGACATCGAACGCCTGACGCGTCAGACGCTGCCGCATGAAAACCGCATCTCCGGCGATGCAGTGCCGCTCGACGCAACGGGCGCCCCGCGCGGCCGTCCCGAGGGCGCACGCACGTCGGTCAGCTTCAAGTCCCGCGGCGATCGTGGTGGCGATCGTAAGCCGCATCGCGGCCAGGGCGATCGCAACGAGCGCCGCTGCGACGGCGAACGCGGCCCGCGCAAGGATTTCGCCCCGCGTGGCGACCGTCCCGATCGTGGCCCGCGCCGCGACCACGATGCAGCACCGCGCTCTTCCAATGACGCCCCGTTCGGCGAGACACCCCGCGCACCGTATCGCCCCGAACGCACTGCCGAGTACGACATGCGCGAAGGCGGCGCGTCGCGTGACGCCGGTGCCGGCCGTGGCCCCCGCGGCGATCGTCCCGATCGCGGTCCGCGTAAGGACTTCTCACCGCGCGGCGGCAAGGATTTCGCACCGCGTGGCGATCGCAGCTCAGCTCCTCGCGGTGACCGCAAGCCAGGTGGCGATGGTTTCAAACCGCGTGGCGACTTTGCCGCGCGTGGCGACCGAGCTCGGCCCCCCGCGGTGATCGCAAGCCAAGCGGCGACGGCTTCAAGCCGCGCAGCGACTTTGCTCCGCGCGGCGATCGTCCCGATCGCGGCTCAGACCGCAAGTCGCACAGCGACGGCGTAAAGGCTCGTGGCGACTTTACCCCGCGCGGCGACCGTGCCGATCGTGGTGGTGATCGCAAGCCGAGCGGCGACGGTTTCAAGCCGCGCGGCGATCGCAAGCCCAGCGGTGATGGTTTCAAGGCACGTGGCGATCACGCCCCGCGCGGCGACACGCAGCGACCGCGGCGGTGATCGCAAGCCCAACGGTTTCAAACCTCGTGGTGACCACGCTCCGGCCGGCGAACGCCGCGAACGCACGGGCGAACACAAGCCTGCCGGCTTCAAGCCGCGCGGCGAAGGCGCTCCGCGTGGAGACCGTACCGATCGCGGCGGTGCCGAGGCTAAGCCCCGCAAGGACTTCGCGCCCGCGTCGTGATGGCGGTGAAAACCGTGGCCACAACGGCGGCAAGCCGGGCGGCTACCAGGGTCTGAAGCGCAAGACAGGCGACAAGCCTGTCTGGAGCAACCGCCCATAAGCGGCTCGGAAACGACCAGTCATGCAAAACAAAAGAGGCGCCCGATTGGGCGCCTCTTTCGTGTGAGATCACCGTCGCATATTAGTGATCGTGACGACGATGGTGGTGATGACGGTGACGCTTGCGCTTGCTGATGTAGATCCCGTCAGAACCGATACCAATCCTCAAGCCACGGCGCTTATGCTTGCCATGATGATGATGGTCGCCATGATGCGCCCGGTCGCGATGATCGCGATCCCGAGCCTCAGCCGGCGCGGTATACATGCTGACGGCAAATACAGTCGAAAGCGCCAACGCGGCGCCTGCCAAAATACGCATATTTCCTCCTGAACAGCGTGATTTGCATCACGCCTGTTGTTGAAAGCACGCAGCACAACGTACTGAGCGTCAAAAGGTTGCGTCCGGGATTGTCCTGCCGTTCCGCATCGTTCGCGCTCGCAGGCTTGCTGTAGCCCGATCCGGCGCGATAGTGAGACGCAATCTTTGCGTACAGCGGGAGCGATTAGGTTGGCATATCCGAACGAACCGTACTGGGGTGCGCTGACCGCGGGTCCGGCCAAGATCGAGGGCTATGTCCTGTCGGTTGTCGACTGCGGCAAGCTGCGCATGCCTACGGGCCAACTTGTCGCCTGCGATCCCTTCGCTGCCATGCACCAGACCGGCAACCTCGCTCTCGCCATTCCGCCCGGCGACTACACCGTCAAGGTCACGCTGGCCGACGTCAGCTGCAAGTCGGACAGCTCGCACATGCGTGAGGCCTATGCCACGCTTGCTCATCGACGAGACGGCCACCGAAACCACGCGCCGCATCATCACGCCATTGCACGATGCCGAGATTGCCGATCCGGAGATCGGCGAGGACGGCGACTATCACGGCTTCCCGGTCGACGCCGGCACGGCCTGCTTCGTCGACGCCGGCGCACTGGTCTCCAGCATGCCCAACGAGGCCGCCTGGTACGAAGACCTGTTCGAGAACGACAAACCGGACTGCTGGTTCAACGTAATGGACAACCCCGCCCACATCCGCGAGGGCCTGGCCAACATCACCCTGCCGCTCGCCAGGAACGGCGAGAACATCGTCATCATCCATTCCGGCTGGGGCGACGGCTTCTACCCCGTCGTCGGCGGCTTCGATGCGGCTGGCCGCCTCATCCGCGTCCACATCGACTTCATGGTCGTCTTCCCCGGCGACGACGACGATGAGGGCTGACGAAGTCCAAATGGCGCAGGCGTTAGCCCACCGCCACGTCCGGCAGCGTATCAACCAGCCGCTTCAGCGTGGCGAACGTCGACAGGTCCAGCCGGCCATCCACGCGCGCGGGGCGGAAATGCAGCTGGAACGCGCTCAACACAGTCTTCATGCGCTCGCTGTAGATGCCCGTCGGCTCGATCCCATAACCGTAGCGCGCCAGCAATTCCTGCGCCTCGAGCACTTCCGGCCCCTGCTTGCGGCCGGCGAACCCGCGATCCTCGGGGTTGACCGGCATCGGCTCGACCCAATGCCCGACGCCCTCGCGATGAAGTCCCGGCCAGTCGAACTTCTCGCCCGGATCGATCTTGCGTCCCGGCGCCACGTCCGAATGCGCCAGCACGCGCTCCGCGGCGATCCCGTGGCGCGCGATGATGTCCTTGCACAGCGCCGTTACGGCACGCATCTGCTCGGCCGGAAAATCCGGATAGCCGCCATTGTGCCCGGGGTTCTGGATTTCGATACCGATCGACGATGAGTTGATGTCCGTCTCGCCATGCCACGACGAGACGCCCGCGTGCCACGCGCGCATATTCTCCGCCACCATCTGCGTGATGCGCCCGTCCTCGCCGACGACGTAATGGCACGACACCTTGCAGTCCGGTCGCGACAGCACCTCGATGGATTTCTCGACGCACGGCAACCCGGTGTAGTGCGCGATGATGATCGTCGGCGTCAGTCCACGTTGGCGCGGCTCGACGTTCGGCGAGGGAAATAGATCGGCGACGAGGCGGCTGTCCGGCCGGTCGATGAGGGAGATCACGTCGCTCATGCCGCGCGCAGCTCCTTCTCGATCTGCTCGTAAGCCGTGTTGATCTGCGCCAGCTTGGCCGCTGCCGCATTCTGTGCAGCCAGCGGCGCGCCTTGGCCCATGAGCCGGTCCGGGTGATAGGTCTGTGCCAGCTTGCGATAGCGCGCCTTGGCGTCGCTGAGCGTGGCGGTAGCCGGCAACCCCAGCACTTCAAACGGACACTCGAAATCCCGCACGAACTGACAGCGAATTCTTTTGAACTCCGCCTTCGGAATGCTGAACGCGTCCGCCACGACGCGAAGGAATTCGTCTTCCTTGGGATGCAGAATGCCGTCCGAGCACGCAACGTACATCAGGCATTCCAGTACCGCCCGTCGCGTGGCGGGCTCGTGGCGCAGCATGTAGCCGATGCGCTTTGCATAAAGCTCGTAACCGGCCGTGTCCTGCTTCGCCAGATCGTAGATCCGCCGCATCGCCAGGGTTTCGCTGCACGTGGCGTCGAGAAACTTCTCGAACGCTTCCGCCTCCGCGGCCACCGCCACGCCATCGGCTTTCGCCATCTTGGCGGCGAGCGCAACGAACGAGCTCATGAAGGCTGGACTGGCGACGCCGCCGCGCCGTTCAGGCAGCAAGCCGCGCAGACGCGCGATTGCCCGTTGCAGGAGGGCGCGCAGCGTTCCTATCGTTCCGCCGCCGGCCGTATCCGCTATCGATGACCAAACCATCTGTAAATACTAGCGAACTTCACGACGAAGCGGAACACCGCAGGGAGCATAAGTCATGCGCGCGCAATCCGGTTTTGTTTGGCCAGCTGCTGATGTGGGATTCGCTGCGCATTCCGCAAGTGCCCGTCCCAGCCGGCGCGTGCGCTGCACAGCTGCCTAGTTGACGTAAAGGAGATGTTGCCCAACACTCGCCTCAAGGCATCACACTGAAGGATGCCGGCCATTGAGCAAACCAATAAGCGGACCAGCAGGGAGAGACCTAATGAGGACGATGTTGATGGCGGCGATAGCCGGCCTCGCACTGATCGGCACGGCGGGTGGCGCCGCAGCGCAGAAGGCCGAAGATGCCTTCGGTACCTGGCGCCATCCGGAAAACGGCAGCCACGTGAAAATGTACGCCTGCGGGTCGAGCCTGTGCGCGCGCATCGTCAAGGTCACCGACGGCCAGAAGACGGACGACAAAAACCCGAGCGCCGCCAAGCGCAGCCGTCCGGTCGTGGGCATGGTGATCATGTCGGCGAAGAAGACCGGGGCGAACAAGTGGGCCGGCAGCCTTTACAACCGCACCGACGGCAAAACCTATTCCGGCACGATCACCGTCAGCAGCCGCAGTTCGCTATCGCTCTCCGGCTGCTCCATGGGCGTCTTCTGCAAGTCGACCACCTGGAGCCGCGTAGGCGGCTGAAGTTAAAGAGAGCCGCGTAGGCGGCTGAAGTCAAAGAGAGCCGCGTAGGCCCGCTTAGAGCTCCCGAAACGTCGCCGGCTGATTACTTCTCAGCCGGCGGTGGAACGGCGACCTCTGGGTTCACAGGGCCAGGCGTCGAAAACATGCTCTGGCCAAATCCAAAGCCGAAGAACAGCACAGCCAGAATTGCGGCTGCAGCAACCGTGGAAATCACGAGCACGCGCAGGTTCAACTCGCGCCCATCGCCCTGACGTGCGTCTTCCCCGTCAACATTCCGGCGGCGAAAGAGCATAGCGATCTCCTCATTTATGGCGAAATAGTCTCGCAAATGCGAAGCACTGCTTTGCACTGCAGACGTTGACTAACGATCGCGCTTGCGCCTTTGTTCCCGCGCGAAGCCAACCCGCGAGGCGGCCGGCACGCACAACGTAGTCCCAACATAATGGCGAGTGGAATGATCAAGGCACCGGCGCGAACCCACGACCATGTAGCCGTACTGATGGGGGGCTGGTCCGCTGAGCGCGAGATCAGCCTGCGGTCCGGCGTGGCCGTGGCCGAGGCGCTGGAGGGCGAAGGCTATCGCGTGACCCGCCTCGACGTCGATCGCGACGTCGCCGCCAGCCTCTCGGCGCTCAAGCCCGACGTCTGCTTCAATGCCTTGCACGGCCAGTTCGGCGAAGACGGGTGCATACAAGGCATCCTCGAATGCCTGCAGCTGCCCTACACGCACTCGGGCGTGCTCGCATCGGCGCTCGCCATGCATAAGGAGCGCGCCAAGGCCGTCATGGCGTCCGTCGGCAAGGTGCCGGTGGCCGAAGCCATGATCGTGACGCGAGGCCAGGCTGCCGCAACCCACGTGCTGGCTCCGCCCTACGTCGTCAAACCGGTTTCGGAAGGCTCCAGCGTCGGCGTCATCATCGTCGGCGCCGGTGCCAACCGCCCGCCGCATCAGATCGCAGAGGCCGGCGCGGACACCGACGAAGTCATGGTCGAGCGCTATGTCGCCGGCCGGGAGCTGACGTGCGCGGTCATCGGCGGCTTCGTCACCGAGGTCATCGAGATCGTGCCAAAGGAGGGTCTGGCCTTCTACGACTTCGCCGCGAAGTACGCGCCCGGGGGCTCGCGCCACGAGCTGCCGGCCAATATTTCACGAGATATTTACGATTCGGTCCGGAAATACACTTTGGCGGCGCATGTCGCGCTGGGCTGTCGTGGTGTGTCGCGAGCGGACTTCCGCTTCGATGATCCGCAGATGCGCCCGGACGGCACCGGAGAGTTGATCTGCCTAGAGGTCAACACGCAGCCAGGGATGACGGGAACCTCGTTGGTTCCTGAGCTGGCGCAGCACGCGGGGGCGTCATTCGGCGAACTCGTCCGTTGGATTGTTGAGGATGCGAGTTGCAACAGGTAGGGCAGGATTCGCAATTTTGGCAGGGCGCCCCAGTCGCCCCCGCCACAAATCGCACGTCCGCCACCTCGCCCGCTGAAACCAGACCTTCCCGCGCTACCCTGCCTCTTCGGTCCCGCTTCAAGGGCCCGCGCCTTCGCGCCATCGTCGTTGCCGCAGCCGCCCTTGCCGGCGCACTCGTCTACACCGTGATGACCGACGGCGGCCGCCACACGCGCGCCTCCGATCCGATTTTGCCGAGTGTCGAGACGGCGGTCGCGGCTGTCGGATTTGGCCTCGATCAGGTCGCGATCACCGGCCAGAAATACACGCTCCGATGCCGATGTCTTCGACGCGCTGGGCCTGGCCGGAACCCGCTCCTATGCCACCTTCGATGCCGATGCGGCCAAGCTCCGCATCGAAGAGCTGCCATGGGTAGAGAAGGCCGAACTGGTTCGCGTCTATCCCGGCGGCCTCAATATCCAGATCACCGAACGCAAGCCCTGGGCCGTCTGGCGCCGCGGTGCCAAGGATTTCCTGATCGATCACAGCGGTCGCGTCCTGGCCTCGGTGAAAACCGGCAGCAGCGCCGGTCTCATGCGCGTAACGGGTGAGGGCGCTGCCAAGGATGCGCCGGCGCTGATGGCGATCCTGGCACGCTATCCCGATGTCTCGAAGGCTCTGGAAGAAGCCGAGCGCGTGGCGGAGCGCCGCTGGACCCTGAAGCTCAATCACAACATGACGCTGATCCTGCCGCCCGACCGCGAGGCCCAGGCGTTGACCATGTACGACAGCGACCGCTCGGTGCGGGCGCTGACGGCCGGTGGCGGGTTCACCGTCGACCTGCGCGCCGTCAACAAGATTACCGTTCGCAAGAACGCCGTCCGGCCGCCAGTCCGGCCGCCGCGCTCTCCGATCCTCAAGCCAAGAGCTGAGGGAGGAAGAGCCATGCTGCAGAAGGAATGGGGTCAGATACGCGGCAGCCGCATTGCCGGCCTGCTCGACGTCGGCACCTCCAAGATCGTCTGCCTGATCGTCGCCTTGCCCAAATCGTCGCGAGCTGGTTCCCCTTTCGATCAGGCTCGCGTGCTGGGCGTAGGCCACAAGGCCTCGCGCGGCGTCAAGGCAGGCGTCATTGTTGACCTCGACGAGGCGGAGCACGCCGTCCGCGCCACCATCGCCGATGCCGAACGCATGGCCGGCGTGGAACTGGAAGAAATCTACGTTTCCGCCGCCTGCGGCCGCATGCGCTCGCGCAATTTCACGGCCAAGGCGCGTATCGAAGGCGCGGTCGTTACCAGCCAGGACGTCACCAAGCTGCTGACGGCCGGCCGGCGCCACGCCGAACAGCAGGCCCGCACGCTCATCCACATGAACCACGTCGGCTTCCGGCTCGACGGCACGCCCGGCGTCGGGGATCCTCGCGGCATGGTAGCGAACGAACTGGCGGTCGACCTTCATGCCGTCACGGCCGACGACGCGCCGATCCGCAACCTGATCCACGTCGTCGAGCGCTGCTACCTGTCGGTCGCAGGCCTCGTCGCAGCGCCCTACGCCAGCGCCCTGTCCGTCACCAGCGACGAAGATCGCCGTCTCGGCGTGACCGTCATCGACATCGGCGGCGGCACTACAACCTTGTCGATTTTCGCCGAGGGCCAGTTCGTCTACACGGACGCCGTTCCGGTGGGCGGAAACCACATCAGTTTCGATATCGCTCGCGCTTTGAACACTCCGCTTGCCGAGGCCGAGCGAATCAAGGCGCTTTATGGGACTTTGGTTGGAGCTCAATCTGACGAGCACGAGCTGATTTCCTATTCGCTGGCCGGCGACGAGGAAGGCGGCACGTATCGGACGACGAAAGCCCAGTTGGCTGAGATCATCCGGCCGCGCGTCAACTCCATGCTGGCGCTGGTCGGAGAACGCATCGAGCGCGGCGGCTTCGCCGCTTACGCGGGTGATTGTGTGGTTCTGACTGGCGGAGGGTCCGAACTGGTCGGCATGGCCGAGTATGCGAGCGTCATTACCGGCCGCAAGGCGCGTGTTTCACGGCCGCTGGCATTGCTGGCGCTACCACCTGGCTTTGGCAATCCGGCCTTCGCCACGGTTATCGGCCTCATCGCCGCAGGCGCCGCGCGCGGCAGCGAAGGTGGGGCGTTCGAAGAGCGGGATGTAACCGCACAGAGTTATCTGGGCCGCGTCAGCCAATGGTTGAAGAGCGGTTTCTGAACTGGAAAAGCAGCTCCGGCAGCAATAGTGCGCCGGGTCTTGCGGGGAAGACATGAGCACAACTGAGACCTCAGGCAAGCTCGCCGACTTGAAGCCCCGGTTGACCGTCATCGGCGTCGGCGGCGCCGGCTGCAATGCCATCAACAACATGATCGCAGCCGGCCTGGATGGGGTCGACTTCGTCGTCGCCAACACCGACGCGCAGGCGCTGATCGCCTCCAGCGCCGAAACCCGCATTCAGCTGGGCACCAACCTGACCGAAGGCCTCGGCGCCGGCTCGCGTCCCGAGATCGGTGAAGCCGCCGCCGAAGAAGCCATGGAAGAACTGCGCAAGCAGGTCGCCGGCTCGCACATGGTGTTCATCGCCGCCGGCATGGGCGGCGGCACTGGCACGGGCGCTGCTGCCGTCATCGCGCGCGCCGCCAAGGAACAGGGCATCCTCACCGTCGGCGTCGTCACCAAGCCGTTCCAGTTCGAAGGCGCGCGCCGCTTGCGCATCGCCGAGACCGGCATCGAAGAGCTGCGCAAATACGTCGACACGCTCATCGTCATTCCCAACCAGAACCTGTTCCGCATCGCCAACAACAAGACGACCTTCGCGGAAGCCTTCGTGCTGGCCGACCAGGTGCTTTACTCGGGCGTGGCCTGCATCGTCGACCTGATCATCAAGGAAGGCCTGATCAACCTCGACTTCGCCGACGTCCGCACCGTCATGAGCGGCATGGGCACGGCGATGATGGGCACGGGCGAAGCCTCGGGCGAGCGCCGCGCCATCGAAGCCGCCGAGGAAGCCATCTCCAATCCGCTGCTCGACGATGTTTGCCTGCAGGGCGCCAAGGGCCTGCTGCTGTCCATCACTGGCGGCACCAACATGACGCTGTTCGAGGTCGACGAGGCCGCCAGCCGCGTCCGCGAGGAAGTCGACAGCGAAGCCAACATCATCGTCGGCGCCACCTTCGACGAGAGCCTCGGCGACCGCGTTCGCGTCTCGATCGTGGCCTCCGGCATGGCGCGCATTGTTCAGGCCGCACAAGCCTCCAACCCCGCCTACGACCAGTCCGCCGGCGTCCGGATCGAGCCGCGGGACAATCGTCCCCCGCAACCGATGACCCAGCATGCCCCGCAGGCCGGCGGCCGCGAGCCGGCTGGCAACGACATGCAGCGCCGCCTCTCGGAGGCCCTGCAGTTCGGCGACGAGGATGTGGGTGCGCCGCCCTACGCCCCCGGCCCCCAGCACCCTGTGCGCCGCCCGGACATGCGGCCGCAGGCAGCCCAGCCAAACCAGGCACCCGGCTATCCGGGCTATACCTCGGGGCCAGGCTACGCATCTGGCAACGTCACGATCGAAGAGGGTCTGCCGTCGCATTTGACGCCGACGGCACCCGGTGCCGGCTGGCGCCAGCCTGGCCAACGCCAGGAACGTGGCGCTGCAGCGCCCTTCATTCCAGCGCCACCGGTCGACGTGCGCCGCGGACGCGAAGGCCGCCGCATGCCCGACGTGTCGGACTTCCCGCCGATGGCGCAGCGCGAATATCACGCCAAGTCGAGCGGTGGCTACAACCAGGCGCCGCGCCTGCGCACGAAACTTGAACAGCCGAGCCGCCGCCGCAGCCTGTTCGAACGGCTGACCGGCCGCGGCAAGACCGATTCGACTCAGCTCAGCGACGATGGCACGGGGTACGACCACGACCTCCCGGACCACATTTCACGTTATGATCGCGGCCCGAACGACGCCTCGATCCAGGATCGCGCGACCGCTGTCGAAGACGCTGAATTGCCCGTATTTATTAGCCGCGAGCGCAAATAACGCGCGGTCCAATACGCGTTCGCTCAGCCTACGTCACGGCCTCCGTAACACAATGTAAGGAAGCGTGATTTGTCCCAACTCGGGATGGCGGTTACCGTTCCTCATCGTAAATGAGTCCTCCCGACCAGAAATATGTGCCACGGCACGGAGATAGGGTCGGTTGAGAACAAAGGGTGGTTCGGGACAATCGCGTAGAACGTAAAGACTTTCCGGGGGTGGGCAGGCCACAAGACGTACGGGGAACGTGGCCCGCCTGATTGGAACGAGGGACGGCGCAGAATGTCTAACCGATTTATCGGCGCGAGGCAGACGACAATCGCTCGCGAAATCGAACTGAAGGGTACGGGTGTGCACAGTGGTGCGCCGGTAACCTTGGTTCTTCATCCCGCAGAAGCAGACACCGGTCTTCGCTTTTGCGTCATGAAAAGTGGGCGTCAGGTCGCTGAGATCGCCGCCACCCACGAAAACGTCAAGAACCTCACCCTCTGCACAGTCATCGGCGATGAGAACGGCGTCACGGTCGGCACCGTTGAGCACCTTCTCGCAGCCCTCCGCGGTCTCTCGGTCGACAACTGCCTGATCGAGATCGACAGCAAAGAAGTTCCGATCATGGACGGCAGCTCGGCTGCCTTCGTCGAAGCCATCGACGAAGTGGGCCTCAAGGAGCTTCGCGCCCCTCGCAAATACATCAAGGTTCTCAAGTCCGTCGTCGTCCGCGAAGGCGATTGCTGGGGTGAACTGGCTCCGCACAACTCGGGCTTCCACCTTGACGTCGAGATCGATTTCGACGCGCCGGTCATCGGCCGCCAGCGCCTCTCCTACGAGATGAGCCCCGGCATCTTCCGCAACGAATTGGCTCATGCCCGCACGTTCGGCTTCATGTCCGACGTGGAGCGCCTCTGGAAGGCCGGCTTGGCCCTCGGCGCCAACCTCACCAACACCGTCGCCATCGGCGAGGGCCGCGTCATGAACCGCGAAGGCCTGCGCGATCCCTTCGAGTTCGTGCGCCACAAGATGCTCGATGCCGTGGGCGATCTGTCGCTCGCCGGCCATCCCATTCTCGGTGCTTTCCGCTCGGTTCGCGGCGGTCACCGTCTGAACTCGCTGGTCCTCAAGGCGCTTCTGGCCGATCCCACCGCCTGGACCATCGCTCAGGCTCCCCGTGTCCGCGCCATCACGCCGCCGTCTCTCGAGATGGCTGCTGCCGCGGCTGCCGAGTAACCATCTCCCGGTCTGCCTAGACGACAAGTCCAGTCTTGACCACGAACGGGCGCCGCGAGGCGCTCGTTTGCATTTGGGCCGCACGCCCCGGGCGGGAATTTACGATTGCGCCCGGTCTCAATCGCGCCGTGTGCAATGCGCCACAGATCAAGGGTTTAGCCTTCCGGCTTGCCTCTTGGCCGCATATCAAACACATTCGCGGACTACGCCGTTTAACGTTGAAATCCGTAGTCTTGTGAGCACTTGCCAGTTACCCCGTGCGCGACTCGTGTGCTAGGACTGACGGGCTGGCAATGTGCTAGAAATACGGGCAGGAGCGCGGGGGCACGCGCGATCCACGGAACCGGGGCAGGGATGGTCGGCCAGAATACGATCGCTGGGTATGTGAAGGGTCTCGCGGCCGCGACCTTGCTTGGCATCGCCGTCGTCCTTGGCGCGTGCGGCGGCTCGACCAGCGACATGCAGAGCATGCTCAACACCGACTCGCCCGAAAAGATGTATGCCGACGCCGACGCCCTCATGTCGAAGGGCAAGTTCGAAGACGCGGCCAAGAAATTCGAAGACCTGGATCGTTCGCATCCCTACGCCCAGGAAGCGCGTCGCGCCGTCGTGCTGGCTGCGTTCGCCTATTACAAGGCGGGCAAGATGCCGGAGGCGATCGCCTCGGCCGAGCGCTACACCACCATGCATCCGGGCACGAAAGATGCGCCGCTGGCTCATCACATCATCGCCTCGGCCTACTTCGACGACATCAAGACGCCGAACCGTGACCAGGCGCCGACGCGCAAGGCGCTCGAGCAGCTGAAGATCCTCAAGCAGCGCTATCCCGACAGCCAGTATGCCAAGGATGCCGACAACCGCATCCGCATCGCCGAGGACAATCTCGCCGCGGCCGAAATGGAAGTCGGACGCTACTACCTGGAAAAGAAGAACTACGTCGCCGCCATCAACCGCTTCAAGACGGTGGTGTCGGAATACCAGACGACCCGCCACGTCGAGGAAGCCCTCTACCGCCTGACGGAGAGCTATCTCACGCTCGGCATCAACAACGAAGCGCAGACGGCGGCCGCCGTTCTTGGCCACAACTTCCCGCAGTCCAAGTGGTACAAGGACGCCTACGCGCTGGTCCAGTCCAACGGCCTGGCGCCCAACGCAGACGGCGACAGCTGGATGACCAAGGCCTGGAAATCCGTGCCGAAGTTCTCCCTCGGCGGCCCCACCGCCGGTTGAGCCGCACGCGCCTGCTCCCGGGCCAAGTATGACAGCCAAGAAGCCGAAAAAGCCCTCATCGAAGACGACCGCAAAGCAGAGTCAGCCTGAGACGTCAGGCGGGCCATCGCAGCTGCCGGTCGAGATGCTGTCCAAGTCAGCGGCCAAAGCCGAACTCAAGCGCCTCGCGGCCGAAATCGCCCGCCACGATGCGCTCTACTATCAGAACGACGCTCCCGAGATCAGCGACGGCGAGTACGACGCCCTGCGCCGCCGCAACGAGGCGCTTGAAGCGCGCTTCCCTGATCTGAAGCTCGCCGAGAGCCCGGCCGATCGTGTCGGCGCCGCGCCTGTCGCCGCCTTCGGCAAGATCACGCACCGCGTGCCGATGCTGTCGCTCGGCAACGCCTTCAGCGACGAGGACGTGACAGACTTCGTCGCCCGCGTCCGCCGCTTCCTGGGAATTGGTGCGGACGACGAACTGGCCTTCACTGCAGAGCCGAAGATCGACGGTCTCTCCATCGCGCTGCGCTACGAGAACGGCACGTTCGTCGAGGCGGCCACGCGCGGCGACGGTGCCGAGGGCGAGAACGTCACCCGCAACGTCGCGACCATCAAATCAATCCCGCACCAGTTGAAGGGCAAGGACGTGCCCGCGGTCATGGAAGTGCGCGGCGAGATCTACTACCGCCACGCCGACTTCGCGAAGCTGAACGAAGCGCAGGCCGCCGCCGGCGCCAAGGTATTCGCCAACCCGCGCAACGCTGCCGCCGGCTCGCTGCGCCAGCTTGACGCCAGCATTACCGCGTCTCGCCCGCTGCAGTTTTTCGCCTACACCTGGGGTGAGGTCAGCAAGCTGCCGGCCGATACGCAGGCCGGCGTCGTCGCCGCCTTCGGCGGTTGGGGCCTGCCCGTCAACCCGCTGATGCAAACCGTCACATCGGCCGAGGCGATGATCGCCTACTACCACGGCATCGGTGAGGAGCGCTCCAAGCTCGGCTACGACATCGACGGCGTCGTCTACAAGGTCAATCGCCTCGATCTGCAGGACCGCCTTGGCTTCGTCTCGCGCTCGCCGCGTTGGGCCATCGCCCACAAGTTCGCCGCCGAGCAGGCGACCACAGTCCTGCGCGGCATTGAAATCCAGGTTGGCCGCACCGGCTCGCTCACGCCCGTCGCACGGCTCGAGCCGGTCAACGTCGGCGGCGTCGTCGTCACCAACGCCACGCTGCACAACGAAGACGAGATCCGCCGCAAGGACGTGCGCATCGGCGACACCGTCATCGTCCAGCGCGCCGGTGACGTCATCCCGCAGGTCGTCGGCCCGGTGCTCGACAAGCGTCCCAAGCAGGCCACGCCCTACGAGTTCCCCAAGGTTTGCCCCATCTGCGGTAGCCACGCCGTGCGCGAGGCCGACAGCGACGAAGCCAGCGGCGGCGTCGTGCGCCGCTGCACCGGCGGTCTCATCTGCCCGGCGCAGGCCAAGGAGCGGCTGAAGCATTTCGTCTCGCGCCTCGCCTTCGACATCGAGGGCCTGGGCGAGGAGAAGATCGAGCAGTTCTACGCCGACAAGCGCATCCGGACGCCCGCCGACATCTTCACCCTGCAAGCCCGCAACGGCGTCGACTTTCGCCCGGCTCGAAGAGCAAAAGGGCTACGGCCGCAAGTCGATCGAGAAGCTGTTCGCCGCCATCGACGCGCGCCGCACCATCGGCCTGCAGCGCTTCCTCTTTGCCCTCGGCATCCGCCACATCGGCGAAGGCACGTCGAAGGACTTGGCAAAGCACTATCTGACGTGGGACGCATTCCACGCCGCCGTCATGGCCGCCGTGTCGGCGGGCACCAAGGACAGCGACGCCTATCGCGACATCGACGATATCGACGGCATCGGCGAAACCGTCGTCGACGCGCTGATCGAATTCTTCAAGGAGCCGCACAACACGGAAATCGTGCGCGCTTTGCTGAGCCATGTCACCGTCGCGCCGTTCGAGCGCGTGGCGACGACATCATCTGCCGTCACCGGCAAGACGGTCGTGTTTACCGGCACGTTGGAAAAATTCTCGCGCAACGAAGCCAAGGCCACCGCCGAGCGCCTCGGCGCCAAGGTCTCCGGCACCATCTCCGGCAAGACCGACTACCTCGTCGCCGGCGCCGACGCCGGCTCCAAACTCACCAAAGCCCGCGACGCCGGCGTCACCGTCCTGACCGAAGACGAGTGGCTCGCCCTGATCGGCTAGGGTCAGACCTCGGTCTGACCTGGTGACGCCGTAGCTTCAACGTACCCTGCTCGACGGAGTCGGCTTCCATCCGTTCGCGCGACGGCTCCATCTGGTCTCGGCCCGTCTGCATGCTCAGCAGATCCCCTCCCCTGGGCGGGGAGGGGTTAGGGGTGGGGTGAGAACTTGGAGGAAGTTGCGCCATTTGAACCAGATCGCGGCACCCGTGCCGGAGCTGACTTGATGCCTCTCTCCTTCTCGGCCGCCGCGGCTAAGCAATGGGGTCAGACCCATGGGTCTGACCCCAAATTCAACGCCTCAGATCAAAGCGTAACCGTCGTGCCGCCCGAGACTTCAAGCGTCTGCCCGGTGATCCAGCGCGCGCCAGGTCCGGCAAGAAACGCCACCACGTCGGCGATGTCGTCGGCCTGGCCGATGCGCTTCAGCGCCTGACCGGACATCACGCCCTCGTCGGCTTCCTTGGAACCGGTGAACGCTGCCGTCATGTCGGTGGCGATAACGCCCGGCGCCACGGCGTTGACGTTGATGTTGCGCGCGCCAAGATCGAACGCGAGCGATTTCGTCAGACTGTCGATCGCCGGCTTCGTCATCGAATAGGCGGCAAGGCCCTTCGCCGGCAGACGCGCCACGACGCTCGACAGATTGACGATGCGGCCGCCGTCGTTGAGGCGCTTCACGGCCTCCTGCGCAATAAAGAACGGCGCGCGCACATTGACCGCGATCAGTTCATCGAACTGTGCTTCGGTCGTATCGGCGAAGCCAACCAGCGGCGCGACACCGGCATTGTTGACGAGGACGTCGAGCTTGCCGTTGCCGCCGTTTTTCTTGGCGGCGGCGTCGAACTCGCCGAACAGTTTCGTCGCGGCATCCTTCGCCGTCAGATCGGCGCCAACCGCGAATGCCTTGCCGCCGGCCTTCTGGATGCCGGCAACGACGTCTTCTGCGGACTTGCCGTTGCGGCCGAAGTGCACAGCGACGGTGGCGCCGTCGGCAGCAAGCTTCTCGGCGATCGCGCGGCCGATACCGCGGCTACCGCCGGTCACGAGCGCAACTTTGCCTTCGAGGGGCTTAGACATGGAAGTCTCCTGTTGTGGGTCGGGGTGAGGCGGTTGGATCGGGCTTACAGCGCCCGCGTGGCCGTCGCACTCTCAATCTTGGGTTCAAATCCGCGCCTCGAACGGTCTGTTCGGCGGCGACCAGCGTGAGATAGGCGGACGATTCAATAGTTCAAGAGTATCGAACTATTGAATTCCGGGCGCACGCTGCACATATTCGTCACATGCAAAGGCCGTTCGTTCACCCTGCAATGTCGGATGTCACGCTGGAAGGCGTGCTTTACGCCCTGTCCGATCCCGTGCGCCTGGAAATCGTGCGCCGTCTGATGGCCGAAGGCTGCCCGCTGAACTGCCAGTCGGCCGCACCGCAGAACATGGCGAAGTCTAGCGTCTCGCATCACTACCAGATCCTGCGCGAAGCCGGCCTCATCCGTTCCGAGCGCCGCGGCGTCGAAGTCGTCAACAGTCCGCGCTGCGAAGAACTCGGCAAGCGTTTCCCCGGCCTGATGAAAGCCATCCTGACCTCCGCCGAGTCGGTGGCTAAACGCGGGAAATAGGCGGTATCGGGCGCGATTCATCGCCGCCGCGCGTGCCGCGCTCGCGTCTCAGCCTGGCTTTCAGCTGTTTACTTGAAGTGCTTCGACAGCTTCAGGCCTTGCGCCTGGTAATTCGAGTTGAGATCGCGGCCGTAAAGCATTTCCGGCAGCTCCGTCATGCGCTCGTAGATCAGGCGGCCGATCGTCTGGCCGTCTTCCAGCAGGAACGGCACCTTGTGCGAGCGCACTTCCAGCACGGCCTTCGATCCCGAACCGCCCGCTGCCGCATGTCCAAAGCCTGGATCGAAAAAGCCCGCGTAGTGCACGCGGAACTCGCCGACCAGGGGATTGAACGGCACCATTTCGGCGGCATGCGTTGGCGGCACGTGCACGGCTTCTTTCGAAGCCAGAATGTAGAACTGGTCCGGATCGAGGATCAGCCGTTTCGAGCCGTGCGCGTGGATCGGTTCCCAGTAGTCCGCGACCGAGCACGAGCCCGGCGCATCGACATCGACCAGCCCCGTGTGCCGCTTGGCGCGATAGCCGACTAGCCCGTCCTTGCTGCCCCCGTCTTTGCTGCCGATGAGATCCACAGACAGGGCGATGCCCTGGGCAATGTCCGCCGTCTCCGTGGCAACCAGTTGTTCGCGCCGCTGCAGGTCGGCAAGTGCTGCATCGCTGTCGGATGCCGCGCCTTGCCGGAAGCGGATCTGCGACAGCCGCGAGCCCTTGCGCACCACGATCGGGAACGTCTGCGGGCAGATTTCAGCGTAAAGCGGCCCGCGATAGCCTGCGGGGATCTTGTCGAATGCGCCGACGCCATCGGCGATCACACGCGTGAACACGTCGAGCCGGCCCGTCGAACTCTTCGGGTTCGTGGCGGCCTCGATGCTGCCGGGTAACGCCAGCGTTTCCAGCAGCGGCACGATATAGACGCAGCCCGTTTCCAGCACCGCGCCCTGCGACAGCGAAATCGTGTGGAGCTGCAGATCGTCGAGCTTCGCCTGCACGCGCTCGTTGGCCGCCGGAAGAAAGCTGGCGCGTACGCGATAGGCGACCGGCCCTAGCCGAAGGTCCAGGCTCGCGGGCTGCAACTGCCCGGCCAGGATCGGTTCGGCCAGATGCAGCACGTCCGCCGCGATCAACGCGCGGATCGCCTGTGCCGGCAATATGCCCGGCACCGTCGCTCGCTCAGCCTCAGCCGGCCTTTTTTTGGCGCTCACCAACGCGCTGTCCCCCTTGCCTGCCTTATTCCATGGGCGTTCTAGCATGTGCGCCTGCCGCTGCCAGCCTTCAGAAAAGCGCCGCACCGTTTTCCCAGCAATAAGCACGATAGCAAAGCCCAATGGCTGCACGGCGCCCGGCCCCTTGACGCCGCGACCCCACATCCGCTACTTCCGTCCCCTGAACTCGTGGTGATTTGGCCGGCCGGCTTGCAGCCACGTTAAAAAAGTCGCTAAAAATGGCCGAGCGCACCCGGTTTTCCTGAGCGCCCGGTTCCTTGAGCGGCGCGAGGAATGGCCGGGTTTTTTGTTGCCCGGGCGCACGCCCGGCTCGAGGAGAGCGCGATGACCAAGACCAACAATACGGGGTGGACGCCCGGCAATCCCGCGGACTGGCAGCCCGAGACGCAGCTGGTGCAGGGCGGCATCCTGCGCTCCAACTTCGGCGAAACGTCGGAATCGATCTTCCTGACGCAGGGCTTCGTCTACGACAGCTCCGAACAGGCCGAAGCCCGCTTCAAGAACGAAGACCCCGGCTTCCAGTACAGCCGCTTCGCCAATCCCACCGTCTCCATGTTCGAAGACCGCATGCGCCTGTTCGAAGGCGCCCAGGAAGCGCGCGCCACCGCCACGGGCATGGCCGCCGTTACTGCGGCGCTGCTGTCATATCTCAATGCCGGCGATCACATCATCGCCGCCCGCGCCATGTTCGGCTCGTGCCGCTACGTCGTGGAAACGCTGTGCCCGCGCTTCGGCATCAAGGCGACGCTGGTCGACGGCCGCGACCTCGACGCCTGGCGTGACGCCATCCAGCCCAATACCAAATGCTTCTTCTTCGAAACGCCCGCCAACCCCACGCTCGACCTCGTCGACATCGCCGGCGTCTCCAAGATCGCCAAGGAGATCGGCGCCAAGGTCGTCGTCGACAACGTGTTCGCCACGCCCATGCTGCAGCGCCCGCTGCAGCACGGCGCCGACGTCGTGGTCTATTCGGCCACGAAGCACATCGACGGCCAGGGCCGCTGCCTCGGCGGCGTCGTGCTGTGCGACAGCGAATTCCTGACCAAGCACCTGCAGGACTTCTTCCGCCAGACCGGCCCCTCGCTCAGCCCGTTCAACGCCTGGGTCATGCTCAAGAGCCTGGAGACCATGCCGATCCGCATCAAGGCGCAGTCGGCCTCGGCTGCCACGCTGGCCGACTATCTCGCCGGCCACAAGAACGTGGAGCGCGTGGTCTATTGCGGCCGCCCGGATCATCCCCAGGCCGCGTTGGCCAAGAAGCAGATGACCGGCGGCGGCCAGATGATCGCTTTCGAGGTAGTGGGCGGTAAGGCGGCCGCATTCCGCGTTCAGAACGCTCTGCAGCTCATCCGCATCTCAAACAACCTGGGTGACGCCAAGAGCCTGGTGACGCACCCCACCACGACGACGCATTTCCGCCTGACGCAGGAGCAGCGGCTGGAACTCGGCATCAACGACGGCCTCATCCGCCTGTCGGTGGGCCTCGAAGCCGCAGTGGATCTGCAAGCCGACCTCGACCGCGCATTAGCCAAAGTCTGAGGCGAAGATGTTGACCGGGCAGCATCTGCGCCTACAGTGCTTCCGGATAAAGTGTGAAGCGGTTTTCCGTGAAGAGCACGACAAAACAAGAAGCTAGCGTCTTTCCGCGGTTCAACCAAAAGCGGACGGGCTCTAGTATTTCGCCAGGAATCTTCGCGTTGGGGCTTCTCTGGGATTGCGCGTGCGCCAGGAGGAGCGGCCGTTGAGTTTCGACACACCCTATGAAGCCGTAACCCACGGGGTGCGCGTACGCGTTCTGCCGGATTTCTCCGACGAGCAGTCCGATCCCGACGAGGCCCACTTTTTCTGGACCTACACGGTGGAGATCACCAACGTCGGCGCCGAAACGGTGCAACTGCGCTCGCGCGTCTGGCA
Organism: uncultured Pseudomonadota bacterium; assembly: GCA_963846845.1. Taxonomy (GTDB): domain Bacteria; phylum Pseudomonadota; class Alphaproteobacteria; order Rhizobiales; family Hyphomicrobiaceae; genus JAKAXS01. The sequence continues at coordinate 131,374 of CAWJXQ010000012.1, read as the reverse complement.
CATCACGGATGCGCAGGGCCAGCGCCAGGAAGTGCGCGGCCCCGGCGTCGTCGGCGAAACGCCCAAGCTCGCGCCGGGCCAGTCGTTCAGCTACACGTCCGGCTGCCCGCTGCCGACGCCATCGGGCATCATGATGGGCAGCTACCAGATGGCCGGCTCCGACGGCCAGCTGTTCGATGTCAAGATTCCCGCCTTCTCGCTCGACAGCCCCTACACGGTGAGGAGCGTCAATTGAAGTCGGCCGGAACTGCGCCGTTGAGTTTCGGGGTCAGACCATGGGTCTGACCCCATGCGACCCGCTAGCAGGAGCGTCAATTGAACTTGGCGCCAGTGCTCAACGATTTCGAGGTCGCTCTGCCGGCCCAACAAGTCGCGCCTCTATCCTCCCCACCCCGTCATCCCGGCGAAGGCCGGGACCCACGCAAGTCTCAGGGCGTTCTTGTCACCTGTGGACCATTATCGGTTCAGCGAGTTCCAGCACCAGATCACTCCTGGATGCTGGCGTAGATCCCGGCCTTCGCCGGGATGACGTTGCGAGTTGGGTCTATTGTACGACGGGCTTGCGCCGCACGAAAAATCCAGGTCGCTGCAATCTCCGTCAACACGGCCGCTGAAATGAAAGGCCCCCACTATTCGCCGGCCGAGCTGATGGCCCGCCTCGTGGCCTTCGACACCACCAGCCACAAGACCAACATCCCGCTCATTCGCTTCGTGGAGGACTATCTCGTCCAGCATGGCGTCGCGCCGACGCTGGTGCCGACGAGCGACGGCGCCAAGGCCAGCCTGTTCGCCACCATCGGCCCGACGGACGTGGCCGGTGTCGCCCTTTCCGGCCATACCGACGTCGTGCCCGTCACCGGGCAGACCTGGGATACCGATCCCTTCACGGTGGTGGAGCGCGACGGCCAGCTACTACGGCCGCGGCACATCGGACATGAAGGGCTTCCTCGCCTGCGTGCTGGCCGCCGTGCCGGACTTCAAATCGCGATCGCTCAAGACGCCGCTGCACATCGCGTTCTCGTACGACGAGGAAGTCGGCTGCACCGGCGTGCGCCCGATGCTGGCCGAGTTCGGCGAACGCCTGCCGCGTCCCCGCATGGCCATCGTCGGCGAGCCGACATCGATGCGCGTCGTCGACGCACACAAAGGTCCCGTCCGCTGGCTGGTTGAGATCAACGGCCGTGCCGCCCATTCCAGCATGGCCCACCTTGGCGTCAACGCCATCGCCACCGCCGCCACGCTCATCGGCGAACTGCAGCGCATCGAGGACGAGCTGAAACGCTGGCCGCCGGATGCGCGCTTCGAGCCGCCCTATCCCACGCTGCAGGTCACGCTCATCGAAGGCGGCAACGCCACCAACATCGTGCCGGTTTCCTGCCGCTTTCAATTCGATGTGCGCGCCATGCCGGGCCTCGATACCGGCCAGATCGAGCGCCGCTTGCGTACCTTCGCCGAAACGCAGTGCCTGCCGGATATGCAACGCGTCGCGCCCGAAGCCTCGATCACCATTACGCAGGCCAACAACGTTCCGCCATTCCTGGCCGATGCCAGCGCCGATGTCGTCGCGCTTGCGCTGCAACTCACGGATCAGAACGAGACGTTCGCCGTCTCCTACGCAACCGAGGCGGGCCTGTTCCAGGCAGCCGGCGCGCCTTCCGTCGTCTGCGGCCCAGGCGACATCGCCCAGGCCCACACGGCCAACGAATGGATTGCGGCGAGCGAACTCGACAAGTGCATGGTCTTTCTGCAGCGCCTGGCAAGCTGGGCCGAGCAATAATTCCGCGCATAGTGCGTTGCGGTAATATCGGCCCGGCCCGAACGGAGGGATCCCATGACGACTGTCGGCCTCGTATTTGCGGCGATCGCCGCTCATCGTACACGTCTGCATCTTCGTGTTGGAGTCCGTTCTTTGGACGTCTGACGGCACCATTCGCAAGTTTGGCATCACCAGGGTGCAGGCAGAGCAGACGAAGCCAGCTGGCCTTCAACCAGGGCTTCTACAATCTGTTTCTGGCAATCATCGCAGCCGCAGGCATCGTGTTCCTGCTGTTTCAGCAGCCGTCCGTCGGTCTTGCGTTGCTGGCAGCCGGGCTGGGATCAATGGTTGCTGCCGGACTTGTGTTGGCGCTCAGCGATCCAACCAAGCTGCGCCCTGCCATCACACAGCTAGCCACTCCAGCCGTTGCGCTGGTCCTGCTCTTCGCCGCATAGCGCACTGCAGCACGGCGTCCGTGTCATAGCGACAAACATCGCCATCACCACTTGATTGCGGATGCGATGTCCCCTATCTACCGCGGTCCGGAGCGGCGCCATTCTTAATGGGTGACGCCCGTGTGGGCGGTGAGCAGTTTGGCATCTTCGGGTTCGCCACTCAGCTCCCGCCCACTGCGATTCTTGGCCCCCTGCATCAGCACGCCTGAAAAACGAAATCCCCGGGACTGGCCCAGGGATGACTGCGTGCGATGTGATTTGCGCGCGATTATTGATCGCGGCGGATGCCGATTTTACTTCCGGCGGTTGCGCGGAATTTCGCCGCTGTCGCGCAGCGCATCGATGCAGCGCGGCGACAGCCGCCTGCCGGCCTGACGCATGCAGCTGCGCAGCCCCGCCGAGCCGACTTCGTAGGCCGGACAGAACTGCAGGTAGTCGTTCTTGCAATAGCGCTCCACCTTCGCGCTGGCGGCCATTGCGGCAGTGGAGCCCAGCACAACTGCGGCGAGCGCCAGCACGACGGCGGGAAGGCGCGTTGCGCCAATGATGGCAGTACCTCGTGACATCGGTTCGATCCTTCTTATTGCTTCAAAGCAGGCTTTTGGCCCCGCCCAGATCCGCTGGCAAACTAGCCGTTTCGCACGTTTGGCGCCAGCCAAGTCAGGGCCTTGTCAGCCGCGTTTCGGACGCTTTTTGTCGTACGGATTATTGCCCTTGCGCAGGTTGAAGCGCACCGGCACGCCCGGCAGGTCGAACGCCTGCCGCAGGCTGTTCACCAGATAGCGAACGTACGATTGTGGCAAGTCGTCCGGCTTGGAGCAGAACGCCACGAACGTCGGCGGCCGCGTCGAGGGTTGCGTGATGAACCGAAGGCGGATCGGCCGGCCTGACGCTGCGGGCGGGGCATGCCGCGACGTTGCCTCGATCAGCCAGCGGTTCAGCTGCGGAGTCGGCACGCGCGAGTTCCAGATCGTCCACGCCTTGAAGACGGCGTCACGCAGCTTGTCGATGCCGCGCTCGCTCAATGCCGATAGCGGCACCACCGCCACGTCAGGCACCTGCGCCAGACTGTTGCTCACGCGCTCCTTGATGGTGCGAAGCATCTTCGGCTTGTCTTCGACCAAATCCCATTTGTTGATGGCGATGACGAACGATCGGCCTTCCTGCGTGACGAGATCGCCGATCGTCAAATCCTGATGTTCGAGCTGCCGCTCCGCATCGATCAGCAGCACGACGACTTCCGCAAAGCGGATCGCCTTGATGGCGTCGCTCGCCGACAGCTTTTCCGCCACCTCCGAGATGCGCGCGCGTTTGCGCAGGCCCGCAGTATCGAACAGCCGCACCTCGCGGTTGCCCCAGACGAAGTCAGTCGAAACGGAATCGCGCGTCAGGCCCGGCTCCGGGCCCGTGATCATGCGATCCTCGCCCAGGATCGAGTTGACCAGCGTCGACTTGCCGGCATTCGGCCGCCCGACGATGGCGATGCGAATGGGCCGCTCCGCCTTCTCGACAGCTTTCCCGTCACCGCCGGCAGCCGTAGAGATCGTTGTCCAGACCAAGCGCGTTGAGAATGTCGACCGCCAGGTCGCCCAGGCCTTCGCCGTGCTCGGCCGAGATCGGCACGGGCTCGCCGAAGCCCAGCTCGTAGGCTTCGTAGAAGCCGTCGCGTCCCGCGCGGCCTTCGCTCTTGTTGGCGACCAGAACCACCGGCTTGCCGGAGCTGCGCGCCACCTTGGCGAAGGCTTTGTCGGCCGGCGTCACACCCGCCTTGGCGTCGATGACGAACAGCACGAGGTCGCAGGTTTCGATCGCCGACTCGCTCTGCCGCCGCATCCGGTCGGCGATGCTGCCGCTCACTGCTTCCTCCAGCCCGGCGGTGTCGACAACCTTAACGGTATGCGAGCCAAGCTGCGCACGGCCCTCGCGGCGGTCGCGGGTCAGGCCGGGTAGATCGGAGACGAGCGCATCGCGCGTCTGCGTTAAGCGGTTGAACAACGTGGATTTACCCACGTTCGGCCGGCCGATGATGGCCAGCGTGGGGGCACCGCTTGCGATTTCGCGATTTTTAGATGTCATGCCGATGGATCTGAATGAATGTGTATGGCGCGCTTATGCCTTAAGCGCGCTACAAAGGAAACCGCACACGAAGCCGCTAGCCGTGCTTGTCTTTGGGCTGGAGTGCAGCAACTGCCGTCTTGGTTACCAAGTTAAGGCATGCAAACGTCGGGATCGTAATGAAGCGGGCCTTTTTGGTTGAGGATGAAGGGGTGGTGGCGCTGCTCATTGAAAGCATGCTGGACGAATTGGGCTATGAAATCATCGGCCCCGTCCCGCGTCTCGCGAAAGCGCTCGATGTCGCGCGCACTGAAAACTTTGAAATCGCCGTGCTCGACGTGAACCTCAACGGCACTACGTCGTTTCCAATTGCCGATCTGCTGCTGGAGAGAGGCATACCGTTCGTGTTCGCGACCGGCTACGGCGCCCCCGGCATTCCGCCTTATCTCGGCAACCACTCCGTTCTGCAAAAGCCATTCAAGATACAGCAACTCGCGACTGCGATCGGTGAGGCCACTAGCCAGCGGGGGACAGATTGACGGTCGGCAGCCCACGCCACCCTCACGTTGCGACGCTCCCGTTTGCCTCTGGGGCTTCTGCGGCCAGCTGTGTCCTCAACCTTGAAGGCGACGTGATCTGGGTTGGCGACGTCGCGCATCCGCTATTCGCAGGCCGCAATGTGGTCGGCACTTCATTTCAATCTCTTTGGGCCGCGGCCAGCCGGCCGTCCATCGCCAGGGCCACCGCGCTGGCATTGCAGCAGAGCGGAAGCCAGATTTCCGGCGTTGATCCCTCCGGCAATGCCGTCAACGCGTCGATTGAGTTGCGTCGTGACGCGCAACAACAACCGCTGGAGTTCATTGTTACCGTCACGCAGCCGGGGATCAGCGCTCCTAGACTGAGTGAGCAGGTCGCCGCGCTATTCGAAGCCTTGCCGCTGGTTGCCATGGTCAGCGAGGATCCTGAGGCCGGGGTGATCCTGGGAAACTCCGAGGCTGCGCGCCGCTACAAGATGCCGGTTCAAGTGAACCATTCGTTTAATCGAACCAATCCCGACGCGGGCAAGTCCTATCGCCTCTTGCGCGACGGACGTGACGTCCCGGCCCACGAGCTGCCGCTGCAGCGAGCCGGCAGGGGAGAAGTGGTGCGCGACGAGGAATACGAAGCGCGTCTGGTAGACGGCACCATCCGCCATATTATTCTCAACGCTGCACCACTGCGTGACCAGAACGGCGAGGTCATCGGTAGCGTCTGCGTCGAAACCGAGATCACCGAGCGCAAACGCTTAGAGGTGGCTCAAGCCTCGCTGCTGCAATGCTCGCGCGTCCCAGGGCCTGCCTTCTTTGCGGCCCTGGTCAAGGCCATCAGCGAGACTTTGGGCGCCAGGCAAGTCTACGTAGCCGAGGTCGCCGAAGAAGATCCGCGAGTCCTGCGTACCCTTGCCGCATACATCGACGGCAAGCCCGGAACGTATGGCGACTTCATTCCGCACGCCACGCCGTGTGCTGACGTGGTCCGGGGCACGATGCGGTTCATTCCAACCGGCGTTGGCGCTCTCTATCCGCACTCAGAGGTTCTGCAACGCAATCGCGTCGACAGCTACATCGGCACGCCGCTGCGCGCCACGAACGGCACAGTCATCGGCATCATCGGCGTTCTCCACGAGCGCCCGATGGACGAAAGCCTTCGGTCCGTCGATATCGTTGAGATCTTCGCTGGCCGCGCCGCAGCCGAAATCCAGCGCATTCGCAGCGAAGCCACGTTGCGCGAAAGCGAACAGAAGTACCGCGTCATCACCGACGTCATTCCTTCGCTGGTCGCGTTTATCGATACCGACGAGCGCTACCAGTTCGCCAACGCCGCTTATGATCGCTGGTTCGGGATGGATCCCGCATCCCTGACGGGCCGTCCGCTCAAGGACATCCTGCCGGCAGAAACCTACGCGGTCGTATCGCCCTACCTCACCCGCGCCTTGCGGGGCGAGCGCATCTCCTATGAAACACACGTGCCCACGCCAAACGGCGAGCACAAACACCTCAAAGCTGAATACGTCCCGCACTACGAAGGCGGCAAGTTGCGCGGCGTTTTCACCTTCGTGAGCGACATCTCGGAGCTGAAGCGGCACGAAGAAGCCCTGAGTAAGAGCGAACATCAGTTCCGCACCTTGTTTGAACACTTGCCCGTCGGCGCCGCGCTGACCGATCGCGACGGCAACATCCTGCTGGAGAACGACGTCTTCGTCCGCCTGCTGCCATCCAAAGAGTTCGCTCCACCTGAGGAGCGCAACATTTTTAACCGCTCCTGCACGGCGCACGCGTCGGACGGCATGATACTGCCCACGGGCATGCATCCCTTGCGGCAAGCGCTGCGCGGCTTCGTTGCGCGCGATGTCGAATTGTTGTGCCACCATGCGGAAAGCAACGACAGATGGGTTCGCATGAGCGCCACGCCGATCTTCGGCGACGAAGACGAGGTGACGGGAGCCCTGGTCGTCGTCGCCGACATCCACGGCGAGAAGCGCGACAAGGCGCGCCGGACGCTGCTGATCAACGAGCTCAATCATCGTGTGAAGAACACGCTGGCGAGCGTACAATCGATCGCATCGCAGACATTCCGCACGTCCGCGGTCACTAAGGACAATCTGGAGGCCTTCGAGGAACGGCTGCTGGCGCTGTCGAATGCCCACAATCTCCTGACGAACGAGATGTGGGAAGGCGCGGACCTGAAGCAACTCGTCGCCATCGTGCTCGAACCGCATGATCCCGGCGGCGGCCGCCTCGTCACGAACGGGCGCAGCATCAGGTTGAAGCCGGCAGCGGCGCTGGCCTTTGCCATGGCGCTGCACGAACTCGCCACCAACGCCGTGAAGTACGGCGCATTTTCGGTGCCCGGCGGCAACGTGGAACTCACGTGGAATCTCGCGCCGGTGCCGAACGGCCGGCGGTTGCGCGTCAAGTGGATGGAGCGCGGTGGCCCACCGGTGGTGACGCCTGAGCGCAAGGGCTTCGGCACGCGGCTCATCGAGCGCTCTCTGGCATTCGAACTGGGCAGCGAAACCACTGTCCAATACGATCCGCTGGGCGTGGTCTGCGAAATCGATGCGGATTTCCGTGAGATCAGCAGTTGACAATGCATCCAGGCCGCACGCCGATAGAATCGAACGCACTGCAGCATGTCTGTCACACGCGTAGCGCTTCGAATCGCGTAGAATCTTTGCAGCGGCGGGGGTTACACCACGTCGTCAGCCGGCCCTGCACACTCAGGGTCAGCGATGGTGCATGCGTCAGAGCAACAAGGACCATCCTTGACTACTCTGAGCCAGGTTCGACTAAAACTGGCAACTACGGCCAGCAGGACGTGTGGTGGCACTGGATGGGGCCACCCGAGGGAACGTCAGGCTGCCACGCATCGCCCGCTTTCCGCCGCCCGTCCAGGACGGCTGCGTCGAAATTCCAAGGAACAGCATCGTCTCTTTTCGCCGGCTCCATCCCGGAGCAGGCAGACTTGCGTCGCGATGCGGAACCCTGGCGTTTGCCCTGCGGGGCCTTCGGACACAGCTCCCACAGAAGATGGAGTGCCACATGCTGAAGCACCTTCGTCATGTATTCGTATCTGCTCCTTGGCCATCGAGCAGTGCCACCGCACATTCGCTTCGGCTCAATCCGCAATGGCTTTTCGTTCTGCTCTGGCGACTTAACCCTTCTCATCCTCCAAGTAGGGCTTAACTGAGCTTCTGCCGGCAGGGCGTGCGACCTGGAAGCCGGCCACAAACGACGAAGCCGGTCCTCACGGACCGGCTTTTTTGTTGGCTAGGATTTGCAAGGCGAATGCCGGCGCCGGTTGGATCAAGCGCAAACGCGCGATCACATCGGCAGGCGAGCGATCTGTTGTGAGAAATAGTTGTCGACGGCGGTCATGATCGAGTCTGCCACCTTGCCGCGCCACTCGTTGGAATTGAGGTTGCCGGCATCCTTGCTGTTCGTCACGTAGCCCAGCTCGATCAGCACCGAAGGAAACTGCGCCGTCTTCAACACGCGGAACGCGGCCTGCTGGTCGGGATCGTCGCGCATGTTCGTCGAGCTGCCCATGTATTCCACGACCGAGCGCGAGAACAACGTGGTGCGCTCCTGCGTCGCTTCCACTTCGCGGCCGGCCAGATCCGACAGGATGCCCTTGATTGCGCCCATGTCGAAGTCGGAGGCTGCGCTTTCCTTCACCGATTTCAGCTCCGTGCCCGAAAGCGCGTTGTCGGTCATGTCGCCCTTGGCCGATCTCTTCAGCCCTTTGCCGACCGACTCGCGCAGCGAATAGATCGTGGCGCCGCTGGCTTTCGTGGTCGCGTAATCGGCATGCACGGCGATGAACAGGCTGGCGTTGTGCTTCTCGCCGTACTTTACGCGTTCGCCGAGCTCAACGAACACGTCGGTGTCGCGGGTCATCATCACTTTGTAGCGGCCGGTCGCTTCCAGCTTCTCGCGCAGCACCTTGGAGAATGCCAGGACGACATCCTTCTCCACGGTGCCGTGCTTCATCGCGCCGCTGTCGTGGCCGCCATGGCCAGGGTCGATGACGATGATCGGCTTGAATGCCTTCGCGGCCGAAACCTCAGGGCGCACGGCCGGCACGGGCATCGGTGGCTGCAATCCTGCAGCACCCAGTGCGAACGGCGCCTTCATTGCTTTTTTCGGGCTTTCCGCCGTCACGATGCTCAAGGCCAATCGATGACCCTTGCCATCGGGCGCCTTCTCCATCTTGGAGCTCTCGATATATACCGGCTCCGTTACGTCGATGATGATGCGCGACTGGTTCGGTCCCGAAATGCCGGCGCGGAAACTGCTGATGACGCCGACGGTCTTGCCGCCGAGGTCGCCCGGCAGCTGAAGCTTGGTCTCTTCGACGTCGACGATGACGCGGTTTGGATTTGTGAGAGCGCGAACGGTGAATTTCGTCGAGCGCTCCAGGCCGACCAGAAAGCGGGTGCGCTGAACCTTGCCAGCGGCGGTATCGGTGGTCGATTTTTCAACGGCGCCAGGCGTCGCGTCGGCAACGTGGGGAACGGCAGCTGTGGCATCGGCTGAAACGGCGGCGGCAGCGCCCGCCGGTGCGGTCGCTGCATCCTTCTGCTCGGCCAAAGCCGGCGAAGCCAATAGGGTTACGGCAAACAGCAGGCCGCTGATCGGCCAAGCTTGCCGTGAAAGCCCTAGAACCATGACGTTCGACCCCCGTCTACGCAATACGGTTCCACATGTGTGGGACGTAGGACACACTGATTCGCAATGATGGCGTTTTCCGGGACGCCATCCGACAATGTTATGATGCTCTGATGGTTAAGATTTGTTGAAACCGTCATTCAAAAGGTTTCGTTGTGTTCGCACACGGCGTCAAGAGTCCGCGAGTAGTTTCGAGAATAGCAACAGCAACTCAATTGCCATCACCTTTGGCTTTGCCGGTCCACCGGTCGCGCGCAGCTGTGTCGGTCTCGCGCGCATCGACCCAATGTGCCGCTCCGCCCGCGATGTCTTCCTTCTTCCAGAACGGAGCCTCGGTCTTGAGGTAATCCATCAGAAATTCCGCAGCCTCGAAAGCCGCCTGGCGATGCGCCGAGGCTGTGACCACCAGAACGATATTCTCTCCCGGGGCCAGCCGACCGATGCGGTGGACGATGCTTGAGCCCTGAAGCGGCCAGCGCTGATGCGCTTGAAGCCTCGATCCGCTCCAGCTCCGCCTCCGTCATGCCGGGGTAGTGCTCCAGCGTGATGGCGTCGATCTCTTGTCCGTTACCCAGGCCGCGAACCGTGCCCGTAAACGTTACGATCGCCCCCACATCAGTTCGCCCCTGGGTCAGGCGCGCGACTTCGACGCTGATGTCGAAGTCTTCCGCCTGGACGCGAACGCTCACCTCAACCTCCCGTGACGGGTGGAAAAAACGCGATCTCGCGCGCGGACGCAACGCTGGCATCCGGCTTGACGTGGGTTTGATCGATTGCCGCGCGCACCACGCGCTGGCCCGCCGCAAAGGCATCGGCATATTCCGGCCCGCGCGACCGTTGCCACACGATCAGGTCCGCCACGGTCGCAATGGATGCCGGCAGCGCCACGTCTTCCTCGGCGCGACCGACCTTCTCGCGCACCCAGGCAAAGTATTTCAGCTTCACGGCCCGTTCTTGTACGGCCCCATCTTTCAGGAGGTGTCCCGCGCTTGCGGACATTTCGGCCTCGTTCGATCAGTGGTTTATGGCGTGGCGCACGGCGGCTTTGAGATAATCATAGCCTGTCAGCAGCGTCAGCAGCGCCGCTACCCAGAGCAGGCCGAGGCCTGCCATCGTCACGCCCTGGTAGATCTTCTCGGCGGCGGGTCCGGCGAGCAGGAACGCCAGGGCCACCATCTGCACCGTGGTCTTCCACTTGGCCATCTGCGTCACGCGCACCTTGACGTTCAGCTCCGCCAGGAACTCGCGCAGGCCCGACACCAGGATCTCGCGGCACAGGATCACGATCGCAGCCCAGATCGACATGCCGTTGATGGTATTATCGTAAACCAGCATCATTAGCGCCGCGCCGACGATCAGCTTATCGGCAATCGGGTCCAGCATGCCGCCGAGCGTCGACTGCTGCTCCCATGCCCGCGCCAGATAGCCATCCAGCCAGTCCGTCAGCGCCGCCGCAGTGAACAGCACGAATGCAGCCCAGCGAGCCGTATCGCCCTTCAGGAACAACAGGCACGCAACGAGCGCGGGAACGGCCAAAATCCGCGCGTACGTCAGTACGTTCGGCAGGCTCATCAGCAACTGGCGCGACCGTGGCGCGTATTGATCCATACCGCTAGGTACACCATCCGCGGATGCCCCCGTCAATGGGGGCACCCCGGATGGCCGCGTCAGGCGATGCAATCGCAAACTAATCGCCTGAAAATTCGGCGCGCAGCGCCCTCTGCTTGGTCACTTCCGGCCCAGCAGCCCGGCCACCCCAACCGCCAGCATCAAGCCGGAGAGCGGGAAGGCAACGAACGACATGGCCAGGTCGTATGTCGTCACGGCATCACGCATGCCGATGATGCCGCCCACCAGGACCAGTGGAGCCACGACAACCTCCAGCCAGCAAAGCCAGCGTGGCATGAAGGCGGCTTGCTCGGCCATCGCTCGCAGGAAGCCGACCGGCTTTGCCGCCGATTTGTCGAGCCCCTTGGCCAGGCCCTTTCCGATGCGGATGTTGATGATCATGTGCAAGGCGAACGCCGCGGCCAAGCCGAGCCAGACGCCGGCCGTCCACATCCGTGCCGGGCCGAAGACGGCAACTGCGCCGGCGATGAGCAGCAGCGAGATGGCGAGCGACACGGCGACCAGTGTCGCCATCCGTGTCCTCAGCCGCTCTTCAACCTGCGCGTCGGGCAACAGGAAGCGGTCCGCGCTCATGGCCGACGGGACGAAGACGCGTCGTCCCTGGTCGTCGGTGCGAAACAGCGGTGCGATAAAGATATCGGTAACGGCGCTAACGAGTTTCATCTGGCGCTCCAAGAAAGATCTGCGTCAGAAGCCCGATGCCCCGCGCCGCGCCTGTCTACCTTCGGCGAATGCCAGCGTCGGTTCCTAGAGGAACACCTCTTCCTTTGCAGGTGGTCCGCAGTCCGCGATGATCATTAGCCTGCGTCCCCGCCGCCACCAAAGGCCGAGATCAAAGCCATCGCAACTTGCCGCGCCCGTTCGGGCGTTAAGTCGACCGACGTGTGTTCAGCGCCGTTCCAAATGGTCACGGAAACTCGGCCTGACGGCGATTGGCTGCGTGCTTCAACCTCGATAGCTTTGCCGGCAGCCAAACCCTCTTTCTCGTCCAGCCTGATCTTCATCGGTGGTCTCCTATCGAGTGGTACTCAAAAATTGGATCGCGAGCAGGCCACCCCGCGCACGTTTAGCGACCCGCCGATGGCTAGCCACGTTTGGCTAGCCGCGCCGCTCGTGGAAGAAATCGTAGATCTTCTGGGCCATTTCTGCAGAAATGCCGGCCACGGCCTTGAGGTCTTCGATGCCTGCTCGCGAGACGGCCTTGGCCGAGCCGAAGTGGTTCATCAGCGCACGTCGTCTAGTTTGTCCGATACCGGCAATATCGTCCAGCGGGTTCGCACTGATCGCCTTTGAGCGTTTGGCGCGATGCGTGCCGATGGCGAAGCGATGCGCCTCGTCGCGCAGCCGCTGCACGAAGTAGAGCACTGGGTCGCGCGGCTCCAGCATGATCGATCGGGCCTCGCCCGGCCGGTGGAAATGCTCGCGGCCCGCGTCGCGATCCGGCCCCTTGGCGACGCCGATCAGCGCCACGTCGCGCACGCCCAGATCCGCGAACACCTCGCACGCGACGTTCAACTGCCCCAGGCCGCCGTCGACCAGCACGAGGTCGGGCTTGTCCGGAAACACGTCCGGCCGCTCGTCTTCCGGAATGGGCGCGTCCGGCGCCGCAGAGACGCCCGCCGCCGCAGCGTCACCCTCTGCCGCGTCCGCCCCCGTCTCGACCAGCCGCTTGAAGCGCCGCGTCAGCACTTCGCGCATCATGGCAAAGTCGTCGCCAGGCGTGATCGCTTGCGACTTGATGTTGAACTTGCGGTACGCCGCCTTCACGAACCCTTCCGGCCCCGCGACGATCATGCCGCCGACGGCGTTCGTGCCCATGATGTGGCTGTTGTCGTACACCTCGACACGCCGCGGCACGTCGGCCAGCCCGAAGCGCTCCGCCAGCGCCTCCAGCAGATGCCTCTGCGACGCCGTCTCGGCCAGTTTGCGTCCGAGCGCCTCGCGCGCGTTCGCCACGGCATGATCGACGAGCCCCGACTTCGTGCCCCGCTGTGGCACGCGGATCTCCACCCGGCGGTTGGCCTTGATACTCAGCGCCTCCGCCAGCAGCTCGCGGTTGACGATCTCGTGCGACAGCAGGATGAGCCGCGGCACCGGCTTGTCGTCGTAAAACTGCGCCACGAAGCTATCGAGAATTTCCTCCACCGGCAGCGAGCGATCGGCCTTCGGGTAATACGCGCGGTTGCCCCAGTTCTGGCCCGTGCGGAAAAAGAACACCTGCACGCACGTTTGCCCGCCCTCCTGGTGGGCCGCGAAGATGTCGGCTTCCTCGATCCCGTCCGGATTGATCGCCTGGTCCGCCGTCACGTGCGCCAGCGCCCACAGCCGGTTGCGATATTTCGCAGCCCGCTCGTATTCCAGCTCGCCGGCCGCATCCTCCATCAGGCGCTGGTACAGCTGCCGCACGCTCTGGCTTTCGCCCGAGAGAAAGCGCACCGCCTCGTCCACCAGCTGGCCGTACTCGTCCAGCCCGATCTCGCCCGTGCACGGCGCCGAGCAACGCTTGATCTGATGCAGCAGGCAAGGCCGCGTGCGGCTCTCGTAGACGCTGTCAGAGCACGAGCGCAGCAGGAAAGCCCGTTGCAGCATGTTGATCGTGCGCCCCACGGCTCCGGCGGAGGCGAACGGCCCGAAGTAATCGCCTTTGCGGTTGCGCGCGCCGCGATGCTTCATGATCTGCGGCGCCGCCTGGTCGCGCGCGATCAAGATGTAGGGAAACGACTTGTCGTCGCGCAGCAGCACGTTGAAGCGCGGCCGGAAGCGCTTGATGAGGTTCGCTTCCAAAAGCAACGCCTCGGCTTCCGTGCGCACCGTCACGAATTCCATCGACGCGGTCGCCGAGATCATGCGCGCGATGCGGTTGGTGTGCCCGCCCAGCCGCACGTAATTGCCCACGCGCGCCTTCAGGTTGCGCGCCTTGCCGACGTAGATGACGGTGCCCGCGCCGTCGAGCATACGGTAAACGCCGGGGCCCGAGCCCAGGTGCTTCAGGTAGCCGGCAATGATCTGCGGCCCGCACGGCGGCGGCGCAGACGGCGCGTCTGTGGCGGATGTCGGCTCTTCAGGGGACATGGCGGGAACATTGTCGTCCCAAGCAGCCGCGTCAAGGAAGCAAGCAAAGTCTTCCCGCAGCGGTGGAAAAAGCTTTCCGGCAGCCGCCCGTCACAAATCCGCCATGGCAAAAGCGCCCTTTTCGGGCTTTGCCGGACCGTCGGACAGGCCCCGGCCACCTTGCTTATGTAGTTCCCGCGTATGAGGAAATGCCGCTGATGCGGTCGATCGCAACATCATTGCTTTGCGCTGCCGCGGTCCTCGCGTGCCAGTGGCCGTCCGCGCCCCAAGCCGCCGAGCAGCGCCGCATTGCCGAAAACGGCCAGAAGGCTCGGTCCGCCAACCTCGTGCACAAGAAGCAGCGGGCCGATGAGCAGGAGTTTGCGAAGGCGGAAGACGTCCTCAAGTTCATCAACGACTACCGCTCCAATCCACAGCCCGACAAACTGCCCCAGGTCGTCCGCGCCATGGGCAACCTCGGCCTCTTCCGCGATCTCGACATGGCTGGCGTCCACGTCGGCTTCATCGCCGGCGTGCTTGGTTCCAACCCGGACAAGACCGAACGGCTCATTACCGAGATGTTCCCGATGCCGCCGGAAGATCAGGTGGTGCTGATCAAGGCCATCGCCTTCTCGGGCCTGGCCAACTGGAAGTCCGTGATGGAGCGCTTCATAGAGCGCATGCCCGCGCGCAACGGCCTCATCCGCAAATACCTCTACGGCGACGGCAAGGTTCTCGCCGACCTGCCGCTGGAGGGCTCGTCTTTCGTGCTGGACGCGCACTGGGGTTATTACTTCGCCTCCGGCAATCCCGAGCCCGTGCGCCGCATCGTCTCCACGCTCGCTTGGGCAAAAGACAAGAACAACCTGGAAAAACTGACGATCGCCTCGATGGCTAAGTGGACGCTCGCCACCAACGCCTCGCGCGACAAGGATCTGATGGACATCCTGAAGGCTGAGGTGAACCGCCAGCCGAAGGAAATCCGCATCGAGGTTTCAGAGGTCATCGACGCGGCCGAAACCTACGAAACGCAGCGCCTGCGCAAGAACGCGCTGGCCTCGATCGAAGAACTGAAAGCCAAGGGTCCGCAGTCCGGCCGCGACATGGCCTGGTGGGGCACCGCCGGCCAGACCGCCCTCGCGCTGGGCTGCATTGCCGCTGGCGCCACCGGCCACGTCGAAGTCGGTCTGCCCTGCGTTCTCGGCGGCGCCGCCTCCACCGCCGCTCTCAAATACCTGACCCCGACGACGCCGTAGGCGCATGCGGGATCGACCCTATCCACCCAATCGGCCGGGACACAACACCTCCGCGACCATGATGTAGGGATGGAAAGTCCGGCTGCCGACACCTGCTGGAAATCACCCCGCCTTGGGGTGGCGCTCCACGCTCACCGCCGGGCGCCGGCACGAAGCAAATAGATCCAGCTCCGCCTGGTACACCGACGTGCTCACGTCCATCAGCCCCAGAACCGAATGAAATATGTTGTCGTGCGACACGGCATTGCCGCGCCTGCCAGAGAGGCAGCTCTGGTCCACGCCGAAGTCATCCATGAACGACGGCGACAACCACAGCATCATCGGAATGTGCGTCTGCTCGCTGGGCGCAATTGCAAAGGGCATGCCGTGCAGATAGATGCCCTTCTCCCCCAGCGACTCGCCGTGGTCAGAGGCAAACAGCATCGCCGTATCGATGTGCTGCCGCTGCGCGAGTAGATCGATCAGCTTGGCCAGAACGTGGTCGGTGTACGCAATCGAATTGTCGTAGGCGTTCACCAACGCCTCATGGCTGCAGCGGCTCAAGTGGTTCGTGTCGCACGCCGGCATGAAGCGCTGGAAGTCCCGTGGGCTCCGCCTGTAATACGCCGGCCCATGGCTTCCCATCATGTGCAGAACGATCACCGCGTCGCCCGTCAACGCGTCGATCTTCTCGCCAAGGCCCGACAGCAGCGCCTCGTCCTGGCACTCCTTGCCGTCACACAGACCGGTCAACTTGAGATCCAGCGTCTTCTCGCTGGGAACGCGGTCGCAGACGCCTTTGCAGCCCGCCTGATTGTCTCGCCACAGCACGGCGAACCCTGCCCGCTGCAGGATGTCGAGCAGGTTTTCGCGCGCATCCGCTCGCGCACGCCGGAACTCGCCGCGGCCAAATCCCGAAAAGATGCACGGCACTGAAACGGCCGTGTCGGTGCCGCACGACGACGCGTTCGTGAAATTGATGAGACCGTCAACCTTCTCTAGCTGTGGGTTCGTTTTGCGCGCGTAGCCGTTGAGGGAGAAGTTTGCCGCCCGCGCGGTTTCGCCGATGACAACCACGGTAACGGCGCGCCGCGTCCGCCCCGCCCAAGCCGCACCCTTTCGGGCGTCTGCGCCATAGGGCTGCGGTGCACCCTTCGGCAGCGGCTTGCGCAAGTTGCGCCCAAGTCCGGAAACGATGTTTGAGGGCGTAAGGCTCAGTCGCAGCTCACGATGATCCCGCCCGATCGAAGTGACATCCTCGTAAAACGTCATCGCCGCGGTAGTGCCCACCGCCAGTGCGATGCCTGCCACCCCCATCCGCCAAGGCGCCCCACGCAGCAACGGCCGGAAGGCAATTGGCCAGCGCCACACAAGCAACGCTGGCACTACGCCCAGAACTGCGACAAAAGCCGCCAGCTTCAGCGAGATGAGATCGTGCGTTTCGCCCGCATCGGTTTCCAGCACATTGCGGATCATGTTGTCGTCGATCAGCGTGCCGTATTCGAGCATGAAGTACGTGGCGCCCGCACCAATGATCAGCACGGCCGCGACGACCGGCTTGAAGATGTAGGGCAGCGCCAGCAGCACAAGGATCGCGTAGGCGACCGCCACGAGGGCCACGGCCACCGCCGTAAGGAAGGCCCAGTCATGGAGGGTGGATGGTGCCACCGCCGCCAGCAGCCGCTGCCAGAACGCGACGTTCAGAACCGCGACGAGATAGATTGCCACGGCCAGCGCGATGATTTCGGTGCGATGCCAAATATTGGTGGTCATAGGCGGCTTTAGCTCTCGGTGCGGATCGAACATCGGAGCAGCGACGAAAGCGCCCCGATTATGGCGCCAACGCGCCCCCAACCTGAAACGAACCTGACAACCTGCGGGTTGAAATACCGGGCGATAACGCTAACATCCAGCCCAATCCATTCCCCCAGTCCTGGAGCTCTTATGACGCTGCCGCGCGCCCCGCTTTTCGCCGCCTCGACCGAACGCACCTCGTCCGCCAGGAAGGCGAAAGAGGCCGGCGCCCCAGATGTCGGCATGCTGCCGGAGTGGAATCTGGGCGATCTCTACACCAGTCCCACCAGCCCTGAGGTCGATCGCGATCTGGCCGCCGCCGCTGCGCGTGCGGCCAAATTCAAGGCCGATTATCAGGGCAAGGTCGTGGCACTGGGCGGTGACGGCGCCAAGCTGATGCACGCCATCCGCGAATACGAGGAGCTGTCGGACCTGCTCGGCAAGCTCGGCTCTTACGCCGGCCTGCTCTACGCCGCCAACCAGACCGACCCGGAACGCGTCAAGTTCTACGGCAACATCTCCGAAAAGCTGACGGACATCTCCTCCGGCCTCATCTTCTTCGATCTCGAACTCAACCAGATCGAAAACGACGATCTGGCGAAGGCCCTCAAGAATAAGGAGCTGTCACGCTACGACGCCTGGTTCGAGGCGCTGCGCAAGGAGAAGCCCTACCAGCTCGAAGAAAAGATCGAGACGCTATTCCACGAAAAGAGCCAGACTGGCCGCCAGGCCTGGGGCCGCCTGTTCGGCGAGACCATGACCGGGCTTGCGCTTCGAGGTCGCGGGCGAGAAGGGCGAACTCACGCTGGAGCCGACGCTCAACCTGCTCTCCGATCCCAAGGAACCCAAGCGCCGCGCCGCCGCTGAGGCGCTGTCGAGCGTGTTCCAGGACAACATTCGCCTGTTCACGCTCATCACCAACACGCTGGCAAAGGACAAGGAGATCTCCGACCGCTGGCGCGGATTCAAGGACGTCGCCGAAGGCCGCCACCTCTCCAACCGCGTCGAAGGCCCCGTCGTCGACGCACTCGTCGATGCGGTGCGCGACGCCTATCCGCGCCTGTCGCACCGCTATTACGCCATGAAGGCGAAATGGCTCGGTATGGAGCGTATGTCGTACTGGGACCGCAACGCACCGCTCCCCGACAAGCCCGAGCGCGTCATCACCTGGCCCGAGGCCGAGAAGATCGTGCTCGATGCCTACGGTGCCTTCGCGCCCGAGATGGCCACCATCGCCAAGCAGTTCTTCGACAAGCAGTGGATCGACGCCGGCGTGCGCGAAGGCAAGGCGCAAGGCGCGTTCTCGGCGTCGACCGTGCCATCGGTGCATCCGTACGTTCTGATGAACTACCTCGGCAAGCCGCGCGATGTGATGACGCTGGCGCATGAACTCGGCCACGGCGTGCACCAGTGGCTCGCCCGCGACCAGGGCCCGCTGCTCTCGTCCACGCCGTTGACGGTCGCCGAAACCGCCTCCGTCTTCGGCGAGATGCTGACGTTCAAGGCTCTGCTCGCCGATACGCACGACCAGAAAGAGCGCAAAGCCATGATCGCCGGCAAGGTGGAGGACATGCTCAACACCGTCGTCCGCCAGATCGCGTTCTACACCTTCGAGCGCAAAGTCCACGAAGGCCGCCGCAAGGGCGAGCTGTCGTCAGACGACCTCGCCGCCTTCTGGATGGACGTGCAGAAGGAAAGCCTCGGCCCGGCAATCGAACTGAAGCCTGGCTACGAAGTGTTCTGGACCTACATTCCCCACTTCATCAACTCGCCGTTCTACGTCTATGCCTACGCCTTCGGCGACTGTCTGGTGAACTCGCTCTACGGCCTATACCAGGATGCCCACCCCGGTTTCGTCGGCAAGTACTTCGACCTGCTGAAAGCCGGCGGCTCGAAGGACTACACCGACCTCCTGAAGCCCTTCGGCCTCGATGCCCGCGACCCGACGTTCTGGGGCAAAGGCCTATCCGTCATCGAAGCCATGATCGACGAACTCGAGGCGATGGAGGCAGCGGCGTAACGCATTGCCATAACGACGTGCATTTGCGGGGCAGCCCTTGGGTCTGCTCCGCATCGAACGGCGATTGGGGCCAGCAGTCGGTCCAACGGCCAACGCGCCCCGGCGTCCGCCGGTTTAGCGAAGACGCTCAAGTTTAAAGCAAATTATTAACTGTCTTCAGCGGCCTAGCCTGACAGTCAGCATGCGTTATAACCGCTGTTTAATTAAAATAGCTCACACTGATAATACAAATTCAGATCGGTGTTCTCAACGTCCCATGCAGTTTACTCAAATCATGCAGAAGCCAGTCCCATCCTGGACCCTCGTCGCACCTGCCGCGCTTGGGCTGTTGATCGCCATCATCGCCTGGGAGCACTCCGTGTGGTGGGAAGCCAGGATTTTTCACGAAGCGGAGCAGGAGAGTAGGCCGCACGCCGGCTCGCCGCTTATGCTGTTCTGGTTCGTGGCGCTGGCGGCGTTCGGCACCGCGGTTGCTGCGATCGCGCTTAACTCAATCAAAGATCTGGCATCGCCAGTCGCCGGCAAGGGCGCGACGCGGTTATCGGCCAGCTCGCTCGCGCAGACAGGCGCGCGCCTCGATCTCGAAGCGTCCAAGATCGCCGCGCTCGCAGCCTCAAGCGTCGGCAGCCACGAAAGCTACGCCGAATCTCTGGGTGCGATGCAAGACCGGATCTCAACCGTCACTACGCCTGACCAATTGCGCGCGATCGCTACTCTGCTTGCAGCTGAAAACCACCGCATGCGTCTGGAGACGCACGCAATGGCTCGCAAGCTGGAAGCCTCGCGAACGCAGCTCGAAGCTCTGAACGTGAGCTTGGAACAAGCGCAAGAGCAGGGATTGCGCGATTCTTTGACCAAGGTAGGCAACCGCCGCGCTTTCGATAAGGAGCTGGAAGAAGCCGTCAAAAGAGTCGAGACCAGCCTGGAGCCGCTCTCGGTCGTGATGGTCGATATCGATCGATTTAAGGCGATCAACGACAAGTACGGGCATCAGTCCGGCGACGCCGTACTCCAGTCGTTCGCCAAGATCCTCGCGCGCTTTGCCCGCAACCGAGATACTGTCGCGCGTTTCGGGGGCGAGGAATTTGCCATCGTACTGCCTGATACCGCCAGTCTGTCCGCGTCGATTTTAGCGGAACGGCTGCGGACTCAGATTGAAGCGGAGGGCTTCGAGATCCCTCTGGCCGGGCGCCTGCGGATCACCGCATCGCTGGGCGTTGCTCAATTGCGCGACGGCGAAACGTGCCGGCGACCTCGTCAACCGCGCCGACAAACTGCTGTATCAGGCCAAGAGCCTTGGCCGGAATCGCGTCGCAACTGTGTGACCCTGTGACAAACCCGGCTATTGGCCAGCGCGCATCGGCCTACCAGTTATCGTGGCGAGGCAGAGCAAGTATTGCCCGGCAGCGCGGTTTCGCAACGAACTTTGGACAGGGTACGGACACTGCGCTGCGACAATTGGCCTTGGCCGAATCTGATATAGTTAAGCGTTTCCGACAACGGGCCGCCACGTGCTGGGGCTCGGCATTTTCGTGGGTCAAGAGAAGAGCGGTCGGGTCAAGCGAACCAAGCCAGAATCGCGCAAATGGCTTTCCTCGCTAGCAAGGTTGAGCGTATAAGCCCGCAACTTTTGCTGCACTGCAGCGCCGGAACATCAAGAGGTGCCCATTGGCACAGTCGAACGTTGTGGACCAAGGTTCCGACGCGGATCAGACCCACGCCAACAAGAAATTTCTCGCGCTCGCCGTCGGCTGCGTCGGCGTTGTCTATGGCGACATCGGCACCAGCCCGCTGTACGCCTTCCGCGAGGCTGTCTCCGCCACCAAGGATGCGCAGGGCTTGGTTGCCACGTCCAGCGTGATGGGTGTCCTGTCTCTGGCGCTGTGGGCGTTGATCCTCACCGTCACGATCAAGTACGTCGTCATCCTGCTGCACGCCGACAACAAGGGCGAAGGCGGCACGTTCGCGCTTGCAGCATTGGGCCAGTCGGTCGCCAAGCGCAGCGCCCCGCTGATCTTCGCTCTCGGCATCATTGGCGCTTCGTTCTTCTACGGCGATGCAGTGATCACGCCCGCCATCTCGGTGCTGTCGGCCGTCGAAGGCCTGACGCTGGTATCGCCGGCCCTGCATAAGTTCGTGCTCCCGTCGGCCATAATCATCCTGATCGGCATTTTCGCCGTGCAGTCCCACGGCACGGCCGCGGTCGCCAAATTCTTCGGCCCGTTCATGGCGTTCTGGTTTTTCTGCATGGGCCTCGGCGGCCTGGTCCACATCTTCGACAACCCGAGCGTGCTGGCCGCCATCAGCCCGCATTACGGCCTGACGTTCCTGTTTTCGAACGGCCTCATCGGCCTGACGGTTCTCGGTCTCGTCTTCCTGTGCGTGACGGGCGCCGAAGCCCTCTACGCCGACCTTGGCCACTTCGGCCGCAGGCCCATCCAGTTCGCTTGGTTCACCTGGGTCCTGCCCGCACTGATGCTCAACTACTTCGGCCAAGCCGCCCTCGTCCTGTCTGACCATACGGCGTTGGATAATCCCTTCTACAAGCTCTATCCGGAATGGGCCTTGATCCCGATGGTCATCATGGCCACCCTCGCCACGATCATCGCCTGCCAGGCCGTCATCACCGGTGCATTCTCGCTTACGCGCCAGGCAATCCAGCTCGGCCTGCTGCCGCGCTTCGCTATCAAGCACACGTCAGAGAGCATGGCGGGGCAGATCTATCTGCCGCGCGTGAACTGGCTGCTACTGGCCGGCGTGTTGTTTGTCGTGGCCGTGTTCAAGTCGTCGAGTTCGCTTGCCGCTGCCTACGGTGTGGCGGTCACCGCTGACATGGTCATCTCCTCTACGCTCATGTTCTTTGTCGTCTGGAAGCTGTGGAAGTGGAAACTCTGGCAGGCCCTTGCCTTGATTGTTCCGCTGCTGATGATCGAGCAGGTCTTCTTCGCCGCCAATATGATCAAGGTGCTGGAAGGCGGCTGGTTGCCGCTGACGCTTGCCGCCATTCTCGCCGTCATCATGGCCACATGGGTGCGCGGCGCCGGCATCCTGTCGCGCTACACCCGCAAGAACGAGGCCGAACTCGACTGGCTCGTACGCAAGCTGGAAGCCAAGCCGCCGCATCGCGTGCCCGGCACGGCCGTGTTCTTCACCGCCGACCTGGATTTCGCCCCCACGTCGCTGATGCATAATCTCAAGCACAACCGCGTGCTGCACGAGCGCAACATCGTCCTGTCGATCCGCACGGAAGATACCCCGCGCGTCGCCCGCCACGAGCGCGTCACCGTCGATCGCACCAACGACACCTTCATCAAGGTGGTCGCGCGCTACGGCTTCATGGAAACGCCGTCGATCCCGAAGATCATCGAAGTGCTGAAGCGCAAGGATCTGAAGCTGGACATTGGCGCAACGTCCTTCTTCCTCTCGCGCCGCTCGCTGCGCGTCACGCCCAAGTCCGAAATGCCGCGTTGGCAGGAGCACCTGTTCATCATGCTCGCCCGCTCGGCCCAGGACGCGACGACCTACTTCAAGATCCCCACCGACCGCGTGGTGGAAGTCGGAACGCAGGTCGCGGTATAATCGGGCTGGCGTTTCAGGCGCGGCAGTAAGCGCGCGCGTTGGAACATCGCGATCGCCAGGGAGTATCGGATGCGTCATGGTTTGCTTGCTTTAGCCCTTGCTATCAGCGCGGCTGCACCTGCTTTCGCCGACACACCTGACGTCGGCACATCCGCTCGCCAGACCGGCATCATCTACAAAGATCCGGACTGCCAGTGCTGCATCAAGTGGGTGGAGCACATGGCGAAGGCCGGCTTCGCGCTCGAAGCGCGAGACGTCAGCAAAAGCCAGTTGGTGCGCGAGAAGGTGCGGCTCGGCCTGTCGCTGCCGCAGGCCTCATGCCATACAGCTGAAATCGGCGGTTATGTCGTGGAAGGGCACGTGCCGGCCAATGACGTGAAACGGCTCCTGGCCGAGAAGCCGGACGCCATCGGACTTGCCGTGCCGCGCATGCCAGTCGGCTCGCCCGGTATGGAAGTGGGCGACACCAAGGAGCCTTACGACGTGCTGCTGGTGAAGAAAGACGGCAGCACAGAAGTGTTCGCCCAGCACTGACTTGCCAGAGCATGTCCGCTCTTGATGGGATCAGATCCCCGAGTGAACTTTCTCCATGGCTTTACCCGCGTGTTTGATTCACGTCTGCAATGCGAGCTTGCCGCTCGCATCTCAAACACGGGCTAATGCAGCTTCATCTCCGCCCTAACCAGCCGAAGCTCAGCTGGGCGGATCAGCTTGGTATGCGCCACGAGCACCTTGAACAGCTTGCCTTCCAACTCGCGGCTCCAGAAATTCCAGAAACCCTTTGAGTTTGGGAAAGCGCGGATGCTGATCGTAATCCTGCCAAATATAGCTCTGCAGCAGTGCCGGATGGTCCGGCAAGCGGTAGAGAATTTCGGCAGTTGTCAGGCTGTATCCCGACATCATTTCAGTGAACGAGCGATCGGCCATTACGGATCTCCAGTCGACGCCAGACCCCGCAGATGCAATCGATGATACGTATGATTCGTTTCCTGCAAAGAAGAATTTTCGCTCAAATTCAACGCACTAGCAGCCGATATGACAGATTGCTACCAGCGGCGGCGCGCTAGCGGTGGCCTTTGCTTCTCCGCTACACAGTTTGCTGCGATCTCTTGCGTCGTTTGCTCAGCGATTGGACGGAAAATGTTCGGCACGGCGCTATCAAGCTTCACCACTTTTTTCGCAACGATCGGCCCGATCGAGGCAGCCGTGCTGTTTGCGGCATTGACGCCGAACGCAACGAATGACGAGCGCAGGCGGCTCGCCATCACGGCGACCCTGATCGCCAGCGTCATTCTTGCCGGCTCTGCGTTGCTTGGCGGTCCGCTGCTGCATCAACTGGGCGTCACAATTGCCGCGCTGCAAACGGCCGGCGGCATCATTCTGCTGATGCTCGGCCTCGAGATGGTGTTTGCCAAGCCGCATAGCGTGTTCAAGCTCACGCCGCCCGAAGGCGCCGAAGCGCAAACGAAGGATGACCTCGCTGTCTTCCCATTGGCAACGCCACTGCTCGCCGGCCCTGGCGCCATGAGCGCCGCAATCCTGCTCGCTGCCCAAACGCGCAATGATGCGCTGCAACTGACCGCCGTTCTTGCGGCACTCGCCGCCGTGATGGCGTTGACGCTCGCGCTATTGCTCAGCGCGCATAGGCTGTCGCGCGTCATCGGCATCACGGCGCAACGTGTACTGATGCGCGTCTTCGGCATCTTGCTGGCGGCGATCGCCGTGCAGGCCGTGTTCAACGGCATTGCTGCAAGCGGCCTGCTGGCGCAACAAACGTCATCCTGAAAAAATTCTTCGCCGCGTCGACGGATTTGGCTGCCTCGCGCGTTTAATCCCCAGAGGCGCTCCGTCTTAAAAGAGAGAGGCCTTCTCCCTAAATAACAACCAACAAGTACGCCGGGGGTGTACGGCATCGCAGGAGTAACAATTCAATGTTGAGAAACTTTGCAATCGCGGGCGCGCTCGCAGCTGGGCTTGCCTTCAGTCCCGCTGCGCTGACGTCCGCCAATGCTGCGCCGATCACGCAGCCGCTTGGCGCCAACGCATCGACCGATAATCTCATTCTCGCGCGCGAAGGCGGCGAGAGGCGGCGGTGGCGGCATGCGCAGCGGTGGAGGCGGCGGTGGCGGCTTCGGAATGCGCGGTGGCGGCGGCCGATCGTTTGGCGGCGGCGGTGGTGGTGGCGGCATGCGCGCCTTCAACGGTGGCGGTTCGCGCTCGTTCAACCGCGGCAGCATGGGCGGCGGGCAATCGTTCAATCGTGGCGGACCGTCCAAGAATTGGGGCGGCGGCGGCCGCAACTGGAACGGTGGCAAGGGCTGGAGCGGTGGCAGGGGTCATCGCCACCACAATCATAGCCGGCGATTCTATGGTGGCGGCTACGGCTACTACCCGTACTACGGCGCTGCCTACTATGATGGCTACTACAGTGGCTCCGGCGACTGCAGCTGGCTTCGCCGCAAGGCCGTTCGCACCGGCAGCTCGTATTGGTGGAGCCGCTACGAACAGTGCATCTCGGACTACTAAGTCCTGAACGATAAGAATAAAGGGCCGGCCAATGCGCCGGCCCTTTTTCGTTGAGCCGCCACTCTGCGGCGTGAGATAACGCCGAACATGAATCTGACCCCACGCGACGTCCGCCACAGTCGTGCCCTACGCTGCCGTCGCTACGGATCCATCTGTCCAAGCGGCGCTCGACGCAGTCTTCTTTTCATCGAGCAACACGAAGACGTTTGAGAACGACGCCGCGCGCCTCGCTTTTCGCGAGCGCTGGCTGGGCCGCTTCCTGCAGCACTTCCCGGATTGCTGCTTCGTAGCGATTGATGCCGATGGCCGTGCCGTTGGCTACATCTGCGGCAGCTTGCAAGACCCCGCGCGCGATCCCCGCTTTGCCGATCAACCGCACTTCTCTCATTTTGCCGCGCTGACGCCAGCCTTCCCCGCCCAGCTGCACGTCAACCTGGCTGAGGGCGCCCGCGGCCGCGGCATCGGCCGTCTTCTGATCGAAGCCCTCGCCGCCCACGCGTCGGCTGCTGGCGCACCCGGCATCCACGCCATCAGTTCCCGTGGTGCGCGCAACCTGGGTTTCTACGCCGCCAACGGATTTGCCGAAGCCGGCTCTGCGTCGATCGGCGGCAAAGAGCTGGTATTCCTCGGCCGCAGTCTTCGCTAGGCTCTTTCCGCTCTTCTTCGAAGCGCGAAACGACCTAGCCGCTTGAATTGTCCTGCTTCTTTTCGGAAAACCGCTTCACACTTTGTCCGGAAGCACTCTAGGCTGCAACGATCGCCGCCAACGCAGGGCACTCCATGGCCGAAGCCAAAACTGCAAACGATACCGCCGCCGGTCAAGCCGGATCCGGCGCCCTCGAAATAAACGGCTTGCACAAATGGTATGGCGATTTCCACGTGCTGAGGGGCATCTCGCTGACGGTGCGTCGCGGCGAGAAAATTGTCATCTGCGGCCCATCCGGTTCCGGCAAGTCCACGCTCATTCGCTGTGTCAACGGCCTGGAGAAGTTCAACTCGGGCAGCATCACAGTCGAGGGCCAAGCGCTGACGGCCGACTTGCGCCAGCTCGCCAAGATCCGCTCCGAAGTCGGCATGGTGTTTCAGAGCTTCAACCTGTTTCCCCACCTCACCGTGCTCGACAATCTCATCCTTGCACCGCATTGGGTCCGCCGGATGCCGCGCGCCGAGGCTGAGGCGGCGGCGCTGCAGCTGCTCGCCCGCGTCAAGATTGCCGAGCAGGCGCGCAAGTATCCCGGCCAGCTATCGGGTGGTCAGCAGCAGCGCGTCGCCATCGCGCGCGCCCTTGCCATGAACCCGCGCATCATGTTGTTCGACGAGCCGACGTCCGCGCTCGATCCCGAGATGGTCAAGGAGGTGCTCGACGTCATGACGGAGCTGGCCAAGGGCGGCATGACCATGCTCGTAGTCACGCACGAGATGGGTTTCGCCAAGGCCGTCGCCGACCGCGTCCTCTTCATGGATGCCGGCGAGAGTGGTCGAGGACGCGCCACCCTCCGAATTCTTCACCGCCCCCAGGCAAGAGCGAACCAAAGCGTTCCTCTCGCAAATCCTGAACCATTGAGGCGCCACCCGCATGCCGTCTCCCGTTGACCACCAGCAAGTGCGCCCACATGCTGCCCCTCATCCTAACCTTCTCCCCGCGCGCGGGAGAATGGCCACGCCAGTATCATGTGTCGCGTTTCGGCCCGTTCGGCCGCGCGCCATAATCCTGCAGATCCCCACCTCGCCCATGCCCAGACACCCCCGCCTCGCGCACGCTCGACGCTGTTACGAAGCGCGGCGTGCTCAACTGCGGCGTCAACACCGGCCTCGCCGGCTTCAGCGCGCCCGACGACAAGGGCAGCTGGACTGGCATCGACGCCGACTTCTGCCGTGCCGTCGCCGCCGCCGTCCTCAACGACCCGGCGAAGGTGAAATACCTGCCGCTCAACGCCAAGGAACGCTTCACGGCGCTGCAGTCGGGCGAGATCGATCTCCTGTCGCGCAACACCACGTGGACCATGAGCCGCGACACCTCGCTCGGTCTCGCATTCGTCGGCGTCATGTACTACGACGGCTCCGCATTCATGACGCGCAAGTCGCTGGGCCTGAAGTCGGTCAAGGATCTCGCCCGCGCCAGCATCTGCACGCAGACCGGCACGACGAACGAACTCGTCCTCGCCGACTACTTCGCCACCAACGGCATCACCTACAAGCCGGTCGTCTTCGAACGCCTCGTCGAAGTGCTCGCCGCCTACAACTCCGGCCGCTGCGACGCGCTGACGACCGACAGCTCGCAGCTCATCTCAGAGCGCGCTGCGCCTGCAAAACCCGGACGAGCACGAGATCCTGCCCGAGCTGATTTCCAAAGAGCCGCTCGGCCCCGTCGTGCGCCAAGGCGACCAGCAATGGGAAAGCATCGCGCGCTGGGTGCTGTTCGCCATGCTCAACGCCGAAGAGCTCGGCGTCACGCAAAAGAACGTCGACGAGATGATCGCGGCCTCGCCCAACCCCGAGATCCGCCGTTTGCTGGGTCTCGAAGGTGAGTTCGGCAAGGGCCTCGGCCTCGTCCAACGACTGGGCGGTGCGCGTCATCAGGGCCGTCGGCAACTACGGCGAAGCCTTCGAGCGAAACCTCGGCACCGGCTCCCGCCTTGCCATTCCGCGCGGCAAGAACGCGCTCTGGAAAGACGGCGGCCTGCAATACGCCCCCCCGATCCGCTGAGGGATGATGATGCCACACTTTTCACTCTCCTTCGCTTTCCTCCCCCCACGGTCATCCTCGGGCTTGTCCCGAGGACCCCGTGCACGCAATCCCGACATCCTCAAGCTGCAGCCGCCGCATCAACAGCCGATCGTCGCCAACCTGGAGACGTTCGACTGCAAGCATCTCCGGTTCTCCGAATATCAACCCGCGGGGCGGCATGATGCAGCGTAACCCGCAGCCGCTGCAGCAACGCACCTGGCTCGATCCGCTCTACGATCCCAAGATCCGCGGCATCATTTTCCAGGTGCTGCTCGTGCTCGTACTGGCGTTCCTCGCCTACGAGATCGTGACCAACACCGCCGCAAACCTCAAGCGGCAGAATATCGCGTCTGGCTTCGATTTCCTGTCACGAACCGCAGGCTTCGATATCTCGCAGTCGATGATCCCATACAAGAGCACCTCCAGCTACGCGGCCGCTTTCTTCGTCGGGCTCGGCAACACGCTTGCTGGTCGCAGCGCTCGGCATCGTGCTCGCAACACTGCTCGGCTTCGTCATCGGCCTCGGGCGGCTGTCCTCGAACTGGCTCATCGCCAAGCTCTCGCTGCTTTACGTCGAGATCGTGCGCAACGTTCCGCTGCTGCTGCAGCTCTTCATCTGGTACGTCGCCGTGCTGCGGGCGCTGCCCATGCCGCACGACGCCAAACCCATCGCCGGCGTTGCCTACTTCGACACGCGCGGACTGCACACGCCGCTTCCCTTGCTCGACGCCGGCGGCTGGCTCATTGCCATCGCGACGCTCATCGGCATCGTCCTGACAGTCTGGCTCCACATCTGGGCCGGCCAACGCCAGGAGCGCACGGGCCAGCGCTTTCCCGCTGCTGTGGTCGAGCCTCGGCTTGATCATCGGCCTGCCGCTGCTCGCCTTCCTGCTGATGGGCGCCCCGCTTCATTTCGAGCATCCAACGCTGGGTCGCTTCAACTTCGACGGCGGTCTCACGATCCTCCCCGAATTCCTGGCGCTGCTCGCTGGCCTGGCCTTCTACACAGCCTCGTTCATCGCCGAGATCGTGCGCAGCGGTATCGAGGGCGTGCCGCGCGGCCAGAAGGAAGCCGCCAGCGCCATCGGTCTGTCGAATGCGCAGGCCCTGCGCCTTGTCGTCATCCCGCAGGCGATGCGGCTGATCATTCCACCGCTCACAAACCAGTACCTCAACCTTACCAAGAACTCGGCACTCGCCGTCGCCATCGGCTACCCCGACCTCGTCTCCGTCTTCGCCGGCACCGTGCTCAACCAGACCGGCCAGGCCGTCGAGGTCGTGCTCATCACCATGGCGGTCTACCTCGCGATCAGCCTGCTCACGTCGCTGTTCATGAACTGGTTCAACGCCCGCATGGCGATCGTGGAGCGATGACACCGATGCGCTCCAAGCCGAACACCTTTGCCGCAGACCCCACGCGCTGGATGCGCGACAACCTGTTCTCGACGTGGGGCAACACCGCACTGACGCTGCTCGGCGTGGCGCTCGCCGCCTGGATCCTCGCAGCCTTCCTCGACTGGGCGATCTTCCGCGCCGTCTTCGCGGGCAGCGATGGCACAGCGTGCAAGGCCGACGGCACGGGCGCCTGCTGGCCCTTCATCTGGCACAAGATGGGCCTGTTCATGTACGGCCGCTATCCCGATGCCGAGCGCTGGCGCGTCAATCTCACCTATGTACTCGCGCTCGCCGCCCTCGTGCCGCTGATGATCCCGCGCGTTCCAGGCAAGCTCTGGCTCTCGCTCTACCTGCTGATCGCTTTTCCCATCATCGCCTACGTGCTGATGCGCGGCGGCATGCTCGGCCTCAAGGGCGTTCCCACCGAGCTGTGGGGCGGCCTGCTCGTCACGCTCGTCGTCGCCTGCGTCGGCATCGCCGCTTCGTTCCCGATCGGCATCCTGCTCGCGCTGGGCCGCCGGTCCGAGCTGCCGATCATCCGCTATGCCTCCATCGGCTTCATCGAGATCGTGCGTGGCGTGCCGCTCATCACGGTTCTGTTCATGGCCTCCGTCATGCTGCCGCTGTTCCTGCCCAGCGACATCACCATCGACAAGCTGCTGCGCGCGCTCGTCGGCGTCGCGCTGTTCTCCGCCGCCTACCTCGCCGAGACCATCCGCGGCGGCCTGCAGTCCATCCCGCGCGGCCAGTATGAAGCTGCCGACGCGCTGGGCCTCTCCTACGCGCAGAAGATGGGCTTCATCATCCTGCCCCAGGCTTTGAAGCTGACGATCCCTGGCATCGTCAATTCCTTCATCGCCCTCTTCAAGGACACCAGCCTCGTCCTGATCATCGGCCTGTTCGACCTGCTGGGCATCGTGCAGCAGTCCGTGCAATCGGACCCGAAATGGTTCGCCCATTCCACCGCGGCCACCGGCTACTTCTTCGCCGGCCTCGTGTTCTGGCTGTTCTGCTTCGGCATGTCCCGCTATTCGGCTTTCCTTGAAAACCGTCTCAACACCGGCGACAAGCGGTGACAAGTGCGTCTCTGTCGTGCATTTCTTGCCGTCTGTCGGGAACAATCCCGCCGCGTTCGTCATAAGTAGGTGTCGCGCGGCACTCATTTGATGGAAGGTTGCACCATGGATCTCAAGTCGACGCTGATAGCCTGGGAACCGCGGGTGCTGAGCATTCTGCGCATTGTCGCCGCCGTCTTGTTCTTCGAGCACGGCACGCAGAAGATCTTTGGCATCCCCACGCCGAAGATGACGCCGGAAATGTTTTCGCTGCCGTGGGTGGCGGGCTGGATGGAGATCGTCGGCGGGCTGCTGCTCATCATCGGCCTATTCACGCGCCCCGTAGCCTTCCTGCTGTCCGGTCAGATGGCCTTCGCCTACTTCATCGCCCACGCCCCGCAGAGCACATTCCCTGCCTTAACGGCGGCGACGCCGCGATCCTGTTCTGCTTCATCTTCCTTTATTTCGTGTTCGCCGGCGGCGGCTCCTGGAGCGTCGATGCCGCGCGCAACACACTGAGCGCCCGTCGCCTTCACGAGCGCGTGGGCAAGAGTACGCGCGAGGTTACACGCCTCGCAGCATCTCCGCCACGTAGTCGCCGATCGCGAGGCACGATGTCAGTCCCGGGCTCTCGATGCCGTACAGTGCAACCAGCCCCTCCATGCCGTGCTCGCGCGGGCCGTGGATCGCGAAGTCGGCTGCCGGCTCACCTTGCGCGTAGATCTTCGGCCGCACGCCCGTCGAGCCGGGCTGCAATGCGCCATCCGGCAGACCCGGCCAGTACCGCCGCACCTCGCGCTCGAAACGCGCCCGCCGTGCGCCGTCCGCATCGTCGAATCCATACGTGACGTCATCGCGCCATTCGATGTCGGGCCCGAAGCGCGCCTGACCTGCAACGTCCAGCGTGAGGTGAACACCCAGCCACGCGCCATGCGGCACCGGATAGATCAAATGCGAAAACGGTGCCTTTCCCGCCAGCGAAAAGTAGTGCCCCTTTGCCGGATACATGCGCGGCACGCGATAGCCGTCGCCATAAGTGAGCAGCCCGCCGATCTGCGTCGCCCCAAGACCCGCCGCGATCACCACAATGCGCGACGTGATGGCCGATACGCTTCCGTCCGCGCTCGTCGCCTCAACGGTGAACCCGCCGTTCGCTCTACGCGCGATCGCCGTCACGTCCGTGTTGAACGCGATCGTGCCACCGGCATCGCTCACATCTGCTTCCAGCGCCATCAGCAGTCCATGTGTATCGATCACGGCAGTGCCAGGCGACAGCAGCGCCGCAACGCACGCCACCTCGGGCTCCAGCGCGCGCGCTTCCTCGCGCGACAGCCGCCGTAGCGGCTCCGCGCCGTTGCGTTGCGAACTGGCCTCGATGGCATCGAGCGCGGCACGTTCGTCTTCGGCTGTCGCAACGATCAGCTTGCCCGTCTTGCGCACCGTAACGCCGGCGGTTTCGCAGTAGGCCAGCAACTTCCGCCGCCCCTCCACGCACAGCCGCGCCCGCAGGCTTCCGGCCGGATAATACAGCCCTGCGTGGATCACCTCGCTGTTGCGCGAGGAGACCTCCATTCCGGCGCGCTCATGCCGCTCCAGCACCAAAACGTCGTGTCCCAGCAACTTAAGACGCCGTGCGATGGAGAGACCTACAACTCCAGCGCCCACAACGATAATTTCGACTCCATTTGTTCCGGAATCGCAATTTGTTCCTGGTAAAGATGTCATGTTCACAAACGTGATGTTCCGATTCAATTACAGGGGCTTACGCAGAAGAAGATGAGATTAACTCTTGTGACTTGTCCACAGAGGCATATTCGCCGCTTGCGAAAGGAACAAAGCTAGAACATGATTCCGAATCATGAGCTTTACCTTCATCCATACGGCCGATTGGCAGATCGGCAAGCCGTTCGGCGAGTTCGCGGGCGACAAGCCCGGCGTGCTGCGCCAGGCGCGGCTCGATGCCATTGACAAGATTGCCGGTGTCGCGCGCCAGCGCGGCGCGGCCCACGTGCTTGCAGCCGGCGACATCTTCGATTTCGAGACGGGATCGTCGCTCCTCGTCCGCCAGCTTGTCCAGCGCCTCGCCGGCCATCGCGACATCACCTGGCACCTCATCTCCGGCAATCACGACCCCGCGCGCGCCAGCAGCGTATGGGACGACGTGCGTGCCGCCGCCCCGCCGGCCAACGTCGTTCTCCATCTTGAAGCCACGGCCGCAGAAATTGCGCGCGGCGTCATGCTCTTGCCCGCACCGCTCAAGGCCAAGTCCTGCGTTTCCGATCCCACAGCCTGGATGGATCACACACCCTCGCCCGAAGGCAGCATTCGCATCGGCCTGGCCCACGGCTCCGTCACCGGCTTTGGCAGTGAGGGTGACGCTGCCGTGCCGATTGATCCAACGCGCCCGCGCTCCGCGGGGCTGTCGTTCCTCGCGCTGGGCGACTGGCATGGCACGAAGAGAATAGGCGAACGCGTCTGGTATTCCGGCACGCCTGAGCCAGACAGCTTTCCCGACAATGAACCCGGCCACGTGCTGGCCGTCACGCTCGATGGCGCAACGGCAGTGCCGCGTGTCGAACAGGTGCGCACCGCAACCTATACGTGGTCCAAGCGCGCTGTGAACGTAACGGCGGCCGAAGACCTGAAAAGCCTCGTCGATGAGGTCGCCCGCTTTGGTCCAGATGCGCAACGGCAGCTGATGCATGTGACGATCACCGGACGCGCGCATCTTGCCGCTCATCTCGCGATCAGCCGGCAGTTGAGCGAACTGGAGCCGTCTCTGTTCCATCTCAACGTCGATACCGCCCAGTTTGCCGTTCTCCATGAAGCGGCAGACCTTGCTTCGTTCGGCAACGGCGCACTTCGTGCAGTCGCCGAACGGCTGTCGAGCCAGGCCGGCAACGACGACGTCCGCCAGGCGCGCGTTGCCGCTCAAGCTTTGCTGAAGCTCGCGCATATCGCATCCAATACCGCCGGAGGCGCAGCTGCACATCTTGCCGCCATCTCGCAATCGCCGCAGTTGAGCGAATTGGAGCCGTCTCTGTTCCATCTCAACGTCGATACCGCCCAGTTTGCCGTCCTCCACGAAGCAGCAGACCTTGCGTCGTTCGGCAACGGCGCACTTCGCGCAGTCGCCGAACGGCTGTCGAGCCAGGCCGGCAACGACGACGTCCGCCAAGCGCGCGTCGCCGCTCAAGCCCTGCTGAAGCTCGCGCATATCGCATCCAATACCGCCGGAGGCGCAGCATGAAGATCCTTGCCGTCCGCCTCGCGGAAGTCGGCTGCTTTTCCAGGGCCGTCGCCGTCGAAGGCCTGGGCGATGGGCTGAACGTGCTCGCCGGTGCAAACGAGGCCGGCAAGTCCACCATCTTCGCCGCCCTGCGCATGGCCTTCGAGCAGTCGCACAAGACTGCGCATCGCGACGTCGAGGCGATGCGGCCCTACAGCGGCGGCGCGCCGCTCGTCGAGGTCGACTTCGTCGTGGGTGGCGAGACGTGGCGGCTGCGCAAGCAATACCTCACCGGCCGCATGGCCGAACTGCGCAACCTCACGACAGGCCAGGTCTCGCGCGGCGCCGATGCTGAAGAGAACCTTGCGGCGCTTACTGGTCCAGAAAGGCGGCCGGCCTGCGTTGAGCCTGCTTTGGGCCAGCCAGAAAGGCGCGTTGACGCCCTTGCCTCCCAGTGACGATGCAGCGTCCGGATTAAAGCGCGTCATCTCCGCAGAGATCGCGGCCACGGCTGGCGGCAGCGAGGCGCGCCACGTGCGCTCAGCCGTCCGCGCCGAACTCGATGTCTACCTGACCGGGCCACAAGCCGCCACGCCCGCGCGGCGACTACGATATCGCCATCAAAGCGAAGTCACGCATCGAAGCCGATCTGGCCGTGGCCGTCGCCCGCCGCGACGCCGCGCTGGTCCGGCTCGACCGGCTGTCGGAGTTGAAAGCGCAGGAGGCGGAACTCTGCGATCCCGCGCGCATCGCCGCGCGTGCTGACGCGTCCACGAAAGCCACAGCAGCGGCCGCGACAGCGCGCGAGGCCCTGCAAAAGCAGCGCGCGGCGGCCGACGCTGTATCCGGTGCCGAAAGCCGTCTTGCGCTGGCCCGCTCCAAGCGTGAAACGTTAGAAGACGATCTCAAGCGGCTCGCCGCGCTCACCGCCGAAGCCGTGCTCGATCAGGATTTGTCACGCGACCTTGCCACCTCCCTCGCCGACGTCGAGGCGCGCGTCACCGAAGCTCGCGACGCGCGCAACATCGCGCGCAATGCCTTGGCCGAAGCCGACCGCGAGTTGAAAGCGGCACGCGAGACAGAGCGCAGGCATGAGGCTCAACAGCGCCTAGCCGGTCTCAATCAAACGCTCGTCGCTGCCGACGAGGCGATGCGTGCCGGGCTGGAATTGAAGTCGAGGCTGGACGCAGTACGTGTCACGCCGGATTTGCTGCGCGCCATCCGGACCGGAGACGACGGGCTGCGCCGTCTTGAAGACAGGCTGGCCGCCGCAGCACCCCGGCTGAAGATTGCGTATGCCCCCGGCGCAGAAGGCCGCATCACGCAGAACGGCACTGCGCTCGCAGGCGGCTCACATGTAGTCGATCGCCCGCTCGTTCTGGAAATCGCCGGCGTCGGCACGATCGAAATCGCGCCGGGAGTGTCGGACGATGCCGCGACCGCGCAAGATGCGCTCGCCCGGCACCGCGTCACGCTGGCCGGCCTGTTCGCCGAGGCTGGCGCCGAGAGCCTGGCCGATGCCGAGCGGCAGCTGACACAGCGCCAGCAACTGGAACAGGAAATAGCTGAGGCCCGGGCCCGCCTGGGTGCCTTGCTGCCCGCAGGAGGGCTCGCCAAGCTCAAGGCCGAGGTCGATGCACTTGTTGTTGCTGTTGCTTCGGGCAACGATGGCGACTCCGTGCGGCCGCGTGCCGACATCGAACGAGACATCGACGCCATCCGGCAAGACCTGATCAAGGCCGAGGCCGCCGACGAAGCGGCACAGCGTGCTTTCGCCATCGAGCGGGAAGCGTCGGTCCGCCATGCGGCAACTTCCGCCGACCGGGCAAAGCGTCTCGATGAAGTCGAAAACAGGTTGCCTGCCCCTGCCGCCCGAGCGGCCCTTGCCGTGGAACTGCAGGAGACCGCCAGCGTCTGCGAACGCGCACTCCACGCTGCCGTGCGCGAGCACACCGCATGGCGCGAGCAGGCGCCGGACCACGATCAGCTCCAGGTCCTCGAAGCCAGCGCACAACGCGCGGCCGATGCCGTAAGCACAGAAAACCGCCAGCGCGAAGAGCTGCGCCGCAGTGTCGCCAGCCTCGAAGGAGAACTGCGCGCGGATCGCAACGACGAAGTCGAAGCGCGCGTGGCCGAACTCCAGGGTGCACTAGATGCCGCAACGCATCGTGTCGCTCGGATGGAGGACGACGTTGCAGCGCTGCAACTGCTTGATAGCGAGCTTCGCGCCGAGGAGATGCGGTCTCAGGATCAGTACCTGCGCCCGATCAGTGAACGGCTGGCGCCGTACGTCGATCTCGTCTTCCCCGGCGCCGATATCACGGTTGCTGAGAACTTCGCGCCAGCCAGCCTGCGCCGCGCCAATGATCGTGAGGCCATCGCCGCCTTGAGCGAGGGCACGCAGGAGCAACTGGCCGTCATGGTGCGGCTCGCCTTCGGTCGCCTGATGGCGGACACCGGCAGTGCTGTTCCCGTGATCCTCGACGACGCGCTTGTCTACTCGGACGACGAACGCATCTTGCGCATGTTCGCAGCCTTCATCACGGCGGCGCGCCATCACCAGCTGATCGTACTCACCTGTCGCTCGCGCACCTTCTCCAGTCTCGACGGCCACCGCTTGAAGATCGCACCCTGGCAGACCGACGTTCAATCCGGCGACCGCCACCTCCTAAGCGCCAGCGCCTGAACCGTTGCAAGGGGTCAGACCTCAGGTCTGACCCCAGGCGATCGCTCTCCGCAGTGCGTGCTTCCTCGCCCTGCCCGATAGCGCGCGGTATGGTGTCAGCCCATGGGTCTGCCCCCTAAACGACAGCCCTCCGCACATCCCGCTACCGTCCCCGCGGAAAACAAAAATGGCCGCCCAAAGGGCAGCCATTCGTTCGTCTCGGTTGATGGCCGCCCGGCTCAGGCAGCCGGCGGCGTCTCCGGCGGGGCTTCGAAGCGTCCCATGCCGGCTGTGGGGTCTTCCGAACGGCGTGACTTGCCTTCGAAGAACGCGCCCTGCTCGATCGCCAGCGTCTGGTGATAAACGTCGCCTTCCACATGGCTGGAATTCTGCAGCAATACGCGCTTGCCGCGCACCGAGCCCATCACGTGACCGCGAACCACCACTTCGTCAGCGACAATGCCGCCGGTAATACGCGCGGTGTCGCCAACGACCAGATTGGTCGCGTGCACATCACCTTGGATTTCTCCATCGATTTGCACTTCGCCACGCGAGATGAGGTTGCCGGTGATCAGCAGGTCAGCGCCAATGACCGACGGAGCGCTGCGTTCGCCTGAACGCATGCCTTGCGAAGCTGGGCGTGCGCCAAGGTTGGAGACCGGCGATGGGCCACCCACTGAGCTTTCATTTTTCTTGAGCGACGGGAGCATTCATGCGCCTCCACGTAAGAAGTTGACTGGAATACCTTCGGCTTCCTCGCGCCCTGCGGCCCCCCGCAGCGCCAGATCGTACTGCACTCGTATCAAATTCCGGCAGGTTCAGGGCGTAACTAACACGTTTCCCCTGCAAGTGTCATCGCATGTGATCACGATTTGCCCGGTCAAATTCGACGATCACTGTAAAGATCGGACCGCGGCCAAGACCTCGTCCACATGACCCGGCACGCGCACGGTGCGCCAGATGCGGGCCACTCGCCCCTCTTGATCGATCAGGAACGTGGCGCGTTCCACCCCCATGAAGGTGCGCCCATACATCTGTTTTTGCACCCAAACGCCGTAAGCGTTGGCGATCGCCGTATCGCTGTCCGAAGCGAGCCGCACCTTCAGTTCGTGCTTGTCGCGAAACTTGGCGTGACTGCGCACGGTGTCCGGTGAAATGCCGATGACGTGGGCACCCGCCTTGTCGAACTCGTCCATCAGGCACGAAAAGTCCCGCGCCTCGGCGGTACAACCCGGCGTATCGTCCTTGGGGTAGAAATAAAGAACGACAGGCCGACCGCGCAGTCCCGCCAGGGTTTCTCCCTCCGCGCCGCCGTCTTCCGACAGTGCGAAGTCTGGCGCCAGTTCCCCATCGCTCACAGCGTCCATGCCTGCCGCTCCTAATGTTTCGCCGTCCGCGTCGTATCCGGGCTTATGCTGCGATATCTGCGGCCATGCGGTCCCGGGCGACAATGTGCCTTTCTTTCGTCGCTTTTCAACACCCACATCCCCTTGGGAAGCAGGGGATTCTGGAAAGCGCGATGGATGCGCCCGCTTGCGGGTCTGGCATCTTCTTTTTGGTCTATGCTTGGACTGAAAGCATCGAAAGGCCACGCCCAGGGCGCGGCCAGGCTGACGCGCGATATTGAGCCGAGCCATAGACGCTCAGACGCAGCATAACACCGGTGAGAAGGGGCCTAGTGGAGCGGACGCATCGAACATCGGGTAGGTCCGCTACGGCGCGCCCAACGTCTGGGCAAGGGGCC
Source organism: uncultured Pseudomonadota bacterium (assembly GCA_963846845.1). Lineage (GTDB taxonomy): Bacteria > Pseudomonadota > Alphaproteobacteria > Rhizobiales > Hyphomicrobiaceae > JAKAXS01. Next base: position 93,248 of record CAWJXQ010000012.1, on the reverse strand, counting down.
GCGTCAGCAACCACTGCGCCGGCGACGCGCCGCCCAGGCCAGAAGCGCCGGAAGCGCGCGCCGAAAAGATCGCGCCTGGCGAAGTCGCTCATCATTGGCGGCTGGACGCTGGGTCCGCTGCTGGTTCTGGCCGGCATAATCATCGGCGGGCTGTATTTCAGGCTGTCGCAGGGCCCGATCTCTTTGAAGCCTCTCGTGGCCTCTATCGAGAGCGGTATCTCGGCCGATCTTGAAGGCATCACCGCCCGCATCGAAGATGCCCTGGTGGTCCTGGGCGATAACGGCATCGAGTTCCGCCTGAAGAAACTTGAACTGCTCGAGCCGGACGGAGACCTCGTCGCGTCGGCGCCGCTTGCGTCGGCCGCCATCAGCACGACGGATCTGTTCAAGCTGCGCATCACACCCAAGCGCGTCTTCCTGATCGAGCCGCGCGTCTTCCTGTTCTACTCCGACGAAGGCGGCCTAGCCCTTTCGTTCTCCGGCGAAGAAGGTGCCGACCGCAATATCATTCCGCCGGCTCCCGTGCCCGCCAAACGTCCGAACGGTTCGGTCATCGCCAAGACGACGCAGGCCAGTGAGCGCATCGATCTGGCGCGCAAGCTCGTTGAACTCAACGACCGGGCGCAACGCGGGCTCAGTGCCTCCTACAAACTGCGCGAAATCGGACTGCAGGATGCCAGCGTCGTCCTGGTGTTCGCCGGCCAGACGAGCGAGTGGCGCGTACCCAGCTTCGTCATCGATCTCGATCGCGGGAAGACGGGCAGCAGCATCTCCGGCACCGGCCGCATCGACAGCGGGCAGGGTGAATGGACGTTCGGATTCCGCACGGAAGAGGCACGCGCGGACAGTGCCGTTAAGCTCAAGGTCGAGGTTGCAGACTTCCTGCCCCCCACGCTTGGCAAGGTCGTGCCGCGTCTCAGCCTGCTGAACACGCTCGATATGCGGGTGGCCGGCCACGGCTCCATAGACCTCAAGGCAAACGGTGATGTGGCCGAAGCCAAGCTCGAGCTGGCCTTCAGCGAGGGCAACATCAAGCTGCCCGACGTGGCCCAGCCGCTGGCCATCGAGAACGGCTCGATCGGGCTGGCGTTCGACGGCGCGTCGCGGCAACTAACGGTTCTGCCGTCCACGTTGAAGTGGGGCCAGAGCTACCTCAGCATCGTCGGCAGCGCCAAACAGACTGGCGACGCTGCAACCGGCGACACGGAATGGCAGTATGCCATCTCCTCGAAGGAAGGTGTGCTAGCTGCCGAGGACCTCGGCGTAGCTCCGATCAAGGTCGATGCGCTGCTGGCGAAGGGCCGCGTCATTCCCAAGACCGGCCGCATCGAGATCGAGCAGGCGCTGTTGCAGGCCGGCGGCGGTCAACTCTCCGCGCAGGGCGAGATCACATCCGGCGTTGCCGGCTCCAACACGCTCATCAACGGCACGATCGCCGACCTCAAGCTCGATACCGTCAAGACGCTTTGGCCCTCGGCCTTTGCAGCCGGCGCCCGTCAATGGGTCGGCACCAAGCTGTCCGGCGACGTCCGAAGCGGCACAATCAAGTTCGTCAGCGGGGATTTTCTCTCCCAGGGCGATGCTGTCGAGCCTGGCACGACGCAGCGCATGACGTACGCGCTGGAGGCGACGCAGCTGAAGGCCAAGGTGCTCGACGGCGCAGCCCCCATGACTGCCGCGCGCGCGTTGATCCGCGGTGAAAACGCGAGCCTTGAGATCAACATTCCCGACGCTGAGTTGCCGTCTGGACCCAAGGGTGCCGTGCAGGTCAAGAACGCCAGGTTCACCGCGGTCGACCTTGGCAGCACGATGCCGATGGGCGACCTGACGTTCCGCGCGACATCGCCACTCGCCGCCGCGCTCGACCTCGCCGGCAAGGTTCCGGACGGGCCGATGACAGGCGTCGAACTGCCGGTGGACCACGTCGATGGCAAGATCGACGGCCAGTTCGGCGTCAAGCTGCCGCTCATCGAGACCGTGCAGAAGGAAGACATCAAGGTCACCGGCAAAGTCCGCCTCTCCGACGTCAAGGCGAAGCCGAAGACCGGAAAGGTCGAACTGCAAAGCGGCACAATCAATCTCGACGTCACCGAGACGGCCGCGGAAGCCAAGGGCGAACTGATCGTCAACGGCGTGGTCGCCAAGGTTCAATGGCACCATGTGCTCGACGCGCCGGACGGCACGCAGTCGCCGATGAAGATCACCGCGCGGCTCGACAACTCCGACCGCACACAGCTCGGCCTGGACCTCAATCACATGGTGCAGGGCGAAGTGCCATTAGAGGTCACGATCGTGCGCCAGCCGCAAGGCGACAATGCGATTCATCTCAAGGCCGACTTGACCGCAGCTGAAATGACCATCGAGGAAGTTGCGTGGACCAAGCCGGCCGACCACGCCTGCACGCTGGATCTCGACGTCGGCAAGACACGGCCCGATGGGCGCATCGAACTGCAGAACATCAAGGTCGTCGGCGACGACGTGGCGATCGAGGGCCAGGCCATCCTGGATCCTGACAACGAGATGCGCGACTTCTCCTTCCCGCGGTTTTCGCTTGGCCTCGTCTCGCGCCTGGAACTTTCCGGCAAACAGAATCCCAAGGACAAGATTTGGGTGATGAAGGCCAAGGGCTCCACCTACGACGGCAAGAGCTTCTTCGACTCGCTCTTCAATCTCGGAACTGCCGGATCGAAGATCAAACCGCTACGCCCCGCCAACGGCGCCGACGTCGAAGCCGAGATCGGAACCGTGCTGGGCTACCAGGAAAGCTCGCTCAAGAATTTCAAGCTGAAGATGTCGACGCGCAAGGAGAAGATCATTGCGCTTGACGCCACCGGCGATCTCGAGGGCAACAAGTCCTTCAAGGCCGTCATCACGTCGGCGAACAACGGCCGAAAACTGTTTGCCGAAAGCAATGACGCGGGCCGCATGTTCAAGGTCGTTGGCTTCTATCCGAATGCGCAGAACGGCAATCTGCGTATGGAAGTCGATCTCGACGGCTCCGGTCCGGCCGAGAAGACGGGCATCCTGGCCGTCGAAAACTTCCAGGTGCTTGGCGAGCCCGTTTTCAACGAGCTGGCGTCGAGCGGCCAGGGCCAGCAGCGCATCCAGCGCGAGGTAATCGATTTCGACCGCATGCGCGTGCCATTCTCCGTCGGCCACGGGCAGTTCATCCTGAAGACCGCCTACCTGCGCGGCCCCGTCATGGGCATGACCCTCTACGGCAAGATCGACTACAAGATGAACCGCGTCGACCTGGGCGGCACTTACATTCCTCTGCAAGGTATCAACGCCGCCATTTGCGATCTGCCGATCTTCGGCCAGATCGTCGCTGGGGCAAACTGTGAGGGCATTCTCGGCATCACGTTCGCATTGCAAGGCTCCAACAAGAGCCCTGAAGTGATCGTCAATCCGCTGTCGCTCGTGGCCCCCGGCATCTTCCGTGACATCTTCCAGATGACGAGTTCGAACCCCAAGATCACCGAACGCGACGACGACGCCAAGCCCGCGGTCCCAGCTGAAAAGCGCACGCGTTCATCCAGCAGCGGCGCCGCATCGGGCAAGGGTTCCGAGAAGAAGCAGGGCGCGGGCTCCGGCATCGACGGCTGGTCATCCTCGGAATCGACCGAGCCGAATACCAAGAAGCGGTGATCTTGAACTCAGCCCTCCATCGACCCAGCCGCCACTCACGCACAGTGACGCGCTCAAAATCCTGAGATGCCGCCTCATGCTCCGCATCAATGACACGCTCCGCATCACGGCCGCCGCGCTCCCGCTGCTCCTAGCCGTGCCTAGCGTGGCCCAGCCTCTAGACGGCTGCTTTGCCCGGACTTATGACGCAGCCCACCTGGCGGCCCATTCCGGCCAGACCGTCTCGGCCATGAAGCTGCGGCTCAAGCCGCGCAGCATGGACGACGGCTACAACTTCAGCGTCGAGCTGCGTTTCGGCTTCCGCGAGGACAAGCGCAACTTCTACGCCGTCGGCATCTGCAAGGATGTGGAAGGCAGCCTCACCTGCTCGCTCGATCAAGATGCCGGACAGCTCAGTATCAAGCCGGCCGAAGGCGGCGTGCAGGTGAGCCCGATCCAGGATGTCCGCGCTGACGCCGAATCCGGCGACGAGGCGGAATACATGACGGTGAAGAAATCTAATCCCGAAGACCGCGCCTTCATGCTACGCGCTGTCGAAGCCTCGGACTGCAAGGAGTTCGATACCGAGGACTGAAATGCGCGTCAGCACACTCATTCAACCTTCGTCGCAATCCACCAGGTCGTGCCGCCGGCATCCTTGATGCCGCCGCGCTTGTCCTCGTCGTCCTTCTTCGCCGGCTCTTGCACCGAAGCCGCTCCCGCGTCCAGCGCGCGCCGGTACGTGGCATCCACGTCGGTGACATACACGTGAACGTGCGCCGCAACGGGCGGCCAGCCCTCAACGCCGTCGGCGATCATGATCACGGTATCGTCGAGCCGCACCTCCGCGTGCATGATCGCTCCGTCCGGCCGCGCCATCCGCCGCAGTTCCCTGGCATCGAATACGCGAACGAGAAAATCGATCGACGCAGCCGCGCCGGAAACAATGAGATAAGGCGCGGCGCTGGTGTAGCCGTCCGGTTTGTATGGCGAGCTCATTGAAGCCTCCCGCAGTTAAGCGCACATGTGCGCGGCAGTTTCATCAGCCGCGTACGTTGACCATGCTGGGCGACGCCGAGGCGCCGAACATGCGCCGGAAGTCGTGCGCGAAATGTGCCTGATCGGCGTATCCCGCCGCGTGCGCCGCCACCGTGAAGTTCGAACCAGCAACGATTTCGCGTATCGCCGCCAGCATGCGTTGCCACGCGCGGTAGCGCCGGTACGGCACGCCGACATCGGCGGCAAACAAATGCTGGAACCGCGAGGCCGACAACCCCACGGATGCGGCCGCATCCGCCGCGGCCACTTGCTCACCCTCGTTCAACTGCAATTGCCGCACGACGCGCGCGATGCGCGGGTCGAGCTGCCGCCGCGCGCGCGGCGATGAAAATCGCAGCAAATCCGCCAGCGCCTCACCGGCCCAGGACGCGCTGTCCTGATCCTCGAACAACGCGCGTAGCCCGTGCGTATCGCGCGCAGTGCCGACAATCGCCCCGCCGGTCTCGCGTCCACCGCGCACCAACGGCGCCAGCGCATCTGCTCCCGCGATGCTCGGCTCCAGATAGATGACCGCCAGCGGATCGCCCGCCATGTCGAACGCGTAGGTCACACCGGCCGGCACGAGCGCGAGACGGCACCGCGTCCACGGCTCCTCTGCAATCCGCAATCGGAAATTGTCATATAGTCCCGCCAGCAGCACCGGCACGCTGTGCTGATGGCCCACGTTGTGCCCCAGCGGCCCGGCGAATGCAGAGATGCCTTGGCCCACGTACCACAGCGACCGCGGCACGGCAGCGCCCGGCACACCATGTTTTTGGGCAGCACGTTCGTACAAGCCGTCTGCAGTCATGCCCGCTAGCCTTCCCTTCGTGTCTCACAGCGAATGGATAGCCGACAGAATGACCCCGTCAAAGATGCAATTGAACCGCCGCAACTTGCTCGCCCTCGGCGGCGCCGCCGCCGCGACCCTGGCGACGGGCGTGCTCGCCGGCCCGGCCGCGGCCAAGGCGCCGCTGCTTGGCGTCTCACTGGCCAAGCACTGGCGCTACAAGTTGGGCGCCTTCGAAATCACGACGATCATGGACTCGGAAGCCTTTATCGACGGGCCTTATCCGATCATTGGCAAGAACGCGGACGAGGCAGACGTCCGTGCACTGATGCGCGCCAATCTCGTTCCCGAGACGCGTTATCAGCCCGGCTTTTCGCCCACCGTCATCAACACCGGCAAAGAACTGGTGCTGTTCGACACGGGCAACGGCGCCACCGGCTTCGTGCCGCGCCCCAACGGCGGGTGGCTCGTTGACCAGCTCGGCCCCGCGGGCTTCAAGGCCGAAGACATCGATGTCGTCGTCCTCAGCCACGGTCATCCCGACCACATCGCCGGCATCATGGAGAACGGCAAACCGCTGTGCCCCAACGCCCGTTACGTCATCTGTGCCACCGAGTACGATTACTGGGCACCGGATGGCAAGCACACGGGCGAGCTCGAAAAGCTTGCAGCTGTGTTCCGCGCCAACGCGTTGCCGGTGGCGGAGAAGTTCTCGATGATCAAACCCGGCGACGACGTCGTCTCCGGCATCCGCTCGCTGGCGGCCCACGGCCACACGCCGGGTCATCTCGCCTTCGTCATAGAGAGCCAAGGCAAGCAGATGCTGTTCTGGGGCGACTGCGCACATCACCACGTCGCCTCGCTTGTGCGGCCCGACTGGCACTGCGTCTTCGACATCGACAAGGAGCAGGCCGCCGCCACGCGCAAGACGATCTACGACATGGCTGCCACCGAGCGCTGGCCCGTCATCGGCTACCACATGCCGTTCCCTTCGATCGGCTACGTCGAACGCCGTCCCGACGGTGGCTACCGCTGGCTCGAACACACGTTCCAGCTCTATCCGCAGTGATGTCCACAAAAACAAATTGTCCCTGATTCTCTGCGCGCTAACCCCTCCGTTACGGTCATCCTCGGGCTTGTCCTGAGGACCCATGGATCAACAGGGGAACGATTTGCGGCACGCTCGTCGGCGCTTCTCGCGATCCCCCAGCGGTTAGATGGGTCCTCGGGACAAGCCTGGACAAGCCCGAGGATGACAACATGCGCAGCCGCTCGTGCGAGCAGGCAGGCACACCTCAAACGCTATCGATCACTGCAGCGCATGACCCCACGAAAATGTGAAGGTGCGGGCGCGCCCGGTCATTGCGCTCGGTTGCGCTTGCGTTTCTGCTCAGCGCACGGCGACCAGCGTGCGTCGCACCTTTTCGTATTGCGGATATTCCGCCGTGGCGCGTTCGGCCATCGCATCGCGTGCAGTGCGTTCCATTTCGTCGAGCTGTGCGGTTGCGACGTCGAGATCGGCTTCCAGCGCAAGCAGATCCGGCGGTGTGAAGTCGGCTTCGGCGCGCACGGCCTTGCCGGTCATCGTCGCTCCAGATTCCAGCACGATGCTGGCATAACGAACGTCGCCTTCGACGAACGCGCCATCGGACAACGTCACCGATCTCGCCTCGACGCGGCCCACCACCTGTCCGGCGATCACGACGTCACGCGCCGATACGTAGCCATTTGCATATCCGTCGCTGGAAACTTCCAGCCGCGAACAGATGAGGCGGCCATCGAAACGGCCATCCAGCCTGACGCTACCCGACGTCACGAGATTCCCGCGCATGACAGTGCCAACAGAAATCGTGATCATCGATTGCCCCCACGCTGAACGACGATTTAAATCAATCGGGCACGCGGGGCAAAAGTGAGGCCGCAATGAGGGTTTCCCAAAACAATTCGCACACGACTCAATGTCCAGAAGTGTGGCCGAACGGCCATGCCGCCAGCGGAAAGAGGTCTGGGCCGGTGCTGAGGCGTTCGGATCGCGCCTGAGGGTCTTGCACCCCCGTTGGCGAAGCGGCACCCTGCGACGCAGACGATCGGCCTCCAAGACCTCCCTCGTTCAACGAATGTTGACGATTGAGGCCGAACACAAGTCGCTCAGGTCTGAGGTCCGTTGGCCTCTTCATCGTCGCAGGGATTGAACGCCATGATCCGTCACTCCGCTATCGGCCGCTCCGCCTTATCGGCCGCCATTGCACTTGCAGCGTTGACGCTGCTTCCGGCCACCGCGTCGGCCCAGGATTTCTTCTCGTTCTTGTGGGGCGGCGGCTCGCGCGAAGTCATTTCCTTCTCGCCCAGCGTCGCACCGCGCCAGATCATCGTCAGCTTCGGCGATCGCAAGCTGTACTGGGTTCACTCCAAGGGCGAGGCCATCAGCTATCCCATCGCCGTTCCGCGCGAGCAGAGCCGCTGGTCCGGCGTATCATCGGTTTCCTCCAAGCGCGTCAACCCCGGCTGGACACCGACGCCTGAGATGCGCCGCGAGAACCCCAAGCTGCCGGCCTACGTGCCAGGCGGCCATCCGCAGAACCCGCTCGGCCCGCGCGCCCTCTATCTCGGCGCCAGCATGTACCGCATCCATGGCACCGACGCGCCGTGGACGATCGGCACCGCGGCCTCCAAGGGCTGCATCCGCATGTACAGTGAAGACGTGGTCGACCTCTATCCGCGCATTCCCGTCGGCACCAAGGTCACCGTCACCTGGAAGAAGTACACGGGCTGACGGGCCGAATTGGCGGGCCCTGCGGCCTGCAAAACGCTTCTTGAACGGTCACTAGCCGTTCCAAAATCGCGCGCCGCGGGCCCTGGCCTTCGGCGCGCGATGCGTTTCGGGGTGGACCCGGGTGAATAGTTTTCGCCGCGTTCACCATAATGACGCGCAAACCGCCTCGCTGTCGGATCCGACAAATGATGCCGCGCGCTGCCCGTCCTACCTTAACGGCATCACCGATGGAGATGCTCGTGAGGCTCGTGATGGATCGCGTAGATGTACGCCTCGCAAAGATAACGGGGCAGAAGCAACGTCAGTTCGAGATCGTTGTCGTCGACGACGAAGAAGAACTCGGCTGGTTCGCCCGCATCGGTGCGAAGGTGCTCCGCTTTCTTCGCATCATCGACTAGCAGACGCCGCACTCGCAATCGCCGATGCTACGCGGCAAGGCGCTCGCGCGAGATCTGCGGCAATGCTCCCGACAGCGCAGCCAAGTGGTGCAACAGCAGCAGCACTGTGTAGGCGATCGCATTGACCACCGCCAGCATCACCTGACCAGCAACACCTCTAGGGCTTCGGCAGCACGGGCACCGCCGCAAAAGTCCAGGCCGTGCCGCCTTGCTCCGTCAGCGCCTTCAGTCCCCGCGCGCCGGCTCCTAGACCGGACAGCACCTTCACCATGTCGTCCAGCACAACCTGCTTCGTCGCGTAGTATGAGTGCGCCTCCGGCACGCTCCACGGCGTCACTTCCAGCTCGGACGCGTCGATGATCTCGTAGCCTTCGGCATAGGTCACCGGCTTTCCAAGACGCGGCGCCGAGTTCAGCTCCTGCGACGCCGTCAACGCGATGTCCTTGTTCGACGAGTAGACCACCCATTGCTTCGCCAGCGGCCGCACTTCGGCGGCGACCTGCTCACGGAACAGCGTCGCATCGAAGTCCGGCGCGCACAGGATCACGCTGGAGAACAGCGGCTTGGTGCCTCCCCGGTACGCCATGTAGCGCAGCGCCGTCAGCAGGCCCTTGCTGCCCATCGAATGCGCGACGAGGTGCACCCGGCGCCCCTTGGTCTTCTCCGCCAGCGTCTTCAGGAACGCCTCGATGTGCTTCGCGCTCCAGAACACGTTCTCGCTGTCCGAATTGTACGCCGTCAGCGATCCCCACGACGGCCACGAGAATACGATCGGCGCACCCTTGAAGCCGAAGTCGAACGAGATCTGCGCTGCCCGCACCAGCGCATCCTCGAACCGGACATTGAAGCCGTGCACGTAGACCAGCACGTCGCCGTCGCCGGTCGTGCCGGCGATATCGGAAAAGAACGTCGCTTCGTCCCGCCCGTCGAGCCTGAGGATAAAGATGTGCTTCGACGCGTCGCGCAGCTTCTCCAGCTTCAGCCACGGCGTCTCGATCTGCCCAGACTTGTGCGAGTAGGGAATGTTGACGTCGGCGCGGCCGTAACTCAGCGTTCCTTCTGCAGCGCGTTCGCCGCCGAACGCGAGTTCCGGCTTCGGATCGCCGGTCGCCTTCCTATCCGTGACGTAATACACGGATTGGACATAGGCAGTGGAAGATGGTGCTGCGGCCGAACGGAACGCGCGCTTCTTGATGTACGGCGCCCCAGCCGGCAGGGCCGCCGTCACGATTTCGCCGACGCGCGTTAGTTCACGAGGTGGCTTTGCCGAGCCGTAGGCATCGATCACGGTCTGCACGGCGTAGAACACGACCCCCTGGTCCAGCTTCAGGTCGGCCACGAGATCGACATCGTCCGCCAGCCTTTCGACGGGCACGCCCAGTTCCTTGGCCAGCATCGCCTTGACGGTCTCGCTCGTCGCCGCCGGAGTAGGCACCTCGACCGCCGGCGGCGTCTCTGCGGCTGGCCGCGGCGCCTCCTGCGAAACGGCCGGTACTGCCACCAGCGACGTTAGCACTGCCGCGTTCAAGGCAATGGACGCAAGTGCAGCCAGGCCCGTAAGTCGAAATCGCATGGTCCCCTCCAGCCCGGCTTCGCCGTCCGTTGGGACGCCTCAACACTCCGGCCGCCGCAGGCTATTCCCCCTGGCGCCGGGATCAAGGCCCGTCATGCGCGCTGGCCACTTTGTGCCCGGGCACCCTCTTGATGCCGTCATCGCAAAATTGTCATCCCCCGGCTCGTCCAGGCTCGTCCCGGGGTCCCGCTCTCGGATAGGTCGAGCGCCACCAGTGGATTTCGCGATCGCTGCACCCGGGATACCCGGAACAGTCCGGGTATGACCATGGTGGGGAGGTTGCCGGATTGGCTCCGATACGGTTCAACGCCCAGCTGGAGCAAACGCAGCTAGCTTTCGGACACATCAGAAGCTGCTGCCGGGCTCGGCGAGAAAGGCGATCTCCTCCGGCGTAGATGAGCGGCCGAGGATAGCGTTGCGATGCGGAAAGCGCCCGAAGCGGGCGATGATGTCGCGATGGGCCGTCGCGAACTTCAGGTAGTAGTCGTCATCGAGACTGCCGAACAACTCCACGGAAAGCGTCTGGTCATTCAGGTCTTCGCTGTGCTCGAACGGCAGATAGAGAAACATGCGCTCGTGCTTCCCCAGTGTCGCGTCATATCCCAGACGGATCGCGCGGGCTGCGATGTCCTTCGCCAGCAGATCGCTAGCAAAGGCCCGCACCGTGCCGCGATACATATTGCGCGAGAACTGATCCAGCACGATGACAGCTGCCAGCGCCTGTCTGGCTGAGGCAACCTGATCTGCCGCTTCGGACGCCATCAGCATGTCGTGCGCATCGCGAAACCGCGTCGCGCATTCGCGATCGATCGCGTCGGATTTCTCAAACCAGGTTTCAGGCGTGAGCCCGAACCAGAAGCTCAAGACATCGTCGACCCAACCGGGATCTGCCGCATCATTGGCCGCTTTGAAAATGGTGGCCTCCTGTCGGTTACCTGCGGCGCGAGCTTGGTCAAAAACGGCATTAAAATGCCGTGCAACTTGGGGTCAGACCCATGGGGCTGACCCTATCTCGACGCAGCCTATTCAAGCCCAGCAACTGGCACGCGCCTAAATGCGCAACGAACGTCGCCCGAGCCAGCCCAGCAACTAGTGCCCGCTGCCCGCGCTGATGCCGGTTGCCGGCTCCAGGTTGACGCTCTCGCCGCAGCCGCAGGCGCTCTTCTGGTTCGGGTTGTTGAACACGAACTGCGAGGCGAGCTTGTCTGTCTTGTAGTCCATTTCCGTGCCGAGCAAGTACATCAGGGCCGACGGCTCGATCAGCACGATGCGCGCCGTCGTGTTCGATGACCTCGTCGCGAGGATCGACTTTTTCTGCCCAGGCCATGGTGTATTCCATGCCCGCGCAGCCGCCCTTCTTGATACCGATCTTGAGGCCCTTTACGTCCGGCCCCTTCGACGCCATCAGCGCCTTGACGCGGCTCGCCGCAGCGTCCGTCAGGGTCATCACCTTGGGTGCAATGCGCAGGCTCGGCATGCTCGTCTCTTTCTCTCGATCACCGCTCGATCCTACCACCGACGGTGAAATCATCCCGCTATCAAGGGGAGGGGGACGCGTGGCAACTCGTTTACTCGACCAGCACACAATACCAGCACTCAAAGTTGAGTACAGTAGTCATCTTAAAACATGTTCAGCACGAGGCGGGCCTCGTCGGACATGCGGCTTTGATCCCACGGCGGATCGAACGTCAGCGTAACCGCCGTGCTGGCGACGCCAGGCACCGAATTGACGGCATTCTCCACCCAGATCGGCATCTCGCCGGCCACCGGGCAGCCCGGCGCGGTCAGCGTCATCTCGACGGCGACGTTGCGATCGTCGTCGATGTCGATCTTGTAGATCAGGCCCAGTTCGTAGATGTCGGACGGGATCTCCGGATCGTACACCGTCTTTAGCGCGGCGATGATCTCCGACGTCAGCCGGTCGATCTCCTCGGCGGGCAGCGTCGCTGCCGAGGCGCTCACCACCGGCTCGATCGTCGGGCCAGACTGCGGCATGCCGACATTGGCCAGATCCTGGGCCAGCGTCGGCGCGGCCGGCACCTCATGCGTCGGCTTCGCCGCGACATCAGTCGGCTTCGCCGCGACATCAAACGGCTTCGCCGCGACATCCGACGTCACGTCAGGTGCCATTGGCCGCTCGACACCGCGTGCCCGCTCTTCCGCAGGCACGTCGCGCTCAGCCGTCTTGGTTGTTTCCATCACGCGAAGAACTCCTTGGCCCGCACCAGGGCCGAAACGAGGGCGTCCACTTCCGCCTTGGTACTATACATGGCGAACGAAGCCCGGCACGTCGCCGTGACGCCCAGCCGTTCCATCAGCGGCTGCGCGCAATGATGGCCGGCCCGCACCGCCACGCCCGACCGGTCGATGATCGTCGACACATCGTGCGGATGCAAACCATCCACCGTGAACGAGCAGATCGCACCCTTGCCGGGCGCCGTGCCATGTAGCTTCAGCCAACTCAATTCTCCGAGCCGGGCCTGGGCATAGGCCCCGATTTCCGCCTCGTGCGCCGCGATATTCTCACGGCCCACCTGCATCATATAGGTAAGCGCCGCATCCAACCCAATGGCCTCGGCGATCGCCGGCGTGCCCGCCTCGAACTTGTGTGGCGTCTTGGCATAGGTGATGCGGTCTTTTTCGACCGTTTCGATCATCTCGCCGCCGCCCTCATAGGGCGGCATCGCATCCAGGTGGCCGCGCTTTGCATACAACACGCCGATGCCCGTGGGCCCGTACGTCTTGTGCCCGGTGAACACGTAGAAGTCCGCGTCCAGATCCTGCACGTCGACCGGCAAGTGCACGGCCGCCTGGCTGCCGTCCACCAGCACGGGAATGCCGCGCGCATGCGCAATGCGGATCACCTCTTTGATCGGCACCACCGTGCCCAGCACATTCGACATGTGCGTGATGGCGACAATCTTGGTGCGCGTCGGTCAGCAGCTTTTCGAACTCGTCGAGCAGGAACTCGCCCGTTGTCGGAGATCGGCGCCCACTTGAGCACCGCGCCGCGGCGCTCGCGATGGAAGTGCCACGGCACGATGTTCGAATGGTGCTCCATGATCGACAGCACGATCTCATCGCCCTCGCCGATCTTCAGCGCGCCGAATGACGACGCCACGAGATTGATCGCCCCCGTCGCGTTGCGCGTGAAGATGATCTCGTCCGTCGAGCCGGCATTGAGGAAGCGCCGCACCGTCTCGCGTGCCGCCTCGAAGTTGCCCGTGGCGGTGTTGGAGAGGTAGTGCAGCCCGCGGTGCACGTTGGCGTATTCGAACCGAAGCGCATGATCCATCGCCTCGATCACCGGCTGCGGCTTCTGCGCCGACGCACCGTTGTCGAGATAGACCAGCGGCTTGCCGTAGACTTCGCGGAACAGGATCGGGAAGTCCGCACGGATGCGCTGCACGTCGAACGCCGCGCGTGGCCCGCTGCCGATGTCGTTCAACTCCCGTGCTGCCAGCGTCATTCCGTCTGTCCTTTCACGTGCCGCCGTCCGGCGTCACGCCCTTTGTCTTCGCCCGCCACGCGCCGCCCGATCCGCGGCGCGCCTGCCGCGCGCTCATCGCCCTCGGCCTCGCACCGTCATCTCAACTTGTCATCCTCGGGCTTGTCCCGAGGACCCAACCATCGGCTGGGTCTGACCCAGCCAGTGAATGTCCACCCCGCCGCACCCTGGGTCCTCGGGACAAGCCCGAGGATGACCGTTGTGGGGAGGTGGCCGCCTCTTCTCCCTCTCCCCGCGAGCGGGGAGGGGGGCGGGGTGAGGGGCAGCTGCTGGCTCCGCACCTGGAACCTGCCCCTCACCCTAACCCTCTCCCCGTAAAGGACGGGGAGAAGAAACTAAGACTTCGTCTCGTCGAGCCAGGCCAGGGCGTAGCTCGTCAGTGCGTCGCGTAACGTGTCGTGCTCGACCTTTGCCAGCGCCTCGCCGATGAACGATTGCACGAGAAGCGCCACGCGCCGTTACCGGCGGGAATGCCGCGCGACTGGCAGTAGAACATCAGGTCGTCGTCGATCTCCGCCACCGTGGCGCCGTGCCCGCACACCACGTCGTCGGCATAGATCTCAAGTTCGGGCTTGCTGTCGAACTCCGCATCCGGCGACAGCATCAGCGCTTGCGCCATCTGCTTGCCGTCGGTCTTCTGCGCGTCCGGCCGCACGATGATCTTGCCCTGGAAGATGCCGCGCGACTGGTTTGCCAGCACGCCCTTGAACAGCTCGCGGCTCTCGCATTTCGGCACCGCGTGATCGACCACCAGCGTGGTGTCGATATGCTCGCTGCCGCGTGCGAGGAACGCGCCAGACAGGTCCAGCTTCGCGTCTTCGCCGCCGTACGTCACGTTGATGCCGTTGCGCGCAATGCGCGTGCCGAACGTGAACTGGAAACCGCGATAGACGGTGCCGGTGCCCAGGCCCACGAGCCAGTTCGCCAGATGCGTCGCCTCACCCAAGTCCGCCACGCACTTCACATGCACGACCTCGGCGCCGTCGCCGACCGTGATCTCGCAGGCGCTGTTCGCCTGTGCACTGGCCGATGCGCCAGGCGCAACCACGTACATCTCGATGATCGTCGCCTTCGCCTTGGCGCCGACGTTGATCACGTTGCGCACCGCCGTCGACTGCGCATCGCGGCCGGCGCGCACGTTGACGATCAGCAGAGGCCTAGCGATCTCCGCGCCGTCCGCCACAGTCACCACCGCGCCGTCAGTCACGAATGCCGCATTCAGCGCCAGCACGGCGTTCTGGCCCTCGTCGACGCCAATCGCGTCGAGATTGGCCAGTCCGCTCGCCAACGCCTCGCTCAGCGGCGCCACGTTGATCTTGCCCTCTTCGTTCGTCTTGCCCGAAAGGCTCGCATTGAAGTGTCCGTCGACGAACACGATGCGATCGCCTTCGACAGCCGCCAACGGCCCCATCGCAGCAGTCAGTTCGGCGTCGGTCAGCTCAGCCACCGCCGCCGGCGCAAACGCATCCTTCAGCGTCGCGCGCAGGTCCGTGTACTTCCACTCCTCGATGCGCCGGTGCGGCAGGCCGATCGCCGCAAAGCGGCCCATCGCCTCGCGCCGCGCAGCCGATCGCCTTGGCGCCGCCCGGCAGCGTTTCCGCCACGCGCTCGAACAGCTCAGGCAGCGCCTGCTCGGCCTTCGTCTTGATCACAGCAACGTTCATCTCAAGCAGCCTCGCCCTCGTATTCCTTGTAGCCGGACTTCTCCAGCTCCAGCGCCAGGCCCTTGTCGCCCGACTTGCGGATCTGCCCGCCCGACAGCACGTGCACCTTGTCCGGCACGATGTAGTTCAGCAGCCGCTGGTAGTGCGTGATCACCAGCATCGCGCGATCCGGCCCGCGCAGCGCGTTCACGCCGTCCGCCACGATGCGCAGCGCGTCGATGTCGAGGCCGCTGTCGGTCTCGTCGAGCACGCACAGCGTCGGCTCCAGCATCGCCATCTGCAGGATCTCGGAGCGCTTCTTCTCGCCGCCCGAGAAGCCGACGTTCACCGGCCGCTTCAGCATGTCGATGTCGATGTTCAGATTGGCCGCCTTCTCGCGCACCACCTTCATGAACTCCGGCGTCGTCATCTCGGCCTCGCCGCGCTTCTTGCGCACGGCGTTCGCCGCCGTCCGCAGGAACGTCAGCCCAGCCACGCCCGGGATCTCCATCGGATACTGGAACGCCAGGAACACGCCCTTGGCGGCGCGCTCGTCCGGCGCCATTTCCAGCAGGCTCTCGCCGTTCCACAGGATGTCGCCGTCGGTCACCTCGTAGCCGGGCCGTCCCGCCAGCACATACGCCAGCGTCGACTTGCCCGAGCCGTTCGGCCCCATGATCGCGTGCACTTCACCCTTGGGCACCGTCAGCGACAGCCCCTTGAGGATCTCGCGCTCCTCATCCTCGATCTTCACGTGCAGGTTCTTGATCTCAAGCATCTTGTTTCACTCACATCCGTTGTTCGTTTTGGCCTAAGCCGAATTCTTCTCCCTCTTCCCATTCTTACGGGGAGGGAATGTCGTCATGCACCGCCGTCTACTCGTTGACGGCTCCGCTTTTCAACGCCAGCAGCCGGCGCCATCCATCTCAACTTGTCATCCTCGGGCTTGTCCCGAGGACCCAACTCTCGGCTGGGACCGAACCCAGCAAATTCATTCCGCCCCGCTGCACCTTGGGTCCTCGGGACAAGCCCGAGGATGACCGTGGTGGGGGGCAACCAGATCAGCCCACGCTCCCTTCGAGCGAGATGCCGATCAGCTTTTGCGTCTCGGCCATGAACTCCATCGGCAGCTGCTGCAGCACGTCGCGCACGAAGCCGTTGACGACCACCGCCACCGCCTCCTCCGCCGACAGCCCGCGCTGCTGGCAGTAGAACAGCGTGTCGTCGGAAATCTTCGACGTCGTCGCCTCGTGCTCGAAGTGCGCCCGCGAATTCTTCGCCTCGATGTACGGAACGGTGTGCGCCCCGCACTTGTCGCCGATCAGCAGCGAGTCGCAGTTGGTGAAGTTGCGCGCGCCCGTCGCCTTGCGATGCGCCGAGACGAGCCCGCGATACGTGTTCTGCGAATAACCCGCAGCGATGCCCTTCGAGATGATGCGGCTCGACGTATTCTTGCCGAGGTGGATCATCTTCGTGCCGCTGTCGACCTGCTGATAGCCGTTCGACACCGCGATCGAATAGAACTCCCCGCGCGAGTTGTCGCCGCGCAGGATGCAGCTGGGATACTTCCACGTGATCGCCGAGCCGGTCTCCACCTGCGTCCACGAGATCTTCGAGTTGTGGCCGCGGCAGTCGCCACGCTTGGTCACGAAGTTATAGATGCCGCCCTTGCCGTTCTTGTCGCCCGGATACCAGTTCTGCACCGTGGAGTACTTGATCTCCGCATCGTCGAGCGCGATCAGTTCCACCACGGCCGCATGCAGCTGGTTCTCGTCGCGCGTCGGCGCCGTGCAGCCTTCCAGATAGGAGACATACGACCCCTTGTCGGCAATGATGAGCGTGCGCTCGAACTGGCCGGTATTCTTCTCGTTGATGCGGAAGTACGTCGACAGCTCCATCGGGCAGCGCACGCCCGGCGGGATGTAGACGAACGACCCGTCGGAAAACACCGCCGAGTTCAACGCCGCATAGAAGTTGTCGGACTGCGGCACCACCGTGCCGAGGTACTTGCGCACCAGCTCGGGATGCTCGCGCAGCGCTTCGGAGAACGAGCAGAAGATCACGCCGGCCTTGGCCAGCTCCTTCTTGAACGTCGTCACCACGGAGACGCTGTCGAACACGGCGTCCACGGCCACGCGCGCGCCCTGCACGCCGGCCAGGATTTCCTGCTCCTTCAGCGGAATGCCGAGCTTCGCGTACGTCGACAGCAGCTCCGGATCGACCTCGTCCAGGCTCTTCGGCCCCTCGGTGCTCTTCGGCGCCGAGTAGTAGTAGAGGTCCTGGAAGTCGATCTTGGGATAATGCACCTTCGCCCACGTCGGCTCTTTCATGGTGCGCCAGCGCTGATAGCTGTCGAGCCGCCAGTCGAGCATCCACTGCGGCTCGCCCTTGCGCTCCGAGATGTAGCGCACGGTGCTCTCGTCCAGACCCTTGCGGAGCCTTCACGCTCTCGATGTCGGTCTCGAACCCGTACTTGTATTGATCGACGTCGATCTTGCGAACCTGATCGATCGTCTCTTGAACAGCGGCCATCTTTAGTGAACTCCCGATGAAAGGTGCAGCGGCCCGCCGGAGCCTGCCGCGGTAAACTTCTGTGGTGTTGCCTCGCGCGGCCCGCGAATGGCGCGCCAGGCGTCGAGGAATGCGTTGCAGTCGCGTGCCGTCGTTTCCGGCCCGAGGCTGATGCGAATGGCGCTGCCCGCGATCTCCGGCATCAGCCCGATCGCCGCGAGCACGTGGCTCTGCCCCACCTTGCCCGACGAGCAGGCCGAACCCGCGCTGACCGCGATGCCCGCCAGGTCGAGCCGGATCACCAGGGTCTCCGCCAGCTTGCCCGGCCAGGCGATGCACGACGTGTTCGCCAGCCGCGGCGCTTCTGCGCCTAGAATGATTGCCTCGGGCGTCAGTTCCAGAATCGCCGTCTCCAGTACGTCGCGCAGCACCTTGATCTGCGCGGCCCGCGCCACGTCGCGCGCGGCCAATTCCGCCGCCACCCCGAACCCGGCGATGGCCGCCACGTTCTCCGTGCCGCCGCGCCGCCGACGCTCCTGCCCGCCACCGGCCATCAACACCGGCAGCGAAAGACCGTCGCGAATGATCAGCGCACCTGCGCCCTTCGGTCCGCCGATCTTGTGCGACGACAGGCTCAGCGTATCGACGCCCAGCTCGGCCATATCGATCGCGATGCGCCCCGCGGCCTGCACCGCGTCGCAGTGCAGGAAGATGTCATGGGCCTGCATGAAGCGCCGCCGTCTCGGCCACCGGCTGGATCACGCCCGTCTCGTTATTCGCAAGCTGCAGCGCCACCATGGCGCGGCCGAAGCCGCCGCCACGCAGCACGCGCTCCGCAATCTCCTCGACGGCAGCCACGCCATTGGCATGCGCCGCAATGTCGATCACGCGACCGCCATTCGCCGCCGCCGGTGCCAGCACCGAGGCATGCTCGATGCCCGGCACGAACATCGTGTCCCACCGCTGCGCAAACACGGATGCGTTGGCTTCCGTCGCCCCGCTGGTGAACACCACTTCGCTCGGCTTGGCGCCAACCAGCGCCGCCACCTGCTCGCGCGCCAGGTCAACGATCGCCCGCGCCTTGCGGCCCTCCGCATGCACGGACGACGGATTGCCGCCCGCCTCCAGCGCCGCGATCATCGCCGCGCGCGCTTCAGCCCGCAGCGGCGCCGACGCGTTGTAATCCAGATATGTCCTCGTAGAGGTCATTACTCAGCCGCCACCTGAACGCTAGTCGCAACGCCGCGCGCCAACTTCGCCGGCGGAATGCCGTCCAGCGTCTCCTGCAGCGACACGTTCGCCAGGAACGCCGCGATATGCCCGCCAAGTGCGTGCCACAGCCCGTGTGTCAGGCAGCGCTTTTCGCCGAGACAGCCCGGGCTCTCTTCCTGGCAGCGCGTCATGCGCGTCTCTTCTTCCACCGCCAGCAAAATCTGCGCGATCGTGATGTCGGCGGCCGGCCGCATCAGGCGATACCCGCCCGAACGCCCGCGCACGCTCTCCACCAGATCCGCGCGCCGCAGCCGCTGGAAGATCTGCTCCAGATACGCCAGCGAGATCTGCTGCCGCTCCGCGATTGCCGACAGTGGCATCGCGTCGTTTCCACCGAACTTGGCAAGATCGGTCATCGCCATCACGGCGTAACGGCTTCGGGTATTCAGTTCCACGGCGCAACACACCTTGACTTTGATCCACGCGGCCTGTTCGCAACGCTTGCGTTCGGCCACCCGTCTCGTGTTATGAAGCGCGGCCGTCATCAGCCGCCCTAAGAACGGGGATCAGAACTTCTTTCGAACCGTTCTAAAGTGAATATGAAAATTCCTAGCCCACAAGTCAAGTATGCCGTGCTTTTGCCGCGCCACCGCGCATTAAGCGCCTGACACGTCAGCGGAATTTTCACCCGCTCAATCCACCGAAATTCGAAACCGTGAAAGACCAAAAATGCCCGAACTGATTATCAATGGTCCAGGCGGCCGCATCGAAGCCCGTTATCACCACGAAGCGGCGTCCGACAGCCCCATTGCTCTGATCCTGCATCCGCATCCGCAATTCGGCGGCACCATGAACAATCAGGTGGTCTACAGCCTGTATTACACGTTCGTGCAGCGCGGTTTTTCCGTTCTCCGCTTCAACTTCCGTGGCGTCGGCCGCAGCCAGGGCTTCTGGGACGGCGGCCCGGGTGAATTGGCCGACGCGGCCAGCGCGCTTGATTGGCTGCAGCTGGTCAAGCCCGACGCGAAGTTCTGCTGGATCGCCGGCGTCTCGTTCGGAACTTGGATCGCCATGCAGCTGCTGATGCGCCGTCCGGAAGTCGACGGCTTCATCTGCGTCGCCCCGCCGTCCAACCTCTACGACTTCTCGTTCCTCGCGCCCTGCCCCTCGTCCGGCCTGATGGTCAACGGCGACAAGGACCGTGTCGTCCCCACCGCCTCCGTCGCCGAACTGACGGCCAAGCTGAAGACGCAGCGCGGCATCAAGATCGACCACGAGGTCATCCCCGGCGCCAACCACTTCTTTGAAAACAAGATCGACGATCTCGACAAGCTCGTCGGCGGCTATCTCGACATGCGTCTGGCCAACGCCGCCAAGGACCGCGAGAAAGCCAAGGAGCGCGAGAAAGAGCGCGAGCAAGCCCGCGAACGCGAACGCGCCCGCGAGAAGGAAGAAGCCAGCGCCGGCGTCGCCGATGATGACGGCGGCGATGACGAGTAGGGGTGGCGAGTAGGCTTCCGCCTCGTGACGCTATACTGCTGACTCGCAGTTACGACTCTCGACGTCACCGGCTGACGCGGGATCACGCAGCGCGAACGCGAATAATGCTTGGTGCGGCCAGCTCATGGCCGATCCGACTGCGTCGCCACGTGAGTATTCCCGTGGCCACGGTCTTGCTGCAATGGGGGCGTTTACCTCCGCCTCACGAGGCCAGCTCGACGAGCAAATCATGGCGAGAGCGAGGTCCAAACCTGCAAGCCGGCTGCGCATCTCGATCGGCGCCGACTTTGCGTCGCGGTCAGCTTGTGGCCCCTGCGCGGCGGCCCGTCAAGCGAACTGGTGTATTTGCGGCGCCGCCACGCGCTCGGCTCCTCCGCCGTAGCCCGCACTCCACGACGGGTAGACGCTGCTGCCCGAGCAGTCAGGCGGCATCAGCAGATAAATCGCGATAACCATGTTACTTTCAAACGCCGCATTTGGCGATCCGGCCTAAGATCCCGTCACCATCTTGCTGCAATGCGGGCGTTTACCTCCCCTCGCCGCTCACGCAACCACCGAGACAGGGCCAGCCAATGGCGCCGATCAACACAGAACAGCGCTGGCCCCGCCTCGCCATCGGCGTCATCGCCGCTGTTCCCCTGCTCGGCACCAGCCGCGCGCTGCCGCACCTGTTCCCGCAGGTGCTGCGGCCGTTGTGGGGCAAGCTTGGTGCGCCGCTCGAACGCGACGTACCGCCCGCGCTGGCCGATCTTCCCGCCGTCTACTACGACGGCCTGGATGCGGCTGGCCCCGTCGCTATCCTGCTGTCGGGCAACGGCGGCTGGTGGGGGCTGTGCGACAAGCTCGCGAGCCGCCTGGCGGACGAGCACGTCACCACCATCGGCCTCAACAGCCTGGCCTACTTCGTCTCGCACCGCACGCCGGCGGATGCCGCTGCCGACATCAAACGCATGGTCGCGACAGTTGCACCGCAGCGGCCGATCATGCTGCTCGGCTATTCCTACGGCGCGGACGTCGTTGCAACGATCTACAACGAACTCGATGCCGACCTGCGCGCCCGCATCCAGCTCGTGTCGCTGATGGGCCTGACGCGCGATGTCAACTTCGGCATCGGATTCTGGCAGGTCGCCGCCGAGACACGCAAGACCGCGCCCGCCGTCGCCAAGATCACTGGGCCCGCAATCCAATGCTTTGCTGGTGACGAGGAGGGCCGCAAATCCGCCTGCCACGCGCTAGATCCGCGACAGGTCGAGATTGTCGAACTGCCGGGCGGCCATCATTTCGGAGGCGACTACGAAGCGTTGGCACAACACGTCATCGACAGCTGGAAGCGCCGTGTGGCAGTACAGATCGCCCCACCCGGCACGTCACCAGGCATCCCGTCCCCTGGGCCCGGCTGATCCCGATCCATTTCACTCGGAGACCCAAGTGCCCCAGCCAGTCGCCGTCGTCTTCGTCCATGGCATCCACACGCTGGAGCCCGGCTACGAGACAGCCATGCGCGAGGCGATCTTCGCCCGCCTGCCGCCGCACCTGCGCGATCTCGTGACGTTCGAGCCGGTGTTCTGGGCCGGGCGCGTTCGTGAACGCCAGAAGCAGTATCTCGACGCGGCCACCGGGCAGAAGTTGTTCCGTGACGGCCGCTTCCGCCGTCTCGTGGTGCAGGGCCTGGGCGATGCGGCCGCCTACCAGAAGACAAAGAGCTTCAAGAACTCAGCCTACTACCAGATCCAGTCCGACGTTCGCGACGCGCTGGAAAAACTGGATGCCCAGGGGCCGCCAGATCGCCCGCTGATCTTCATCGGCCATTCGCTGGGCTGCCATATCGTCTCGTCCTTCATCTGGGACGTGAACACCATCAAGAACTGGGACGAGGCGCGCATCGCCCGGGCCGACGAGCAGGAGCAGGCGTTCGCCAACTATCTCAAGGGCGGCTCGCCCTTCCGCCGCCTGGATACGGCGGCCGGTCTGGTGACGATGGGCTCGAACATGCCGCTGTTCACATTTACCTTCGGCCCCGACCGCATCATGCCGATCACCGCCTCGCGCAGCCCGTCCGACAAGGCCGCCTTCCCTGGTGCCGCGCTCGATGCCGCGACCCTCAGTCGGGTGCGTTGGAACAACTACTACAGCCGTAACGACCTGCTCGGCTATCCGTTGAAGCCGCTCAACGCCGCCTACGCCAAGGAGCCGTTGCTCCGCGACATCGAGGTTGCATCCGAAGGCTGGTGGCAGCGCGGCGTCAGTACCGCGATGCCGAAAGCTTCGACCGCCTTCGCTTACCGGGCACACACGGGATACTGGACCAATCGGCGTGTCGTGCGCGGCGCCGCCGACCTGATTGCCGCCGTCGCCACGGCCGGCGACGCGCCGGTCACCGGCCGGTTTGCCGCGCTGAAGCGTCTCATCCCCGGCGGACGGGCTTAAATGTTTTCCGGCACGCGGCACAAAATGCCCCGTGGTGCGTTTCAGCGAGCCTTGCGAACGGCAGGGCTCAACCTTCGCGAGGCACCCCATGGCAAAAGAGACGACGAAGCTGGCGCCGCGGCCCCTGAAGACGCCGACGGACCTGCCCAACGACAGCGCGGCCGCGGTTTCCAAGGCGCTCAACGGCCTCCTGGCCGATGCTTTCGCGCTCTACCTGAAGACCAAGAACTTCCACTGGCACGTCAGCGGCCCGCATTTCCGCGACTATCATTTGATGCTCGACGAACAGGCCGACCAGATCTTCGCCACCACCGATCCGCTGGCCGAGCGCGTCCGCAAGATCGGCGGCAAGACGCTACGCTCCATCGGCAACATCGCAGCGGTGCAGTCGCTGAAGGACAACGACGAAGACTTCGTCGCCCCGCGCGACATGCTGCTGGAACTGATGGAGGACAACAAGAAGGTGGCCGAGGCCATGCGTGACGCGCATAAGCTTTGCGACGATCACGAGGATGTCGCCACCGCCAGCCTTCTCGAAGTCTACATCGACGAAACCGAGCGCCGCACCTGGTTCCTCTTCGAAGCCAGCCGCGACGTTTGAGTGTTGGCCTTCAGAAAATTGATCTGGACCGCACCACTCGCGCCGCCGCGCCCCTTCTCCCCGCGCGCGGGGAGAAGGTTGGAATGAGGGGCAGGTTCCGGCATCGCCGCCCGCAAACAGCCTCCATACCGTCCCGCGGCTGCCTTACCCCTAACTCTGCCCCGTAAAGAGCGGGAGAGCGGGGACATCGCAACGGCCTACGGCTTCGCAAACAGGTCGACAATCCTCGTCGCGCCCTTCAACACGTCGAGCCGCACTTTCATGAAGTTCCGGCGCTGTTCGATCGTCTCCGGGCCGAAGATCATCGTCCGGTCGCGCAGGATGCGGTCGCTCTGCCAGTCCGGCACACCTTTCGCCGCCGGCGCTCCGTCTCGTGCGAAGGCAAACAATAGGTCCGAAGCCTGCCGCGCCATTGCGCGATCCTTCTCTGTGAGGTCCTTTGCCGTCGCCTCATAGATCGCGACCGTGTCGAGAAAGAACGCTATGTCCGCGCCATGCCCAACGCCATTTGGGTTCCTGGCACGCGCCGTCTCTGCGACGTAGTCGAAATAGTAGCGCCACGTCGGCGCGCGCCTGGCGTGCCGGTCGGCCGTCCAGCGCGTGTTCATCGTGAATACGATGTCGCGCAAAGCCTGCCGCGCCATCTCATCGCCGCTGACACCGGGATACAAAGCGCCGAGTGCAAACCCGGCAACGCCCAGCTTCTTGACGATCGCCGCCGGATCGAGCCCGAACCCCGACAGAACACTGACATCATCGCTGGTGTTACCGATGATGAGCGGAAGCTTCGCTTCGCGTCCCGCAGAGAACGTATCCACGATCGACTTCGGTAGCACGTCGTCGCCGACGATTTCGACCGGGCCGAGCGCCGCGTCCTGCTCGGCGATGTCTCCGAACTTTTCCGCCGGCACGCGCCGCAGTTCGTCGATCGACGCGTTCGCCCCGTCGAGCCCGACGCCCTTCGCAACGGCGGCCCCAACAAGTCTTGCCTTCTCCGGCTTCACATCGGGCAGAATATAAACGCTCATTGCCACGCCGCGGCTGAACAGCCCGCGCGCCAGCGGCGACGAATAGAGCGCCAGCACGCTCTTGCCGCCCGCAGACTGCCCCATGATCGTCACGTTGTCGGCATCACCGCCGAACGCCGCGATATTGGCCTGCACCCATTTCAGCGCCGCGATCTGGTCCAGCAGCCCGAAGTTGCTCGGCCCCTTCGGCCGCGCCTTGTCGAGCGCGGCATGCGCGAAGAAGCCCAGCGGCCCGAGCCGGTAATTGATGCTGACGAACACCGCGCCCTTCTCGGCCATCGGCGTGCCGTCGTAGATCGGCATGCCCCCCGCGCCGAACACGAACGCGCCGCCGTGGATCCACACGATGACCG
This sequence comes from uncultured Pseudomonadota bacterium, assembly GCA_963846845.1. GTDB lineage: Bacteria > Pseudomonadota > Alphaproteobacteria > Rhizobiales > Hyphomicrobiaceae > JAKAXS01. Next base: position 68,266 of record CAWJXQ010000012.1, on the reverse strand, counting down.
GCAGCTTCGCCTTTGGCCCCGTCTTCGGCGTCCACACGTTGAGGGTGAGGCAGTCTTCGCTGAGCCGCCCGGGATCGCCGCCGTTCTCCGCCGACAGCCCCGGCTTCTGGATGCAGGCATCGCCGTAGGTGTCGGCGCGCCTCTCGCCAGTCCAGGCCTTCACCGGCTTCGGCTCCACCCAACGCAACTCGCCCACCGGTGGCGCCGCAAACGGAATGCCCTTGAACGACGCGATGCCATCCCGCGCAGTGCCAACGACGATGCCGGATTTTGTCGTGATACGTGTGTCAGGCGCGGCGTTCGCCGGCGTGGCGGACCAACCTGCCGCAAGTACCAAGCAGAACGCAACGCGCCGAAAATACCCCATTGCCTGCACTCCCCACCACTCTGACACAGCGGTGCTAGCATGCCCACAAGTACGGCGTGTAGCCGCCATTGCACGCCCCGGCCTCGATGACCCCTAGCCCTCCCGCCTATGGGGAGGGGACATGTCGAGCAAATGAAATTGTCGGAGCTGAAAAACGAGTTACCGCGACCCCGGCCGCGCCAGTACGCCGCCCGTCATCGGCGCGGCGACACCCGTCGTCCCCGGAAACGTGATCGGCAGTCCCTTCAGCGAGCGCACGGCCAGGTACGCCCACGCCTCCGCCTCGATGCTGTCGCCGTTGAGGCCGATGTCCTCAGCCGACATCACCGGCGCGTCGAGGTGACGCCGCAGCAGTTCCATCAGGAAGCCGTTGTGGCGTCCACCACCGCAGATCACCCACGCCTTCGGCGGCTCCGGCATCAGCGAGACGCTGCGCACCACCGCCACGACGGTCACCTGCGCCAGCGTCGCCGCGCCGTCCGCCGTCGCCAGCCCGTCCAGCGGCCGCAACGTGAAGTCGTACCGGTCGAGCGACTTCGGCGCCCGCTGCTGCAGATACGGGATGCTTGAGATAGACCGACAGCCGGTCGATATCGACGTTGCCGGTGCGCGCCAGCGCGCCGTCGCGATCGTACGGCTCGTTCGATTGACGCGACACCCAGTCGTCCATCAGCGCGTTGCCCGGCCCGGTGTCGAACGCGAGAATGTCTTCGCCCTCGCCGATCCACGTCACGTTGGCCACACCGCCAATGTTGAGAATGGCCACCGGCCGCTCAGACAGCTTGGCGGCGAACGCCCGGTGATAGGCGGGCGCAAGCGGTGCCCCTTGGCCACCAGCAGCAATGTCGGCGGCACGCATGTCGTACACCACCGGCACCCGCGTCAGCCGGGCCAACAGTGCGCCATCGCCCAGCTGCACCGTCAGGCGCTCTTCGGCCCGGTGCAGCACCGTCTGCCCGTGAAACCCGATGACATCGACGCTGCCGGCATCGACGCCATTCTCGGCCAGGAAATCGTGCACCAGCTGCGCGTGCAGTTCCGTCAACTGGCGTTCGATGCGGCCGAGCGATCCCGGCCGCTCGTTGCGATCCAGCATGCGCGAGGCTTCCACCATCGCGGCCGCCAGCCCATCGCGCTGGCTCGGCGTGTACTGCCGGCTGGTCGCGGCGCGTCGCGTCACGTTTGCCTCGCCATCGGTCTCGATCAAGGCGATATCGATGCCGTCCATCGACGTGCCGCTCATCATTCCAATCGCGCGCATCAACGGGCTCACCTTGAACTTTCCTGTGATGGGGGGTATCCCGACGGGCCGAACCTAGTGTCGGCCATTCAATTCCGAGCCAGTCAACAAAGCAATCCCGGCATGACGACGACAAAGAGCGACTTTCTGCGAACGTTAACCGAACGCGGCTACATCCATCAAACCTCTGATCTTTCTGCCATCGACGCCCTGGCGGCGGATGGCAAGATCGTGGCCTACGTGGGGTACGACTGCACGGCGCCGTCACTGCACATTGGTCACCTGCTGTCGATCATGATGCTGACGTGGCTGCAGAAGACCGGCGCCGGCAAGCCGATCGCGCTGATGGGCGGCGGCACAACGCGTGTTGGCGATCCCTCGGGCCGCGACGAGACGCGCCGCATTCTGACGCTGGAAAAGATCGGCGAGAACAAAGATGGCATCAAGCGCGTCTTCGAGAAGTTCCTGACGTTCGGCGAAGGCGCTGGCCAGGCCGCGATGGTCGACAACGCCGATTGGCTGGCCCCGCTCAACTACATCGATTTCCTCCGAGACGTCGGCCGCCACTTCTCCGTCAATCGCATGCTGTCGATGGATAGCGCAAAGATGCGCCTCGACCGCGAGCAGGAGCTGTCGTTCATCGAATTCAACTACATGCTGCTGCAAGCCTACGACTACGTCGAGCTGTCGCGCCGCGTTGGCTGCAATCTGCAGATGGGCGGCTCCGACCAGTGGGGCAACATCGTCACCGGCATCGACCTCGGCCGCCGCATGGGCACGCCCCAGCTGCACGCGCTCACGTGCCCGCTGTTGACGACGGCCTCCGGCGCCAAGATGGGCAAGACCGCCGCCGGTGCCGTCTGGCTCAACGACGACGGCGAGGACGGCTACAAGCTGTCGGCCTACGACTACTGGCAATACTGGCGCAACACCGAAGACGCCGACGTCGCCCGCTTCCTGAAGCTCTTCACCTTCCTGCCGATGGCCGAAGTCGAAAAGCTGGCCGCGTTGCAGGGTGCCGAGATCAACGAAGCCAAGAAGGCTTTGGCGACGGAAGCAACCGCGCTCATCCACGGCCGCGAAAAAGCCGAAGCCGCCGCCGAGACGGCGCGGCTGACGTTCGAGCAAGGCGCGCTGGCGGAAGACCTGCCCAGCGTGTCGATCCCCGGCGCCGACCTGGACGCCGGCATCGGCGTGCTGCAGGCCTTCGTGCTCGCTGGCCTCGTCAAATCCAACGGCGAAGCCCGCCGTCAGATCCAGGGCGGCGGCCTGAAGGTGAACGACGCGGCCGTCAGCGACGAAAAAGCCAAGCTCACCCGCACCGACGTGACGGCCGACGGCATCATCAAACTCTCACTCGGCAAGAAAAAGCACGTGCTGCTTCGGCCGGCGTAGCGACAGGCCCGCTGCGCGATGTCTCGCGGATGAAGCGTGTCGTGGATCCCCGGCCAAGCCGGGGATGACGTCGAGTTTGTGTTTGGCGCGCTCACCTCCACCACGCCGTCATGCCCGCGAAGGCGGGCACCCACGACACGTCCGATTTGTGATACGTCAGCGAATGTTATCCGCACGCAACGCATCGGCTTCAGCGCATGAAAGTTCCCTGCGTTTACATTCTCGCCAGTAAGCGAAACGGAGTGCTCTACATTGGCGTGACTAGCAATCTCGCAAGCCGCATGTCGCACCATGCTCAAGTATTAGTCGAGGGTTTCACGAAACGGCACAACGTCAAGCATCTGGTGTACTACGAAATTCACGAGACAATGCTTGATGCCATTGCGCGTGAGAAACAGTTGAAGCACTGGAACCGGGCTTGGAAGATCCGGCTGATCCAGACCTTCAATCCTGAGTGGCGAAATTTATTCCACATCGAAACCGGTGAAATCGAGGTCGGGCCAGCCGACCGCGATCGCGAGCGAAATTGAAGTTGCGCGGGTGAGGCGTGTCGTGGATCCCCGGCCAAGCCGGGGATGACGTCGAGTTTGTGTTTGGCGCGCTCACCTCCACCACACCGTCATGCCCGCGAAGGCGGGCACCCACGGCACGTCTGATTTGTGAGACGACCCTGCGCCGTCAGCGCCCCGGCACCAGCGTCCGGGCTACCCTGAATCCCACCGAGAAATTGCGGAAGTCGTGGTCTTGGCGCAGTCGCGTCGAACTCTTCATGAAGCGGGCTTCGTAGAAGCTCGAGCCGCCGCGCAGCACATGAAGCTCGGGCGCGTCGCGCACCGCGCAGTCGTCCTTGTCGCGCGCGCTGCCGTCCTCGCGCCCCGAGCGGAAGTCGTCGCAGTAATAATCCGCGGTCCATTCCCACACGTTGCCATGCACGTTGTGCAGGCCCCATGCGTTGGCCGCAAAGCTCGCAACCGGCGCGTTGTTGACGCCGTCCCACTCGCTGCCGCAGCCGCGGCACGCCGCCATCGTCTTGTCGCCGGGCTTCTCCGAATTGCCCCACCAGTACGTCGTGCGCGATCCGGCGCGCGCCGCATATTCCCACTCCGCGTCGCTCGGCAGCCGGTACGCCTGGCCCGTCGTCTTGCTCAGCCACGTGGTGTAGGCCACCGCATCATCCCAGCTGACGCCGACGATCGGATAGGTCTTGCCCGTCACGTTGCCGCCAAGCCGCTTGTAATAGTTGTTCCGCCCGGTCTCGATGTTGAACTGCCCGCCCGCCTCACGCCATTCCGGCTCGCGGCACGCGCCCGCCGCGATGCAGCGCTCGTACTCGCCGACGGACACCTCGTACTTGCCGATGGCGAACGTCTGCAGTGTCACGCGGCGCACCTTCTCGGCGGCCTTGCGCTCTTCCACCGTTTCGATCGTGCCCAGTTCGATACCGCGCTCCGACGACGGCACCACGAGCATCTGCGGACACAGATCCTGATCCTTGCAGTCGCGGAACGCCGTCCCCGATCCGGCGATGATCGGTCTCTCTTTAACGCCGCCGTCGTCGCCCTTGCTCCGCACGACGACGACCTCGGCGCTCTCGACGCGAGCCTGCACACCGCCCGGTTCGTGCTCGGTGAACGCGAAAGCCGCAGGCGTACCGGCCGTAAACGCCACTACGGCGGCAGCCGCGATCGCTGCGCCGGCCGCGCTCAACTGTCCAAGATGAATACGCACTCTGTCTCCCCCAAGACGAGCCCACTTGTCGCAAACCCTGCCGCGATGGGCAACCGCTGCCTGGACATCGGGAAGTTGTCCCGGTCCTGCCGGTCTCCCTCTCCCCGTCCTTACGGGGAGAGGGTCGGGGTGAGGGGCAGCATCCGCGGGACGCTGCAGCAAGACCCTGCCCCTCACCCTAACCCTCTCCCCATCGAGTGCAGGGATGGGGAGAGGGAATCGCGTCTTCCCTGCCGCGTCTCGAACGAGAGGATCGGGTCAATGGCGGCAACAGCTGCAGGTGGGCGAAGCAATTGAGCAATCGCGCAGTCGCGGGGCGTCTTCTGCCCGCTAGACCGCCACCGGCGCCGGGATGTGCGCGTCGGCCTCGTACCCGGTCAACTCGAAGTCGTCGAACTTGAAATCGAAGATCGACGTCACGAGCGGATTAAGCTGCATGTACGGCAATGCGCGCGGGCTGCGCGTCAGCTGCAAGTCCGCCTGCTCCAGGTGATTGGAGTAAAGATGCGCGTCGCCGAACGTGTGCACGAACTCGCCAGGTTCCAGCCCCGCCACCTGCGCCATCATCAGCGTCAGCAGCGCATACGACGCGATGTTGAACGGCACACCGAGAAACACGTCGGCCGAACGCTGGTACAGCTGACACGACAGCTTCCCATCCGCCACGTAGAACTGAAACAGGCAGTGACAGGGCGCCAACGCCATGTCGGGAATGTCGGCCGGGTTCCACGCCGAGACGATGATGCGGCGGCTGTCCGGGTTCTTGCGCAAAGTCTCCACGACGTCGCTGATCTGATCGATCGTGCGCCCGTCCGGCGTCGCCCAGCTGCGCCACTGTTTTCCATAGACGGGTCCGAGGTCACCGTTCGCATCGGCCCACTCATCCCAAATTCGAACACCGTGCTGCTTGAGGTAGCCGACATTGGTATCGCCGGCCAAAAACCAGATCAGCTCGTGGATGATCGACTTCACGTGCAGCTTCTTCGTCGTCACCATCGGAAAGCCGTCGGCCAGATCGAAACGCATCTGATGCCCGAAAACCGACAGCGTGCCGGTGCCGGTCCGGTCTGTCTTTTTCGTGCCGGTGTGGCGCACGCGCGCGAGGAGATCGAGATACTGCTGCATTGCCAAACCCTAGCGTGATTCCATGTCGCGGGCAGCCCGACGTCAACCCGCCAGATACGCCAGCAGCGCGCAATTTGCCACCATGTGCGCAATGATCGCCGCCCGTATCGAGCCCGTGCGCCACACCAGCCATGTCAGCAACATGCCACCGGTGAACACCGTAACAAGGCCCGCCGCCGAATACTGGAAGTGCGGTGCCGCCCAAAGCAGGTTCGACACTAGGCCACCGCCTACGATGCCTATCCGGCTCTTGGCCAGCGCCGTCAGCAGGAATCCGCGAAACGCCAGCTCCTCGGAAATCGGAGCCAGCACGCCAATCGCCAGCACCGTCCCCCACCACAGCGGCGATTGCAGTCCGCTGACGAACGATCGCGTATCCTGCAGCAAGCTGTACCCCGGCACCAGCAGATGCATGACGGCCAGCAACCCCGCCAGAACGGCCGTCAGGGCGACACCCGCCAGCACCGATGCCGGCCAGCTCAGCGGCGGCTGCGCGAACTGCAGCGTTTCGGCGCGCAATCCTCCGCGGGACGCAGCCAGCCACACCATCGCGATCAACGGCACCTGAGTCAGAACGGTCGACAGCAGCATCAGCGGCGCCTCCAGCCCCGTCCCCACGATCTGCGCGTTGAATGCCTCCGCCCCTAGCAACTTTACCGCGAGCCAGAACGCCACCACTTGCAGCGCGATGATCACCAGCACCATGGCCGCCAGGGCTAGCAACGCACTGCCAGGGCCCCACGCGGTGATCGCGTGATAGCGAGGCGGCCCCGAAAGTCCCGCGTGAAACGATGTGCTTTGCACGTGGTGCTCCGGCTGATGACCCGCCCGGCCCGATCGCTCTTGCCCGCCGGCCTCTGTCATGTCGCTGGCGCCAAGGCCGCCAGAAATGCCACCGACATGCCGTTGACGATGGCATGTGCCACGATGCAGGCGCGGATGGAGGACGTGCGCCACATGATCCACGTCAGCAGCAGGCCCGCCAGAAACACGCTGGCCATGCCCGCCGGCGAGTATTGCAGGTGCATGAGCGTCCACACGATGTTCGTGATCAGCCCGCCGCCCACAATTCCCAGCCGCGTCTTGGCCAGTGCCGTTAGCCAGAACCCGCGGAACGCCAGCTCTTCCCAGATCGGCGCCAGCACGATGGCGACTAGCAGCGTGCCCCACCAGTATTGCGAGCGCAGCCCTTCCGACAGCATGTTTGTTTCTTTGAATGGGTCAAATCCGGCAAGGCTGTGCATCGCCAATTCCAGGAGCCCGGTCAGCACCACGATCAGCAGGCCCGCGACAATGCATCCCGCAACGCTCAGTGCCGGCAACCGGTACTGCAAAGTGTCCGGCCGCATCTTGGCCCGGCCGCCCAGCACCCACAGGAAACCGATGGACAGAAGCTGCGTGGCTATCATCACACCCAGCACGATGGGCGACGCCAGGCTCATCTGCTTGATTTCGCCGCCAAGGCCCATCGCACTTAGGTAAATGACGACGGGCAGCGCCAGCATGGATGGCCCGAAGGCCGCGACGAACGCCATCGCGGAGCCCTCGATCGGCCCCCATGGCGTGACCGCCCGATATCGCGGCGGGCCCGAAAAAAGGGCTTTGACCGGCAACTCTGTAGCGAAGGAATGGTCTGGCAACTGTGTCTCGGGTGCTTGTGACAGTGGCATTTCCGCGTCCTAGTTCATCGTAGGCGCAAGGAAATCTTTTGCACCCGCCCAATCATCCCTATATTAGGCCTGCCGGATTCGTCCGGCTATGGCGATAAACGCGATCGTAATAAGCCGCTCGGACCCGGGGGCAGTACCCGGCGCCTCCACCATATTCCTGCCGCCCCTCGCGGCCGGCTCCCCGAAGGGGAGTCGCGAGGGGCAACAAGTATGGGGGCGAACTAGGATCGACGAAGGTGTAAAGGATTTAGCTTTTGCTCGGCATGATACCACCGTCATCGGGTCATTCAGAATAGTTGCCAATGACAACTATGCTGAGGCTGCTGTCGCTGCTTAACGCGGTGCCAAAAGCCTGAACTTGAAGTCCTTGCCCTTAGCCGGGTAAGGCGCGGTACGGAGGGCACCGGGCAACAGAAGCCCTCCACTCATCTTTGGCCCGTGCCGGTGGGCTGGCGAGAGACATTTGAACGGGGCCACCAGGCAGAAGAGAACGGGCGAAAACAGAGCGGATGACGTCCGAGCCAACCATCGACTACGAAGCGCTGACGCAAGACGCAATGCGTGGCGTCGTGCGCACCGTCCTCACCCGCATCGCCAAGACTGGCCTGCCGGGCGATCATCATTTCTATATTTCGTTCGACACTGAGCATCCAGGCTCGTCGCTGTCGAAGCGGCTGCGCGAGAAATACCCGCGCGAAATGACGATCGTTTTGCAGCACCGCTTCTGGGATCTCGTCATCCACGACGAGCGCTTCGAAGTGAAGCTGACGTTCGACGGCATTCCTGAGCGCCTGGTTGTGCCATTCGAGGCCATCAAGGTCTTCTTTGACCCGTCCGTACGCTACGGCCTGCAGTTCGACGATCCCGAGACGGGAACCGACCCGGACGCGCTGGTCTCTGGCAACCGGGACGTGGAAACGCGCGTTACGGCGACCCGCAGTTCCGGCCCGCGCAAGCCGCGCGCACCCAAGAAGCCGCGCGCCGAGGGCGACAAGGCCGCCTCGCCGATGCCGCAGCGCGAGGGCAAGTCTTCCGCTCCGGTGCCGATCAAGCCGGCAGGCGACCAGCCGGCTCCGGAAAAGGAAAGCGAGACGGCGTCTGCCGAAGGCGAAAAGCCAACGACTGGCGCGACCATCGTCAGCCTGGACCAGTTCCGCAAGAAGTGATGACCTGGCCGGTGGCTGTTTAGAGGTGGTACAGCGCGAACAGCAGCGGGCCAGCCCAGGCGACGGCGTAGAGCCAGTAGGCGCCAGCGCAGGCGCGGCATTTCATCCATAGGAGCGCTATTTCCCGCTTCCTGCGCTCGGCGCCCTGTAGGCGCCGAATTTCCCATTGGGCGCGACCGATCTCGTAATCGATGTCGTCATGGTTCTCCGAGCAGCTATCGATGGCTCGCTCGTAGTCTTCCATCAAAGTCAGGATCGTGGAGCCGTTGCTAATTTCCAATCGGCGAACGACGCGATTGATAGCTTTGCCGCACTCATGAAACTGGCGGGCCTTCTCTGGATAATTCTTGCTGAGGTCGAACAGACCCAACATGGTTGAAAGCGCGCCGATCAGGAACGATGTGAAATCGATCACCTGCTTGGTGTGCGCGGGTATTTCGGTGAAGACGAGCGGATAGACGGGGGCGCTGATGCCGACGATGCCTGCAATGGCCAGCGCGAGTGTGCTGGCCTCGTGCTTCAATTCATAGCGTTTTGCAGCGTTGAACCGAGCGCTCTTCACGATCGTCCAGGTGCGTTCGAATTTTGCGATATCCGATCCGCGCGGCGGACCAGGAGGCGGCGCCCTGCCCGTCGGCGCTTCGGCGCGGTCACGCCACCACGATGTATCGAATCGATCTTGCATCTACCGGAGATTGTGCGCGGAGATTGACCGCAGCCACTATCATTCCGCAGGTATCCACAAAGATCATCGGCTGGCGTTCAATTGTTCGGCGCGATCTCTCGAGCACCCGAACCTACGCTGCTTGCTTGGTCACCAGGAACTTCTCCACTTCCGCCTTCAAATTGATTGCCGCGGCATCGCGCGCGATGGCGTGTTAGGCAGCGATTGCCTAACTTCCGCGCTCGACATCAACAGCGCGATGGGTAGTGTAATCGAGAGATCTCTTCCCAATCTTTGACCCGCCTCAGACGGCGGGTTTTCTTTTGGGCCCGAGCGCTTCCGGAAAAGTGTGAAGCGGTTTTCCGATCAGAAGCGCGACGAGACGAGCGCTTCCGGAAAAGTGTGAAGCGGTTTTCCGATCAGAAGCGCGACGAGTACGAGCGCTTCCGGAAAAGTGTGAAGCGCGAGGCAAACAAACGCTGGTGTTCCGTCCCGCAACTGCCTTTTTGACAATTTCGGAAATAGAGCAATGAGCGCACCTCTGGATATCGACACACCGTTCCTCGACAGCGTCCTCGGGCGCATGAACGGGTTCCTCTACCGCTGCAAGGCCGACAAGGAATTCACGATGCTTCAGCTGACGTCGGGCTTCGAACGCTGCTTCGGCATCGACGCGGCAGAGATCTTGGACAACCGGGGCCGCTCGTTTGCGTCACTCATTCATCCCGACGATTCAGCGGCCGTGGACGAAGCCGTCGTCCGCGGCCTGCAGCAGCGCCAGAACTGGAACATCAACTACCGTCTGCAGCACGCCGCCGGCCACTACGTCTGGGTCCACGAGGATGGCGGCGGCGTCTGGGATGCGGCAGACCAGGTCGCCTTCCTCGAAGGCGCGGTCTTCGACATGCACCACCTATACGCCAGCTTGCAGACCCAATTGGAACGCATCAGCCGCACAGAACAGGCTCGCGCAGCTGCCGTCGCGCAGCCCGAGGTGGAAGACGCGGGACCGGCCTCTTCCGCGGCGGAGTAAATCACGCGCATCAATCCAGGCGCCGGCCCGCCACCATTTCCATGGCCCGGCCAATGCCGGCAAGCAGCGAGCCCATTGCAAAGAGCGCGACGACCGCGATTTGCAGCCAGTTCTCCACCGGCTCTTTCGCGACCAGGTAATCGGAAATGTTGGCGTCGGCGGTCTTGAACTTGTCCGCCATCTGCCGGCTCTCCGCTTCACTGGCGGCGATGTGCGCTTCCGGCGCTCCGATCGCGCGCAGCGTTGCAATCCGCCCGTCGTAGATCGCCTTCATCTGCAGCTGACCAGACTGCTGCATCGTGAAGGCCGCCATCCGCCACTCGATCTCACGCCGCATCGGCTCCACGTAGAAGATTTGCGTCGCCGTCGACGCAAGCAGGAAGAAAATCCCCGTCAGTTCGCCGACCTGATACGCCTTAAGCCGCATTCCCGCCTCCGTGCGCCGTGTGCCTCAGCGCACAATACGGATGCAACGATGCGGTGCTAGCCCGGTACAGGCACAGCGATCACGAAATCAGCCGCGCCGCGCCGCCTCGATCGCGGCGACATCGATCTTGCGCATTTTCATCATCGCCTCGAAAGCGCGCTTTGCTTCCGCGCCACCGGCCGCCATCGCCTCGGTGAGGACGCGCGGCGTGATCTGCCAGTTGATGCCCCACTTGTCCTTGCACCAGCCGCACGCGCTCTCCTGCCCGCCGTTGCCGACGATGGCATTCCAGTAGCGATCGGTCTCTTCCTGGGTGTCGGTGGCGATCTGGAACGAGAAGGCCTCGCTGTGCTTGAACGCGGGTCCGCCATTGAGCCCCATGCACGGGATGCCGGCCACCGTGAAGTCCACCGTTAGCACGTCGCCCGCTTTGCCGGACGGATAGTCGCTGGGCGCCTTGTGGACCGCGCTCACCGCGCTATCGGGAAACGTTGCGGCGTAGAAGCGGGCGGCCGCTTCCGCGTCCTTGTCGTACCACACGCAAATTGTGTTCTTGTGCATCGGCTTATCCTCTCGTGTCGTACTTTTGCGATGGCGAGGTCCGTGAGGACGGAACTCTCTTCGGCCGGTACCGGTTCAAGTAGACCGGACTTTGGCGAGGCTTGTCATGGAAACTCAAGAACTCTATCGCGGCCGCCTGATAGACCATATTCAGCTTGTCGTCTCGGATATCGAGGCCAATCGCAAATTCTATCGAGCCATATTCGACGTGCTTGGCATTCCGATGGCAGGCGAGGGCCCGGACCACTTCTGGGCAGATGAGCTTTTCGTTTCCACGGCGGAGAGTGAAGCGGCACAAGGCCATCTGACCGGCCGCCACCACCTGGCCTTCCAGGCTGCCGACCGGGCCATGGTCGATGCTTTCCACAAGGTGGGCCTCCAACATGGCGGCACGGACAACGGTGCACCCGGCGTGCGCAACTATCACCCCGGCTACTACGCATCCTTCCTGCTAGACCCCGCTGGCAACAACATCGAAGCCGTCTTCCACGGCGCCGCCACCCGCAGCGCCCCATCGGTGAAGGTGACATTCTAGAGCGTCACCGGTTTCGACAACAAGATGAAGCAAAGTCGGCAAATCGACCGGCGTATCGAAGGGTCGAAGGCAACCGGTGGCCACAACCACTGTGTCGGAGAGGAACTGTCGCGAATCACAAGGAAATATTTCGCCCACAGATCGTTAGACGCTTTGCATAAACTCGACCAATCTGAACCCCTATCAACGGTCGAAGACGACCTGTTCCGCATGCGTTCTTTTTGCCATATCGCATAGGAGATCTCTGCCATGAGCCTTGCTGTACGCTGTGCCGTTGTCGGCAAAGGACCTGGGCCGACGGAATCTATCGTGGAAATACAGACGTTGTCGGGCACTGAAGAAGTTGTCGTTGACGGCGGATTCCTTCATGGTACGGAGCTTACCATTCGCCGAGTTGTCGAACGTCGGATGCATAAAGCGTTGGTTGAGCTCCCCCAGGAATCGACGACCGGACGCTGGCGCATTTGGGTAGATGAATCGGCACTAGCTGCAGGCTGAGTCAGATCGGCCGGAACAGGCCGACATGATACTGACCGATAAGGAAATCGCTGACGCTCTCGATAGCGGCCAGCTGATCATCACGCCAAGACCCAGTCAGGAAGCCTTCAGCTCCACGACCGTTGACCTTCGGCTTGCTGGCCATTTCGCGGAATGGCCGCCGACCGCCGGCCTGAGCATTCGCCCAAACGCTCCTGGCTATAGTTACAAAGCCTATTCAGAGCTCCAAAAGAAAATTGAAGCGAATAGCTACGCGTTCAGGCCAGGCTTGTTCGTCCTGGCTTGGACAGAAGAGCGAGTTGCAATTCCGGCAAGCTCCCAGATCGCAGCACGCGTTGAAGGTAAGAGTTCGCTGGCCCGGTTGGGACTGTGTGTACATATGACCGCGCCGACCGTCCATAGTGGCTTCGGCGAGACCAATCCTGTCGCCATTCAGTTAGAAATGGTCAACTTCGGACCAAATGAGATCATCCTCGATGCGGGTATGCCAATTTGCCAGCTCATATTCGAGCGCACCGGTGGCACGCCCGACAAGCCTTACGCGGGCAGGTTTACCGAGCAAGGTCCTGTGACACCAAAGAAGCCCGCTCGATAGCTGTGCTCCGTAAATCCACCACGTCCCTAGCTACCTGCTGCGCGCGAAACGTCAACAGTGCTTAACCAAAACTCCGGAAGGGAGTACCGGCAACTCCAGCCTCCGCTAACCCGAAACCCCTCCTGCGCTTGACCCGCCCGTATCCATCGTCATTGTGCGGCGGCGGTCCCAAATCAGCGGAATCGCCGGAAGGACGCGCGAAACACGATGGCGAATGCAGTGGTTAATCTTGTGCGGCTGGCGCGCGCCGGCGTCGTGCTGGCCCAGCATGGCGTGCAGTTCGTGCCGCCGGGCCAGAAGGTGCCGTTGCCGCTTCGCCTCGCAGCCGTTGCCACGCTCCCCATTAAGCTGATTGCCGCGCCGTTCAATTGGGGCAAGCCGCGCGACACGCGCATCAGCCGCGCGCTGGCCTCCCTCGGCCCCAGCTACATCAAGCTCGGCCAGTTCATGGCCACCCGCGCCGACGTCATCGGGCCCGGAATTGGCGACCGATCTGCGCCACCTGCAGGACCGCATGCCGCCGTTCTCTCAAGGAGAGGCACGCCGCGCCGTGGAAGAGGCGCTGGGTGGCAAGCTCGAAGATCACTTCGTCAGCTTCGGCCCGCCTGTCGCCGCAGCCTCCATCGCCCAGGTGCACAAGGCGGAGGTGATCGACAACGGCCAGCGCCGCACCGTCGCCGTGAAGATCCTGCGGCCCAACGTCGAGAAGCGCTTCAAGCGCGACCTCGACAGCTATCAGTTCGCCGCCCGCCTGGTGGAGCGTTTCCACGCGCCTTCGCGCCGCCTGAAGCCGCTGGCCATCGTCGACAATCTGGCCCGCACCACCGAGCTGGAGATGGATCTCCGCCTCGAAGCCGCTGCCATCTCCGAGATGGCCGAGAATATCGCGCGCGAACGGCCCGAAGCCATCACAGGCCTGCGAGTGCCCACTGTCGACTGGCGCCGCACCGCCAAGCGCGTCCTCACCACCGAGTGGATCGACGGCACGCCCATCAGCGACATCGACGCGCTCAAGGCCCAAGGCTTCGATCTGAAGGCGCTGGGCCAGACGGTGCTGCGCGCCTTCCTCACCCACGCCATGCGCGATGGCTTCTTCCACGCCGACATGCACCAGGGCAACCTGTTCGTCGACAAGACGGGCCAGATCGTTGCCGTCGACTTCGGCATCATGGGCCGCCTCGGTTCGCGCGAACGCCGCTTCCTCGCCGAGATCCTGCACGGCCTCATCACGCGCGACTACCAGCGCGCCGCATGGGTGCACTTCTGGGCCGGCTACGTGCCACCGCATCATCCAGTCGAGGTCTTTGCCCAGGCGCTCCGCGCCATAGGCGAGCCGATCCACGGCCGCACCGCCGAAGAGATCTCCATGGCCGACCTGCTCGGCCAGCTGTTCGCCTACACCGAAGTCTTCGACATGGAGACGCGGCCCGAGCTGATCCTGCTGCAGAAGTCCATGGTCATCGTCGAGGGCGTTGCCCGCAGCCTCGATCCCGGCCTCAACCTGTGGAATGCCGCCGAGCCCGTCGCCAAGGCGTGGATGGAAGACAACCTCGGTGCCGCCGGCCGCCTGCGCGAGGCGACCGAAGGCGCCACCACCATCGGCCAGCTGCTCGCCGAGGTGCCCAACCTGCTGACCGGCGCCGAACGCGCCGTCACCGCCTTCGCCGAGATGTCGCGCTCCGGCGTCCGCCTCGACGACGACACCGTCCGCCGCCTCGCCAGCGAAAACGCCCGCTCATCGCGCTGGCGCAGCCTGGCCATGTGGATCGGTGCACTGGCACTGGCCACGATCGCGATCGGGCATTTCATCTGAGAAGGGGTCAGACGTCTGTCTGACCCCGGTGCACACGCCATCAAATTCGCACAACGCGCGGGAGGAATGTTTCAGACCGAGGTCTACCCGGCCGCAGCGCTGTTCCCGCCGATATAGTGCGCAACGCCTCCGCCTGAGACAACGCCGCTGGCACCACTCCCGCCATCGACAATGTCCCAAGAAGGAGACCGCCTTGATTTTCCGCACCCGCACCCGCACCGCGCTGACGGCGCTGCTTTGCCTGCCGCTCGCCATCCCCGCGTCCGCATCGTCATCCTGGCCCGGCGACGCGCCGAGCCTCGGCGGCGCCATCGCAGCCAAGGTCATCGGCCAGCGCTGTGCCGGCGTCCTCGCCCCCGCCGAGATTGGCGAACTCGACGCCTTCCAGTCCAGGGCCACGGCGGAACTCGCCGACAGGCCGGTCACCGGCAACGAGGATGGTAGGGTGTTCACCGAGCGTCTCGTACGAATGCTGACGCAGACCTACAGCGACAAATATCGCGATCCCGCCGCTTGCGACGCAAATGCCGCCGGCGAAGCCCGCGACATGCTCCAGCGCGTCCGTGCCGTCATGGCTGGCGGCAAGCCCGTGCTGCCCGATCCCGGCGACCCCGACCGCGTGCCCGACGTCGGCGAAGCCATCACCGCAAAAATCACAGGCGAAAAATGCTCCGGCACATTGTCGGCACTGCAGCAGGCCGAGGTTGAGCTCCACATCGCTCGCACCTGGGTGTCGCTCGCCAAGGGCCAGACCGACGCCGGCACGCGCGCCATCATCGCCAACTACAAATCCGCCGAGACCGCCATCGCCAACGGCTGGCGCCCCGCCGACTGCACGGCGGAAATTCGCGGCAAGGCAGCCACCACCGCCGCGTTGATTGCCCGGGCAGCGCACCCGCAGCAACCCCGATAGCGTCATGGCTCAAAGCCGGCCTGACGAAACTCGTCATTTTGGAGATAGTTAGTCACCCCGTAAGGATGTCGCTGTGCCGGCGTTGACCGGATGCGGACATCTATCTTAACGGGATTGGGTATGCGCTGATGAGAACAGCACGCCGCCTGCAACAGAACAGTTGGGACAGGGCTCATGAAGTACATCGCGTTGACTGCCGTGATCGCCGTCGTCCTGCTGCAACTGACCGGCGCCGCCCCGCAGTCGAGCGTCGGCGGCCCGATGGCTCTGGTGCTGGTTTTTTTCATCGCAGCACTGGCCGTCGGAGTTCACGAGGCCTGGTCTAACCAGCGAGGCGTGCTCGGTTGGATCGTGAGCATCGTCGTCGCGCTCGTCGGCGCCTTGCTGGCCGCCAGCATGAGCGGCATGTTCATGGAAGACGTGCTCCAACACGCAAATCTGCAGGGGTCGCTCGCGGAAACGCAACATCCCCTGCTTTACGTCGCGTCCGCCGCCATGATGCTCCTCACGCTCCTGGGATCGTGGATCGCGCTGTGGCTGGTGAACCGGCTGCGATGAGGGCGGGCGATGGACGCCGGCAGCTATGCCGCCGCCGGCAACATGTCGGCCGCGTGCGGCTCATGCGCGTCCTCCGGCGGCTTGATGCGGAACCACGCCACGTACAGCGCCGGCAGGAACACCAGCGTCAGCAGCGTCGCCACCACCAGCCCTCCCATCACCGCGTAGGCCATCGGCCCCCAGAACACCGTCGGCGCGATCGGGATCATGCCCAGGATCGCGGCGGACGCCGTCAGCAGGATCGGCCGCAGCCGGTGCTCCGTCGCCCAGATCACCGCATCCCAGGGCGCCTGGCCCGAGGCGATCTGCGTGTCGATCTGGTCGATCAGGATCACGGAGTTGCGGATCACCATCCCCGTCAGCGAAATGATGCCCAGGATCGCCACGAACCCCATCGGCGCGCCCGACAGCAGCAACGCCGCCGCAACACCGATGATCGCCAGCGGCGCCGTCGACAGCACCAGGAACAGCCGCTGGAAACTCTGCAGCTGCACCATCAGGATCGTGATCATCAGAAACAGCATCACCGGGAACACGGCGAAGATGCTGCCCTGCGCCTTGCCGCTATCCTCCACCGTGCCGCCTGCCGTCACAGCGTAGCCCGGCGGCAGTTTCGATTGGAAGTTGGCGATCTCGTCATGCATCGCCTTGACCACGGTGGCAGCCTCGATGCCCGGCACGAGGTCTGCTTGCACCGTCAGCGTCGGCAGCCGCTGCCGCCGCCAGATCAGCGGCGGCTCCAGCCCGTACGAAATCGTCGCCACCTGCGACAGCGGCACGCCGCGTCCGTTCGATGAGCCGATCGTCAAGTTGCGCAGCGTCTCCAGTTGCGCGCGTTCCTCGGGAAGCGCACGCGCCACCACGTCGATCAGATAGATGCCGTCGCGCAGCTGCGTGATGGTGCGCCCCGACAGGATGGAGTTGATGTTGTCGGCCAGCGCCTGCGAGCTGATGCCGAGCTGCCGTGCGCGATCCTGGTCCACATTGATGCGCAGCACCTTCGACGGCTCGTTCCAGTCGAAGTTGATGTTGCGCGTGTTGACGTTCGTGCCGAGCAACTGCGCAAACTCGTGCGACACGTCGCGCACCTTTGCCTCGTCCGGCCCGCTGATGCGGAACTTCAGCGGCCAGCCCACCGGCGGCCCGAGCTCCAGCGGGCTGACGCGGGTCAGGAGCGTATCGAAGTCCTTGGCCAACGCCGCTTCCAGCCGCCTGCGCACGGCCGGCCGCTCTTCGAAACTCTTCGTCACCACCACGGCCTGGGCGAAGAAGTCGTTCGCCAGCTGCGCGTCGAGCGGCAGATAGAAGCGGATCGCGCCACTGCCGACATAGAACGTCCAGTGGTCGATACCGGGATCGTCCTTGAACACCGCCTCCAGCCGCTTCACCGTATCGCCCGTTGCATTGAGCGAAGCCCCTTGCGGCAGTGTCAGATTGATCAGCAACTCGGGCCGGTCGGAGGCGGGGAAGAACTGGTTCTGCACCAGCCGCATGCCGGCCAGCGACAGCACGAACAGCGCTACGGTTCCCGCGATCACGAAATACTTCACCCTCAGCACGCGATCCAGGAAGCCGTGAAACCAGCGCGCGAACCGCGTCGGCTCGTGCCCGCCGTGCACGGCGATGTTGGTCGACAGCAACGCCACGCCCGTCAAAGGCGTGAACAGCACGGCCACGAACCACGACGCCACGAGTGCAATGCCCACCACCGCAAACAGCGTGAAGCAGTATTCTCCGGCACCGCTCTTGGCAAAGCCCACGGGCACGAAGCCGGCGATCGTCACCAGCGTGCCCGTCAGCATCGGAAACGCCGTCGACGTGTAGGCGAACGTCGCCGCTGAGACCTTGTCCGCCCCCTCTTCCAGCTTCTTGATCATCATCTCGACGGCGATCATCGCATCGTCGACCAGCAGACCGAGCGCGATGATAAGTGCGCCGAGCGAGATGCGCTGCAGGCTGATGCCGGCTATTTCCATCACCACGAACACGATCGCCAGCACCAGCGGAATGGCGATCGCCACCACGATGCCAGGCCGCCAGCCCAGGCTGAGGAAGCTGACCGCCAGCACGATGGCCACCGCTTCCATCAGCGTCTTGGTGAACTCGCCGACGGCTTCCTTCACCACGTGCGGCTGGTCTGCTGCCAGGTGCGGCGTCACGCCGATCGGCAGGTTGTCCGTCAGCTGCGCCATGCGCGCCTTGACGTTGGTGCCCAGAGCCAAGGCATCGCCGTTCGGCACCATCGAGATCGCCAGCCCGATGGCCGGCTGTCCGTTGTAGCGAAACATCGGCGCCGGCGGGTCGATGTAGGAACGCCGCACCGTGGCGATGTCGCTCAGCCGGAAGAACCGGCCGTTGGCGCGGAAGTTCACCTCCTTCAGGCTCTGCTCGTCGGTAAAGGCGCCGGAGACGCGGATCGCGATCTTCTCGGGCCCCGCGTTCACGACACCGCTCGCCTGGATGGAGTTCTGCGTCTGCAGCGATTGCGCCAGCGCGTTGGGGTCGACGCCGAGCGCCGCCAGTTGCTGCGTGGAAAACTCCAGGTAGATCTTCTCGTCCTGCACGCCGACCATGTCGATCTTGGCGACGTCCGGCGTGCGCAGCAATTCCGCGCGCGTGCTCTCCACGTAGTCGCGCAGCTCGCGATGCGAGAAGCCGTCGGACGTGAAGGCGTAGATCAGCGAGTACGTATCGCCGAACTCGTCGTTGAAGAACGGACCTACCGTGTTTGACGGCAGGTTCTGCTTGATGTCGCCCACCTTCTTGCGCACCTGATACCAGATGTCGGTCACGGCACTGGCGGGAGTGGAATCCTTCAGCGTCACGAACACGACGGACTCGCCGGGCTTCGTGTAGCTGCGCACGTAGTCGAGGTGCGGCGTCTCCTCCAGCTTCTTTTCGATGCGGTCGGTGATCTGCTCTACCGTCTCCGCCGTCGTCGCACCCGGCCACAGCGTCTTCACCACCATCACCTTGATCGTGAACGGCGGGTCTTCCTCGCGGCCAAGCCGCGCGTACGAGAACGCACCGGCGATCGCGATCACCAGCATCAGGTAGACGACGAAACTCTTGTGATCCAGCGCCCAGCGGGAAAGATTGAAGCTGCTCATTTCTGCGCGCTCTCGATGAGCCGCACGGCCTGCCCCTCGACCAGCTGGTTGACGCCGGCCGTTACCACGACGTCGCCTTTGCCCAGCCCGCTGGCGATCACAGCGCGATCAGCCTCGTAGCGCGAAAGTTCCACGCGCTTCAGCTCCACGGTCGACGTTCCGCTTTCGTAAATCCAGACGGCGGGCTGCCCCGCCTTGTCGAAGATCGCGCTCAGCGGCAGCACCACCACCGGCGCCGTCTCCAGCTTCAGCCGCCCGACGACGCTCATGCCCAGCCGCAGGTTGTCGGGCGGATCCTTGAGCGCAACTTTCACCGTATAGGTGCGCGTCACCGGATCGGCGACGGGCGAAACCTCGCGGACGACGCCATCGGCCTTCATCCCCGGGTTCGACAGCACCGAGACACTCACCTCGGGCGTTTTCTCCGGCGCGTTCCGGAACGCCGCCTCGGAGATCGAGAACACGGCATCTTTCTCTTCCGGCCGCGCCAAGCGCACGATCATCTGGCCGCTGTTGACGACCTGCCCGGCCTCCGCGCCCACCGCCGTGATCACGCCGTCCGTATCCGCCTTCAGCGACGTATAGTTCAATTGGTCGCGTGTGAGATCGAGGCTGGCCTTCGACGATGTCAGGCGCGATTGCGCCGCCCTCAATCCGCGCAATGCCGCGTCATAGTTTGATTGCGAGGTGTAGCCGTCCTTGACGAGCTTCGCTTGGCGGCTCTCCGTCCCTTGCGCTTCCGTCAGCGAGGCCTCGGCCGACGCCACGTCCGCCTCCGCTGAGCGCAGCCGGTTTTCGTAGTCCTGCACGTCGAGCGTTGCGAGAACATCGCCAGCCTTCACCGAGACGCCCACGTCCACCGTGCGCGACTGAACTTTTCCGGCCACGCGGAAAGACAGGTCGCTCTCATACCGCGCCTTGATCTCGCCCACGGCCTGCCGGTCGTCGTCGACGGGCGCCGGATTGACGGTCATCGTGCGCACGGGCCTGACCTCGGATTTTTTCTCGACCTTGTCGTCGCCGCATCCGGAGATGATCGCCGTAGCCATAAGGCCAGCCGCAAGAAGCGCGCGCATGATGGGTCCGCCCTGAAAAGCAATGGATTTGTGTTGACGTATACGTAAAGCTATTGCCGCCGTCAAAGCCCCTGCGTGCAGCGGTCATAGGAATAAACTTTCGCCCAATCACCCCGCGCTGCGCAACAGTTGATGCTGTCCGCCAGCCAGATGAGCCAGGACGGCTTCGGCCATCACGGGTGCCAGCAGGAAACCGTGCCGCCATGCTCCGTTGACCGCGATCCGCGTGCCGCCACGGCTGACGATGGCACGCGGCACGTTGTCGGCAAACGAGGGACGCAGCCCGGCCGCGGACTCGATCAGTTGCGCTTCGCCGAATGCCGGATGCAGTGCGTAGGCAAGCCCAAGCAGCTCCAGCGCCGAGCGCACGCTGACGGGGCCCCTGTCTTCGCTCTCGATCAGCGTTGCCCCGATCAGAAACACGCCATCGCTCCACGGCACCACGTACAGCGTCTGTCGCGGATGCAGCAGATGGATGGACCGGCTGAAGTGCACTTCATGCGTCCGCACCAGAAAGCGTTCGCCTCGCACCCCGCGCAGCTCGCGCAGCGCCTCGCGTGCCCCCATGCCGCGGCAGTCGATCACGAGGTCCTCGCTGCCGTCCTCATACCAAGGCGTGCCGAGTTCAACCTCGACGCCGGCATCGCGCGCCGCATCGAGCAGGAACGCCAACGCACGCGGCGTCTCCATGTGTGCCTCTTCCGCGTAGTGCAGCCCGGCTGAAAACCGGCTCGCGATGTCCGGCTCCAGCTCCGCCAGCGCCGCGCCCTCGACCAGGGTGTGCCGCTCCGTCATTCGCGCAAATCGCGTGAGTTCGCCTTTGTCGCGCGCATTGGCCAGCACCAGGCTACCCCGTGTGACAAGACCGGGGTACGCCGCCCGCCAGAGCTCGACACCCCGCCGCCCCAACTCGCGCACGATGGCCGGCGAGGCCTCGCCCTCGCAATCCGGCAGCAGCATTGCGCCCGCAAGCCGGCTCGATGCGGCGGCGAAAGGTTCAGGTGAGGCTTCCAGCAAACGCACACGATGCCCAGCCCGCCTCAGAGAAAGCGCCTGCCACAAGCCGAAGACGCCGGCGCCTGCCACGGTAATGGATCGCGATGTCACCAGGTGTCCCCATCGGGGTCAGACCTCGGTCTGACCATCTTCGAGTTAATACCCCAACGCCGCGCCTTCGCGGCGGGGATCGGCGCCGCCCTCCAGCTTGCCGCCGCGGCGCACGACGATGTGCGTACCGGAATTCATCAGCCCGAAGTCGACGTTCTGCCCATAGCCCACCATCGACAGCGCCGGGCCGATCGCACGCCAACCA
This sequence comes from uncultured Pseudomonadota bacterium, assembly GCA_963846845.1. GTDB lineage: Bacteria > Pseudomonadota > Alphaproteobacteria > Rhizobiales > Hyphomicrobiaceae > JAKAXS01. The sequence goes on along the minus strand of CAWJXQ010000012.1, from coordinate 46,480 downwards.
ATTTCGAGCTGAAACGATTTGCCTTGGCTGCCGAAATTGATCAGCGCGGTCGCTGCCTGCGCGTCATACTCCCAGTCCAGTAGCGCGACGAGGGATTTCACGACGTAGAGAATGATGCTTGGCCCGCCGGGTGAGCCAAGCACGGCGAAAATCTTGCCGTCCGGCCCGAACACGATCGTCGGCGCCATCGAGCTGCGCGGCCGCTTGCCCGCTTCGACGCGATTGGCGATTGTGATGCCCTGCTTGTCGGAAGGCACGAACGAGAAGTCCGTCAACTGGTTGTTCAGAAGAAAGCCGCCCGCGAACAATCCCGAACCGAAGGCCCCCTCGATCGTCGTGGTCATGGAGACGGCGTTGCCCTCGGCGTCGATCACGGAGAGATGGCTTGTGCCCGCACGCTCCAGGGTGGCGTCTTCGCCAAACGCGTGCTTCTCCAGTCCAGGCGGTTCGCCGGGCTGCGCGTCCGTCATCACCGCATCGGGATTGATGAGGCCGCGCCGCTGCGAGAGATAGCTTTCGTCCGTCAGCCCCGTGGGCACGGACACGAAATCAGGGTCGGCGATATAGCGATCCCGGTCGGCGTAGGCCAGCTTCTCGGCCTCGGCGATAAGATGCAACGCCTTGCCACTCATTGCTGCGCCGGGACCTGATCCGATGTCGAAGCCCTCGAGAAGCTTCAACGTCTGCGCGACGGTGGTGCCGCCCGACGACGGCGGCCCCATCCCGCAGACTTTATAGACGCGATAGCTCACGCACACCGGCGCTCGCTCCTTTACGGCATAGCCACCAAGGTCCGCCACCGCGATGTCGCCTGCCGCATTCGGCGCCTTGGCCGACGCGGCAACGATCGCATCGGCGATCGGCCCCTCATAGAAGCCTTGCGCACCTTTCTCCGCCAGCCGCTCCAGAGTGGCCGCGTAGTCCGAATTGATCAGAACCTCGCCGCTCGCTACCGCTCGTCCATTGGGAAAGAAGTAGCGTCGCGCGTTGTCGTCGAAGACCGACGGCCCCACCCACTTCAACAGCAGGCTGAGCCGCGGCGTAACCTTGAACCCATCCTTCGCCAGTTTGATCGCCGGCTTGAAGAGGTCCGCCCAGGGCAGTTTGCCGTGCGCCTTGTGTGCGGTTTCCATCAGCCGGACGACGCCGGGCACACCGACGCTGAGGCCGGACTGCACGGCCTTGTCGAACGGCATCGGCTTGCCGTTTTCGAGAAACCTGTCCGGCTTTGCCAAAGCGGGCGCCGTCTCCCGGCCATCGTAGCTGGCCAGCGCCTTTCTGCCTTCGTCCCAGTGAACGATGAAGGCCCCGCCCCCTAAGCCGGACGACTGCGGCTCGACCAAACCCAGCACCAGTTGAGCCGCGATCGCCGCGTCCACCGCCGACCCGCCCGCCCGCAGCACGTCCCGTCCGGCCTCCGATGCCAGGACCGACGCCGACGAAATCATGGCCTGCGACGCTATGGCCGCTGAGCTTCCGGATGAATGCCCGGTCGCCGTCTCCGGCGAATCCTGTGTTCGCTGCGCCGCAGCAAATGAACTCGTTGCGAGGCTAACCAGAAGCCAAGCGGCGCCCGACCGCAAAGCGCGAACGGCGTTGCCACGCCAAGCGCTCCGGTGTCGAACACCCGACGGGAATGTGTCTGAAATCTCAGTAAAATCAGCCATGCCCCAACTATATGCCGGCTGGGCAACAGGGACTAGGCTCTCCGGCTCCGGAACGGCAGGGGGATGCCGTTCCGGACCGGGATGCCGATCGCGCGCTTACAAACGCAAACCTACGCCGCGCGTCTCAAGAACATCAATAAATTCAAAGCGAAAGCCGGAGCGGGGGAGCTCTCAGGGGCGGTTGCTTCGCCGTGAATTCACCAGTGATGTTCTTTATTTGTTCTAGCGCCATCATAGACCAGCGTCAAGCCTCTAGCCGATGCCTGGCCAGTTGCGAAAAATGCGCTGGCGCCCGCGCACCCCGCCGCTGTGGCGCTGCCTCAACAGATCCAGCAAAATCGCAAATTCTCGCTTGATCGTCTGAGGGTTACCCGAGAAACGACTAAGCGCATCCACCGATGCAGGAAGCCCCAATTTTTGGGCTTCCACACACGTTCTCCCGGCCGCACGAAGCAGTTTATCCACAGCTTGGTGATGTGTTGTTAGCCCCTTGGAACTAAGACAGGGGCATATCGTTCAGCGACTGTGGCCTTGCTGCTCTGCCGCAAGACACACCTCTGAGCTATACCGATCGCACATCACGATGACGCGTTCGCGACGATCTCGCGACATGAGGGGTCTTGTGCCAGGTGACGGGGTCGCCGTAACAAGACGATGCACTAATGCGGAGTGCCTGCCGATGTTCGCTAAAGTTTCTTTGTTACGGTCTGCGGTCGCTGGCGTTGCCGCGCTCGCTGCCACTGCGTCTTTCACGGCCACTGCTCAGGCTCAGGATCTCATTGATTTCCTGTGGGGCGGCGGCGAGGAGTGGGGCGGTGGCCGTCAAACCGTTACGTTTGATCCGCAATATCGCGCCGGTCAGATCATCGTCAGTTTCGGTGATCGCCGTCTCTATTTGATTGAGAAGGCAGGTACTGCCGTCAGCTATCCCATCGCTGCACCGCGCGAGCAGAGCCGCTGGCAGGGTAAGACCACGGTGACGATGAAGAAGGAAAATCCTTCTTGGACGCCGACGCCTGAAATGTTCAGGGAAAATCCCAAGCTTCCGAGCTGGGTTCCCGGCGGTCATCCCATGAACCCGCTTGGCGTTCGTGCCATGTATCTGGGTTCGAGCACTTATCGCATTCACGGCACAGACGCGCCGTGGACCATCGGTCAGGCCGTCTCCAAGGGCTGCATCCGCATGTATAACGAGGACGTGCTGGATCTGTATCCGCGCGTTCCCGTCGGCATGCGCGTGACGGTCACGTGGGAACGTTTCAAGACGGGCCCGGCTTCAACCGAAATCTCTCGTCTCGAAAACACGAACCATAAGGCCTCGGCAATGCCGAAGAACTATGGCTCGTCGGCCAACAAAGAACCTGAGCCTGTTGCTGAGACGGCGGCCGCTAATGCAGAGCCGGTCGTTGTCGAAGGTCCCGCAGTCGAGGCCAAGGACGAGCCCACGATCAAGACACCCGCTCCGAAGGCCGCCGCAGTTCAGGAAAACTATGACGACGAAGGCTACGTCGTCGACAACACCGGTGGTAGCAAGCGCGTCACCAAGATCGGCCGCAAGCCGCTCGTTACCCGGACATCGGCCTCGGCTGAATAAGCTCCAGCTTGCGTTGCGAAATTCAAAAGCCGGCCCTCTTTGGAGGGTCGGCTTTTTCGTGTGCATTTGAAGCTAATTAATCCGTTAACGGCCGGTTAGAGTTTTCGTTCTCTGTTGGATTGAGGCTGTTGCAATCGGCCAAAGGACAACCGGCATGCTCGTAGGATTTAACGACCGCACTACCGGTCTAATTCCAGTCCGGCATTCGTCACCGCGTACAGCTCCCGTCAGCCGCGCCGAAGCTGGCGGCCGGCAAAGTCCGCTGATGGACAACGGCAACGCCACCGCCGCTCCCTATCTCGAACGCGCGGCCCAGCTCAAGGAGATCCTGAAACGGATAGATGCTTCCAAGCCTGACATCACAGCTGAGCGGCGTGCGGCGGCCAAACAGAAAATCGTCGCAATCCGCAAACAGCTGGAGATGCTTCGGCTGACCCTGGCGGGTGACCCTCAGTCAACGGCGCAGCAGGCCGCCAGTCTTGCCCGTGATTTGGCTGCAGCAGCTAAAGAATATGCTGCCGCTGCAGGCACGGACGGTGACGGCGCGGGTGCGTCATCGCCGGTCTCGCAACCGGCGCAAATCGAAGTAACCGCGGCGAACGTCGCAGCCGCCGGCGAGCATCCAATCTCCGCCGCCGCGGTAGATCTCGTACGCATCGCGCAGGAAGCCGACGGCGAATCCAGCACGATTCCGCAAGGCAATGGGCAGCCAGCACAATGGGTAGGCCGGCTTGCACCATCGACGGCCGCTGCCAAGCTGGCTGGAAGCAAATGCGCTGAAAGAAGTAATCGGCAACGCGAGGACGACGATTTCATTCTGCTTGCGCGGATGACCCTCACCTCGCTGAGGTCGCTGATGCGCCAGGCGGCAGCTGATTTGGCTGGCAAGGCCGGCATGGCAGCTCGTCACGATTCTGCGAAAGGAGACGCGGCTCTGCACGTAGCTGAAGCGGGACTGCAGAGCATATTAGACGCCTCTGTTCAGCAGCGCTAAGATTGCTTAGCCGCCTTCGCGCGGCGTCCCATCCAGGCATCCGCGCAAGTTCGTTGCGAGATTGCGCATCAACGCGGCGTAGGCGCCTGCGCCAGGTTCCACTAGCGCGCCCTCTGGATCGAGTGTGCCGAACCGTGCATTCGTGCCGTCCGTCACGGCCCGCATGACATTGCTGGAATATTGCGGCTCCGCGAAAACGCAGACCGCTGCCAGATCGCCGATTTTGCGCCGGATCTCACCCAGGCGTTTCGCGCCCGGCTGAATGTCCGGCCCGACCGTTATCGCGCCCGCAGGCGACAGCCCATAGTGATGCTCGAAATATTGATAGGCATCGTGGAAAACCACATACGGCCGCGTCTTGACGGGCGCCAGGGTTGCCGCGATTTCCTGGTTCATGGCATCGATCTCGGCCTTCACCCGCGTTGCGTTGGCGGCAAGCCGCACCGCATCGCCCGGTGACGCTCCGCTGAGGGCGCGCGCAATTTCGTCCACCATCGCTTTGGCATTCTGCGGGTCGAGCCAGACATGCCCGTCGCTCGCCCCATGCTCAGCTGCCCCGTGATCGTGATCCTCGTGATCGGCATGATCGTGCGTTTCGAATGTCGCCTCGCGGCGCGCAGCCAGATGCTGCACACCAGGCGCGTCCGACAGCGTCACGATTTTCACGCGCTTCGGCAGCGACGCAAATATTTTCACCGTAAATGGTTCGACCGCGGGCGACACGCCGAACACCACCGCCGCCTCGTTCAGCGCCCGCGCGCCCGATGGCTTGAGCGCAAACGTATGCGGGGACGCCGAGCCCGTGACGAGCAGTTCCGGCGAGCCGATGCCGTCCATGACACCGGCGACGAGTGCGTGGATCGGCTTGATCGTCGCCACTACCTTGATATCGGCCACGGCGGGCGGGGCGGCGGCCAGCGTGGCGATTGCCGGGAACAGAAGGGCGGGCGCCAAACGCTGGCGCAGCCTGGCCAACGTCGCTGCCAGCGTGAAGCCGGGCCGCATATCAAACCGGATGTGAAGACTGAACGGCATTAAATCTCCGTGACGAAGGCGAAGGTACACGTCACCCGGGCACAAGGCGCGCTTCGCCTCGCACCGATCCCAGAACACGCACAACTCGCTTGAACAACTCAACGGATACTATAACATCCAAAATTAAACAAGACCGATCCTGTAATGGGCGTGAATTTCCGCCGGCCGCTTAAAGGCAACTCGTGCCGCCAGCAGCAAAAAAGGGGCGCCAGCGTCGCCGCGAAACGGCCACGCGACGTTCGTAAGGAGCTATAGGAGATCCACGTCGTTCAGGCTTCGCCGAACGATCGACCAGCGCATGGGGAGCGCACGCAAATGATCACACGACGCCTGTCCGCGCTCGCCGCAGCAGCTATTACAGCTGCGTTCGCCGTGCCGCAGGCCGCGCTGGCTCATCCTCACGTCTGGGTCGCCGTCGAAGCGACGATCGCGTACGCCGGCGGCAACGTCACCGGCTTGCAGCAGCGCTGGACGTTCGACGACATGTATACGGCGATGGCGATCCAGGGCCTCGATAAGAACGGCGACGGCACTTACGACCGGGAAGAGCTGACCGAACTCGCCAAGGTCAACATCGACGGCATCAAGCAGTTCGACTACTTCACTTTCGCCAAGCTGAACGACAGCGAATTGAAGTTCGCCGAGCCCAAGGATTTCTGGCTGGAATACAAGGACGCGGTGCTCACGTTGAATTTCACGTTGCCGTTGGCCCAGCCGCTCGCCGCCGAAACTCCGGGCTTCGCTTTCTCGATCTATGATCCCAGCTACTTCATCGCCTTCGACTTCGCCAAGGACAAACCGGTGAAGCTCGGCGAAGGCGCGCCCGCCAACTGCGCCCTCGACATGGATGCAGCACTCAGCGAGGACGATGCCGCCCAGAACCTCGCCAACGCCCTGTCGAACGCAGCCGGCACGGCGGCTGGCAGCTCAGTCCTATCCCGCACTGTCCGCGTGAAATGCGTGAGGTCGTAATGCCTGCACTGCTCCGTTGCCTTGCACGATTTGCCGCCTCGTTCGCCCTTCTGATCCTGACAATTTCAGCTCCGGCACTTGCTCAAGACGCACCCCAGCAGCGTTCGCCCCTCGGCATCACGTTGCCGTCGCAGGCGGCCCAGCCGAAGCTGGACGCGGCAACTGATGCAACGCGCGCACCGGCTGCGGCGCATCAGGCTTCGACATCAGACCGAGTCTGGGCCTGGATGCTCGCCAAGCAGGCGCAGTACAAGCAGAGCATGAGCGCTTCGGTTCGCGACTTGCGCACTGGCCAGTCGCTCTATCCCGCGGTGCTGATCTGTGCCCTCGCGTTCGCCTACGGTGTCATCCACGCTGCCGGCCCCGGCCACGGCAAGGCGGTCATCTCGTCCTATGTCCTGGCTAACGAACGCACGCTGCGCCGCGGCATCATGTTGTCGTTCCTATCGGCGCTGATCCAGGCGCTGTCGGCCATCACGTTCGTCGGCATCCTGGCCATCGTGCTGAAAGCCACCAGCATGACGATGCGCTCCGCGGAAGCCTGGTCGGAAACGTTGAGCTGGGCATTCGTCGCCTTGGTCGGCGCCTGGCTCCTGTACCGGCAGATCCGCTTGCTGTGGCCGTCGACGCCGGCGGTGATTGACGCCGAGCCTACGCCGGCACATTCCCATACGCACGATCACGCCCATGATCACGCCCATGATCATGCCCATGGCCCCAACTGCAGCTGCGGCCATTCCCACGCGCCCGATGCGCGTCAGCTCGACGGCGAGATGTCGCTGTCCAAGGCCTTTGCCATTGCCTTCGCCGTCGGCATTCGCCCCTGCACCGGCGCATTGACGCTGCTCTTTCTCACGCTCACTCAGGGCGTGCTGTGGGTCGGCATCCTCGGAACGTTCGCCATGGCGCTGGGCACAGCCATCATGGTCTCGCTCCTGGCCTGCATGGCCATCGGCTCGCGCGAACTTGCCAGCCGCTTCGCCGGCGAAGGTTCTCCGTGGGGCTGGCGCCTCGAACGCGCCGCCGGCCTCACCGGCTCATCGCTCATCCTGCTGATGGGCACGGTGTTCTTCATCGGCTCCCTTCAGCAGACGGCGCCGTTATAAGCGCCATCGCGCTGGCTCACGATGCTTTGAGGGGAGAACGATGTGCGTTGCCGCGCGGTGACCAGGGGCAGAGCGTCTAAATCTTCCACCCGGAATGAATAGCCGCGACGCCGCCTGTCAAATTACGGAAGCTGACGCGTTCGAACCCCGCCTCGCGGATCATGCCCGCGAACGCCTCCTGCTTGGGGAACTTGCGAATGCTCTCCACCAGATAGCGATACGAATCCGCATCGCCCGCCGCGAGCTTGCCCAGGCGCGGAATGACCTCGAACGAGTGGAAATCATACAGCCGGTCCAGCATCGGCACGTCGACGTGGCTGAACTCCAGCACAAGCAACCGCCCGCCGATCTTCAACACGCGCATCGCCTCGGCAAGCGCCTTTTCGATGTGCGTCACGTTGCGAATTCCAAATGCGATCGTGTACGCGTCGAACGTCTTGTCGGCAAACGGCAGCATCTCGGCATTGCCCTCGACGCAGGTGATGCGGCCATCGAGGCCCGCATCGGCAACGCGCCGCTTGCCGACCGCCAGCATCTCCGGGCTGATGTCGCAGATCGTTGCTGTCGCCCCGCTTGCCGCACTCTTGACGAACCGCATGGCCACATCGCCCGTGCCGCCGGCAACGTCGATCAGCGCAAAGGGCCGGCCGTCGCGCGGCGCGTCGATCATGGCGACAAAGTCATCCTTCCACAACCGGTGCAGCCCGCCCGACATGAGGTCGTTCATCAGGTCGTAGCGCTCGGCAACGGAGGCGAATACGCGATTGACCAGCCCCTGCCGCTCCTCCTCCGGAACGTCGCGAAAACCGAACGTGGTTGCTGTTGTCATGTGGTTGCCGATGTCGTGGGTTTTATTGTCATTCTGTTGCGCGTGGCACGTGTCTTATCGCCAGACCGGCCGCGATGGCTATACCTATCATCTGGCAAGGCAAATGCCCATCGAGCCGCCAGCGGCTGTCTGCGCGTGCCGTTCATTGTCGCGCCACGTGCGCTGAAGTATATCACGCAGAATGACAGCCAGATTGCGCCGATGCAACCATGACGCTTGCTGACGAAAGACCTGCCTTCCTCGAAGCGCTGCAGGCGTGGAAAGGGCGGGCACGCTGGTGTTTGTCACAGCTATGGTGACGGCGATCGCTGGGGGCGCATATCTGAGCCGGCAAGGTTTTCTGCAATTGTTCAGGTTGCGGGCGTAGCCTGCCCGACGCCTCGTCTGCTGCCCGAAACGAAGCGTTCCGCACGTCTCCCTCTCCCCGCCCGCGGGGAGAGGGTCGGGGTGAAGGGCAGGTTCCGGGTGATGCGCTGTACAGTTGCGCACTTCCCATGGCGCTCTCATCTGCTGTTCCGCGGATGCTGCCCCTCACCCTAACCCTCTCCCCGTAAGAACGGGGAGAGGGAATCCACGCCGCCTTCCCTTCGCCGCTCAACCGACAGCAGCCGACACGCACTGCAATCGTGTGCCGCACTTCTCCCTCTCCCCGCGCGCGGGGAGAGGGTCGGGGTGAGGGGCAGGTTCTGGGTGTGACGCCGTCCCCGCGCCGCCAAGTTCCACGCCTCAACCCCACCCACGTTCAAGCTCGCGCAGAAGCCCGTCGAGCACGCCGCTGAGGTTGCGCATCACGTCGTCGTTGGTCACCCGGAAAATACGATAGCCAAGCCGCTCCAGCGCAGCCGCGCGCGCTGCGTCGCGTCGACGTTCGTCATCCTCGCCGTGCGTCCCGCCGTCGACTTCAACGATGAGCCGTGCCTCGCGGCACAGGAAGTCCACAAAGAAGTCGTCGATCGCAACCTGTCGCGCAAACTTGTGGCCCGCCAGATTGCGATTGCGCAGCGCATGCCACAGCCTGCCCTCGGCGGACGTCGTGTTGGCGCGCAACACGCGGGCCCGATTCGTCTTCCAAGGCTGCTCACTACGCATGGCGCTCTCATCTGCTGTTCCGCGGATGCTGCCCCTCACCCTAACCCTCTCCCCGTAAGAACGGGGAGAGGGAATCCACGCCGCCTTCTCTCCGCCGCTCAACCGACAGTGGCCGACCACGACCTGCCATCGCGTCTCGCACTTCTCCCTCTTCCCGCGCGCGGGGAGAGGGTCGGGGTGAGGGGCAGGTTCTGGGTGATGCGCTGAAGGATCGCGCCAAAATCGTCTCGCGAATTCGCGTCCCTGCGCGGCGCCTCCTCCCAGAGAATGTGTACGAGAGAAGCCGCCGAACATCAGACCCTCTAGCGCTACCGCCCTGATCGCTGCATGGTTCTCCCCGCCCGCAGACCTACACCACGTATCACGGGGTCGAGATCCGCAAGAGCTCATCGAGGAATAAAGATGCCGGCACCAATCACCGCTCAGCAGCGGCCTATCGGGCAGTTTTTCGGTGGCGAGTATGTTTTCAGGATACCTGGCTATCAGCGTCCCTATGCCTGGACGACGGATCAGGCCAGTGAGTTATTCGAGGATTTGAAGGACGCACTGGAAAACGGCGGCAGAGTAAAGGCCATCGATGAACTGGGTCCTTACTTTCTCGGCAGCATGGTTCTGATCAAGGCAGAGGAGCGGCCGGAAGCCGATGTGGTGGACGGTCAGCAGCGGCTGACGACGCTGGTGCTGTTGCTGTCGGCTATCCGCGCGACGCTGGACGGCGGTGAGGCCGAGGGCATCACTACGCTCATTTATCAGCGCGGCAACGCAATCCTCAACCACCCAGACCGCTTTCGCCTCGAGCTTCGTCCGCGTGACTCCGAATTCTTCCAGAAATACGTCCAGAAAGAAGGTGGAATTGCAGAGCTGGTGAAGCGCGAAGGCCAGATGTCGGACAGTCAGATTAACCTGAAGCTCAACGCGGCGCTGTTCATGAAGCTGCTTCAGACTATGCCGCGCCAGCAACGCGTGCGCCTCGCCCAATTTCTTGTGAATCGCTGCTACCTAGTGGCCGTATCGACGCCCGACCTGGATTTGGCGTTCCGCATCTTCTCGGTGCTCAACAGCCGCGGCCTCAACCTATCAGCTACGGATATCCTGAAGGCGGAGATAATCGGTGCCATCCCAGAAGGGGAACGGGACGATTACACTGAGAAGTGGGAGACGACAGAGGAGGAACTGAGACGGGAAGGGTTTCAGGAATTGCTCGGCCAGATACGCACCGTTTACCGCAAGGCCAAACCGAAAGGGACGCTGCTAAAGGAGTTCAAGGAGCACGTCAGCCACAAATATACTGCCAAGCAGCTTATAGACGAGGTGATCCATCCAATGGCTGAAGCCTACGAGATGCTTCGCAAAGCCAGCTACATCAGCACCCACGGCGCGGAAGCGGTGAATGCGATGCTGGGCTGGTTAAACAAACTAGAGTTCGTGGATTGGCTGCAGCCTGCGTTGGCATTCACCGTACGGCACAGCAATGATCCCGTATCGATGGGAGCGTTCTTTAAAGATCTGGAGCGCCTCGCCTACGGACTGTTACTGCGCAAGAGCGGGATTAACGAACGCGTCGAACGCTTCTCGAAGCTAACGGCAGCCGTTGAGGCTGGTGAGGACTTAACCGGAAAACGGTCGCCACTCCAACTTTCCAGAGTTGAACAGCAGGGTGTCTATGATGCGCTATCAGGCGCATTCTACGATGATTTCGCTGCACGCGCCCGGACCCTTATTCTGATAAGATTGGATGCACTTTTAGCGTCCGGCGGCGCGACGTACGATCATCCGGTTATTTCAGTCGAGCATGTCTATCCTCAGTCGCCCAAGCCGGACAGTGATTGGGTAAAGTCGATTCCGGACGCGCAACTACGTGCCCTGCGTATCCATCAACTCGGCAATCTAGCGCTGCTGACTAGGAGGAAAAACAGCGCAGCATCAAACTGGGAATTCGATCGCAAGAAGAAAACCTATTTCAGCGGAAAAGGTGGTGTTTGTCCCTTCCCTCTGACGATACAGGTTCTCAGTCAGGCGAAATGGGGCGTTGCTGAGATCGACGCGCGTCAGAATGAACTGGTATCTCTGTTCGAGGCATATTGGCGGCTAGAAGAGCGCCAAGACATTCTCGAAGCGGCACTGAGCGACGGTCTATAGGCGGGAGTACCGCCAAGCATTCAGGCCTGCCGGAACAGTGCGACTACAATAGAAGGCCAGGCGCTTTCGCGCCGGCGCCACAACGTCTCACCCCAGCTCACACCGCCGCTACCGCGCCGACGTGCGCCAAGCCTCAAGCCGCCGCCCGCACGGCTTCGCCGTTCAGCGTCAGCGCCCCGTCCTGCACGCCGATCCGCACCGTATCGCCGTCGTGCACCTTGCCGGCCAGGATCAGATCCGCCAGCGGGTTCTGCACGTGCGCCTGGATCACCCGCTTCAGCGGCCGCGCACCGTAGACCGGGTCGTAGCCCTTGTTGGCGAGCCACGTCCGCCCGGCATCGTCCAGGTCGACCGTGATCTTGCGATCCGTCAGCAGGCTCTGCAGCCGCTTCATCTGGATGTCGACGATCGCCGCCATCTGGTCGCGCTGCAGGCGGTGGAACACGATGATCTCGTCGACGCGGTTCAGGAACTCCGGCCGGAAGTGGCGGCGCACGACATCCATCACGAGGTCGTAGGCTTCGGCTTCCGACAGCACCTTCTCCTTGTCGCCCGGCATGCCGAAGCCCATCGGCTGACGCGGGTCAGCCAGGAACTCGGCACCGAGGTTCGAGGTCATCAGGATCAGCGTGTTCTTGAAGTCCACCGTGCGGCCCTGGCCGTCCGTCAGGCGCCCGTCGTCGAGCACCTGCAGCAGCACGTTGAACACGTCCGGATGCGCCTTCTCGATCTCGTCGAACAGCACGACCTGATAGGGCCGCCGCCGCACCGCTTCCGTCAGCGCGCCGCCTTCCTCATAGCCGACGTAGCCCGGAGGCGCGCCGATCAGGCGCGACACCGAGTGCTTCTCCATGAACTCCGACATGTCGATACGCAGCAGCGCGCTCTCGTCGTCGAACAGGAACTGCGCCAGCGCCTTCGTCAGCTCGGTCTTGCCCACGCCGGTCGGCCCCAGGAACATGAACGAGCCCATCGGCCGGTTCGGATCCTGCAGCCCGGCACGCGCACGCCGCACGGCGGTGGCGACGGCGCGCACGGCCTCGCTCTGGCCGATGACGCGCTTGGCCAGCGCCGTTTCCATGTTGAGCAGCTTCTCGCGCTCGCCTTCCAGCATGCGGTCGACAGGCACGCCCGTCCACCGCGAGACGACCTGCGCCACCTGATCCGGCGTCACCGCCTCTTCGACCATCACGGCTTGCGCCTCGCTGCCTTCCACCGCGCCGAGCTGCTTTTCCAACGCCGGGATGACGCTGTAGCGCAGCTCGCCCGCGCGCGCGTAGTCGCCCTTGCGCTGCGCCTGGTCGAGATCGACGCGGCGCGCTTCCAGCTCTTCCTTGATCTTCTGGGCCGAGCCGAGCTTGTTCTTCTCCGCCTGCCAGCGCGACGTCATCGCATTGCTCTTTTCATCGAGCTCAGCGATCGACTTGTCCAGCCGCTCCAGCCGATCCTTCGATGCGCTGTCGGTCTCCTTCTTCAGGGCCTCGCGCTCGATCTTCATCTGCATGAGATCGCGATCGATGGCATCCAGCTCTTCCGGCTTGCTATCCACCTGCATGCGCAGCCGCGAAGCGGCCTCGTCGACGAGGTCGATCGCCTTGTCCGGCAGGAAGCGGTCGGAGATGTAACGATGCGACAGCGTCGCCGCCGCCACCAACGCGCTGTCGGTGATGCGCACGCCGTGGTGCAGTTCGTACTTCTCCTTCAGCCCGCGCAGGATGGAGATCGTATCCTCCACATTCGGCTCGTTGACGAACACCGGCTGGAAGCGCCGCGCCAGTGCTGCGTCCTTTTCGATGTGCTTGCGATATTCGTCGAGCGTCGTCGCGCCCACGCAGTGCAGCTCGCCGCGCGCCAACGCCGGCTTCAGCAGGTTGCCGGCATCCATCGCCCCGTCCGCTTTTCCGGCGCCGACGATGGTGTGCAGCTCGTCGATGAACAGCACGATGCGGCCGTTCTCCGACTGCACCTCGTTCAACACGTTCTTCAGCCGTTCCTCGAACTCGCCGCGATACTTCGCGCCCGCAATCAGCGAGCCCATGTCGAGCGCCAGCAGCTTCTTGTCTTTCAGGCTCTCCGGCACGTCGCCCTGCACGATGCGCAAGGCCAGGCCCTCCGCGATCGCGGTCTTGCCCACGCCCGGTTCGCCGATCAGCACGGGATTGTTCTTGGTCCGCCGCGACAGCACCTGGATCGTGCGGCGGATTTCCTCGTCACGTCCGATCACGGGATCGAGCTTGCCGGCAGCCGCGGCCTCCGTGAGGTCGCGCGCATAGCGCTTCAGCGCGTCGTACGCCTGCTCGGCGGACGCGCTGTCGGCCGTGCGGCCCTTGCGGATCTCGTTGATGACCGTGTTGAGGCCTTCCGGCGTCACGCGCGCTGCCGCGAGGATCTTGCTGGCCTCGGTGCCCTTCTCGATGGCCAGTGCCAGCAGCAGCCGCTCGGCGGTGACGAACTTGTCGCTCGCCTTGTCGGCCATTTTCTCGGCCGTATCGAACAGCCGCGCCAGGTCAGGCGCGAGATACAACTGTCCCGCCCCGCCGCCCGAAACCTTCGAGCGCTTGGCGAGAGACGCCTCGGTCGCACGCAAGGCTTCGCCGGCGTCTCCGCCGGATCGATTGATCAACCCTGCCGCCAACCCTTCCGGATCGTCGAGCAGGACCTTGAGCAGGTGCTCAGCGGTGAATTGCTGGTGTCCCTCGCGAATGGCGAGGTTCTGGGCGGACTGCACGAAGCCCTTGGCCCGGTCGGTATAGCGTTCAAAGTTCATGTGTGTTCTCCCACCTCGGCACGCCTCTACGCCCAGTTGGCACGCAGCAGACGCCGTCAACATCAGGATGCTCCGCAGCTCGCGAACCCTTTGCAGGCGCCCGCTCCGGACGGAGAGTGTTCCTGATATAGGATTGCCGCAATGCCGCAAAAGGGGTCATCATGCGCGACTGCCGCAAAAGATGTGGGTGGTGAATTGAGCAATTCAGGGTCAGACGGGTGACGGACAAAATCACGGTGACGGGGCTTTACCGCTACCCGGTCAAAGGTCTCTCGCCCCAGTCCCTGCCGCACGTGCGGCTGGAGCAGGGGGAAACGATGCCGTTCGATCGCGCCTGGGCCGTCGAGAACGGGCCGGGCCGCTTCGATCCGGATGCGCCGCGTCATCTTCCCAAGGCTGCGTTTCTGATGCTGATGCGCGACGAGCGTCTGGCCACGCTGCAGACCAGCTTCGACGAGGCCACCCAATCCCTGACGATTGCTCGCGGCGGCAAGCAGGTGAGCCGTGGCGACCTGACGACCAGGACGGGCCGTTCCATCATCGAGCAGTTCCTGGCAGCGTACATGAAGGACAGCCTGCGTGGCCCACCGCGCATTGTCTCCGCACCTGGTCACAGCTTCACCGACATTGCCGAGAAGCGCGTTCACATCATCAACCTGGCAACGCTGGCGGATCTGGAGCGCGAGATTGGCCGCAAGCTCAATCCTCTGCGCTTCCGGCCGAACATCATCGTTTCGGGGCCCGCACCCTGGGCCGAATTCGCCTGGATCGGCCAGGAGATCCGGATCGGCAGCGGCGGCGTGCGGCTGGAAATCACCGGCCGCGTCGATCGCTGCGCGGCAACCAATGTCGATCCCGAAACGGGCGCCCGCGACGCCGACATTCCCGCCCGCCTGGAGCGCCAGTGGGGCCACCGCGATTTCGGCGTCTATGCCAAAGTCACTGCGCGCGGCGTGCTGACTTGCGGAGACACCGTCTCCACGTCGGCGAAATTGCCCACCTGAGCACTCGCCGCCTGAACCCTCGCTCCCTGAGTCATGGCTCCAGGCGGATCGGCCGGGGCGCCGACGAGGCGCAGGAATGCCTCCACCTTCGCGCGATCGTGAAACTCCTCGACACGCGTGATGAGGCCGCCGTCCACCTTGATGAGAAACCGGCAGTTGCCGCCAAGCAGCTCACCGCTCGGGATATGCCGGTACAGGAATTCCAGCTGAACGCGCACATTGCCGTCCCGCTCGGAGATCTTGATGGGGCGCCAGACGAGGTACTCGAAAACCTCACGGATCTGCCGTAGCGCCGGCTCGATCGTGGCCTTTCCGGTCTTGACGCCACCGATCGCGATCAGGTCGTCCGACAAATGCAGCGAGTATTCGCAGGCGTCGTGCATGAAAGTGAACGCCGTGTCGAGATCGCCCTGGCTCCAAAGCTGCACGAACTCGGCAACGATGTCCTCGGCGGCCGATCGGCGGATTCCCGATTGCATAACGCTCACTCAGCTAGATCATCCCTACGCAGACAACTTAGCGTTTACCATGTGAATTATCGAGGGCGAAATTGAGTTTAGACGGCGGCGGCTCGCCAAGAGCGACGCCCCGCAAGCAACACCGCGTGCTGCACAAGCAAAAAGCGGTCACCCGGCTTCCCGGGCAACCGCTTTTCAACAATCGAATACGTGCCGATCTTACTCGTCGACGGTCGTCTCGGCGGGAGCCGGAGCTTCTTCGCCTTCCGCGGCGGCTTCGCGGCGGGGACGGCGCACGGGACGCCGCAGAAATTCCGGCTGCTCGTGCGTTGGCATCGGCGCGCGCTCGCGACGGCGCGGCGCGACGGCGTCGCCGGCAACGGCTGCTGCTTCTGCAGGAGCTGCCGCCGCACGTTCCGGTGCCTCGCGGCGCTCCGGCGCGGCCCGTTCCGGACGCTCGACGCGCTCCCGTTCGACGCGTTCTGGCCGGTCACCACGATCCACACGCTCCGCGCGTTCTGCACGTTCAGGGCGCTCGCCCCGGTCGGCACGTTCAACGCGCTCTGGCCGGTCGCCGCGATCGTTACGGTCGAACCGTTCAGGGCGATCCTGCCGCTCGCCGCGATCCTGGCGGTCCACGCGTTCCGGCCTGTCGCCTCGGTCTTGCCCTCCGCGATCCGGCCGATCTCCACGATCAGGACGGTCGCCACCCCGGTCAAAATTGCGCTGTTCGCCGCGATCGCGGTTGTGGCGCGGCTGATCCTGCCTGTCGGAGCGCGGCTGACGCTCTTCGTACCGCTGGCCGCCGCCTTCAAAGCGCGGCTGCTGTTCGTTCTGACGCATCGGCTGCGAACCGCCCGGCTGCATGTTGCCGAAGTCGTCGCCACCCTCTTCGTCGCCGAACTCGTCATCGCCGCCCGGCCGGAACCGTCCGACCTGGGTCTGCGGAGACGGAACCTCGCCGTTCTGAATCTGCTGCTCACGGTAGGTCATGATGATGCGATTGTAATGCTCGGCATGCTGCAGATAGTTCTCTGCCAGCACCGGGTCGCCGGACGAGTGTGCGTCCCGCGCCAACTGCATATACTTCTCGGCAATATGAGCCGGCGTGCCGCGGATCTTGGTGTCCGGGCCGGTGCTTTCATAGCTTCGCGACAGCGGGTTCTGGCCGCTCTTGCGATGCTGGTTGTTATTATTGTTGCTGCTATGGCTGTGGTTGTTATTGCGACCGCGGCCTCTGCGGTTCTGCTGGCCCTGCCTCATCGGATCCATTCTCTATCGTTGAAAATCAGTTTTGTTAGGTGCCACACGCCGCTCATTTGCGGCGGAACAAATCGGTTCAGTCCCCTGGGAGCGGGCCCTATCAGCGCAGCGTCAACGCTCCAGCGCTCGGCAGCTTCCCGTATGTCTTCACGCGCGTTCGGCGACTAGATCAATCCAAAGGAAGAAATGGCGTACTCGCGATCGATGCCGATGAGCCTGACAGCATCAACGAACCAGAGCCTCCCGCGCGGCTCAACATTCGCTTTCGCAATTTAGAAAGTGCGCGCCTCGAATGACACCGTATGTGTCAGCGGCTACCCGCGCCCAGTCAATTCGCCTAATCCAGAGATTAGCCCGGTTGTCACGTGAATCCAAGTGCTTTCATCGCGACCGCTATCATTGTGTCTCCATAGCAACACAACGGGTGTGGCCACCAAGGTCAAGCCACGTGCGGCAGTGCGCTGTCGCGCCTTGAGGCGAGGATGTCCGCAAGATTTGCTCTACATCTCGAGCCTGCCCTGCGCCCACTTCAAACACCACCCAGCCGCGCGGAACGACGTTCCCTAGCCCCGCTGCGATCTCTCGATATAGATCCAGACCGTCGACCCCGCCGTCAAGGGCGCCGCGCGGGTCGTAGTCTTTGACCTCAGCCTGCAAGCCCCGGATCTCGCCGGCTGGAATGTAGGGCGGATTTGAAATCAGGATGTCGAATGGACCGCCGACATCCAGCAGCGTATTCCGCTGCGCGAAGCTGATGCGGCCGGCCACGCCGTTGGCCTCGGCATTGCGTTCGGCCGCTAACAGCGCCTCGGCACTCACGTCGGTCGCAAGTGCAATTGCATTGGGCAACTCGCACAACAGCGTCACCGCCAGGCAGCCCGATCCCGTACCGATATCGATCAGCCGCAGCGGCCGGTCGCGCCCCCCGCCTTCATCCGCGATGTCGAGCACCGCACCGATCAGCGTCTCCGAGCATGGCCGCGGATCGAGCGTCGCCGGCGTAATGTTGAATGTGCGGCCGTAGAAATCCCGCACTCCCAGAATGCGCGATACCGGCTCCCTTCGTGCCCGCCGGCCAACGTAGTCATCGAGCTGTGCGGCCTCTGCCGCTGCAAAAATCCGCTCCGGCCGCACGATGAGATCTGCGGGCACACCGCCGATCGCCGCCGCCACCAGCAGCCGGGCGTCTCTCTCTGGCGTGTCGACACCCGACTGTGCCAGTAGGCGTGCGACCCGCCGCGTCGCCGCGCCGACGTTTTCCTCAACCACTGCCGCTCTCCATCTCCGCCAGCAGTCCCGCCTGATGATCGGCAATCAGCGGGTCGATGATCTCGTCAAGGCCCATGCCCATCATCACCTGATCGATCTTGTGCAGCGTCAGATTGATGCGATGGTCCGTCACGCGGCCCTGCGGAAAATTGTACGTCCGGATGCGCTGCGAGCGATCGCCCGAGCCCACCTGCGACTTGCGTGCCTCGGACCGCTGGCTGTCCAGCCGCTCGCGCTCCACTTCGTAGAGGCGGGACCGCAGCACCTGCATCGCCAGCCGCCGGTTTTGATGCTGCGACTTTTCGGCCGAAACGATGATGATCCCCGTCGGCAGATGCGTGATGCGCACCGCGCTGTCTGTCTTGTTGACGTGCTGGCCGCCGGCGCCACTCGCCCGCATCGTGTCGATGCGAATATCTTCGGGCTTGATGTCGATGTCGACGTCTTCCGCCTCCGGCAGCACGGCCACCGTTGCAGCCGACGTATGGATGCGCCCGCCGCTTTCCGTCGCCGGAATGCGCTGCACGCGATGGACGCCGCTTTCGAACTTCAAACGCGCGAACACGCCCTGCCCGGTAATCGACGCCACCACTTCCTTGAACCCGCCGAGGTCGCTCTCCGACATGGAGATCACCTCGGTCTTCCAGCCCCTGCTGTCGGCATAGCGCGTGTACATGCGGTAAAGGTCGGCCGCAAACAGCGCCGCTTCATCCCCGCCGGTGCCCGCGCGCACTTCCAGGATCGCACTCTTTTCATCCGCCGCATCCTTTGGCAGCAGCGCGATCTTGAGGTCGGCCCTCAGCGCATCCAACCGCCCCCGAACTGCCGTCAGTTCTTCGTAGGCCAGCGCCGCCATCTCTTTGTCGGCGGCCGGATCTCGCGACATCGCCTGGAGGTCGTCCTCCTCCTGCTCGGCCGCGCGCAGGGTATTGATCGTTTCGATCAACGGGTTGAGGTCGGAAAACTCTTTGTTGAGTTTCGCGTATGTCGCTTGATTGACACCGCCCTGGTTCAGCTCCGCCTGGATGGTCTCCCAGCGTTGCACCAGTCGGTCGAGTTTGTCGTTGGGGATCGTGCTCATGCCGCAAGCTGTCAAAAGGTGAAGCGCCCATCTCCGTAGCCGGATCGGCCTGCGGAGGGACGCGGGCGCGCATCTAATCCTAACGCGCCGACCCTGGCAATTTATCGCCGCGGCGCTGACGCGGGTCGGCCGCGTCGATCCACACCAAACCTTCCAGCCGCTTGACGGATTCGGCCCGCGACGTCTGGTCGAAGCCCAGCATCGAGGCCAGCGGCCGAGGCATCTGGGAGGCCTGCAGGCCGGAGGTTAACGCCAGCGATCCCATCAGCACGGCCGGCACGCCCACGCCGGCGGCCCAGGTCAGCACATGTCCACGCTGGTGCTGTGCCTCCCCGATGGCCCGCGGCAGGCTGCCGAGCTTCCGGTACAGACGCTTGACGAAGCCCTCGCTCGCCAGCATCTGCTGGTGCTGCGTTATGGCGAAATGCAGCGCGTGCAACACCGGACGTGGATCGAGTTGCACGATGCGGGCGTATTCGGTGACGATGCGCAACGTCTGCGGCCAGGGCGGTAGAGCCGCGATGTTGCCGGTTTCCAGCGCTTCGATCACGCCCGGTTCGGTGCCGACGCGATTGGCGACGGCGACGCGCGCCATCCGCAACCCACGTCTCAGGTCATAGAAAAATCGCGCAGCTTCTGTCCGGGCAACTTCCGCCCTGCGCTCATCGTGCGCAGCCGTCCTGGCCGCCTCTTCACTTGCAACAGCGCGATAGCGCGGTGCAGCAGCAGGCCGTCGTGATTGCTCGCGTGCACGCATTACATACTCGACTTTTCAACAAATACCCCACGCCTATCGTCGACAATAATATCTAGGTTGTCAAAGCCTTGTGCGTTTCGTTTTTGCCACACGCTTTCTCGATGCGGATTGAGATTGCCGGTGTTAGCAGTCGCGGCTTAGCCGTTGTCTTTGGCTGCAGCTCTGGCGAGCGCAGGGCGTTCGGTGCAGCGTTTGACGTAGGCCGCCAGCGCGTCGGTCCGGACCATGATCGGACTGTCCCAGAACAATTTGAACGCGCCCGCGAACAGCACGTCCACGCTCGAGAACCTGTCGCCGAGGATGTAGTCGCCGTTCTCGAGCGTTCGGTTCACGTACGCCATCGCCTCGTCGACAGGCACCCAGCCTGCCGTTCCGCGCGGCACGTCGTGCTTCAGGAACTTCGAAACGAACGCGGGCTCCACGACACCGCTGTAGTAGGCCAGCCAGGAGACATAAGGCCCCCGCTTTGCATCCCCCACCACCGGACCAAGCCCGGCCTCGGGAAATGCATCCGTCAGATAGAGGCAGATGGCCGTCTGCTCGTGGATGACTACGCCGTCATGAATGATAACCGGCACCTTGCCATGGGGGTGCGGGTTGCCGGGATCGCTGGTACCGCTTCCGTCACCGCGCCGGATGCCAACGACCTTGATGTCGTAGGGCACGCCCAGTTCTTCGAGCAGCCAGATGAAACCCGATGAGCGCGCACGCGGCGCATGGATCAGCGTCAGCGTCATTCTGGACTCCTTGGCTTCTTGCAGGTTTTAAAGGTCGATTCCTTCGCTCTTGGCGAAGCGTTCGATCTTGTTGCGGATGCTGCCCGTGTTGTCCCGCATCAACTCGTTCAGCAGGGCCGCGATCCGCCGGCTGTCGAGATCGAGGATCATCGATTTGACCGGACCGATCGAAGCAGGCGCCATCGAGATCGAGCGGAAGCCCAGCCCGATCAGCACCATTGCCTCGATAGGACGGCCCGCCATCTCGCCACAGACGGTTACCGGCACGTTGTATTTCTTGCAGGCCTTCACAAGCGTCTTGAGCGCACGCAGCGGTGCGATCGACAAGCTGTCGTAGCGGTTGGCGACGTGCGCATTGGTGCGGTCGGCCGCGAACAAGAACTGCAGGAGGTCGTTGGACCCCACGGAAATGAAGTCAACCTTCTGCAGCAGCTGGTCGAGCTCGAACAGCACGCTGGGCACTTCCAGCATCGCGCCCAGGCGCAGCTTCTTCGGTCCCTGCTGTCCCGTCTTGCGCAGCCTTGTCCGCTCTTTCTGGATCAGCGCCCGGATCTGGTCCATCTCGCCGGCGGCAGAGACCATCGGCACCATCAGGTGCAATTCCTGCCCCGCGGCCGCGCGCATGAATGCGCGAACCTGCATGCGGAACAACGCAGGCCTGTCGAGCGACATGCGGATTGCCCGCCAGCCGATCGCCGGGTTCTCTTCCTTCAGCTGCCGCAGATACGGCAGCACCTTGTCGCCGCCGATATCCAGAGCGCGAAAGACGACAGGCTTGCCGTTCGCTTCCTTCAACACCGACGAGTAGGCCGCGATTTGCCGTTCGAGCCGCGGAAACGTGTGCGACAGCATGAAATGCAGCTCGGTGCGGAACAGGCCCACGCCGTCGGCACCCGACTCCGCCAGATGCGGCATGTCCACTAGAAGCCCGGCATTGATGTTCAGCGAGATGCGCTGGTTGTCCTTGGTGACCGCCGGGACATCGCGCAGTTTTTCATATTTGCGCTGGCGCCGCGCCCGGAACCGGACCTTGTCCGTGTAGGCCGACACCATGTCCGCGGATGGCCGCAGGTGAACGGCACCAGAAACGCCGTCGACAATGGCCGCATCGCCCGCGTTCACCCGTTCGATTGCACCCACGGCACCGCCGACGGCCGCGATACCGAGCGCCTTGGCGACGATGGCGACATGGCTTTGACCGCTGCCGTCTTCCACCACCAGCCCGCGCAGCTTCGATTGATCGTAGTCGAGCAGTTCCGCCGGCCCCATGTTGCGCGCAAACAAAATGGTGTCCGGCGGCATGTCGTCGTGGTTGTCTTTAGACTTGCGCCCCGAAAGGATGCGCATGAGCCTGTCCGACAAATCGTCGAGGTCGCGCTGGCGCTCGCGCCAGAAGCTGTCACCGGTCCGCAGCATGCGCGTCCGCGTCGTGTTCTGCACCCGCTCCACCGCGGCGTCGGCCGTCAGCCCGCTTTGCACCGCCTCGTGCAACCGCCGCTCCCAGCCGCGGTCGTGGGCGAACATGCGGTAGGCTTCCAGCACGTCGCGATGTTCGCCGTCGTTGGCCAGGTTCTCGTGGCTCAGCAACTCGTCGAGCGAGGCACGCAGCTCCAGCATCCCGGCTTCCAGCCGGCCCAGCTCCGCCACCGGGTCGTCCGCCATCAGCTTGGTGACGACGATGCGCGGCTCGTGCAGCACCACATGCCCGAGCGCGATGCCTTCCGAGATGGCATCGCCCTTGATGACGGCATGCATCGACTTCGAAATTTCGAACTCGGGTTCCGAGCCGGCAACCGCGCCGGACATCAGGTTCTCGGCAACGACCATCGCCGTCGCCTGCAGCACCTCGACGTCTTCGTCCTGGTATTCTTTCAGCGTGCGGTTCTGCACCACCAGCACGCCCAGAACGTCGCCGGACCGCTGGATCGGCACCGCCAGCAGCGAGTGATACAGCTCCTCGCCCGTTTCCGGCCGGTAGGAGAACGAGGGATGCTTCGGCGCGTCCGGCTCGTTGATCGTGATGTTGAGTTCCGCTGCCCGCCCGACCAGGCCCTCGCCCCGGTTCATGCGCGTCTGGTGAACGGCCGTCGCCTTCAGGCCTTCCGTCGCGAACAGCTCCAGCGAGCCGTCCTGCCGCTTCAGATAGATGGAGCAGACGTCGGCCACCATCACGCCGGCGACATGGTGCACGATCTTGTCCAGCCGCGACTGCCCGTCGCCCGGTTCGGCCATGATCTCGCGCAGGCGGCGCATGATGACGCGCAACGCCGGCTCGGATGCGATTACTCGCGGCTCGTCACCACGTTTCGAGGGCATATCTTCCGCCGTGAATCGAGCCGCTTAAGGAAAGCCGCCCGGACAATAAGCCAGAGTGTGCGCGCAACCTTGTTACACGCACGAGACTATAATGAACTCTTAAAGGCGCGATTAGTCCGCGTCGAGGCCGTACAGTGAATGAAGTGTGCGCACCGCGAGCTCCGCATACGCGGCGTCGATGAGCACGCTGATTTTGATCTCGGACGTCGAGATCGCAATGATGTTGATGCCTTTGTCGGAAAGCGCCTTGAACATTTTCGCGGCAACGCCCGCGTGGCTGCGCATGCCGATGCCGATAACGGAAATCTTGGCGATATCGGCAGACGCCGAGATGTCGAAGTTGCCGATATCGGTCTTGGCCGCCTTCAGCACTTCGAGCGCGCGGGGCAATTCCGTCGCCTGCACCGTAAACGTCATGTCGGTATGGCGGCCGTCTGCCGCCACGTTCTGCACGATCATGTCGACGTTGATCGAAGCGTCCGCCAGCGGCCCAAAGATGCGCGCGGCGATGCCCGGCTTGTCCTCGACCTTGAGCATGGTGATCTTGGCTTCGTCCTTCGCGTAGGCGATGCCGCTGACGATGTGCGTTTCCATGATCTCATCCTCGTCGCAAACGATAGTGCCGATATCTTCCAGGTTATCCAGGCTCACGGCGCGCATCTTCTCGGGCGCCACGAAGCTCGACAGCACGCGCAGCCGCACATGGTGCGTCATGGCCAGTTCGACTGATCGCGTCTGTAAAACCTTCGATCCCGAAGACGCCATCTCCAGCATCTCTTCGTACGAGATCTTGGGCAGGCGCTGGGCCTTGGAAACGATGCGCGGGTCGGTCGTGTAGACGCCGTCGACGTCGGTGTAGATGTCGCAAACGTCGGCCTTGATCGCGACGGCGATTGCCACCGCGCTGGTATCCGATCCACCACGGCCCAGCGTCGCCACGCGATTGCGCTCGGGCTCAAGTCCCTGGAAGCCCGTCACGACGGCAACTTCTCCGCCGGCCAGCCGCTCGCGCAGCGCGCCGCCCTCGATGCCGGAAATGCGTGCCGAGCCGTGCGCCGCGCTGGTATGGATCGGGATCTGCCAGCCCTGCCACGACCGCGCCTGCAGCCCCATCGACTGCAGTACGATCGCCAGAAGACCCGCCGTCACTTGCTCGCCGGTGGCAACGACGGCATCGTATTCGCGTGCGTCATGCAACACGGCGGCCTCCCGAACCCAGGAGACGAGCTGGTTGGTCGTGCCCGCCATCGCCGAGACGACCACGGCCACCTGATTGCCGGCGTCGACCTCACGTTTGACGTGGCGAGCCACGTTACGGATGCGGTCAACGTCGGCAACCGACGTGCCGCCAAATTTCATTACGACAACGGCCATGGGCCTCTCTCGCTCGGGCAGTGTTCAGCGCTGTCTGGAATTGGCCCCGCTGGCGCGGAACGCCCCGAAACACGGGCGCCGTAAATTCCAACACCAATGCTCAGGATTGCCTTCAGATGGCGCGCACTCATACCCGTATGTTGCTATAACCGCAACATTCCGTTGACGAGATTGAAGCTGCGTCGTCAACAATTTCCCAAATTCTCGTCAACTCGGGCCGCAATGGACAATCTCCAGACTGAAACGGCCAAGTCGAACGTCGACGATGCCGAAGTCGCCCGCTTCCGCGCCATCGCGGCCGAGTGGTGGGATCCCAATGGCAAATTCCGCCCGCTGCATCAGATCGGTCCGGTCCGTCTCGAGTTCATACGCGATGAGCTGATCCGCCACTTTGCCCTGAAGCCTGGCCTGAAGCCCTTCACTGGATTGCGCTTGCTCGACATCGGCTGCGGCGGCGGGCTCATCTCTGAGCCACTGACCCGTCTCGGCGGCAGCGTCACAGGCATCGATCCCGGCGCCGAAAACGTCGCCATCGCCCGCGCCCATGCCGAACCACAGGGCCTCGCCATCGACTATCGCGCCGTCACCGCCGAAGACCTGGTGGCAGCGGGCGAGCAGTTCGATGCCGTCGTCTGCCTCGAAGTCGTCGAGCACGTCCCCGATGTCGGCGCTTTCCTGAAAACGTGCGCCGCGCTCGTGCGCCCCGGCGGACTGATGGTCCTCTCGACCATCAATCGCACACTGAAATCCTACGCGCTGGCCATCGTCGCCGCGGAATATGTGCTCGGCTGGCTACCGCGCGGCACGCATCAATGGGACCGCTTCGTCATGCCGGACGAAATGGCCCGCTACCTCGACAAAGCCGGCATGACTTCGCCCCGCTTTTCCGGAATGGCCTACGCCCCGCTGCGCGACGAATGGAAACTGACGCCAGACACCGATGTGAATTATCTGGCCTCGTCCGCGCGTCCGGCGTGAACGGCAGGCCGCCAGCAGCCCGTCAGTCTGACCTCGATCGACTTTTCCGAACAACGGCTACTGAGCCTGAGCATCCGCAGCCGTGTCGGCATCAGCCGTTGGCGGATCGGCGCTGGGATCAGGCGCAGCGGCCTGCCCCGCGCTCGACCCATCATCCGGTCCTGGATCTGCGCCAGGCTCTTGCTTAGCTTGCCCGGCATCGGGCTGAACGACAGTTGCCTCGGCCGGAGCCGGCTCACCCGTCGTGCTTCCATCTTGCGGTGCAGCTTGCTGCTCCGACGGATCCTCCGCCAGCAGCGCCGGCTGCAGCATCATGGCGCGCACGAGCGCGGTCCGTTCGGCATCAGGCAGTGTCAGGACGCCGTCGAGATAGGCAGCGAACATCCGGCACGCCGCTTCTTCCTTGCCCTCCGGCACGTTCTCCAGATCGAGCAGATTGATCTCGTCGCCATGCTTCTCGTAGAGCCCGGTGCCTACCTTCGTATTCAGCGCCTGCAGGTCCTTGGCCGGCAGCAGGTCGAACGTCTGCGGTTGCGCGTCGAGCATCCTCAGCATCAGCTGCTCTTCGCGCGCCTTCAGCTCCGGCGTGATGTAGGCGCGCATGTCGCCGAACGGCTTGGCCAGCGCATGCGCCAGGCACATCTTCGGATTGGTGCCGGCCAACTGCACGCTCATGTCGCGATTGAGCGTCAGCATGGCCGCCTTGTCCTCGTCCGGCAGATAGCGCGACCGCGGCTCGATGATGGTCTTCATCAAATACGCCCGCACTTTCGGCACGACCTCGTCGGGCGTCTCCGTGGCAAGGCTCTCGGAAAATTGCGAAACCAGCTCTTCGAAAGCCGCCGGATCTTTCTGCGACAGCGCCACGAAGAACCCGCCCGCCGTACTGTCCGACAACAGCACCTGGCGCAGCGTTGCTTGCCGGACCGCCGACTGTGGATCGCCCTGGGCCTTCAGCTTGCCGAAGTTCTCCATCGCCGTCTGCAGGTAAGCGGGCGCAATCGCCGTCACGCCATACCCGATCCCGCCCAGTGCGGCGGCGACGGCAAAAAGCCCCGCCAGAACGCGAGGCACCGCCGATCGTGGCTGATAGGTCGGCGGCAAAAACTCCGCCGCGCTAATCAGCGTCGAGCTATCCGAGCGCCGCACATAGTCCGTCGGCCGCAGCACACGCTTGGCAACGGCGCGCTTGAACTGCTCCGTCGTATATTGGGCGATGGTCTCGCCGTTGCGCGTCAAAAACCACTGCGTGTCCATTGCACCCGATCCGGATCGCGCGGCAGCCGAACCGCCGAACTAGTTGATTGCAAACAGTAGACTGGCGTTGCCATCTGCGCAAACGAGGTCCGCGCATGCTGCGCAGGCCTTGTATTCCCTGCCCGCTATTTGCTCGCCGTCCGCACCGGAGCACGCCGCATCAGGTCGTCGATCCGCGCCCGCTCGCGCTGGAAGTCGAGCAGTTCGCGCCCCTCCAGCTGCCGCTCCCGCGGCACCTGGATCGCCAGCGGATCGACGAAGCGCGTGTTCACCAGCACCTCGAAGTGCAAGTGCGGGCCCGAAGACATGCCCGTCGATCCGACGAAGCCGATCACCTGGCCCTGCCGCACCTTCACGCCCTCGGCCACGCCGTTGCCGATGCGCTGCATGTGGCCGTAAGCCGTCTGATAGCCGTTGGCATGCCGGATGCGCACGTAGTTGCCGTACTGGCCCTTGCGGCCCGCTTCCTCGATCACGCCGTTGCCGGCCGCCAGGATGGGCGTTCCGGGTGCCGTGGCCCAGTCCACGCCCGTATGCATGCGCTTTTCGTTGAGCAGCGGATGCAGGCGGAAGCCGAAACCAGAAGTCAGGCGCACGTCGTCGCCGCGCACCGGGCGGCGCATGAGGAAGCGTTTCGAGTTGTTGCCGTTGGCGTCATAGAAGTCCGATTGTCCATCGCGCGTGCGGTAGCGATAGAACCTCGTCGTTTCCCCGCCCGCCGTCACGGCCGTGTACAGCAGCTCGCCCGCCGAGCCGCCGTCCGGGTCATTTTCGTCTTTGACGTCGAAGAAGAACTCTACCGCGTCGCCCGCGCGCAAGCGCCGGCGGAAGTCGGTTTCATAGGCGTGGACGCGCAGGATCTGATTGATCGTATCCGGCGAAAGATGCTGCGTCAGCCCGGCGTGATACACGCTGGCATAAAGCGAATTCGATTGCGATTGATCGCCTCCCCGCGCCGGCGTCGCCGACACCTTGATCTCCTGTCGCGGTGGCATCGCCGACGAAATGTATTCGCCAGATGCATCGCGCATGACGGAGACCTTGTGCGCCTTGTTGGCGCCGTAGACGCTGAAACGCACCGGCTCCATGCTGTTCTGGTGCGTTAGCGACGGCACCAGCGTCACGCGCACTTCCTCACCCGGCTGCAGGCCGGTATCGGGGAATGTGGAACTGGCGGCCTCCACCATCGTGCGGGCCTGCCAGGTCTCCGCACCCGCGCGCATCAAGATCTTTGTCAGCGTGTCGCCGTCGATCGCCGTGAAGGCGCGCGAAATCCGCCCCTCGATGTCCTCGTCTTCGCTTTCTGAGCCCAGGACGTTCTTCACCAGCAGCGAGGCCGCCTTGGCATCCACCTGTTGCCCGGCGTCCCCCGCCATATCGGGTCCGTTGGCCACCAACGGTTTCTCCGGCTCCAGAGACTTCTCGACGAGTTCCAGGACCTCGCCCGGCTCCATCTTCTGCCCGTCTTCGTTCGGCAGCGTCCCGCCCAGGAGCTCGACTACCTTCACCTGGACGTCGGCCCGAACCGACGTGCCTTCGTCTCCGTCCTCGCCCGAGCCGACCGGCTTGGCACTGGCGTAGAGCTTGAACGGATTGAACGGCGGGATCACGTCGTCGAAGTCGCCGGGTACCGGCGCGAGCCGCGCCACCAGCCGCAGATAGGGCTTATGCGCTGTGTATTTGCGCCCGCCGCGCCGCTCCGTGCGGGACTCGCGGATGATGTATCGCGTCGACGTGGCCCCGGTGTTCACCTCCAGCCGGTCCGAGCGCGGCACGACCCATCTCAGGCCATCGCGCCGCCGCACGACGGCAGGCAGGGGTTTGGTCTCTCCGGCTTCGCTAAGCCGCGTGAACGTCGGGATGATGCCCTCCGGGCCGCCGGAGTGGTCCATCGAGCCGTAGATCACCACCACGATAGCGATCGTGCCGACTGCAGCGGCAAGACAAGTGCTGAACAGCCAGCGGAACCGCCCAACCTGCCGGCTTTCCGCGTGATCTGTCGCAAACAGCTCCTCGCCCATCACGCGCGAGCGTCCGCGATGACGCGTCAGCCCGCGCATCCGGCCGCCAGCGTATGGCGTGCCAAACCGGGCCCCGACATGGCGTTGCCGCCGTTCCAGCAAGGTACTGCTCTCCCCAGCTCCCAATCGCGCTCAATACGCTGATCGCGAGCACCATGATCCTAAGTGGGCCATGGTTACCCGCGCAATCGCGCAAAACCGGCGCCCACAAGCCTTCTGTGTGTGTTCCACGATCCCGGCGGACTGATGGCTGAGAGCGGTTTTACTGGCCTT
>CAWJXQ010000012.1:0-15000 GCA_963846845.1 uncultured Pseudomonadota bacterium | reverse complement strand
ATTGCTAGATTGACATCGTAAAGAGGGGATACACCTGGGGCGCAACCTACATCTGCGTCACCTGAGAGCATTTGGTTTAGCCGCGAGGCGACCGGTGTGGAGGGGCTGGGGCCGTTGTGAGACGGCTATGGTACCGGGTATATCCTGATGAAAATTCTGGTCTTTCTAACTAATACGAGCATGTTCCATCCAAGCCGAGTGTTCCGGCTTCCAAAGCTGCGTTTTCTCAAGCGCGGCGGAGGGGGCTACACAGGGTGGGCATTGCTAATGAGAGCGATCAAGTGACTTAAGGGCATCTGGTGGATGCCTTGGCGGTAAGAGGCGATGAAGGACGTGGTACGCTGCGAAAAGCTACGGGAAGGTGCGAACAACCGTTGATCCGTAGATCTCCGAATGGGGCAACCCACCTCTGACAATTTGAAATTCTAGACCGTTGGAGCAATCCAGCGGTTTCGGATTTCGGATTGTCACATAGAGGGATCTAACCCTGAATAAAATAGGGGATTAGAAGCAAACCCAGGGAACTGAAACATCTAAGTACCTGGAGGAAAGGACATCAACCGAGACTCCGCGAGTAGTGGCGAGCGAAAGCGGACTAGGCCAGTGATTCGACTAAGACAACCGGAACCTTCTGGAAAGTTGGGCCATAGCGGGTGACAGCCCCGTACGGGTAATGCGAAGTTGAATCCTCGAGTAGAGCGGGACACGTGAAATCTTGCTTGAACATGGGGGGACCACCCTCCAAGCCTAAGTACTCCTTACCGACCGATAGTGCACCAGTACCGTGAGGGAAAGGTGAAAAGCACCCCGACGAGGGGAGTGAAATAGACCTGAAACCGGATGCCTACAAACAGTCGGAGCCCGCAAGGGTGACGACGTACCTTTTGTATAATGGGTCTGCGACTTAGTCTGACGAGCAAGCTTAAGGCGATAGCTGTAGGCGAAGCGAAAGCGAGTTTGAACAGGGCGTTCAGTTCGTCGGATTAGACCCGAAACCAGTCGATCTTGCCATGACCAGGTTGAAAGTAGGGTAACACCTACTGGAGGACCGAACCGGTGTCTGTTGAAAAAGCCTCGGATGAGTTGTGGCAAGGGGTGAAAGGCCAATCAAGGCTGGAAATAGCTGGTTCTCCGCGAAATCTATTTAGGTAGAGCCTCGAATGAATACCCTAGGGGGTAGAGCACTGGATGGGCTAGGGGTCCCCACAGGATTACCAAACCTAACCAAACTCCGAATACCTAGGAGTACTATTCGGGAGACACACGGCGGGTGCTAACGTCCGTCGTGAAAAGGGAAACAACCCTGACCGACATCTAAGGTCCCTAAGTGGCGGCTAAGTGTGAAAGGATGTGGGAATCCCAAAACAATCAGGAGGTTGGCTTAGAAGCAGCCATCCTTTAAAGAAAGCGTAACAGCTCACTGATCTAAATAAGGGTTCCTGCGCCGAAAATGTAACGGGGCTAAAGCCGCCCACCGAAGCTTCGGGTGTACAGCAATGTACGCGGTAGCGGAGCGTTCCGTAAGCCTGTGAAGGGAGACCCGTGAGGGCTCCTGGAGGTATCGGAAGTGCGAATGCAGACATGAGTAACGAAAGGAGTGTGAAAAACACTCCCGCCGAAAGTCCAAGGGTTCCTGCGTAAAGCTAATCTGCGCAGGGTTAGCCGGCCCCTAAGGCGAGGGCGAAAGCCGTAGTCGATGGGAACCACGTTAATATTCGTGGGCCAGTGGGTGTGTGACGGATGCTGCAAGTTGTCAGAGCTTATCGGATTGCTTCTGGCAGCGAAGGTGTCCCAGGAAATAGCCCCCACATAGACCGTACCCGAAACCGACACAGGTGGACTGGTAGAGAATACCAAGGCGCTTGAGCGAAGTGTACTGAAGGAACTCGGCAAATTACCTGCGTAACTTCGGGAGAAGCAGGCCAACCTATTGGGCAACCAGTAGGTTGGGGCACAGACCAGGGGGTGGCGACTGTTTACCTAAAACACAGGGCTATGCTAAGTCCAACGACGACGTATATGGCCTGACGCCTGCCCGGTGCTGGAAGGTTAAGAGGAGGTGTGCAAGCACTGAATCGAAGCCCCAGTAAACGGCGGCCGTAACTATAACGGTCCTAAGGTAGCGAAATTCCTTGTCGGGTAAGTTCCGACCTGCACGAATGGCGTAACGACTTCCCCACTGTCTCCAGTACACACTCAGTGAAATTGAATTCCCCGTGAAGATGCGGGGTTCCTGCGGTTAGACGGAAAGACCCCGTGCACCTTTACTGTAGCTTTGCACTGGCAATCGTGTTTGCATGTGTAGAATAGGTGGTAGGCTTTGAAGCAGAAGCGCTAGCTTTTGTGGAGCCGAAATGTGAAATACCACCCTTATGAACATGGTTGTCTAACCGCGGACCGTTATCCGGTTCCGGGACATTGCATGGCAGGCAGTTTGACTGGGGCGGTCGCCTCCTAAATCGTAACGGAGGCGTACGAAGGTGAGCTCAGGTTGGTCGGAAATCAACCGTCGAGTGCAATGGCATAAGCTCGCCTGACTGCAAGACTGACAAGTCGAGCAGAGACGAAAGTCGGTCATAGTGATCCGGTGGTTCTGTGTGGAAGGGCCATCGCTCAACGGATAAAAGGTACGCCGGGGATAACAGGCTGATGATTCCCAAGAGTCCATATCGACGGAATCGTTTGGCACCTCGATGTCGGCTCATCTCATCCTGGGGCTGGAGCAGGTCCCAAGGGTATGGCTGTTCGCCATTTAAAGAGGTACGTGAGCTGGGTTCAGAACGTCGCGAGACAGTTCGGTCCCTATCTGCCGTAGGTGTAGGAGAATTGAGAGGATCTGACTCTAGTACGAGAGGACCGAGTTGGACGCACCTCTGGTGGACCTGTTGTCGTGCCAACGGCACAGCAGGGTAGCTATGTGCGGACGGGATAACCGCTGAAGGCATCTAAGCGGGAAACCCACCTCAAAACAAGTTCTCCCTTGAGAGCCGTGGAAGACCACCACGTTGATAGGCCAGGTGTGGAAGCGCTTAAGGCGTGTAGCTTACTGGTACTAATAGCTCGATTGAACTTTATCGCTCTCATTAAGCAATGCTCATCTAATCCTGTGACAGCGGGCGCTGTGAAATAGCGCCGGTCCAATAGGAGGGCGGTGTTCGCGCCGGCAGCTGAAAAGCTGCCGCGGATCAGCGATGATCCAAAGCGTTTGAGTGCCGCCTGATGGGCGTAGGAACAAGCACGGAAGACCAGA
Source organism: uncultured Pseudomonadota bacterium (assembly GCA_963846845.1). Classification (GTDB taxonomy): domain Bacteria; phylum Pseudomonadota; class Alphaproteobacteria; order Rhizobiales; family Hyphomicrobiaceae; genus JAKAXS01. The sequence goes on along the minus strand of CAWJXQ010000012.1, from coordinate 11,750 downwards.
ATACGCGAGTGCCGGCCAGCTCCCTGCAAGGGAGTTGGAACGAGCAACTCGTCAGAATTTTCATCCTCACTTCTCTGCTGACCTGGTGGTTATGGCGGAGTGGCTGCACCCGATCCCATTCCGAACTCGGCCGTGAAACGCTCCAGCGCCAATGGTACTTCGTCTTAAGACGCGGGAGAGTAGGTCGCTGCCAGGTCTGCCGAGCAGTGAGTTTGAACATTCGAAAACGTTTTCATCAGACGCGCGACACCCGATCGGGCCGCGCGATCCCCTCGATACAATCGTCTTGCCAAAAACCGCCTCAGCTTTGCTGGGGCGGTTTTTGCGTTTGTGGTTCGACGTTGTGAGGATTATTCGGCGGAACGGCGCCGCGGCCGCCCGGCGCTCGTCATGCGGTGTCCGCCAACACACGAGCAAGATCCTCATCGTGGCTGAGCATGCGGGTCAAGGCATCCTGTTCGTCCAGTGACGCATCGAACCGCGCGCAGATGAGGTCGTCGACAACGGTAATGACGTCGCTGTTCTCCGGAAAATGCTCCACCAAGGCGCTGAGGAACGCTGCGGTGAACCGCGGCGTGGCCCGGCCAAATGCGATGCCTTTGCGCCCGTCCTCGTAGATGAGCCCCTCGACTTGGAAGGCCGGATCGCTATCGAGCGGATAATCGATCGCGAACTCGTAATGCGCCGGCGGTGATTCGACGCGCTCCCACTCCAGAACAGCAAAGTTCTCATGCAGCCAGGTCTTGAACCGCACCGGATCGACGGCCAATCCGGCATCTCTTGCCGGCCCGGCGGCGACAATGATCTCCGCCGGCGTGTCGAATTGCGAATTTTGCTGCTGATCCTGATCCGTCTCGTTGCTCAAGGCGTGCTCCATAGGGGTTGGTGGCCCGTGGCTGCTGAATTGTAGCGTTCTGCAAAGGTGGCAATTGTCGTGGCCGTCACTCCGTTGACATGTCATGCGGCCGGCAGCCTGGTGCAAGGCGCGAATGCGCGCGCCAGGTGACATGCAGAAATCAGCTAGAACCTTATCGTTGGGATGCGCGCACTTGGCACCCGCATCGAGCGTGGACCAGCCTCTGAAAGAAATGCCTAGAGTGCGTTCGCACCCCCCCACGTCTGATCAATCCGAAGCGTGCTCTAGTCGGGCAGCCCGAACACCACCACGGCGCCGCCCTGCCGGAATCCGAAAAGCGCGTTCCCGCCGGCCGCCACCGCCACGTACTGCTTGCCGTCGACCCAATACGTTACCGGCGGCGCATTGACGCCCGCGCCGCAGTTGAAGCTCCAGAGCTTCTCACCCGTCTTTGCGTCGAACGCCGATAGATCTCCCTTGCCTTCCCCGGTGAAAACCAGTCCGCCGGCCGTCGCCAGCACACCGCCGATCAGTGGATCGTCCGTCTTCTGCTGCCACAGGATCTTGCCTTTGGCTTTGAGATCGAGGGCTGTCAGCGTCCCCCACTTCGGCACGCCGTCGATCGTCTCGAACGCCGAGGTCTTGATCGCCGGCTTGTCGCCGTCAGCTGGAATTTCGCGAAGCACGTAGCGCATGGGCAGGTGCATCGCCGCGACGTAGACGAACCCGCCCTTTTCATCGACGGACGTCGGCGACCAGTTGGCGCCACCCGTGGCACCCGGCGAAACTTCAACGCCCTCGAACGTCGGCCGCGCGAACAGATTGCTCTGCGGCACGAACGCCTCCGATTTGAACAGCAGGCGGCCGTCGCGCCGGTCGTGCACGTAGTACCAGCCCAACTTGCTGGCTTGCCCCACCGCCGGAATCTTTTGGCCGTCGATCGTCACGTCGAACAGCACCGGCGGACTGGCGACATCGTACCCCCACAGGTCGTGCGGCACCTGTTGATAGTGCCACACCAGTTTGCCGGTCTTCGCCTCCACGGCGACGAGCGACACAGAGTAGAGGTTGTCGCCCGGCCGCGTATCGTCGATCGACTGCGGCGATGGATTGCCGATGCCGAAGAAGATGAGCCCACGCTCCGCGTCCACCGCTGGCGAATGCCAGATCGAACCGCCGCCGAATTTCCAGGCATCGCCGAATTTCGGCGCAGCAGCCTTCTCTCCCGCGATGTCACGGTGCAGTGGAACGCCGTCCGGCGTCGTCTCGCGGTACTCGCCCTCCCAGCCCTGCTGCGTCGTGTCGAACTGCCAGACCTTCTTGCCCGTCTTGGCGTCGTATGCCGCAAGAAAGCCCGGCCGGCCATAGCGCCCCGCTACGCCGATGACGGCACCCAGCGGCATGCCCGGCCGCGCGGCATCCAGGTGCAGGCCATAGCCGACGCCGGTAATGCCCGCGATGACCATGCCGTCGTAAACCAGGGGCGCAGCGGCCGCCCCAACCCCCGTCGATCCCGTCACGCCGCGATCGGAGAGGGCATTGCCCTCGCCGCGGGCGCGTTTGTCCTCGGTCGCGACGGGATCGGGCGCATCACCGGCCATCGCGATGTCCCAGACGGTCTTGCCCGTTTTCGCGTCGAGCGCCACGACACGCGCATCGACCGTTGCCACGTAGACCAGCCCATCGCCGAGGGCCACGCCCCGGTTCGACGGCCCGCAGCACAGTTTCTCCGTCTTTTTCTTGTGTTCGTAGCGCCAGATCTCGCGACCGCTTTTCGCGTCGAGCGCGATGACGTGCGAAAATGGTGCCGACAGATACATGATGCCGTCGGCCACGAGCGGCGTCGTCTGGAACGTGGCGGAGACGCCGGTCTGGTAGATCCACTTCGGCACCAGCTTCTTGATGGTGCCGGCATTGATCTGGTCCAATGGCGAGAAGCGTTGGTTGGAATAGTCACGTCCGTGCGTCAGCCAGTTTGCCGTGTCGGCACCAGCTGCCTTCAGCCGGTCAGGCGTTACCGGTTCGGCGTGAGCGGCCAAACTCGAGATGGCCAGGCTGGATACGGAAAATGCCACCGCGATGGCTGTCCCGGCTCTAAGCAACATGAGACTTGTCCCTTCGACATATGCGCCCTGCCCAATGTGAGCGGGCCCAACGTCTGTAGGACAGAGCTGTTTCGCTAGCAAATGACAGAGCCGTCAAATTTTGATCATCACCCCGCGCTATGCGCCTAATGACGAATGTGGCTTCAGCCCGTTGCATGGCGATGCCCGATAATGGGGCGATGCCCGTTCATTGGGGGATGCCCGTTGATTGGGGGATGCCCGATAATTGGGGGATGCCCGCTATTGGGGGATGAATGAGCGCAGCGCTTCGCGCGATCGTCGCGTTGGCGGTGGCTGGAACAGCCATCTATTCCGGCTTCGTCCATCGCTCGCCTTGGATAATCGCGCTGCTGTCGTTGAGTTTCACGGTCCTGTACATCGCCGGCAAGCTCGCGCAATGGCGGATGCTGGCGCGCAGCGAAGGCCCAGCTGGCGTTGCAAAGGCCGTGGCCGTGACGCTGCCGGTCCAGGCCGTGCTCGCGGGCGTGTTCTACCTCATCGGGCTCGGCCTTGGTGCGATCTTCGCCAAACGTGAAATCGCCGGCGCCTTGGAACCCTTCGACCTGACGTTGGCAGCCGGGCTTCTGGTCTTTGGCGTGGCCGCCTCCGCGATCATCTATAGCGTCGAAGCGCATGCCGCCGAAAAGGCGCCGGCCCATCAGCTGTCGTCAGGCATTCGCGAGATTATGGACGAGACGCATGAACTCGGCCAGCAGTCCGTCGCCATGCCGGTCCAGATCTTTTCACTGTCGCGGCGCCTGACGGATCATCCTGATCGCCATGAGGCGCTCGGCGCGATGCAGCAGTTCTTCGACGACGACAACGCCTTCGTCCGCCGCGTGGCCTACACCGCGCTGCGCTTCATGGGCCAGGCCGGCCGCGATGCCGATCCGGTGGCGCTGGACCAGCGCGTCGTCAAAGGCATGAGCGACGAAGCGGTCTGGGTCCGCTACGACGCAGCGTGGATCGCCGGCGTCATCAAGGGCGACGATACCGCCTATGCCAACGCGCTCCGCCAGATGATCGAAGACGCCGTCGCCGCCCAAGCCAACCGCGCCGACAAATCCGACGCCGAACACAAAGCCCTCACGCGTGCACGCGAGAGCCTGAAGCTGGTGGAAGCGCGGTTGGGTTAGCCCTTAGTCTTTTCGATATGCGGCCCGCGAGGATTGTCCTCTTTAGAATAAGGGGGAGAGGATTGTGGGATGACGGGAGGAGTAACGGCTCGCGACGACGACTTCAGCGACGCCAACTCCGCAAAGGCATCCAACTCGGATCCGGACAAGAAGCGCGCCCGGGCCTCCAATTGTTTCATAAGATCGCTCATCGTCGGTTTGATATGCGAACCAGGCCGAACTGCCGGAGAACCGGCAGGTCCTGACATCGCCACAGCTAACCGATGCAATTCGCTTTGGCCTCTCGCCGCTTCGCCCATCCCTTCTTCGCGACCAAGCTTGTAGCTTCTCGCGCGATTGATAGCCGAGCGGTGGATGAAAAACGCACCAACAGTGATCAGCAACACTGCGACGGTCGACAGATGCGCCAGCGTAATCATCGCTACTCGTCCATTATCGCTTCAAGAACTTGTAAGCCCTTAATGTAGATATATGCGGCACTGACTAAGGATACCGCGAACAATGCGGTCATTGGAAAGTTTTGCGTAACATCGGTGTTCACGCCGACCGCGCTTCCGACCAGGGGCGCCAGCGCGCCGGTCCCAGCTACTACCACAGCCAAATTACTTAGGAAGTTGGCCTGGTATTTTAAGCGTTCATTTTCAGCGGCAACACCCATTCTCGCACCCGACACAACCTTTAGCTGCTTATGAGTGTATAGGGACTAAATGGAGAGTCGAGGATTATTGCGCCCTAAACACACCGTCCCCCATCCACTTCCATCGCCACGCCGGTGATGAACTCCGATGCCGGGTCGGCGAAGAACAGCGCCGCATTGGCGATGTCCGACGGCCGCGACATGCGGCCCAGCGGGATGCCCGCGAGGAACCTCGCGCGGTTCTCAGGCGTGTCGGCTGAGCCCATGAACTGCTCCAGCATGCCGGTCTCGCCGATGACGGGATTGATGGCATTGACGCGAATGTTCTTCGGCGCAAGTTCCGCCGCCATGGACTTCGTCAGCGTAATCGCCGCGCCCTTTGAGCCGTTGTACCAGGTCAGCCCCGGCCGCGGCCGCACGCCGGCCGTCGAGGCTGTCGTGATGATCGAGCCGCCGCCGCGCTTCTCCATCTCGGGCACGCAAGCCAGCGTCGAAAGATAGATCGCCTTCACGTTGACGGCGTAGATGCGGTCGAACTCGTCTTCGCCGACGTCGAGCAGCGGTTGGTTGCGGTGTGTCACGCCGGCATTGTTGACCATGATGTCCAGGCCGCCAAAGCCGCGAATGCAAGCAGCGACCATCGCGTCGACATCGGCCTTCCGGGACACGTCGCAGGCAAACGCCTGCGCGCGATCGCCCAGACCTGACGTCACGGTCTCCGCTGCCGTGCCGTTGAGATCGGCAACCAGAACCTGCGCGCCTTCGCGCACGAACGCTTCGACGATGCCGAGCCCGAACCCGGAGGCCCCGCCCGTGACGATGGCAATCTTGCCTTGTAGTCTCATGAGAGTGCTTCCGGACAAAGTGTGCAGCGGTTTTCCGATAAGAAGCACGGCAGTATGGAGAGTGCTTCCGGACAAAGTGTGCAGCGGTTTTCCGATAAGAAGCACGACAGTATGGAGAGTGCTTCCGGACAAAGTGTGCAGCGGTCTTCCGATTAGAAGCACTGCAAAACAAAGAGCTAGTGTCGTTCCGCTATTCAACGAAGAACGGAAAGACCCTAGCGCCTCAGCTCTTCTTGCCGCGCTTCAAGGCCTCGATGCGATATGGGCTTGCCGGATACGTGCCCAGCACCTTCATCTCGGACGAGAAGAACGACAGCTCTTCCAGCGCCAGCTTCACTGGCCGCTCTGACGGATGCCCGTCGATGTCGGCAAAAAACATCGTCGCGTTGAACGTGCCCTCGGTCTGATAGCTTTCCAGCTTCGTCATGTTGACCGAATTGGTCGCGAACCCGCCGAGTGCCTTGTAGAGCGCGGCCGGAACGTTGCGCACGCGGAACAGGAACGTAGTGATGACCGGCCCGTTGCCAGGCTTGGCGTCGTCAGGCTCGTCCGCCAGGATCACGAAACGCGTCGTGTTGTGCGCCTCGTCTTCGATGTCGCTCTTCAGGATCTTGAGCCCGTAGATCTCGGCCGCCAGCCGCGAGGCGATGGCCCCGATCGTCGTGTCGTCGCTCTCCGCAACCATGCGTGCCGACCCGGCGGTATCGGCCTCCGGCACCGGCTTGAGGCCGAGTTTGCGCAGCGTGCCGCGGCATTGGCCGAGCGCCTGTGTATGGCTCAATACGCGCTTAATCGAATTCACGGTCGCGCCCGGCTTCGCCATCAACTGATGGCGCACGCGCAGAAAGTGCTCGGCCACGATGTACAGCTGCGCATCCGGCAGCAGGTGGTGGATGTCGGCCACGCGCCCGGCCACCGAATTCTCGATGGGGATCATGGCATAGGTGGCGTCGCCCTGCTTCACGGCCGCCAGCGCATCCTCGAACGTGGGGCACGCCACGGCCTCGCCGTTGGGAAACGCCTCGGTGCAGGCCAGGTGCGAATTGGCGCCCGGCTCGCCCTGATAGGCGATGCGTACGCGCGGCCGCCGGCCGCTGGACTTCGATTTGACAGCTTTGCTCATGGAAAAGATCGCCAGGTGAGGGACGCCGACGTCAGGCGGATGCGGCCAAAAGCTGGCGCGCCCGGTCGAGGTCGGCCGGAGTATCGACACCGAGCGGAACCGTGTCAACGATGGCCACGTCGATACGCATGCCGCCCTCCAGCGCCCGCAGCTGCTCGAGCTTTTCGCGTTTCTCCAGATGCGAGGGCGGCATGGAGATGAACCGCTCCAGCGCGAAGCGCCGGTAGCCGTAAATGCCGATGTGGTGGTAGAGCGGGCCCTCGCCGTGGGGCGCGGTCGCCCGGGTGAAATACAGCGCGCGCAGCCGGTCGGCGGCAAGCGGCGTGCCTACAACCTTGACGACATTGGGATTGGTGCGCTCGCTTGCCTCCCCGATGGCCGCCGCAAGGGTCGAGATGTCCGGCCCCTTCTCGGCCAGCGGCGCCAGGCAGGCGGCCACGAGCTTCGGGTCCAGCGTCGGCAAGTCGCCCTGCAGGTTGACGATGAACTCCGCGTCAGCGTCCGGATCGATGCGGCTGACGGCCTCGAACACACGATCCGATCCCGACTGGTGGTCCGCGCGCGTCATGACCGCTTCGCCGCCGGCAGCGCGAACGGCCGCCAGGATCTCCTCCGCGTCGGACGCGACGACAACGCGGCCTGCCTCGGCGGCCATGGCGCGGCGCCAAACATGCACGATCATCGGCTCGCCATTGATATCGGCCAGCGGTTTGCCGGGCAGCCGGCTCGCCTGCATGCGCGCGGGAATGACGATCAGGTTTCTGCTCATGTTGATTAGGCTCTCGCAGTGCTGGTAGAATCGCCCTCGCCACATCAGGATGCCCGAGCGGCGGACGGGCGCTGGACAGTCCGGCGTGGCCGATCGGTAAGTGACAAATGGTCTCGGGGCAAGGGCCGTCACGGCGGCCCGGTGACCTTGCACCCGGTCAGTGTTCACATATAGAAGGCCTAGAGTGCTTCCGGATAAAGTGTGAAGCGGTTTTCCGATAAGAAGCACGACAGTACGGAGAGTGCTTCCGGATAAAGTGTGAAGCGGTTTTCCGATAAGAAGCACGACAGTACGGAGAGTGCTTCCGGATAAAGTGTGAAGCGGTTTTCCGATAAGAAGCACGACAAAACAGAACGAATTCTGCACGGGAAGCGGGACCCGATGATGGACTCATTCGAATTCTCAAAGATTGCAGCCGCTGTGCTGCTGGCGTTGCTGGTGATTGTCGGCTCGCGAACGTACATCCACTCGCAACATCCTCATTATGAGGAAGCCGCGGGTTACCAGCTGCCTGCGCCGCCGCCGGAAGAAGCCAAGCCCGGTGCTGGCGCCGCGGCCGAGAAGGCTCCCGAATTCAATCCCGCCGAGATCGTCGCCAAGATCGCATCCGCTAAGCCGGATGCGGGCAAGCAGGCGTTCGGCAAGTGCCTGGCCTGCCACACGGCAGACGCGTCGGCTGCCAGCAAGGCCGGTCCGAACCTCTGGAACGTCGTCAACCGCAAGCTTGGCGCACGCGAAGATTTCAAGGGGTATTCGGATCAGATGAAGGCCAAGGGCGGCGAGTGGACCTACGAGCATCTGGCCGGCTTTCTGCACAGCCCGAAGACCTATCTGCCCGGCACGAAAATGGGCTTTGCCGGCGTGACCAAGCCGCAAGAGCTGGCTGATATCATTGCCTATATCCGCACCCTGGCAGACAGCCCGGCGCCGCTGCCGAACTAAACAATAATTAATTCGCGCCCGGTCGCCTTTTCTCTGTCCCGTCCCTAAGATGGCACGCGAAGGCGGCCGCCATCGGGCCGCGATTTTGAGGAGAGCGGTTCCGTTGCGCTGGGCGAACGTTCGCAAGAAAGCTGCTGCCGTTACTCTACTCGCGCTGGGTGCAAGCCTGGCGCTTACGTTGCCAGCCTCGTCATCTCCCGAGGCACAAAAGCGCTATCACGCGCTGTCTCTCATCGGCGAGCCCAAGATGCCGCCGGACTTCAAGCATTTCGACTGGGTCAATCCGAACGCGCCGAAAGGTGGCACGTTGCGCATGGCCGTGCCCGGAGGATCCTTCGATAGCCTCAATCCCTTCACAACCCAGGGCGACCAGGCCGCGGCGATCTCGCTGATCTACGAAACCCTGATGAACGAAAGCCCAGACGAAAACTCCACGGAGTACGGGCTGCTGGCGGAATGGGTGTCCTATCCCGACGACTACTCGTCGGCGACGTTCAAGCTGCGCGACAACGCCAAGTTTCATGACGGCCAGCCTGTCACGGTCGACGACGTGATCTTCTCGTTGGCGGCCTTGAAGAAGTCGCACCCGCTCTTCGCGCTGTATTACAAGAACGTCGTCGCGGCCGAGAAAACTGGCGACAACGAGGTCACCTTCCGCTTCGACGTGAAGAACAACCGCGAGCTGCCGCAGATCGTCGGACAGCTGCTGTACGTGCTGCCGAAGCACTTCTGGGAAGGCACCGATCGCCACGGCAACAAGCGCGATTTGTCGAAGTCGACGCTGGAGATCCCGCTCGGTTCCGGACCCTACAAGGTCAAGTCCGTCGACCCGGGACGCTCGATCAGCTACGAGCGCGTCAAGGACTATTGGGGCAAGGATCTTCCCGCCAACATCGGCCAGTGGAATTTCGATGAGCTGCGCTACACGTACTATCGCGACAAGACTCCAGCCTTCGAGGCGTTCCGTGCCGGATCGGTAGACTATTGGTCGGAGACGATGGCGCGCGATTGGGCCACGAAGTACGAGGATCTGACCAAGACGGGGCTCGTGAAAAAGGAAGCGATCCGCACCTACGGTCCGTGGGAGATGACCGGCTTCGTCTTCAACATGCGCCGTCCCGAATTCGCCGATCCGCGCGTACGCCAGGCTTTCAATCTCGCGTTCGACTTCGAGCGCATCAATAAGATGAACTTCAACGGCCTCTATCTCCGCGTCGGCAGCTTCTTTGACGGCGGAGACCTTAAGGCGACAGGTTTGCCGGAAGGCCGCGAGCTGGAAATCCTCAACGAGGTTCGCGACCAGGTTCCGCCCGAAGTGTTCACGACCGAGTGGAAGAACCCCGTCAACGAAACACGCGACGACTATCGCAACCACATGGCCGAGGCCATGAAGCTGTTCAATGCGGCCGGCTGGACGCTGCAGGGCAAGCGGCTCGTCAATGACAAGAACGAGCAGTTCCAGGTCGAATTCCTGATCCCGATGAGCGAGATCGTCGGCGTCGTGGACGTCTACGTCAACGAATTGAAGACGCTCGGCATCGACGCCAAGATCCGCGTCGTCGATAGCTCGCAATACCAGCGCCGCGAGCGCAGCCGCGACTACGACATCATCATCGATCGCATCGCGCAGTCGTTCTCGCCCGGCAACGAGCAGCGAGAATTCTGGAGTTCGGCGTCAGCCGATCTGCCGGGTAGCCGCAACACGATGGGCCTGAAAAGCCCGGCCGTCGACAAGATCATCGACAAGGTGATCTTCGCCCAGGACCGCGCCGAACTCGTCGCCGCCACGCGCGCACTCGATCGCGTGCTGTTGTGGAACCACCTGATCGTGCCGCACTGGGACTATCCGTTCGAGCGCGTCGCCTACTGGGATGTCTTTGGCCGCCCGGACAAGGTTCCCTCGCAACGCGTCTCCGCCTCGCGCACATGGTGGTTCGATCCGGACAAGCAGAAGGCGGTCGCAGCCGCCCGGGCCCGCCAATGAGGTGGCGGATCACAGCCGCTATCGCCGCCGCCGCGGCAGTCGCCGGTGTGCTATTCCCGGCGCCGTCCGCCCAGGCGGAGTTCCGCCATGGCATCTCCACCTTCGGCGAGCTGAAGTATCCCGCTGACTTCACGCATTTCGAATACGTCAATCCCGATGCCCCCAAGGGCGGCAAGGTCGCACTGGTTGGCTCTGGTGGCGTCACCAGTTTCGACACCTTCAACGCCTTCATTCTCAAGGGCGACGCGGCCGAGGGCCTCGGCCTCCTCTATGACAGCCTCATGACCGGCTCGGGCGACGAGCCCGGCGCCGCCTACGGGCTGGTTGCCGAGAGCGCCGAACTGGCAGACGACAAGCGCTCCATCACCTTCAAGCTGCGCCCCCAGGCCAAGTTCGCCGACGGCTCGCCAATCACTGCAGATGACATCGTTTTCTCGTTCAACATCCTGAAGGAGAAGGGGCACCCCGTTGCCTTCCGCCGGCGCTTGCGCGACGTCACGAAGGTCACGGCTCTCGATCCCGCTACGGTTCGCTACGACTTCCAGGGCGACCTGATCCGCGATCTGCCGCTGATCGTGGCCGGTCTTCCCATCCTGCCGAAGGCGTGGTGGTCGACGCGCAATTTCGAGGCCAGCTCGCTGGAAAAGCCGCTCGGCTCCGGCCCCTACGAGATTGGCAATTTCCAGCCCGGCCGCTTTGTTTCCTACAGGCGGCGCCCCGGTTATTGGGCCAATGACCTGCCCGTCAATCGCGGCACCAATAATTACGATGAGATCCGCTACGACTATTTCCGTGACCGCCAGATCGCCCTGCAGAACCTGCTGAGCGGCACCTTCGACTTCCGCGAGGAATTCACCGCCAAGGACTGGTCGATGTCGTATGGCGTGCCAGCCGTGCGTGATGGCCGCATCAAGCGGCTGGTGGTGCCGGATGGCCGGCCCTCCGGCGCCCAGGGGTTCTTCCTCAATCTGCGCCGCCCCCAGTTCAAGGATCCGATGGTGCGCCAGGCGATCGGCATGGCGTTCGATTTCGAATGGAGCAACCGCTTCCTGTTCTTCGGCCTCTATTCGCGCACGCAAAGCTTCTTTGAAAACTCCGAGATGAAGGCTGTCGGTCCGCCGTCGCCCGCCGAAGTGGCGCTGTTGGAGCCCTATCGCGACAAGCTGCCGCCCGAAGTATTTGCCGAACCCTACGTGCCGCCCAAGAGCGATGGCCTTGGCTACAATCGCGCGCAGCTGAAACAAGCCAGCGACATGCTCGATCAGGCCGGCTGGAAATTTCCTGACCAGGCCAGCGGGTGTTCGTTCTTTTGCCGCTTCGCCACCGCCATGGCCATGCGGCAGTCAGCTCCGG
>CAWJXQ010000011.1:0-80104 GCA_963846845.1 uncultured Pseudomonadota bacterium | reverse complement strand
CATCCTCATGGACGAATTGAACCATCGCGTGAAGAATAATCTGCAGATGTTGTCGGCGATGTTGAGCTTTACGCAGCGTGAGTGTGCGAGCGAGGAAGCGCGCACGTATTAGGTGTTGCGAGTTCGCGCGTTGCGGTGATGGCTGCGGCGCAGCGCACTTTATACCTCACGCCGTCATCGAGCCGCTTCGAAGGCCGCCAACTGCTGGACGCCGTTTGCCAGAGCGCAGGGGCCCAGGGTGCCGCCAACATTGAGATCCAGGCTCACGACGGTGTGATAGCCAACGATGTCGCCATGCCCCTTGCCCTTGCGCTCAATGAGCTTGTAACCAACGCGATGAAACATGCCTCGCGGAACGGTAATGTGGACATCAAGGTGACTTTGGGTCGCGAAGGCGACTACGACGTTCTGTCGGTGGAGGACGATGGGCCTGGACTTACTTTGCCGAACGAGCAGGGCCGTTCATCGGGGCTGGGCCTGGTCACGGCCCTGGCCCGCCAGGTCCGCGGCTCGTTTTCCGTCGAGCCCGGCCCGGGAGCGCGATGCGTCCTGCAATTCCCAGTGAGAACCGCACGTTACGTCAATCGGGGGAAATCTGTGCCCAAGCGCATCATGATCGTCGAGGATGATTTCTTCATCGCCACCAGTGCCGAAGACGGGCTGATCGATCACGGGTTCTCGGTCGTCGGCATCGCTACCACCGCCGAAGAAGCGGTCGAGCTTGCCAAGGCGCAGAAGCCAGATTTGGCGCTCATGGATATCCGGCTTGGGCCCCGGCCGGGACGGTGTCGACGCGGCGATCGAGATTTATGCTGTGACAGGCATTCGATCTATTTTCGTTACGGCACATACGGATAGCGCCACTGTTGCGCGGGCGGCACCGGCCGAACCCATTGGGTGGGTCGACAAGCCTTATCAAATGAGCCACCTCGTTTCGACGATCCAGTCGTATTCCTTGAACGGCAACCATCCGGTGGGGCGCGAGAAATAGGCAGTGGCGCGGAACATGTCCCCCGTCGGCCACGCTCCGGCAAATTTTGGGAGGCGCGGATTTTCGCGCGCGGATTTGCTGTTCAGGGTCGCGCCGCAATGCCCCGCTGCTGAACAAAATTTTGATCGGAGAGACGCCATGTTTACCCCGCGTATGAGACATTTTCCTCGCGCCATTGCCATGCTCGCGACGGGCGTGCTGCTTTCCGCCGCGACCATGTCGAGCGTTGCGCTGGCGGATGAGATCACCGTCTCGATAACGAGCGTCAAAGGTCTCGATAAGGTGATGAAGCTGTTCCGGGCGGCGATTATTTCGCCCGAGTCGAGATCGACGGTGAAGCTCAGTCTACGCCGGTCGCGAAGGACAAGAGAACGTTCAAGCCGGAAGGGCATCAAGAAGTCGGTCTCGAGCGGCGAGCATAAAGTGAAGCTGGAACTGATCGACAAAGACCTTACCGAAGATGATCCAGTCGACGTCAACCGACTTGCCAATAAGCGCGACCTGGAGTTCACAGTCGACACCAAGTCCTGCGAGATCGAAGGGTTTTCTTCTTCACCGCGTTGCGGCAGCACGATTGTTCGTGCGGGGAAAGAGAACAAGAAGGCTGAGATCTCTTTCAAGATTACCGTTAAGAAAAACTGATTTCCAGCTATTGTTGCTTCGGGAGCAGCGCTCTATGGCGCTGTTTCCTTTTCTGCGACCCAAATTTGAACAATGTGATGAAAAGCATTGACCAAAGGTCCAACTCGTTGCCAAGTTTCGGCATAGAGAAACTTGTTGCGGGAGGTGGCCATGGCGGCTGCGATTGAAGCTTTGTTCGTTGTAGCGCTGGGATTTCTCGGCGTTGGCTACTCCATTCATTCTCTGATGGTTGGCGCGCCTTCGTTGCTGACCGTTGCAGGCGGTCTCGGCGCCTTGGCCGTGGCGTGGGCGTATGGGATGATGCGCACCTACTAAAGCGGTCCTGCCGGGCCGTCAGGCGTCGGCCTTGAGCACGCGCGATAGATCTTCCTGGGTATCGATGTCGTCAAACGGCCGATCGCTTTCGGCCGTTATCGTCACAACGCAATCGCGGTGTGCGGCCAATAGCGGCTTGCCGCCGGCGGCTCCGTCCAGGGCCATCAGGTCCTGGCGCAGATGTCGCGGGCCAGATGACGGGGTTGCGCTGGTCTCCTGCGGACGTGACCGGGTAGGCGATTTTTTCGCCGCCAGCGTCGCGGAATGCGGCAATCAACTGCGACAGCAGCCGCATAGCGAGGGCATATCCGCCGGCACCATCGTCAATTTCCGGCGGTTGGGTTGTCGACGGCTGCGGCACCGCGGGCAATCGATGTGCCCATGCCGCGTCCGTTGTCGGGATTGATCACGGTCGACAGCGGGAGGTGACGGATGGCGGCCGCCACAGATCACCTTCGTGGCCCGGGGCGATGACCGCGATGACTTGCGCGATCTCTGGCGTTACGAGCTGGGAGGCTGCGCGCGCAACCAGCGGCGTGCCGCCGACGTTGGCGAGCAATTTATTTTCAGCGCCAAATCGCGTAGACACGCCCGCCGCCAGCAAGATGGCGCAGACCAAAATCTCATCAGCCATGGCGGGCACAGCCTAGCAGGCCGATGGAGAGATCATCAAGACGAGCCGCTGGTCAGGAAGCTGGGCACACGGCACCCGTCGCGGCCCACGCCTTGATCAGCGCGCCGAACTCCTTTTGCGTGCCGGGCGCCGGGGTGCGTCCCGGATCAGGTTGCCAACCCCAGCCGACAAGGCTGTCTTCGGCCATATGCTCGACAATCTGATCCAAAGATTTTCCGCCGTTGCGCTTGCCGTCTTTGATCTGCTCGCAGATCTCGCCGAGTTTCTTGCCCTCCCACGCCATCTCGATGGGGGCCAGGTGCAGAGGGGATGCCCTGGCAGATGGGCGTGATCGACGTTGGTTGGGCCATGGCAGGTGGCGCAGCGCATTCCCGTGGCGCCGAAGCCATCGGTACCGCGCACCACAAGCGGTTGATGGGGATGCTTGTCCTCGCCTTGCAGAGGACGGTCGGATGCCGGGTGGCAGTTCACGCACCGCGCATGCGTGATGACCTTGCCGGCTTCCTGGAACAGGGCGACGGAACGGTCCTTGTCACTCTTGATTTCGGCGAAATCGCTCAGCGGCCGCAAGGTTTCGGTTGCCGCCGGCTTGGTGCCGGATTGGGCGTAGACGCTGCCGGCGATCAAGGCCGGCAGTGCCGCGAGGAAGGCGATGGACTTGAAGTTCATCTGTTTGCTCCTCACGCGTTCGGGACAGCGAGAAGGGCAGGTCGCGAATGCGCTGGCCCGTCAGCTTGGCCCAGGCGTTGGCCACGGCCGGCGCGATCACCGGGGTGCCCGGCTCGCCGACGCCGCTCGGCGGCGTGGCCGAGGGCACGATGTAGGTCTCCACCGTCGGCGCCTCGGAGTTGCGCAGCACGCGGTAGCCGTCGAAGTTGGTCTGGTCGACCGCGCCGTCCTGTCAGCGTGACCTTCGCCGAACAGCGCCGCCGACAGGCCGTAGCAGGTGCCGCCCTCCATCTGGGCGGCGATCTGGTCGGGGAGATGGCGGTGCCGCAGTCGATGGCGGTGACCACCCGGCCGACCTTGGGCGCGCCGTCCTCGCAGCTTCACCTCGGCGACCTGGGCCACCACCGAGCCGAAGCTCTCGTGCACCGCCACGCCGCGGGTCCAGCCGCCGGCGCGGGCGTGCCCCAGCCCGCCTTCTCGGCGGCCAGGTTCAGCACCGCCAGGTGCCGGGGCTGCCTTGGCGTAGAGGGCCGGCGGTACTCCACCGGGTCCTTGCCGCGCGCGCCGGCCAGCTGGTCGATGGTGTGCTCCATCACGTAGGCCGTGTGGGTCGCGCCCACCGAGCGCCACCACAGCACCGGCACGCCGACGTCGGCGTCAGGAGCTGGGCGTCCACGCCGTCGGGGCCCTTGGTAGGGCGAGCCCGCCGCGCCCTCGACGGCCGTGTCGTCGACCCCGCCTTCGCCGCCGCTCGGCGAGCCCTTCATGATCGACTGGGTGACGATGCGGTGGCGCCAGGCGGCGCGCGCCGTCCTTGTCGAGCGTCGACTTCGCACGCTGGTGGACGAGACGGCCGGAAATAGCCGCCCGATGTCGTCCTCGCGGGTCCAGACCAGCTTCACCGGCCGCCCTTGCGCCTTCTTGGCGATGTGGGCGCACTTCGACGCATGTAGTCGGACTGGAAGTGTGGCGCGGCGGCCGAACGAGCCGCCGGCGAACAGGGTCTCGATCTCCACCGAGCCGGGCGGGCCGAGATCGTCGCCGGCGGCGTTGAGCTGGTCCAGGGTCGGGCATCTGCGAGCCGAAGATCAGCTGGCTTGTTGCCGTCGCCTGCGGCGCCACGCAGTTCATCGGCTCCATGGTGGCGTGGGCCAGGTAGGGGAAGTCGTAGGTCGCCTCGAAGACCTCGCCCTTGGCCGCGGCGCCTGCGGCGCCCGTGGAGTCGCCATCGCGCCCCATTGCGGCCTTGCCGCGACGCCCTTCTCCGGCGGCGAGGTCGTGGAACTCGGCCGAGGACTGGTCGGAGCCGCGCGTCTCGGCCTTGGCCTCGTCCCACTCGACCTTCAGCGCGTCGCGGCCCTGGCGGGCGGCCCAGGTGGTCGTCGGCGACCACGGCGACGCCGGTGGGGATCTCGTAGACGCCGCGACACGCCCGGGACCTTCTTGGCCTCGGCGGCGTCGACGACCTTCACCTTGCCGCCGAAGCGCGGCGCATGGGCGACCATGGCGACGTCAGCATGTCGGGCAGGCGGACGTCCTGGGTGAAGCGGGCCGTCGCCGTCCTCTTGGCCGCTGGTCCTTGCGCGGGCCCGTGCGGTGCCGATCAGGGTGAAGGTCTTGGGGTCCTTCAGCTGGCGCCGGCGCGGGCGGCGTGACCTTGGCCGCGTCGGCCAGCAGGTCGCCGAAGTCGCCGGCCTTGCCGCGAGGCGTGGGCGACGCACGCCGTCCTTGACGGTGATCTGCGGCCGGCGGACGCCCCACTTGGCGGCGGCGGCCTGCGACGAACATGGCCCGGCGCCGGCGCCGGCGGTGCGCAGCTGGTCCAGGAGTTGGCGATCGCCGACGAGCCGCCGGTCCCCTGCGCGCCCATCGGCGCGGTTGGCGTAGAGCTTGGCGTTGGCCGGGGCCGCTCGACCCGGACCGTGGTCCAGTCGGCGTCCAGCTCCTCGGCGACGATGGCGGCGAGGCCCGCGTGGTTGCCCTGGCCGAACTCGATGTGCTTGGAGATCACGGTGACCGTGCCGTCGGGGCGATCTTCACGAAGGCGACCGCGTGACCTCGCTGCGGCGGCAGCCCTCGGCAGCGCGCCGAGAGGGCTGCGACGCCGGCACCAGGCGGCGGCACCCTGCCGGACGAATGCGCGGCGGGTGGGTGCGGATGCGATTGTCATGGCTCAGCCCTCCTCCGCTGCGAGCGTCCTTGATGGCCGCGCGGATGCGCTGGATACGTCGCAGCGGCAGATGTTGCCGTCCATGGCCGGGTCGATGTGCCGCGTCGGCCGGCTTGGGTCTCCGAGAGCAGCGCGACGGCGCTCATGATCTGGCCCGACTGGCAGTAGCCGCACTGCGGGCACGTCGACTCTCCCCCAGGCCTGCCTGCAGCGGATGGGCCCGCGCCACAGGCCTTCGATGGTGGTGATCTCTGCGCCGGGGACGACCGAGCGGCGTCTGGCAGGACCGCCGGGCTGGCCGTCGACCAGCACCGTGCAGGCGCCGCACTGGGCGACGCCGCAGCCGTACTTCGTGCCGGTCAGGCCCAGTTCATCGCGAAGCACCCATAGCAGGGGCGTGTCCGGCGTCGCTTCCACGTTCCGCAGGCCGTTGACCGTGAATCTCGCTGCTCATTGATGAACCCTGCCGGGCAGAGGCGGTTCTTCCAGGTCACCGACCAGACCGCAGGTGAACGCGTAACGCGCATTTTTGCAATTGGTTCGCGGCTTGGAACAATTCAAGGGCCAGCGCCGCCGCGCGAGCCGTCCGAAATCAGGTATGGTGGGGATACGCCAATAGAATGAGGTTCGTGATGGTCGATAAGACAATACTGGTCGTGCCCGGTAAGAAGCTTTCGGTGCCCCGCCCATTCAAACGTACGCTGCAGGTGCTGTCTGCGGTCGTGCTTACGGCCGCCGTGGCGCTTGCGATCGTCGTGGGCAATGCCTTCCTCGTCGCCAAGGGCGGGTCATTGTCGGGCCTCGACATCTGGCTGGCTTTCATCAAGCGGTCGGACATTCTCGCGACGATGGCGCTGACAGCCTTCGTGACGACGATGTTCCTCTACTGGCAGCGCGAGCAGGAACGGAAGTAGCCAGCGCGCTGCGATCCGTTCCCTAATCTGCTGAAAATTTAGGCTTTCGGCCTTCGCATCTGGCACAGCGTGGTGTTGCAATTGGCAATGCGCGCGCGGCAGTATGTCGCCCGTTAGAAGCTCGGCCGGCAGCGGGGGAAACGCTGTGTCGGCCGCAAAGCTATGCGGGCAACAGAGTGAATGAATCCGAGATCAGCGGCTACAGGGTCGCTTACGGCCGCGACGAAACACAGTTTCCGGTTTACGTGATGGCTGTAGCGGCCATCGGCTTTCTCACCGCGTTCATCTACTACGGCGGTTTTCTGCTGTTCCTAGGCTTTGCCGCCACGGCGGCTGTTGCCTATTACAACTTCCCTTTGATCGAGACTGGCCGCCCGCGCATCGGCGCCAACCAGTACGGCGTCTTCATCGACGGTTTCGGCGTAATTCAATGGCGTGCCATCGACAAGGTGGAACTGGTGCCGATCGCCGTGCGTGTCATGACGTTTCATGAACTTCAGATCGGGCTGAAGCAGCCGCTGCAGCGGGCGCTCGTGGCGGATTGGCGCAAGATGCCATGGCCGCGCCTCCTCATGCGCGTTCCGTGGAAAATGACGCATGAAAACGTCATCCGCGTAAACCTTGAAGTGTTCGACCAGGAGCCGGACGAAATCCATCGCACCATCCAGCGCATGTGGCGACACTACCGCTCCTGAGGCGCAGGCCACGGTGAAGGTGCGAGCTACCCGGCTTCGCAGTTGGTGCAGCGGGGCCCCGTACCGGCGGTGAGATCGGGAAGCCGCAATTGGCGCACAGCGTATGCGTGCCGGGTTCGTTGCCGTGCGTGACGGAGACGCGCTCGTCGAACACGAAGCACTCGCCGTGCCACAGGCTTTGTCCGGGCGGGATCACTTCCAGATAGTTCAGGATGCCGCCGTCGAGGTGGTAGACCTCGTCAAAGCCCATCTGGATCAGATGCGCCGATGCTTTCTCGCAGCGAATTCCGCCGGTGCAGAACATGGCGATCTTCTTGTCGCGCTGCGGGTCGAGGTTGGCTTTGGCGAACGCTGGAAAGTCGCTGAAGGCGGCCGTCTTGGGATCGATCGCGCGTTCGAACGTTCCAATGGCGACTTCGTAGGCGTTGCGCGTATCGATGACGACGACGTCCGGATCCGCGATCAGCGCATTCCAGTCGTGGGGCGTCACGTAGGTGCCGACATCGCGCAGCGGGCCGTCCGCGAGTGGGTCGAAGGCGATGATTTCGCGCTTCACCTTGACCTTCAGGCGTTGGAAGGGATGATCGGGTGCGGTGGCTTGCTTAACGGTGAGACCGGCAAAGCGCGTCGTCGGAGCGCAAATCCGACAGGAAGGCCGTCATGGCCTCGCCGGGCGCGGAAATCGTTGCATTGATGCCTTCGCGCGCGAGCAGGATCGTGCCCTTGATGCCGCCTTGCTCGCAGCGGGCCAGCAGGCTGGCCTGCAGGTTGGCGCAGTCGGCAATCTCGACGAATTTGTAGAAGGCGCAGACGGTGACGGTCATAACGCCTCCCCTCGCGCATCACGGCTCAGAATGCAAGAGGTCGCAGGGGCTGCCGACGGGTCGCCAGCTGTCCGCGGGTGTGCTAAGCGGTCGGCAGTGAAATCGCATGGAATTGCTATGGTTGACGTCACCGTAATCGCGCCGCGCACCCGGCATTCGCCGTGCGTTGGAATCTGCAAGCTGGACGATGTCAGCGGGTACTGCATCGGCTGCGCGCGGACGGGCGACGAAATCGGCCGCTGGTCCGGCATGACCGAGCCGCAGCGCGATGCCGTCTGGGATCTGCTGCCGCGGCGGCACGAGGCGCTGGCCATCCGTATGCGCCTGCTGCCATGGATGTCGGCCGAGCTGGCGGACTGGGCAGCCGAGACGATAGCGCTGCGCCGCGGGACATGGGTAACGGGTGCGCCCGGCGCCGTCGCCGAGTTCCCGTGTACGCAGGCGCGGCAGATCGCGGTCGAGCGCGACGGTTTGAGCATCGTGGGACGGGCTTGCGACGCATGTTTTCGCTTAGAGGTTCAGGACAAACTGCGCGCGTTCGAGTTTGGACCGGGCGGGCCGATCGTGCTCGGGCTGCCGAAGGCTCGCGGCAACCTGCAGACTGAGGCATCGTTCACGCCGCTTGGAGCCGACACGGCTGCCGTCGATGCCGGGCATCGCGGCCATCAGCTGTTCGACATGGGCATAGGCCGCAAGGCAAGCCGGTTCTGCATCCGCACCGGTGACGCGGCTCTCATCGAAACGCTGACGGCACTTGCGGGCCGGCCTTGGGCCGACGTGATGTACGAGGCCGGCATGGCGATTTTTGCCGCCAATCCGCATCGCGTCGTGGAACTCCAAGCTGGCCCGCGTGGAAGTCTATTCGGCGATCCCGCTGCCAGGCAGCACGTCGCCTGCAGGCGCGCACACGCACTTCCTGCCGGAATTCCTCAAGTCGGGCGAAGAAGGGCCGGCCAGCGTGGCGCTGCCGGATTATGCGCTACCCATCGCGACGTTTTATCCGTGGCGGTGGCCTGGCGTAGCTGCGGCCCATCGCGCTCCGCGTTCGCCGGGGATAGCGGAACCGATTGCCTTCGCGCGCAATTGATTCCGCCCTGGTCCCTGCGTTTGCGAGGTCGACATGAGCGAACCTTCCAGCTTCGACGAATTCTGGCCCATCTACCTCAAAGCCCACAGTTCGCCTGAAACCCGGCTTCTGCATTTCGTCGGAACCGCCGCTGCGGCCGGTTGCGTCGTGGCGTTCGCAAAGACGCGCAAGCCCGGATGGCTACTGGCAGCGCTGGCCGCAGGCTATGGACCATCCTGGGCGGGGCATGCACTCGTCGAGCACAACCGGCCAGCGACGCTGACGCATCCGATCTGGTCGCTCAAGGCCGACTTCAAGATGCTGGAGATGGCCGCATCAGGCACACTGGATGCCGAGCTGGCGCGGCTGGGCATCGGCGAGCCGGTACCGGCGCCGTTGGCGGCGGAGTGAGGCGGCGAACGTTCTGATCAGGGGAGATGGTGGAGCTGAGGGGAATCGAACCCCTGACCTCTTGCATGCCATGCAAGCGCTCTCCCAACTGAGCTACAGCCCCTATTTTTGTGGCGCGGACGTTGGGGTCCGCGTCTGGAGTTCGCGGCGCTGCTCACACGAGATGGACCGGCGGCGCGAAGAGGCGTCTCATTAGGCCGGGCCGGGCCAAACTGCAAGAGCATTTTAGTGGCGCATCCGACTCCCCTGCGCGGAGCCGGCCGGATGCGCCAAGAAAGATTTTTAAGGCTCTTCGTCGCCTTCGACGGGGCCAATGATGGTGGCGACGTCGCCGCCCTCTTCCTCTTCCTCAAGGAAGGTCTCGTCGGCTTCGGCGGCGATTTCGTCGCCGTCATCCGTCTCGATGTCGGCCAGCGTGTCTTCGGCTTCCGTATCCGCGTCGGTATCTGCAGCTTCGGCCGTGGCGACCTTGGGCACATCTACCTTGCGGGCCTTGCGTGCGGACTTTTCTTCCGCTGCTGCCGCAAGCACCAATGGGGACGAGGCCAGTTCGTAGATCGAGCCGCAGATCGGGCAGGCAATAGGATCGCGATTCAAATCATAAAACCGCGCGCCGCATTCGTTGCTTTGACAGGTGCGCTTTGTCCCGCGCGCTTGCTTGGTGGACATGCTATTCGCCTTTGAAATTTTGAGAGTTGCAAGCGATCTGCCATAGGTGATGGGCGGTGTCAAAAGCATTCGCCCCCAGCGGCCCGCCCAGTGGGCCGCGCGGCGTTGACAGGGGCGGGCGCATCGGGTCTATCGCGTGGGTCCGGCCCGCGGCTCGGGCTCCTGGCTCGAGGCGGCTCGTCCGCCAACATTTATCATGATGTCTCAAGGATCGAAGGCGCACGCTTTGTCCCATTCGCCTCAGCCAAAGCCATTGTCCACCCAGAAGGCGGCCTCCCTGACGGGGCGGCTGCGCGTACCGGGCGACAAGTCGATCTCGCACCGCGCGCTGATGTTCGGCGCCCTGGCAACGGGAACCACGCGGATCACCGGGTTGCTTGAGGCCGAAGACGTTATCAACACGGCGCGCGCGGTGACGGCGCTGGGTGCCGAGGCCATGAAGACGGGCGATGTCTGGCAGGTCAAAGGCCGCGGCGTTGGCGGGTTGAAGCAGCCGGATGGGCCGCTGGATTTCGGCAACTCCGGCACCGGTACGCGGCTGATGATGGGCATCGTGGCGGCGCACGACATCAGCGTGACGATGCAGGGCGATGCCTCGCTATCGCGGCGGCCGATGAGCCGGGTGCTCAATCCGTTGCGGACGATGGGGCTGCAGACGGCTGAGGCAAAGGACACGCTGCCGCTGACCGTGAAGGGCTCATCCAGCCTCGTGCCGATCGTTTATAAGCTGCCGGTCGCGTCGGCGCAGGTGAAGTCGGCGGTGCTGCTGGCGGGGCTTGGCGCGGCCGGCGAAACAACCGTCATCGAGACGGAAGCCACGCGCGATCACACCGAGCGGATGCTGCGCTTTTTCGGCGCCAGCGTGGATACGCGCGACGTCGACGGCGCGACGCATATCACCGTGAAAGGCGACGCCGAACTGACTGGCCGCGATGTCGTCGTGCCGGGCGATCCGAGTTCCGCAGCGTTTCTGCTGGCGGCGGCGCTTGTCGTGCCAGGATCGGACGTGACGGTCGAGGGCGTGCTCGTCAATCCGACGCGGACCGGGCTTTACGTCACGCTGCGCGAGATGGGTGCCGATATCGAGTTCCTGAACGAGCGCGAGGAAGGCGGCGAGCCGATTGCCGATATCCGCGCACGGTTCTCCCAGCTGAAGGGCGTGCAGGTGCCGGCGGCGCGGGCGCCGAGCATGATCGACGAATATCCGGTGCTGGCGGCCATCGCGGGATTTGCCGTGGGCGAGACGCGCATGGAAGGTCTTGGCGAACTGAAGGTGAAAGAAAGCGACCGCCTGGCCGCAACGGCCGCGGGCCTGATCGCCAACGGCGTCGTGGCGCGCGCGGACGGCGACAAGCTGATCGTGGAAGGAACCGGGAAGGTGCCGGGCGGCGGTCTTGTCGAGACGCACCTCGATCACCGCATCGCGATGGCGTTCCTGACGATGGGGCTGGCCAGCGAAACGCCCGTCGCGGTCGACGACACGGCGATGATCGCCACCAGCTTTCCCGAGTTTCGCGGCCTCATGGAGCGGCTGGGGGCCAGCTATGTTTGAATGCTGCTGTGCTCGAAGGTGTTGTGCGCGAGGGTTCTTTAGCTGCCCCGCTCGTTGGATCTGCGAACTTGGAGATCGCCTCCGAGGGATTCATCGTTGTCTCATCGAACTTGGCTGGCGTTTCCCCTCCTTCTCCCCTCCCCCTGGTGGGGAGGGGCCGGGGGTGGGGGGACGAGCCAGGCGGAAGGCTAGTTAGCAATTTCCCGTTGGCCGCTGGGGCGTCTCAAGATCAGCAACGTCTCGCCAAGTTCTTCACCCCACCCCTAACCCCTCCCCATCAAGGGGAGGGGAATTCCTGTTGAAGTAGCCTCAATCGGTTTCATCGTTGGTTTGCTGTCAGCCCGGGCGGGCGCCGTTGCCGGACAGCGGAAGTTTGAATGCGGGGGGCGGCATGATCATTGCGATTGATGGGCCGGCGGCTTCGGGCAAGGGGACGCTGGCGAAGCGGGTGGCGGAGCATTTCGGATTTCACGTGCTGGATACGGGTCTGCTGTATCGGGCGGTGGCACGCGATGTCGCCAAGGCCGGGCAGCGCCTGGACGACCCTGCGGCGGCCGCCAGTTCAGCGCGGCAGCTTGATCCGGCGACGTTTGACGATGATGGGCTGAGGGGTGCCGAAGCCGGCGATGCGGCTTCAATTGTGGCGAAGATCCCGCAAGTCCGGGCGGTGCTGCTGGAGTATCAGCGGGCATTTGCACGGCGGGAGCCGGGCGCGGTGCTGGACGGACGGGATATCGGCACGGTCGTTTGTCCGGATGCAGACGTTAAGATTTACGTGACGGCAAGCCCGGAAATACGGGCAAAGCGGCGGTTTTTAGAGCTGCAGACCCGCTGGATGGAGGGTGCGCCGGCTGCCCCCGCGTTCGAGGATGTGCTGGCCGATATCGTGGCGCGGGACGAACGGGACGCCGGGCGGGCGTCGGCGCCCATGAAAATGGCCGCAGATGCCGACTTGCTCGATACGAGCGACTTGGATATAGAAACGGCATTCGACGCCGCTGTCGGATTGATCAAGAGGAAGATCGGCCAGTAGGGCACACGCAAACGTGGCCCGAATTCATACTGGCAGGGCCATGAGCGCTCAATCCAGCGGACGAGATCCAACAACGACTTGAGCCGACAGGAAACTGTCCGACCGCGAAACGCGTGCGGCTGTCACTGGCACCAATGATTTGGGGCACCAAACATTCGGCGGCTCTTCCGCAACATTAGCGCTCGTGCCCCGCTCGCCGCGGATCGCACGGGCTCATTCCGTTTCAACAGGAGACCCTATGGCCGTTGCAGTAGCTAAGGAAATGAACCCGACGCGCGATGAATTCGCCGCCATGCTCGCCGAGAGCCTCGCCAAGGACGACGTCTACGAAGGCTCAGTCGTCAAGGGCAAGGTCGTCGGCATCGAAAAGGATCTGGCCGTCATCGACGTCGGCCTGAAGATGGAAGGCCGCGTGCCGGTCCGCGAATTCTCGCCCTCGGCGAAGGACGGCGGCCTGAAAGTCGGCGACACCGTGGAAGTCTACCTTGAGCGCGTGGAAAACGCGCTCGGTGAAGCGGTGCTGTCGCGCGACAAGGCCAAGCGCGAAGAGAGCTGGACGCGTCTCGAAAAGATGTTCGAAGCCAACGAAAAGGTGAACGGCGTCATCTTCAACAAGGTCAAGGGCGGCTTCACGGTCGACCTCGACGGCGCCGTGGCGTTCCTGCCGGGTTCGCAGGTCGACATTCGCCCGGTTCGCGACATTGGCCCGCTGATGCATCAGAGCCAGCCGTTCCAGATCCTGAAGATGGATCGCCGCCGCGGCAACATCGTCGTCTCGCGCCGCTCGGTGCTGGAAGAGACGCGCGCCGAACAGCGTGCCGACATCGTGGCCCGTCTCGGCGAAGGCCAGGTCATCGACGGCCTCGTCAAGAACATCACCGACTACGGTGCGTTCATCGACCTCGGCGGCATCGACGGCCTGCTGCATGTGACCGACATGGCCTGGCGCCGCGTCAATCATCCCGTCCGAGATCCTCAACGTCGGCGATACCGTGAAGGTGCAGATCATCCGCATCAACCCGGAAACGCAGCGTATCTCGCTCGGCATCAAGCAGCTGCAGTCGGATCCGTGGCAGGCGATCGAAGCCAAGTATCCGGTCGGCGCGAAGTTCACCGGCACCGTCACGAACATTGCCGACTACGGCGCGTTCGTTGAGCTGGAGCCGGGCGTCGAAGGCCTGATCCACGTCTCGGAAATGAGCTGGACCAAGAAGAACGTTCACCCCGGCAAGATCGTCTCGACGAGCCAGCAGGTGGAAGTTCAGGTTCTCGAAGTCGATCCCAACAAGCGCCGCATCTCGCTTGGTCTCAAGCAGACCCAGGACAATCCCTGGGATGCGTTCCTCGGCCAGCACCCGAAGGGTTCGACCGTCGAAGGCCCGATCCGCAACATCACGGAGTTCGGTCTCTTCATCGGCCTCGACAACGGCGTCGACGGCATGGTGCACCTCAGCGACCTCGACTGGCAGAAGGCCGGCGAAGAAGCCATCAAGGACTACAAGAAGGGCGACAACGTCAAAGCGATCGTGCTCGACGTCGACTCCACCAAGGAGCGCATCTCGCTGGGCGTGAAGCAGCTCGGCGGTGATCCGGCCGAACTCGCTCGCCAAGTACAAGAAGGGCGACCAGGTGACGTGCGAAGTCGTTGCCGTTCAGGAGAACGGCATCGAGGTGAAGATCGCCGACAGCGAGATGACGGCATTCGTCAAGCGCTCGGATCTGTCGCGTGACCGTTCCGAGCAGCGCCCTGAGCGCTTCACGGTCGGCCAGAAGGTCGATGCGGCCGTTATCTCGGTCGACAAGGCCGCGCGCCGCATCAACGTCTCGATCAAGCAGCTGGAAATCTCGGAAGAGAAGCAGGCTGTGGCGCAGTACGGTTCGTCCGACTCGGGTGCCTCGCTCGGCGACATCTTCAAGGCCGCCATCAAGAAGCGCGACGACAAGGACGAGGCGACGGCGAAACCGAAGAATAAGCTTCGCGGTTTCGATGTGAGAATTGGACGCCGGGGAGCAATCCCCGGCGTCTTTTATTTTGGCCGGACGCCTTACGGCTCGCAAGCGGATCGGCGGGAAATGAGGGCCAGACATCCGGCGGCGTTCAATTTCTTGGCAGATGGTCTTTGCAGGGCCGGATTCCTCAAATAGGGTGCGGAGTTGCAGGGAGTAGGCCCGGGCGATTTTCGGGCAGGAGTGCGCATGACGCTGGATACCGAAGCTCTATTGGAGAGGCGCCGCTTGCGCCGGCGTTTGAGCTTCTGGAGATCCCTGGGAATTGCCGCCGTGGTCGTGCTGCTGGGCGGGTTCGTGCTCGGCTCGGATAGTGTCACGCAGTGGGCGCAGCCGCAGCAGATCGCCCGCGTGGCAATCGAAGGCGCCATCACGGAAGATCGCGAGCAACTGGAGTTGCTGAAGCGTGTGGCGGACGCCGATCATGTGCGGGGCCTGGTGGTGTACATCAACAGCCCAGGCGGCACGACGACGGGCGGCGAAAGCCTGTACGAGGCCCTGCGCAAAATTGCCGAGAAGAAGCCAGTCGTGGCGCAGTTCGGTACGCTGGCGACGTCTGCCGGCTACATCGCCGGGCTCGGCACCGACTACATCGTGGCGCGGGGCAACACGGTAACCGGGTCGGTCGGCGTGCTGGTGCAGTGGCCGGAAGTCGACCAGTTGCTGGAAAAGCTCGGCGTCAAGATGAACATCGTCAAAAGCGGACCCTTGAAGGCGACGCCGAACCCGTTCGAGCCGATCGACGAGCAATCCCGCAAGGTCACGCAAGACATGATCGGCGAGAGCTTCAAGTGGTTCGTTTCGCTGGTGGAAGACCGGCGCAAGGTTAAGGTTTCTGAGATTCCGGGGCTTGAGGCGGGACGGGTGTTTTCCGGTCGAGAGGCCCTGCAACACAAGCTCGTCGACCAGATCGGCGGGGAGATCGAGGCCGTGCAGTGGCTTGAGGGTCGCGGCGTGCAGAGTGGACTTAAGGTTGTCGACTGGAAGCAGACGCAGCCTGGAGGTAGCTTCTGGTTCAGCAGTTCGGTGAGCAATTTTATCGGGGCGGCCTTCGGCGAGGCTGGCAAGGCAGTGGCGGAAGCGTTAACCGGTGACAGCCGTTTGCGCATCGTTGGCCTTGACGGACTTCTTTCTGTTTGGCACCCTACTGAAAAGTAAAGGTTTTACAGTGTCTTCGTCGGGGCCAACCGTGATTAAGTCAGAGCTGATCCAAAAAATTGCCGTTTCCAATCCGCATTTGTATCACCGCGACGTGGAGCGGATCGTGAACGTTGTCTTCGACGAGATCGTCGATGCGCTGGCGCGAGGCGACCGCGTGGAACTGCGCGGCTTCGGTGCTTTCACCGTCAAGCACCGCGCGGCGCGGCAGGGGCGAAACCCGCGAACGGGCGCGCCGGTGCCGGTGGCAGAAAAGTTCGTGCCGTTCTTCAAGACCGGCAAAGAACTGCGCGATCGCCTGAATGGCGACGAAGTTTCGGCATAGATCGTATGTGCGTCCGGCGAAGCGCTGATGCGCTTTCAGCCTTCAGGGCTTTGCGTTTCTTGCTGGACAACCGCTTCACGCTTTAAGCGTGCGACCAAACGAGCTGGAGGTTTGCGTGCTACGCCGGATCGCCTGGATACTGATTGCATTTCCGGCTGCCGTCGTGCTCGTCACGCTCGCGATTGCCAATCGGCACAACGTGCAGCTGGTGCTAGACCCGTTCCGTCCCGATGCGCCTGCGTTGTCGCTCGTGCTGCCATTCTACGCGTATCTGTTTGCGGCACTCGTTGCCGGCGTTATTCTTGGTGGCGTGGCCACATGGGTGACGCAGCGGCATTGGCGGCGCAATGCGCGCGTCAAAACGCACGAGGCGCGCCGCTGGCACGCCGAAGCCGACCGGCTGACGCGCGAGCGCGATACCGATACGCCCACCTCCTCAAAGCAGCTCGTTCCCGCGGGTCACTAGCGTCTGAATCCACGTCTTCGATGTGAGCCCGACACCTCGCATCGCAAACGATCAGGCTCGAAGGCCGCCTTACTTTCCGAGACCGCTATGTTTTCTGCAGATGCGCTGTCGTCCACGCTGACGGCCGTTGAGTTCGCGGCGGTGGCCGTGTTCGCCGGCTCTGGTGCTCTGGCGGCCAGCCGCAAGGAGATGGACGTTTTCGGCTTTGCGCTGCTTGCGACCGTGACCGGTACTGGCGGCGGCACGGTGCGCGACATGCTGTTGGGCAACCTGCCCGTGTTCTGGGTGAAAGAGCCCGTTTACCTCGTCATCTGCCTGGTTGTCGCGGCGTTGATGTTTTTTACGGCGCACCTCATGTCATCGCGGTATCGCGTGCTGGTCTGGCTCGATGCCATCGGATTGGCGCTGGTCGCCGTGCTTGGTGCAGAGCGGGCGCTGGCAATGGGTGCAGGTCCGCTGGTTGCGGTGACGATGGGCGTCATCACGGCGGCGTTCGGCGGTATCATTCGCGACGTCTTGAGTGGCGAGCCGCCCCTTCTGCTCAGCCGTCACGAGATCTATGTTACGGCTGCGATGGCCGGCGCCATTCTGTTCGTCGCGCTGACGGGCCTGGGAGTGCCGCGCATCCTGGCAATCGGTGCCGGTTTCGTGCTTGGATTTGTGCTTCGCGCGCTTGCTATCCGTCACAATTGGGCGCTTCCCGGTTACAAGGCGCGAGCGGGCCGCGATCCGGGCGACATCGGTTTTTGAAGATCGGCGACATGACGACTGACGTGAAAATCTGCGGATTGAAGACGGCCGAGGCGGTCGACGCAGCGGTCGCGGGCGGAGCCGACTACATTGGCCTCGTGTTCTTTGCGCCAAGCCCGCGCAACGTCGATATGGCAACGGCACGTGCCTTGGCGGATCGCGCGCGTGGCAAGGCCAAGGTGGTGGCACTGCTGGTGGACCCGAGTGACGGCCTGGTCGAACAAGTGGTGGCGCAGGTGTCGCCGGATCTCATTCAGTTGCACGGCAGCGAAACGCCGGAGCGGGTGGCGGCCATCCGGTCGGCAACCGGGCGCCCGGTGATGAAGGCGATCAAGGTCGAAACGGTGGACGATGCGGCGGGTGCCCTGAGCTATGCGGGACAAGCCGATCTCGTGCTGTTCGACGCCAAGGCGCCAAAGGGCGCATTGCTACCGGGCGGGAATGGTGTGGCGTTCGACTGGGCATTGCTGGACGGCGTGAAGGATCGCGTCACGTACATGCTGTCAGGCGGTTTGACGCCAGAAAATGTCGCGGAAGCCATCCGCGTCACGGGCGCAGGGGCGGTCGACGTGTCCTCCGGCGTCGAACGGCGCCCGGGTGAAAAGGATCCGGAGCTCATCCGGCGCTTTCTTCAGGCGGCAAAGAGAGCTAATTAGGCCCGCAGAACGTATAAAACTCAGATCATGTGAGGATTGCCGCAGGCAATGGCGACCAAGACCAACAAGACTGGCGAAGCCAAGCTGAACAGCTATCGCACGGGCCCGGACGAGCAGGGGCATTTCGGCCTGTTCG
Source organism: uncultured Pseudomonadota bacterium (assembly GCA_963846845.1). Classification (GTDB taxonomy): domain Bacteria; phylum Pseudomonadota; class Alphaproteobacteria; order Rhizobiales; family Hyphomicrobiaceae; genus JAKAXS01. Next base: position 62,021 of record CAWJXQ010000011.1, on the reverse strand, counting down.
GTGGCCGTTTCGTCGCCGAGACGCTGATGCCGCTGATCCTGGAGCTGGAGACGGCGTATTACGCGGCGAAGGCCGATCCGAAATTCCAGGCCGAACTTACCGATCTGCTAAATCACTACGGCGGCCGGCCGAGCCCGCTGTATTACGCGGAGCGCCTGACCGATCATTTCCGCCAGATCGCGGCTGCGAACGGCGGCAAGGGCGGCGCAAAGATCTATTTCAAGCGTGACGAGCTGAACCACACGGGTTCGCACAAGATCAACAACTGCCTGGGTCAGATCCAGCTGGCGCGGCGCATGGGCAAGACGCGCATCATCGCCGAGACGGGCGCTGGGCAGCACGGCGTGGCAGTTGCCACCGTGTGCGCGCGCTTCGGATTGCCGTGCGAGATCTTCATGGGTGCCACCGACGTCAAGCGCCAGTCGCCCAACGTCGCGCGCATGCATATGCTGAACGCGAAGGTGAATGCCGTGACGAGCGGCGCCGGCACGCTGAAAGACGCGATGAACGAGGCGCTGCGCGACTGGGTCACCAACGTCAAGGATACGTACTACATCATCGGCACGGCAGCTGGACCGCATCCGTATCCGGAAATGGTGCGCGACTTCCAGGCGATCATCGGCATCGAGACGCGCGAACAGATGCTGGCCCGCGAAGGGCGGCTGCCGGATACGCTGGTGGCGTGCATCGGTGGCGGCTCGAATGCGATCGGTCTGTTCCACCCGTTCCTCGACGACGAAGGCGTCGCGATCTACGGCGTCGAAGCCGGTGGCCATGGCGTCGAGGTCGAGAACGGGCATGCCGCATCAATGAGCGGTGGCAAGCCTGGCGTGCTGCACGGCAACCGCACGTATCTGCTGCAGGACGGCGACGGGCAGATCCTGGAAGGCCATTCGATCTCGGCTGGGCTCGACTATCCGGGTGTCGGGCCGGAGCATTCCTGGTTGAAGGATACCGGTCGCGTCACATACGTGCCGATCACCGACAAGGAAGCGCTGGACGCGTTCCAGCTGTGCGCCCGCCAGGAAGGCATCATTCCGGCGCTGGAGCCGTCGCATGCGCTGGCCTACGTCACCAAGCTCGCCCCGACGCTGCCGCAGGACAATCTGCTGGTCATGAACATGTGCGGCCGTGGCGACAAGGACGTCTTCGCCGTCGCCGGCTACCTCGGCATGAAGATTTGAGACCATCATCGATGACAAAAGCGACACGTATCGATCGCCGGTTTGCGGCGCTGAAGGCTGAGGGGCGTCCGGCGCTCGTGTGCTTCGTCACGGCAGGCGATCCGGACGCAAAGACGTTCGCCGAACTGCTGGCGGCCCTGCCGGGTGCAGGCGCCGACGTCATCGAAGTCGGCATGCCGTTCTCCGACCCGATGGCCGACGGGCCGGCGATCCAGGCAGCCTCGCTGCGGGCGCTGCAATCCGGGCAGACGATGGTCAAGACGCTCAAGATGGTGGCGGACTTCCGCAAGACGGACCCGGATACGCCGATCGTGCTGATGGGGTACTACAACCCCGTTTACGTCTATCCGGCAGAGAAATTCCTCGATGAGGCGGTCGCTGCGGGGGTCGATGGGTTGATCATTGTCGACGTGCCGCCGGAGGCCGACGACGAGCTTTGCCTGCCGGCGGTCAAGCGCGGCTTGAACTTCATCCGGCTGACGACGCCGACGACCGATGCCAAGCGCCTGCCGAAGGTGCTGACCAACACCTCAGGGTTCGTTTACTACGTGTCGATCACCGGCATTACCGGGGCTGCCGCACCCGTGGTAAACGATGTTCATTCTCAGGTGGCGCGGATCAAAGGGGCAACGGAGCTTCCCGTCGTGGTCGGTTTTGGCGTAAGAACGGGCGAGCAGGCCGCCGCCCTGGCCAAGGGTGCCGATGGCGTCGTGGTCGGTTCTGCGCTGGTCAACGCGGTGAAAGACAGTCTTGGCCCGAAAGGTGAGGCGACGGGCGACACAGTGCCTGCTGTGCTCCGCCTGGTGAAAAGTCTATCGCAAGCCTTGCAGCCCGCCTGACCGGCCCGACTGGTGATAAAGGCCCGGCTGGCTGCTTGCCGAACCTTAATTTGGGGCACATTTGACCTCAGTGTACTATGATTATTGTGGAGCTCGATCCATTGAGGACTGCGCGAGGCGCAAGGTCACGATAGACAAACGAGATTCGCAATGCCCTTTCCGTGATGCCCATGGGGGCAGGAGCTTTAAAGCGTGAACTGGATCAACAACGTCGTCCGGCCGAAAATCCGTAGCTTCCTGGCGACGAAGCGCGAGGTGCCGGACAATCTTTGGGTCAAGTGCCCGGAGACGGGACAGATGGTCTTCTACAAAGACCTTGAGGCCAACCAGTTCGTCATCCCTGGTTCCAACTATCACATGCGCATGGGTGCGCAGCAGCGCCTGGTAGCCCTGTTCGACGACGGCGTGTACGACCGCGTGCCCGTGGCCGGCGTGGCGCAAGACCCGCTGAAGTTCCGCGATGGCCGCCGCTACATCGATCGCCTCAAAGATGCGAAGACGGCAACGGAACTCGAAGATGCCGTGCTCGTGGCCGAAGGCAAGCTCGACGGGCTGGAGGTCGTGGCTGCGGCGCAGGATTTCCGCTTCATGGCCGGTTCGCTCGGTATGGCGGCCGGTGAGGCCGTCGTGACGGGCATGCTTCGCGCGGTTGAGCGCAAGGCGCCGTTCATCCTGTTCGCGGCCTCGGGTGGCGCGCGCATGCAGGAAGGCATCATGTCGTTAATGCAGATGCCGCGGACGACCATCGGGGTGCAGAAGCTGCGCGATGCCAAGCTGCCCTACATCGTCGTTCTTACCGATCCGACGACAGGCGGCGTCACCGCGTCGTATGCGATGCTGGGCGACGTGCACATTGCCGAGCCCGGCGCGCTGATTTGTTTTGCCGGCCCGCGCGTGATCCAGCAGACGATCCGCGAGCAGCTGCCGGAAGGCTTCCAGCGCTCCGAATACCTGTTGGCGCACGGCATGATCGACATGGTGGTGCATCGCCACAAGTTGCGCGAAACGCTGTCACGCGTGGCCTCGATGCTGATGAACGGCGAAAGCCTGCCGAACGGCGATCTCATGCGTCCGGCCAAACGCATGAACGGCGGCAAGCCACACGCGAATGGTCATGCGGTCGATGGGCAATTGATCGAATCCGCTGCCCGCTCGGCAGAGCAGGGTGTTTTGGATGCCGAGCCGGTTTCGGAACACGAGCGCTTCGACACCGCTCGCCTGGAGCGCGACAAGAACGTGCGCGACATCGAAACCGTTACCGCCAAGCCCGCGTCCAAGGACCCTTCCCGCAACTAGTGCCTGTCCACTTTTCGTTGAATCGCGGATAAGCTCTAGCCTTGTTGTCTTTGTGTGCTTCTTATCGGAAAACCGCTTCACGCTTTATCCGGAAGCACTCTAGTTCGAGCCAGGCAGTCACGCCGATTACCCCCATTTGCAACAGGCAGTTGACGGCAGGCGCCGGGAAAGGGCTCTGTCGGAGCAAGCCCTGCGGTTGCGGGCCGGGTTCATCAGACACAAGTTCCAGCCATGCCGACCAGCGACCAACTTCTGGCCGATTTAAAAGAGCTTCATCCGAAGCTGATCGACCTGTCTTTGGGACGCGTCGAGAGGCTGCTGGCCAAGCTCGGATCGCCGCATCAAAAGCTACCCCCTGTCGTGCATGTCGCGGGCACCAACGGCAAGGGCTCGGTGACGGCCTATCTCAAGTCGATCCTGCAGGCAGGCGGCCGCCGCGTGCACGTCTATACGTCGCCGCATCTCGTCCGCTTCCACGAGCGCATCGAGCTGGCCGGCCCGGATGGCAAGGCACGGCCGATCGGGGAAGATCAGCTCGTCGATGTTCTGTCGCGAACGCAGGCCGTCAACGACGGCGACGACATCACTCAATTCGAGATCACGACGGCGGCTGCGTTCCTGGCTTTCAGCGAACACCCGGCCGATGTGCTTCTGCTGGAGGTCGGTCTGGGCGGGCGGCTCGATGCCACGAACGTCATTCCCAAGCCGGCTTTGACGGTGATCACCTCGATCTCGCTCGACCACGCCGACAAGCTCGGCGATACGCTGGAAAAGATCGCGCGCGAGAAGGCGGGCATTCTCAAGCGTGGCGTGCGTTGCGTTGTGGCGCAGCAGGACGACGAAGTTCTGGACGTCATCCGTAGCGAGGCCGGCCGTGTGCATGCCGATCTCATCGCCTGGGGCGAACGCTTCGATGCCTACGAGCAGCGCGGCCGGCTGATCGTGCAGCGCGAGGACGAGCTGCTGGACTTGCCGATGCCGGGCCTGATCGGCCGTCATCAGGTGATCAACGCGGCAACGGCGGTGGTTGCGGCGATGGAATTTGCTGGGGCGACTCTGGACCTCGGCGATATCGAGCGTGGCCTTGCCACCGTCAGCTGGCCCGCGCGCATGCAGCGGTTGGATAGCGGTCCGTTGCCTGAGATGCTGAAGCCGGGATCGGAGCTTTGGCTCGATGGCGGGCACAATCCCGCGGCCGGCGCGGTCATTGCGCAAACGCTGGCTGACCTGGAAGAGCGTGCGCCCAAGCCGCTGTATCTGATCGTCGGCATGATGGCGTTGAAGGATGCCGCTGGGTTTCTTTCCCCGTTCCGCGGCCTGGCTCGCCATGTCGTCACCGTGCCGATCCCAGGGGCGCACGAAGCAACGCATGCACCCGAGGTGCTGGTTGATGCAGCGCGGGAGGTGCAGCTGTCGGCAGAGAGCAGCAGCTCGGTCGACCAGGCGCTGCGGCGCCTCGAGCAATTGCATCCGGGGCCCAAGCGCATTCTCATATGCGGATCACTCTATCTCGCAGGTCACGTGCTCGCGCTGCAGGATGGCGTTGCACCGCAACCGAATTGAAGTTGCTGCGCAATTAGATATCCGCGGCCCAGATCCAAAATCGCCACGTTACTGATGACACTGGCGGCCTAGCGTTGCTTGTCGTGCTTCTTGTCGCTTCACACTTTGCCGGAAGCACTCGGACACCCGCGCTGCTGATGGAAGGATTGTGCCTTAGCCTGATTGTTATTGAACAACTGCACGCCTACAGTTAGCGGGCGCAGCAATGCGCCAAACCTCGTAGCCGGACCAAGCCATAACGAGCGGCCGGCGGCTTATGAGTAGAGACGTGGAGAGACCTGGGGATGGATGATGGCGATCTTTTCGAGCCCGAAACCCATACGTTTACTGGTGTGGTCAAAGAGTGGGGGCAGTTCTGGGGGGAACTCGTGACCGACAGCGGCTTGTCGATCGTGTTCGTCACGCGCGACCAGCCTGCGGTGCCGCAAGGGACGCGCATCGCCATCAACGCCAAGAAGTTCCGGCCACGCTATCTGCCGACTCGCATCGCGCGAGCGTGAGGCGTGGGCTAGAGACAGTGCTGGTTGCGGACTAAAGGCTTCTGGCGGTCTTCCAGCGAAGCCTCCCCCGCAGATCTTGTCGCCACAGGCAGCGCGCTATCATCGCAGTAGCGCCGGTAACCTCTCCACTTGTCATCCTCGGGCTTGTCCCGAGGACCCAGCCATCCGCTGGGCAAACGTGACATGGCAAGGCGCGCACTCAACTTGCGTGCATTATCCGCGCTGCACGATGGGTCCTCGGGACAAGCCCGAGGATGACACCCTTGAGGGAGACGAGCCAAACGGAGGGACACGAGGTCGTACGCGCCGTGCTTGACGCGTTTCAATGCAAAAAGGGCGCCGCGGTTTCGCAGCGCCCTTTGCTCATTCAGCGATCGCTAATTAGGCGACGATGGAGGCGTTCAGCCAATCTTCCAGCTTTTTCTTCTGGACGATGGCGCCGGTGTGCTGGGCGGCGACCTTGCCGTTCTTGAACAGCAAGAGCGTCGGCATCGCCTGTACGCCGTAGTTCATCGTGACCGACGGGTTCTGATCGACGTCAACCTTGACGACTTTGACCTTGCCCTTCAGCTCGTTTGCAACGGCATCGAGCGCCGGAGCCATCGCCTTACAGGGCCCGCACCATTCGGCAAAGAAGTCGACGAGCACGGGCTCGGCCGAATCCAGAACCTCTTTCTGAAAGCTGGCGTCGGAAACTTGGGGCGTTGCCATTGGCGGTATATCTCCGGTTGCGGGTTGCTCAGGAAAGCAAGACCCGTCGTAGGCCGATGCGAAGGTAGGAATGCGCTGCCTCAGCGTCAAGATCGGGGCGTCAAGGTGCGGGCTTATCCAGCGTCCACAGGCGATTTGCATATCTGTCCAGCAATTCGGCTGGGATTTCCATGATGCGCGGGCCGTCGGTCCACAGAATGGCCGCGCGCACCGGCTTGTCGCCGAATATCGATGCCAATGCAAGGCGATATGCGGCGAGCTGGTAGATATAGGCGTCGGCCACCTTGTCGAGCGAAGTGGGGGGTGGGCGGTTGGTCTTGTAGTCGACAATCAACACTTCGCGTCCGTTGTCGATCAGGCGGTCGATCTGGCCCGTGAGGCGCAGCGCGGGGCCGTCGCCCTTAGGACGGGGGATTTCGGCGACGATGGGAACTTCGGCGGAGCTGCCGGGGCCGAACAGCGGCGCGAAAACGGGATCTGCGAGAATGGCCAGGGCTTCGGAAACGATGCTGGCCTGCGTGCGGCCGGAGAGCCCGGCGCCGCGCTCGGCGATGAAGCCCTTGGCGATCTTTGGCCACGTCGAGCGCTCGAAGCCGGGCAGGTGCTCCAGCAGCGCATGGGTCAGCGTACCACGCAAGAAACGGCTCTGGTCGGCAAGGGCTGCCGGCGTGAGTGGCGGCGGTTCAGCGAGCTTGTCGACGGGGGGTGGTGCGGCCGCGGGCTCGCCTTCGGCGTCTGTCTCGTACGGGGCGAGCCGTGACGGCGCCAGCGGCATCGTCAGCTGGGGCTCGCGTGTAACGCGCTGGGAGGCCCACGCCGGCAGCGGTACGTCGATCATCGTGTCGGCGAATGTGATCTTCGGCTTGTCGAACTGAGCCGTCTGCTGCGACGTGAGCCGATGAACGGTGCCGTGTGCCGTCTCGACCTCCTGGGTGATGCCGGCGAGGCCTTCGACGATCTGCTCATACCAGCAACCTTGGGCGCGGCCTTTCTTGCCTTCGAAGCCGGCGACGTAGAGCCGGTCGCGGGCGCGCGTCATAGCGACGTAGAGCAGGCGATCGCGCTCGGCGCGCTCCTTGGTGTCTTGAACGGCCTTTGCAGCGGAGATAGGGGCCAGCTTGCCCGCACCCTTCACCTGCCAGACGAACGGCTCGGCCGTGCCGATGGGGCGCTCCATGTCCGGCATGCCGATGGGGCCGCCAGCGCTGCGGCCGGCGGAGGCGGTGGTGCACGTGTCAGGCAAAAAGACGATGGGGGCTTCCAGGCCCTTGGCGCCATGCACCGTCATGACGCGGACTTCGTCGCGGCCCTGTTCCATGTCTCGTTTCACGACGCGGGTGTCGTCGCGCAGCCAGTGCACGAAACCGGCGAGCGAGGGTGAGGCGCCGTCGTCGTAGGTGAGGGCGAGGTTGAGAAATTCATCGATGCTGTCGGCGGCGTCCGGGCCGAGACGCGCGAGAAGCTTTTTGCGCATGCCCTGGTTGTCGAGCAGATCGGCGAAGAACTCGTAGGGCGGCATGAAGTCGGCGGTCTTGCGCCAGCGCTTCAGCGTGTCGGCAGCCGGCAGGTAGCGAGCGTTGACAGCCGCGTTGTCAAGGAGGGCTTTCCACAGCGTGCCCTTGCGGCCGGGGGCGAGAACGAGAAGATCGCCGTCGTCGAGGCCGAACATGGGTGACTTGAGGAGGGTTGCCAGCGCGAGGTCGTCTTCGGGCAGCGTCAGGAAGTCGCCGAGCGTCAGCAGGTCCTGAACGCCGATCTGTTCCGACAGCTGGATGCGGTCGGCGCCGGCGACGGCGATGCCGCGCTTTTTCAGCTCAGCCACCATGGGCGAAGCGAACGGCATGCGCTTGCGGACAAGAACGATGATGTCGCCGGCGCGGATGGGACGGTTCTCGGATTGCAAGATCTCGCCGTTTGCGAGCCAGCTTTTGATCGTATCGGCGATGCGGGCTGCCAGGCGTTGCGCGGGGGCGGTGGACGCGCCTTCGGCAAACGGCGACCAGACATCCTCCGGCATCACGTCGGCATCGACTTCAGTTGGCCAGATCTCGACGAGTCCGGCCTGGCCCTGCCGCTTGGCGATGTGGCGAACGGTGTTGCCTGGCGTGGTGACGCCGGGTGTGCGCAGGGCATCGGCGAACACGGCATCGACGGCGGTGAGGACTGGATCGACTGTTCGGAACGACACGTCGAGCGGCACGTGCCGCCATGTCAGCTGCGCGCGGTTGGCGAGATCGGCGAACTGGTGGCCGATCTGGGCGAACTTCTCCGGCACGGCGCCCTGGAACGAATAGATGGATTGCTTTTCGTCGCCGACTGCAAACAGCGTGCGCGGTTCGGAGCGGGTGCCTTCGCCGGAAAAGAACTCGCGAGCGAGCGCCTCGATGACCGTCCACTGCGCCGGGCTGGTATCCTGGCTTTCGTCCACCAGCAGGTGGTCAAGGCCGCCGTCGAGCTTGAACAACACCCATTCGGCTGCGGCGCTTGTGGCGAGCAGATTGCTCGTGTGGGCGATCAGGTCTTCGAAGTCGAGTGCGGCGCGGCGGCCCTTGGCGTCGGCATAGGCCTGATGCACAGCTCCCGCGAGGCGGTGCAAGGCGATTGTAGCCGTTACGGCACGCAGGCTGGCGCGTTCGGCGGCGAGTGAGAGGCAGCGGGATTGCGCGCGCTGCAGAATGGCTTCGAGGTCCGGGTTTGCGTCGCGCAGAGCCTTGGTCAGCAGCGACTTGCGGGGTTCGCTATCGGCCGTCAGGAAGAAGCCGGACAGCAGTTCGCATTTGGCCTTCAGCGATGTTGCCTGCAACGCGGCGGAGAGCTTGGCGGCGGCCTTGGCGTCGTTGCTGGAGCCGCCGAGCAGGATGTCGCGGGCGCGGGTGAGATCGGCCGTCGAGATACACTCGGCCAGTTCGCGGTCGACCGATTCCGGCGTGATCGATTTGCGAACGCTGAACTTGCTGCGGAACATGCTTTCGGCAGCGGCGAAGCTATCCGAGACGTCGCCATCCATGCGCGCGGCGTCTTCCAGCCACTGCTTGTAGGGCAGGGTGGCGGCCAGAACCTCATCGAAGCGATCATCGGCGGCATAGGCGACGGCGAACTTGAGCGCGGCGCCAAGCGGGCTTGCCGGGTCGCGGCTGGCGCGTGTCAAAACCAGGTCGATCGACTCGCGGCGCAGGGTGCGCGCGGTCTCGTCGTCGAGGATCGAGAAGCCCGCCGGCACGCCGGCTTCTAGCGGAAAGCGCTGCAGCAGGCGTTCGCAAAAGGCGTGGATGGTCTGGACCTTGAGGCCGCCCGGGGTTTCGATGGCGGTGGCGAACAACGTACGGGCGCGGGCGAGCTCATCGCGTGCTGGCGTGCGGCCAATGAGTTTGGCGAGTTCGGCTGCGAGCGTGTCTTCGCGCATCGTCACCCACTGGGCCAGCGTACCGAAGACGCGTTTTGACATCTCGGCGGCGGCGGCCTTGGTGTAGGTGAGGCAGAGGATGCGCTCTGGCAGCGTGCCGGCCAGCATCAGCCGCAGCACGCGCATGGTCAGCACGTGCGTCTTGCCGGTGCCGGCGTTAGCCGAGACCCAGACGGAGGCGCGCGGATCGGCGGCGCCGGATTGCGCCGCCGCGGTGCGCTGCAGTTCGGCGGCGATGGAGGCGACGGCGGTCATACCGGGCCTCCTTCGTCGGCTTCGGTGGGAACCGACCACTCGGCGACGCGGGCGAGGTGCGCGAAATCGTCATAGTCGTAGGTGAATCGCGAGCGGCGCAGGGCCTTGTAGGGCGTGGATTCGTCGTCGAAGGCGGCGATGAAGCGTTGCAGGCCAGCCAAGGCTTCGGCGGCGAGCGTGGGGACGTCGTTGCACTTGATGATGCGTTCTTCGCCGGGCGGTTCGGCGCCGGAGGCGCGGATGTAGCGCAGCGACGTCACCGGAATCTGCGGCACGTCGGCGAAGCCCGCTTGCGCAGCGATGGCAGCTTCCAGCGGCAGCTGCGGGGCTTCGCAGGCGTTGACGCGCTTGTCGTTGGGGGCGACGCCAGTCTTGTAGTCGGTAATGATCAGGCCGCGCGATGTCATGTCGATGCGGTCGGCGCGGGCGGTCAGCGTGAAGGGGCCGCCGGGCGTGGCGAGGATGCAGGCGCCGGAGATCTCAGCGGCAATCGACGTTACGCCGCTGCGGCGCGCGGGTTCAGTTTCGGCGAACCAATGCGCGAAACGTTCGAAGCGCGGCAGCCAGAACGCGGCAACGCGCGGGTGCGCTTTGTACTCGGAGAAGACGGCCTGGGCGATGGTGTAGAGCTGGGCTTCGATGTCGCCCGGCAGGCTCGAGGGAAACTTCTTGGCAAAGCGCGACAGGGCTTCGTGGATGATGCTGCCGCGCAGGCTGGCGCCGGGATCGGCGCCAAGCGGTTCCATGGCTTCGAGCTTCAGGATGTCCTTGGCGAAAATGGCGTAGGGGTTGGCGATGAACGTCTCGACGCGCGAGACGCTCATGCGGCGCGGGCGCATGGAAACCGGCGGCCGTGGTTCGGGCGCGGTGATCGGCGACATGCGCGTCGACGGCGTCGCGCTGGCGGGCCCAAGCGAGCCAGGGGGTGTCTGGTGTCAGGCGATCGGAAGCGCCGAGGCCATCGAGCAAGGCTTTCAAACGCAGCAGCCAGCGCGATGGAACCGTAGGGACGCCTTCGACCTTTTCGGCGCGCGTGAGGATGACGCGGCCCGCGGACAAGAAGGACGAGAAGTCGTGCGCGGCGTGGCCGATGGCTTCCTCGGGCGAGGGCAGGCCAAGTGTCTTGCGCATCGGCCGGTTGAGCCAGGGACCGGGGTCGGCGGACTCTGGCCACGTACCGTCGTTGAGAGAGCCGAGGATCATGATGTCGGTCTGCTGCAGGCGTGCTTCGAACGGGCCCCAGATCGACAGGCGGGGATGCACGGGCACGCGCGGGCGCACGTTCTCGCGGGCGATGAGGCTGCGGTAGAGATCGGCGTAATCGGCGGCTTCGATCTCCGGGCTCGGCATGTTGGCGTCGAGCAGGCCGGTGAAGAACGCCAGCGCGGCGTTGCCGGCTTCGCCGGACCAGAGGGGCGAGGCGGCGGGCGTTTCGCTTGCGGCCGTGGCGTCCGGTGTGCGTGCCATGGCTTCGGCAGCGTCAAGGTGGGCCTTGGCGTAAATGCGCAGCGGATGACTGCCGCGCTCGGCGTAGGCGTTGACCAGCGGCGCGAGGGCGATGCGCAGGCGGGCGACAAGATCGCGGGCGCCGAGCCAGTCGTCTTCGAACAGGCGGCGGACGGCGGGATGGCGGAAGCGGGCCACGTTGGTTTCGTCGCTCGCGCTCGGAGCGAGGGTGCCGGTGTCGAGGCGGCGGCTGAGCGGTTGCGGATGTCGGCTTGCGCGCGTTCCAGCGCCTGCTCGACGCCGTCGAGGCCGCGGCCGAGGTAGGCGGTGCGGAACGCGGCGAGCTCCAGGGCGCGGCCGGCGCGGCGCACCGCGAACGGGTCGAGGCCGAGACGGGTCAGCGGGTGCTTCAGCAGCGCCATCAACTCAGGCGGCGCGAAGTCCTTGGCGACGGCCTCGATGATGAGGTCGAGGAAGGCGCCGGGAACGGTCTTGGCGAACGGCCGGCCGGCGGAATCGTCGACGGTGATGCCCCAGGCCTGCAGGCGCGTGGCGACGCGGCGCGCGAGCAAGCGGTCCGGCGAGACAAGGGCTGCGGTGCGGCCGGGCGTTTCCACGGCTTCGCGCAGGATGAGGGCGATGGCTTCGGCCTCGTCCTGCTGGGTTGGCGCTTCGATGAGGCTGACGCCGTCGAGGCCGCTGGCAATGCTGGCGATGTCGTTCGAGGCATCGGCGATGAACTCGTGCCAGCGCTCCGTGGTGGAGGCCGGGCGCATGGCCTCGCTGATGAGCCTGGTGCGGGCGTCGCCAGCTGTGGATGCGACGGTGCCCGGCAGCAGGCCGATGTCGGAGCGCGAGAGGCCGAGGCCTTCGATGAGTTTCTTCAAGCCATACTGCGGATGTTCGGGATGGCGCGGCGCGTTGGTGTCGGCGGGCGAGATCGCGTTCCAGCTGGCCTCGTCCAATGCGAGGTCGAGGCCGGGCAATACGATGGCGCCGTTCGGCAAGTTCGCCACGGCCTGCATCAGTTTCACGGTGGCCGGAATGGATCCGGTGACGCCCGCGACGATGACCGGGCCCTTCGGCGGTGTCGTGGCGTAGCGATGGGCTTCGGCCAGCAGCAGGGCATTACGGCGGGCTGCAGGCGAGGCGTAGCCGCGTTCGTTGAGGTGGATCGGCCAGAACTCGGTGACGATGCGCAGGAAGTTGAGCGTGTGCTGCCAGTGCTCGGCGAATTCCTCGGGCACCAGCGTGTCGAGCGCGTCCAGGCTGACGTTCTCGGTCTCGACCATGTCCATCAAGCGCGCGAGTTCGGTGGCGAGGTGGGCGGCCTGCGCCGGGGTCTCGCTGCCGGCACCGGCGTGGGCCTGCATGCCGCCGATGGCATCGGTCTTAGCCTTGGCCATCGCGTCCGACCAGCGCATGACGAGCTGCGTCAGCACCAGCAGGCGTTCCATATTGCTGACGGCGGGCGGCACGTTTTCGGCGCCGGTGGCCAGCGTGTCGAGGCTGGCGATGCCGCTGAGCAGCGTCAGGTCTTCCTGGCCCTCGGCAATGGCGATGATCTTGGGCAGCAGCATAGCGCGGCCGCGGCCGGCGCGCAGGAAGGCTTCCTGCAACGCGCGCGTGGCGCGGCGCGTCGGCATCAGCAGCGTGATGTTGGGCAGTTCGATCGGGGCTCGGTGCCCGGCCGCCGGCAACAGGCAAATCACCGTTGAGGATTGCGGTGGCCAGCGCATCCAAAAAAGGTTGGCCGGCGGGCACCGTGAAGATGCTGGCGCGGCTGCCGGGAGCGCGCTGTGGCGGCTGCTCGTCGCCCGTAAGGCCGATCAGGAAATCGAGCTGCGCGCCGAGAGTTGCCTGCCGCTGCCGAACCCGTTGCCGATGATTGCGCTGTCATGCGCTCAGCGCCGCGTTTCATCGGCGGCCCACCTTTCGGCTTCGGCGAGAGCTTCCGGTGTGCCGATGTGCATCCACGTGCCTTCGAGACGGATGCCGTAGAGGCGTCCCTTATCGATGGCGCGGTCCCACAGCTTGTTGAGTGAGAAGGCGCCTTGCGGTGCGTTTTCGAACAGGCGCGGATGGGCGATGGAGACGCCGGTGAAGACGAAGGGCGACTCGCGCATTTCCTCGCGGCGATGCAGCCGGCCGTCGGCGTCCATGGTGAAGTCGCCGTGGCCGTCGTATCCTAGACTATGGGAGCCGAGTGCCATCAGCAGCAGGCTGTCCATCGTCTCGGCGTCCCAGGCAGCGAACAGGCGGGCGAGATTGCTGCCGACGCCTTCTTCCCAGACGCTGTCTGAATTGTGAATGACGAATGGCTTGTCGCCGAGCAGCGGCAGAGCACGCACGAGGCCGCCGCCGGTATCCAGCAGCACGCCGCGTTCGTCGGAGATCTTGATGTTCGGCGTCTTGCGTTGCTTCAGGTGCCGTTCCAAGGGCTCGGGCTGATAGTGGACGTTGACGACGGCGTCCGTGATGCCGGCGGCAGCGAGCCGATCCAGCACATGGTCGATCAGCGGGCGTTTCTGGAACTGCACCATGGGCTTGGGAATGTCGTTCGTCAGCGGGCGCATGCGTTGTCCCAGACCGGCGGCGAGAACCATCGCGGTCGTGGGGTGCGTGCTGGACTGTGTGGAAGGCCGCTTGGGGGACCGCGTCTGCATCAGGCCTCGATGGGGCGGGAGCGCTGCTCGGGGCCAAGATGGCGATCGAACCAGGCGCGCAGGGAAGAAAGTTCCGGATGGGCCAGGTCGCGTTCGAGATAGCGCCAGAGCCGGGGCACATGGCGAAGATAGCCGGGTTTGCCGTCGCGGCGAGCCAAACGGGCAAATATCCCCAGAAATCTTGGTGTTACGCTGCGCGCCTAAAGCGGAATAGGCAAACTGGAAGGCGGCGCGGTCGAATCGCGGCTGGTCAATCATGGCGGCCTCGCAGTAGTGGGCAAACATGACGGCTTCAAGATCGGCTGGGACATCGAGCCGGGCGTCCTGCAGCAGCGAGACGAGGTCGTAGGCGGGCGGGCCGATGAGAGCGTCCTGGAAGTCGATGATGCCGACGCGGCGGGCGCCCTGGCGCTCTGGCAGCCACATCAGGTTGGGCGAGTGGAAATCGCGCAGCACCCATCCGGCCGGCAGGGCCAGCAGCTTGTCAAAAATACCGTTCCATAGCGCCAGGAATTCGACACGGATTTCGGCTGGTACGGGTTCACCGAAGAGAGCTGGCCAATACCAATCCGGAAGTAGCTCGACTTCGATCGTGAGCGCGCCGCGGTCCTGCTGGGGAACGGTGTAAGCCGTGCCGTTCGTCAGCGGAATGGCTTTGGGCGACGGCCCGCGATGCAGGATCGTCAAGGCATCGGTGGCAGCCCGCCAGAGGTCAGCCTGGCTGGTGCCGGTCTCGATTTCGCGGCCGAAGACACGATCGCCGAAATCCTCCAGCAGCAGGAAGCCGCGATCGAGATCGGCGTGGTGGATCTGCGGCACGCTGAGGCCGGCGGCGCTCAAGGCTCCGGCCACAGCGACGAAGGGCGCCACGTCCTCAGCGAGATGGGCGATGCGGCTATAAGGCAGGCCGTCGCGAATGGGCGGGCCGTCCGGCAGGCGCGGGGCATCCATGAGCACCGCACGTTCGCCGCCAGCTGTGTGCAGACGCGCGTAGGCGCGGGCCGAGGCGTCGCCCTGCAGGTATCGTGTTTCGGCGTGTGCCCATTTGGGATCGAAACCGACGAAGGCCGTCATTTCATCTAGGCGATGCAGGCGCGATACCCACGATCCTGACGGCGCGATAGAGATGTTGCGCGTATCGGCGCCGGCTGCCTTGGCTCAACGTGATGTCGAGCCGGTTTGGCGGCAGCACGGACGGCGCACGTTCCGGCCACTCGACGATGATGGCGCCGGTATCCAGCAGGTCGGCAATGCCGAGTTCGTCGACTTCGCTTTCATCGGCGAGGCGGTAGAGATCGAGATGTGCCAGCTGGAAGCGCGGGGTATCATACAGCTGCATCAGCGCGAACGTGGGGCTTGGCACCTCGGCTTCAGCGTCGCCCAGCAACGCGCGAATAAGAGCGCGGGCGAACGTCGTCTTGCCGGCACCAAGATCGCCGTGGAGGGCAATGGCGTCGCCGGGCTTCAGCTTAAGCGCGATGCGTTGGGCCAGCCGGCCGCAGGCGGCTTCGTCGGCGTCAGTTCGTGAGAGCTCGTTGTTCATTGCGGAGGTTTGCCACGGTCCGGGTGTCCAGTCGACCGTGGCTGCGGCCGCGTTCGGGGAATCGCACCGTAACCGTCGTGCCCTGGCCGGGCTCCGACTTCAGGTCGATGTCGCCGCCGTGCAATTCCACCAGACTTTTGGCGATTGAAAGGCCGAGACCGGCGCCGCGATGGGCCGAGCCCTGGGTGCGGCTTTCGAAGCGATCGAAAACACGGCGTTGCTGGCCGGTGGGGATGCCGGGACCCTGGTCCTGGACGGTGAAGACGACCCAGTCGTCCTCGCGCCAGCACGACAGGTGTATGACGTCGCCCGGCTTGGAGAAGCCGACGGCGTTGGACAGCAGATTGTAGAGCACCTGGCGCACGCGCGCCTCGTCGGCCATGAACGAGTGGACGTCGTCGGCGACGGCGATGTCGAGCATCAGGTTGTTGCGGATGGCCGGGTCGCGCACCCCCATGATGGCGGAACGGATCATGGCGCGCACGTCGATCGGCCCGGCGCGCAGATCCAGCGAGCCGGCGTCGATGGTGGCGAGGTCGAGGATGTCGTCGATGATCGCCAGCAGCGTCTTCGACGATGAGGTGATGTCGCCGAGGTATTCACGCTGCTTTTCCGACAGCGCACCCACGCGCGGGTTGGCGAGCAGTTCGGAGAAGCCGATGATGTTGGTCAGCGGCGTGCGCAGCTCATACGACACGTGGCTGATGAAGTGTGTCTTCAGACGGTCGGCGGCGACGAGTGCCTCGTTGCGTTCCATCAGCGCGCGTTCGGCGCGGCGTGCGTCGGTCACGTCGGCAAATGTCAACAGCGTGGCACCGTCCGGCAGCGGTGTTGCGGCGTAGTCGATCACGCTGCCGTCGGCTCGGTTCATGCGGCCTTCGATGGTCTCACGCTCGCTCATGAAGGCGGTGACCATGCGGGCGAGGCTGGTCCAGGTCGCGGCATCGTCGCCGGTGGGGGCGACGTCTTGGACGATCTCGTCGATGTGCGGGTTGGCTTCGAGCGCGCGGCGTGGCAGCTTCCAGATGGCGCAGAAGGACACATTGAACAGCTGCAGACGGCCGTTGGTGGCGAACACGGCCACGCCTTCCTTCAGGCTGTTGAGCGTTTCGCCCTGCACGCTGATGAGCGTCTTGAAGCGGCTTTCCAGGGCGAAGCGTTCCGTCTCGTCGGCATAGAGGTAGGTGACGCCGCCGTCGGGACGCTGCTCGCCCATCACGTGAAGCATGCGGCCGTCGCGCAGGTGCCAGAGGTCTTCGTGGCCGGCGCCGGTCTGATATGTGGAGAGAAGCTTGGCCTTCCATTCCTTGTAGTTCACGACTTCCGGCAGACGGCCCAGTTCGCGCAGGCGGTCCAGGATGGCGCTGTCGGGCGGGCGCGTCTTGAGCCACGTGGCGTCCAGGCCCCACAGCTTGGTGTAGGCGTCGTTGAAGAACGACAGCTGCTGGTCGGAGTTGAAGATCGCGACTGCGGTGGCGACGCGATCCAGCGTGCGATCGTATGAGGCGATCTGGCGTTCGAGTTCGCCCTGCGCGGTTTCCAGAGCGGCAACGTCGATGGCGGCGCCGGCAATGGCGTCGTCGAGCGGCAGGACGATGACATCATGCGACTTGCGCTCGCCGCCGACGATCAGCGGCAGGCGGCGGTGGTAGACTTCGCCGCCGGCCAGGGCTTCCGTGACCAACTTGCGCTGGCGCGTTTCGAGCAGCTCGATCTGGCGCTCGCGGACTTCTTCGGCGCTGGAGGCGTCGACGGCGCGAACGTAGGCGGCATTCACCCAGCTCAGCTGGCCGTCGGGTGTCTTGAACCAGACGGGCATAGGCAGCGCGTCGAGCAAGGCACGGGCCGACGAGATGGCACGTGTCAGTGTTTCCTGGTGGCTGACGATCATCGTGATGTCGCGGCGCAGACCGGCCACATCACGAAGGCGCAGAATGCCGCGTCCGGCGGAGGCCCGGCCCTCGGCCTCGACATAGCCGTTGGACAGCGTGCGCAGGACGAGCGAGAAGCCGCGGCCTTCCGAGACCAACTCGTCAAGGGCGGCCTTCAGGGCGGCGGATGAGCGTTCCTCCAGCCACATGCCGAAGCGAAGCAGTTCGCTGGTGGTGCCAGGAAGCCCGGCAATACCGGCCAGCGTATGGGCGATGACGGAGGCGGATTCGCCTTGCTCCCAATGGATCAGGATCTGGGGCTCGGCCTTGATCAGGGCCTCAGTGGAGGCGAGTTTGCGGCGCAGGTCGCGGTTCTCGGTCGTGGCCGACTTCTCGGCCTTGCGCGAGGATCGCACGAGCGTGAGGACGGAGTATCCCGCCAGCGCTGCGCCACCGAGGATGATCGCCAGCGCCAGCAGCTTGCCCGCCCCTGTGCCGGCGCCGGTGGCGGACGCGCGCGTGAGGCCTGCTACCAGGGCCAGGACCACGGCAAGGCTCGCCACCAGCAGCGAGACAAGCTCGCGCCGGGCGTTGCCGATCCGCAATTTGAATGCGCCCGTCCGCATCGTTCTCCGAGGCCAAGGCAAAGCCGTGGTCATGTCAGCGTCAGTGGACCGCGAACTGGAACGCGAGGACGGAGAAGCCGAGGCGCGGGAAGCCGCCGTTAGTGGCGGCGAATCATTAACGATTATGAAGGCGGTGCCTGATGCTGGCCAGAGTTGGCGGGACACAGGGGGCTGGGGGAGTGGCAGCGACGGCGGCTGGCGGGAGGTGCAACTCCGGGCAAACGAGCATGGATGCCTCCTTGCCTTTTTGTAGCCTGTGGGCTACGAGTCCCGGCATGCGTGAGGTTCGCCAGACGGAGGTTTTTCGGACTTGGCTTGCTGCGTTATCGGACAAGCGAGGCCGGGCCAAAATTCTAGTCCGGGTGGAACGTCTGGCGCGGGGCAATGCAGGGCAGGTCGCGCCGGTCGGGTCAGGGGTGAGCGAACTCAAAATCGACTTTGGCCCCGGGTATCGCTTGTATTTCCAGAATCGCGGCGGCGCGATCGTGTTGCTGCTGTGCGGCGGAGACAAGAGTACGCAAAGCAAGGATATCGCTCGAGCTAAGGCTTTGGCGCGTGATTATCAGGAGTGACCGATGGCCAAGACGAAGTCCAAACCTTTCGATGCCGCCGAGTTTTTGTCGACGGACGAGGATGTCGCCGAATATATCACTGAAGCGCTGGCGACGGATGATCTTGAGTATGTGGCGCATGCCATTGGGGTTGCGGCTAAAGCACGGGGCATGGGTGAAATTGCTCAGCAAACCGGCCTGTCGCGCGAAAGCCTTTATCGCTCGTTGAGTTCGGACGGCCGTCCACGGTTTGAAACGGTGCATCAGGTGCTGAATGCGCTTGGCCTTCGTCTGCACGCCGTGCCGGCCGGAAACTCGGCTGCGAAGCGTTCTGGTCAGTCGAAGCGTGCCAAGTCCGCCGCTTAAGCACTACAAAAAAGCCGGGCGTTGCCGCCCGGCCTTGTTGTGTCCGCGGAACTTGCCCTGCGATCAATAGCGGTAGTGGTCGCCCTTGAAGGGGCCTTCCGGCTTCACGCCGATGTAGGCGGCCTGTTCGGCGCTGAGCTTGGTCAGTTTCACGCCGATTTTTTCGAGGTGCAGCACGGCGACCTTTTCGTCGAGGTGCTTGGGCAGGGTGTAGACCTTCTTTTCGTACTTGCCGCCGTTGCCCTGGTTGGCGTCGTTCCACAGCTCGATCTGCGCCAGCGTCTGGTTGGTGAACGAGGCGGACATCACGAACGAGGGGTGGCCCATGGCGTTGCCGAGATTCACCAGGCGGCCTTCCGACAGCATGATGACGCGGTGGCCGTCGGGGAACTCGATCTCGTCGACCTGCGGCTTGATGTTGACCCACTTGAGGTTTTTGAGGCCCGCGATCTGGATCTCGTTGTCGAAGTGGCCGATGTTGCAGACAATGGCGCGATCTTTCATCGCGCGCATGTGCTCGATGGTGATGACGTCCTTGTTGCCCGTCGCCGTGCAGAAGATGTCGGCGCGGGAGGCGGCGTCTTCCATCGTGGTGACTTCATAGCCTTCCATCGCGGCCTGCAGCGCGCAGATGGGATCGACTTCGGAAACCATGACGCGGCAGCCGGCGTTGCGCAGCGAGGCGGCCGAGCCCTTGCCGACGTCACCGAAGCCGGCGACCATGGCGACCTTGCCGGCCATCATGACGTCGGTGCCGCGGCGGATGCCGTCGACCAGCGATTCACGGCAGCCATAGAGGTTGTCGAACTTCGACTTGGTGACGCTGTCGTTGACGTTGATCGCCGGGAAGAGCAGCTTGCCTTCCTTCTCCATGACGTACAGGCGGTGGACGCCCGTGGTCGTCTCTTCCGAGACGCCCTTGATCGACTTGGCGACCTCGCCGAACCAGCCCTTGGGCTTGGTCTTCAGCGTGTCCTTGATCAAGGCGAACAGGATCTCCTCTTCCTCAGAGGTGTGCTTGTCGAGGAACGCCGTGTCGCCGCCTTCAGCGCGGACGCCGAGGTGGATATACAGCGTGGCGTCGCCGCCGTCGTCGAGGATCATGTTCGGCATGCCGCCGTCGTGCCACTCGAACAGCTTGCGGGTGTAATCCCAGTAGTCCTTCAGGCTCTCGCCTTTCCAAGCGAAGACGGGGATGCCTGCAGCAGCGATGGCGGCGGCGGCATGGTCCTGGGTGGAGTAGATATTGCACGAGACCCAGCGGATGTCGGCGCCGAGCGCCTTCAGGGTCTCGATCAGCACGGCCGTCTGAATGGTCATGTGCAGCGAGCCGGCGATCTTGGCGCCCTTCAGCGGCTTGCTGGTGCCGTACTCTGTGCGCGTTGCCATGAGGCCTGGCATTTCGGTCTCGGCGATGGCGATTTCCTTGCGACCCCAGTCGGCAAGGCTGATGTCTTTGACGATGTAGTCGGTGTTGGCAGCGGCCATAGGATCGTCGTCCTCTTAATCGTTTCGGGAGGCACCGGCCTGGGCCGTTGCGCGTTCGGCGGACGTATACCGTCGCCAGGGAACGCGCGCAACAACATATAAACAAATCTTTATATGGCGTGATGGCCGCTCAGCGCGGCGCCCGGAAACAGCCAATCATCCGTAAAGGTCTGGTTCTAATATTCCGTCAAATTTACTTGGCATTTTCCTCAGTATTATCTGCGAGTTGTTTGCTATGTCCTATGGTGTTTAAGTGATCCTGCAATTTGGTGGGATTGAATCATGGAATGCGTATTGCGTACTTGCCGTTCATCTTTGGTTGGAGAGGCAACAACTTTCCAAGGCAGGTCGATATCGGCCTTGTCCCGGTTCAGGGATGATAAATCTGGCGCGATTGCGCCGATTTTCGCCGGGCTGATCTCATTTCTCGTCCTGGTGACGGCGACGGCGGTTGAAATCGGGCGCTGGGCCATTGCGCGCAACGAACTTCAGGCTTCGATGGACGCGGGCGTCCTGGCCGGTGCGGCGAAGCTTCAGTTTAACATGGCCGACAAGGCCGCGGCCATTGAAACGGCCAAGAAGGCTTTCCAGGCCAACCGCAGCCGGCAAAGGTTCGGCGCGGACATCATCGAAAGCGTGACGTTCTCCGTGGAGGGCAATTCCCTTTACGCCAAGGGCTCCGCCGATCTGACAACTGTTCTCGGCAAGGTCGTCGGCATGGATACCCTGCCTCTGCTGGGTACCACCAAAGCCACGGGCGAGAGCGAGATTGGGTCGGTCGCGACGATCACCAACAGCAAGTTCGAGTTGTCGTTGATGCTCGATATCACGGGTTCGATGTGCGACAGCGCGCCAGATCTGGACGATGCGCCCTGCACCAAGGGCGTGAAGCTTACCGCGATGAAGACGGCCGCAAGCGATCTCGTCAAAAGCATGCTTGCAACCGACGAGTTGAAGACGCGCGTACGCGTTGCCGTCGTGCCGTTCTCAGACGGCGTGCGCTTGCCAGCGCTGCCGAAACTTGTGGCGGCCGGTCTTTCTCCCACCGTCCAGACCTTCTCGGAAGCCTACAAATCTTGTGACAAATACGGGAACTGCCCGACGAAGTACAACTACTATTACTATCACCCAACCGATTGCGTGACCGAGCGAATGATGGGTGACCACAAGTACGATGACACGGCACCCGGGCCCGGCAACTACGTGACGAACTTCATGCGCCGCGGCACCAGCCTGCTCGACAGCACACCAGTGGAGTTCGGCTGCACGCTTGGCACGTCGAGCGTGATCATGCCGCTGACCAGCAACAAGGACGCATTGCTGACGACCATTTCCGGCCTTGCGGCAAAGGGCGGTACGGCCGGGCACCTTGGCACGGCGTGGGCCTGGTACACGCTGTCGCCAAACTGGAAGAACGTCTGGGCCGGATCTACTGACGATCCTGCGGCCTATACCGACAAAAACGACAAGTCGTTGCGCAAGATCGCGATCCTGATGACCGACGGCGACTACAACAACGAGTTCTCATCCGGCGGCTATCGCACCGGATCATGGGCCTTCTCCAAAATCGACAACAGCAAAACCAATGGCTCATCGTCGGAGCAGGCGCAGAAGCTGTGCACCGGCATGAAAAAAGAAAATATCGAGGTTTATACCGTTGGCTACGAGGTGAGCACGGCTGCTGCAGCGTTCCTTGCAACCTGTGCCACCGACGCTGCCCATGCATTCAAGGCAGATTCTGCAACGGAGTTGCAGGCCGTGTTCCAGGGTATCGGGCAGCGAGTGATGTCGCTGTACCTGTCGCAGTAATCAACGGATCAGGCCTCTTCGGCGAGTTCCTCGCCGAAGCCGGCCTCTACGAGTTCAACGAGGGCTTCGAGGGCTTCAGGGCCATCGGGGCCCTCGGCCGTTATGTGCAGGGTGGAGCCGGGGCCTGCGGCCAGCATCATAAGCCCCATGATCGACGTGCCGCCGACGGTCTGGCCGTCGCGCGTAACCGTGATGTTGGCCTTGAATGTATCGGCGCACTTCACAAACCGCGCGGAGGCGCGCGCGTGCAGACCCTTGCGGTTGACGATCGTGACGACGGCTTCTGGTTTTGGCGAGTCTTTGATCTCTGGCATTTGGCGCCCTAGGGCTCTCCAGACAGCTCTTGGCTGGCAACCTTGATGTACTTGCGGCCGGCTTCCCGCGCACTCATCACGGCATCGGCAAGAGATGCTTCGCCGCGCAGGGAAGCAAGCTTTACGAGGATAGGCAAGTTGATGCCGGCGATCACCTCGACGTTGGCATCGTCCATGACGGAGATGGCGAGGTTCGACGGCGTGCCGCCGAACATGTCGGTGAGGACGATGACGCCTTCGCCCGTGTCGGCGCGGCGGATGGCGTCCAGGATCTCGGCGCGGCGCACGTTGGCGTCGTCTTCCGGACCAATGGAGATGGTTTCGAGTTGGGACTGCGGCCCAACGATGTGTTCGAGGGCGAGCCGGAACTCGACCGCCAAACCCCCGTGCGTGACGATGACTAGGCCGATCATCGTGTCAGCTAATGTCCAGATAGGTGCTAAGGCTAAGAGCCCGCACTGGCTTCAACAATCGATGCTGACACGCGCTGCAAAGTGCAACCGAACAGAGCGTCTTATTAGTGCGTCGCGGGGCGGGAGACTTACAAGGCCTGCAGCGCAACGCAAGATGTTTTACTCAGTCTTAGCCCCTTGCCAATGGTGCAAGTGCCAACAGAAGCTTTATGGGCGCAGATTGCTCAAATGGAGCAATCCGCAGATGCGGCACGTCGACGCCCAAGATGGTTACCAGGGCGGACCGGCCTGGAAGGCGTTCGATATCGCCGGCTGGCACGAGATCGGCGATGAGGCATACCGGAACATCGTCGACGGGATTGAACGTGAGGATGCCTATGCCGCGGACTTCCAGCTTGCCACGAATTGTGGCGGGCGAGGTTGCGCGCAGGACGCTGCCTTCTCTGGTCAGCAAAACCTGATCATCGGCGACGAGACGCGGAGACTGCCCCCACAATGCGTGGGCGGGCAGGGCGAGGCAGCGCAATGCGAGATCCGATTTGCCGGATCCTGACGGCCCCCGAATGAGCACCGCGGCATCGGCGAGAGCGATGCAGGTCGCGTGGACGTTGTCAGGCGCGGCGGCCACCGGCAGCGCCTCCGCGTGCGCCAGCACGATGCGCCGGCATGCGGATGGTAAACCGCGAGCCTTGGCGCGTCTTGCCGGTGCTGTCCTCCCCGGTCAAGTTCTCGGCAAATATTTCGCCGCCGTGCGAACGCATGATTTCGCGCGAGATCGACAGGCCAAGGCCTGAGTTCTTGCCGCGCAGAGATTCGGTCGCCGGCCGGTCCGTATAGAAGCGGTCGAAGATGATCTCGAGCCGGTCTTCGGGGATGCCCGGGCCTTCGTCTTCCACCGCGACCTCGACCGTACGGCCCTCGTGGCGCGCGCGGACAATGACGACGCCGGCTTCCGGCGAGAACGAGATCGCATTATCGATCAGGTTGGTGACGACCTGGCCGATGCGGCTGTCGTTGCCATAGACGATAAAGGCCTGGTCGGAATCGACTTTCGCGTGCTCGATGACGAGCGCCACGCTGCGGGTGTTCGCCTGCAGGATCTCGCGGAAGATCTTGACGACGTTCTCCAGCACCACGCTGAGGTTGACGGGCAGCATCTCCTGGCGCGCCAGTTCAGCATCGAGACGCGAGGTGGCGGAGACGTCGGTGATGAGGCGGTTCAAGCGCTGCAACTCGCCCTGGATCTGCCCGACGAGTTCGGATCGCTGCTGCTCGCTCTTGGCGTACGCCAGCGCTTCGGCCGTCGAGCGGGCGGCCGTGAGCGGGTTCTTCAGTTCGTGAGCGACGTCGGCTGCGAAGTTCTCGCTGGCTTCAATGCGGCGATAGAGGGCGGCCGTCATGTCGGAGAAGGCGCTGGCCAACTGGCCCACTTCATCGGTGCGATCGCTGAACTCGGGCAGTTCGTGGCGCGCGGTGATATTGCGGGATACGTGCTCGGCCGCGGCCGACAGGCGGCGCATGGGGTCGACCACGGTGCGCGACAGCAGCAATGACGTGACAAACGTGGCCAGCGCGGCAATGGCGGCGAGCGTCCAGATCACGGAGCGCTCTTCGCCGAGGACGCGGTCGATGTCGCCCGGCCGCGTCGACAGCAGCAGCACGCCCTGTACGGCCTTCATGCGCTGGATGGGAACGGCGAGCGACACCATCTGCTCGCCGCGCTCGTTGAGCAGCAGCATGGCCGTCGTTTCACCTTCGAGCGCGCGCTGCACCTCTTTGTATGCGGTGCCCTTGGCGGAGCCGATTTCCTTGTAGACCGGCAGTTCCTTGTCGATCAGCCAGGCTTTCAGCCGCGTCCAGAAGTTCTTGGTCTTGGGTGTCGCGTCCTCGTGCGTGACGATGGGGTCGCCACGCGCGATCTGTCCGCGCGACAGCAGCTTGGCCGTGTCGACGATCAAGGTTCCGTCGCGGCCGTAGATGCGCGCCCGTGTTTGCGTGGGCTGGATGAGGCGCCGCAGGATTGGCGTCACCCGCTCAGGCCGGATCGAGAGTTCCAGTGAGGCGAAGTCGTTGAAGAACGGCCGCTGCTGCTCGCGATCGGGAAGTTTCTCGGGATCGATCACGACGCTGTCGGTTTCGACCGTCGCGTTCGCGGCGATGGCAGCGGCGATGATTTCGCCCTGGATCTTCAGGGACTCGCGTTTCGCGTCGATGAGCCAGGCGTGATACTGGCCCATGTAGTGAATGCCGCCGATGATGATCCCCAGCCCGATCAGGTTGGTGACGAGGATGCGGCGGAGCAGGCTGCGCGAGAAAAAGCGGACAATCGGTTGCTGGCGCAGCCGCTCGGCCGCGGGCGCTATGGCGTTGCCGGCCAGGCTGAGCGGTACGGCGAGCTGCTTGGCGATGGCCGTCAGCCACTCCAGCACTCGGGCCCAAATGCCGGTTACGGCCAGGGCACGTTCCGTGCCGAGCGCCATCTTTCCTCCGTGAGCATTGGCTCTACGCCAAACTTGGCGGGGCTATTCCTTGAAGCGATAGCCGACGCCGTACAAGGTCTCGATCACGTCGAAGTCGTCATCGACCTGCTTGAACTTCTTGCGCAGCCGCTTGATGTGGCTGTCGATGGTGCGGTCGTCGACGTACACCTGATCGTCGTAGGCAGCGTCCATCAGCGCGTCGCGCGTTTTGACGACGCCAGGACGCGTGGCCAGCGCCTGCAGGATCAAAAACTCGGTCACCGTCAGCGTGACGGCCTTGTTGTCCCAGTGGCAGGTGTGGCGCTCGGGATCGAGCTTCAGCTTGCCGCGCTCCAGGATGTGGGCGACCTCGACCTGCGGGGCCGTTCCGTCCTTGGCCTGGATGCGGCGAAGAATGGCGCGCACGCGCTCGATGATGAGGCGTTGTGAGAATGGTTTGGCGATGTAGTCGTCGGCGCCCATCTTGAGGCCGAACAACTGGTCGATCTCTTCGTCCTTCGACGTCAGGAAGATCACCGGCATGTCGGACTGCTGGCGCACGCGGCGCAGCAGCTCCATGCCGTCCATGCGAGGCATCTTGATATCGAAGATGCCGAGGTCGGCGGGTTCTTCGGTCAGCGCTTCGAGGGCGGAGGCGCCATCATTGTACGTGCGGACTTTGTAGCCTTCAGCCTCCAGCGCCATGCCGAGCGACTGCAGAATGTTCCGCTCGTCGTCAACCAGCGCGATCGTGCTCTTTTCCTTCATCACTCAATTCCCCTCAGGCGCTCAGCGCATCCGTGCGCGCTTTATGGCCCCAACCCGGATCAATTGTGGCAAAGTACTGTTGAGGAACCCGCCTGAACCTCAACTGAATAGGCGACCCAATCCACCAGGGCAAGCTTAGATGACATCTGAAACGCCAGCGCCCAATCCACGACCGTCGCAGGAAGCCCAACAAAATCAAGCTTCTTCTGCCTTGTTGGCGCGCAGCCTTGTGCGTAAAGGGCGGAAGGCATTTCTTGGAACGGTGGACAAAAGCAGCGGTCACCCACACGTTTCGCTGGTGATCGCGGGTACCGAACCTGACGGTTCGCCCGTATTGCTGATCTCGCGGCTGGCGGTGCACACGCAAAATCTGATGGCTGACGCGCGCTGCAGCTTGCTGTTCGATGGCACCGATCTCAAGGGCGATCCGTTGGCCGGCGGGCGCGTCACAGTCATTGGCACGGCCAAGCCAACACCAAGCGAAACCGCCCGGCGGAGGTTCCTGGCGCGGCACCCGGAGGCGGAAGGCTACGCGTCCTTCGCTGACTTTTCATTCTACGCAATCGAGATCGAGCGGGCGCATTTTATCGGCGGATTCGGCCGCATCGTTACGCTGCCGGGTGCGGAGCTGTTGATTGAGACAGCCGGTGCCACGTCGCTCATCGAGGGCGAACCCGGCATCGTTGAGCATATGAACGAAGACCACCTTGATGCCATACAGCTCTATGCGGCTGCGCTTGCGGGGCGCGAGGGCAGCGGATGGCGGATGACGGGGATCGATCCTGAAGGCTTCGACCTGTCCGACGCATCCGGCCAATCCGAACGGTTGTATTTTGAAGCGCCCGTGACCTCGCCGGCAGACGCGCGGCGCGAGCTGGTTCGCCTAGTGGGTGTAGCGCGGGCGGGGGCGGATACCCAGGGCTAGCCCGGCGAATTAAGGATCCTGGGGGTGGGCGACGCTTACGCTTTCGAGATACAAGCGGGAGGGTTATACTTTGATCCGGCTTGAACTTCACGATGTCGCGCACTTACCTCCGGCTACCACTTGCTGAGCGGCTGCGGACGCATTAATACGAATCGCAAATGTAGCGATAGAAGAAACCAATAATAATTGGGCGGGTACGCACGGGTCCCACGTTTGAGCTGTCCGTTCAGCGGGCAGGCAACACTTCGAGCAAAGAGCTGCCATGACGATCGAGAAGTTCCCCCTCAACGCCTGCAGAAAACTTCATATCAACAACACCGCAGCCGAACTGGTCGAGTTTGGCGTTCGCCGGGCAGAAGGCCGCCTGGCCCAATCCGGTGCCTTCGTCGTAGAGACAGGACAGCACACTGGCCGCTCGGTGCAGGACAAGTTCGTTGTCCGCGACGCGCAAACCGATCCGGCGATCTGGTGGGAAAACTCAAAGCCGATGTCGGAGGAGCACTTCGAGCTGCTGCTCGGTGACTTCCTGGCATTCGCCAAGCTCAAGGAGCTGTTCGTCCAGGACTTGTACGCAGGGGCCGACGCGAACCACAAGCTGCCGACCCGCGTGTTTTGCGAGTATTCCTGGCACGCGCTGTTCATCCGCCATCTGCTGCGCAGGCCCGGCAGCCAAGAGCTTGCAGAATTCGAACCGGCGTTCACAGTCGTCGATCTTCCGAGCTTCCGTGCGGTGCCGGGATATCATGGCACGCGCACGGAGACGGTGATCGCCTGCGATTTCTCGCGCCGCATCGTGTTGATCGGCGGTACGTCGTACGCGGGCGAAATCAAAAAGAGCGTGTTCTCGTTCCTCAACTACCTGCTGCCGACCAAGGGCGTCATGCCGATGCACTGCTCGGCCAACGTCGGCAAGGCCGGCGACTCGGCGGTATTCTTCGGTCTGTCGGGCACGGGCAAGACGACGCTGTCGGCAGATCCCAACCGCACGCTTCTGGGCGATGACGAACACGGCTGGTCGGGCGACGGCGTCTTCAATTTCGAAGGCGGCTGCTATGCCAAGACGATCCGGCTGTCCAAGGAAGCCGAGCCGGAGATCTATGCTGCGTCCACGCGGTTTGCGACCGTTCTGGAGAACGTGGCCGTCGACCCGGCAACGGGCGAAACGGATTTCGACGACGGCCGGTTGACCGAGAACACACGCGCCGCCTATCCGCTGCACTACATTTCCAATGCCAGCGACACGGGTACGGCCGGGCATCCCAAGAACATCGTGATGCTGACGGCGGACGCCTTCGGCGTGCTGCCGCCGATCGCCAAGATGACGGCCAGCCAGGCGATGTATCACTTCCTGTCGGGCTACACCGCGAAGGTTGCCGGCACGGAAAAAGGCATGGGCGCGGAGCCGCAGGCGACGTTCTCGACCTGCTTCGGCGCGCCGTTCATGCCGCGTCACCCGAGCGTCTACGGCAACTTGCTGCGTAAGCTCATCGCAGAGCACAAGGTCGACTGCTGGCTCGTGAACACCGGTTGGACGGGCGGCAAGTACGGCACGGGCTCGCGCATGCCGATCAAGGCGACGCGGGCGCTCCTGAACGCTGCGCTGTCTGGTGAGCTCAAGGGTGTCCAGATGCGCGTCGATCCGATCTTCGGCTTCGAGGTTCCGACGGCGCTGGAAGGCGTCGATTCAAAGATCCTCAATCCGCGCGATACCTGGAGCGATCCGAAGGCGTACGATGCCACGGCCGCGGCGCTGGTCAGCATGTTCACGGCAAACTTCGCCAAGTTTGCGGAGCATGTCGACGGAAACGTGCTGGGCGCGGGGCCTGTTCTGGCGCAATCGCAGGCGGCCGAGTAAGCCACAGCGGACATTCTTCAGCACCGCGATGACTACGGCCTTTTTGAGGCTGATGTTGCGCGCGCGGCCATCCGGCCACTGTCGATTCATCATGTTCATCACGTTTGTCAGCCGGTGGTGCACATGTGCCTGAAGCGGTTTAGTCTCTCTCCAAAAAGTACGTCGGGAGTTTGCGTCCGTGTTGAGAAGACTGAAGCGCATTCTAGCGCTGACAGGCGAGCGCTCTTTGGTCAGCCCTGAACCGCATCCCGGTGCGGTATCGGTGACATGCGATCACACGACCATCACTTTGCACCAGCCGGACGGCCGATCCGGATCCCTCGATTGGGACGACATCGGTAGCGTCACAGTCGCCATTACCGCCAACGAGATCAGCGACGACGTGTTCTGGCTGATCTTGAGCCGCGATCGTTCGCGGTTCCTGGCTGTTCCACTGTGTGCGGTGGGAGAGCGGGAACTGTTGCTGGCGATGCAAATCCGCCTGCGCGGCTTCGACAATGACGCGGTAATCACCGCCATGACGAGCACGGACACGGAACACTACGTCGTCTGGGAGGCCCCGGCCACGCATTGAGGGCCGGCTGCCCAAGAGACCTTATCCAAAACTTCACTGGCGGCCCGGGGAGATCGGCGCGACAACGCAGCTGGATCACGCCAGCTTTCGAAGGACAGCCGCCATGAACAAAGTTGCCATCACTGCAGCGCTGGGCGCGTTGCTCGCCGCCGGATCCCTGGCCGTTCCCGCGGCTTCGGCCGCAGCCAAGCCACGCACGGCCGAGTCGATCGCCTGCTCGAAGGAGGCCGACGCCAAGGGCCTGCACGGCAAGCCGCGCAAGGAATTCCGCAAGACGTGCATCAAGGCTGCGAAGACCAAGGCGGGCGCAACCTGATCGCCGGCACCTGCGGCCGCAAAAAGTGAAAATGGCCAGGGTCTCCCCTGGCCATTGCCGTATCTGAAGGACGTCCGGAAGCCTCGATTACTGCGGGTCGACGCTACCGGTTTCGGTGGCGGCGCCTGCGACTTCGGGATTGCCTGGCTTGGCCGGTGCCTCGGCGATCTTCAGGCATCGGCACCGCGGCGATCTCAGCCATTAGCTCGGCGGGGATCAGCACGTGGTCGATCAGGTGGATGATGCCGTCCTTGGCGATGATGTCGCCGCGCACGATGCGGCCCTCATCAACGTCAAGGCCGCGTGCACCGCGATAGATTTCGATCTCGGTGCCGTCGACCGCTGAGATCGTATAGTTCTGCACCTTCGCTGCGAGCAGACGTTTCGTCGGGTATTCGCCGAGGATGACGTGGTGCAGCAGGACACGCGTCAGCAAGCTGACGTTTGCCGGGTGCAGAAGCTTGGCGCGGACGTCCGGATCAAGCGTCATGAACGCCGTGTCGGTCGGTGCCAGCAGCGTCAGCGGGCCGATATCGCCGCCATCGCTGCGATCGAGACCAGCAAGCTTCGTCGCTGCCGTCATATGGGTGAGGATGCCGGTCTTGGCCGCTGCCGCCTTGAGGGTCAGACCCTCTTCTTCGGCGCGGACGCTGCTGCTTGTTACAGCAAAACCAGCAAGAATTAGCGCGAGCGATATCGTTCGATGCAAGCGCATCGGTGTCCCCTTCAGCCGGATTGTTTAAATCAGAAATACGCCTTCGCGCTGCATTCCGAAGCGATTGACGTTCGCTCTCGGCTGCGCGCCTGCCCACGACCCGTTGTCAGAACAACAGTGTTCGCCTGAGACTTCAACTACGAAAAATCTTGGAGTGTGAGAATCGGTTGGAAATTGATTGCGGCTTGCGCAAAAGCATCAGCGGCACCCTCTTGGCGATCGACGATCGTGACGACGCGCAAGATCGTTGCGCCTTCTGCGCGTAGCGCAACTGCAGCTTTCAGAGCTGAGCCGCCGGTGGTGGTGACGTCTTCGACGATGACGAGCGAGCGGCCTTCCATCGTCGCGCCCTTGGGCAAACCTTCGACGAGGCTGCGCGTGCCGTGCTCCTTGGCTTGCTTGCGCACGAAGAAGGCATCGATGGGCGTGCCGCGCGCGTGGCTGACGGCGGCGACGGCGCTGGCGATCGGCACGGCGCCCATCTCCAGGCCGCCGACCAGCGAGGGTTTCAGGTCCGCAATCTGGTCGAGGATGAGGTTGGCGATGAGGTTGGCGCCCTCGGCATGCAGCATCGTCGGCTTCATGTTGAAGTAGAACGACGACGTCCGGCCCGAGGCGAGCCGCATCTCCGGCCCGGTCTGGAACGAGCGGTCCTTGATGATGGTGATCAGGCGCTGGCGGCCGGCGGCGGCATCGAACGGCATGGGATCTCCCCCGGGAGGCTGGATTTTCGGTGAAAGGCAGCTTAGAAGCGCCGCGAAACCCCGACATCCACGGACTGACGGCACCTGTCAAGAGCGTGGGTTTCGCCCTATGTTACGCCCAACCTTAATCCGGCGCTTGCGCCTGAGCGGCTAGAGCCGTTCCGCTCGTCACGGCATCGCGGGACGACTTAGCTTTTTGTTCGTTGTGCTTCTTATCGGAAAACCGCTTCACACTTTGTCCGGAAGCACTCTAAGACCGCAAATGGAGATCCCCATGTTCAATCCGGAAGAGCCGCCAGAGTTCGAGACCTCGCGCTGGTTCAATACCGAAAAGCCGATGTCGCTGGAACGCTTCAAAGGGCGTGTCGTGATGCTGACGGTGTTCCAGGCGCTGTGTCCGGCATCGCTGAAGCACTCGCTGCCGCAGTCCGAGCGGATTTCGCAGGCTTTCACCGGCGGGGAAGTTGCTGTCGTCGGCCTGCATTCGGCGTTCGAGAACCAGGACAAGCAGACGCCGGGGTCCGTCGAGGCGCTGATCAAGGAGCAGGGGCTAACGTTCCCCATCGCGATCGACAAGGCCAACGTGAAGAAGATGCCGCGCACGTTCGCGGCCTACGAGCTGCAGGGCACGCCGACGGTGCTGCTGTTCGACCGGCAGGGACGCCTGCGCCGCCACTATCTGGGCCAGGTGGACGACATCCGCCTGGGTGCGGAGATCATGGCGTTTGCGCTCGAGGCGCGGACGGCACCGCGCGAGACGTCTCTGGCCATCGAACGCGGGCTGGCGATGGCGTTGGCCGATCCCAGGGGGCACGATCATGGTGACGGCTGCGGTTGCGGACATGATCACAGCCATGATCACGACCACGGGCACGGACATCATCACCACGGGCATAGCCACGACCATGATCATGGCCACGTGCATGACGAGAACTGTGGCCACGACCACAGCCACGATCATCACCATCACGACGAGCCCGGTGCCAAAGCCAAGGTGTAGTGCGCAGCCGTTTGAGAGCGCAGTGGATGGGGTCAGACCCATGGGTCTGACCCCATAGCGCGGCGTTGCGCCATCGCCCCCATGCAACAAGCTCTGGCGGCAATCCCTCTCCTCCCGTCATCGCGGCGCAGGCCGGGACCCACGCCAGCATCTGCATTCTTGACGTGGAAGGACGAGGTTGAACCGTGCCGCGAGGTCAGGCCGGCGTGGCGCTCCTGGAGACTTGCGTGGATCCCGGCCTGCGCCGGGATGACGGTTTGGGGGAGACAGCTACGCGCAGAACCGCGATGAAGCATGGGGCCAGCCGGCGGGCTGCCCCCTAAGCTGCACGTTGCTAATCGTCACCTGATCCCCGGCAACCTTTGGGCGGGGCCTTCATCCGGTCATCCGAATCACTGCAAGGTCGCGGCTGCAAGTCGAAGACGGCTGGGTGCCGTGCGGAAGGTTGAGGAGCGGCGGATGAGCGAGCAGGCGACAGGGCGGCGGGGCCGGGCGAGCAGCCGGGTGCAGGCCGAGGACGCTGGCGAGAGCCGCAGCGGCGCGAAACGGCCGGCGGCGAAGGCCGGGTTCGACAAGAAAATCGTGGCGCTGGTCTACGATTTCGACGGCACGCTATCGCCGCGGCCGATGCAGGAATACGCGTTCCTGCCGAAGATCGGCGCCGAAGCCAAGGAGTTCTGGGCGGAGAGCAACCGCATCGCCAAGGAGCACGGCGCCGATATCCTGATCACGTACATGCACCTGCTCTACAAGAAGGCCAAGGAGAAGGGCATCCGCATCGATCGCGATGACCTCGTGGCGCAGGGCAAGGCCGTCGAGTATTTCGCCGGCGTCGAAGACTGGTTCGATGCCATCGGCGAGTACGTGAAGATCCGCGCGGAGAGCCACGGCGTGATCCTGCGTCACTACCTCGTGTCGTCGGGCCTGACCGAGATCGTGGAAGGCACGAGCATCTACGATCGCTTCCACAACGTGTTCGCCTCGGAATACTGGTTCGAGGCGTACGACGTGCCCTATCCGAAACGCGTCATCACCGACACGGGCAAGACGCAGTACCTGTTCCGCATCAACAAGGGCATCGAGGATCTGCGCGTCAACATCAACGACCACATGGACGAGGGCGCGCGGCCGATCCCGTTTTCCAACATGATCTATTTCGGCGACGGCGATACCGACGTGCCGTCGATGGCCGTGATGCGCAAGAACGGCGGGCATGCGGTGGCCGTCTACCCGCCGGGCAAGGCGAAGACGAAATGCGTCGACCTGTTCAAGGCCGGCCGCTGCGATTTCTTTGCGCCCGCCGACTATCGCCGCGGCTCGGACCTGTTCAAGCGCACGTGCCTGCTGATCGACCGCATCCTGGCTGACATCCGCGTGCAGGAAGAAGTCTGGCGGCTGGGGCGGGGGTTGAAGTGACGACGCCGAAAGACATTTGGCAAGAGCATGCGCAGATCGTGCATTACACCGATCAAGCAGGACTTGAAGGTATACTGACTTCTCAAGCACTCCATGCAACCCACTACGACTATTTGAATGACACTAGCGAATTGAAAAGAATGGAGGAGCCTCTAGCTAAAGCAGTAGCTCCACTTCTTATGGGTTCGTAAAAAAGTGGACTGTCGAGTCGCGAGCCGCTGCAACGATTGTAGCGGCGCATGGTGCCGAAGCGATATGTTTGTCGGAAGCTCGACAGTTCGTTTCTACCCTGCATAGGGTCACCTTTGGGCAAGCTCAGTCGTTCTTTGAGCCCTACTTTTTATCGTTCTGCGTCCACAAAAACGAACATCAAAAACTGAATGGACTTCTGAGTCAGTGGCGTGCGTACGGTCGTGGATCAGGATACGCGATCGTGTTTGACACTAAGGCACTCTGCGAGCTGCTTGCTAAGGAGGCGGAGACATACATGTACGCCCCCGTGAATATTGGTGACGAGGGTCAGACCTCGGTCTGACCCTTTGCGCGACGTTTCATCTTTGCGCGTTCACCGCGCGAGATGGGGTCTGACCGAGGTCAGACCCCTTTGCGTTTGCGCTACTCCAGCTTGTAGGCAACCAGCTTGTTGTCGTTCATCAGGGGGATGAGGACGGTCTTGCTGGCCGGGATGTAGGTGTGGTCGGCGCTGCCGGAGGGGAGCGGGATCAGCTTGTCCATCTTGCCGGTTTCGGCGTCGATCGTGAACAGGCCGCCGGCCATGTAGTCCGTCACCAGGAAGTGCGTGGCGTCGAGCGCTTCCAGGCCGTCCAGGTTGCCGAGCGCCTTGCCTTCGGCGAACGGCTTGATCGTCTTGTCGGCGAGCGCGACGCTGAGCAGCGGGCCGGGGCCGGTCGGGCCGGCCTCGCCCATCTTGCCGAAGCCGGCGACGATCAGCTGATCGCCCTGCACGAGCAGACCATTGGGGCCGGCCAGCGTTTCGTTCTGCAGCCAGGGTTCGAACTTGCCGTCGGCGAGCTTCCAGATCGTGTCGGTGCCGGTGTCGGAGACAAACACCTGATCGTCGGAGCTGATGGCGACGTCGTTCAGGAACTTGGCGTCCTTGGCGGGGTATTTCTTGAGGATCTTGCCTTCCTTGACGTCGATCTCGACCAGCTGGTCGATGTCGGCGACGTAGAGCTTGCCCTTGCGCAGGGCGAGGCCCTTGGGGGCGTCGAGGCCGGTGATCCAGTCGGCCTTGATCATGCGGCCGTCGAGCGAGACTTGCGAGATGAAGCCGTTGCCGTCCTTGTCCAGCGGTTTGCCGTCGATGCTGGAGACGTAGATCACGCCGGAGGTGAGATCGGCGACGGCGGACTCCGGCGCCTTCACGCCTGTCAGTTCCCAAAGCTGTTTGGGCTCTGCGGAGGCGGTGGCCGCGAAGGCGAAGGTGCTTGCGGCAAGGGCTGCCAGTTTGAGGGCGCGCATGGTTGTGTTCCTCCCACTCACCGCATTCAGCTGCGGTAATCTGCGTTGATCGAGATGTAGTCGTGCGTGAGATCGCACGTCCAAACGGTGGCGGACGCGGTGCCGACGCCGACATCGATCTTGATGTCGATGCCGGAGTTCTTCATGTAGGCGGCGACTGTCTGTTCGTGATACTCGGCCGCGCGTTCGCCGTTGCGGGCAACGGTGTGCGGGCCGAAGGCGATCGTCAGCTTGTCGCGGTCGGCTGCTTCGCCGGATTTGCCGACGGCCATGACGACGCGGCCCCAGTTGGGATCTTCGCCGGCGATGGCGGCTTTCAGGATCGGCGAGTTGGCGCACGACAGCGCGATCTTGCGTGCAGCGGCCCAGCTTTCGGCGCCGCCGACGTCGATGGTGACGAACTTCGACAGGCCCTCGCCGTCCTTGGCGACCTGGATGGCGAGATCGCGCATGAGGTCATGCAGTGCGGTGCTGAAGCCTGCGAGTTCGGGAGACGCGGCGTCGGACACAAGCGCCTGTCCGCTCGCGGCGGCAGCGCCGGTGGCAAACAGCAGACATGTGTCGCTGGTGGAGGTGTCGCCGTCGATGGTCATGCAGTTGAACGTGGTGGCCACGTGCTGGTTGAGCAAGGCTTGCAAGGCGGGGGCCGCAATGGCGGCGTCAGTGAAGATGAAGCACAGCATCGTCGCCATGTCGGGCGCGATCATGCCGGCACCCTTGCAGAACCCGTTAATGGTGACCTTTGTTCCGCCGATCTGAGCCGTGCGCGTGGCGAGCTTGGGGTATGTGTCCGTCGTCATGATGGCGCGAGCGGCGGCTTGGAATGCGTCGGGCTTGGCCGATGCGATCAAGCCCTTCAGCAAATGCGCGAATTTGTCGGGGTCCAAGGGTTCGCCAATGACGCCGGTCGACGCCACGAAGACCTCTTCCGGGGCACAATCGGCGGCCTTGAAGGCGTGCTCGACAGTGACGTCGACGGCGATGTGCCCTTTCAAGCCCGTGAACGCGTTGGCGTTCCCTGAATTGACCACCAGGATTTGTGCCTTGCCGCCTTTTAGGGCCTCGCGGCACCACAGGACGGGTGCCGAGCAGGTTTTCGACTGGGTCAGCACGCCCGCGACCGTGGTGCCTTTATCCATCACGGCAACCAAGAGGTCGGTGCGGCCCTTGTAGCGGATACCGGCTTCAGCGGTTGCGAATGCGACGCCGCTCATCGGCGGCAGGACCGCGAGTGTGGCGGGTGCAAAGGGTGAGGCGGGTGCAGGCTTGCCCATGTCGTCTCCGTGTGGGGCTTGAGTGATCTGTGTTCGCTGCAAGCATCGGCGGGCCCAGAAAACAGAACGGGCCGCACTGTTCAAGCGGCCCGTTCGAAAATCAGTCGCGTGGCTGGCGCCGTTTACTTTTTCTCGGCCGGCGTGGCAGCAGGTGCTTCGGCGGGAGCTGCGCCGTCTTTCTTGGCGCCTTCGGCTTCCTTGCCCTTCATCTGTTCGACCTGGGCCTTCATCTGCTCTTCCATGGCCTTCTTGCGGGCCTCGGCGGCAACCTGATCTTCCTCGACCTGCTTCTTCACGTCGGGGTCGACGTATTCGACCTTGGCCTTGGCGCGCAGCACCTGGGCCTCTTCGATCTTCTTCTGCTGGCCCATCCGCTCCAGGATCTCAGCCTTGACGTCGTCGAACTTCGGCGGATCCTTCTTGCGGCGCTCGTCGACGCGGATGATGTGATAGCCGAACTGCGTCTTCACCGGCTGAGAGGTCTCGCCCGTCTGCATCGTGAAGGCGACCAGCTCGAATTCCTTGACCATCTGACCGCGGCCGAAAAAGCCGAGAACGCCGCCCTTGTCCTTGGAGCCGGGGTCTTCGGAATATTCCTTGGCGAGGGCTGCAAAGTCGCCGCCGGCGAGAAGCTTCTTGGCGACTTCCTGTGCCTTCTCCTCGGTCTTGACCAGGATGTGGCTGGCTTTCACTTCCTCTTCGCCGGTCATTTGCGCGGCGCGTTCGTCATAGAACTTCTTGGCTTCGGCCTCGGTGACCTTTTCCTTCACGGCTTTCGCCAGGAACAGGTCTTTCAGGGCATGCTCTTTCCAGTAGGCCATGCGGGCGTCGAAGTCCGGCCCGGCGCCAAGCTTGGCGGCATCGGCTGCTTCGGAGAAGATCTGCATCTCGATCAGGTATTCGGTGAGATAGCGGCGCTTCTGGCCGGGCGACAAGTGGGCCAGGCCCTCACCAATCTCTTCTTCGGCATAGGCGAGGGCTGCTTCAGTGACGTCCTTGCCGTTGACCTTTGCCAATACTTTATCCTGGGCCGAGGCGGCGAGGGGTGCCATGCACAGGGCCGCTACGGCCAGCGCCGGGGCCAAGCTGTTCAAACGCCTAGAAAGCATCACTGATCATCATCCTTGTTCGTTGTTGTGGCTTTAGACCATATCTGGCCCGCGCCAACGCCCTAAATAAGGCGGGCGAAAGGCCCCTCCCGGTCAATGGGCGCATGGATAACCAAGGGGCGGGACGCTGCCAAGTTAAGAATTCGAGAGATTTTCCTGCTCTTAGGTGACCTGCAATTAATGGCGAATACTGCGAATGCGGCGCGGCGCGCGTTGACAATGGCGGGGGCCAATCCTTATGTCTCAGCCCGAACGGCTCACAGGCCGCTGGACGGGCACAATCAATGCCGTCCGCCGGCCTATTTGTCATGTGGCGCGAGGGTTTAGATCTCGCGCCGATCCGCAACTCGCATGGCGCGCCTATCGCGCCGGTATGCACTCAAGGAACGATCTCTCATGCTTTCCTTCGGCTCGGTCGCGGCAAAGATTTTCGGCTCGTCCAATGACCGGCGTGTGAAAGGGTTTCGTGGCAAGGTCGATGCGATCAATGCGCTGGAGCCCGAGATCGAGGCACTCAGCGACGAGGAGCTGCGCGAACGCACCGTCGAGTTTCGCCGCCAGGTCGCAGAAGGCGCGACGCTCGACAGCATTCTGGCGCCGGCGTTTGCAACCGTGCGCGAGGCCGCGCGGCGTTCGCTGAAGCAGCGGCACTTCGATGTGCAGATGATCGGCGGCATGGTGCTTCACCAAGGCAACATCGCCGAGATGAAGACGGGTGAAGGCAAGACGCTGGTCGCCACGCTCGCGGTGTACCTCAATGCACTGGCCAGCAAGGGCGTGCATGTCGTCACCGTCAACGACTACCTCGCCAAGCGCGACAGCGAGTGGATGGGGCAGGTCTACCGCTTCCTCGGCCTCACGGTCGGCGTCATCGTGCACGGGCTCAACGACGAAGAGCGCAAGGCCGCCTACGCCTGCGACGTGACGTACGCCACCAACAACGAGCTCGGCTTCGACTATCTGCGCGACAACATGAAGATGAGCCGCGACGAGATGGTGCAGCGCGGGCACTCGTTTGCCATCGTCGACGAAGTGGACTCGATCCTGATCGACGAAGCGCGCACGCCGCTGATCATTTCCGGTCCGCTGGAAGACCGCGCGGACCTCTATCTCGCCGTCGATGCGCTGATCCCGAAGCTCGAAAAAGAAGATTTCGAACTCGACGAGAAGCAGCGCCAGGTGTCGCTGACGGAAGCCGGCAACGACACGATGGAGCGGCTGCTGGGCGAAGCCGGCCTGCTGAAGGGTTCGCTGTACGACATCGAGAACGTCACGATCGTGCACCACGTGAACCAGGGCCTGAAGGCGCACAAGCTGTTCCAGCGCGACAAGGACTACATCGTCAAGGCCAGCGAAGTCGTGATCATCGACGAGTTCACGGGCCGCATGATGCCGGGCCGCCGCTACTCGGAAGGCCTGCACCAGGCGCTGGAAGCCAAGGAACGCGTGGAGATCCAGCCGGAAAACCAGACGCTGGCGTCCATCACGTTCCAGAACTACTTCCGTCTGTACGAGAAGCTTGCCGGCATGACCGGTACGGCCAACACGGAAGCCAGCGAGTTCATGGATATCTACGGGCTCGACGTCATCGAGATCCCGACCAACCTGAACGTTTCGCGCGTCGACGAAGACGACGAGATCTACCGCACGCAGAAAGAGAAATATGCGGCGATCATCACCACGATCGCCGACTGCTACCGCCGCGGGCAGCCGGTGCTGGTCGGCACGACGTCGATCGAGAAGTCGGAGCAGCTTGCCGAGCTGTTGAAGGACCGCAAGTACATTCAAGAGCTGGGCCGCAAGGCGCGCGATTACGCTGAGAAGCTGAGCGCCAAGGAATCCGAGATCAAGACGTTCCTTGAAGACATCGGGCTCTACCTCATGGAGGTTGGCGCCAAGGCGAAGAACTCCGATCCCATTCCGCATCAGGTTCTCAATGCGCGCTTTCACGAACAGGAAGCCAGCATCATCGCGCAGGCCGGCAAACCGTCCGGCGTGACGATCGCCACGAACATGGCCGGCCGCGGCACCGACATTCAGCTGGGCGGCAACGTCGAGTATCAGCTGCGCGACTGGATCATCGAACAGGGCGAGACTGCGCCGGACGATGCTGCCATCGCCAAGCGCCGCGAGCAGATCGACGCCGAGGTGCAGGTGCAGAAGCAGAAGGCGCTGGAGGCGGGCGGTCTCTACGTCATCGGCACGGAACGGCACGAGAGCCGCCGCATCGACAACCAGTTGCGTGGCCGTTCCGGCCGCCAGGGCGACCCGGGCCGCTCGAAGTTCTACCTCGCGCTCGATGACGACTTGATGCGCATCTTCGGTTCGGAGCGCATGGACAGCGTGTTGAAGACGCTGGGCCTGCAGGAAGGCGAAGCGATCACGCATCCGTGGATGAACAAGTCGCTGGAGATGGCGCAGAAGAAAGTGGAAGCGCGCAACTTCGACATCCGCAAGCAGATCCTGAAGTACGACGACGTGATGAACGACCAGCGCAAGGTGATCTTCGACCAGCGCATCGACATCATGGGCCAGGACGACGTGTCGGAGACGGTTGCCGATCTGCGGCAGCAGGTGGTGCGCGAACTGGTGACGCGCTTCATCCCCGAGAAGGCTTATGCCGAGCAGTGGGATACCAAGGGCCTGAAGGAAGCCGTCGACAATATCTTCGATATCGACCTGCCGATCGACGCCTGGGGCCAGGAAGAAGGCATTGCCAACGTCGAGATGGAGGAGCGTCTCATCAAGGCGGCCGACGACCGGGCAGCGCAGAAGGCGCAAGAGATTGGGCCGGAGCTTTACGGGCATATCGAGAAGGAAGTGCTGCTGCGCACGCTCGACATGCTGTGGCGTGAGCATCTCGTGACGCTGGAGCATCTGCGCCAGGTGATCGGCTTCCGCGCCTACGGTCAGCGCGATCCGCTGAACGAGTACAAGACGGAAGCGTTCGTGCTGTTCGAGAGCCTTCTGGGCCGCCTGCGCGAGGGCACGACGGGGCAGTTGATGCACATCGAGCTGGCGCCGGCCGAAGAGCAGCCGATGCTGCAGCCGGTTCAGCTGCCGGAGATGGAAGCCCACCACATCGACCCGACGACGGGTCTCGACGAGTTCGAGATGGCCGATGCGGCGATCGCCCAGGCCGGGCGCCGCGCGCCGGGGCAGATCGATCGCCGTGAGCCTGCGGTCACGCGCAAGGCGACGGATGGCGGCGTCGATCCCAAGCAGCCGTCGACGTGGGGCAAGGTTTCGCGCAACGCGCTGTGCCCGTGCGGCTCGGGCAAGAAGTACAAGCATTGCCACGGCAAGCACGATTGATGCGCTGAGTTGCAGCCGATGAGCAAAGGGTCAGACCGAGGTCTGACCCTTTTTCATTTGGACTGTGCGAGTTTGCCGAAGAACAGGAAGCTGAAGCCGTCGCCTTGTGTGACAAGCGACCAGGTCTTGAAGTCGTCGGCGCTGGTGCAGCTGTTGCCGCTGCCTTGAAGGATCAACGACAGCGAGCTGCCAGCGGGCAGCTTGAACATTCCTGTGCCGGTAACCGATGCGGTTTGCTTCCATTCCTTGTAGAGCGCGACCATGCCGCCGGCAGGTGGTTCGGAGAGGCGGGTATCGACCTCGAACTTGGCGAGCTTGTCGGGTTTGAACGACAGCGTGCCGGCGACGACGCCATTGGTCTTGAAGGTGAAGGTCCATTCGGAAGCTTTGCGGGATACGTCCAGCGCATACTCCGTTTCCGTTGCGGTAAGGCCGCGTATGTCGCTGGGCTCAGCTTCGCCGGTCAGAAGTTCGGCTTTGCCGTCGAAAGCGATGCGGTCGAGTTGGTCGGCGTCGTAGTCAGATGCCTTGCCGGTCTCGACGAAGCGCTGTCCTGTGCTGGCACAGCAGGCACAGGCGATTGCGGACGCCGGGATCGCGAAGGACAGCGTGCATGCTGTGGCGAGCATTGCGATACGGGAGCGAGATGACATCGAGTGATCCGGTCTTTGCAGCGGCTAATCAGATGGCATGACGCTAGTGCGCAATCGTGGCGGAAGTGATCTGCAGGTCCGGCACCTCGGCGAGAAATTCATCCAAGGTGAAGAGGCCGAAACAAGGCATGGCCCCGGTGGGCGGAGGGCTATCGGCGCGCGCCAGACGCTTCGTCAGGATGATGCTGGCGATGGCTGGGACATAGGGTCCGTGGCCGTGCGTGGCGGCGAGTGACCAGTCGAGCCGCAGCGGTGTGCCGTCCGGCGACGTGCCGCGCATCCTCACCAGCATGCCGCCGCGATCGGTGCCGAGGAAGGCGAGCGCTTCCTTCACGCGCATCAGCGGGCGAGTGAACGCAGCGATGTCGCCGAGTAGGCCAGCGCGTTTCAAGCCGGCGAGTGCCCAAAGGCCGAGGTGGAACAAGCTCACTTCAACGCCGGCCTGGAAACGCACGGTCTTTAGATTTGCGTCGGCGGCTGGGAAGAGTTCGAGATCGGGCACGTCGACGTAACCGAACCAGCGGGCGCCGATGCCGTCGATGTTGCGCCGACGCAGGCCTTGCCAACCGTAGACCGTGACCTGGCGCCCGTTCTCTTGCATCGTTATACGGCCGGCCGGCGCCGCCGAGAACAGAGCGCGTCGTTGCTTCGCCTGGATTGAAGTGGTTGCCGGGCGAGAGATAGATCTCCAACTGTTCGACACTGGCGAACCGGCGTTTCAGCGCGAGGTACACGGCTGACGACAGCCCCGGCACGCTGCTGGCGCCGCTGATGACGGTGACGCCGGCGGCTTTGGCTGGCCTGTCGAGCGCGGTGATGCCGGTGACGAAGGCGCGGGCGTCCGCCAGGTCGATGTAGTGGCAGCGCGCCGCGATGCAGGCCCGTGCCAGCGTGTAGTCCTGCGCCTGGTACGGACCCGAGGCGTTGATAACGACGCGCGGAGCGAGCGAAACAATTTCGGCGGCGGTGAGCGTCGTGGCGTCCGCCGCTGCGAACGAGAGTGAAGCTTGCGCCGCCGGCCGAAGCTTCGTCACGGCGGCTTGAGCGCGCTGCGCGCTTCGGCCAGCGATCACCAGGTGCAGGTCAGCTTCGCGCGCCAGGCGTTCGGCTATCAGAGAGCCGAACGCGCCATAGCCGCCGATGATGAGAACGCGGGCCTGGGCAGGGCCAGGGCTCGACACCACCGCTACATCACATCCGGCTCGGTGGCGCGCTCGTGCCCTCGTGCTTGTCATCGTCTTTCGAAGGCGCCGGATTATGCGGCGCGGCGTCTGCCGGGCCGTGATGCGCGGCGATGCGATCCGACAGCGCCAGCAGCACGCTGGAGATCACGAAGACGACGTGGATGATGACGAGCCACATCAGGTCGCGGTCGGTGATTTCCTTGATGGCCATGAACTGCTTCAGCAGCTGGATGGCAGAGATGGCGACGATGGACGAGAGAAGCTTGAGCTTGAGCGCCGTGAAGTCGATCGTGCCCATCCATTCGGGCCAATCCTTGTGGGCGGAATGGTCGATCTTGGAGACGAAGTTCTCGTAGCCGGAGAAGATGACGATGATCAGCAGTGAGCCGGTCAACGACAAGTCGACGAGGGCGAGGACGCCGAGGATGACTTCTGCTTCAGTCGACGTGAAGGCGTGAATCACGAGATGCCAAAGTTCGGCGATGAACTTGATGAGCAGCACGACGATCGAGACGGCGAGGCCGACGTAGAACGGTGCGAGCAGCCAGCGCGAGGCGAAGACGATGTACTCGACGACGTTCTCGGCGGCTTCAGAATACTTTTCCCACATGCGGCAGCTGCTCCGTGTCGGCTTTCAAGGACTTAAGCCGTGTATGGCACGGGCACGCGGGATGCAGCAAGGAACGCTGGCCGTCTCTTCCTGCGTCAGAGGCAGCGACTGCGATCAGGGTAAACGTCAGCGCTCGCGCTTGGCGGAGCGGATGCCCTTGCGGTTGCCGCGGTCGGCGACCTTGTTGCGCAGGGCAGACGAACTTGCGGCAGCTGGCGCGAGCCATCGAGCACATGTGCGCGCTGGCGCGGCGGCCCGTGAGATCAGCGCGCCGGTTCCCGGCCTGCCGTGGCAACCGTATCGGAGGGGCAAAGCCGTTTGATGCCACCAGTTCGGCTATCCGCGCGGCTGTTGCCGCGCACGGTTCTAAAGGGCCCGGAGCGGCCACCTCCGAGGGCCCGGCTTCCTGGACGATATAGCGATTGTCGCACACGGAGATGCGTGGCGGGCGATGCGTGCGCTCGAAGGTGTCGTAGCCTTCCTTCAGGTTCTGCCAGAACTGGTACCACTCGCCGGTGCGATACTTGTCGAGATTGGCATCCGTCATGCGGAACGGAAAGACGTGGACGGGAATGTGCGCCTGGCCCTTCTGCAGGGCGGCGGAGGTGAGCTGGTAGACCTCGGCGATGACGGGGTCGGTCATGGCAAAGCAGCCGACCGAGGAACAGCCGCCGTGGATGAGGATGTAGGAGCCGGAGCGCGCCTGAGACTCGTCGTAAACGTTGGGGAAGCCCAGGTTCAGCGCACGCGTCCAACGGCCGGCGCGATGCAGCTGGCGGTTGGTGATCGTGTAGAAGCCCTCCGGCGTCTGCTTGTCGCCTTCGCGCTGCTTGGGGCCGAGCGTGCCGGACCAGTGGCAGATCGGATAGGTGGCGAAGTGCGTGAAGACGCCGTCCTTCTCCATCCAGAGTTCTAGCTCCGACGTTTCCTTGAAGACGCGCAACATCACGGCATTGCCGGCGGCGAGGCCCTT
This sequence comes from uncultured Pseudomonadota bacterium, assembly GCA_963846845.1. Taxonomy (GTDB): domain Bacteria; phylum Pseudomonadota; class Alphaproteobacteria; order Rhizobiales; family Hyphomicrobiaceae; genus JAKAXS01. The sequence continues at coordinate 17,845 of CAWJXQ010000011.1, read as the reverse complement.
CTCAGTCAGGCGCGCGGTGGTGCGGCCGACTTCCGGTGTGTTGGGCAGAGGAATGGCGCCCTTGGCGGCCGCACGTTGCCGCTCTACGCGATCGGGCGCGACGTCCTTCAGTTCGATGGTGAGTGCGGATGCTGTGGAGCGGAATGGACAGCAACGCGGCCGCAAGCAGCCAGCGCATGCGGGCACTTGGATTGCGTGCGTGTCGATGTCCGAACCTTCGGCCGAACTCTGGCATGCGGCGGAAACTCCTAACACTAACGTCAAGCGGCGCCGTTGATCCCTGCCCTCCTTTTTACAGACAAAGGAGGGGCGATCCAGATCAAAAACCGGCAACTTGGTTGCTCTTATGTGTTGAAAACGAAGACTTTGTGGCCGCCAGACCTCAGTTAACCTTGGCCGTCCGGGCCGGGCAGCGCGTCTCCAGCTCCGCACTGCCGTCGGCGCCGGGACTGCCGGCCTCGAAGGCGTAGCGCTTGTTGCAGACGCTGACCCGGGGCGGAACTCCGGTTTGCTCGAACAGGTCGTGGCCGGGTTTAAGGCTCTGCCAGAAGTCGCCGTCCGGCGTGCCAGCGCGGCTGGCGAGATTGGCGTCCGTCAGACGGAAGGGAAATACCTGCGTCTGGAATCTCTGCTGACCGCCGTCCAAGGCGCCTTTCACCAGCTTCCAGATCTCGGACATCTGGCCATTCGTCATGGCGTAGCAGCCGATGGACGAGCAGCCGCCGTGGACCATGATGAAACTGCCGGTGCGGCGAAGAACGCGGTCGTGCGCATTGGGAAAGCCAAGATTGAACGAGCGATACCAGCGGCTGTTGGGGTTCAGGGCCTTGCCGCCGACAGTATAGAAGCCTTCCGGCGCCTGCCGGTCGCCCTGGCGCACCTTCGGACCTAGCCGGCCCGACCATTTGCAGATGGGGTAGGTGGCGAAGCGCTCGAAGCGGTCACCCTTCTTGAGCCAGATCTCCAGCTCGAACTCGCGTTTGAAGATACGCACGAGAATTGGGGAGCCGACTTTCACACCTGCTGCGGCCAGGCGCTGGTCAAGCGCGTTCAGATCTGGCGTGCCCGGCCAGGTCCAGCCGAGCGAGGCGTAGGTGACGCGCTGCCAGCGTTCGAAGCGGATGACGTCCTGCTCGGGCAGGAACGGCAGGATGTATTCGCGGTTGGCGATCGCGAATGCGCCGGCTGCGCCGGTCAGCAGTAAGAAGCAGCAGCGCAAACCGGCGCCAGCTGCGGCGCCGTTTGCGCGGCGCGTCGGTCACTGACGATATCCGAGTGCTGAGGCAGCCTCCGGGTTCGGCATCCGCGAGTTGCTGGAAGCAATGGCGGAAGCGATCGGATCGGCATCAGCTGGCGGCAGCGAGATGTTGCCCGGCCCGCGTGTCTTGGGGCCAACAACCGTCACGCGCTCCATGGCCAGCTTCTGCTCGGTGGGCGCGGCGGCAAACGGCGTCAGTGCGGGCTTCTCGAAGCGCGGGCACGCGGCGATGGGGTCCAGTTCCGTGAACGGCGGCATGACGACGTTGACGACGTACTTGCGCTCGCAGACGGCGACCGTCGGGGGCATACGGGTCACCTCGAAGCTGTCGTAGCCTTCCTTCAAGGTCTTCCAGAACGCGTAATTCTTGTTGGTCTTGTAGCGCGCGAGCTTTTCGTCGGTCATGCGGTAGGGAAAAGCGTGAAGCGGGATGCTCTGCTGGCCGCCGCGCAGGGCGTCGCGGCCGAGGGCGTAGATCTCCTCGACCAGCGCGTCCGTCATGGCGTAGCAACCGGCGGACTTGCACTTGCCGTGGATCATCAGGAACTTGCCGTCCCGGCCGTTCGCCCGGTCGTAGGCGTTGGGAAAGCCGATGTTGAAGGCGAGGTAGTAGCTGGAGTCCGGCTTCAACTGGTTCAACGAAATCGAATAGAAGCCTTCGGGCGCTTGCTTGTCGCCCTGGGCGTACTTAGGGCCCAGTTCGCCGGACCAATTGCAGATCGGGTAGGTTTTGAAGTGATAGAAACGGCCATCGGCGCGCGCCTTCCAGATCTCCAGCTCCGACTCTTCCTTGAAGATGCGGATGTAGATCGGGGTGTTCGTCTCCATGCCCTTCTTGCCGAGGAGCATGGACGACTCCTTCGACAGAGGCTGTTCGGACGGTGGAATGATGACGGGGCCGCCGGCGCAGCCGGACATAAGGAGGCTCAGGCCCGCCGCAGCCGTAATGGCGCGCAATGCGGACGCAGTGCTTCCTCCAGGTGTAACGAAACGCATGCACAATCCCCCTGGGCGCATGCCTTCACCTTGTTTCGGTCTAGTTAACATCACGTTAACTGGCGATTCCCCTGCTCGAGTCTTCGGCCACGATTGGGCACGAGTCAAGCGGGCGAGTATGACGGGGAATGGGGCGCGGATGGGGCAGTGTCTCCGGCGTTTTTTGCTGTGGATTTGGACTTGAACGACAAAGGACTTAGGCGTTGTTTCTGCGGTCTGCTGCAATGAGGTGACAAGATCGGCCGCCACCGCCATTCCGTTTCTTTCCTTCTACTAATTTCCAACGAAAACTCATTGAGTTGTTAGGTTTATGTCAACCAAACTATCGCAAACTGGACATTGTATTTTGGTAGTTTGTCAGGCGTACATACGATGCATTTCGCATTGTTGCCCGCGCACGTTCCAGTGTCGGTACGCTGGTTCGAGAGGGCAATAGAAGACAACCACTTCATCTGGCTGGTTTCGGGCGAACGCTTCTTTGTGCGGGTTGTCCCGCTGTTGTTTGGCATCTGCGTCTATCTGGCGACGCGCCACACGCAGACCGAGTCGTCTGTTGCCGCCATCTGGCCCGCAAACGGCCTGCTGCTCGCTGCCCTTCTGCTGAGCGACAGCTTGCGGGTGAAGTTACACACGCTGGCGGCGTGTTGCGGCATCAACGTTATCGTGAACCTAGCGGTCGGCCACTCGCTGGGTGTTTCGTTGAGCTTCGCCGCCATCAATGCGGCAGAGGCCATCATCGCGCTGTATCTGCTCGATAGCCTGCTGGTCGACGATCTCGACTTCTGCGAGTTGCGAACGGTCGTCAAATTCATCGGCGCCTGCCTTGCAGCCGCGGCTGCACCCGCCGCTGTGGGCGCAGCGCTCGTGACGACGTTGGCCGGGGCAGACTACGGTACCGCGTTCTCGACCTGGTACATGGCCGATGCGTTGGGCTTGCTCGTGATCACGCCGGCTTTTGCGCTGGCGTTCCGGCCGGGCAGTTCCGGGCCCTCCGTCACAGCTTCCAGAGTCGTTCTGCTGTTCTCAGCGCTCGCCATTGTTTGCGGGCTCGTGTTCGGGCAGACGAGCGTGCCGCTGACGTTCCTCGTTACGCCTGTTTGCGTCGCAATCGCTTTCCAGCTTGGTCCGCGCTATGCCGCATTCGCGACGCTGCTGCTTTCAGCGGTGTCGATCTACGCAACCTACAAGGGCTACGGGCCGGCTGCCATCAATCACGCGAGCGACGAGGCAAGCCGCGCCTGGCTCGTCCAGTTGTTCTGCCTCGTCAACCTGTTCACGACGCTGTTCGTGGCCGCCGCGGTGGCCGAGCGCGATGCCATGCGCAAGCGCGTCGAGCAACTGTCCGCTGCAAACCAAAACAGCCGGCGCACGCTGGATGCCGCGCTGGACGCGATGAACCAGGGGCTTTGCATCTTCGACAAGGAATTGAGGATTGTCGCCCGCAACGACCGCTTCCTGCAGATGTACGCGCTTTCCGGTCGAGACGTGACGATCGGTTTGCCGTTCGAAAGCCTCGTGAAGCTCTGTGCGGACTTCGAAAAGTTCCATGCCGGTCGCAGAGGGCGCGCTGCCGGTGCTGGCCAATGGCGATGTGGATCAGCTGCTGTCAGACAACAGGACAATTCGCATCTCGCAGCGCCGCACACAGAATGGCGTTATCTGCACCTACACCGATATTACCGTCGACCGTCAGGCCGAAGATGCGCTGCGCCACATCTCGCTGCACGATCCCCTGACCGGCCTGCCGAACAGGCGCTGCTTCGCAGATGAGCTGTCGCGTCTATGCGATGCGAGCCACGCAGCCGAAGCGTTCTGCGTCATGCTGATCGATGTCGATCACTTCAAGCACGTCAACGATACGCTTGGCCACGCGGCGGGCGACGAGCTGCTCAAGATCGTCGGTGCGCGGCTGACCAGCTGCGTTCGCGAGTTCGATACGGTGGCCCGGATCGGCGGTGACGAGTTCGCGATCATCCTGCGTGACGGAGGAGAAGCCCTGCTGGCGCACGATGTTGCGCGGCGGATACTGGAGGCCGTCAAGCGGCCTGTCACGATCGACGGCAACGTCGAACTGATCTCGCTGAGTATCGGTGTTGCGCGCAAGGAGCCGGACATCAATCCGGATGCACTCATGAAGCGGGCCGATGTGGCGTTGTATTCGGTCAAGGAGAGCGGCCGCAACAACGTGGAAGTGTTCGTGACCGCCCAAGACGCGGAAATCGGGCATCGGGCCGACAGCGAAGCGGCGTGATGTGCCAAGGCCGACGAGCCATCTCGATCACCTCGCCATTTGACCAGTAAGTTGATCGAACCTACACGCCGCACGCGCGTTGCATTGGCCGGAGGTGACTCATGGCTGGTAACGTTCAAGGCAAGAAAATCGAAACTCCGCGCGAAGCGACGCAAGCAGAAAATTCGCCGGATACTTTCATCATTCTGACAGTGTCGTTGGTCGCGCTGTTCTTCATCGGCTTGGGTATTTTCTACTATTTCGGTCTGCTGCCAGGCAGCATGCCGCCAACGCCGGTCCAACAGTAAGATCCCGGGCGGCGCAGAATGTCGCGGAACAACCTTGCTTCTCGCGACTTTTTTAGACGTGGCCTTCTGGCCCCCACAAACAAAAAGGAAACCCCCAATGAAGTATACAACCGCAGCAGCGGCCGCGCTCTTTGCGCTGTCTTCCAGTGTCGCGTTGGCGCAGACTGCAGCACCGAGCGCCGGCGCACCCAAAGCCGACAGCGGCGCCGCGGCGCAGCCGGACGGCACTTCCAAGCAGACCGCTCCGGCCAACACCACTGACGGTTCAAACAGCAGCAATTCTTCGGGTGGCGCATCTTCGGGCGCATCCAGCGGCACGGCCGGCACCGACCCATCTATGGCGAAAGACAAGACGCCCCCGGTCAACGGCAAGCCTGCCGAGCCGAATTCCCAGACCGATACCAAGAAGCCTTACTAAGCTTTAGGCGGCGCCCCATGCGGGTGCCGCCGCTTTATGTTCTTCGACCTAATTGTGTGCCGCCTTCCTTCTCAGTTGGCGGCTGATGGTTATGGGCTTGTCGTCGAGCAGCGCGTGATTACGTGCCGCGGGCTATCATCAGGTCAGTCCGCCTTGCCTTGTTTGATCGCATCGAGCTTAGCTTGTGCGCGCTTGAATTTGTCATTGAACAGCCACATCGCATCGAGGATTTCGCGATAGGTGGCGGAGGTCTTCGCGCGGTCGGCCTGGCCGAACGTAAAGATCGAGTTGTTGCGCAGGTATCCCATGACCGTGGGGTTTGAAATGCGGAAGCTTGCGACATCGCCCGACTTCAATGCGGCGCGCGTCGGCGTCGGCACGATCTGGATGAGCTCGAATAGCTTCATCTGGTCGATCTCGTCGGGCAGCATCTTCGCGATCTCGGGCAACTGCGGAAATAGTTCGGCGTGCGCGTTCATCAAGCCGTTGCGCACCGCCGTCCAGTGATTGTAGCGCTGGTCGATACCGGCGGCGCGTGCCTCTTCCGTGCGGTCGCGTGCGGCCACGGCCGGGAAGAGGCTTGCGACCTTGCTCTTGATCGCGGCCCACTTTTTGCTGCCGTTGCCGTCTTCGGGCGGGCCGGTCTGCAGGCTTCCCTTGTAGGTATTGGAGCGCGCGTTGCCGATGTTCTGCAGGCCGTTGGTTTCGGCGTAGAATAGGCCGAGGCTGATGCGGCCCGCGGCCTCAGCCGTCTGTGCGTCCGCGCCCTTGGCGCGCGCGATCGCGGTGCCGAGATCAACAACGTCCTTGAACGGTGTCGCGGAGGCCTGCGCGGTGGCGGGTGGCGCCTGCATGATGCGGAAGAGTTCGGTGTATTCGTCGACGAGCGGCTCGATGGCGGCGTCGAAGTAGGCCGGGGGCACGTTGAACTTGTTGGGCCGGCCGATGCGCGCGGGCAGCGCGTCGGTGAGGTCCTTGTAGGTGCTGATCACCTTGATGCGCGCGAGATAGACAGCTTGGCCCGGGAGGGAGGGGAGCGGCTCGCCGGCCGTTATTTGCGCGCGGCGCTGGGCGAGGATGGCTTTGAAGAGCGCGAGGGCGGTGTCGTAGTCGGCGAGGGCTGCGGCCTGGGGTTTGGTGAGCTTGGGCGGAGGCTGGCGGCGCGGGCGGGGGTGAGAGCAGGGCGATGCGACGATGGCGATGCGCAACATGCCGGCGACGCTGCGAATTGCGTGAACTGGAGCACGTTCTGTTCCGTTACTAGCGATGTTGCGCTGTTTGAGTAAGCTGAACCGGCAAGTCGTTGTGAATTCCGTCTCATTGTCTGCAGACGGTAACGTCGCGATTTGGTGTCGGTCAGCGATGGCGACGTTGCGATGTATTCGCTGCTGGGCCGTTCGTCGGAGAGGGTCACGGTTAGTGCGCATCCACGGATGTTGCCAAACGTTGTGCATCGGCCGAGATGCAGGGAACCGGCATTGATACAAGCAGCTGCCCCTCATCCCAACCTTCTCCCCGCGCGCGGGGAGAAGGGGCCTGTTGCGCTTGTTGTAAGCGTAGTAACCGGTTCTCGCATTAGCGCGAGGCCTAATGCGCCGCTTCCCAGTTGTCGGCGGCTTTGGCATCGACCTGCAGCGGCACGGTCAGCGCGACGGCCGGTAGGCTTGCGCGTTCCATCACGTCCTTCGCGAGCTTCAGCGTTTTTGCCACCTCGGCCTCTCGCGCTTCGAACACCAACTCGTCGTGCACCTGCAGCAGCATGCGCGCGCTCTTCAGTCCTGCGTCGCGCAGGGCGCCGGGCATGCGGGCCATGGCGCGGCGGATCACGTCGGCCGCCGAGCCCTGGATCGGCGCGTTGATGGAGGCGCGCTCCAGGAAGCTGCGCATCGAGGGGTTGCGCGTGTTGATCTCGGGGTAGTGCATCTTGCGGCCGAAGATGGTCGTCACGTAGCCGTGCTCGTGGGCGAACTTTTTCGTCTCTTCCATGTAGTCGCGGATGCCGGGGAAGCGGCGGAAGTAGGTCTTGATGTAGTCGCCGGCTTCCTCGCGCCCGATCGAGAGCTGGTTGGCCAGGCCGAAAGCGGAGATGCCGTAGATGATGCCGAAGTTGATGGCCTTGGCGCGGCGGCGCACTTCGCTCGGCATGTCCTTCACCGGCACGCCGAACATTTCCGACGCGGTCATGGCGTGAATGTCGAGGCCTTCGTCGAAGGCCTTCTTCAGCTGCGGGATGTCGGCGATGTGGGCCAGCACGCGCAGCTCGATCTGCGAGTAGTCGGCGGAGATCAGCTTGTGGCCGGGCTCGGCGATGAAGGCGGTGCGGATCTCGCGGCCTTCCTTGGTGCGGATCGGGATGTTCTGCAGGTTGGGCTCGGACGAGGCGAGGCGCCCCGTGGTGGTGGCCGCCAGCGAGTAGGACGTGTGGATGCGGCCTGACTGCGGGTGCAGGTAGTGCGGCAGCGCGTCGGTGTAGGTGGAGCGCAGCTTGGTGAGCTGGCGCCACTCCAGCATCTTGTTGATCAGCGCGCGGGCGTCGTCGGGCAGTTCCTCGTTGGCGGCGAGGTCGTCGAGCAGGCCGGCGCGGGTTTCCCACTGGCCGGACTTGGTCTTCTTGCCGCCGGGCAGCTTCAGGCGGTCGAACAGCAGTTCGCCGAGCTGCTTGGGCGAGCCGAAGTTGAATTTGTGGCCGACGAGGCCGTTGATCTCTTCCTCGAGGCGATGGACGCCCTGCGAGAACGTCGACGACAGGCGGCCGAGGATCGCCTTGTCGACCTTGATGCCGTGCTGCTCCATCTCGGCGATGACCGGGAGCAGCGGGCGTTCCAGCGTTTCGTAGACGGTGGTCATGCGCTCGGCGACGAGGCGCGGCTTCAGCTTGAGCCAGAGGCGCAGGGTGACGTCGGCATCTTCGGCGGCGTACTCGGTGGCCTTGTCGAGAGGCACTTCGGCAAAGGTCTTTTCGTTCTTCTTCTGGCCGGGCGCGAAGTCGATGACCTTGGAGAACGGCATGCAGGTGTGGCCGAGGTGGCGTTCGGCCAGCTCGTCCATGCCCTGCGGGCCCTTGCCGCTGTCGAGCGTGTAGGACAGCAGCATCGTGTCGTCGATGGAGGCGAGCGCGATGCCGTGGCGCTGCAGCACGTTGAGGTCGTACTTCATGTTGTGGCCGATCTTGAGGATCGTGGGGTCCTCCAGCATCGGCTTCAGGGTGGCGAGCACGTCGCGGGCGGGGATTTGCTTGATGAGGTCGCCCTCGCCGAAGTCGAAGCCGCCTTTGGAGGCGCGGTGGGCGATGGGGATGTAGCAGGCCTTGCCGGGGGCGACGGCGAGCGACATGCCGACGAGGTCGCACTGCATGGGGTCGATCGAGGTGGTTTCGGTGTCGAAGGCGCAGCGGCCGGTGTCGTAGGCGCTCGCGACCCAGGCGGCGAGCGCCTCGGGTGTCTGCACGGTTTCGTACTTCGTGCGGTCGATCGGGGGGCTCAGCGCTTGCGCGCCGGCGAATGCGACGAGGGCGGCAGGCGAGCCGGCGCCTTCGCTTGCAGGAGCGGCGGCAGGAAGCGCGCCGGATTCGGCGCGAGGTGCGGCTGGCTTGTCCGCTTGGGCGCGGCCGAGCCCGAAGAGGGAGCTGAAGCTGCCGGTGCATCGACGCCGAGCTTGTCGGCGATGCGGCGGGTCAGCGTGCCGAACTCCATCAGGCGCAGGAAGCCGAGCAAGGTGTCGGCGTGCGGCTCCTGCACGCCGAGCTGTTCGGCGGGCACGGTGACCGGGCACGTTCTGCATCAGGGTGACGAGGTCGCGCGAGATGCGGGCCTGGTCGGCGAACTCGATCAGCTTCTCGCGGCGCTTGGGCTGCTTGATCTCGCCGGCGCGGGCCAGCAGGGTGTCGAGGTCGCCATATTGCGTGATCAACTCGGCCGCGGTCTTGATGCCGATGCCGGGCACGCCGGGGACGTTGTCGGTCGAGTCGCCGGCGAGCGACTGGATGTCGATGACCTTGTCCGGCTTCACGCCGAACTTCTCGAACACCTCGTCGGGGCCGATCTTCTTGTTCTTCATGCCGTCGAACATGACGACGCCGGGCTGGATCAGCTGCATCAGGTCCTTGTCGGACGAGACGATCGTCACCTCGCCGCCGGCGGCGACGACGTCGCGGGTGTAGGTGGCGATCAGGTCGTCGGCCTCGTAGCCGTTCTGTTCCAGGCAGGCGATGTTGAAGGCCTTGACGGCGTCGCGGATCAGCGGGAATTGCGGGATCAACTCTTCCGGCGCCGGCGGGCGGTGCGCCTTGTACTCCTGGTAGATCTCGTTGCGGAAGGTCTTCTCCGAGGCATCGAAGATCACGGCGAAGTGGGTCGGCTTGTCCGACAGCTTGCTCTCGCCCAGCAGCTTCCACAGCATGGCGCAGAAGCCGTGGACGGCGCCGACGGGCAGGCCGTCGGACGGGCGCGTCAGCGGCGGCAGTGCGTGGAAGGCGCGGAAGATGTAGCCGGAGCCGTCCACCAGGTAGACGTGGCTGCCCTTGGCGATGGGAACGGTTTCGCCCTCCGGCACGGAACAGGCTGCCGGGGCGCGCGTGGCTGGCTTGGTCATGTCTGGCTTATCGCTCATGCTGTGATCGGCGCGGACTATAGGGGCCGCGATGGCGCCGGGTCAGCATGGTTGCGAGATAGCAAGTTGTAACTCCGTTGCTTGGCTGTAATGGCGCCAACTTATTATTAACAGTGATCATTTAACGTTAATGAAATTGCTCATTTCTATTCCGCCAGGATCCAAACGATGCGTGTGCTGTCTCAGCTTTCCATTGCGGCAAAGCTTTATTCCATTTTTGCCCTTCTCGTTGCCGCTACTTTGGCGCTGGTCGCCGTTCTTGTTTACCAGTCGAGAACTCAGCAGCGCTTCGTCGATGATGTGAACGCAGCGGCGCAGGGCACGATCGGCGTCGAAAAGGTCAACGGTCTGATCTTTGCGGTCGTGATGGAATCGCGCGGCATCTACATGTCGCCGGATTGGGAGAAGGCGAAGAAATTCGGTGCGAGCCAGCTGAAGTACATCGATCGCATCGATCAGGTGGTGTCGGAGTGGCGTGGCTTGCTGAGCTCGGCCGACACCAGGGAATTCGACGGCTTCAACACGCGCATCAAGCAATTCATGGACTTCCGCCGTGAGATGGTCGACCGGGCGGAGAAGATCAGCCCGCAAGCCGCGCGCGAGTTCGGCGACAACGATGCAAACCGCTCGGTTCGCTCGGCTCTCAACGAGGACCTGCAGAAACTCGGCCAGCTCTACCAGGCTCGCACGGAAGCCGCCCACGTTGCCCTCGATGCCAGCGTGCAGCAGGTCACGATGCTGCTGACGGGACTGGCTCTGCAGGTCTGCTACTGGCCTCGGTCGGTATTCTCGTCATCCGCAATGCGGTTGTCGGCCTCTCGCCGAGATCACGTCCATTACCGCGATGGTGGCCGGCGGCAGCGACACGAAATCATCCCCTTTGAAGGCAAGACCGACGAAATCGGCGCGTTGGCTCGCTCTATCGCGGTGTTCCAAAAAGCGATGTGCAGCAACCGCGAACTGACGGCCGCCACGCAGCGCGAATCCGAGGTGCGCGCTGCGCGTACGTTCGGCTGTCGAGGCAGCGGTGGAAAAATTCAACTCGTCCGTCGGACGCGTGCTGGATTCGGTCAACGACGATACGTCGGTGATGCGCGAAACCGCACAGTCGCTGGGCTCAATTGCAACCGCCGCCGCCACGCAGGCCGATTCTGCCAGCCAGGCCTCCGGCGCTGCGACGACCAACGTCAATTCCGTTGCGGCTGCCGCCGAACAGCTTTCGGCCTCGATCCAGGAAATCACGCGGCAGGTTACGCAGGCGGGATCGATCGTGAGGGACGCTGAGAAGACCACCGATCGCTCGGCCAGCGAGATCGAAGGCCTGGCGTTGGCCGGCCAGACGATCGGCACGGTCGTGGACCTCATCCAACAGATCGCGGCACAGACCAACCTACTGGCCCTCAACGCAACAATCGAGGCGGCGCGGGCCGGCGAGGCGGGCAAGGGCTTCGCCGTCGTGGCGCAGGAGGTCAAGTCGCTGGCCGACCAGACGGCGAAGGCTACCGACCAGATCGCCCAGCAGGTCAACGGCATCCAGTCTTCAACCCGCAATGCCGTGGCCGCCATTCGCGAAGTGGCGACCGCCATGCACGACATTACCGAAGTGACGATCGCCATTGCCACCGCTGTCGAGGAGCAGGGCGCGGCAACGTCCGAGATCTCGCGCAGCGCCCAGGCCGCCGCTACAGGTACCCAGCAGCTGGCGGGCGACATCTGCACGCGTGTCGGGTGCCATCGGCGAGACCAGCCGGTCGAGCGAGGCCGTACAGATGGCTGCCGACAGCCTGTCCAACGAGGCCCAGCGTTTGACGAACGAGGTCAACGAGTTCCTGACGTCGCTGAGGCAGGACGACCGCCGCACCGCTGCGTAAGGCGAGCGAGTGCCCGGGTATTCTGGGCATTTGCCGCCGGGCCACGAATGGTCTATCTAGGCCCTGGCTCTCAGCACCCGTAGCTCAGCTGGATAGAGTGCTGCCCTCCGAAGGCAGAGGTCGCAGGTTCGAATCCTGCCGGGCCTCGCCGTGCTGAGGATCGGCGCCCAGAGTCTACCGTTGGACCGATAGCGGCCACGCAGTCGAATTCGCTGCAAGTCGGCTATTGGCCACGGTACCCTGAGGGCCGGCCGCCGCTAGTTCCGCGGCACGTTGACCGTGCCTCTGAGCGAGTAGCCTGTGTAGTCTCTGGTGCCGATGCCGTCCCAAGAGGCAAGGCCGCGCACGTCGACGCCGCCGGCGTCACGACGTTGAGGCCGCCCTCGAGCCGTCCCCAGAAGTCGAGCGTCAGGTCGTTCGACGATTGCCCAGGATGCTCGTTTGCGTAATGAATCCGCACATTTGCTCGATGCGCAATCGACGCCCGTGGGGAGGAAGCGCATGACTCGCGTGGTCGTGCAGGTGAAACGAAAAAGGCCGGCGCCTAAGGGAGCCGGCTCTTGATACCTGACAGGACGTCTGACAGAGCCGGGTAGCGCCTAGCAACACGCCGGGACGCGCTTAGCGTGCGAAGGCGACTGCGCGGGACGCGCCTTCCTTGACGCCATCGGAAAGGATCAGGAAACGCACTGCCCCTGGCGGGTCGTCCAGAGGAAGGATCGCTTCGGGCTTTTCATCCGATTGAACGTCCGGCAGGTCGCCGATCAGCACCGGCGGCACCGTGCGATTCCAGAGATGCACGGCGTACGTGGCGTCTCCATCGTCGGAGGAAGGTCCGGACAAAATCACGAGGGTGCCGTCGCGGACACAGAGGTCTCTCACGCCGCGGCCGCCGAGATCGAGAAGCGTGACTTGTGCGTCGAGAGGTCCGGCGCCGAACAGGGCGTCAACGTTGAGGCTCATGATCGCGGCCTTGCCGCCTTCCAAGAGAGGCGCGCGGAATCCCACGTAGAGCCGATCCCCGATCACGGCGATGCCTTCGACGGTAAGGCCGTTTCGGTCGAGCCGCTGGTTCATGTAGGGAGACAGGATGGGCGAGGCTGCGATCGCTTCGCGCACGCGACTGGAAGAGGCGACGTCGACATCGATCGTCTCGCGATCGGCGTCCTGCTCCGAGGGAACCTTGAAGCGGAGGAGACGGCTGGTCGCCTTGATCTTCGCGGCGATTTCGCCGGCATCGCGATCCGGATCCAGTTTTTGCTTGCGATCTCGCGGGTGACCATGGGAGCCGATGACGTAGAAGTAGCCGCCGCTGAAGGCGACACCCTCGCCATCGAGCTCAAGTGGCTCGCCGTCGAACTCGTCGGAAATGAGCGGGATGACAGGGCCTGCTTCCAGGCGGCCCTCGTAGAGCGTCACGGCCTGCGCCGATTGGGTCTCGTCGTCGATCACCACGCATAGTCGCGGAAAACCTTGGGCTCTGTTGCAGGCGAGACCACTCAGGTCCCGCGCCTTCTTGCCGTCCTTGCCGGCCACACGCCCGTCGACGGGCCAGACCTCCGACACCCGCACTTTCTCTCCGCAAGCGCTGACGACGCTCAACAGGACGGCGACGATAAGAACGCGGTAGGATCGCATCAGAGTTCTCTCCACCACGGCCGGTTTCCGCCGCGGCACCCTGCCGGCCAGTATTATGAGATTGATGCTCCACTCCATCACCAAAGTGACAAGGTGGCTCGTCCGTCACACCTATGTGCAGGCCGGCAGATCTACCAATCGTGCTCGATGTGATTGAAGGCGTTCCGATCGGGCGTCCCTCGACCTGAGTGACGGCTTCAGATCTACAATCGCGAGACGCGCCAATCGGGCTGAAGGTGCCGCCTGACATATGATTTAACGCCCTGCGGTCGGCGCGGGTGGCGGCGCAGGCGGGAGCTGGAAGCTCCAGGTTTCGGTGAGCCTTCGGTCTTCCGACGTTAGCGCGGCACGCAGCTCAGAGGCCTTGTTCGTGTCCTTGACCTTGACGCGATAGATGAGGCGCCAGCCTTTGATGGCCGGGTTGGGCCGAAGTTCCGAGCCAACGATCTCGACATTGTCGTCGGCACTGACTTGCGCGGCAATTGGCGACTCCAGCGGAAGCTCGCCCAAGGAGGGGCCCGTGAAGTCGATCAGGAAGGCGATCGTTCCGTCGTGGGCGCGAATTAGGTTCGTATGGTAGATTTCACCTGTCGTGCGTATCGTCTGCCACACGTACGACCGTTCGCCCTTCAGGATGGCCGGCTCGTCAGTCGTGAAGTGGATGCGGTAGTCGAAGTGCATCGGCTGACCCGGTGCAGGAGTAGCGTCGGGTACCCAAAAGGTGGCGATGTTGTCGTTGGTTTCATCGGCCGTGGAAAGTTCGACAAGCCGGACATGCCCCTTGCCCCAGTCGTTGACCGGCTCGACCCAGGCGCTGGGGCGCAGGTCGTAGCGATCCTTCAAATCCTCGTAGCGCGAAAAGTCGCGGCCGCGCTGGAGCAAGCCGAAGCCCTTTGGGTTCTCGACGCCGAAGCTGCTGACGGCGACCGAGGGTGGATTGTTTAGAGGGCGCCAGATCCATTCGCCGGCTCCCGTGTGTATCGCAAGCCCGTTGGAGTCGTGGATCGCGGGCCGGAAATTGGGAACCGGCGGGGGCTGGTTAGGGCCATGGAGAAACATGCTGGTCAACGGCGCGATGCCGAATGCCGCCGGCGCCCCGCCGCCACGCACGAAGACACGCGCCTTGACGTCGAGCAGGGTCTCGGCGCCGAGCGTCAGAGTGAATTCATAGGCGCCCGTCGCACGCGGGGAATCGAGAAGGGCGTAAAACGTCAGGTGCCGTTCCTGCGGTGCAGGGCGGTTGATCCAGAATTCGCGAAAGGCAGGAAACTCTTCGGCGATTGGCAGGCCGGTGTCGATGGCGAGCCCCCGTCCCGATAAGCCGTAGACCTGCCCCTTGCCGATGACGCGGAAATAGCTCGCGCCCAGGACGCTCATAACCTCGTCGTACTTGCCAGGCTGGTTGATCGGATACAGCACGCGAAACCCCGGCCAACCGAGCTTGCTTGTCTGCTCGCGGTCGAAGTGCAGGTCGCCGAAGTCGAAGCAGGTTGGATCGTAGGGGATCTCATGCACGGTGCCGTCGACGATCTCATTGATCTTCACCGACGTATTGAACTGCATCCCCTGATGGTAGAATGCCAGTTTGAAGGGTGTGTCGAGCTGCGCCCATGCGAACCGGTCGCGGAGCGGCTGTATCTTCTGATAATCGGCAAACTGCAACTTGCCGAACACTTCCGGCAAGTTGCTGACCGGAGCGACATAGGGCGCGTCTGCCAGGGCCTTCGCCTTGACGATCACCTCGTCCAGCCCAAGGCTGTCCTGACGGTCGTTGGCGAGTGCGGTCGTGCTGATGGCCGGTGTGCTCAGGAAAAGTACGCCTGCGGCCAGCCATCGCAGCGCTGGGCCCAAGCGCGCAAAACGCTGCTCGCGCCAAGCCGATCTCCAACGGAATGATAAGCACCGAGCCGGATTGTAACGGTCATCTGCGGGACGAGTCGACAAGTCCACAAAAGCACCTTTAAAAGGCCAAGACGGCACATCGATAGTACGGCGGGGTGCCGCGCGAACGAGCACAGATGCCTAACATCGATGCAAGGGTCAAGAAGCGAGCGCCAAAGACCTCCGCGCGGGCCCTCGTGACCACAATCAAGGTGAACGAACAAAGCATGGACAAATCAAATGGTGTGCCAACCGTCGATGGGCGGGAGGCGAACTTTCGCGCGGACGCGGCGGAGGACGGTCTTTCGCGGCGGCAGGCGCTGGTTGCCATCGCGTCAGTCGCCGCTTGCGCGACGGGGTTGGTCGCGGATTTGGCCATGGCAGGGACGGTGGGACCCAAAACGTCAGCCGATCCGGGCGTGAAGAAGGCTTTCATCGACGACCTGATTTCGCGCATGACCGTTGAGGAGAAGGTTGGCCAACTGCGGTTGATCAGCATCTCGCGGGAGATACCGCACGCGCAACTGGCGGACGAAATCGCAGCCGGGCGCATCGGCGGCACGTTCAACACTGTAGTCCGGCAGGACAATCGACCGCTTCAGGCAGCTGCTGTCGAACGTAGCCGCCTGAAGATCCCGATCTACTTTGCCTACGATATCGTGCACGGCCACCGCACGATCTTCCCGCTTCCGCTCGGTCTTGCGGCGAGCTTTGACGTCGAAGCGGTCGAACGTGCAGCTCGAATTTCGGCATTGGAGGCTTGCGCCGACGGCCTGGACATGACCTTCGCGCCCATGGTGGACATCAGCCATGACCCTCGTTGGGGCCGCACCTCGGAAGGCTTCGGGGAAGATCCCTATCTCGTTTCCGAATGCGCGCGCGCAAGCGTCCGCGGCTTTCAGGGCAAGTCTCTCGACAGCTCAGACAGCATCATGGCAACGGTCAAGCATTTCGCGCTTTACGGCGCGGTGGAGGGTGGACGCGACTACAACACCGTCGACATGAGTCCGCTGCGCATGCACCAGGTCTACCTGCCGCCCTATCGTGCAGCGATCGAGGAGGGTGCGGGTGGCGTCATGGTCGCCCTCAACTCTATCAACGGTGTGCCGGCCACATCAAACGTCTGGCTGCTCCAGGATCTGCTGCGCAAGCAATGGGGTTTCCGCGGCGTGACGGTCTCCGATCACGGTGCGATAGACGAACTGCGGCGCCATGGCGTGGCGCGCGATGAGCGCGAGGCGGGGAAGCTCGCCCTCAAGGCCGGCGTCGATCAGAGCATGGCCGATCAGATCTACCTTAAAGAATTGCCCGGCCTGATCGCCGCGGGCGAGATTGCGATGACCGAGATCGATGCCCGCGTGCGCGATGTGCTGGGGGCGAAATATGATCTCGGCCTATTCGCCAATCCGTTCCTACGCATGGGCTCGCCTGCCGATGATCCTGCCGACGTCAAGGCCGACAGCCGCCTGCATCGCGCGCCGGCGCGCGAAATCGCTCGCCAGACAATCGTGCTCTTGGAGAATCGCAATCAGACCCTGCCGTTGAAAAAGGCCGGCACCATCGCGCTCGTCGGGCCACTCGCCGATTCCGGGATGGATATTCTCGGCACCTGGTCAGCGCAGGGTGTGCCGGAACTTGCCGTCACGCTGCGCGCTGGGATCGAGCAGGCCATCGAGGGTAAGGCGCGCCTGCTCATGGCCCGCGGGGCCAACATCGTCGACGATCCCAAGATCGTTGCGCATCTCAACAACCTGAACTGGGACAGGCCGGAAGTCGTGCAGGACCCGCGCAGTCCGCAGGTGTTGATAGACGAGGCTGTAGCCCTGGCGGGCCAGGCGGACGTCGTGATCGCCGCTGTCGGTGAATCGCGCGGCATGGCGCATGAGTCTTCAAGCCGCATCAGCCTTGACCTGCCCGGCTCCCAACGTGCGCTGCTGCAAGCG
This sequence comes from uncultured Pseudomonadota bacterium, assembly GCA_963846845.1. Classification (GTDB taxonomy): domain Bacteria; phylum Pseudomonadota; class Alphaproteobacteria; order Rhizobiales; family Hyphomicrobiaceae; genus JAKAXS01. The sequence goes on along the minus strand of CAWJXQ010000011.1, from coordinate 694 downwards.
CTGAAGGCAACTGGCAAGCCATTGGTCGTCGTGCTGATGAACGGCCGTCCTCTTTCCATCGGCTGGGAGAAGGACAACGCCGACGCGATACTGGAGACCTGGTACCCGGGCACCGAGGGCGGGCACGCCATCGCCGACGTGCTGTTTGGCGATTACAATCCCTCGGCCAAGCTGCCGATCAGCTTCCCGCGCTCGGTGGGCCAGATCCCGATCTACTACAATCATCTTCGCATCGGCCGCCCTGCGCCCGAAAGCGGGTTTGGCAATTACACCTCGCAGTATTTCGAGGAGCCGAACGGGCCGCTCTATCCCTTCGGCTTCGGATTGAGCTTCAGCCGCTTCACGCTGTCGGATTTGAAGCTCTCGGCGAGCGCGTCTCTCACACGGTCAAACCTTGACCGCCGAGGCGACGCTAAACAACGAAGGCCGATATGAAGGGGCCAATATCGTACAGCTCTACATTCGGGACACCTCCGCCTCCATCGCGCGTGCAGTGAAGGAGCTGAAGGGCTTTCAGAAGGTGTCGCTCAAGCCCGGTGAGAGCCGTGTCGTTCGCTTCACGATCGGCGAGGATCAGCTCAAATTCGTAAATGCCGACCTGCGCGAAGTGGTCGAGAGCGGGCACTTCAACGTGCAGATCGGCCTCGATTCCCGCGACGTGCTGGAGGGGAGCTTCGAGTACGACTAGGCTCGG
>CAWJXQ010000010.1:0-75352 GCA_963846845.1 uncultured Pseudomonadota bacterium | reverse complement strand
CATCAGCTTGTTCAATGCGGCCACGTATGCGCGAGCCGACGACACGAGCGTGTCCGTATCCGCGCCACGTCCGGTCACCATGCGGCCCTCTTCCTCCAGGCGCACGGAAACCTCCGCCTGCGCGTCCGTGCCCTCGGTCACGGCGTGCACCTGGTACAGGGCCAGCTTGGCTTCGTGCGGCACCAGCATCTTGATGGCGTTGAACGTGGCATCCACCGGGCCGTTGCCGGTGGCGTGCACGGTCTGCTGATTGCCGTCGATGTCGAGCGTCAGCGTGGCGGACTGCGGTCCGTTGGTGCCGGCGACGATCTGCAGGGCTACCACTTTCATGCGGTCGTTGAGGTGGGCGACGTTATCGTCGGCCAGCGCCTCGATGTCCTCGTCGTAGATGTGCTTCTTGCGATCGGCCAGCGCCTTGAAGCGGTTGAATGCATCCTCGAAGGCGTTGTCGCCCAGCTCGTAGCCCAGTTCCTTCAGCTTCGAGCGGAAGGCGTTGCGGCCCGAGTGCTTGCCCATCACCAGCGAGGTCTTGCCGACGCCGACGGATTCCGGCGTCATGATCTCGTAGGTCTGCTGATGTTTCAGCATGCCGTCCTGGTGGATGCCGCTCTCGTGCGCGAACGCGTTGCGGCCGACGATCGCCTTGTTGTACTGCACGGGAAAGTTCGTCACCGCTGACACCAGCTTGGACGCGCGCGTGAGCATCGTAGAGTCGATGCCGGTCATGTACGGCAGTGCATCGCCGCGCGTCTTGATGGCCATGACGACTTCTTCCAGCGCAGCGTTGCCGGCGCGCTCGCCGATGCCGTTCAACGTGCATTCCACCTGGCGCGCGCCGCCGGCGACACCGGCCAGCGAGTTGGCGACGGCCATGCCTAAGTCGTTGTGGCAGTGCACCGAGAAGATCGCCTTGTCGGAATTCTCCACACGCTCGCGCACTTGGCGGAACATATCGCGATACTCGTCCGGCGTGGCGTAACCGACGGTGTCGGGCAGATTGATCGTCGTAGCACCAGCCTTGATGGCGGCGTCGACGCACTGGCACAGATAGTCGATCGGCGTGCGGGTGGCGTCCATGGCGGACCACTCGACGTCCTCGACGAGGTTGCGCGCGCGCGTCACCGTTGCGGCGATGATGTCCAACACCTCCGCTTGCGTCTTCTTCATCTGATGCGCCAAATGGATCGGCGATGTCGACACGAACGTGTGGATGCGGCCGCGCTTGGCATGACGCACGGCCTCGCCGGCGCGGTCGATATCCTTGTCGATGGCACGGGCGAGCCCGGCGATGGTCGCCTTCTTGGTGCGCTTGGCGATCTCGGATACGGCCTCGAAGTCGCCGTCGGACGCGATGGGGAAGCCGGCCTCGATGATGTCGACGCCCATGTCGTCGAGGTAGGCGGCAACTTCCAGCTTCTCTTCGAACGTCATCGTCGCGCCGGGGCACTGCTCGCCGTCGCGCAGGGTTGTATCAAAAATGAAAACGCGGTCGGTGTTGGGCTTCGCGTGGGGTGCGCGCTCGGTGTTTGGGTTGTGGTGAGGCGCGCCCTGTTCGGGTTTCGCGGTCATGGGATGATCCTTGGCTCCGGGGCCGGCCTCAGTCTATCGGGCCGGCAGATAATGAAAGGTCCTGGCTCGTCGCGTGATCCCCTGAGCGCGTCCGGGCGCGGGCCCGGACTGTGGCGGCTCAGGGGCCGCTAAGGAGCAGGAGCGAAGCCTGAAGCGCGCATGCCAGTGCCCGGCCGCGAGCAACGTCGCGATCCTTATTCGGGCCAATACTGGTAGCCAACTGGCGCACAGAGACTTTTCCGCATTCACGTGTTTGCTGAGCGAAGACCGCAATCTGTCAAAAAACAGCGGTTTTTGCAAGTGGCGGATCAGGAGCGATTGGGCGTGGCGCGGGCGATGATGGCGGACTTGTCGGCCCAGTCCAGGCCCTGCCCGTACGTAAACCGCGGGATGGAGCCCATGCGCGTTGCAATGAATGCGTCCGCCACGGCGGCCGGCGCGTGTGCCCGCAGGATCGTGCCAGCCGCCAGAACCGCCAGCCCCTCGACCAGCGTTCGCCCGCGCACGTCGAGCAACCGCGGTTCCTGCAGGATGCTTTCCAGCCGTGCGTGGGCCGCCTTCAGATGCGCGTCGTCGCCGGCTGCCTGCTTGAGTTCTTCCATCACGGTCTCGACCACCTCGCCGTCCCGCTGCAGCACGCGCAGCACGTCGAGCGCCATGACGTTGCCGGAGCCTTCCCAGATGGCGTTGACCGGAACTTCGCGATAAAGCCGCGCCAGCGTGTGATCTTCGACGTAGCCGTTGCCGCCCAGGCATTCCATCGCCTCGGCCACGACGGCCGGCGCGATCTTGCACACCCAATATTTGGTCACCGGCGTCATCAGCCGCCGCCAGGCTGCCGCGCGCTGATCGGTGGCCCGGTCGAACGATCGTGCTAAGCGAAACGCCAGCGCAGTCGCTGCCTCGACGTCGAGCGCGAGATCGGCCAGCACTTCAGCCATCAGCGGCTGTTTTGCCAACGCGGTACCGAACACAGAGCGATGCTCCGTATGATGGATCGCGTGCGCTACGGCGCGGCGCATAAGGCCAGCCGACGACACCGCGCAGTCGAGCCGCGTGTAGGTGACCATCTCGATGATCGAGGGCACACCGCGCCCTTCCTCGCCGATCAGCCAGGCGTGCGCCCCGTGGAATTCAACCTCCGACGATGCATTCGAGCGATTGCCAAGCTTGTCTTTCAGGCGCTGGAACTGCAGGCCGTTCACGCTGCCATCCGGCAGAAAACGCGGCATCAAAAAGCAGGAAAGGCCTTTGGTTGCCTGCGCCAGCACCAGGAAGCCGTCGGACATCGGGGCGGACATGAACCACTTGTGCCCGTCGAGGATGTATTCGGTCCCAGGCCCACCCTTGCCGCTCGCGGGACGTGCGCGCGTGACGTTGGCGCGAACGTCGGTGCCGCCCTGGCGCTCCGTCATGCCCATGCCGATGGTGACGGCCGTCTTGTCTGGAAATGCAACGAAGCGGCGGTCATAGGCCTTCGGCAAGATCTTAGGCAGCCACTCGGCGGCAATATCGGGTTGCAGCAACAGCGTTGGTACTGCCGCGTTGGTCATGGTGATGGGACAGCAGTGGCCCGCCTCCATCTGTGCCGCCATGTAGCAGCCAGCAGCGCGCACGACGTGTGCGCCAGCCTTCGGGGACGCTTCTGGCGTGGCGTGATGCGCCCAGACAGACGAGTGCAATCCCTCCGCGCAGCTGATCTCCATCAGCGCGTGATAGGCGGGATGGAACTCGACAACGTCCAAGCGGTCGCCGCGTGTCGAATGCGTTTTCAGCTTGGGCGTGTTCTCGTTGGCGAGCCGCGCCAGCTCGGCATTTTCGGCCGATCCGCAGATCTGGCCGAACGCCGTCAGCGCTTTGGCGGCGCGGCCACCGCCTTCCCGCTGGACCGTGTCTGCCAGTGCCGCATCCGACGTGAACAGATTGAGGTCACTGAAGGGCGGCGGCTGGTTTGAGGCATCCGATTTTGCTGGGGTATCGGTCACGGCGGACGGGGTCGCTTTGTTGTGCAGGTTCATCAAACGCGATTCATTCACTTTAAATGGCGTCACCAAGGCAGACCCGGGTTGCCCACCGGATGCAATTGCCTTATACGCACGCCTTTAATGACATCATTGGCCAAGAAGCAGAAATCGGGCTTCCCACACCGCCATCTTCTCTCTTGCGAGAAGCTCACGGTGCAAGAGATCAATTGCATTCTCGACCTGGCCGACAAGGCCGCCGATCAGAACCGCAAACCCGACAAGCGCCGCAACGTGCTCGCCGGCCGCACCCTCATCAATCTGTTCTACGAATCTTCCACGCGAACGCAAAGTTCGTTCGAGTTGGCGGCCAAGCGCCTCGGCGCCGACGTCATGAACATGAACGTCGCCACGTCGTCCGTCACCAAGGGCGAGACGCTGGTGGACACGGCCATGACGCTCAACGCCATGCGGCCCGACATCATCGTCGTGCGCCATCATGCGGCCGGTGCCGTCGAACTGCTGTCGCAGAAAGTCGACTGCAGCGTGGTGAATGCCGGTGACGGTGCGCATCAGCATCCTACGCAAGCGCTGCTCGACGCGCTGACCATCCGCCGCGCCAAGGGCCGCATTGCCGGGCTGACCGTTGCGATCTGCGGCGACATTTTGCACTCGCGCGTCGCCCGCTCCAACATCGACGTGCTGAATACGCTGGGAGCGCAGGTGCGCATCATCGCGCCCTCCACCTTGCTGCCGAGCGCCGCCAACCGGCTGGGCGCGGAAGTCTTCACCGACATGTGGAAGGGCCTGGCCGGCGTCGACGTGGTCATGATGCTGCGGCTGCAGCGCGAGCGCATGCAAGGCTCGTACGTGCCGTCCAGCCGCGAGTTCTTTCACTTCTTCGGCCTGGACCACGAAAAGCTGGCGCTCGCCAAGCCCGATGCGCTGATCATGCATCCAGGCCCGATGAACCGCGGCGTCGAGATTGCCTCGACGATCGCCGACCACTCCCGCTCCGTCATTCGCGAGCAGGTTGAAATGGGCGTTGCAGTGCGCATGGCCGTGCTCGAAGCCGTCGCCACGCAATTGCCAGGTTGAGACCGAGATGACCAAGCCGTCCACCGTGTTCCTGAACGCGCGCCTGATCGACCCGGAAACGGAGCGAGACGAGCCCGGCGGCGTGCTCGTCAAGGATGGCATCATCGCCGACATCGGACCGCATCTTCGCCGCAACGCGCCGGAAGGTAGCGAGGTGATCGATTGCAAAGGCCATGTGGTGTGCCCCGGCATCGTCGACGCCCAAGTGTTTACCGGCGAGCCGGGCGCTGAGCATCGCGAAACGCTGAAGACGGCGAGCCAGTCGGCAGCGGCCGGCGGCGTCACCACCATCATCGTGATGCCGGACACGCAGCCTGTGATCGATCAGGTGGCGCTCGTCGACTTCATCTCGCGCCGCGCCCGCGACAATGCGCTGGTGCACGTCTACACGATGGCGGCGATGACGCGGGGCCTGGAAGGCGAGGAGATGACGGAGATCGGCCTGTTGAAGCGCGCCGGGGCCATCGCCTTCTCCAACGGCAAATCCAGCATCACGAACACCCGCGTGATGCGCAACGTGCTGAACTACTCGAAGGACTTCGGCGCGCTCATCGTGCACCACACAGAAGACCCCTATCTCAGCGGCACCGGCGCCATGAACTCCGGCGAAGTTGCAACGCGTCTCGGGCTGCCTGGCGTCTCCAAGGTGGCCGAGACGATCGTGCTGGAGCGCGATGTGCGTCTCGTGGAAATGACCGGTGCGCGCTATCACGCCGCAACCATCACATGCGAGGAGAGCCTCGACGTCGTGCGCAAGGCCAAGGCGCGCGGATTGCAGGTGACGTGCGGGGTATCGATCAACCATCTCACGCTGAACGAGATCGACATCGGCTCTTACCGCACCTTCCTCAAGGTGCGTCCGCCGCTGCGCCACGAGGACGATCGCCAGGCCATGGTGCGCGGCATCGCCAGCGGCGAGATCGACGTCATCGTCTCCAGCCACGACCCGCAGGACGTGGACGTGAAGCGCCGCCCCTTCAGCGAAGCGGCCGACGGTGCGGTCGGCCTGGAGACGCTGGTGCCGGCCGCGCTGCGCCTGCACCACTCCGGCGATCTGACGCTGATCGACCTGTTGCGGCCCATGACGATCAATCCGGCCAAGCTGTTCGGTTTGCCAACCGGGCGCCTGTCCGCGGGCGCGCCGGCCGACCTCATCGTCGTCGACCTGGGCGAGCCCTGGGTGGTGAACAAAGACCTGCTGCGCTCGCGCTCCAAGAACTCCGCCTTCGACGAGAGCAAGATGCAGGGCCGCGTGCTGCGCACATTGGTTGCGGGCCAAACCGTCTATCAGTACGCTGGCGTCGAACGGACTTAGCCCAGGCCCACGCATGGACGTGCTGACATCACCCGCCGCTCTCGTTGCCGCAGCATTCGGCTATCTGCTGGGCTCGATTCCGTTCGGGTTGATCCTGACGCGCATGGCGGGGCTTGGCGATGTCCGCAAGATCGGGTCGGGCAATATCGGCGCTACCAATGTGCTTCGCACGGGGCACAAGGGGCTGGCGGCGCTGACGCTCGTGCTCGATGCGTTGAAGGGAACCGCAGCGGTTCTGATCGCGCATCACATCGGCGGCAGCTACGGCATTGCCATTCTCGCGGGGCTGCTGGCTGGCCTCGGCGCGTTCTTCGGCCACCTGTTTCCCGTGTGGCTCGGCTTCCGTGGCGGCAAAGGTGTTGCGACTTACATCGGTGTCGTGCTCGGCCTTGTCTGGCCTGCCGCGCTGATCTTCTGCGCAATCTGGATCGGCGTCGCCGTCGTGACGCGCTACTCGTCTTTGTCGGCGCTGTTTGCCAGCGTCGTTACGCCCGCAATCATACTTCTCGCCTTCGATGACCGGCCCGCGGCGCTGGTGGCAGCAATCATGACCGTTCTCCTGCTGTGGAAACACCGCAGCAATATCGGCAGATTGATGCGAGGCGAGGAGCCCAAGATCGGTGCGGCAGCGTAGCGGCAATTCTCACGACCCAAGTTTGTTCACGGCAGCGCCCCTTCCGGTTGCGGTACTGGACGAGCCCGAGCGGCTCGCCTGCCTGCGGCTGATCCGCTCCGGCAATGTGGGGCCGGTGACGTTCCGGGAATTGATCAACCAGTTCGGTGGTGCCCAGCGCGCGCTCGATGCGCTGCCAGATCTCACGCGACGGGCGGGGGGCCCGGCCCACCGCATCTGCCCCAAGGCCGATGCAGAACGCGAACTGTCGGCAGCCGAAAAAATCGGCGTCAGGCCGATCTTCACCATCGAACCCGGATATCCCGCTGTGCTGGCTGCAACGGGCGTGCCGCCGCCGCTGCTGTACATCAAGGGCAACGCAGAGCTGTTGCAGAGGCCCACCGTCGCCATCGTCGGATCGCGGCAGGCTTCAGCGGCGGGGCACAAGCTGGCGCGCCAGTTCGCGGCCGAGCTGGGCCGAGCCGGTTTCGTCATCGCCTCGGGTCTGGCGCGCGGTATAGACGGCGCGGCACACGAGGCCGCGCTGTTGACCGGCACCGTGGCGGTCGTCGCCGGCGGGATCGACATCATCTATCCGCCCGAGCACGCAGACCTGACGCAGCGGATCGCCGAGAAGGGCTGCATCATTTCCGAGATGCCTCCCGGCTTCGTGCCGCGCGCCAAGGAATTTCCCCGGCGCAACCGCATCATCGCCGGCGTCTCGCTGGGCGTGCTGGTCGTGGAAGCCGCGCGCCGCTCCGGCACGCTGGTGACGGCGCGGCTGGCCGCCGAACTCGGCCGCGAGGTTTTCGCAATTCCGGGGCACCCGCTCGATCCACGAGCGGAAGGCACGAACCAGCTGCTGAAATCCGGCGCCGTGTTCGTGACCGAGGCGGCCGATCTGATCGCTGCCCTGCAGCCGATGATCGAACAGCCGCTCGACAGGGTTCTTGCGCGTGAGCCTGCAACATCGCCCGTGCCGTGCAACGAGCCGGAGCTGAGCAATTCGGACCGGCAGCGGGTGCTGTCGGCCCTTGGCCCGCATCCCAGCGATGTCGATGAAATTGGCAGGGCCGCCGGGCTTTCGGCGCGCGCGGTGCGCCTCGTGCTTGTGGAACTCGATCTGGCCGGCCGCATCGAGCGCCACGGGCAGCATCTGGTGTCTTTGCTGCCGCCATCCGGCAGCTTCGAATAAACGACGTGGGTTGTGCTGGGCGGGAAGCTACCGGCGGACGCGCAGCTGGTCGAGCCGGCTGGCTTCCTCGTGGGCTGCTGCCAGGTGCCGGCTGACAGTCGGATAGTCGACCGCCGACATGCTCTGCAGCTGGCGGATCATGTCGATCAAGTATTCAAGCCGTTCCTGGGTGTTCCCAAAGTGGTCGGCTTTGTCTTTAGGGTTATTGAGGGCCATGGCGCCAAGTCTAAATGAGTACAGCGTAAATCCTTTAGATTGCACAGTAGTACATCGCTCTCGCAATGGTTGCAAATTCATTTAGCCGTCGGCTGTACCGAATAGTTGGCGCGTCCTGCGGTCACAGCAGCATCGCGCATGCCTAGCACTCACGCAATTTGAGTGCTAAACCGGCGCTGTTCGCGCTCCAATAGCGCCCTAAACCTAGAAGCGAGACATCACGACATGAAATTCCGTCCCCTGCACGACCGCATCGTCGTCAAGCGCGTCGCCAACGAGACCAAGACCGCCGGTGGCATCATCATCCCCGACACTGCAGCAGAGAAGCCCCAGCAGGGCGAAGTCGTCGCCGCTGGCCCGGGCGCTCGCGATGAAGCCGGCAAGCTCGTGCCGCTCGACGTCAAGTCGGGCGACAAGGTTCTGTTCGGCAAGTGGTCGGGCACCGAAGTGAAGATCGACGGCGAAGATCTCCTCATCATGAAGGAGAGCGACATCATGGGCGTGCTCGAGAAGTAAGCCCCCGCGCCTTGTCTACCCTGACGAAAATTCAAAGGAGTACCGCAGCATGGCTGCCAAAGACGTTCGTTTTTCTGCTGATGCCCGCGAGAAGATGCTGCGCGGCGTCGACATCCTCGCCAACGCCGTCAAGGTGACGCTGGGCCCCAAGGGCCGCAACGTCGTCATCGAGAAGAGCTTCGGCGCGCCCCGCACGACCAAGGACGGCGTGACGGTTGCCAAAGAAATCGAGCTCGAAGACAAGTTCGAGAACATGGGCGCACAGATGGTGCGCGAAGTGGCCTCGAAGACCAACGACGTCGCCGGCGACGGCACGACCACCGCAACGGTGTTGGCCCAGGCCATCGTGCGCGAAGGCCTGAAGTCGGTTGCCGCCGGCATGAACCCAATGGATCTGCGCCGCGGCATCGATAAGGCCGTCGCCCAGGTCATCGCCGAGATCGCCACGAAGTCGAAGAAGGTCAAGAACTCGGGCGAGATCGCCCAGGTCGGCACCATTTCGGCCAACGGCGAGAAGGCCATCGGCGACATGATCGCTGAAGCCATGCAAAAGGTCGGCAACGAGGGTGTCATCACCGTCGAAGAAGCCAAGGGCCTGGAAAGCGAACTCGAAGTCGTCGAAGGCATGCAGTTCGACCGCGGCTATCTCTCGCCGTACTTCATCACCAACGCAGACAAGATGATCGCCGAACTCGAAGATCCCTACATTTTGATCCACGAGAAGAAGCTGTCGAGCCTGCAGGCTCTGTTGCCGGTTTTGGAAGCCGTCGTGCAGTCCAGCCGGCCGCTGCTGATCATCGCCGAAGAAGTCGAGGGTGAGGCGCTCGCCACGCTCGTCGTCAACAAGCTGCGCGGTGGCCTCAAGATCGCCGCCGTCAAGGCTCCGGGCTTCGGCGACCGCCGCAAGGCCATGCTGGAAGACATCGCCGTGCTGACCGGCGGCCAGACGATCTCCGAAGACCTCGGCATCAAGCTGGAGAACGTCACGCTGGACATGCTCGGCCGCGCCAAGCGCGTGTCGATCACCAAGGAAGACACCACGATCGTCGACGGCACTGGCAAGAAGAAGGACATCGAAGCCCGCGTTGGACAGATCAAGGCGCAGATCGAGGAAACCACCTCGGACTACGACAAGGAAAAGCTGCAAGAGCGTCTGGCGAAGCTTGCCGGCGGCGTGGCCGTCATCAAGGTCGGCGGCGCCACGGAAGTGGAAGTCAAGGAACGCAAGGACCGCGTCGACGACGCGCTCAATGCGACCCGCGCAGCTGTTGAAGAAGGTGTGGTTCCCGGCGGCGGCGTCATGCTGCTAAAGGCGACCCAGGCCATCACCGTCAAGGGTGACAACGCCGACCAGGACGCCGGCATCGCCATCGTCCGCAAGGCGCTGCAGGCCCCCATCCGCCAGATCGCGGAGAACGCCGGTGTTGAAGGTTCGCTCGTCGTCGGCAAGGTGCTGGAGACCAAGGGTGACAACTTCGGCTACGACGCGCAGAAGGGCGAATACGGCGACATGATCGAGAAAGGCATCATCGATCCCGCCAAGGTCGTGCGCACCGCGTTGCAGGACGCCGCCTCGATCGCCGGCCTGATGATCACGACGGAAGCCGCGATTGCCGACGCTCCCAAGAAGGACGACGGTGCCGGCCATGGCCACGGCGGTGGAATGGGCGGCATGGGCGGCATGATGTAAGCGCCGCCGCTCCTCGCGTTTGAAACACGGGCGCCGGCAGGCAACTGCCGGCGCTTTTTTATGGCTGCCATAGGCGCGGACGCTTGGGCCGATGAGGTGCATCAGCCATGCAGACCAGCTTGTCTGAATAGTGCCCGCTTCGCCGAGAGCGCTCTAACGCAGGTCGTCTAATCTAGGGTCACCTGGCTTGAGGATGACAGGCTCGCCCTCGAAGCGGACGCCCAGCGAATCCTGCAGGCGGCGAACCACGACGACTTCGCGAAGCGTTTTGGTCGCCACGTGGAACAAGCCGAACTGATCCGGAACCTTGTCGTGTACCAACACCAAGGCGCCCGTGGCCGATAGATCCAGGATAATGCAGGAATAGACCTTGCGGGGATCGGCAACGATGATGCGGCCGACCTTGCGCACCTTGTTGCGCGCATCGACGCGCCGCTCGCCGCGTGCTTTGGCAGACTTAGGCCGTTTCATCACACCCCTTGCGTTTGCAGCATGCGGTCCAGCGCAAACTGGAACACATGCTGGATGCTACGCCACCGCAGGTTGCCGGGCGGTAAACATGAGGGGAGTGGCGCGTCAGCTCACGAAGATGCCGCGGATGCCGGCTGATGACGAAGTTTATGTTTCTGGCGCAACGTAGCGCGGAAAAACGCCCGTTGGCGTCGGTATTGGCGTGCCCGGTGAAAGCCGGTGGGCGGGTCCAAGCGATGCAAAATCGCGCGCGTCCGCTGCTACACCGAGCGCATCGAGCAGCTTGCCGGCCGACGCTGGCATGACCGGAAGGGCCAGGATCGCCACCTGCCGCACCACCTCGGCGGTCACGTAGAGAATTGTGCCCATGCGCGCCGGATCGGTCTTCTTTTTTGCCCAAGGCTCTTCGCCCGCGAAATAGCGGTTGGCCTCGCCGACGACGGCCCATACGGCGTCGAGATAACGCGTGATCGCCTGCCTATCCATCGCCTCACGCGCCTTTGCCAGCATGCCGTCGGCTGCGGCAAGGATTGCTTCGTCGGCCGGGGTCAAGGCGCCCGGCTCCGGCAAAGCCTCGTTGCAGTTTTTTGCCACCATCGACAGCGAGCGTTGCGCCAGGTTGCCGAGGTCGTTTGCCAGATCCGCATTGATGCGATTGGCAATCGCTTCAGGGCTGTAGTTGCCGTCCTGCCCGAACGACACCTCGCGCAGGAAGAAGTAGCGGATCTGGTCGAGCCCATAGGCCTTCACCAGATCGGACGGATCGACGACGTTGCCGACCGATTTCGACATTTTCTCGCCGCGGCTCAACACGAAGCCGTGGCTGAAAATGCGCTTCGGCAATGGCAACCTCGCTGACATCAGGAATGCCGGCCAATAGACCGCGTGGAAGCGCGTGATGTCCTTGCCGATGACGTGCACGTCGGCTGGCCAGAAACCCCAGCGTGGCGACGTCTCATCGGGGAAACCGACGCCGGTGAGGTAGTTCGTCAGCGCATCGACCCACACGTACATCACGTGCTGAGGGCCATTGGCGCCGGCACGCGCCTCGCTCTGCGGCACCGGGATGCCCCAGTCGAGCGTCGTGCGCGAGATCGAGAGATCTTCCAAGCCGCCTTTGACGAAGCTGACGATTTCGTTGCGCCGCTCCGGCGGCAGGATGAAATCGGGGTTGGCTTCGTAGTGGGCCAGCAGCTTGTCCTGGTAGGACGACAGCTTGAAGAAATACGTTTCCTCCTCCGTCCACTCGACGGGCGTACCTTGCGGGCCGCGGCGCACGCCATCGTCCCCGACGGTGGTCTCGGTCTCGTTGTAGTAGGCCTCATCGCGCACCGAGTACCAGCCGGCATACGCCTTCAGGAAGATGTCGCCGTTGGCCTCCATGCGCCGCCAGATTTCTTCGGATGCCGCGTAGTGGCGCGGCTCGGTCGTGCGGATGAAGTCGTCGTTAGACAGGCCCAGTGTCGCCACCATCTCGCGGAAACGCGCGGAGTTCTTGTCGGCGAGGGCGCGCGGGCTCATGTCGAGCTTCGTGGCGGTCTGCCGCATCTTCAAACCATGCTCGTCGGTGCCGGTGAGAAAGAAGACCTCCTTGCCGTCGGCCCGCTCGAAGCGCGCGATCACGTCCGTCGCGATCGCCTCGTACGCGTGGCCGATGTGGGGCTCACCGTTGGGATATGAGATCGCTGTCGTGATGTAGAATTTCTGCTGTCCGCTCATGGACACATGACCTTTATCTGAATTGAGAGTGTTCTGGTTCAGGCGCCGGGCGAATGCATGCTGCATCACCTTCGTCAGGCTATGCCGCCTGCGTCACGCTTCACATTCGTGAGCTCGGCATCGGGGATGTTTTGAACCAGGCCATGGGCGATCGAAACTTTCTTGGGCAAGCTGCCGCGATCAAGCCGCCTTGCGCGCCGCCGCCTCCAGCCGCTGAAATATTCCCACGATCAAGGACTTGCGGTCGAGGTTGAGCAACATCACGTCGGCCTTCTCGGCGACGATGGTTTCCCACAGCTCGGCCCACGTGGCAAGGGAGCCTTCCGGGATCAAGCGCGCGGCCAGTTTCGCATCCTCAGGATCGCTCCCCGGCCCGCCCGCGCGGGCCCGGATCAGCCGCGAAAGCAACGCCAGAAGCAGCTCAAAAAACAGCTCGAAGCGCTGTTCCGCCGCGGTACCGCCCAGCTCGTCGGACAGGGCGTGAACCGCCGTCCAGTCCAGCTTCGGCAGCGCGCCGACGAGATCATTCAAACGTTTGTAGAGTGCTATTCCGCCGCCGCCGCGCAGGCCCAGCAGGCGGCGCACGCTGCCCTCGGCCAATCGCTCCAGGATCGCCCACTCGCTGGGCGCGGGCAGTGAGTTCGTCACCTCTTCGGTGCTGGCGGTCAGCGCTTGGCGCACGGCTTGGCGCAGCGGCTCGGATGCCAAGGCTGCAAGATCCAGTGTCCGGCAGCGCGACCTGATTGTTGGCAGCAGCCGGCCCGGCTCCGACGCCAGCAACAGAAACAGGGTACGCGCGGGCGGCTCTTCCAGAGATTTCAGCAGCGCGTTGGCGGCATTGGGATTGAGATCGTCGGCCGTGTCGACGATGACGACGCGCCAGGCGCCGTCGGCACCGCGCAGGCCGAGGAAATTGCGCAGGCGCCGCACTTCGTCGATCGAGATCGAGGCCGTGAAGCGCTTGGCCTTGGTGTCATAGGTGCGCCGCAGAACGAGCAGGCCCGGATGCGACAGCGCGCGCACCTGCCGCGTCGCGGGTGAATCTTCGGCCGTGGCGAGCGACTGCGCAAATGGATCGCGCTCATGCGGATCGCTCAAGACGTAGCGTGCCAGCCGGTAAGCCAGCGTCGCCTTGCCGATGCCCTCCGCACCGGCGACCAGCCAACCGTGATGCATGCGCCCGGCTGCAAACGCTTCCGCCAGACCGCGTTCGACCGCCTCGTGCCCGAAGAGATTTTGCGTGTGCCGCGGATGCAGAAAGCCTTCGAGGCGATCGGCCTCTGGCAGCACTTCCATTTCCTGCAGTGCAGGGGCGCGAGCCATCGCTAGAGTTTTTCCGCTTTTCGTTGGATCACGCAAAAACTCCAGTTTCTTGTTTCGTCGTGCTTCTTATCGGAAAACCGCTTCACACTTTTCCGAAAGCACTCTTCTTTGTCGTGCTTCTTATCGGAAAACCGCTTCACACTTTTCCGGAAGCACTTTTAGCCCAGTCCAAGAACACGTTGGGCTGCGGCCCAGACCCGCGCTGCAACGTCCTCTTCGCTCCCCGAGCCGTCGATGACGACGCAGCGTTTCGGATTGGCCTTCGCCAGGTCGAGAAAGCCTTGGCGCAACGTTTCGTGAAAGGCACGGTCGCGGCCTTCGAAGCGATCGGCATCGTTGCGTTCGGTCTTGGCAACGCGCCGCGCTTGGGCCCGCGCCAGGCCCTCGCCGACATCCATGTCGATGACCAGCGTGAGGTCGGGCCGCGTGTCGCCGATGATCGCGAGTTCCAGCGCATCGAGGACGGCAACGGGGACCTTGCCGGCATAACCCTGGTAGACGCGCGTCGAATCCGCGAAGCGATCGCAGATCACCCACGCGCCTGCAGCGAGCGCCGGCCGGATTGCAACGTTGAGATGGTCGGCGCGGGCGGCAGAGAACAAGAGCGCCTCCGCCAAGGGACCATGTGCCGGCGTCGCCGGGTCGAGCAGCAGTGCCCGCACACGCTCTGCGAACGGCGAGCCACCGGGCTCGCGCGTCAGGACGGTTGGCACACCGTCCTTCTGCAAGCGAGCGGCAAGACGCCTGGCCTGGGTGGACTTGCCCGAGCCCTCTCCGCCTTCAAAGGTGATGAACTTCGCCGATGCAGCTGACATGATCCGACGTATGGCTGCCCTGGCCGGTGAGTGCAATCGGAAACGCAAGAGAGCTTCCGGAAAAGTGCGGTGCGGAGTTCCGCTAGTTCGCCCGACAGAACAAGGGGATGGAACGGATACCCGCTTCCGCCGAAATGATATTGCGCGATACAGTCGTGCTTATTACCGGCACACTAGTCGCGGTGAATGAGACCCGACACCCAGCGCGCCGTCATGACCGCGACGGTATCGACGCCACGCCTGAGTATGCCGCCCGTTTCCACGTCCTCGGCGACGTATAGGGGTGCTTCGCTAACGGCGCGGTTCGGCGTCGTCACACGCAGCATCGCCACCTGATCGCCCTTCTTCAAAGGTGCCTTCAGCGGGCCCTGATACACGATCTCGGCGCGCAGCTTCGGGTTGGGAGGGAAGCGCGGCAGCACCACCATCAAGTCGCCCTTGCCGGTCAGGGGAACGTAGAACCGCTCGCCGCCCCAGACACGCGCTTGCCCCACTTCTTCTCCCGCATCGAACAGCTTGAAACGCGACGAGCTGTTGAAGCCCCAGTCGATCATCTTCTTGGCTTCGTCGCGGCGGTCCTTCTCGTTTGCAAGTCCCATGACGACGCCAACGAGGCGCCGTCCGTCACGCACCGCTGAGGCGACCAGGCCATAACCGGCCTCGGTGGTGTGACCGGTCTTGAGACCGTCCACGCCCATGTCCAGGCTGAGCAGCGGATTGCGATTGTAGAACTTGTGTTTGCGGTATGCGAACTCGCGCTGGCCGAACACCTTGTACTGCTCGGGGTACTCGCGGATGAGGAACATCGCCAGCGTCGCCAACTCGCGCGCCGTCATCCTTTGACCGTCGTTGGGCAATCCCGTCGAGTTTGCGAACGTCGCGTGCGGCAGGCCAATGCGGCGTGCCTCCGCCGTCATCATCTCGGCGAATTTCGCTTCCGATCCGGCCATCCCCTCGGCCACGGCAATGCACGCATCGTTGCCCGACTGCACGACGATGCCCTGGATCAACTCGTCGATGCGCGCCTTGGTGTTGATGGGCACGAACATCGCCGACGTACCGGACGGCGCACCGCCCGTGCGCCAGGCGTTCTCACTCATGAGGAACTCGTCCTCGAGCTTGACCTTGCCGTCCTTGATGGCCTTGAACAGCACCGCCAGCGTCATGAGCTTGCTCATGCTGGCGGGAAACACCAACTCGTCGGCGGCCTGCTGATAAACGACGGCGCCGCTTTCGACGTCGATGAGGATGGCGTTCTTGGCCTTGGTGGAGAGTTCGCCTTGCGCGAACGCTTGTGCGGCCGGGAGGCAGAATGTCAGGATTGCAACGGCCAGCACCGCAGCCAAGATGGCGTGCAGCCGCTGCCGGAGAGGCCCGCGCATGATTCCAATTGATTTCACGCGCGGACTATCGAGCGGCAGCCCGTACGATGTCAACGGCGATGCAGCTTTGGCGATCGGTCCCCCGGGCTTTGCTGGTCTCCGATCGAGTAATGTGCACAAACACCGTCATCCCGACGAAGGTCGGGACCCACGCAAGCCTCCACGGCTTCGGCGCGGCAGGAGTTGTTGATCTACCCGAGGCACGAGGCCATGCCGCGTCCAACCTGTTGGAACTGGCGTGGATCCCGTGCCGGGGCACGGGATGACGGTGAGGCTAGGGTATGATCGAGACGGCCGCCGGTCTTAGGGATCAACGCCGGCTGGACGTTTTTACCTGCTCGCGATGGTCGAACGGCGACCACTGCTGCTGGCCGGGATCGGCCGGGCGCCGTGGCTCGACAGGTGCTTCCGGGACCGGTGGCTCGTCCGGGGCGTAAGCCCGCACAGCGCGCTGAGGCTGCGAAGGCGCGGTGTCCTCGTAGCCCTGCGACGGGCGATCCTGACGGGTCGTTCATTGTAAGCTGGTTGGCGGCGGTCCGAAGGATAGTCGGTCTCGAAGCCTTGCGCCGCCGGGGCCTGCTCGTAGCGGGCATCGTTGTATTGGGCCGGGTCGTCGCGCCGCTGGTCGTAGCGGCCGTACGGCCTGTCGTAGTCCGCGTCTGATCTGCGGTTCATGTCCTGCGCGTAGCGTGCCTGGGGCGGCGGATAGCGCCGGTCAGGCAACGGGGCTGCGGGCCGGTCGAAACGGGCGACGGCAGGCGGCGGCTGCTTGCCTCCGTTCCAGGGTTGATTGCGCAGGAATGCCTGCTCGCGGCTGTCATCGCCGTTGAGGGGAGCATGACCCGCCCAGCGTACGCGAACCTGGCCGAGGCCGCCGTCCATGTAGCCGATGGCCCGCGCCGACGCGCGCGACAGGTCGATCTCGCGATTGGCGACATACGGGCCGCGATCGTTGATGCGCACCAGGATCGTGCGCCCGTTGCGCATGTTGGTGACGTAGGCGTACGACGGCAGCGGCAGCGTCGGGTGCGCGGCCGTCAAGGCGTCCATGTCGTAAAGTTCGCCGTTGGCCGTCTTGCGGCCGTGAAATTCCTTGCCGTACCAGGAGCCGACGCCCTGCCGATCGTAGTAGGGCTCATGCCGCGGCACGTACCAGCGGCCGCCGATCTGGTATGGGCGTCCCAGTTTGGCGTGGCCGCCGCCCTTAGGGATGGGCCCGGACACCAGAATGCGTCTGGCTGGAGCTGACGCCCCATTTGCTGTCGAAGGTATCGGCAACGGAGGTACTGCCGGTCGAACCGGCACAGCCGCTCAACACCGTCATCATCGCAACTGGGAATAGCGCCGCCAAAGGGGTTCTCGCGTGTTGATGCCGCAACGCGCACACGAATGCCGGCTCGGCCAAACCGAATTTCAAACGCACACGCATACGACGTCCCCAACTCGGCGCGGCGGGGTAAACCGGACGCACCTTGAGCCCGCGAACGGCGGGCCCTACGCAAACTCATCGGATGCTGGCAGAAAGTTTTTGAGATCGCGTAAAGAGAAAAGCCTTAAATGTTTGCAAATGCAGGGACCCGCATTGGGGCGCACAAGGAAATGGCATGACGGACGAGATCGAGCGCCAGAAGTTGGACCGGCTGGTCGAACGGCTGAAAATGAAGATGCCCGACAGCCTGGCGCGGGCCATCGGCTGGCTCGTCGGCCCGTCCGCCATCCTGATCCGGCTGCCCCTCGGACTATCTGTGCATCGCCGGCGGTATTTTCTCGTTCCTGCCGTTGCTCGGCATCTGGATGCTGCCGCTCGGCGTGCTGCTGATCGCAGTGGATGTGCCGTGGGTGCGCCGCTGGGTCATTCGCACGTGGCCGAGGATCGAAGCGCGCTGGCGGCTTTGGCGCGCGCGGCGCAAGCGCACGGCTTGAGCATCGGGCGTTCGTTCAAAAGGGGACGTTAGCTCCAGCGCCGGTTCGACCACATCCACTGCTCGGGGCAGTCGCGGACCCACAGCTCGAATTGCTCCTGCATTTCCGTCATGATGGTGCGGACGTCAGCAGACGTATTCGCGGTGCGCGGAACCCGCAGCTCTTTCAGTTCGATCTGGAAACGGCTCGACGTGCCGATGCGCATGCAGCGCGATATCCAGACGCGCGTGCCCAGCCGGCGGGCGATCATGGCGGCGATCGGCGTCGTTTTCGCATCCTTGCCGAAGAACGGCACGGCCATGCCGCGACGGTCGTACAGGTCGGAGACGATGCCCAGCCGGCCCCCATGGCGCACGAAGTCGGTCAGCAGCCTTGCCGTTTTCTGATCGTCGCCGTGGTCGCCTTCCACCGTGCCGCGTCCAAACAGTCCGCCAGGGTAGAGGTCTTTGCGCTGGTGGCGCAGATAGCCATCGACGTAGGGGTTGTTGACGGACCGGTAGACGGCGGCCGGGTTGGCGTTGGCCGCCACGAACGGCCAGATGGCCAGTTCCCAGTTGCCCATGTGCATGGAGACGCCGATGACAGGGCCCAGCTTGCCCGAATAGCGGCTCGAAGACCTTGGCGTTGAGAATTTCGATCGCACGGGGTTGCGCCAACACGCGATCGATCTGCATCGTCTCGGCCATCACCCGTCCGAGGTTTTGCCAATGCGCCAGCGCGATCGCATCCCGCTCGGCCTGGGTTTTCTCCGGGAAGGCGATGTTGAGATTGTCGAGCGCCCGCTTGTGGCGGCGCGGATTGATGCGCGGCGCAAGGTGGCCCCACGACCACGCGGAGAACGACGTCGCCACCGACAGCGGCATCAGGCGAATGAACCCTACGATCAACCGCAGCAGCGCATATTCCAGGCGGAATTGAACGTCTCGCAGGCGGGAGGGTTCGCGCATTTCAACTCGTGGACGGGGTGGAGGGCTGTGGGCCAGAGAGCCTGATGCCAACGCCGCGGGATAAGGTCAAGTTTTGCCTGACGCAATAGTCATGGCGGGTGTGGACGAAGAAGAGCTTGCCGTTATTCCGTCCGGCATCATGGCCCTCGGCAACGCCAGGGAGGGCTGCAGCCCCTCGTTAACGACGAAGCGCCGCAATGCCGGAACGGCGCCGAGAACGTAGACCCCGAGGCCCCGCAGCAGGTGAACCGGCAGCAACTCAGTGAGCAAAGAGCGGTTCAGCGCGTCGATTGCGGCGATGCGCGAGGCTACGTCGGGCGCGCGCGCCCGGGCGTAAGCGGCGACGGCTGCCTCCTCGCTGCGCCCAGCCGCGTGTGCTTCGACCACACAGTCGGCAAGCACGGCCACGTCACGCAAGCCGAGGTTCAGCCCCTGCGCCCCGATGGGCGGCATTACGTGGGCGGCTTCACCGACGAGGGCGATCCGGCCCTGCCCGAGCGTGTCGGCTGACAGGCCCGACAGAGGAAACATCGCTCGCGGGCCTACGTCCTCGACACTTCCGAGCAAGCCTTCGAGCGAAGTTTCCAGGGCCTCGCGGAACGCAACGTCGCTCAAATGCACGCAGGCGAGCGGCTTCTTGCCGGCTTTCCACCCACACCAGACTGGAAACCCGGCCCGGCATCGGCACCGTCGTCAGCGGGCCGTTCGGCCGGTGGAACTCTGTCGAGATGCCCCGGTGGGGGCGGCCATGGCCGAATGCGCACACGACAGCCGCCTGCGGATAGTCCCAGGTTCGCGACGAGATGCCTGCTGCGTTCCGGCTCATGGACTGGCGACCGTCTGCTCCAACCACCAGGGCCGCCAGAATCTGGGAGCCGTCCTGCTGCCGGATGAGCACGCCGCTGTCTAAGGCTGTCAGGTCGGCGACCGAGCCTGGAATGACGGTTACCCCAGGCTCACGGACTAGCGCGTCCGTCAGAGCCGCGACCAGGGCCGCGTTGGGAACGTTGAAGCCGAACTCGGCCAGCCCTGCCTCATCGGCTCGGAAGATCGTCTCCGGTGCGCGCAACAGCCCGCCCTGCCCGTCGATCAGCCGGATGGCGAGCATGCGCTCGCTCAACGGCGCCAGTTGCGGCCAGATCCCGAGGTTGCGGAGGAGTTCTATCGAACCCGCAAACAGAGCCGCCGTGCGCCGGTCCGCAGCCGGTGGCTGAGCCGGCGGAAAGATCGCGGCCGTCTCGACACCCAGCCGCGCGAGCAGGAGCGCGGCGGCCAGACCAGCCGGCCCGCCCCCGATAACCGCCGCTCGATAGCTGGTGTCGCTGCGCATGCCCGAGTGTTAGCGGCTTTCGGCAAGCAAACAAAGCAGCTGTCCAACTCAGCAGACTGACGATCGCCGCGACGCAATCAGGCGCTTCCGGAAGTACCATTTATTTCCGGGTTTTAGCGCTCAATTCCAGTGGCTAAGCGTGCCGCGCAACAGTCGCAAACCGCTTCGCTTCCCGAGGCCGACCAACACGCTGAAACAACAGCGGGTTGCGCGCTTGCACTGTCTCATTGTCACAAACCCGTCACAAAGGCTTTAGCCGTTTACCGCCCCAGTTTTCCCAACTACTTCCGGGCTTAGCTGCAGCTCGATGAGACCTGCAGTGCCGACGAGCGCACCATGCTGGGCGACGCGGTTTTATCGGGAATTGGGGGACATATGATCCGGGGTTGGATGTCGAAAGCTTCCGCCGCGCTTCTTTTGACGGCGTCTGCGTTGGCACTGGACACTGCATCCGCGCAAGCGGCTGATCTGGGCGGCAACTGCTGCGCCGATCTGGAAGAACGTATCGCTGAACTTGAGGCCACGACGGCTCGCAAGGGCAACCGCAAGGTCAGCCTGGAGATCACGGGTTGGGTCAACGAAGCCGCCTTCTTCTGGGACGACGGCACGGAAAGCAACGTTTACATCGGCACGAACTCGCTCGAGCAGTCGCGCATCAACTTCAACGGCAAAGCCAAGATCGACGGCGATTGGTCGGCTGGCTATCGTTTGGAATTGGGGATTGCAGGCGCGCCCTCAAGCGGCTTTACGCAAGACGTCGACAGCCCGGACGGAGGCATCACCGTTCGCCACAGTCACTGGTACTTGCAGAGCAAAACGTTCGGTAAGTTCGCAGTCGGTCTAAACGGCACTGCCACCTACCATTTGCTCGACGACGCAGACGGCGTGAACACCCGCAACTACTCAGACGCAGAAGCGGCGACCGTGGCCCTGGGCGGTTTCCGGCTTCGCAGCAACGGCGCGCTCGTTAACCCGAACGCGGACGGCGTTGGAAGAGGCTGGACCGATATCGCTTCTGGCAGCCCCAACAACGATACTTTCGGACAGAACGGCCGCCGCAATGTCGTACGCTACGACTCGCCGGAGTTCCTTGGCTTCACCCTGTCGGCATCGTGGGGCGAAGACGACCAGGCTGGAGCGGCGCTGACCTACAAAAACAAGGTCGGTGACTTCAGCCTTCTCGCAAAGGCCGGTTACGAACAAAACACCGACGACAACACCAGCCAGTGCAATAACATTGGCGCCATCACGGATGTCGGAGCGCAAAACGAGGATTGCGAATGGTTCGGCGCTGCCGGCACCGTTATGCATGAACCGACTGGCCTGTTCGTCTACGGCGGCTGGGGTCAGCAGGAAGACAATCTTGAGAACGATATCATCGGAGCGGACGGCACCGATACGACATGGTTCGTCCAGGCTGGTATCGAGAAGAAGTTCTTCCCGATCGGCAAGTCGACGATCTTCGGTGAATACCGCCAGCGACGACCGCGGTTCGAACCTTGGCCTTCGCGGCAAGCACCGGCACCATTCGCGATGGTGCTCTGAATGCAAACGACCTGCGCAACGCCGATCTCGACTTCTGGGCCGCGGGTATCGTGCAGGGCATCGACGCAGCAGCAATGGATCTCTACATGATCTATCGTCACGCCGAGGGCGATCTGACGTTGGTCGGCGCTGTGGCATCGGAAGCATAACCGCGAACTCGACGACATGGACATGGTCATCACCGGCGCTCGCATCAAATTCTGAGCGATTGCGGAGATTTAATGAAGAAGGGGAGCCTCGCGGCTCCCCTTCTGCGTTCAGCAGAGCGCATCAGCTGGCGTCGTGACAGTTCAGCCACATGGCCGCGCCACAACACCCCTCCGAGAAACGCGGCCTGCAAGGCAAAATTCGCTGAATCCACTTGTTTTCATGTCAGCCTACCAGCACTTTCCGGCCTCAAGAGGGGTCGGAAAACTCGCGGGGTCGTTATGAATACAAAGTATGTGCTGGCGCTGAGCATGGGGCTGTTTATGGCCGCTACCTCTGCGTGGGCATTTTCCGAAGAAAAGCCGGCTGCACCTGGTGCCACGGAATCGTCCGCGCCCGCTGCCGCCGTGGGCACGCAGGATAGCGCTGCTAATCCCGCTCCGGACGGCACCCAGGTCAACATTCCTGGCCTTGGCAACCTCGGCACCCTGCCCAAGATGGATTTCGGCCTGGAGCTTCTGTACGGCGCCAACGAAGGCAAGCCGGTCGAAGCTGAGCCTGCCAATCCCGCCGCCACGCCAGAGCAGGAAGACCTGACCATTCGCGGGACGATGAAGCACAGCTTCTAATAGCTCGACCGCTACTGGCCGCCGGCTTACGGTATCAAGGGAGCGGTTTCGCTCCCTTTTGTTTGCGCTTTACCGCACGGCCAGGCTCAAGCACACTTTCGCGTCATCACCTGCGAAAGTCCCGTGCCTTGCCCCTTGGCCCAATACTGGTCCATACCCTGACAGCCATAGGTGTTGTATGCGCCCTGATGGCAACAATGGCCGTTGCCAACCAGCGCTACGAAGAGATGTTCCTGTGGCTTGGGCTCGCCTTCGTGATCGACGGCATCGATGGCCCGCTGGCACGCTACGTCGACATCAAGGAGCGCCTACCCCGTTTCAGCGGAGAGCGGCTGGATCTCGTTATCGACTATCTGACCTACGTTTTCGTCCCGGTCTTGGCCGTTCTGAATGCCGGATTACTGCCCAGCGCGGCCGCCATCCCCATTGGCGCCGGCATCCTGCTGTCGTCGCTCTACCACTTCTCAGACACCGCCAGCAAAGCCGAGGACAACAGCTTCGTCGGCTTTCCGGCGATCTGGAACATCGTCGCGTTCTATCTTTTTGTGTTCCAGCCGGCGCCGTGGATTTCGGCGCTTGCCTGCACGGCCTGCATCGGCCTGACGTTCGTCCCGTTTAAATGGGTCCATCCCATGAGGGTCGTGTCCCGTCGAAGCATCACGCTGGCGGCGTTGGCGTTTTGGTTCCTCGCCGCGGCCGCAGCTCTCGCCGCTGGCTTCGACTCGGTGCCGCTGTGGGCCAAACTGGGGCTCGTCGCAGTCGCGGCCTACGCGCTTTGCCTGCCGTTGCTTGCTGATGCAAAGGCGCCGCGCCCGTCATGAAGGTGTGCAGAGCCGCGCAGGGTGCGTTCACGGCGGCGGGAATCCTTTAAACTGAAGTCACGATTCGCATCGGCGATGAACTCCGGCAGAAGCACTTTTGTTCGTCGTGCTTCGCTTCGGGAAACCGCTGCACACTTTGTCCGGAAGCACTCTTGTAAGCCGCACTTGCGTTCCGCGTGGCCACCGTTGCGGAGAACGCAATGTCACTGAGCGGGTCACAGACCGCGACACATCTCGTACCGCTCATGCGCTACCGCGACGTCGGAATAGCGTCGGAATGGCTGTGCGCTGCGTTTGGATTCGAGCCGCATTTTGCCGCCAAGGCTCCGGATGGCGCGGTGTTCTATGCCGAACTCCGGCTCGGCGACAGCATGATCATGCTGGGTGCTTCCGGCGAGCCGAGCCCCGAAGACGTCATGGGCCAGCTCTCGGGCACGGCCAGCGATGCGCATGTGCAGAGCTGCTACGTCGTGCTTGGCGACGTCGATGCCCACTACGAGCAGGCAAGGCGCGCCGGCGCCACCGTGACCCTGGATATCAAGAGCGACGATATCGGCGGCCGGGGCTATTCCTGCACCGACCTTGAAGGCCATGTCTGGAATTTCGGCACGTATGATCCGTGGAAGGGGCAAAGCAACGCGCCGCGCGCAAAGCACAGGCGTGCGCCGCCGGGAAAAGTGCCTGGCCTCAACGCTGCGATCGCCCTGACCGTTGCCGTATCGATGTTCTCGGGATGGTACCTATACGGGCAGGTTCGCGGCCCTGGCGACGGCCTGACGCTGGAGCGGCTTCGCGAGGCCCTGCTGGGGCCGCGCCCGCCCGGCACCGGCTTGTCGACGGGCGGCATCAGCCGCGCCGAGGATGCCGCCGAGAAGCAAGCCGCGAAGCTGGAAGCGTCGCGTGCGCAGCGGGCGATGGCAGCCTTGAAGGAAGAACTGGAGCTGGAGCGGCGGGCGAAGTCGGAGGCACTTGATGCCGCGGCGCAAGCGCAGACCGCTATCGACCAGGCGCAAGCAAGTGTCGAGCGGGCTAAGACAGACGCGCTGAAGGCACAAACCGACAAGCAGAAAGCGCAGGCCGAAGCTGAGCAAGCGCAAGCCGTTGCCGATAAAGCAGCGAAGTCGCAGTCGGCTGAAAGCGAGGCTGCCCAGCGGGAAGCTCAACGCGCGCAACAAGCCCTTGCCGCCGCTGCCAAGGCGCAAGAGACGGCCGTTGCGCTGCGTGCCGATCTCGAACGGGAACGCACGACCCTGGCAAAACCGGCGGCCGCGCAGCAGATAAAGACGGAGGCCGAGCTCGCCGACGCCATCGCGGCGAAAGAAGCCGCGTTGAAGGCGGCAGAAGAAGCCAAGGACGCCCTGACCAAGGAGCGCGCGACGAAAGACTCCGCCCTGCGGGCACTGGCCGATGCCGGTGCACGTATCGCGACATTGGAGGTGGAGCTCAAAGCCTTGAAGACGCAAACCGCTCAAGCGCAACTGAAGCGCATGCGGGCCACCTCGGCCGCACGAAGCGGGGCCAAGCCGAAGACCAAACCTGGATCGCAGCCTTGGCCCTATTCAGAATGGTAGCTTCCGCCCCACGCGATCGGCCCGATAACGACGTGCACCGCGTGCCGCCGCGCGGGTAACTGATCGCGGCCCACCGGTTCTATCGTTGTCGAGACCCTGCGGAACCCGGACACGGGTTCGCACGTCATGTCCAATCCGCGATAGAAGCTATGGAAGCGCCAGAGGCGCATCCTGGTAACAAATGCGCATCTTTGAGCGTATTTGCGTCACGAGGTCCGGCACTGAAAGGCGAGAAACAATGCAAACATACAAAAAAGACGAAGCCGCCATTTCCAAGCTGACACCGGAGCAGTACCGCGTGACGCAGCAAAGCGGCACCGAGCGCCCTGGTACCGGCGCATATCTGGACAACAAGGAAGCGGGAATCTACGTCGATATCGTTTCCGGCGAGCCGCTGTTTGCCTCGTCGGACAAGTATGAATCCGGGTGCGGCTGGCCCAGCTTCACCAAGCCTATCGCGCCCGCCAACGTCAGCGAGCTGCGCGACGACACGCTCGGCATGGTGCGCACCGAAGTTCGCTCAGCGCATGGCGACAGCCACCTCGGGCACGTCTTCGAAGATGGCCCGCCGGACCGCGGCGGCCTGCGCTATTGCATCAACTCGGCTTCGCTCCGCTTCATTCCGCGCGACCGGATGCAAGCCGAAGGCTATGGCGAGTATCTCGACCAGGTCGAGGACATCGGTTGAGCGGGGCAACCGCATGTCTGCTGCGGCGGAGACAGCGCTTGCGCGAGGGCAGCGACAGCGGCTGGAAGATGCTAGCCTTCCGCTAGCTCCGGCGGCAGCGCACCCATCATCAGAAGGGCCTGCCGCAGCTCTGCGATAATTGGGTTTGGCGTCGCACCGGGAGCGTTCGCTCCTGCGATTTCGCCGATCACAATTCGCAGTTCTTCAATCTCGTCGGCAGTCATCGAATCAATCCGCTCCAGCAGTCTGGATGCTGAACCGAACTTCCTAATATTCGCCGAACTGCGGGGTAACTTGCCTAGCCCTGGGGCAGAAGGCTCAGCGAACAACTGGGCGCCAGCGGCCGCCAAAGCGAGCTGTGTACGTTGAGTTCTGGGATTGCGGCCGACGATCGTGACCAGTGGCACCGCGTCGCCCGATAGGGTGGTGATTTCGCGCAGGACGAGCGCGTGGGGTACGTCGAACAGCCGGGCGAACGTGCGACTGTCGCCGCAGATATCCAGGTGGAGAGCAACCAGGATGGCTGCAGCCAAAGCCGACAGCTCGACTGCCCGAGCACGAACATGGCCGACTATTTCGAGGAAGGCCTCCTCGGACTGGCCGGCTTGTTGCTGGGTAGTAACGTTGCCCGATGCAGCTGAGTTGGCGCCGGCGTCGGCCGGGTGTTCGTTCATCATGCCGCCTGCATCTGGGCGGCAACGCGGAATGACACGAGCACCGATTTCGACGTGGGCGTGTCGCTCTTGTCGCCGGCGGTGGAGCGCGGGACGAGGACGTTGAGTTCCGGGTAGTAGCCGGCAACCGAGCCGCGCGGCAGGTCGTACGGCACGACACGGAAGCTGTCGGCCACGCGCTCCGTGCCATCGTCATGGCGGCCGACGATGTCGAGACGGTCTCCCGCTGCAGCGCCGATCTCGGCGAGGTCGTCCGGGTTGACGAAGACGACGCGGCGTTCGCCGTAGATGCCACGATAGCGATCGTCCAGACCGTAGACAGTCGTGTTGTATTGATCGTGCGAGCGAAAGGTCTGGAGTACGAACAGCCCCGGCTCGCCCATGGCGCGCTGGTGTTCAGTCTGCTTGGGCAGGGCCGCCGATGAGAAGTTGGCCTTCTGCGAGCGCGTCTGCCAGACGCGATGTTCGACGGCGTTGTAGAGCCGGAACCCGCGCGGGCGGCGAACCTTCTCGTTGTAGCCGTGGAAGCCGGGAATGGTGCGGGCGATCAACTCACGGATACGGTCGTAGTTCTCCGCCAGCGCACCCCAGTCGACAGTGGCGTAGCCGACGGTTGCGGCAGCGATGCCTGCGATGATGGCGATCTCAGACCTCAGTTCGGGCGAGGCCGGCTTGTTGATGCCGCCGGAGCCGTGAACCATGCTCATGGAATCCTCCACCGTGACGATCTGGGCGACTCCCCGGGCATTACGGTCGATCTCGGTGCGGCCGAGGCACGGCAGGATGTAGCTGACCTCGCCGGGCAGAAGGTGCGAGTGGTTGAGCTTCGTCGCGATATTTACGGTGAGCTTCTGGCGCATCAGCGCCTTGGCGATGAGCGGGCTGTCGGGCGTGGCGCGAGCGAAGTTGCCGCCAAGGCCGATAAACGCCTGGGCGGAGCCATCGAGCATGGCGCCGATGGCAGCCAACACGTTGTGGCCTGCACGGCGCGGCATGCGGACGCCGAATTCCTTGTCGAGTGCATCGAGGAACGCATGCGATGGCTTCTCGGTGATGCCGACGGTGCGATCGCCCTGCACGTTGGAATGGCCGCGCACGGGACACAGGCCGGTGCCGGGACGGCCGACGTTGCCGCGCAGGAACATGAAGTTGGCGATCTCGCGAATGGTCGCGACCGAATGGCGGTGCTGCGTGACGCCCATGGCCCAGGTGCAGATCGTACGATCGGATTCGATGTAGATCTGCGCCAGGCTTTCAAGCTGCGCGCGGGTGAGGCCCGACTGGTCCTCGATGTCCTCCCAGCGCGTGGCGTCGACCGCGTTGCGGTACAGTTGATGGCCCGACGTGTGCTGGTGCAGGAAGCCGTGGTCGAGCACGGATGGCTTGCCTGCGGCGATCGCTGCCTCGTCTGCGGCAAAGACGGCCTTGGCCATGCCGCGAACGGCGGCCATGTCGCCGCCCAGGCGCACCTGATAGTACTCGCTGGCGATCGGCGTGCTGCCGCCTGTCAGCATTTCCAGCTTGTCCTGCGGGTCGGCGAAACGCTCCAGGCCCTTTTCGCGCACGGGATTGAAGACGGCGACGCGGGCGCCACGCTGCGCGGCGCGGCGCAGGTCGCCCAGCATGCGCGGATGATTGGTGCCGGGGTTCTGGCCAATGACGAAGATCGCGTCGGCGCGTTCGAAGTCTTCCAGAACGACAGTGCCCTTGCCGATGCCGATCGCCTCTTCGAGAGCGACGCCGCTGGCCTCGTGACACATGTTCGAGCAGTCGGGGAAGTTGTTGGTGCCGTAGAGCCGGATGAACAACTGATAGATGTAGGCCGCCTCGTTGGACGCGCGGCCGGAGGTGTAGAACTCGGCGCGGTCGGGGCTGTCGAGGCTCTTCAGGACTGAGCCGATGCCGGTGAAGGCTTCCTCCCACGTCGTCTGCAGATAGGTGTCCGTGGCGGCGTCGTAGCGCAGCGGGTGCGTCAGACGGCCATGACGTTCCAGGTCGTAATCGCTCCAGCCGCGAAGTTCGCTGACGGTGTGGCGCTTGAAGAACTCGGGGCCGACCCGCTTGTGCGTCGCTTCCCAGGCGACGGCCTTCACGCCGTTCTCGCAGAACTCGAAGGACGAGCCGTGCTCGGGATCACCCCAGGCGCAGCCCGGGCAATCGAAGCCGTCGGGCTGGTTGGCCTTCAGCATGGCGGCTGCGCCCGATAGCGGAGCACCGCTGGCCAGCAGCTTCTTGCCGCAACTTTTCAGCGCGCCCCAACCACCGGCCGCCTTGGATTTCTTGCCAATGAATTCCGGGTTGTTCATGCGCACAGCTTCCAGTCAGCGACTTCGGGAGATGTGTGCATGTGCGAAAAGACGGAATCGCGCAACGCGTGCGGGCGTTATGGCTGTCATGCATAAAAAGCAGAACAGCGTGACATGTCAGGTATTTGGCTCCATTCCGCCCGAAAAAGGCGCGCCGATCCAGAATGCCGCACATGCGAACGGCTTTTCTATATTATTTTAGTCTTCTTTGGCTGAAGCGCACGCGGCTGTTGCGCCACAGGTTACAGGGCGAGCCGCTCGCTCACTGGGCAGCCGGACGCTCTTCGGCCGGGTCCGTACGATTTACCACGGCCAGGGCGAGCAAGGTGCAAATGGCGCCCGACAGCAGGTAGTAGCCGGCGAACGTGATGTCGAAACGGCTCGACAGGCCCAGCGCGACGATCGGGGCGAAGCCGGCGCCGATCAACCAGGCGATGTCGGACGTCATGGCCGAGGCCGTGTAGCGATAGCCGTGGCTGAAACGCGAGGCGACGGCGCCGCGCGCCTGGCCGAGCGACAGGCCGAGCAGGACGAAGCCGATCAGAACGAAGGCGTAATGGCCCGCCACGCCGGCGTTGAACAGCGGCGCGGTGAAGAAGCTGAACACGGCGATGGCGATGGCGCCGTACGTCAGCAGCTTGCGGCGGCCGATGCGGTCGGCGATGACACCGGACAGCATGATGGAGATGCCGCCCAGGACCGCGCCGATCAATTCAATGCCAAGGAAATGCGAGACGTTTTCGGTGGTGTTCAGCGTTACCCAGCTGAGCGGGAAGATGGTGACGAGGTGGAACATGGCGTAGCTGGCAAGCGGGATGAAGGCGCCAACCAGGATCTCGCGACCGTGCGCGCGCAACGTGCGGAATACCGGTTGCGGCTGCAGTTCGCGCTGCTTGAACAGTGCCGCGAACTCAGGCGTGAGGATGAGCCGCAGCCGCGCGAACAGGGCCACGACGTTCAGCGCGAGGGCGACGAAGAACGGGAAGCGCCAGCCCCAGGCCAGGAACTCTTCGGTGCTGAGCAGGCTGGTGAAGACGATGAACAGCGCGCTGGCCAGGATGAAGCCGACGGCGGCGCCCAGTTGCGGGATCATGGAGTACCAGCCCCGGCGATGGGGTGGTGCGTTGAGCGCCAGCAGCGAGGGCAAACCATCCCAGGCGCCGCCCAGGCCGAGGCCCTGACCGATGCGGAACACGGCGAGCAGCACGGGCGCCACGAAGCCGATGTCGGCGTAACCGGGCAGGAAGCTGATGGCCATGGTGGAGCCGCACAGCAGGAACAGCGCGGCGATGAGCTTTACGGCCGGCCCGAACTTGCGGTCCAGCGCCATGAAAATGAGCGTGCCGACGGGGCGGGCCAGGAAGGCCAACGAAAAAACGGCGAACGAGTAGAGCATCGCCGTCAGCAGGTCGGGCGCGTTGAAAAAGATCTTGGGGAACACCAGCACCGAGGCGATGCCGTAGACGAAGAAGTCGAAGAACTCTGTCGTGCGGCCGATGACGACGGCCGCGGCGATGCGGCTGGCTGCGGCTTCCGGCTCGTCTGGTCCGACATTCGCCGGAGCTTGGTCGACGAGGTTTGCGCTGCCAGTCATGCGTCCGTCTCCATCATGCGCCTCAATCTGGCGCGATCTCTCCACAGGCTGACGCCCTCGGCCCTTCAGCTTGCGATAGCCAACCCTTCGTCATCGGAATATGAGCGTTAGGTCGCACCCTGCGCGTTCGCCGCGTGACGAAAAATCACATTATCTCACGCACACGGCTCATGCTCTTAGCGTCTCGTTCTTACAGTCTCATCCCCACCGATCAACAGACTTTATACGGGCGACCCCACGTGGCAGGCGGAAAAAGCACTCTCGTTGTATGCCTGACCCTGCTTGCACTCCCCCTTCTCGGCGGTTGCGACATGGTCGTCATGCAGCCCTCCGGCGACATCGCCGTGCAGCAGCGCGACCTCATCATCATATCGACGGCGCTGATGTTGCTCATCATTGTGCCGGTGATGGCGCTGACGCTGTGGTTCGCCTGGAAATACCGGGAGTCGAACAAGGACGCGGACTACGCGCCGAACTGGGACCACTCGGCCCGGCTGGAAATCATCATCTGGTCGGCGCCGCTGGCCATCATCATGATCCTGGGTGCCATCACCTGGATCTCGACGCACAAGCTGGACCCGTATCGGCCGCTAGATCGAATCGACTCGAGCCGCGCCATTCCGCAAGGCACCAAGCCGATAACGGTCGAGGTGGTCGCGCTCGATTGGAAGTGGCTGTTCATCTACCCCGAGTACGGCATCGCCACGATCAACGAGCTGGCAGCCCCGGTCGACGTGCCGATCACGTTCAAGATCACGTCCTCATCGATGATGAACTCGTTCTACATCCCGGCGCTCGCGGGGCAGGTCTACGCCATGACGGGCATGCAGACCAAGCTGCATGCGGTGATCAATCACGAGGGCGTCTACGAGGGCTTCTCGGCAAACTACAGCGGGCTCGGTTTCTCGCACATGCGCTTTGCGTTCCACGGGCTGAGCAAGGATGGCTTCGAGGCCTGGGTACAGAAGGCGCGGACGACCGGCACGACACTGGGACGGGCTGAGTATCTCGAAGTCGAAAAACCGTCGCAGAAGGAGCCCGTGCGTCTCTTCAACACGGTGGACCCGCAGCTGTACGAGGCCATCCTCAACATGTGCGTTGCTCCCGGCAAGATGTGCATGAGCGAGATGATGCACATCGACATGAAGGGTGGCGGCGGGCGGGAGAGCCATGCCAACCGGCAGCGGCTCGAGTACGACACCCGGCGCGAGGGCCTGCCGCCGGCTGCGGGCCATGAAGAGGGCGAGACGCACTCCGACAAGACCGACACGCCGGAAGGCAGCAAGGAAACCGCGCCGCCGGCCGGCCACGATCATCATCACTAGAGCGGGCCTGGCCCGCTCACAGTCGCCGTAATGAACAGAACACCTCAGGGATTGTCCGACGACATGGACCTTACGACCCTTATCTTCGGAAGACTGACGCTGGAGTTCTTCCCGATCCACGAACCGATCCTGGTGGCGACGTTCGCCATCGTGGTGCTCGGTGGCGGCGCGGTGCTGGGCGCGATCACCTACTACAAGATGTGGGGCTATCTCTGGCGCGAGTGGTTCACCTCGATCGATCATAAGAAGATCGGCGTGATGTACGTCGTGCTGGCCCTTGTCATGCTGTTGCGCGGCTTTGCCGACGCGCTGATGATGCGGCTGCAGCAGGCGATGGCGTCGGGTGGCGGCGAGGGCTACCTCAACGCGCATCACTACGACCAGATCTTCACGGCGCATGGCGTCATCATGATCTTCTTCGTCGCCATGCCGCTGGTGACGGGACTGATCAATCTCGTCGTGCCGCTGCAGATCGGCGCGCGCGACGTGGCGTTTCCGTTCCTCAACAACTTCAGCTTCTGGATGACGACGGCGGGCGCCATCCTGGTCATGATCTCGCTGTTCGTCGGCGAGTTCGCGCAGACCGGCTGGCTCGCCTATCCGCCGCTGTCGGGGGCGGACTACAGTCCCGGTGTCGGTGTCGACTATTACATATGGGCGCTGCAGATAGCGGGTATCGGCACGCTGCTGTCTGGCATCAACCTCGTCGTCACGATCGTGAAGATGCGGGCGCCGGGCATGACGCTGATGAAGATGCCGATCTTCGTGTGGACGGCGCTTTGCACCAACATCCTGATCACGGCTATCTTCCCGGTGCTGACGGCGACGCTGGCGCTGCTGACGCTCGACCGGTACGCGGGCACCAACTTCTTCACGAACGACCTCGGCGGCAATCCGATGATGTACGTGAACCTCATCTGGATCTGGGGCCACCCGGAAGTCTACGTGCTGATCCTGCCGGCGTTCGGCATCTTCTCGGAAGTGGTGGCCACGTACAGCGGCAAGCGGCTGTTCGGCTACACGTCGATGGTCTACGCGACGCTGGTGATCACCATCCTGTCGTGGCTGGTCTGGCTGCACCACTTCTTCACGATGGGTGCGGGTGCCTCCGTGAACTCGTTCTTCGGCATCACGACGATGATTATCTCGATCCCGACGGGCGCCAAGCTGTTCAACTGGCTGTTCACGATGTATCGCGGCCGCATTCGCTTCGATACGCCGATGCTGTGGACGGTCGGCTTCATGATCACGTTCACGATCGGCGGGATGACGGGCGTGCTGCTGGCCGTGCCGCCAGCCGACTTCGTGCTGCACAATTCGCTGTTCCTCATCGCGCACTTCCACAACGTCATCATCGGCGGCGTGCTGTTCGGCCTGTTTGCCGGCATCGTCTACTGGTTCCCGAAGGCGTTCGGCTTCAAGCTGGACGAGTGGTGGGGCAAGGTTTCGTTCTGGTGCTGGCTGATCGGCTTCTACCTGGCGTTCATGCCGCTCTATGTCTTGGGCCTGATGGGCGTGACGCGCCGCATCAGCCAGTTCGAGGATACGTCGCTGCACTGGTACTTCGTCGTGGCGGGCATCGGCGCGCTGTTCATCCTGGCCGGCATCCTGGCGTTCCTGATCCAGCTGTACGTGAGCTTCAAGAACCGCGAGGCGCTGCGCGATACCACGGGCGACCCATGGAACGGGCGCACTCTGGAATGGTCCACGTCGTCGCCGCCGCCGGAGTACAACTTCGCGTTCACGCCCGTCGTTCATGAACTCGATGCCTGGTGGGACATGAAGCAGCGCGGATACCAGCGGCCCGTGTCCGGTTTCACGCCGATCCACATGCCGCGCAACACGAGCACCGGGATCATCCTCGGCGGCTTGAGCGTCGCTTTGGGCTTCGGGCTGATCTGGCACATGTGGCTGCTGGCGGGCCTGGTGTTCGTGGCGATGATCGCCGTCACGATCTGGCACACGTTCGACTACGACCGCGACTTCCACATTCCGGCAGACACGGTGACGCTGGCGGAAGACGCACGGACGCAAATGCTTGCGGCACGGGGCGTCTGACATGGCACACACGGTTGCTTCTCCCGATAGCGGCAAGGACGTGGAATTCTACGTCCGTCCCGATGCGCATGACGACGGCCATGGCCATGACGGCGACGGCGGCACGATGCTGGGGTTCTGGCTCTACCTGATGAGCGATTGCCTCATCTTCGCGGTGCTATTTGCCACGCATGCCGTCGTCGGCCGCAGCTATGCGGCGGGCCCCTCGCCCGCCGACCTGTTCGACCTGAAGCTGATCCTGATCTCGACGTTCATGCTGCTGTTCTCGTCCATCACCTATGGCTTCGCCATGTTGGAGATGGAGAAGAACCGGTTGCGGCCCACCATCGTATGGCTGGCAGTTACGTTCTTCTTCGGCGGATGCTTCCTAGGGCTTGAGCTCTACGAGTTCTCGCACCTCTTCCACGAAGGGGCGACGCCGCAGCGCAGCGCCTTCCTGTCGTCGTTCTTCACGCTGGTCGGCACGCACGGCCTGCACGTGACCGTCGGCATGGTGTGGATGATCGTGCTCAGCGTGCAGCTGTGGCAGCGCGGACTGATTGCGGAAAACAAGCGCCGGCTGCTGTGCCTCAGCATGTTCTGGCACTTCCTCGACGTCGTCTGGATCGGCGTCTTCTCCTTCGTTTATCTGATGGGTGTCCTGCCATGAGCGCGACCAGCGAAACGTCTCACGGCGCAGAGCATCATCCGGGCGGTGAATCTCACGGCAGCCTGCGCGGCTACGTCATCGGCTTCCTGGCATCCGTCGTGCTGACGGTCATTCCGTTCTGGCTGGTGATGGCCGACGTGACCGGCAACTCGCTGGTGACGGCGCTGTTGATCATGGAGCTGGGCGTCGCGCAGATCCTCGTGCACATGTACTACTTCCTGCACATGAACAGCTCATCGCAGGGTGGCTGGACGCTTATGGCATTGATCTTCACCGTCGTGCTGGTGCTGATCACCCTCATTGGGTCGATGTGGGTGATGCACCATCTGAACACGCTGATGATGCCGATGTCGGCCGACCACATGCGCCACAGCATGCCGTGAACCACGCCGGTCCACCTGAGCCGAACGCGACGGCAGAGGGGGCCGAACCAAGGTCGGCGACTAGCCGTTGGGTGCTGCTGGCTACCCTCCTTTGCCTGGCGTTGGGTTTTGCCGCGCTTGGCACATGGCAGTTGCAGCGGATGGGCTGGAAGCACGACTTGATCGAGCGCGTGAACGCCCGCGTTGCGGCAGCGCCCGTGGCGGCACCCGGTCCCGATCGTTGGGCCGCGATCACAGCTGGCGATTACGAGTATCTTCGCGTCGCGCTCGAAGGCACGTTCCTTTACGACAAAGAAGCGCTGGTCACCGCCTCGACAGAGCGTGGCCCGGGATACTGGGTGATGACGCCGCTGGCGCAGGGCGATGGAACGATCATCATCGTCAATCGCGGATTCGTGCCGCCCGGCCTGCGCGATCCAGCATCTCGTCTAACTGGGCAAACAACGGGGCCGGTTAGCGTCACTGGGTTGCTGCGGCTGTCGGAGGCGGGGCAATGGATCCTGCGCCAGAACGATCCGGCGGCTGGCCGCTGGTACCGGCGCGATCCAGAGCAGTTAGGCAGCGCCGGCGGGCTGGAGCGCGTGGCGCCGTTCTTTGTCGACGCGGAGGCGCCTGCGGGCGCACCTGAATGGCCCGCGGCCGGCATGACCCGCATCAGCTTTGCCGACAACCACCTCGTCTACGCCCTGACGTGGTTTGCGTTGGCGTTGCTGGCGGCATTTGCCGCCGGCTACATTGTGCGAACGGAATTCGGCACGCGGCGTAGCTAGCCGTGAGCCGGGGTCGCGCCCACCGGCTCGTCCTCGACCTCGATGAGTTCTTCTGGGCTATGGCGCGAGGCCAGCACCAGGTAGATCACCGGCAGAATGAAGAGCGTGAACAGCGTGCCGATCGCCATGCCCGAGACCAGCATGATGCCGATGGAGTTGCGCGCTTCGGCGCCCGCACCGGTGACGAACACGAGCGGTAAGTGGCCGAACACCGTTGCCGCCGTCGTCATCAGGATCGGACGCAGGCGCGTGACGGAGGCTTCGCGGATCGCCTCAAGCTTGTCCTTGCCGGCACGCTGGAGTTCGTTGGCGAAGGTGACGATGAGGATGCCGTTCTTGGCGATCAAGCCGACAAGCGTGATCAGCCCGATCTGGCTGTAGATGTTGATCGTCGTGAAGCCGAAGAAGGTGAAGACGAGCGCGGACGACAGCGCCAGCGGCACGGAGCCCAGCAGCACGACCAGCGGATCGCGGAAGCTGCCAAACTGGGCGACGAGCACGAGATAGATCAGCACGACGGCGAAGCCCAGCGTGCCTGCCAGCGTGGTGCCTTCCTGGCGCAGCTGGCGCAACTCGCCGGCATAATCGATCGTGTAGCCGGAGGGCAGGATCGTCTTGGCCGTCTCTTCGAGCACCGTCAGCGCTTCGGCTTTCGTGATGCCGGGCTTCACGCCACCGTAGATGCGGAAGCTGTCGTTCTGCTGGAACCGCGCCAGCACGCGCGGCGCCGTGAACGTCTCCAGCGTGGCGAACGACGATACCGGCACCTGCGTGCCGTCACGCGTGCGCACCTTGTAGTCGAGCAGCCGATCGGCGGCCTGGCGCGCGTCGATGCCGACTTGCGGAATGACCTTGTAGGCGCGGCCTTCCAGCGTGAACCGGTTGACGTAATTGCCCGCCAGCAGCAGGCCCAGCTGACGGCCGACCTCTGCCAGGTCCAGCCCCAGGTCGGCGACGCGCTCGCGGTTGATCGTCACCCGCACCTGCGGCAGGTCGAGCTTCAAATCGGTGTCGGCGAACAAAAACTTGCCGCTGCCGAAGGCGGCGCCGACGAGCTTGCCGGCATACTCGGCCATCTGCTCGGCCGTGCCGGGACCTTTCAGCACCAGTTCGACGTCGAAGTTGCCAGCGCCCGGTAGCGGGGCAGGCATCATCGGGAAGATCTGCAGCTCTTTCACCTGCGAGACGCCGGCGAAGATCTCAGGAAAGATCTCGTGCGCGGTCCGCTCGCGGTCGTGCCAGTTTTTGAACAGGTAGCCGGCAAATCCGCTCGATGGCATGACGACCTCGAACATGGCATCGAACTCCGGCATCTTCTTGCCGAGTTCGTAGACCTTTTGCATGTTGCCGGAGGTGTAAGCGAGCGAAGCGTCGGGTGCCGAGTTCACCATCATGAAGACGAAGCCTTCGTCTTCCACGGGGGCGAGTTCCTGGCCGGAAAACATGTAGAGCGGCACGGCCAGCAGGCAGACGAACACGCCGAAAGCGATGACCTGCGCCTTCAGGTGCAGAACGGTATCGAGCATGCGGCTGTAGAGGTGAGCGATCCTGTCGAACACGCGGCCGACGAAACGTGTGTAGGCGCCCTCTTCGCCGCCGCGCGGCGCGGTGTAGGCGCTCATGATCGGCGACAGGGTGATGGCGACGAAGCCGGACACGATCACGGCGATCGCCAGCGTGAACGCGAACTCCTTGAACAGGACGCCGGTCAAGCCGGAAAGGAACCCGATGGGCGCGTAGACGGCTGCCAGCGTGATCGTCATGGCGACGATCGGCGAGAACAGCTGGCGCGTCGAAAGCAGCGCTGCCTGAACGCGGCCCATGCCTTGCCGCATGTAGCGGGACACGTTCTCGACGACCACGATGGCGTCGTCGACCACCAGGCCGACCGACAGAACGATCGCCAGCAGCGTCAGAAGGTTCAGCGAAAAGCCCATGGCCATCATGGCGGCGATGGCGCCGATGAGCGAGATCGGAATCGTGACGAGAGGCACGAGCGCGCTGCGCGCGGAGCCGAGGAACAGGAAGACGATGATGCCGACGATCGCCACCGTCTCGGTGAAGGTGACGGCGATCTCCTTGATCGAATTTTCCATGTAGACCGTGCCGTCGAACGCCAGCGCGATCTCTGTCTTCGGGGGCAGGATCGGCCTTATTTTATCGAGTTCCGCGCGCAGGTCGTAGGCGACGCTGATCTCGTTGGCGCCAGGCAGCGGCCAGACGGACAGGTAGACGCCGTCCTTGCCGTTGTGGCGGACGTTGGCCGTCTCCTCCTCGGCGCCCAATTCCACGCGGCCGATATCTGACAGGCGGATCATCTGGTCCAGTGCGCCGTCCTCGCGCACGATGAGGCGTTCGAATTCTTCGGCGTTTCGCAGGTCCGTATTCGCGAGCAGATCGACCTGGACCTCGTTGCCCTTGGCGCGGCCGACCGCGGCGAGGAAGTTGTTGCGGGTGAGAGCTGCCTGCACGTCGGCCGGGCTGAGGTTGAAGGCCGCGAGGCGTTCGCTGTCGAGCCAGATGCGCATGGCCTGCGGGCGCGCGCCTTCAAGGCCGACGCGCTGCACGTTGGAAATAGTGCTGAGGCGCGGCTGGATGTTGCGCGTCAGATAGTCGGTGAGTTGCGCGGGCGTCATGCTGTCGGACACGACGCTGACGTAGAACGTCGCGTAAGGCCGGTCAGCGCGCTGCACCTCGACGACGGGGAACTCGATCTCGAGCGGCAGTTCGCTGCGGATCTGGCTCAGGCGGTTGCCGACCTCGGCGAGCGCGACGGTGCTCGGCTGATTGAGCTTCAGGCGCGCGGTTACCGTGCTGAGGCCTGCAACGCTGCTCGAACTCCACGTAGTCGACGCCGGTCAGGGACGACAGGGCGCGCTCGATCGGCGTCGTCACGAAGCCGCGAATGACGTCGGCGGGTGCGCCGACGTAGATGGTGGTGACAATAACGGACGAACTTTCGATGCGGGGGTATTGCTGGATCGGCAATTGCGTTGCCGCCCGCAGCCCCAAAAACACCAGGGCGAGATTGATCACGATCGCCAGGACGGGACGACGGACGAAGATTTCGATGCTGCGCATGGCCTCGCCCCCTTAGTTCGTCGTGACCTGGTCCGAACTGGCGGCGGCCGGTGCCTCTTCCTGCACCAGTGCGCCATCGCGCAGCTTGAACGAGCCAGAGGTGGCAATAAGTTCGCCGGCGGCAATGCCCTTGGCGATGGCAATGTCGTTGCCGATCACCGGCCCCGTTTCCACGACGCGCTGGCGGGCGCGCAGCTTGCCCTCCTCTTGCGCGAGAACGAAAACGTGCTGGCCATAGGGTGAGCGGCGTACCGCGTTGAGCGGCACGAGCACGACATTGTGCGATTTGTCGGTCGTTGCAATCACGTCGACGAAGATGCCGGGGCGAACGGCCTGGCCCAGGCCCGGGGCAACAGCGCGAAACCGTACCGTGCGGTTGGCACGATCGACGCTGTCGTCTTCCGCCGCGATCTTGGCTTCGGCCGACCCGCCTGGAAAGGCTGGACTTTGGATCTGGACATTGCTGCCTGATCGCAACTGCAAGGCGCTATCTTGAGGCAAGGAGAAGTCCACGTAGGCGTCGTCGTCGACGCCTTGCAACGTGGCGATGCGCGTGCCGATGTCGAGGTAGGCGCCCGGCTGAAGGTTGGTGATGCCGATGCGCGCGCGAAAAGGTGCCGCAATCCGCTTCTTGTCGATGGCGACTTCGAGATTCTTGGAGCGCGCGGACGCTGCCGCATACTCTTCACGAGCCTTGTCGAACTCCTGCTCGGAGAAGGCCGCCGAGTTGCGCAAGCCCTCTCGCCGCTCCAGCGTCAGCTTGGCCAGACGGGCATCCGCCTCGGCTGCGGCAAGCGACTCTCGCTCCTGGCGCACGTCGAACTGGACGAGCAACTGGCCGGCCTCGACGATGCTGCCGGACGCGAAGCCCATCTCCGCAATGGTGCCGGCGATTTCGTTGCGGATCTCCAGTTGCCGCTTGGCGACGACGGTACCGATCGCGCGGGTGCTGGGCGACCACTTGCCTTCGCGCGCGCGTCCAGTCGCCACCGCTTCGGCGGGCTCGGGCATGGCGGCGGCAGCGGCCTCGGCTGCCTTGAGTTCGGTGTACTTGTGATAGCCGAACGCAGCCGAGATTCCGGCGACGGCGACCAATACGGTCAGCCAGGCTGCTAATTGTCTCAACATTGCGACCTCACCCGTATTTTTGCCATCAGCGCACGAGCCCGCGATGCCGGCAGCCTTTGGCAACTCGCCGCCGGGACCGGCACGCGTTGTCGCAGAAGTTCACGTTTAGGTAAAGTGGAAGTCTTCCCGCTATTGCGGCGGGAAAACGCCTGCTATTTCTTGCAGACGACAATAAGACGATCCGCTCAACGGGGGATCGACACAGGATGCGAAAGATTTGACAGGCAGCCGGGTTATTTAGCGGTTGAGCATTAGGACGGCGGATAGTTGTTCAGCCAAGTCTCTCTCGCTAAGTGGCTTGCGGATCACGGGAATATGCCGGAAGCGATCAGGAATCATAGCGGCATCCCGATACCCGGTCGCGAAAATGAAAGGTACTGACTTGGCCAGCAGCGCGTCGGCGATTTCCG
This sequence comes from uncultured Pseudomonadota bacterium, assembly GCA_963846845.1. Lineage (GTDB taxonomy): Bacteria > Pseudomonadota > Alphaproteobacteria > Rhizobiales > Hyphomicrobiaceae > JAKAXS01. The sequence continues at coordinate 35,490 of CAWJXQ010000010.1, read as the reverse complement.
CAGAGGTTTCGCCGGCCAAGTTCAGGTCGAGCACGGCGCAATGGGGGACGCTGGCACCTATCCCGGCAAGGGCCTCGGCGATATTGGAAAACGCCCGGACCGACGACGCGCCCAGTTTTCGTAATACGTCTTCGATGTCCATCGCGATCAGAGCCTGGTCTTCTACCAGAACGACGTCCTTGCCGGCGAGCACGCGCAACTGGGCGGCAACGGGCCTGTCGGCGTGAACGGCGGCTGTGGCTTCGCGAACATGCATGGCGGGAATCAAGAAACGCGCGCGCACGCCAGCCGCGGCGTATTCCAGCTTGGCCTTGCCGCCAAGATCGTAGGCGATCGTGTTGTCGATAAGCGTGCTGCCGAAGCCGGTCTTCTCCGGCGCTGTGACAGGAGGCCCCCCGCTTTCGACCCATTCAATCACACAGTTACCGTCCTGATCGCGCGACCAACTGATGTCGAGAGCGCCTTCAGGGACAGACAGCGCGCCGTACTTCGCCGCGTTCGTCATCATCTCGTGCAGCAGAAGTGCCATGACGCCGAAGGCGCGGTCGTCGAGCCCGATGGGCGGCCCTGAGGTGATGACGCGCTCGCTGGTGGCGCCGAAGCGATGCAAGCTGGCTTCGGCATCGACCAGCGTTGCAAGCGTCCCGCCCTCGCCGCCGAGTGATTGGTCGTGGGCAAATGCCAGGGCCGACAGCCGGCCTTCCAAGGCGCGAGAATAATCGTCAACGGTGCTTGAGCTGGAGCCGGTCTGCAGCGCCAGAGACTTTACAAGCGCGATGATGTTTTTGACGCGATGATTGAGTTCGTCGTTCAACAGGCGGCGCCGGCGGTCCGCACGCGAGTGTTCGTCGGCGGTTGCTTCCTTGAAGCGGAGGATGACGTCGCGCAGGTACGTGCGCGTGGCCTCGGCAACGGCGAATTCCGGATCGGTCCACGGCGTGGAGCGCCAACGGACATCTTCGCGCCAGGTTTCGAAACTGCCGCGCGGCGTGAGGCGTTGGCCTTGCGGGCCATCGACAATATGTTTGACGGGTTCGCCCGCCCATTCGATCCTGTGGGCCTCTTCGCTGCGAAAGTAGATCAGATAGTCGCCGCTCGGGCCGGAGATCGGTATCGCCAGCAATCCGGCAACCCTATCTCCGTAGCCCTTCCCGCTTCCCAGCACGGCGCGAAGATCTTCAGTCGACCAGATCGCGTCCTGGGAATGTTCCTTCGCAAAGGTGGTGATCTCGGCTGCTGCCTCGCGGCCCGGCGCCACGCCGGTCGTATGCCAGACATCGCCAAGCCAAAGTGCTGCGCCGTCGCATGCAATCAGTTCCGCCAACGACGGCAGCATGTCGACCAACCCGGTGTCGACCGGCTCGGCCGGGTTCAGCGACTTGATGATATCGTCAAGGCGCTGGCGCGCCTGAGCCGATGCAAGATATTCGGCCCTGCGCTCGGCGATCGCGACTTGCAACGAATAGTACTGGGCGAACAGCTCGGCGCTGACGCGCAGCGGCAACGGCACGAGCTTGGGCGTGTTGTGATGGCACGCAATCAGCCCCCACAACTTGCCCTCGACGACGATCGATATCGACAGGGAGGCGGCCACGCCCATGTTGCGCAGATACTCGCAGTGGATCGGCGACACGCTGCGCAGATGCGCATGCGACATGTCGATATCCAGGCCGTTGCCTCGCCCGTCGGCGTGAGCCATCGTGACCGGCTCGTAAGAGACGTCTGCGATCAGCCTGATCCAGTTCAGGAGATAAAGCCGGCGCGCCTGATCCGGGATATCGGACGCGGGGAAATACTGGCCCTTGAAGCTGTGAAGATCATGCCGCTTGGCCTCTGCGATCACCTTGCCCGCGCCATTGTGCAGGAAGCGGTAAACCATCACGCGGTCGTAGCCCAGCAGGGCGCGCACCAGCTTGGCGCCGGACGCTGCCAGGGCATCCACCTCGGTTTCCTTGCTGAGGCGGCGCACCAGCGCCTGCGTCAGGTCCAGCGCGGATTTCGCCTCGCCGCCGCGTTGTGACGTCGGTTCAAGTTCGACAAAGATGCGATCGTTGTGCCTGTGGACCGAGGCGTCAACGAGGGGGCCACCTGGCAGCTGGATGCCGAGTTCAGCACCGGCCAGATGACTGCTGCCCGTGCGCGCGACGGCATTGCGCAAGTTATGCGCAACGTCGCTGCCGAGAATGTCGGCAAGAGTAAATCCGACGACTTGATTTCGCTGGCCGCCCAAAAAGGCTGCAGCGTTCGCCGAGGCGGCCGTAATGAGATTGTCGTTGATATCGCAGATCAGCAAGACGCCGTGGGGCTGCACGCTGCCCGGCGTGTGGATCGGTTCGCGGTCGCAATTGGTGAGATCGACTTTTACTGTTCGTTGGCTCATGCAGGGTCCCGAGGAGCAGCGACGCTGTCGCCCTTTCATTCCTTTGATTTTAGGAAACTACGCTCAACCAGTGTGGTGTTACCGGCCAGCTCGTTAGTCGGATTAGTGCCTGACCCACAAGCGTTTTTTGCATAGTCGCAAAACGGCTGTCTGCGCAGTTGTGAACGCACAAGGGGGCCGATTGGTTCTCCCGCGCCGAAGCCTTTGTGATCACGCGTTATTGTTGCATTGTCCGCGCAGCAGCCAAGGCTATAGGAAGCTCCGCCTCCAGAATATCGAGATCGGCAGACTGTCCGCAGCTGATGCGGATGCACCGGTCGAGCGGGGCGACGCCCGGCTTGCGCACGAAGATGTCGCGCGCGAGGAGGTTCTCGAGTACGCGCTTGGCGAATTGGCCATCTGCCCCGCAATCGATCGCGACGAAGTTGGCCGCGGATGGCAGCGGTGCCAGACCGTTGTGGGCGGCGATCCTGGCGATATGATCGCGGGCGCGGGCGATTTGGCTGACGGCTTGGGCTAGATAGGCCTGATCCTGAACGGCGGCCAACGCGCCGGCCTGGCCCACGCGGTTGATGCCGTAGTGGTTGCGAACTTTTTCAAAGGCCGAGATCATTCCAGCCTCACCCACGCAATAGCCGATGCGCGCGCCGGCCAGGCCGTATGCCTTGGAGAAGGTTCGCAGACGCAGAACCTGCGGGTTGGAGACGTCGATAGCCGGCACTGTTCCGACGGGCGCGGTGTCGCAGTAGGCTTCGTCCAGCAGTAGAACGAGGCCGGGCGGCAGGCGGGAAATGAGATCGTTCAGTGCGGTCGCATCCCACCACGTGCCCATCGGGTTGTTTGGGTTGGAGACGTAAAGAATGCGGGCGCGCGTTTCGATTGCACGATGCAGCAGGGCCGCTAGATCCTCTCGGTCGTCACGGAAGGGCACCTTCGTCAGAAGGCCACCCTGACCGGCAACGTGGAAGGCGAACGTCGGATAGGCGCCGTCTGCCATGACGACGCCGTCGCCCGATTCACAGATGAGCCGTACGGCGCAACCGAGCAGGCCATCGATGCCTTCACCGATGACAATGTTGCCGGCCGCCACGCGATGCAGGCCGGCGATCGCTTCGCGCAGTTCAAGATTTTCCGGATCGGAGTACATCCAATTGCCGGCCACCGCAGCGCTCATGGCGGCAAGGGCATTCGGGCTCGGGCCGAACACGCTTTCGTTGGCGCCGAGGCGCGCACGGAATGGGCGCCCACGCGCGCGTTCCTGCGCCTCCGGCCCGACGAAGGGGACCATGGCGGGAAGCGCATCGAACAACGGCGTAATGAGTTTCCGAGACACTGGCGAGTTCCCACAGCCGCAGATGGCCGGCGCGGCCGACATGCCACGCCGCACGTCGCGTTTGCCATCGATGCAGGCTCAGATCAAGCCGAGGTCGGCCAGTTGCTTGCGCATTTTTGGCGGCATTGCGGTCACGTCATCGCGTACGCCGGCCTTCAGATCGTTCGGAGCATCCTTGGCATCGAGGTAGCGCCAGCCTTGAAAGGCGCGTCGCGGAACGGGGCGCACGGGAATAATCGGAACGTCGAGTAGCAAAAGGCAACAGGGCGAGCCGTCGTCTTTTTGGCCATCTTCGAAACCGAGCAGTTGCTGGCGCGCCTGGATGACACCCTTGATGACCCAGTAGAGCGACCCACCCGCCAATAGCTCCGCCTGCCGCTTTGGAGCCTGGAACGTCGTGTGGAACAGTCGCGGTGGCTGCTTGGCTTTCTTCTGCGCCTGCAGCCGCCCGGCCTGCCACTCGGCGAGATCTTCAATCGAGGCTGCGCCGACGCATAGCTTGACGAGGTTTAGCGTCATTGCCACTCACTTCCCTGGTACCTTCGGGCCACAATCATCGCCGCCCACGCTCAGGTTGTCGACACCAGACGGCAATCTTATCGACAGGTCTGTCGCGGCAGCTGTAAATGCGTCAGCGCCACATGGGTTGCCCGATATGACTCGCACACCGCAGTCTGGAATGCTTGTGATGATCAGCTGCGGTTTGGCAGCGTGCAGCGCGTCGCCCGAGATGGCGACATCGGCCGCAGTCGCCCCGCCCGTGCAAACGGCTGCCGCTGCACCGCCAGCTTACCAGCTCAGCGAAAAAGAGCTGAAGATGAATTGCAAGCAGCTGACGGGTACGATGAAGGTGCGCATCGTGCAAATGAGCGCCGGAATGTCGGATGGAACGTTCGTGGCGCGCGGCATGCAGGCCGGAGCCGTGAAGATCTGGGGCGGGCCGACACATGGCACCGATCCGGGCGGAGAAGGGGCACGCGACCGGGCGCTGCTTGAAGCCTATAATCAGCAACTCGCCGTCAAGAAGTGCAAGACGCTCGACCTGCAGGCCGAGATGCAGGCAGCCGCGCCAGCGCCGAAGGCAAACTAGCGTGTGTCCGCGGGGCCCGGCAGCAGTTCATCGGTGCGTCCGGTAAGCCGGTAAACAAGCAGGCCGATCCACTCTTTCGCAACCATGTCCGTCCGGCGCAAGCCGTCGCCGACGGTTTCGAACAGCCGCATCAAATCGACCTTGCCATGCGTTCGGAAATCGACGGGATACGGCTCGACGTCGAAACCGGCATGACGGAACACGCCCATCGCACGCGGCATATGATAGGCCGACGTCACCAGTAGCCAACGCTCACCGGGCTTGGGATCGACGAGCGCGCGCGTGAACTCGGCGTTTTCGCGCGTGTTGCGCGACTTTGCTTCGAGCACGATGCGATCAGCGGAGATGCCCCAGTCTTGCAGCAACTCGCCGATGGGGGTGGCCGCGTCCGTTCCGCCTGAAATCAGCCCTCCGACGCCGCCGGTGAATATAACCTTGGCCTGCGGGTGCTTCAGGGCAAGCCGCACACCTTCCGTCAGCCGTTCGGCCGCCTCGTTGAGGGCGACGCCGCCACGGCCTTTGCTGACCCAACCGTCTTCGAAACCGCCGAGCAAAATGATGCCGGTGATTTTCTCATCTGGTGAGGGGGCCGGAATGCCGGCATAGCGTTGCTCCAACGGCAGGATGAGGAGATTGCTCAGCGGCAGGATGCCAGCAACGAAATATCCGGCAGCACCCGCCGCGATCAGCTTGATGCCGAGGCGTTGGCGGCTTTGCGAGCGCTGCAGCAGCAGGCCGGTGACGATCAACAGCAGCAGGAATGTCGAGGGCTGAAACAGAAACGTCAGAACTTTTGACGCGACGAAGAACATCAGATGTCTCCTAGGCCAATTGTCTGCCTGAAGAGCCGGTCGGCCGCGTCACGGCCGTCTTGCACGGCAGGATCCGGCAGGGTGAGGTGTTCCGGAGCGTACCGCGCGATGGCCGCCGACGCCCACTCGTCAATCGCGGCGATGCGATCGCCCAGACCGAGCTCGGGTGTTTGCCGCTTCGTCACCAGCAGGTCTTCGATGGCTCGCAGCAACGGTTGCGGCACCGGCACGGCCGCCAGCAGATGATCGATGTCCATCGGCGGCGCCTTGCCGTGCTCGATCACGCTCAGCAAAGAAAGCAACGGGCGCACGACATAGAAGTATTTTTTCAGCTTGACCTGATCGCGACCGTCAATCTCCCTGACCCACTGGCCACGCGCGATCGACCAATAGTGGGCCGCGAGCGCGCGCGGGCTGGCGTTCGCCTCGAATATCAGCTGTGCCGCAGAGCAGAACGCTCCATCGTCGGCATAGACGATGGGAGAGACGAACCACTCGTACAGTGCGGGGTTGGACTTCAGCAGCAGGCGCATCGCCTTGCGCACGTCCCAGCCAGCGAGATCGATCAGCTGAGCATCCAGTGGACGTTCGATCACGTCGCGCTTGTCTGTGAGGCCCAGATACCAGGCTGGTTCGTGGGCATAGATGAAGCGCACGTCGAAATCGCTGTCGGGCGAGCCAAAGCCCCAGGCGCGACTGCCGGACTCCGCGGCATATAGAATGCGAACGTTGTGCTCGCGCGCGACCTCATCCAGCGTGCGCGTAACGTGCTGGCGCACGCCCGGCGGGATGGCGTCGCCCGTGTGTTGCGGAGGCGTCAAGGACAGCTGATCTTTTCCATGAACGCCTTGTCGACGTAGCCGTCGATCGCGCCGGCCCGGATCGCGCACCAGTATCCGCGCAGCGTGCACAGCATCTTGCGCTTGATCAGAATATCGCCCTTCACGGCCGTGCCCACGACCTTGGCGTCCGAGTAGGGCCGCTCGCGGATGTTGACCTCGCTCGCCGTTACCAGGAAGCAGCCGAAGCCTTTGCCGGCAGCATGTGCCGGCTCTATGGCCGCGGCGCAACGACGCGGCAGCCACGAGAGCAAATACCATCGTTTTGAAAGTCATATGGTCACTAGTCCCCTTCAGGCCGTGCGTTCGATCGCGACGGCGGTTGCCTCGCCGCCGCCGATACACAGCGCGGCGACACCCCGGCGGACGTCGTATTTCTCCATTGCGGCCAAAAGGGTGACGATGATACGCGCGCCTGAGGCGCCGACGGGGTGGCCCAGCGCGCAGGCGCCGCCGTGGACGTTGACCTTCTCGTGCGGCAAGTCCAGGTCGCGCATGGCGGCCAGGGCGACGACGGCGAAGGCTTCGTTGATCTCGAACAAGCCGACGTCCTTTGCGTGCCAGCCGGCCGCGGCGAGCACTTTTTCGATGGCGCCGATGGGGGCGAGCGTGAAGCCCGCCGGCTCGCGCGCGTGGGTGGCGGTGGCGATGATCTGCGCGCGCGGCTGCAGCTTGCGGCGCTTGGCCTCGGAGGCACGCATCATGACGAGGGCTGCCGCGCCATCCGAAATCGAACTGGAGTTTGCCGGGGTAACAGTGCCGTCCTTGCGGAAGGCAGGCTTCAGCGTCGGGATCTTGGCGGCGTCCGCGGTTTGCGGCTGCTCGTCCTGGGAGACCTGGATCGTGCCTTTGCGCGACGTGACATCGACGGCGACGATCTCGCCGCTGAAGCTTCCGTCGCTTGCTGCACGCTGTGCGCGCTTCAGGCTTTCGGTGGCGAAGGCATCCTGCATGGCGCGCGTCATCTGGTAGGCTTCGGCGGTATCCTCCGCGAAGCTGCCCATCAGGCGGCCGGTGCCGAAGCTGTCCTCCAGGCCGTCGAGGAACATATGGTCCTTGACCTCGGCGTGGCCGAGGCGGGCGCCGCGGCGCATCTTCGGCAGGATGTAGGGCGCGTTGGTCATGCTCTCCATGCCGCCGGCGACGATGACGTCGCGCGGGCGCGCCGCGAGCGCGTCGGCGGCCAGCATCACCGCCTTCATGCCGGAGCCGCACATCTTGTTGACGGTGGTGGCGGGTACGCTGTCGGGCAGGCCGGCTTTCAAGGCGGCTTGGCGCGCGGGGGCCTGGCCGATGCCGGCGGGCAGGACGCAGCCCATGACGACGTCGGCGATCTCGTCGGCGGGCACGCCGCTGCGGCGCAGGGCTTCGCGGATGGCGCTCGCGCCGAGATCAGGCGCGGTGACGTCGGCGAATGACGCCGTTGAACGAGCCCATCGGCGTGCGGGCGCCAGAGACGATGACGACTGGGATCGGTTTTGAGTTGAGCCATTTTTAGCCTCGCTTGGACGCGAGATACCGTAGCCGCAGGGCGCGCAATTGTCCCAGGCATTGAACAGCCGAGCAACCTCAGCCTAGTTGCTCAATCTGGCGATGTTCGGCAAAATGACCTCGTCGACAATCTCCTGCAGAACGGGGTCAATCGCAGGACTGTCCGCCGCCTCTTTGTAGCCATCCGTGCCGCAAGCCTTGAAGGCGTTCACCAGGGGCGTTCTCAGCGTTTGGTCGATATAGTTTACTTTTTTTAGATCGACCGAATTTCTAGTGAAACTCGTTGTCGCGACGTATTTGATTTGCACAGCGACAACATGATGGCCCTTCGATTTCATTGCTAGGCAGGCACTTGGGCTAAATGCTTGTAGCCAGGCCGCGTCAGCTGGCTGACCCGACGGCGTGGTCGCTCGCCACCCTGGCAATTTGTTTGCGATGAGAGAAGCACTATTGCCGGTATAACGGGATGTGGAAGTGTCATCGACGCCATCAGACAAAAACACCACGTAGGACAATCTATTCGTACGTGAACGGCCCGTACCGCCTTGACCCAGTTTTGCGTTCACATCTTCCAAGCCTTTGCTCAGGTATGAGCCGCCGTTGTTCCCTTTTGTCAGATCGATTTTTGCCGCCTGCGCCCGGACGATGCCTAGATTGCTGCTCAATTCCGACAGAACAGTCAGGTTTTCGCTGACCGCATATATTGCTATTCGGACGTTGTTCTCCTCGATATTCATTTCCTTCAGGCGATCGACAACGTTGAGAATGGCGCGCCGGATTATATCGATGCGCAAGGTCGCGCCGAGTAAGTTCATAGTTTGCGGCGTATATCTTGTATCGTTGACCCCGAAGCCTTGATGGCAGGCGAACGCGCATTTCGTTCCGTCGTCCATCTTTTTCTGATCGGCCGTGCTTGCGCCGATACCCATCGAGGATGAAACATCGACGACGAAGTGGATGTCGATGAAGTTCGGCAATCCGGTAACCACCGTGATGTCGCCACTCAAGTCGACGGTCTGCTTGTTGAAGAATTGCATGAAGCTGGTGAACGATTGGCCGGTGTAGGTCGCACGGCCTTTCAGTTGCGGTCCCTCCTGCGTTATTGTCGCCTGAAAGCTGAGTTCCTTGTAATTCGACTGTGGTGGCAGGTTTGCGCGAAACATCGCCGTGGCAGTGTCTTGCCCAATCGTGGCCCAGTTTGCTTTTTCGTCCCGGAACGCCTGCGAGGCAGCGGTGACACCGGCCAGCAGGGCAACATCCACCGCATTGTCCATTGATTTTTTGCGATGAACGGCAACGGCGTAGTCGACCATTAGGCCGGCAACGGCGATGAGAATCGTCAGGACAAAGGCGAAAATGATCGCCACGTTTCCGCGGCGGTCTTTTAAAAAGGCACGAAGACGAAACATCATGGAGCTGCCTTAAGGTAAGTTGGCAGCCACCCTAATATTACTCTTTTAACGTATTATTACTGTGCTGACTTTCCGCTTACGTTTCCGTCGACGCTGTTCCGCCTGCTTCGCGGTGGGTGAACCGATCGCTGAATGCCTTACCCTATCGCCCACCCTCAGACCCAGGCGCTCTGCAGCACCGCCGGCGACGCGCGGGGGCTTGGCCGATGCCGGCGGGCAGCACGCAGCCCATGACGACGTCGGCGATCTCGCCGACGGGAACGCCGCTGCGGCGCAGGGCTTCGCGGATGGCGCTCGCGCCGAGATCAGGCGCGGTGACGTCGGCGAAAACGCCGTTGAACGAGCCCATCGGGCGTGCGGGCGCCAGAGACGATGACGACGGGATCGGTTTGAGGCATGTCACCAGAGCTAATGGTTGCGAATTTGGCTCGAGCCGGCTTCGCGCGCGAAGCGTTTGGCGAACTTTATAGGCTTCACTACCTCGTAATCGCTATATTTTTCTTCTCGACGATCCGGGCGATATTTTGAGAGCTGCTACTTCACATACTTGTCCGCGGATACGGCGTCGTTCCAGGCGTACTTGGTTGTAAAATAAGGTGCGACCACAAAAGTTTTTGTCATCCTGGTGCCCGAGCCGAGCAGATCGAAGATCGGCACATAATTGTAAGCCGCAGTAATATAGATAACCAACTCGCTCTGCTCAAAATCCTTCGGGTCCAGCGCATTTGATTGAGACAATCCCGGATTGTTGCCCAACAGCGTGTGGGTGAAGATCGCCTGCATAGCACCCTGATTTTTCTGAAGACTGGTGATCTGCAGATCAAACCTGCCTCGCCAATCCTGTGGCAATAACGATGCCGCGATGAATGGCGCATATGCGCGCGCGCGCAAATCGTATTCTGGGAATCCAGCAAGCCCGCGCGCAATGCCGTCAACGCCGTTTTCGAACATGCGATAAGCCTGATACGCGCGGCCCAGTTCAACGCTGAGCGCCAGCGTCGCAAGCAACAGCGGCGCGATCAATCCGAATTCCAGCGCGACCGCTCCCCGCGTGCAATTACCAAATGCTCGCCAGAGTTTGCCCATGATAGTCATCGCAGCGCCTTCTCAGCGGTTGTAGAAAAGACCCTCGACTGCAATTGAATTCGGTCTCCCATATTCGGCAAGAGTAAACGCGACGTGGGTAACACAAATGGCCATTCGTAGCCCACGGCAATGATATATCTGCGACTATTTTGGAGTTTCATGGCGACATCATCGATCAAATCCCAGGGCGGAATCGGTTTGGCCACCGGATCATCTGCGTCGTAAATGGCCAGTTTGAGCTGGCTGCATGACATGCCTCCCATCGCAATCGACCCGCATGCCGCCTCCCGCATGCCGGCGGTCGTGGCAGCTGTGCAGTTTGATGTGTTTTGTCGCACGCACTTCATGCTTTCATCACGAAGATATTTGGAGACTGCCAGCGCAGCATCGTTCAACAAGGCTGAATACAAAACAACCAAAGCAATTTCGAGAATGCTGAAAATGAACAAGAAGAACAGCGGCGCGACAAATGCGAATTCGATCGCTGCAACGCCTTCTACGTTGGCAATTGCGTTTTTCAGTTGCTGACGCTGCCGCATTGGGAGAACTCAGTTCGTTGGAGGCGAGGGCAATGGATCGTTGTATTCCGGCGCCGGTCGCTGAATGTAAGTCAGCTTAAGATCATTGAAGAGGCCGCCAAAACTATCGCTGCAGCCTTCTGCTGCGACGTGCAATCGGTAAAGGCCGTAACTCGTCACCAGGATATCGAATGAACGCAGCCGCCAAGTTGTGATGGCATCCGACAGTGCGAGCTTTTCCACCTTAGGCGTTACCGGCTGCATACCCTCGAGGTACACAGCCACACGACTTGTGGAATCTACATTGTTTGGCTCTCGAGCCCGGTACCAAAGTGAAAACCGATATGTGCCCGGATGCAATTCAAAGTTTTTAAACATCGTGCTGTTTGCGGCACGCCGCTTCATTCCGCAGGTTGCAAATGGGTTCGCGCCTTTACTGTCGCTGTCCAATTCCACGACATAGGCGTTGGTAACCCCAAGTGGTAGATATTCTTTCACGCCATTTGGCATGAACCCCTTCGACCAATCCTGAATTTCCACTCCAGGACCCGTCCCTCCATCCCAACCGAGCTGCTGAGGCGTGAGCACATCCCAAGCCTCGGGCGCGCGCTCTTTCAGCTCGATGGACGTGCCGGTGGGTGTCTTAAAGTTAGAAGATAGGATCACGTCATTTAGAACGGGATACGGAGGTATTCCTGTGCACTTTTCACTGACACTGACTTGTATTTTTGTCTGGCTGCCCAGACCGGGCACGACTTGGATGGTTGCGGTGGCATCGACTTGCGCTTCGAGCCAACCGGAAGTGACGGCACGGGAATCGATCGTGAGGGCACGCTCAGCCGCGAGTTTATCGAACAGGCTTTGAGCTCGCTGCGTTCTGACCGCGTCGTTGAGGACGACGAGGCGCTCCGGCTTGATGGCACGGTTACATGCGGTTTGCGCGATACTCTGTAATTCGCGGCGCTCGCTCAGCGCTTTCATGGCCGTAGTGCCGCCCAGCATGGCGAGCAGAAGGACCGGCAACGTGAGTGCCGTCATGATGGCAATATTGCCGGACTTGTCAGTGACGAAAAAACTCAACATGCATGATCCGACCACTCAGCCAACCAGGAGCGGTCGAATATAGGAACAGGGCGCTAACAGATCGTTAGTTTGCGGATTTATTTCCGTCTGTGCTTCCTATCGTGGCGTGATGGCCCCATGCAGCACCCTATCGCCCACCTTCAGACCCAGGCGCTCTGCAGCACCGCCGGCGAGTTCCAACACGGCGGCAACCTCTCCCTGCGAACTGACGATCTTTTCCGATAGCGGCTCGGTGCGCTCGGCGATGCGGTGCACGGTGCCGTCGGCGCGGATGAAGACCATGTCGAGGGGGATGTACGTGTTGCGCATCCACATGGAGACTTCGCGGGGCTTATCGTGCGGGAAGAGCATGCCGTGGTCGTCCGCAAGCGTGGTGCGGAACATCAGGCCTTTGGCTTGCTGGTCCATCGTGCGCGCCACCTCGACGTCGATGACGCGGACGCCGGCCGAGGTGACGAGTTCCAGTTTCTCCATGGCCAGCCTGGTCCCTGCCTCGGCCTGGGCGGCATCGTGTGTGCCGCTGGTCAGACCCTGCCAGGAGGAGACGTACATCGCCAAAAGCATGAGGGCCACCAATGCGGCGGCCCCTGCTAGAACTCGTGAGACTTGCATCAGCTCGTCACCGTGTCAGTGCGCGCCTGGCAGACCCGGATTGCCGTCTGGCCGCAATTCGGCGGCCATGCAGCCCTTGGAGCCGTAGCCCCAGCGGACCTGAACAATCTGGCCCGGCCTCAATTCGGTGAACCCGAAGCGCCGCAGCGTTTCCATGTGGACGAACACATCAGGCGTTCCGTCGCCCCGCGTCAAGAAGCCAAAGCCCCGGACCCGGTTGAACCATTTGCAGACGGCGCGTTCCCACTGGCTTTCCGGCGTGACCTGGACGTGCGTGCGCTGTGGCAGCAGGGCCGGGTGAATAGCCGTCGACTCATCCATCGACAGAATGCGGAAGGCTTGCATGCCCTTAGGCCGCTGCAAAACCTGACAGTGCAAGCGCGCGCCTTCATATGCGGTTTGGAAACCGCCAGCGCGCAGGCACGTCACGTGCAGCAGAACGTCCGGCAGGCCATTGTCCGGCACAATAAAGCCGTAGCCCTTCGAAACGTCGAACCATTTGATGAAACCAGCGATCTCAATAACTTCGAGACCAGCTTCCTGCAACTTCTGCAGATCACTCTCGATGGCCAAATCATAGCCCGGATACTCCGGAGATAACTTGGAGTCCCCCATCTTCTACACCCCGCTTTACTGTTCTTATAACCTGTATTTATTTGCCGGTTGCTTCGTCATCTGGTCTTGAGTGCCCTCTCGAAGACCGTTTGAACCTCTGCAACGCGGCTGAGAATATCATTGGGCCCTTTGGCCGCCAGCGACAAATTTCTAAGATTGCTGGCTCCGACCATCGAATTCCTCAGATACTCACATGAGTTGATTTCGGTTAACGCTTGAAATCTATCGCTGTTCCCAACCCTTTCCGTTGAGCGAACCCACTGCACAGATGTCTGTGTAATCTCGCGGCCATCCAGGATTTCCACACGATTACTGCGGTGCCCTGACACGTTGCTTGGATCAACGATTCGCGGCGCGTTTTGGGCGTAAATACGGATGACGCGCGATCGCGGCAGGATCGTGGTTGCCGAGGCATCCGGGGCAGGTTATCCCCAGGCGGCGGAGCATTCGGGTTACAGTGGACGGACACACACGAGCCCCGGCGGTTCTTATCGTAGAAGTTTCAATTGTTTGGCTCGACCGCTCACCGCGCGACTCAGGCTATCGCGCAAGGAGAAACGCATGCGTTATCTGCATACCATGGTGCGCGTCAGCAACATGGACGCGAGTTTGGATTTCTACTGCCGCAAACTGGGCATGGTGGAGACACGGCGCGTCGACAATCCTGCCGGGCGCTTCACACTCGTCTTCCTGGCCGCGGGCGGCGACGAGGCGGTGGCCCGGGGTGCGAAGGCGCCGCTGCTCGAACTGACCTACAACTGGGATCCTGAAGATTATGGGTCCGGACGCAACTTCGGACACCTAGCGTTCGAGGTCGATGACATCTATGCCGTCTGTGCGCACCTGGCGGCCGAGGGAGTCGTCATCAACCGGCCCCCGCGTGATGGACGCATGGCGTTCGTGCGCTCGCCCGACAACATCTCAATCGAACTGCTGCAGAAGGGTGTCTCCTTGCCGAAGCAAGAGCCGTGGGCCTCGATGGCCAATACAGGTGTCTGGTGAGTGCACAAAAAACCGCGGGGATTATCGGTGCGGGCCCGGCTGGATTGATCGCAGCCGAGCGGCTTGCCCAGGCCGGCGTGGCCGTGACGGTTTACGACCGCATGCCCTCGCCCGCGCGCAAGTTCCTGATGGCCGGCCGCGGCGGGCTGAACCTCACCCATAGCGAGCCGCTGGACGCGTTCCTGGGCCGGTACTCCGATGCTGACCCGCGCCTGCTCGACACTATTCGTTTGTTTCCGCCGCATCGGCTGGTGGCCTGGGCGCAAGCCCTTGGCCAGGCGACGTTCGTTGGATCGAGCGGCCGGGTGTTTCCCAAGGCGATGAAGGCCTCTCCGCTGCTGCGCAGCTGGCTGGCTCGGCTGGCGGGCCTGGGCGTCGTGTTCAAGCTCGGCCACCATTGGCGCGGTTGGGACGGCGACGGCACACTGGCGTTCTCGAGCCCGGTGGGCGATGTAACTGTACGGCACGACGCGGTGCTGCTTGCGCTTGGTGGTGGCAGCTGGCCGCGTCTGGGCTCGGATGGCGGCTGGACCGGCGTTCTGCGCGAGCGGGGCGTAGCGGTCTTGCCGCTGCAGCCATCCAATTGCGCGGTGACGGCCGCCTGGTCACATCATATGGCGAGGCATGAGGGTGAGCCGCTGAAGCGCGTCGCCTTGAGCCTGGGCGGCAAAACCAAGCGCGGAGAAGTGATCGTTACGAAGACGGGCCTGGAAGGTGGCGCCGTCTATGCCTTGGCACCTGAACTGCGCCGGGCATTCGCCGAGGATGCACCCGCGACGGTTCATCTCGATCTGCGACCTGACGCGACGGCCGCGGAACTGGCTGAGCGATTGCGCGAGCCGCGCGGCAAGCAGTCGATGTCAAACTTCCTGCGCAAGTGCATCAGGGTTACGCCCGCCGCCATTACGCTCCTAAACGAGGCCACCAAGGGCAAGCTGCCGCAAGACGCTGCGGCGCTCGCGGCATTGACGAAGGCGGTGCCATTGACCGTGACGGGGTTTGCCGGCGTCGATCGGGCGATTTCAACTGCCGGCGGGGTGCCGATGAGCGCGCTCGACGAGCGGTTCATGATCCGGGTGCTGCCAGGCGTATTTGCCGCCGGGGAAATGCTGGATTGGGACGCGCCAACGGGTGGTTATCTGCTGCAGGGATGCTTTGCGACCGGGTTTGCTGCGGGAGCTGGAATGGCGGGTTATCTTACCCAAAAGGAGATGGCCCACGAGCAATTGGACCCCGCCGTCTGAAGGCAGCGCAACAAAATCTTCCCAGTGCGTCAGTTTTGGCATTATTTTCCCACTACGGGGCAGGGTGGAAACGCTATCCTATTCTTATTTGCGTGACCCCCTTCATTCCGGAATGGTTTTTCCCTATTTTCCGGCCACCGATTAGGAGCCACAAGCCATGTCACTGCCGGGAACAGTCGACGCCGCTAACCAGCGGGCGGCAAAATCATTGCCTGGGCAAAGCGCAGCAGGACCCACGTCTCCGCAAGCGGGACCGGAGGCTGCGCGTGCGCTGAGCGAGCGCCTAGCCAACCTTACCAGCCTGGATGATCGGCTGCGGGCGGTGGCCGAAGCCATCCCCGGACGGGTGACGTTTTCGACCAGTCTGGGCATCGAAGACCAGGCCGTGCTGCACGGCATCGCCAAGTCGGCGCCGGAATTCGACGTCTTTACACTCGATACCGGGCGGCATTTTCCAGAGACGCTGCAAACGCTGGAAGACAGCGAGAACGTCTACGGCATCAAGATCCGCGTGATGTTTCCCGACGCCCGGGAGGTTGAAGACCTGGTCGCGCGCGACGGCATCTTCGGTTTCCGCAACTCGGTCGACAATCGCAAGGCCTGCTGCGACATCCGCAAGGTACGGCCGCTGAACCGGGCGCTGGTGGGAGCCAAGGGCTGGATCACGGGCTTGCGCCGCGAGCAGTCCGTCGGCCGCGCCGAGGTGCCGTTCGCCTCGTGGGATGGCGAACACGAGTTGATCAAGGTCAACCCGATCGCCGACTGGACGCTGGAACAGCTTGAGGCCTTCGTCGCCGACAACGCGATACCGATCAACGAGCTGCACGCCAAAGGTTTCCCGTCGATCGGGTGCCAGCCGTGCACGCGCGCCATCCGCCCTGGCGAAGACGTTCGCGCCGGCCGCTGGTGGTGGGAAGCAAAAGAGAACGGACAGGAATGCGGCCTGCACAGCGGGCCCGCTAGCACGAACCCGCAGGCAGCCTCATCGGCCGCCGACACAGTGGCCCCAAATCAGTGACGAAACGGCAGTGACCGCATGACCGCACCCATCTCCCACCTCGATCTGCTCGAGGCGGAAAGCATCCATATCTTCCGCGAGGCCGCCGCCCAGTTCCGGCGGCCGGTTCTGTTGTACTCGATCGGCAAGGACTCCACCGTCCTGCTGCATCTGGCGCGCAAGGCGTTCTATCCGGCCAAGCTGCCGTTTCCGCTGATGCACATCGACACGACGTGGAAGTTCCGCGAGATGATCGCCTTCCGCGACAAGACCGTGAAGGATTTCGGCCTCGACCTCATCGTGCACACGAACGAGGACGGCCGCGCGCAGGGGATCAATCCGATCGACTACGCGCCGTCCATCTACACCGACGTGATGAAAACCGTGGCCCTGAAGCAGGGGCTCGACAAGTATCAGTTCGACGCCGGCTTCGGCGGCGCCCGCCGCGACGAGGAAGCCTCGCGCGCCAAGGAGCGCGTGTTCTCGTTCCGAGCCGAGGGCCATCGCTGGGATCCGCGCAAGCAGCGTCCAGAGATGTGGCACCTGCTGAACGGCCGTCTTGGCTCAGGCGAAACGGTGCGCGTTTTCCCGCTGTCGAACTGGACGGAAAAAGACGTCTGGCGCTACATCCTGCGCGAGAAACTCGACGTCGTGCCGCTGTACATCGCCGAGGAGCGTCCCACCGTGGTGCGCAACGGCCAGATCATCATGCTTGACGACGAGCGCTTCCCGCTGAAGCCCGGCGAGAAGCCGCAGATGCGCAAGATCCGCTTCCGCACGCTCGGCTGCTATCCGCTGACGGCGGCCATCGAATCCGATGCCGACACCCTGGAAAGTGCTGTCGCCGAGACATTGTCGTCCACCACCTCCGAACGCCAGGGGCGCCTGATCGATCACGACCAGGCCGGCGCGATGGAGAAGAAGAAGCAAGAGGGATACTTCTGATGACGGCCCTGACGGCGATCAAAGAGCCCGTAACTGCTGCCGCGCCCAGCATCGAAGCGATCCTCGGCCACGAGCTCAACGGCATGCTGCGCGTTCTGACGTGCGGCTCCGTCGACGACGGCAAATCGACCCTGATCGGCCGCGTGCTGTGGGATGTGGCGGACTTGCCGGAGGACACGCGCGCCAACATCGAGCGCTCGCGGACAAGCTCGGGCCATCCGGACTTCTCGCTGCTGCTCGATGGCCTCGTCGCTGAACGCGAGCAAGGCATCACGATCGACATCGCCTGGCGTTACTTCGATACCGCATCGCGCCGTATTGTCATCATCGACAGCCCTGGCCACGAGCAATACACGCGCAACATGGCGTCCGGCGCCTCGCACGCCGACGTCGCGATCATGCTGATCGACGCGCGCCATGGCATCAAGCGCCAGACCCGCCGCCACGCCGCCATCCTCGATCTGATGGGCGTGAAGCGCGTGATCCTCGCCGTCAACAAGATGGATCTGGTCGATTGGTCGGAAGAAAAGTTCCGCAAGATCGAGGCGGACTTCCGCACGCTGATGTGGCGCTTTGCATTCTGGGAGGCAATCGCCATTCCTGCGTCCGCGGTCGGCGGCGACAACATCGCATCCAAGAGTGCCAACATGGCCTGGTACGCCGGGCCGACGCTGGTTGAACACCTCGATGAAATTCCAAGCCGCGGCACCGCTGCAGCCGGACATTTCCGCTTGCCGGTGCAGACCGCGCTGCGCGAGGCCGCCAGCGATTTCCGAGGGCTGGCCGGCACGGTCACGTCCGGCTCCGTAGAGGTCGGCGATCGCATCTGCGACACCGTCAGCGGCAAGACGGCAAAGGTGCAGCGCATCGCCACTTTCGATGGTGACTTGCAGAAGGCGAGCCAGGGTCAGGCCGTCGCCATCCAGCTCGATACCGACCTCGACATCGCGCGCGGCGCGGTGATGGCCAAGCCGGATCATCTGCCGACGATCACGCGCACGCTCGACGCGCGTCTCGTCTGGCTCAGCGAGGACGAGTACCAGCAGCGCAAGAGCTACCTGTTGCGCACGGCAACCGATCTCGTGCCGATTTCGGCCCTGGAGATCCGTTCGCTGCTCGACCTGGAAACGCTGGCGGCGCATCCGGCCACGAACTGCGGTGTCAACGACATCGCCATCGCACACATTGCGCTCGGCCGCGCCACCGCTCTCGATGCGTTCAGCGACCTGCCGGAAACCGGCAACTTCATGATCGTCGATGCGGTCACCGGCGCCTCGGTGGCAGGTGGCATCGTCACGGCGGCGAGCAGTACGGCTGCCGCTACCACGGGACGGCCCAATGCGTTCATTCTTACGCGGCTGATGCTGGAGCGTGGCTTGAACTCCGATCTCGGCTCAGACGTGAAGTCACAGGCCGAGTTCAACAGGCGCGCCGATGAAGCTGCGCTGCTGCTGCGAGCCGCCGGCGTTGCGGTCGAATTCGAGGTTGACGACCCAGGCATCTGATCCGTCATCCCGCCATCAGACCCCCTGCCCGCAAAGCAGGGGGTCATTCTTTGCCTGAACCCTCCGCAAAAGCAGACAGCCCTCCAACTTATGGACGTCATTCTCGCAACATCCTGGCCGCTCATTGTCGGCGGCGGCTTCGTCATCGGCTTCCTCGTCGGCATCACCGGCGTCGGCGCCGGCTCGCTGACGACGCCACTGCTGATCAGCGGCGCAGGTGTACCCCCTGCTCTGGCGGTCGGGACCGACCTTCTGTTCGCCGCCATCACCAAGGCGAGCGCGGCGTGGCGGCATCAGAAGCTCGGCAACGTCGACTGGCCGATTTTACGCTGGCTGGCGGCGGGCAGCATCCCCGGCGCCCTGGCGGTGCTGGCGTGGCTCTACTTCGCGCAGCCCGATACGCATGTGCTGGCGATGTATGTGCGTGAGACGCTGGCGGTGGCGCTCATCGTCAGCGCCTTGGCGATCGGGCTCTACCCCATCCTGATGCGCAACAAGCCGAAGGCCGACGGCACCAACAAACCTCCGCGGATACTCGAAACGTTTGGGCTTGGCGTGGTGCTCGGGTCGCTCGTGGCGCTGACGTCCGTGGGAGCCGGCGCCATCGGCGTGGTGGTGTTGACCGGGCTCTATCCGACGTTGCTGGCGCGCCGCACGGTCGGCACGGACATCGTGCACGCCATTCCGCTGACGTTCGTGGCGGGCATGGGGCATGCGGGCCTCGGCAACGTCGATCTGACGATCCTCGCCGCCCTGCTGCTGGGCTCGATTCCCGGCATTGCCCTGGGCTCGCGCGTCACCGGCATCATCCCCGATTGGGTGCTGCGCATCGTGCTCTCTCTGGTGCTGTGCTGGGCGGCTTACGCACTCTGGACAAAGTAGGCACGTCACGCCCTGTCTGGGAGTACTCTAGCCTTCGCGCAACAACTTTGCGCGACGTCCGGCATGCCGCGCACAAACACGCGTATGCTGTCGACGATCGATTGTTGAGGATCGTCGGGTACGGGCACTCCGTAAATGAATTTGCGGATCGCGATATAGAATATCGCGCCGTGAAGCCCCCAGACTGCCTCTTCCTCGCGCGCCGTGATTGGCAATTTTGCGGGGGACGGAAGGTTCAGGTGGGCGCGAAGCTCTGCGCATGCAGGCAGAATCAATTGCTCGCGGACCAGCGCGATGTAGCGGGGCGCGATCGAGTAGCCCTTCAATCCGGAAAAGACGAAAATGCGGATCCACTGATAATCGAAAATGCGCGCAGCATACTCCTGGTAGATGCGTATCAATCGGTCTTCCAACGGCTGCGTGCGGTCGACAATGAGGCGCGCCACTCCGGGTTCCACCGGCTGATGAAGACATGCTCGTAGACGCGCTCGATCAGGGCATCCTTGCTGGAAAAGTAGCGGAAGATCGCCGAGTGCGTGATGCCCATAGTCTTGGCAAGCTCGCGCGTCTGGCCTTCGAACCCGCGCTCGGCAAAGAACGCAGCTGCAGCTTCGACTATCTGCTGTTCACGCTGTTCGGCAGTGGCAACTGGGTCAATGTTTTTGGCCGCGACTGAGGGCTGGTGCATACTGCTTCATACCTGGAACTGACCCTGATATCGCGTTCCGACCGGCCACAGGAGACCTGCGTGCCCAACCCAACACGACGCGATGCCCTAACCGCTGCGGCGGCCGTCGCGATCGCTACGCAATTGCCTGGGCCGTCATGGGCCGGCGCTACCACCACCTCACGTCAGGAGACCCCCATGCCCTTGCTGCGCATCGACTTGTACGAAGGCCGGAGCGACGATGAACTGACGAAGTTGCTCGATACGGTTCACGCCGTGATGCTGGCGGCCTTCAAGGTGCCCGCGCGCGACCGCTATCAGATCGTGAGCGAGCATCGTCCCTCGCGCATGGTGATGGAGGATACGGGCCTCGACATTCCACGCACGAAGGATTTCGTCATGATCCAGGTGACGACGCGGCCGCGCTCGCGCGAGATGAAGGAGGCCTTCTACAAGGGCATGGCGGAACAGCTCGAGAAGGTTTGCGGCGTGGCGCCCAGCGACGTGATGATGAACTTCGTCACCTGCACCGACGAAGACTGGTCGTTCGGAATGGGCCGCGCGCAGTTCCTGACGAAGGAGTTGTGAGCGCCGTGATCGGGGTCAGACCCAGGTCTGACCCCGTAAGCGGGCGTCAGATCCCCAGCTTGGCTTTCAGGATCTCGTTCACGGCGGCGGGGTTGGCTTTGCCGCCGGAGGACTTCATCACCTGGCCGACGAACCAGCCCAGAAGGTTCGGCTTGAGCTTGGCCTGCTCGGCCTTTTCGGGATTGGCGGCGATGATTTCGTCGATGGCCTTTTCGATGGCGCCGGTGTCAGTCACCTGCTTCATGCCGCGCAGCTCGACGATGTCGGCGGGGTGGCCACCCTCGGTCCAGACGATCTCGAACAGCTCCTTGGCGATCTTGCCGGAGATGGTGCCGGCTGCGATCAGATCGACGATGGCGCCCAGCTGGACGGCGGACACGGGACTGTCGGCGACATCCTTGCCTTCCTTGTTGAGGCGGCCGAACAGCTCGTTGATCACCCAGTTGGCGGCGGCCTTGCCGTCGCGGCCTTTGGCGACGGCTTCGAAGAAGTCGGCGTTCTCGCGTTCGGCGACGAGCACGGACGCGTCATAGGGCGAGAGGCCATAGGCCTTCATGAAGCGTGCGCGTTTTTCGTCCGGCAGCTCAGGCAGGTGCTGTGCCAGCTCGTCGACGTAGGCTTGCGTAAATTCGAGCGGCAGCAGGTCGGGATCGGGGAAGTAGCGGTAGTCGTGCGCCTCTTCCTTGGAGCGCATGGAACGCGTTTCGCCGCGGCCGGGATCGAACAGGCGGGTTTCCTGGCTGATCGTGCCGCCGTCTTCCAGGATGTCGATCTGGCGGCGCGCTTCGACGTCGACCGCCTGGCCGATAAAGCGGATGGAGTTGACGTTCTTGATCTCGCAACGCGTGCCGAGCGGCGTACCGGGCTTGCGCACGGAGACGTTGACGTCGGCGCGCAGGTTGCCCTTGTCCATGTCGCCGTCGCAGGTGCCGAGATAGCGCAAGATGGTGCGCAGCTTCGTCACGTAGGCCTGGGCCTGCTTGGCCGAGCGCAAATCCGGCTTCGACACGATCTCCATCAGGGCGACGCCCGAGCGATTGAGATCGACGTAGGAATATTCCGGGTGCTGGTCGTGGATCGACTTGCCGGCGTCCTGCTCCAAATGCAGGCGCTCGATGCCGACCGTGATGGTTTCGCCATCAGCGTCGATCTCGACTTCGCCTTCGCCGACGATCGGCTGCTTGTACTGGCTGATCTGATAGCCCTGCGGCAGATCGGGATAGAAGTAGTTCTTGCGGTCGAACACGCTCTTCAGGTTGATGCCGGCCTTGAGGCCGAGGCCCGTGCGGATGGCCTGCGCCACGCATTCGCGCGTTGATGACGGGCAGCATGCCGGGCATGGCCGCGTCGACGAGCGAGACGTGGCTGTTGGGCTCGGCGCCGAACGCCGTGGAAGAACCCGAAAACAGCTTCGACTTCGACGCCACCTGGGCGTGTACCTCGAGGCCGACGATGACCTCCCAGTCGCCTGTGGCGCCAGGGATAAGGTTTTTCTTCGCGGCGGACTTAGTCGTGTCTTGCATCAAGAATTCTCCCGTAGCCCAACCTGTTAGCGTACCAGCCCGGCACGGGCAATAGCGGCGGCAGACGCGCTGCGATGGAACCGGGCGACGGGTTCGGCGTCATACACGCGTTACGCGACTGGTGGACGCATAAGCGCCACTTGTGGGCGGGATCACACGGAGGAAATTTCAATGTTTAAAACGAGCCTTATTGCTGGCCTGGCAGGCGTCATGGCACTCACGATGGCTGTCGGCGACGCCGAGGCCAAACGCGGCGGCAAGCGCAACTGGGAGCTGCTGGGCTCACAGAAAGTTGGCTTCCTATCCGACAAGGACGTGATCCAGGTCGGCCGCAAGGACGGCGACTTCTCGAAGATCAAGATCGTCGTCAAAGGCAACGAAGTCGAGTTCAAAGACGTCGACGTCGTTTACGGCAACGGCCAGAAGGACGACATCCAGATCCGCAATCGCATCAAGGCCGGCGGCGAAACGCGCGCCATCGATCTGAAGGGCGGCGACCGCTTCATCAAGCGCGTGGAGTTCGTCTACAAGAGCAAGCCCAGCTTCAAGGGCCAGGCGACCGTAGAGCTGTGGGGCAAGGACTAACTCTGCCCGGCGCGGCATCGTTGCTCCGCGCGGACCACATTGGCCGTCCGCGGCGGCCGCTTAATTTACCGCATGTGGCCGCTTGACCGGCGATTTCACTGGGATTTCGCAACCGGTCTCGCCCTGTTTTGGCCTTGGCGAGCCCGTCTAATGCTTCCAATTACCGGGGGTTAAAGGTTGTTGACGCATTCTGACCGTTCGCGCGGCAGATCGGCGTTTGCTGCCATTGCCGTCGCCGTACAGGGAAGCTCTCTTGGTTCATCGAGCAAGCGCTTCATCGAGCAAGCTTGGTTCATCGGGCAAGAAAAGCCGTCGCCGGCCTTGCGCTCATCCTCGCGTGGCTCAGCGCGTCGCATCTGGCGGCGCGGCCGGGCGATACGCGCACGATCAGCTTTTATCACATCCACACCAAAGAGACGCTGACCGTCACCTACAAGAAGAACGGCAAGTTCGTTCCCGACGCACTGAAGCAGATCAACCACCACATGCGCGACTGGCGGCTGAACCAGGAAATTCCCATCGACCCGAACACCGTCGATCTGCTGTGGGAGATGCACACGGAACTGGGCTCGCGCGAGCCGATCCACGTGATCTGCGGCTATCGCGCGCCAGCAACGAACCAGATGCTGCGCAAGACACGCGGCGGCCAGGCAAGCCAGAGCCAGCACATGACCGGCAAGGCGATCGACGTGGCGTTCCCCGACATTCCCGCCAAGCAGCTGCGTTACTCGGCCATGATCCGCGAACGTGGCGGCGTCGGCTACTATCCCACGTCGGCTATCCCGTTCGTGCACGTCGATACGTCGCGCGTTCGCCATTGGCCGCGCATGGGCCGCGACGAGCTTGCCCTGCTCTTCCCGTCCGGCCACAGCCAGCACAATCCATCGAGCGGCGGACCGATCTCGATCGACGACGTGCGCAGCGCGCGCGCCAAGCAGAAGGAAATGGCGCAGCAGGTGGCGGCATTCTTCGAACTGCGCTCGCGGCCGAAGAAAGACACGATGCTGGCGCTGGCGGAGCCCGTTCCGCAGCCGAAAGCGGCCGCGCGCCCGGCTAAAAAGCCAGGACCCGTCGTCGCAGCGTTGACGCCGCCGCCAGCACCTGCGCCCGTCAAGCGGGCTGGCGGGGATGTTCCCAAGCTCGTTTCCGAGCCGCGGACGGCAGAGCGCCCCGCCAGCTTCAAGCGTGAACCGCGCGACAGGCGCGACCGGCAGCAGCTGGAGCAGTTGGTGACGCTGGCGTCACTGGAGAAGTTCGAAGCCGGCGTGCCAAAGCCCGCTGAACCACCTCAGGCTCCGCGCGCCGTGCCCGTTGCCAATGCGCCTGCGCGAAATGCCGAGGCGATGGCCGAGGAAGCCGCGACCGTGGCCTCCGACCGCGCGGCACTGGCGCGCCTGGCCGAAGCCAAGACGAGCGCGGAAGCAGACGAGGCGACCGGCCGGTTCGGCTGGGGATCAAGCTTCGTGCGCGCGCCCGACTATGACGAGGATCATCCCGAAGAGCTGGCGTACCGGCCGTTCCCGCTGGAGCCGATGATGACGGCCAGGGCCGATGATCCGCAGCTTTCGCAGCTGCAGCCACTCGATGTCGGCCGCACGCTCGACTTGATGGACGACGGCGGTGCCGTGGCGCCGATGCGGCTGCGGCCGAAGGAGAAGGTTGCGCAGGCGATGTGGTCGCAGCAGTTCCAAGGCTCGGTTGTGAGCCGGATGCCAAGCGAGAGCGATGCCACCGTCGGCCCGGTGCCGAAGGGGCTCAACGAGCGCAGCGTTACGACGACTGTGCGATAAGCGCGTTGTGCTTCTTCTGCTTGCCCGGCATGCGCGCCGAGGTGTCGAGCAATCCATCTTCCCACGCACGCGTGACCAGGCGCCCAAGCTCCATGAAATCGGGCTTGCGGGGAGACGTCGAGCGCCAGACCAGGCCAAGGGTGCGGAACGGTTCCGGGTCGATGAAGCGCACGAGGCTGAGATCGCGGCCGCGGCTTTCGACGCCGAGGCAGATCTCCGGCAGTAGCGTGATGCCGAAGCCGGCGGCCACCATCTCGATGATCGTCGACAGGCTGGAGGCGCCGAAGGTGTTGACGGTATCGACCTGCTGCAGACTGCAATACGTCAGTGCCTGATCGCGCAGGCAATGCCCCTCCTCCAGCAAAAGAAGACGCTCGTGCTCGATCAGTTCTTTCGTGGCGCGCACACGGCCGGATAGTTTGCGCTCTTTCGGCAGGGCGAGAACGAAGCGGTCATCGAAGAGGGGAAGGGATTCCAGATCGGGGTGCTTCACCGGAAGTGCCAGCAACAGCACGTCGAGCTTTCCCTCGATGAGCTCATCGGTGAGAATTTGCGTCTGCGTTTCGCGGACGTGCAGTTCGAGTTCCGGGTAGGATTCGCGCAGCAGCGGCAGCAGCGGCGGCAGCATGTAAGGCGCGACAGACGGGATGACGCCGACGCGCAGGACGCCGGACAACACCTTGTTGGCGTGCTGAGCGAACGCGATGAGATCGCGGACGTCGCCGAGAATGCGGGCTGACCGCTGCGCGATTTCCTGGCCTTTCGCCGTCAGCTGCACGCCCGAACGCGTGCGTTCGACCAGCATGAGACCGAGGCTCTGCTCCAGCTCATGGATCTGCATGGACAGCGCCGGCTGCGTCACCGCACAGGAATCTGCGGCCCGCCCAAAGTGCAGCTCGCGCGCAAGGGCGTCGAAATATCGAAGCTGCTTGATGGTTACGTGTGTCATCAGACAACCTGATCTTGTCGCCAACAAATTACGATTTGTCCTTACTACACCCTGTCTGTAATTTTGACACATCACGGCTTCGTCAACGAAGCACCGTGGATGGCGGCGTCCGGGAGACCGGCACCGCCGATGAAGCGCCCCGGACCGTGCGCCGAACCGGCCCGGGGCGTTAAATCGAAAAGGCGACGGTCAGTTTTACTTATCGACTATCCAATATTTTATAACTTTTATTTATCGCTCGATTGTTGTTAGGTCGGTCAATCAATTAATCATTCGGGAGCGGTCTATGACCTCGAAAGTCATGACGACGAGCGCTGGTGCGCCAGTCGCAGACAATCAGAATTCGCAATCAGCCGGGCCGCGGGGGCCGTTGCTGCTGCAGGACTATCAGCTGCTTGAGAAGCTTGCGCATCAGAACCGGGAGCGCATTCCAGAGCGCACGGTTCACGCCAAGGGCTGGGGTGCGCACGGCACCTTTACCGTCACACACGATATCACGCGCTACACGAAGGCCGCGGTCTTCGCGAAGATCGGCAAGACGACAGAGATGATTGCGCGGTTCTCAACCGTTGCGGGCGAGATGGGCGCTGCCGACGCCGAGCGCGACGTTCGCGGTTTCGCACTGAAGTTCTATACCGAGGAAGGCAACTGGGACATCGTCGGCAACAACACGCCCGTGTTCTTCGTTCGCGATCCGCTGAAGTTTCCCGACTTCATTCACACGCAGAAGCGCCATCCGCGCACCAACATGCGCTCGCCCACGGCGATGTGGGATTTCTGGTCGCTGTCGCCGGAGAGCTTGCATCAGGTGACCATCCTGATGTCGGACCGTGGCCTGCCAACGGACGTTCGCCACGTCGATGGCTTCGGCTCGCACACGTTTTCGTTCCTCAATGCCGCCAATGAGCGCCATTGGGTGAAGTTCCACTTCAAGAGCCAGCAGGGCCACAAGCATTGGACCAACGCGGAGGCTGCCGGCGTGGTCGGGCGTACGCGCGAGTCTACGCAGGAAGATCTCTACGGCGCTATCGAAGCCGGCAACTTCCCGCAAATGGACGATGTTCGTGCAGGTGATGAGCGAAGAGCAGGCCAAGCACACCAGCTACAATCCGTTCGACATCACCAAGGTGTGGCCGCACGGCGAGTTCCCGCTGATCGAGGTTGGCACGCTTCGAGCTGAACCGCAACGCGGACAACTACTTCGCGGAGATCGAGCAGCTGGCGCTGTCGCCCAAGAACATCGTGCCCGGCATCGGCTTCTCGCCCGACAAGATGCTGCAGGCGCGCATTTTCTCGTATGCCGACGCGCATCGCTACCGGCTCGGCACGCACTACGAAGCGCTGCCGGTCAACGCGCCGAAGTGCCCGATGCACCACTACCATAAAGACGGTGCCATGCGCTTCTTCGCCAACGATACCGGCAATGCCAACGCCTACTACGAGCCGAACTCGTTCGACGGCCCGGCGCAGGCACCGCAGTTCGCCGAACCGCCGCTGGCATTGGAAGGCGCTGCCGATCGCTTCAATCATCGCGACGGCAACGACGACTACACGCAGCCGGGCAACCTTTTCCGGCTGCTGAAGCCGGATGCCAAGGAGCGGCTGATGGACAACATCGCCGCCGCCATGCAGGGCGTGCCGAAGGAAATCGTGGAGCGGCAGGTGGTGCACTTCACGCGAGCCGATCCGGCGTACGGAGCAGGCGTGGCCCAGCGCATGGGCGTTGCCGTTCCGGCCGAAGCACACAGAACAGCGGCGGAGTAAGGGGCAACCCTAACTCGCCATTGTAGCGCCCCGGGCTCGCCGCCGAACGAGCCTGGGGCGTTGTTATTTCAAGCTGCGCTTAGTTCGTGGACGCGCGCGCTTGATGCGCTCGCGTCGTTCCTTGCGAGAATGCATTGCTTCCCACAGGTCGCCGCGCCGCTGGCTGCGGGCAGCGAAAAATCACTCCGCCGCGATGATGTGGTGGGGGGCGTTGTCGCCGCCGTCTCATGTGGGACGGGGTTGTCGTTCAACATGCCCAGCGCGTGCATGTAGACCTCGAGGATGCTGTCTTCCTCTTCGCGTTCGGTCTGGCTCTTCTTGCGCAGCCGCACGATCTCGCGCAGCGCCTTGACGTCGAAGCCGACGCCCTTGGCTTCCAGATACTTGTCGCGGATGTCGGAGGCGAGCGCCTTCTTCTCTTCTTCCAGCCGTTCGATCTGCTCAACGAACTGGCGCAACTGGTTCTGGGCCGAAGCCTGGAGCGTCGTCATCTTGTATACCCCACGTATTACTGGGCGCCTTCGAAGTCTGAGATCGGGTCCCTCCCCGGCGCATCTGGCAAAACGCTAACGGCCGGGCGTGCGGCCATCAAGGCCAGCAAAGAACCATCCAGAGGTATTTGGGCAACGCTTTCGGCGCGGGGTGAGCAAACTCAATGCTCGTGCGGATTGGACTTGGCGAACGCGGCTTGTTGGCTGGCCGTGGCGTCGGTCTGATGCTTGGCCTTCCACTCGGCGAAGGGCATGCCGTAGACGATTTCGCGGGCGTCATCCTTGCTGAGGCTCAGGCCTTTGGATTCGGCGGCGGCCTGATACCAGTTCGACAGGCAATTCCGGCAGAAGCCAGCCAGGTTCATCATATCGATGTTCTGCACGTCAGTGCGCGTGCGCAGGTGCTCCAGCAGGCGGCGGAATGCGGCAGCCTCAAGCTCGGTTTGGGTTTGCTGGTCGAACTGAGCCATAGCGGTTGTCCTCATGAAGTTGTTGGTGGCGGTGCACGCAATCGTCAGGTGGCGCACTTCCTAGTAGTGGCGCACTTGGCGAAGATCGGTACGCAGGTCCTCGCGCGCAAGGATCAGCGAAATGATGCGGGACAATCGTTCGCCCCAGGCCGCCTGACCTGCGGCATCGCCGATCAAATCCTGACGTACCTCGATGATCGCATGAGGCAGGCCGCGCATCGAGCCGTGCTGCCACATGCAGTCGCCTTCGAGCGCGCCATGGTAGGGCTCGTTGTCGCCGACGATGAGATCACCTTCGGCGGACAAGGCTTGCAGCAGCGGCACGGCAAAGCGCGGATCCTTGTCCCACAGGACGCTGACGTGCCACGGCCGCGGCACGCCTTTCCAGTTGTCGGTAAAGGAATGCATGGAGACGAGAACCGGCGGCACGCCCGCGGCGAGAAATGTCTCGATGAGGCCAGTGATGCGCGCGTGGTAGGGCTCGTAATAGGTCGCGAAGCGCTTATGGCGTTCGGCAGCATCCAGAATGCGATTGCCGGGGATGACCGCGCCATCCGACAGGCGCATGATCAGCGTGGGATCGTCGGCGCCGCGATTGGGGTCGATCAACAGGCGCGAATAATGCGTGTGGATGGCGGGCGCGCCCAGCGCCTCGGCCATGTGACGCGTTACGGACAAGGCGCCAATGTCGTAGGCGATATGGCGATCAAGCTCGGCAACCGGCAGGCCGAGGGTGCCATAGCCCGGCGGGAAGGCGTTCGAGGCATGGTCGCACAGCAGCAAGGCGCCTGAACCGATCGAGCCGGGCAGGACGGTGAACGCCTCCGTACGATCGAATGCGACAATTGGCACCGGCCCGGCTCCGGGCGGCCGCTGAACGAAATGTTTCTGCATTGCCAGACTTATAACCAGCGCCGCCGCCGCCCGCCAGCGGCGTGGCAAGGAGGCGCTTGACCGCGTACCGCCCATCCCGCAAACCACTATCAAAGAAAAGATGCCTAGGGAGCAATGTCGCGACATGGCCAGCCTCGATCCGACCCGTCAACGCCACCTCATGCGCGCCATGTACGACAAAGCGGTTTCCGCGGCCCATCCTGCGACGTGCGTGCCTCCGCATCTGCCCAACGTGCCCGAGGATGGCCGCATCATCATCGTCGGCGCCGGCAAGGCATCGGCGGCAATGGCGCAAGCTGCAGAGCGTCATTACAGCAGCAAGGGCCAGGCCGGCCAGATCACGGGCGCGATCACCACGCGCCACGGCTACGGATTGCCGACGGAAACTCTGCCGATCATCGAAGCGGGGCATCCCGTGCCGGACGCAAATTCCATCGCATCGGCCAAACTTGCAGTTTCGCTGGCGAAGACGGCCGGGCCAAACGACCTGGTTTTGTGCCTGCTGTCGGGCGGGGCGTCAGCGTTGTGGTCGGCGCCGGTCGAGGGCGTTTCGTTCGCCGACAAGGCGGCGCTGACGAAGCAACTGCTGAAGTCGGGCGCGCGGATCTCCGAGATGAACTGCGTGCGCAAGCATCTGTCGCGCATCAAGGGCGGGCGCCTGGCGGCCGCGTCGTATCCGGCAAAGCTGATCACTCTGTCCATCTCGGATGTGCCCGGTGACGATCCCGATGCCATCGGGTCGGGACCGACGGTCGGCGATCCCACGACGCTGGCGGACGCCTTGGCCGTGCTGCAGGCATACAAGATTTCGCCGCCGGCCTCGGTATTGGCGGCGCTGGCGCAGTCGCAGAACGAAACCGTGAAGCCGGGTTCGCCGGAACTCGCGGCGAGCACCTACATCATGACTGCAACGCCGCGCATGTCGATCGAAGCAGCGGCAGAGCTGGCGCGGTCGGAAGGCTATCGCGTGGAAATCCTGGGCGACAGCCTGGAGGGTGAGGCACGCGACGTCGGCGCGGCGCATGCCAAGCTGGCCCTGGATGCCAAGGCGCGCGGAGAACGCCTCGCGATCCTGTCGGGCGGCGAATTCACCGTCACGGTACGCGGCAACGGCGCAGGCGGGCCCAACCAGGAATACGCCATGGGCCTTGCTATCGCCCTAGGTGGCGCCACCGGTATCGCGGCGCTGGCTGGTGATACCGACGGCATCGACGGCGGCGGCGGGAATGCAGACGATCCGGCCGGCGCGATCGTCATGCCGGACACACTTGCCCGGGCAAATGCGCTCAATCTCAATGCCGCCGCTTTGTTGGCCAACAACGACTCGACGGGGTTCTTCCGTCAGCTCGGCGACTTGCTCGAGTGTGGACCAACGCAAACCAACGTCAACGACTTCCGCGTCATTTTGGTCGATCCATGACCATGGGCGTACCGGCCTAGCGGGAAAGGCGGTAAGCTCAAGCTTGCGCGGTGGGGTGGCCGTTCGCAGCTCAATCGGACGTGAATGCCTAAGCAAAGTCCAAACAGTTCAGCACGCCTGAGCCGGCGGTGGGCCTACGCACTGACGTGCGGGCTGACGCTGCTGCTCAGCGCGACAGCGGCGCACGCCGATTTGCGGCTGTGTAATTCGACGTCCAGCCGCATTGGCGTGGCCATCGGCTATCAGGACGTCAACGGATGGGCGACGGAGGGCTGGTGGAACATCGCGTCGCACACCTGCGAAACCCTTTTGAAAGGCTCGGTACCTAGCCGATACCTATACGTGCACGCGGTGGACTACGATCGCGGCGGCGAATGGGCCGGCGAGAGTTTCATGTGCACCACTGACAAGTCGTTCGCGATCCGGGGGGTGCAGGACTGCCCCAAACGTGGCTATAAGCGAACCGGATTTTTTCAAGTCGATACAGGAGAGGCGAACGAGTGGACTATCCGCTTGACCGATCCGGGAGATGGGAGCCGTAAGGCGGATGAAACGCAATAGACGCATGAAGCTGGTGGCGACCCTTGGGCCCGCCTCGCAGCCGCCCGACATGATGGAGCGCTTGTTCATCGCTGGTGTGGACGTCTTCCGCATCAACATGAGCCATTCGTCTCACGAACTCGCCACCGAGCTGTGCAACTCCGTCCGCGCCGTCGGCAAGAAGCACCGTCACGCCATCGGCGTGCTGGCCGACCTGCAGGGGCCGAAATTCCGCCTCGGCGAATTCCACTCCGGCCGCGTGTTCGTCAACGACAGCGCCATTTTCCATTTCGATCGCGAGGAAACTCTCGGCAACGCCGAGCGCGTGTTCCTGCCGCATCCGCAGATTTTCGAAAGCGTCAAGCCGGGGCATCTGCTGCTGCTCGACGACGGCAAGATTCGCATGCGCGTAATCGAAACCAAGAAAGACCGCATCTCCGCCCAGGTGCTGACCGGCGGCGCGCTCGCCAGCCGCAAGGGCATTTCCATGCCCGAGACAATCCTGCCCGTCGGACCGCTGACTGAAAAGGACCGGCTGGATCTCGACTGCGCGCTGCGCATCAAGGCCGACTGGATCGCCCTGTCGTTCGTGCAGCGGCACGAGGACGTCGAGGAGGTCAAGAAGCTCGTCGACGGCCGCGCGGCGATCATGGTGAAAATCGAAAAGCCCTCGGCGATCGACGATCTGGAGAAGATCATCGCGGCGGGCGATGGCTTCATGGTGGCGCGCGGTGACCTCGGTGTGGAATTGCCGGTCGAACGCGTCCCCAGCCTGCAGAAGCAGATCGTGCGCCAGGCGCGCGCGGCGGGCAAGCCGGTGGTGGTCGCCACGCAGATGCTGGAAAGCATGATTTCTTCGCCCGTGCCGACGCGTGCGGAAGTTTCCGACGTCGCCACCGCCGTGTTCGATGGCGCCGATGCTGTGATGCTGTCGGCCGAGTCCGCGGTCGGCCAGTATCCCGTCGAAGCCATTGAAGTGATGAACCGCATCGCCATTGAGGTGGAGAACGACGACAGCTACGACGCCATGGTGCATGCCGTGGATCTGGCGCCACTGCCGACAGGCGCCGACGCCATCGCTGCGGCCTCGCACGCAATTGCCGACACGTTGGAACTGGGAGCTATCGTCTGTTACACCGCGACCGGGTCCACGGCTCTGCGCGTCGCGCGCGAACGGCCCGGCGTGACCGTTATCGGGCTGACGCCGATCGAAGAAACGGCACAGCGGCTGTCGATGGTTTGGGGTATTCAGACGGTTCTGACCGGCGACCCCAAGGATCTCGCAGACATGGTGCGCAAGGCGTGCCGCATCTCGTTCGACGAGGGCTTCGTGAAGGCGGGCCAGGGCATGGTGATCACGGCCGGCGTGCCGCTCGGTTCGCCGGGTGCCACCAACATGATCCGCATCGCCTATCTCAACGAAGACGGCCTGCCCGACGGCCATTCGTCGGAAGGCCCGATCCGCCGGGCACCGGGGCGAAGGGCGCAAGGCTAAGCGTTGCGCCGGCACCGCTATCCAGGCAACGTAGAAGCAACGATGTGTTTTTGAGTCTTTGCGCTTTCGGTGAACGCGGAATGACTTCAACGCATTGATTAGTCGCGCTTCTTTCGGAAGACTGCGACCTGCTCGAGCCTGGAGATCCAACGATGGCGACGCTTTCGGTGCGGCTTGGCGCAATAGTCGTTGCGGTTTGCGGCGCGTCGACTGGTGCGTTCGCCGGCGAAGCCGGGAGCGAGAAGAGCCAGTACACCCTCTTCAACCGCACGCCCGAGAGCGCGATGCGCGACATGAGTACCGACCGGCCCGATAAGACCGAAAGTCCGTACACCGTCGACGCAGGGCACATCCAAATCGAGACCGACCTCGTCGCCTATACGCGCGACAAGGAAGACGGCGTGAAGACCGAAACGCTGGACGTCGTGCCGTTCAACTTCAAAATCGGACTGACGAACTCGTCCGACTTGCAGTTCGTCTATGGCAGCTTCAGCCGCGTTCGCGTCGAGGGGCCAGGTGGCTTCAAAGACAGCGAAAGCGGCGCGGGCGATCTCGTGATCCGCTACAAGCAGAACCTGTGGGGCAACGACGGCGGCAAGACCGCATTCGGCATCATGCCGTTCGTGAAGATCCCGACCAGCACGTTCGACGATGCCAACGACGACGTCGAAGGCGGCGTGATCCTGCCGCTGGCAATCGACCTTGGACACGGCATGGGGCTCGGGCTCATGACGGAGGTCGATATTCTGCGCGATGGTGCCGGTAGCGGTTACGAGCCCACGTTCATCAACTCGGCGACGGTCAGCTTCGAACTGACGAAAAAGCTGGGGCTCTACACCGAGATCTACACCGAGCGGAGTGCCGAGGATGGCGCTGAGACCGTCGTCACGCTGGATGCCGGTCTCACGTACGCGGTGACGGATAACCTGCAGCTCGATACGGGCGTCAACGTCGGCGTGACCGATGCGGCCGACGACCTGAATGTCTTCGCGGGGCTATCGCGCAGGTTTTGATACAGAGCGCCGTCAGGCGCTACGCACACGATCCCCTGCCGTTAGATCCCCTGGCCCTCGACGTCGCGAACGAGTTCGTCGTGTGCCTGCTGAACGCCGGGAGCTAGCGGATAGACTTCCAGCAGCTTCTTCATTGCGGTCAGCGCCGCCTTCTTCTGCCCCTGCTCGCGCAGAATGTTGGACAACCCTTCCAGCGCCTTGAAGTGCTGTGGATCGAGCGCGAGCACGCGGCGCAAATCGCCCACGGCGCGTTCGATCTGATTGGTCGAGTAGAACACCACGGCGCGCCGGTTCCAGGCCTCGGCAAAATCCGGCTGCAATTCGACGGCGACGGTCAGGAACTTGAGGGCCAGATCATTCTTGTTCTGGGCCATGGCGGTTGCTGACCGCTCCATCAGCACCATCGACGTATCGGTCCCGGCGTGGGCCCACAGGCGCTCGATGCTGGCCGCTACCTTCGCCGCTGCTTCCGCATCTGGCGCCGTTGCCAGCTTGCCATGCATGTCGGCCAGCATCTTGCTGATCTGGTCTGGCGTGGCGGGCGCAGCATTGGCACCGGGCGGGGCCATCATTTCCTTGCCGGCCGACTGCGCATACGCAGACGCGGCGGCGCACACTGCGGCCACCGCGACTGAAAGATAAATCCGGGATCTCGTCATGCGCCTAAGATAGGAGGCCATCCGGCTCTCGTCAAAGGCAACCATGGCGCAACAACGAAAGGCTCAGCGTCCGCCGAGCCTCAAAACTCAGCCCTGGCGGGCCTTGAAGCGGCGGTGCGTCTTGTTGATGACGTACAGGCGGCCCTTGCGGCGGACGACGCGGTTGTCGCGATGACGCGCCCGCAGCGACTTGAGGGAATTTTTGACTTTCATTTGCGTGCCATTCGTAAAACATGAGGCCGCGCCGCCGAACAGATTGCCCGGGGCTGCGTCCTGCCGATTTCATGCCGGGTGTATAACCGCCGCCGGTCGGCAGAACAAGCCCCAAAAGTGGGGCCTAAGCGCCTGTTTTGGCGCTCAGGGGGCCGTTTTCACCAGATCCTTCCAGCGCCGCACGCTGGAGAAGGTATTTAACAGAATTTTCAAGTCCGTCCGTGCGTTAACGTGTCCGAGGTAGGTCGCGTCGACGTTGGCAAGCTTCACCGGCGTCGACATGTCGATGTGCAAGGTCTGCGAGATGCCGGTGATGCCGGGGTAGAGCTGGTCAACTCCCCGCTCCCGGCGGGCCGAAATAAGTTCGGTCTGCGTCGGCAGGCATGGGCGGGGGCCAACCAGGCGCATGTCGTTGCGGAGGACGTTCCAGAGCTGCGGGATTTCGTCGATGCGCAGGCGGCGGAGCCATTTGCCTGTTCCGGTTACCCCGGTTGGTGGCGCTTCGTGCGTTGGCAGGTGCGGGGTGTCCACGTACATCGTGCGCACCTTGTAGCAGGTGAACGGCTGGCCGTTGCGGCCGACC
>CAWJXQ010000009.1:0-92593 GCA_963846845.1 uncultured Pseudomonadota bacterium | reverse complement strand
GTCGTTTTGCCGAGTTCGTTGAATTTGCGCTCAACACCTGCCTGAAGCGCCCAAAACTGCTCAGTCCTGTCAACACCGCTGTTTGCAAGCGTGCCGATCTTACCGAAATAGGAGTCATCGAACTTGGTGCCTGCGCCAGCATTCAGGAAGAGGCCGGTTGCCTCGTGAATAATGCTGAAAGATCCACCAAACTGGCTGCACTTCTGATCGTCATCGTTTCCGGATGCGCCGACCATTGACATTGCGGCCGGTGCAGACCGTGTTGGTGCTGAGGTAGTGGCCATCGGTCAGCTCGCCGTAGCCAAGGCCCGCGGCCACCTTGAAGCCTGCGTGCTCGCCGGAGTAGCGCAAAGCGACATCCCAGAAATCGTCTTCGCCCCAGGATGCCTGCCCGGTGAAGCCTTTAAATTCCGGCGTTTCGTACTTCACCAGATTGTATTTGCGCTCACCCTCACCAGGCTGGTCGCCACCGTCGCCGATCAAGCGCCGCCACGTTATGCCACCTTCGCCGGCTGAACTGGTTGCGGTGTTTGCGGGGTTCACAGCGGAGGTGGTGAGCCGGCCGTTACGCGATGAACGCAACAGCAGACCCAGACCGGTGTCTTCGATGTCCGAATACTTGGCGAAGTCCTTGGTCTGCGTCTGGTTGATTTCCGTGATCGCGTCGGTAGCGCATCGCCTGCAAGCCGACCGAACCCGACCGTAGGTCTTGCTCTTCAAGAACCAGTAGCTGTCGCGAAGATCGAGGCCGATGTCGGCGGGGTTGTCGTCGCCATCGTCGTTGCAGCTGCGTAAAGCGCTTGGAGTTCGCGGTGCGGATGCCGATTTCAAGTGCGATAGCCGGCTTCCCAGTCACCGTTGATCTTCGCCTTGCCGCGGAAGCCAATGCGCGCTGCGCGAGTTGTCGTTCGTGTCACCACGTAGGCGTTGCTTTCGCCGCCGTCGTCCCAGAAGAGGACGGCTTCGTTCACCTGGCCGTAGATCTCCAGCGAGACCTTGCGGTTGCCCTTGCGGGCGGTGGTGGCTTCCAGTTCAGCGATGCGCTCTTCGAGATCGGCGCAGCAATTGCCCCCCAGGTCGGCTGCGCTGGCCGGTGTAAAGCCCGCGAGGGCCGTGCCGGCCGCGAGGACCAATGCCCTCCACGACGTGTGTTTAATCATGTCCCCGTACATCCCCTGATCTCCGTCATGGCAGATAATAATCTGCGATGCTATGCTATTGATATTACTGTGTATTTTTGCGTCTTTGACCGTCGAGTCAAACTGAGTCAGCGGCATGCATCCGGTTTCAATTCACGACGTAATGAAATTGTCACAGTGCATTCCGGATGGCGCAGGGGATCCTCCAGCCCTGCGGCTGTTCACGTGTTGCAATTCTGCTTTAGACACGTCGCAAGCGCGGCGGCTCTAGGCGCGCGCCGCGATCGGAAGCCGGCGCGGCGTTGCGTGCGCGCGAGCGGCGAGCGGGCGGGAAACAGCGGGCGGCGCCACGCGGTCAAGCTGGGCGGCGTGTTGACGGCGCAGCCGCAGCAGAAGTGCCAGACCTTCCGGCCATGCGCCGTAGCCGCTGTCGGCATTGATGTGTCCCGCGGCGCCGAGGCTGACGAAGTCGCTGCCCCACAGATCGGCCCAATGGGCTGACTGCTCGTGGCGCATCCAGGGGTCGTTGGTGGATCCGACAACGACGGAATTGAATGCCAACGGCTTCGAGCGGAAGATAGTCGCTCACGCCAAACCTGTCGGGATCGGCCGGAGCCACCAGTAGAGCACCTCCGATACGCTCGGCGTGGTCCTGCGCGGCCTGGACGGCGGCGAGCACGCCGAAGCTGTGCGCGACGATGAAGAGCTTGCCGGGAATGCGATTGATCTCGCGGCGGACGCGGCTCGACCAGTCAGGGAGGTTGGCGTCCTTCCAGTCGCGCTGGATGACGCGAACGGAACCGGGGACGTGGGCTTCAAACCAGCTCTGCCAGTGGTCGGGGCCGGAGTTGTGCAAGCCAGGGATGATCAGCGTGGTAGCCATGATGGACCTCGAAGCAAAATGCGTCTGTCAGATGGAAGGGGATGCGTGCGGGCGGCGTCAGTGGCCGCGGCGACAGAGACACATTCGACAGAGCCGGCTGCGCGCGGGCAGCAAGCTGGGGCCGATGGCCGGCGTGCGCACGGAAGAGCGATGATGCGCGATTTGGGTCATGACACTCCTTCCTGCGTTAGCAGTTAAGCCTGCGATTGAATTTGAGCCCGGGATTAAGTCTGGGCTGCGTTCGTGTGAATTCGAGTGATTGGAATTGTGCCGTGGCTCG
Source organism: uncultured Pseudomonadota bacterium (assembly GCA_963846845.1). Lineage (GTDB taxonomy): Bacteria > Pseudomonadota > Alphaproteobacteria > Rhizobiales > Hyphomicrobiaceae > JAKAXS01. The sequence continues at coordinate 90,291 of CAWJXQ010000009.1, read as the reverse complement.
TCAAGGCGCGGAATAGACTGCCAGAGCCGGGAAGAGATTGGCCGCTGCACCGGAGAGTTAAGGTGCAGCGGCCAAGTGCTACGAAAGAAGCTCAGCCCTTGCTTCCGTAGATCTGGTCGAAGATGCCGCCGTCGGCGAAGTGCGTGGCCTGGGCCTTGTCCCAGCCGCCGAAAACGTCGTCGATGGTGAAAAGCGCGACCTTGTCGAAGTTCTTCTCGTACTTGGCGAGGGCTGCGGCATCACGCGGGCGATAGTAGTTCTTGCCGGCGATGTCCTGGGCTTCTGGCGAGTAGAGATACTTCAGGTATTCCTCGGCGACCTTGCGGGTGCCGTGCTTATCGACATTCTTGTCGACGACGGCCACGGGCGGTTCGGCAAGGATCGAGATCGACGGCGTGACGATTTCGAACTTATCGGGACCGAGTTCCTTCAGCGCGAGATGCGCTTCGTTTTCCCAGGCCAGCAGCACGTCGCCGATGCCGCGTTCAACGAACGTGGTCGTGGAGCCGCGGGCGCCGCTATCGAGAACCTTCACGTTCTTGAAGATCTTGGTGACGAGTTCCTTGGCGGTGGCGTCACTGCCACCCGGCTGCTTCAGGGCGTAGCCCCAGGCGGCGAGATAGTTCCAGCGCGCGCCACCCGAGGTCTTCGGGTTCGGCGTGACGACTTCGACGCCGTCCTTGCCCAGGTCGTTCCAGTCTTTCAGAGCCTTGGGGTTACCCTTGCGGACCAGGAAGACGATCGTCGAGGTATAGGGCGCTGCGTTGTTGGGAAGGCGCTTTGCCCAGTCGGCCGGGATCAGCGCGCCATTCTTGTTCAGCGCATCGACGTCATAGGCGAGCGCCAGCGTGACGATATCGGCTTCGAGGCCGTCGATCACGGCACGGGCCTGCTTGCCGGAGCCGCCATGCGACTGCTTCAGGGTGACGGTCTCGCCGCTCTTTTCCTTCCAGTACTTGGCGAAAGCGGCGTTGTAGTCCTGGTAGAGTTCACGCGTCGGATCATACGACACGTTGAGCAAAGTGCTGTCGGCGCGGGCGCCGGTCGCGAGGCTGGCGGCAAGACCGACGCTGAGCGCCAGGGCCAGCTTACGGGACAATTTGCGGGACATCGAAACGTTCTCCTCGTTGTGAAACTTTGTCAGCAGCTGCTGTCGAGATGAAGCTAGGCAAACCGTGGTCGTTAGCGAACGAAGAAGAAGTGATGAGCTTATTCCGGTCGGCGAGGTCTGCGGAAGTGATTGAATTCCAAGTAACTCTTGCGAGAACGGGGCCGTGGCCGGGCGTTGCCGGCGTGACGAGAGCGTTGGATAACGGCCGGCTTCCGTGTTTTGGCCGTAAGAATCACGCTACTCGCTGAACCATGGTTGCATTGCGAAAAAGCGAATTCGCGGCGTCCCTGGCGGGCGCAGAAATTTCAGCGTTTCTCGGGGTGGAAAGTTCCATCAAGGGAAACGTCTGGCGCGAACGGCTGCCAGGCGCCCAGCGCAATACCGCGGCGGCGATCTGCCAGCATCACGGCCTGCCGGAGCTTTTAGGGCGCGTTCTTGCGGCCCGGGGCGTGACGCTGGACACCGTGCCGGTGTTCCTCGACCCCACCGTCAAGGCGCTGATGCCGGATCCCAGCACGCTGCGCGACATGGACAAGGCGGCGGCGCGCATCGCCAAGGCGGTGCAGGCCAACGAAAAGGTGGCGATCTTCGGCGACTATGACGTCGACGGCGCCTGCTCGTCTGCGCTGCTGTCGCGATTCCTGACGCACCACGGCGTCGCGTCGCGCATTTACATTCCGGATCGCATCACCGAGGGCTATGGCCCCAACGCGGCCGCGATCGAACATCTCATCAAGGACGGCGCGCAGCTGATCGTCACGGTCGACTGCGGCACGACCAGCTTCGACGCGCTGGCCGCCGCAAGGCCGCTGGGCCGCGACGTCGTGGTGCTGGATCACCATCAGGCCGACGACAAATTGCCTGACGTGCATTGCCTCGTGAACCCAAACCGGCAGGACGATGTCTCCGGCCAGGGCCATCTGTGCGCGGCGGGCGTGGTGTTTCTCGTGCTGGTGGCCGTAACGCGCGTGTTGCGGCAGGCGGGTTTCTATACGGCGACGTGCGCGAGCCGAACCTGCTACAGAGCCTCGATCTCGTGGCGCTGGCGACAGTTGCGGACGTTGTGCCGCTGACCGGGCTCAATCGCGCGTACGTTACGAAGGGGCTGGCGGTCATGCGCTCGCGTGACAACATCGGCCTGCGTGCGCTTGCGGATGCAGCGGGCATCAACCAGGCGCCGACACCGTATCACCTTGGATTCATTCTGGGCCCGCGTATCAATGCCGGCGGGCGCATCAGCGATGCCGCACTGGGCGCGCGGCTGCTGTGCTGCGAGGACGAAGTCGAAGCCCAGCGCATCGCGCAGAAGCTCGACACGCTGAACAAAGAGCGGCGCACGATCGAGCAGGCGATGCTGGAAGAGGCGTTGGCGGAAGCAGACCGGTTGGTCAGCGAGGCGCCGGACCTGGCTGTCGTTGCTGTCGGTTCCGACACTTGGCACAAAGGTGTCGTGGGGCTTGTCGCGAGCCGGCTGGTGGAACGATTTGGCAGGCCCTCGTGCGTGATCGCATGGGAGAAGGACGGCAGCAGCGGCGATGTCGTCGGCACTGGCTCGTTGCGGTCGGTGGCGGGCGTCGACATCGGCTCGGCCGTTCGCGCGGCGATGGCGGCCGGGCATCTGATCAAAGGTGGCGGGCACGCGATGGCGGCCGGCTTGACCGTGCGCAAGGCAGGAATGCCGATGTTGCAGGCGTTCTTCGCAACCGCAGTGGGCGCTGCGGCCAAGGCCGCGCGCGAACGGACGGGCCTCGACATCGATGGCGCGCTTACACCGGGCGGAGTGACCGACGAACTGGTGTCTCTTATCGAGCGGGCGGGGCCATACGGGCAAGGCAATCCGCAGCCGCGCTTCGTGCTGCCAGCTGTGCGCGTGAAGTTTCCCAAAGTTGTTGGCGAGGCGCACCTGCGCTGCGCTCTGGAAGGCTCCGACGGGCGCCGCATCGATGCCGTGGCCTTCCGCGCGGTGGGCCAGCCATTGGGAGACCTGATCGCGGCGACGGCCGGCATGCCACTGCACATTGCCGGCACGGTGAAGCGCGACAGCTGGGGCGGTCGCGAGCGGCTGGAATTCATCATCGACGATGCGGCGCCGGTGAGCCGCGGCTAGCCCGCGTTGCATGCGCTTTCGCTGACTTTTGGGGGCTTTCTGCACGATAGAGTTTGGCCGCTAGACAGGCCGGGAACGAGCCCCTATAAGACGCGAGCTTTTGGCGTGGCTCTGCCCCCTCAAGCTTTGCCCAGGTAGCTCAGTTGGTAGAGCATGCGACTGAAAATCGCAGTGTCGGCAGTTCAACTCTGCCCCTGGGCACCATCCCCTCACGATGCGCAAACAGCCAACGATCGCGACGCGCGCCAGCGCGGATCGCGACCTGATCGGCAGCACCGTAACGTGCCCGCCAGCGCCTAACTGCGCGCCGGCGTCAGCTGGCGTAGGGGGAGGCGTAGGATTTCGGGGCGAACGCGCTGATGGCCGATGCCCAGCGCGACGTGTCGGCTGCGGCGAGCGTTTGCAAAAGGGTGTCGCCCAAAATTTCGGCCTTGAGGCGATTTGGATCGCGCTCGCCCCAGCGGGCGGCGTCGAACAAGCGGCGGGTCATGAGGGAAACCGGCAGATCGAGGTCGCGCTCGGCGGCTTCCAGGATCGCGGCGTCAAGTACTGCGGTGAGGCACTTCAGGTCTTCTGCCGTATAGCCTGACGTATTCATCGGTCTCTCCGTCACGGTCCTGCGAACGTCCATTGTCCGCCCGCTCTGTAACCCTGGCATGACGCCCGGGTTCCTGGGGATCAGAGAAGAATTTATGGGCCTGGCTACGCACCGCTTGGGCGCATCCGCCGTGCCCGCGACAAATGTCATCATCTCTACTCGGAACGTTTTTCCACTTCGCATGGTTGAGCCATCGAAAGCGAGGGAAGGCGATATGTCTTACATGAGCCCAATGATTGAGGATTTGCAGGAACGGCTGCAGGCCGAGTTTGCGGTTGATCGGCAACCGCTTCCCGCGAAGTTGCAACACGCGCTGAACAAACTTGAAGCAGCAGAGAAGAAGGCGGCGGCAGGCGATCGTGCCCTGTTTAACGGCCGCGACGTTTCCGTTTTGATAGACGGTTGTGAAGCAAGGCAAGAGTCGCTGCCTCTTCCGGAGATAGCGCGGCCAGCCCCTTCAGCTCGCGCGCAACTTTCTGATTGAGTGTATCGACGAGCGACCCTTCCAGATAACACTCCAGCACTTCCGGATGGACGTAGCACTTCCGGCAAATCGTGGGCGTGTTGCCGAGGCGCGAGGCAACCGCGACGATAGCGTTCTTGATGTTGCGTTTGGCGGCAGCGTCGCTATCGACGCGGTCAAATTCGGATAGCGCCATGGCCGCGAGCACGGTTCCTGCCCAGGTGCGGAAGTCCTTGGCGGTTGCCTCGGTCTTGGCGATATCGCGCAAGTACGTATTCACGTCGGCCGACGTGACCTGACGAACTTCGCCGTCGTCATCCTCGTATTGAAACAGATGCTGACCGGGCAGGTCCTGGCACGATTTCACGATGCGCGAAACGCGCCGGTCGCTCACCTTCAAGCGCCATTCCTTGCCGGTCTTGCCGCGAAACTTGAAGCGCACGTCGCTGCCCGCGAACGTGACGTGCTTGTCCTGCAGCGTCGACAAGCCGAAGCTCTGGTTGCTGCGCGCATATTCCTGGTTGCCGACGCGGATAAGCGTCGTTTCGAGCAGATGCACGATAGTCGCCAGAACCTTGTCGCGCCCCAGGCCCCGTTTGCTCATGTGCCGCTTCACCGTGCGCCGGATGCGCGGCAGCGTTCGCGCAAACTGCAGGATGCGATAGAACTTCGCTTCGTCGCGCGTCTTCGTCCAATCGGCGTGATAGATGTATTGCTTGCGGCCCCGGGCATCCCTGCCGGTTGCCTGGATATGCCCGTTGGCACGCGGCGAGATCCACACGCCGGTCCACGCCGGCGGTATCGCCAGCATGCGAATGCGATCGAGCGACTTGTTATCGCGCACGATCTTGCCGTCATGTGCGACGTAGCGCCAAAGTTTGTTGGGTTTGGTGCGGGTGATGCCTGGATCACCGTCGCTTACGAAGCGAAGGCCAGCTTCTTGCGCCTGCGCTGCCGACGCATTGGAGCGGGGAAAATCAGCCGTCACTCCATTGCGCCGCATACTGTTGGCTCACATCACATAGGAGACAGGCGGGACTTGATCCCGCTGCACCACCTTCACTGGTGAAGCTTCACCGGATTCGGTTTGGCCGCCTTCTTCTTCACTTCCCGGGACAGGCGCTCGACAAGATCCTCATCGAGCTTTGCCGGTGCACGATCGATCCGCGCGCCTTCGCCGGATTTACTTCCGCTGAGCGAAATTGGATCGCTGGCCGGAAACGTCTGCTCCAGCGCGTCGTCCAACTCTTTTTCCGTCGCCTTGCGCTTTGCCTTGGTCATCGCTGCAGGCCTCCATTCCCGTGCTGACTAACGGTGAAAGCAGCAAAAAGTTGCACGAACGAAAAGAGGCCCGCCGATGGGCGAGCCTCCAGTCGTGACAGTAAGTCGTGCCGTTATGGCGCAGAGGAACCCGTGCCTGCCGGCGACGACGGTTGACGGGCGGACGGCTTGGCACCCGCTGCCGGATCAGACGGCTGCGTCGACGGGGCTGGCTGCCTGTTCTCAGCGCTATTAGGGTCGGCCGCGCTGCCTGCTGGCGCGCCGGCGCTGCTAGCACCACCCTCACCAGAGCTTGTACCCGACGATGCGCCGCTGCTCGTTCCTGCAGGCGACGTGGGGGTCTGCGCCGACGGCTTGGCGCCGGTGGCCGGATCAGACGGCTTGCCTACCGACGGCGCCGGTTGACGATTTGCATTGCTGTTGGGGTCAGCGGCGCTGCCGCCGGTCGATTGCGCGAGCGCGGAGCCTGCGCCGAGCGCGAAAATCGCAGTACTCAGAAGTGCAGTTGTTTTGGTCAACATGGTTTTTTACCTCCTTCTATTGGGCGGAGGTTCAACTCGCTGGGAACAGGCCAGTTCCTATTTTTATGGGCGCGAAGGGTCACTGTTCCTCAGAGGAACAGCGCCCTGCTTTGTCTCATTGTGAGAACAGCAGCCGCTTAACGCGGGGCAATCAAGTTGGCGTCGCCGCCAGGCGAAAACGCTGCTTGCGAGGCAACCGTGGAAGCCTGCGGTGCCTGCGCCTGTGCAGGCACGGACGGTTGACCATCGACGTTGGCGACAGCGGGCTCGCCTGCGGAGGACAGGAAGCTGTTGAGGTTGTTGCCCCACAGTTCCCAGCCCGCACGGTCATCGGCGATGTTGTGGCCTTCGTCGCCATAAGCACTGAGCACATGCAGCTCGGCTGATCCGCCAGAGCCGTTCCAAGCCTTGGCCATGGAGCGCGCGAGTTCGGGCCCGAAATAGCTGTCGTTGTTGGAATAAAACCAGAGCGTGGGCACGCGCGAGGTTTCGCCATAGCGGCGGGCGGTTTCGATCAACCGCTTCTCACCACAGACAGCATTGGGCATGCCGCCGGCATGACCGCCACGGCCACCTGAAAAGTTGATGACTGCCTTCACGCCTTTCGGATTGCGCGACGAATAGGCCAGCGATGCCCAGCCGCCGGTTGAAATGCCGGCTACCACGACGTCGGACTGGGCAACGAAGGGCTGCGTCTGGAAGTAGCTGACAACAGCTGAGATATCGTCGGCCGCGACCTGGCCGGACTGATAGTGATCTGGATTGGCGCAGTTGCCAACGCCTTCGGACAGCAAGCCCCCCGTGGCGCCATGGCCGCGGCGCTGCGGCAGGACGACGATGTAGCCGCGGTCAACGAACCAGCGCGAGAGCCAATAGTATACCGGCATCGAAACGGCCATCCGCGTGGATTCAGCGGTGCCATGATTGATGATAACCAGCGGACGAGGGCGGCCTATGCCGGCCTGTGCGCCATCTGGCTCTTCGGGGCGAAAAACGGTGGCGCGCAAGTATCGGCCAGCTTCGCCGCTCGGAACCATCCAAAATTGCTCGCGCATGCGCGGGCCTTCGGGGCCGAACGGACCGACTGCGCTATCCACGCCCGCTGAAACTTTATGTGGAACCAAACCAGCGGCGAGAAGCGTTAAGGCGATGACGGCAGCGGCCCACACTTTCGGCCGCTGGCGACGCTCGTCATGAATCTGCAAAGCGGGTCGCGTAATCAATGCGGATCGATCCCCCTAAAGCTCATGGCTCAACGACGGCCGGAGTTCGAGGCCGTGCGCGTGTTCAATGATTGGGCATTCGGATTCTCTTCCGGTCAAGCGCACGAAAAATGGGGCATAGATTTGACCGGTAAGGTGCGACAGTTGCGCAACGTAAATGAGCACCAGACTGACGTTTTTTCTCTCAAATTGCCTTAGGCGGCAGCAGGCTGTTGCGTTTTTGCCTTCGAGCGGCGCGCCTTCAGCTCTCGCTGTACGTGCTCGATATCGTCCTGCACCAGGCTCGAATACTTTTCATCCAAGCCTTCAAATTGCCCCTGGATGTGCTCCAACTCCTCATCTGACATGTGATCCAGCTTGACCATGCCGGTGCGCGCGCCGTGGAGGGCCCGCAGAAGCTCGTCCAGCTTCAGGGATACCACGCGCGCATCACGGTTCTGGGTGTTTTGGATGAGAAAGACCATCAGGAACGTTACGATCGTCGTAGACGTGTTGATGATCAGCTGCCACGTGTCCGAATAGGCAAAAAGCGGCCCGGTGGCCGCCCAAATTACGACCGCTGAGGCCGCAAGCAGGAACGCCCAGGGCGTTCCTACTGCGCGTGATGTGCGTTCGGCGAATTTGCGGAAGAGATCCGACATCGCACCCTACTTGCTTACGGTTTGGGGGTGCCTTCGCTTGAACCGGTGGCTGCAGCGGGCTCAGGCGCGCTGGCAGCCGGCTGGCCGCCGCCTGCGCCCGCAACGCGCCAGACCACGTTGCCGACGTCGTCGGCCACAAGCAGTGCTCCGGCCTTGTCGATCGCTACGCCGACCGGACGGCCCTGAGCATAGCCTCCTGCGTCTACGAAGCCCGCCAGCACGTCCACTGGCTCGCCGCTGGGCTTGCCGTCGGCAAACGGTACGAAGATTACCTTGTAGCCGGCGAGCGGCTTGCGGTTCCACGAGCCGTGCTGGCCTACGAAGGCACCGTTGGCGAACTGGCCCGGCAACAACTTGGCGCCTTCGGCGAACGTCAGGCCCAGCGAGGCCGTATGCGCGCCCAGCGCGTAATCCGGCGCGATGGCTTTCTCGACCAGTTCCGGCTTCTGCGGCTGCACGCGGGTATCGACGTTTTGGCCGTAATAGCTGTAGGGCCAGCCGTAGAAGCCGCCGTCTTTGACCGATGTGATGTAGTCAGGCACGAGGTCGTTGCCGAGTTCATCGCGTTCGTTGACGGCCGTCCACAAGGCGCCTGTTTGCGGTTCCCAGCCCATGCCTACGGGATTGCGCAAGCCGGAGGCGAAAACGCGCGTGGTGCCGGTTGCAGGGTCTACTTCGAGGATAGCTGCGCGGTTTTCTTCCTTATCCAGGCCGTTTTCGCCGATGTTGCTGTTGGAGCCAACGGAGGCATAAAGCTTCGTGCCGTCCTTGCTGGCGACGAGGTTCTTGGTCCAGTGGTGATTGATTGCGGCCGGCAGGTCAGCGACCTTCTTGGGCTCGCCAGTCACTTCGGTCTGGCCTTCCTTGTAGGGGAAGCTGACGATTGCGTCGGCGTTGGCGATGTAGAGCGTCTCGCCGACCAGGACCATGCCGAAGGGCGACGTCAGGTTGGAGGCGAAGACCTTTTTCGTCTCGGCGACGCCGTCGCCGTCCGTGTCGCGCAATAGCGTGATGCGATCGGGGCTTTTGACGCCCGCTCCGGCACGCTTCATCACCATGCCCATGACCCAGCCCTTGATACCGGAGCGCCCGCCACCAGTTTCGGGCTTGTTTGTTTCGGCAACCAGCACGTCGCCATTCGGCAGCACGTACAGCCAGCGGGGATGGTCCAGGCCGGCAGCGAACGATTTCACTTCCAGGCCGTCGGCGGCTTTTGGTGTTTGCCCTTCCTTCCAGGACGAGGCGGGGGCGATGTTGACCGTGGGGACCCAGGCTTCTTCTGGCTTCGGCAGGTTCGGGGTGGGTCCATAACCAGCGGCTTTGTCTTCCGCGGCCGACGCTGCGGCGGACGAAAAGGCCAATAATACTACGCTGGGAATGATCGACATGGTGCGGGCACGCGGCATCGCAGAGTCTCCGTTGAGAGGATAGCTGCAGCTCGAACGTCGTTAAAGCGTGGGAGTTCCGGCCGTATATGGACATGAGGCATGCGCGGCGGCCACTTGAAGGCGAGCGCAAACCGCAATAGCGGGCTTTATTCTTTGTGCCTATCGTCCGCTTACGCTTTTTATATATCGTCGCTTGAAAGATAATAGACCTATTATGCGCTTTATAGGACTAAGTTATTAATGCTAGCAAAGTCATTTCAATTCGCTTTACCTTTTATATATCCTATTTCGGCAAACTGACGGTCGACACAACGCGCCAAACAATAGGTGCTCGCGTGGTTTTTGACCGTATTTTTCATAATGCCATTCCTCCGCATGCCCCGCTGCAATCGCGCAGCGAAGGGCCTGCGTTTCTGAACGTTGCCAAAAATCTGTATGGCTTTTTACGCCTGGACTATCTCGCGCTCAATGTTCCGGTCAAAGGCTGGAAGAAGAAGTACATGCACTGCCGCCACGCGAATGATGCGCTGGCCCAGTGCATGTCCGACATTGCCGCCGACCAGTCGGTGATGCACGCCCTGCTTGCGACAGACCTAAAGTCTGCTGACGGCGTGCCACTGAAATCGTGGCTGCCTGAGGTGCAACTGGCCGACGGAGAAGACGGTGTCGTCTTCGGGCTGCGCGCGCTTCACGGCGAATTCAGCCTGGCAGCGGCTACTTGGGACAAGGCGGACGCGGAAGCCACCGGCAAGTACGAAGTCGCCGTACGCGACCTGCGGTTGCTGATGAACTACTTTCACGGACAGCTGTTGCGCATCAACGGCGTCGATGCCGAAAATGAAATTCTGATGTCGGCCCGCGAGCTGGATTGCCTCAGCTGGACGGCAGCAGGAAAGACGGCCTGGGAGGCCAGTATCATCCTGGGCATCAGCGAGCGCACTGTTCGGTTCCACCTGAACGTTGCCCGCGAAAAACTTAAATGCGCGACGACTACTCAAGCCGTCGCCAAAGCTATTTCACACCAATTGATTGAACTTTCCGCCTAATTTATTGCACGGCTTTAATGCGGTTGGAGACGGCGGAAGCGAAAGCTTTTGCCGTCTCTTTTTATTTCCCGCCTGGAAATAAAAATGCCGGCGGAAATCCGCCGGCATGTTGCATCTACTGAATCGTTAAGTCAGTGCTCGCGGAAGGCGCGGGAGAAGCTGTCCATAACCGGGCGCATCATGTACTCGAAAAACGTGCGCTCGCCGGTTTTGATGAAAACTTCAGCCGGCATGCCGGGGGTTGGACGGAACGACGTGACCTTGGTGCGGATGTCGGTTTCGTCCAGCGCCACGCGAACCACGAAGCTGTCGCGGCCAGAGGGCTTCTGGTCCTTGTATTGAACGGACTGCTCGGCGACGGCGTCAGCCGACAGATACACCACCTTCGCCTTGATCATCGGCGTCAGGCGCTGGTTGAGTGCGCTGAGCCGGACCAGGGCTTCCTGGCCGGAACTAACGTGGGAGATGTCGTTTGGCGCAACGCGGGCTTCGATCAGCAGCGCGTCGTTCACCGGCAGGATCTCGAGGATAACCGCGCCGGGCGCTACCACGCCGCCGTTGGTGTGCTGGTGCAGCTTGACGATGACGCCGCGCACCGGCGAGCGGATCTCGGTGCGCTTCAAGATGTCTTGGGCGGCACGGATCTGTTCCTGGATGTCGTCGAGTTCGCCTTCGGTCTCACGCAGCTCCTCGACGGACTTCTGGATCGCGGCAGAGCGGATCTGCGTCACCTGCTGTTCGGCACGGGCTACGCGCTCGTTGCTGTCGGCGATGCGGCCCATGGTTTCGCCCAACTCGCCGGAGAGACCGGCCTCTGAACGCCGCAGCGCCAGAACTTCGGTTTTGCGAACAAGCTGCCGATCGAGCAAGTCGGACTTGTCCTTCAGTTCCTCGGTGAATAGCCCGAGGCGCGTATCGATGGACTTTGCCTGGGCATTGTAACCTGTGATGCTTTCGCGCAATCCGGCGATTTCCCTGCTCAGCACCTGCTCCTCAGCCACGCGCTTGGCGCGCCGCGTCAGCATTTCGTTCTGCTGGCGATCGAAGATGACGCGCACTTCTGGATCATCCTGCTCGGCGACGAGCGCTGCCGGCATATCGAAAGTTGCGCGATTCCCGACCTCGGCGTCGAGCCGCGCCTGCATCGTCAGCAGGCGGTAGCGGCGCAGGACGAGACGGCGCAGCTTTGCGCGCGATGCGGTTTCATCGAGGCGCACGAGCGGCTGGTTCTGCTCGACCGTATCGCCTTCCTGCACGAGCATTTCGGAGACGATGCCGCCCTCGAAATGCTGAATCTGCTTGTTCTGGCCGGTGGCGACGAATGTGCCGGGTGCAACGACTGCACCGTCCAGTGGCGCGATGCCGGCCCACACGCCGAAGCCGCCTGCCCACACGATAAGAACCGCCAAGCCAAAGACGGTTGGCCACTTGACGTTCGAGCGCACGCTGCGGTGCCACTGGTTGAGCGAGGGAATTCCCGCGGACATGACAATATACCTTCCTAAGCCGAAGTCGTTGCGGCGGCCGGTGCAGCAGTTGAAGTGTTTGCTGCCGCAGGCGTTGCAGTGGGAGCCGTTGTGGTCGCGCCGGTCTTGACGAGACGATGCAGAACATCGTGAGGCGCACCGAACGCTTCGGCACGGCCGCCACGCAGGATGAGCACCTTGTCGACGTTGCTGAGCAGGGCCGGGCGCAGCGTTACGACAATGACGGTGACGCCTTTTTGCTTGGCGCGTTTCAGGGTGGCGGTGAGGGCCTGCTCGCCGATGGCGTCGAGGTTTGAGTTCGGCTCGTCGAGTACTACGAGGGAGGGCGAACCGAAGAAGGCGCGAGCCAGCGCGATGCGTTGCTTTTGGCCGCCGGACAGGGGCGAGCCGGAGCGCTCCAGCTGCGTTTCGTAGCCGCCGGACATGTGCGCGATCATATCGTGCACGTCCGTCAGCTGGGCTGCCTCATAGACCTGCTCGTCCGGCAAGTCGTTGCGCATGCGGCAGACGTTTTCCTTGATGGTACCGGGGAACAGTTCGACTTCCTGCGGCAGGTAGCCGGTGTACTCGCCGAACTGGCGGCGATCCCAGTTGCGCAGCTCTGTGCCGTCGAGGCGGACCTTGCCCGCCGTCGGCAAGAGGCAGCCAACCAGGAGGCGGGCGAGCGTGGACTTGCCGGAGCCGGACGGGCCGACGACCGCGAGCGACTCACCGGGCTTGAGCTCGAAGCTGATGCCATTGAGGACGGGCTCCTTGCTACCGGCCGGCAGGTACAGCAAACGATCGACCGATAGGTGGCCCTTCGGGCGCGGCAGGCGTAGACGCGGCGGCTCGTTCTTGAGCAGATCGACAGCTTGCGTGACGCGGGCGTAGGCGGCGCGCGTCTGCACGACGCTGCGCCAGCCTTCGATCATGCCTTCCAACGGCTGTAGCCCGCGGCCGGCAATGATCGAGGCGGCGATCATCATGCCGCCCGTCAGATGCCCATCGAGCGCGAGATAGGCGCCCCAGCCGAGAATCGACGATCTGGGTGATCAGGCGGGCCATTTTCGAGGCGCCGCTGATCCAGAAGTTGCGTTCGAGCGCGCCCGATTGCGTGGTGAGAGCCTGCGCCTGTTCGCGTCCCCAATGCAGGATGCTTTCGTTCAGCATCCCCATGGCGTTGATGACCTGCGAGTTGCGCGCGAGTGCCTCGGCGTGGCCGTCGGCCTTGGCGGCGTGGGCACCGGCCTGGCCTAGGGGAACCGATGTCGCGCGCTGGTTGATCATCGCGATCGTGATGAGCGTGACCGCGGCGCCGACAGTGATCCAGCCGAGATCTGGATGGATGAGGAACACAACCGCGAGATAGATCGGCGCCAGCGGCGCATCGAACAGCAGCAGCATCACGGGCGAGGCGATGAAGCTCTTGACGGCGTGCAAGCTGCGCAGCGGCGTGATGTTGCCGCCGTCGCCTGCACGTGCCGTCGTCACGATGCTGGCGAGGATGGGCCCGCCGAGGATCGTTTCGAGCTTGGTGGACAAGGCGCCGAGCACCTGGCGGCGCAAGATGTCGAGCAGCGACAGGACGCCGATGAACATCAGGGCGAGGACGGACAGCATCACGAGCGTGTCGATGCTGCGGCTGGTGAGCACGCGGTCGGAAATCTGGAACAGGTAGACCGGCATCGTCAGCATGAGCAGGTTGACGACGACTGAGAAGATGCCGACGGTCACGAAGTTGCGGCGGGCGACGGCGCGCCACTCCGCCATGGGATCAGCTGCGACGGCCGGCTGTTCGTTATCGCCGTCGGTGGGCTGGGCCTCGATGCTCTTTTCCGCATCGCGTTGCGGCAGCGTCGCCACTTGGGCGGTTTCGGCGGGCGAGATCGCGGAATCTGCTTCGGGCCTGGCATCCGACCGGTGAAGAATTGCCGCCTTCGCTGCGAGCGGGGCTCGCCAGGCGCCGGTGGACGTGACGATACGGTCTTTAAGGGTGCGTGCTGCAGTCGCGGCCGCAGCGGCTGCGTGCGCCAGTTGGGCCGACGTACCAGCGAACATGGGTTCGCGTGGCGTGGCCGGCCGCACAGGGCGTGACCGCCGTATGCGTGCTGGTTTCTGCGGCACCGGTTTTGGTGCCGCAGAACTTTGAGTTGCTCGCAACGCCGCGCGCGCAATCTGCGCTGCGTTGAGTGCCTGCGTCTCCCCGCCCATGTGGGCCCCCTCGACAGTTGTCATCCGTGGTAATCACCCGAAATGCCGTGCAGGACCGACTTCAATGCGTCGTCGGCGAGTGCTCCAACGTCGAGCGTCTCGACGTTGGCCGAAAGCGAGGCGACGAGCGATCCGCCATGATCCGAGTCCTGCGACTGCGACGACAGCTGCACGCCGTAGTCGGTGTGCTGGCCGTTGGCGAAGAGGTCGTGCAGCGGCAAAAAGCTGCTGACCGACTGCAGGATCGCGCCGCCAGATGCCAGCGCGCCGGAATGGCTGCCGTAATCGAGGACATCGCCGAGCAATGACGTGACGGGCGCGGTTACCGGGGCGAGGCCGCTGGTGACGTTCGACACCAGATCGGTTGCACCAGACGCCAGGTGGCCAACCGGACCACCGAACACGAGGCCGGTTACGTCCGAAAGCGCATTTGCGGCACCGCCGAGCGGCAGGCCACCGAGCAAGCCGTGCTCGCCGCCAAGCAGGTTGCCGAGAGCGCCGCCGCCGTTGGCGCCGAGGAAGTCGATACCGAGGGCGCTGAGGCTCAGGCCGTCGCCGTCCAGGCCGAAATTGAGGCCGAGAATCGGCGCGACGTTAAGATTGAGGCTGATGTCGTCGAGACCGCCGACGTGGAGGCCGAGACCGAGGTCTGATCCAAGCTCGAGACCGAGATCGATGGCGACGTCGATTGGCAGAGTGATGCCGCCGGGAAGGTCGATACCGGGCAGATCGATATCGGGGACCGGACCTTCATGCGATCCTTCACCGCCTTCACCGCTTCCCGTGCAGCAGCGAGATCTGCGGCGGCGCCGGCCGCGGCTACATCGCCGAATGCAGCAGACGCGTTGCCGGTGAGCTGGTCGACGAACGCCTGGAACAATGCGGGATCGGCCTGGAAGCCGGCGAGCATCTGCGGCGTCACAAGGCCTGCAGCGATAGCGGCTGCGAATTGTGCCGCAGCGGCAGGATCGACGTCGAAGCCGGAAACGCCCAGCATCGATGCAGAGGGCATGCCTTTTTGGGCCGCGTCGTCACCGTTGCCGGAGCCGGAGCCATCTGCGTCCGCGCCAGCGTCGCCGCCGGCGTGACCCTTGGCGAAGGCTTCATGGGCGGCGACGGCCTGAGCGAGAAAAAACGACCACGTCAGAAAACTCCACATGCCGCGCTGGCGGTCTGGGAGCTTGTCGTCGACGATGGACGTGGCCTTCTGCGCGTTGCGCGTAAACTGCGCGATCGACTGCTGGATCATGTACGCCTCCACACTACTAACTTGGCCTTGATGGCCTTACCCGCGACAGCTGATCAGGCCGGCACCGGTGATAGGAAGGCGCGCCACGGGTGCGGCGCGCCTTTGGTCGATTAGGAAATCAGGTCGCCTACCAGATCCGTTGCGACATGGACGGCGTCGATGTCGGCCAGGACCGGCGAGTGCAGGAGCTGGTCGAAAATGGTGTCGACGTGCAGGCTGTCGGTCACCGATACGTCACCCAGCAGGCCGCCGAGCAGATCGTCGCCGCCAACAACCGCCTGGACGAGTTCGCCGGAAAGCAGGTTCTGGCCACCCAGCAAGCCGTTGAGCAGGCCACCGACGTCGAGGTCGCCCGTGGCGCCGCCAAGAACGTTGCCGACGACGCTTTCGACGGTCGCCGTGACAGGGGCGATGTCGAGAACATCACTGACGGGGTTGCCGCTCAGCAGATTGCCGATGAGGTCGCCGCCCAGGACGCCGGCGAAGATATCGCCGCCTGTGATGCTGCCGATGAGATCGCCCGTGAGGGCGCCATCCAGCACTTCGGCGAAGACGTTGCCGGCGGCTACGCCACCGACCACGTCCGTGATGTCTCCGGTCAGGATGTCGCTGATGCCGTTGTCGAGAACGTCAGCAACGATATTGCCTGCAGCCACGTTGCCGACGAGCTCGCTCAGGACGTCGCCATTGATATTGCCGATCTGGCTGAGCACGTCGTTGCCGCCAAGTACGTCGCTGACACCGGCAACGACGTTGCCGATCGCCGTATTGCTGAGCAGGTCGCCATTGAGATCGAGCACGTCAGTCAGAACGTTGGTCGTGCTGTCGTTGAGGATGCCGTCGACGACGTCGCCAGCAACGCCCGTGATGTCGTTATCGGCCAGGATGTCCGAAACGTTGGCGATGGCGGCGATGCCGCTCAGGACGTTGTTGTTGTCGAGGCTGACAACGTCCGTCAGGGCTTCAACCGAGCCGTTCAGGACGTCCGTCACTGCAATGTCGCTCAGCACGTCGCCGCTCAGCACGTTCTTGAGAACTTCGTTGCCGCTGAGGATGTCGCCGATCTTGTTGCCGTTGAGGACGTCCTCAACCACCGAGAGATCGTTCAACACGCCGCCGTCGACAAGGTCCGACAGGATGGTGTTGCTGGACAGGACATTGCTCAGCACGTCGCCGCCGATGATGTCACCGTTCAGGATGCCACCTTTCAGAACGTTGTTGAGGATGTCGCCGTTGAGCAGGCTGAGGTCGTTCAGCACGTTGACGTTCTGAAGCGCGTTGATGTCGCCGACGTCGATCAGGTTGACGTTCACGTCGCCAACATTCACCAGGCTGGTGTTGTTGTTGATGACCGTGTTGTTGATTTCGGTGTTGTAGATCGTTGTGTTGTTCACTGTGGTGTCTCCGCAATCGTCATCGCAATGAGAGTGGTGCTCGGGCGGATCGCAATCCGTCGGCGGCGGGGGGCACGGGGGCTCGGGGTCGCAGGGCGGCTCCGGCGGGCACGGCGGCGGATCGCACGGCGGCGGCGGCGGGGGCGGCGGCTCTTCCGGCGGGCAGTAGGCGGCGGCATCACGCTACCAGGACATAATCAAAACTCCTGCAGACAGAGGTTGTGACGCTGATGCCGGTGACATTTCCCTGTCCCGGGCATTGATCAAACTCTGCCTCTATCAATCAATTTGCGATACTGACGGAAGCGACAGTGACGAAAAGAAGAGTGGCGAAAACAATCGGAAATGTCAGAAATGCGAGAGCGCAAAATATTTGGAAGCGCGTTTCCATCAATGTTTCATCGCAACGCTAGCAATTCGTGAAGCATTGCGACGTGTGCCGATCGAAATTAAGCGGAATTCAGCAAAATTCATAAACTCCATAGTTTCAGTAATTTACGTTTGAGTAACCAACCACCCAGCCGTGCTGTCTATTTTACCATGCAATATCAGTGCGTTCCATTTCTGGCTCTAGTCAAGTATCTGTTAATCTATGATGTCAGATTCGCCATCTTGGCGGCCAGAATTATTTTCTGAGCTCACAGCATTCTGTGCAAAACAAAAAGGGCCGCAAAAGCGACCCTTTTCATAAACTCTATAGTTTGTCAGTATCGCTTATTTCAGCGGAACAGCTTCTTCCTGACGAGCGCCGAACTTGTAGGCTACGCCGAGACGGATCGAATGGGTTTCATTCTCTTGCTTCGAAGTCGCAGCCAGCGCCGCCGCAGACCTGGCCTGCGGTATCGTCACGCCATCGATGTCCTCAAAGTGCGAATAGCGATACTCGCCCTTGAGATAAAGATTGTTGCAGATCAAACGTTCCAGGCCCGCGCCGACGAAGAAGCCGTCGAGGTCTTCAGATGCGCTTCCGTCGGTAGTCATTCGAGACTGTCAATTCAGTGCGCGTATAACCTACCGTTCCGTACAGCAGCAGGTCTTTATGGATGAATGTGCCAATACGACCGCCGACGGCCCACGTATCGTCCAATTTCCACTTGCCGATGGTCGTACCAGCCAAGGTCGAACTTGT
The DNA here is from genome assembly GCA_963846845.1 of uncultured Pseudomonadota bacterium. GTDB lineage: Bacteria > Pseudomonadota > Alphaproteobacteria > Rhizobiales > Hyphomicrobiaceae > JAKAXS01. The sequence goes on along the minus strand of CAWJXQ010000009.1, from coordinate 72,460 downwards.
CGTCGAGTTCACCGAACGTATAGTCGGCCAAGACGCCGAGCAGCAATGTTGTCACGAACCATGATGTCGTAACCGAGGCCGACGGTGCCGGTAACGCCGTCGGGATCGATGGTCCCTCAGAATTCGGATCAACGAAGACTTCCGAGTCGCCGCTGCCGTAACCGATCGCGGCCGAGACAAGAACCCGCGCCATTCGTTGCCGCCGATGGGGGCTTCGGCGATGTTGGCGGCGGAGGGGATGCCGTCGGCAAGGGCTAGTCCGGCGCTGCAGGCGAGCAGACCGGCCGTAAACAGGCTAGCTACTGTCTTTTTCATATCTGTCCTCACTGTGCATCAGCCGACAGGTCGCCGGCGCAAATTCCGATTTCCAAGCCCACGCGCAAAACAGATGCATCCTGCTCGGTTCTCAACCACGGAGCCGCGATTCGCGATTCTCGTCACCTATTGACTGGCGGATTGCGTCGCCGAATCAGTGCGCTGTGCCCGTTTAGCAACGTTCGGAAAGGCCCAATTCGTTAACGTTTTGAGGCTAGCCGACTCGAAGGCTCACGAAGCTTTCTCGCGTTAAATGGCCGTCGCGGCTGGAGTTTCTTGCGCCTGGCGCGCGCCGTCGCTATCACTCGGGCTCACCGCGAAGCCGGAATGCTGTAGATGACCGACCTCAAGTTGATCGCCTTCGACGCCGAAGACCTTGCCGTGTTCTCCGCCAACCTGCAGGACGCGGTGGTTCGGGCCGCCGACATGACCTACCTGAAAGCCGAGAAGCGCTTCGTGGCCGTGGCCAATCGCTTCGACTGGGAGGCGAGCGTGGCTTCGGGCGGCAAGGCGCTGACGCGGCGCCGTTGCGGCCTGCGGTTCGAGCGCGTGCTCGGCGCCAAAGTCTCGGGTTTTCAGCCTGGAAACTCCGATGCCGTGTTGTCTCTGCTCTCGATCGGCTTCGACGAGTCGGCTGCGCCCGGCGGAACGTTGACGCTGACGTTTTCAGGCAATGCCGCAATCCGGCTTGAGGTCGAGTGCGTGGAAGGGGAGATGAAGGATCTCGGGGCTGCCTGGCAAACCCAGAGCCAGCCGGAACACGACGGCGGCCCCAAGCCCGGGACTTGAGACGCCCTCCCCTCATCCTGCTATCTGAACGCAACGATATACTTCTGAGGACCCTCCACGGGCATGGCCAAACGACTTTCCACCCGCGATGCCGGTTTCGAGACCGCATTCGCTGCATTCCTGACTGAGAAGCGCGAGGCCTCGGCCGACGTGGGCGCAGCCGTGGCGTCGATCATCGCCGATGTGCGTGCGCGCGGCGACCAGGCGCTGGCCGATCTCACGCGCCGCTTCGATGACGCCGACCTGTCTGCTCTCGGCCTGCGGATAACCGCAGCCGAGATCGATGCGGCCGTGGCCGCGTGTTCGGCCGAGACGCTGGAGGCGCTGGAGTTCGCCAGGCGCCGCATCGCCGACCATCACCAGCGCCAGCTGCCGCAGAGCGACCGGTATACGGACGCGGCGGGCGTCGAATTGGGGCATCGCTGGACGGCGGTGGAATCCGTTGGGCTTTACGTGCCGGGCGGGCTTGCCTCCTACCCCTCGTCCGTCCTGATGAATGCCGTGCCCGCGCAGGTCGCGGGCGTGCCGCGTGTCGTCATGGTGGTGCCGGCGCCGAAGGGCGTGCTCAATCCGCTGGTGCTGGCTGCTGCGCGGCTGGCCGGCGTCGAGGAGATCTATCGCATCGGTGGCGCGCAGGCGATCGCGGCTCTCGCCTATGGCACCGAGACGATCGCGCCGGTCGTGAAGATCGTGGGCCCCGGCAATGCGTATGTCGCGGCAGCCAAGCGGCAGGTGTACGGCACGGTCGGCATCGACAGCATCGCCGGGCCGTCGGAAGTGCTGGTCATTGCCGACAGGCACAACAATCCGGACTGGATCGCGGCCGACCTGCTGGCGCAGGCGGAACACGATACCGCCGCGCAATCGATCCTGATGACGGACGACGCGGACTTTGCCGCCGCAGTCGAGACGGCGGTTACCCGGCAGCTAGCGGCGTTGCCGAAGGTCGATATCGCCACCGCGAGCTGGCGCGATTTTGGAGCAGTCATCCTGCTGGGTTCGCTGGAGGAAGCACCGGCGCTGGCGGACCGCATTGCCGCCGAGCATCTGGAGATCGCCACGCAAGACGCCGACGCGCTGTCGGAGCGCATCCGCAACGCGGGCGCGATCTTCCTGGGGCAACACACGCCGGAGGTGATCGGCGACTACGTCTCGGGTTCCAATCACGTTCTGCCGACGGCGCGCAGCGCGCGGTTTTCATCGGGCCTCGGCGTGCTGGACTATATGAAGCGCACGTCGATCTTGAAGCTGAACCCGGCCTCGCTTAAGAGCCTCGCACCTGCCGCGATGACGCTGGCGCGGGCGGAGGGGCTGGAAGCGCATCGCCGCTCCGTGGCAATCCGCATCAATCCCGAAACCTAATCTCCATTACCAGGAACATGCGCCGCCGATGTCCGAGCCAGTTATTCCAAGCAAAGACCGGCTGATCGAGGTCACGCTCGATGGGCAATCGATCGCGCGCGGCAACGCCAACATCGAGCATGAGCGCGAGGTAGCGATCTTCGATCTGGTCGACGGCAACAGCTTCAAGCTGACGGGCCGCGACCAGGGACCGTACCGGCTGCAGCTGTCGGTGGTCGACGAGCGGCTGGTGTTCGAAGTCTCGGACGAGCATGCCCAGCCTGTCGTGACGCACCATCTGTCGCTGACGCCACTGAAGCGGCTGATGAAAGACTATTTCATCGTGCTCGACAGCTACTACGAGGCCGTGAAGACGGCGCAGCCCTCGCGCATCCAGGCGATCGACGTGGGGCGCCGCGGCTTGCACGACGAGGGCAGCCGCATCTTGGCCGAGCGGCTGGACAGCAAGATCGAGGTCGACACCGATACGGCGCGGCGGCTGTTTACGCTCATCACCGCGCTGCACTGGAAGGGATGACACGTGGCCCCCGCGGGACCGGGTGAGGATCGCAAGTCGGTGCTGTTCGCGTGCACGCTGAACTGCATCCGCTCGCCGATCGCCGCAGCCATTCTGGATCATCTGGCCGGCGGACGCGTGGCGGTGATGTCGGCCGGTGTGCGCGCGGGGCTGCCGGACCCTTATGCCGTCGCAGTCATGGACGAGATCGGCATCGACCTGTCCGAGCACGAGCCGCAGTCGCTGGCTATCATCGGCGACCAGTTGTTCGACGTCATCATATCGCTGTCGCCGGAGGCGCATCACCACGCGCTGGAACTGACGCGCACGATGGCGGCGGAGGTGGAGTACTGGCCGACGATGGATTGCTCGCTGGCGCTATCGCAGCCCAAACGCGAGCATATCATCGCGGCTTACCGCGGTGTGCGGGACGACCTTTTCGAAAGAATACGCGTGCGCTTTGCCCTCGACGGAGGGCCCACGGTTTGACCGGCCGCTAGAGTCCATCTGCTTTCTTCGAGTCGCGGAACAAATGATCGGGGCGCTATTGGGCGGCGATCGCCGGTGCAGCGCGGCCGGCCCGCGGCACGACGAAGAACACTTCCTGTTGCCCGGCTCCCTTGATGTCGACGAGGCCACGGCTTTCGAACGCAAAGCGGCCGTCGAGTGCGGACCGCGTGCGGGCGCAGACCAGGATACGGCCCGGCTGGGACTGGCTTTCGAGGCGGGACGCAAGGTTCACGGCATCGCCCCAGATGTCGTAGCTGAATTTCTTGCGGCCGATGACGCCCGCCATCACCGGCCCCGTGGCGATGCCGATGCGAACGGCGATATCCACGCCACTGTCGCGGCGGATGCGATCGATGGCGGCCAGCATGTCCGTGCCCATGTTGACCAGACGTTCTGTGTGACCATCCGAGGGCTCGGGCAAGCCGGAGGCGACCATGTAAGCGTCGCCGATCGTCTTGATCTTTTCCACGTCGTGCTTCTCGGCCAGGGCGTCGAAGTCGGTGACGATGGTGTTGAGCAGCCCGACGGTTCGCTGCGCGCCGAGACGAATGGCGAGCGCGACGAAGCCGGAAATGTCGGCGAACAGGATCGAGGCGTCGTCGAAGCTGTCGGCAACGACATTTCCCGGTTCGGCTTTCAGGCGTTCGACGATGCTGTCTGGCAGAATATTTCGCAGGAGCGTGTCGATCTCGGCCTTGGCGCTTTCGGCGAGGCTGAAGGCGTAATAGACGGTGGCGCCGATCAGGGCCATCGTGGTGATGGCGGCCTGGACGTAGAGCGGGTCGACGACCTCGTGGGCAACGGGAATACCAGCCTGGACATCGGGGTAGCTGAACCAGGCATAGAGGTGCAGGCCCAGTGCGCCGAGGATGATCGGCACGATGAGGTAGAGGCGCTTCAGGCCGAAGACAACGAACGTGGCTGCCGGCGCGATAAAGAACTGGATGTGCACGCCGGCGGCACGGCCCAGAAGGCTCGTCAGCGCGATCAGGGCGACGAACTCCGACACCACGATGAGCAGTCCGCCCGCCGTATCGCTGATGCGGTGCGCGAACGGCACCGCAGAGCGCGGCAACGACGAGGCACATGTTGATCAGGATGACGTATTCGTAGCGGTGGTAGTCCATCGACAGGTGCTGCAGCGCATAGATCAGCGTCGACACCGCGATGAGGTAGGAGAACATGTTCAGGATCTTGAGCCGGCGCTTGGTGTCCGGCGGATAGCCGTGCGTGCCGGCTTCTGCGGCGCGGCGCACCGTGCGGCCCACGGCATGCCACGCCGACGAGCCCGTCAGGCTGCGAACAGCCGCCGTGACCTTCGTCCAGATGCGGCGGTGGACGTTCATGGGTGACCGGGAATCACGAGATTTGACGCACCATATTATAATGCGTCAGGCCGCAGGATGGGGGCAACCCCTGCTCGCTTCGGATGGTGCCTAAAGCCTTGGCAGGCTTAAAGGCCGGCGATGTCTTCCAATTGCTCGATATGGCAGGTGAATTTGCCGTCGGCCCGGTCGAGGGCGCCCTGGTCTTCCAGCATTGCCAGGGCCGCGTTCACCTTGGGCCGGCTGGCGCCGATGAGCAGCGCCAGTTCCGACTGCGAAATCGGCAGATCCAGCGGTACGGCGCCATCGGCGTCGGCGCCGGCCTTCTGGCGGACGGCGGCGAGAAAGAAACGGGCCAGCCGGGCTTCGATGGGGTACAGCGCGATGCCTTCAAGTTGCTGATCCGCCTCGCGCACGCGCTTGCAGAGGAAGCGGACGACGGCCTCGCGTAGAGCGGGACGCGTCTCCATCAGCTTCATGAGGGCGGGCTTCGACAGCGTCAGAGCCTGGACCTTGGTGACAGCCGTAGCATCAGCGGTGCGCTGGCCACCGTCGAGGACGGCGATCTCGCCGAACACCTGGCCGGCTTCCGCATGCGCGAACGACAGCTCGCGCCCTTCCGACGTCAGGATAGACAGGCGCACGCGCCCGACGGTCACGAGATAAATGTCGCGTCCGGGGTCACCGCGCGAGAACACCACTTGGCCTTGATCCCAGGCGCTATCGCGTAACTCGGCTGCGACGGCGCGCCTGTCATCGTCTCCAAGCGGGCCAAACATGGCCGTGTTGGCCAACATTTCGACGATCGTGTCCTTGGCGACCATGACGTTCCTCATGCAAACTGAGCCGGCCTCTTGCGAACTGAGCTGGACAAACCTGTTGAGACCCGGCCCGGCAGGGACTATCCCGGGATTGCGGCGACGTTGCAACGCTCATAACGTCTTGCTTTTGCCGCTGCCGCTCGTTAGCCCCATAGGCCAATAGTGGGCGCCGCGCCAGAAGGGTAGCGGCGCTGCAAGCGCAACGAGAGCCCTGATAACGCATGTCGACCGCGAAGGAAGCCCTGCTCACCGCTTTGTCGCGCACGGATAGTCCGCGCCGGGAAACGCTGAGGCGCGAGCTGGCGCGTGAGCGCGTCAGCGAGGATGCGCAACTGATGCGGCCGAAGCTGGTGCTCGCCAGTGCCAGTCCGCGGCGGCTGCGGCTGCTGGCGCAGGTCGGCGTCGAGCCGGACGCACTGCGGCCTGCATCGATCGACGAGAAGCCGCGCGCTGGCGAGATGCCACGCGGTCTCGTGGCGCGGTTGGCGCGATCGAAAGCCGAAACCGCGAGGGATCAGATCGCCAACGACCGCGACATCGCCGACGCCTACGTGCTGGCGGCCGACACGATCGTGGCCGTGGGCCGGCGCATTCTGATGAAGCCGGAATATCTGGAAGAAGCCGCGGCCTCGCTGAACCTGCTGTCGGGCCGCGCGCATCGCGTCCTGACGGCTGTGTGCCTCATTACGCCGCACGACAAGGTGCGAACCAAGATCGTCGATACACGCGTGCGCTTCAAGCATCTGAGCCGCCCAGAGATCGAAGCCTACATCGCCTCGCGCGAATGGCGCGGCAAGGCGGGTGGTTATGCCATCCAAGGACTTGCCGGTTCTTTCGTGCAGAAGCTGACGGGGTCGTACACAAACGTCGTCGGCCTGCCTTTAACCGAGGTCGTGGGGTTGTTGATCGGCGAAGGCTTCCCCATACACTTTAATTGGATCCGCGCGGCCGAGTCCGAGGCCGACTAAGAGGAGTTAGAGTCTGATTCACGTCTTCGATACGAGCTCAACAGCTCGCATCTTCAGCGATCAGGCTCTAGAACGGATGAAACTCGACGGCATGAGTGCAACGGAAGACAAGACCGGCGGCAAGAAGCCTGGAGCGCGCTGCCCGATGTGCGCCCGTCCGTCCGACGAGGCATACCGCCCGTTCTGCTCGAAGCGATGCGCCAACATCGACCTGTCGCGCTGGCTGTCGGGTGGCTACGTCATTCCCGGCAATCCCGTGGACGCGGACGGCGAAGGCTCCGAGTTGCCGGGGCGGCGAGACAATGACGACGACCAGACGTCGTGATCCTGGCCTTGCGGCAGATTGCACCCGGACAGCGCCTCATCCTCAACGTCATGCCCGCGAAGACGGGCACCCACGACGCAGCGGGCTGGCTCGGCGATGCAGTCTCGTTGCGTCGCCAGAATGAAATGCAGATGAACAGGTTGTGCTGAGGCGTGCCGTGGATCCTCGCCTTCGCGAGGATGACGTTGCGGGTGGGCTAGGTGACTACCCCAGCTTACCGGCGAAGTCGTCGTAGCCGAAGCTCTTCACGACACGGTACGTGCCGTCTTTTTCCAGCACGGCGAGGTCGGGCAAGGGCGTGCCGTTGAACGAATTGTTCTTCACGAAGCTGTACTGCATCATGTCGCCGAACACGACGCGATCGCCCGCCTTCAGCTTCTCCCTGAACGAGTACTCGCCGATGACGTCTCCCGTCATGCACGTCTTCCCCGCCAGGATCACGTCATGCCCCAACGCGCCGGGTTCGCCTGCCCCGAATACCGGTGGCTTGTAAGGCACTTCCAGAACGTCAGGCATGTGCGTGGATGCCGAGGTATCGAGAATGGCGATGTCCTTCTCGTTCCAATGGACGTCGAGGACGCTCGATACAAGGTATCCGGTATCAACGATGAGGCCGGCGCCGGGCTCAAGAATGACGTCAACGCCGAACTCGGCTTTGAAGGCCTTGATGGCGTTGATCAACGCATCGAGATCGTAGCCCGGCTTGTTGATGAAATGACCGCCGCCGAAATTGACTGCCTTCACGCGGCGCACGTAGTCGCCCAGCTTGGTTGCCACATGCTCGATCAGCCCGACGGAGCCGTTGTGCAGGGACTCGCACAGCGTGTGCGTGTGCAGGATGTCGATGTCATCCCAGGGCAGCTCGCCGAGACGGTCCATGGTGGTGCCGAAACGCGAGCACGGCGCACACGGGTCGTACAGCGCGCCACCGAGCGTCGCGTTGGAAAACCCGGGATTGATGCGAATGCCGATCTCGCGCCCGGCGGCTTTCGCCTGCTGGAGATACAGCGCGATCTGGCCGGGCGAGTTGAAATAGATGTGGTCGGCGATCGTCAGAAGCCGGTCGACTTCACCTGGGCCGTAGGCCGGCGCGTACACATGGACTTCCTTGCCGAAGGTCTCGCGGCCCAGACGTGCCTCGTACTCACCGGAGGCGGTGGTGCCATCCAGCACGTCGCGCATCACCGGAAATGCGGCCGGGAACGCAAAAGCCTTCGTTGCGAGCAGCACGCGGCAGCCAGCCTCACGGCGCAAGCGCGCGGCCGTCGTCATGTTCTTTTCCAGCGCTGCCATGTCGAGGATGTAGGCCGGAGTAGCGATACCGGCAGGCAGAGGCGGCAACTTGGTCATCACAGGTCCTTCGGCGGCGGACTATCCCGCAAGCGCCGCTATATGGCATCGCCGTATGACAGAGGAAAGGGGTGTTGGGCCGCCCAGCGGTTGCAAAGCGAAATCGTATCGCTTGCTAAGCGAGGTGCTGCAGCAAATTGGGCAGAGAGTTAAGCATATGGGCGCTGTAGTGCGCAGGCTCGTTACGGAATTCGCGGGCGGTGATGCCGAAGCTCTCTTTGAACGAGCGGGCAAAATGCGAGGCGCTTCCAAAACCAGAGGCAAGAGCGATGTCGCCAATGCGCTGGTGATTTAGCTGGGGATTTGCCAGCATCTTGCAGCACCACTCCAACCGCCGCTGAATGATCAGCCGCTCGAGCGAGGTGCCTTCTTGCGCGAGAAGCAAATTGGCGTAGCGCATGCTGATGCCCGCCATGTTCGCGGCGTCCTCACATGTAACACGGCTACCCTCGCTAATGCTGGTGTCGATGGCGTGGTGCAAGCGCAGCCGCGAAACGGCTGCGGGAGAAGACAAGCGCCTGACGACGTCGCTGGAGCCGTTGCCAAGAGCCAAAGCCGTGACATCGAGCGCCTGGCGCGCGAGGGCCGCCGCAGCGTCCGAGCCGGCAGGCGGCGGATTTGCAAAAAGCTTGCTCAAGTAACGCATCGCCAGAGCGCCTTCGGTCGTACGCGACGAGAAGAGACGCCCTGTCGCCTTCTCGATCGATCCGATCCTGTCCTCCAACTCGGCTCGGGGCATGCCCAGGACAAGGTTGGTGCATCCGCCCGGAATGTCGACAATGTAACTGCGCGAGGTGTCCAGGAGCGCCATCTCGCCTGCACGCGTCTCGACCTCGCGGCCATCCTGAATGATGCGCGAGAAGCCGCCAACACTGCATTGCAAGAAGACGATATCCGGCACCGACATCTCGCGCGCGGGACGCGGAATTATCGAATGCAAAGGTGTCGTCGTGATAACGGACAAGGCCACGGTGTCGATGGATTTGAGCTGGATGGCGGCGTTGAAGGAGCGGCTGTCGGGTACGGTCAGCTCCGCCCGGATATACGACTGAGCGGCAGCCTCTTGGAAATAGTCGAAGCGCTCGGAAGTCGGCATCTCGGCAGTAGTGAACGAGTAGCTCATGCTTTCCCCTGCCGGTGGATCATCCCCCTTGCCGGAACGTAGCTGGCTCAGCCGCCGAACTGCGCGCGCAACTCTGGATTGGCTGCGCCTATGTGGCGTATGGGATGGCGCTTAAAATCGCGCACTTGAACCGGCTTGACCGAATATTTTGCAATCCGTTGGCAACTCGGACGTTGGGAGCGATTGTGTCAAATCGTACCGCAGCTCCTCATTCCTCGAACTACAAAACCGCACATCACAGCATTAATACTGACGCAGAATGCTCCGCAAATGATGTCTTGCCAACTGATTTTCAGCTAAAGCTGCATCGCGGCAGCCGGGATATCTGCAGCGCGCCATTATCCTTTAAAGGATCACTTAATTCCGATTTAACCGCCCGTAGGAAGGTGCTTCAACCCAGGCAGCATAATTGGCCCTTGATTCGTTGGCCGCGTTCCATGGTGCCCTGCGCTCATTTTAGCAGGTTATGGAATTGGACGGATCTCATGTTCAAGCAATTTAAGGGCGGCCACGATCTTCAGGCCAAGATTGACGCACTGGACAAGTCTCAGGCTGTTATCGAATTCAACATCGACGGCACAATTTTGACCGCCAACGCGAATTTTCTAGGCGCTGTTGGCTACTCGCTGGATGAGATCCAGAACAAGCACCACAGTATTTTCGTTGCCCCGGAAGACCGGGACAGCCCGGCCTACCGCTCGTTCTGGGCCGACTTGGGTCGCGGCGTTTTCCAGTCGGCGCAGTATAAGCGCGTCGGCAAGGGCGGCAGGGAGATCTGGATCCAGGCGACGTACAATCCGATGCTGGATGTCGCCGGCAAGCCGTACAAGGTCGTGAAATTCTGCACGGACGTTACACAACAGAAGATGCAGATGGCGGATCTCGAAGGGCAGATCGCCGCGATCAACAAGTCAAACGCCGTCATTCAGTTCAATCTGGACGGCACGATCATCTCGGCCAACGAGAACTTCCTTGGGGCCACCGGCTACTCGCTGGGCGAGATCAAAGGCCAGCACCACCGCATGTTCGTTACGGATACCGACCGCAACGCGGCGCAGTACCGCCAGTTCTGGGAATTGCTCAACCGCGGCGAATTCCAAAGCGGCGAATACCGCCGCGTGGCCAAGGGCGGACGAGAGATCTGGCTGCAGGCCACGTACAATCCAATCTTCGATCCTTCGGGCAGACCCTACAAGGTCGTCAAATTCTGCACCGACATCACGCAGCAGGTGCAGCTCAAGGCCGCCATCAAGCAGACGATCGATGTCGACCTTGGCTCGGTATCGAGCTCGATTTCGGACATGACCGAGCAGGCCATCACCGCAGCACATTCCTCAAGCCAGACAGCGGCCAACGTTCAGGCCGTCGCGTCCGCGGCGGAAGAACTGGTCTACTCGGTGCAGGAGATTTCGCGCCGCGTTGACGAAGCCGCCCAGATCACAACGCGCGCCGTAGACCTAGGCCGCAAGACAAGCGAGATCGTCGGCGGGCTGGCAACCTCGGCGGACAGGATCGGTCACGTCGTCGGGCTGATCAACACCATCGCCTCGCAGACGAACCTGCTGGCGCTCAACGCCACGATCGAGGCCGCGCGCGCGGGTGAGGCCGGCAAAGGCTTTGCCGTCGTTGCGACCGAGGTGAAGGCCCTTGCCAGCCAGACCGCCAAGGCCACGGCGGAGATCGCCGCGCAAATCGATACCGTGCAGGCCGGAACGACAGACGCGGTCGCCGCCATCCACGACATCACCGAGGTGATCCACTCCATCAACACCATCTCCACCAGCATCGCCGCGGCGATCGAGGAGCAGGGTGCTGTGACGAAGGAGATCTCCACCAACATGATGACGGCGTCGCACGGCGTGCAGGTGGTCAACACCAACCTGGAAAACATCGCCGGCGCATCGCGGGCGGCCAACGCATCAGCACGCAAGGTGCAGGAAGCGTCCAAGGCGCTGGTGGCGTAGGCAAGCTGTGGCGTCGCAATTCGGGGTCAGACCATCGGTCTGACCCCATTCAACGCGCGATCAGGTTTTGACCGCGAACAATTCGGCCTGGTCCTTCTCGGCGACGTCGAGAAGCTTCCAGGGCAGGCCCTGCTTGCCGATCTCGTCCATGAAGGGCTTGGGCGGCAGCTGCTCGACGTTGAAGACGCCGTCGCCCTTCCAGTGGCCCTTGAACAGCATCATGGCGCCGACGACCGGCGGCACGCCAGTGGTGTACGACACGGCCTGCGCGCCGACTTCCTTGTAGCAATGCGCGTGGTCGCACACGTTGTAGATCATGGCGATCTTCTTCTTGCCGTCCTTGGTGCCACGGAAGATGCAGCCGATCGACGTCTTGCCCGTGTAGTTCTCGCCCAGTGACGACGGCGGCGGCAGCAGCTCCTTCAGGAACTCGATCGGGATCACCGGATTGCCCTTGTACATGACAGGGTCGATGCGCGTCATGCCGATGTTCTGCAGCACGTCGAGATGCTTGATGTAGTTGTCGGAGAACGTCATCCAGAAGCGGATCTGCTTGAGGCCGCGGATGTTCTCGACGAGGCTCTCCTCCTCCTCGTGATAGATGAGGTAGGACTTGCGCGGGCCGACTTCCGGATAGTCGATCATGGCGGAGATCGTCAGCGGGTCGATCTCGATCCACTCGCCGTTCTTCCAGTACTTGCCGCGCTGCGTCACCTCGCGGAGATTGATCTCCGGGTTGAAGTTCGTGGCGAAGGCCTTGCCGTGGCTGCCGTCGTTGCAGTCGACGATATCGATCTCGTCGATCGTGTCGAACAGCTGCTCCTGGGCGTAGGCGCAATAGATGTTCGACTGGCCGGGATCGAAGCCGCAGCCGAGGATCGCCATGATGCCCTTGGCCTTGTACTTGTCGTGGTAGGGCCACTGGTACTTGTAGGTGAACTTTGCCTCGTCGCGCGGCTCGTAGTTGGCCGTATCCATGTAGTGCACGCCGACTTCCAGGCACGCGTCCATGATGGGCAGGTCCTGGTAGGGCAGCGCCATGTTGATGACGAGGTCGGGCTTGGTCTTCTTAAGCAGCGCGACGACTTCGGCGACGACGTCGGCATCGACCTGATGCACCTCGATCGGCGTCTTGCACTGCTTGGCGATCTTCTGGCAGCTTTCGAGGCGGCGCGAGGCCAGATGGATGGTCTTGAAGACGTCGCGGTTCATCGCGCATTTCTGTGCGACCACCGAGCCTGCGGCCCCCGCGCCGATGATCAATACGTTATCCAATCTGGGTTCCTCCTAGGGTTACGGGTGTGCGAGTGCGATGCCGGCGCGCGCAGCCAAGGGCTGGCGGGTGGCGTGACACGCGGTTTAAGGCAGGAGGTAGCTCAGTTCAAGGAAGGGATTGTGACAGGCTGGGGCCATCGATCAGGATGCCAACCGCTCATGGAACCAAAGTGCGTACTGGCGCATTCTGGCTCTTAGCTCGAGCCTCGCCGAACGATCCCGAGTTGCACGCGTTGCAAGAGGGGGTATCTGCACAGCTTGTGGGAGAAGCGTGCTGATCTAGCTCGTTTTTAACCTGGTCAACCTACGGTGCCGATTGGCTGCGGCCGCATAGCATGCGCTGATAGTCAAGATGATGCCGCAACGGGAATAGAATGGAGACTTCGGACAGGTTTTCCGCATCGCAATCAGAAGAGGGCCGCTACCGCCTTCTTGTCGAAGCCGTCACCGATTATGCGATCTACATGCTGGACGTCGATGGTGTCGTGACCAGTTGGAACCCCGGAGCGCGGCGCTTCAAAGGCTACGAGGCTGGGGAGATTATCGGCCAGCACTTCTCGCGCTTCTACGACGACGGCGACCGCGCTCTGGGATTGCCGGCGCGCAACCTCAAGATTGCGAACCAGACCGGAAAGTTCGAAGGCGAAGGGTGGCGTATCCGCAAGGACGGGACGCGCTTCTGGGCGCACATCATCATCGACCCCATCCGAACCACCGGCGGCGAGCTGGTCGGCTATGCCAAGATCACCCGGGACCTGACTGAGCGGAGGCAGAACGAAGAAGCGCTGCGGCAGAGCGAACAGCAATTCCGGCTGCTCGTGGACGGTGTTACCGACTATGCGATCTACATGCTCTCGCCGGAAGGACGGGTTTCGAGCTGGAATGCGGGCGCGCAACGCATCAAGGGCTACGCGCCGGAAGAGATTATCGGCGAACATTTCTCGCGCTTCTATACCGACGAGGACCGTCAGACAGGCGAGCCGATGAAGGCGCTGGCGGCAGCCGAGTTCCACGGACGTTACGAGAAGGAAGGTTTCCGAGTTCGCAAGGACGGCACGCCATTCATAGCCAACGTCGTTATCGACGCTATACGCTCTACCGACGGCTCCCTCATCGGTTTCGCCAAAATCACGCGCGACGTCACGGAGAAAAAGGCGGCCGAGCGGTCGCTAGAGACGGCGCGCGAAGCACTTTTTCAATCGCAGAAAATGGATGCCATTGGGCAGCTGACCGGCGGCGTGGCACATGATTTCAATAATCTGCTCGCAGCTGTTCTCGGCAGCCTGGAGCTGGCGCGACGGCGCGCTGCCGGACGATCCGAAACTCGTCCGCTATCTCGACAACGCAATCGAAGGTGCGCGACGTGGCGCAGTTCTGACCCAACGGATGCTGGCCTTTGCGCGCCGGCAAGAACTCAAGCCGGCTTCGGTCGACCTCAAGGTGCTGGTCGAAAACATGTCTGCTCTGCTCAAAAGCTCCTTGGGGCCCGGCATTCTTTGTCAGCTCAGCTTTCCGGAGAAGTTGCGGCGAGTGAGTGCCGACATCAATCAGCTGGAGCTCGCAATTCTGAACTTGGGTGTCAACGCACGCGACGCAATGCCGAGGGGCGGACTGCTGCGCATAGAGGCGCGGCAAGAGGCCGAGCATGTTCGCCTGATGCTGATCGACGACGGGGAAGGAATGGACGAAGAGACGCTGCGGCGTGCTCTGGAGCCGTTTTTCACGACGAAGGGCGTCGGCAAAGGAACCGGGCTGGGCCTGTCGATGGTCGACGGCATGATCGGGCAGCTCGGCGGCAAGCTCGCCATCTCCAGCGAGAAGGGAAAGGGCACGACGGTCGAGCTGTGGCTGAAGAACGCGGACGGCGAACGCATTGCGACGAGTTCAGCTACGGCGGGCGGCGGCGCGACGAGAGAGCGTATGCCGATGTCGATCCTGGTCGTCGATGACGATGGGCTGGTGCTCGCCAACACGCGCGACATGCTCGATGACCTGGGTCACACCGTGGTCGAGGCGGCGTCAGGCAGCGAGGCACTCAAACTCCTGTCGCAAGACATCAAGGTCGATCTCGTCATAACGGACTACGCGATGCCGGGAATGACGGGACTGCAGCTCGCCGAGGCTGTGCAACGGCTGCGGCCCAAGTCTGCCGATCATTCTTTCCACGGGCTACGCCGAAATCCCCTCCGGCTCCCTCGAAGCTGCCGCGGCTTTCAAAACCGTTCTGCCAACAAGATCTCATCAACGCCATCGACGCATTGGAGATGTGAGCGACATCAGCGGTTAGGAAATTCCGCGCCGGTCTCACCCAACAGCTCCATCGACGACCGGAACTTCATGGCGTCGAGCTCGCCGAAGATCTCCTCCAGCGATGCGCCCTCCGCCTCGTGCTCACGTACCAGCGCAACGCATTCCCTTAGCCGCGGGCCCAGCACCGGATGCGCCAGGTAGGCGCGCGCTTCGTCAGGCGAGCCGATGGCGTAGCGCTTCGACATGGCGCTGCGGCCGAGACCAGCGGCTTGCGGGAAGATGAACCAGATCCAGTGCGTCGTCTTGCGGCCGGCGCGGAGTTCGCGCAGCACGGTTTCGTAGACGGGCGCCTGCGCGTCGACGAAGCGCTGCAGGTTGAAGGGATCGTCCGGGTTCGACGGCATGGCACGGTCCTTCGGCGGCTTGCGTGGGCTCTGTGGCGGGCGCTCCCAGCGTTTGCGTAACGCGCTCGGGAGGGAAATGTCTCCCTATTCAGCGATGAAGACGAGAACGCGATGGATGGGGTCAGACCCGACGGGTCTGACCCCCAAACTTCGGCCCAAACTTCGGCCCAGGCTTCCGGCCCTAGCTCCGGCCCCAATCGCTGACACCACGACCTGCGCGAAAGCCCCGTCCATTGCTCGACGGCGGATCTGCCGCAAGCGCAAGCGCGCGACTGCGCGAACTCAGGTATGGAGCAGATGCCGGTGAACGCGGCTGCTAGAACTGGCTGGTGAAGGGGTTCCAGTTGTCTTTCTGGGCGGGGCGGCGCTTGGCCGGTGGGCGCGGGGCGGCTTGGGCGGCGGCAGCCTCGTTGGGCGGAGCGTTCGGATCGGCGCCCGCAGCCTGTTGCGCGGACGCATTGCCGGGTTGGCCTGCAGCCGGAGGCGTCCCGTCCGGCGCCGTGGCGGCACCAGGGCCCGGCGCGGTTCCGTTCTCTCATTACCAGGCGCAGCATTATTCGATTGTGGTTGCGCCGCGTTGGCGGGTGGCTGGCCGCTGGCACCGGCCGGCGGCAGTGGCGTCTGGTCAACCGTCGCGTCCGTTCCGGCGTTGGGATCGGGCGCGGGCTGGGGATCGTCGACGGCAGCAGCGGCTGCGGCGGCCGCGCGCGCGGCCTCGGCGCGGGCGCGCTCCTGCTTGATGCGTTCCTTTTCGGCGGCAATGCGCGCCTGCTCTTCCTTGGCGCGGGTCTCGTCTTCCTTGCGCAGCCGCTCCAGCTCTTCCACGTCGCGCTCCATCTTGCGCACGGTGAGCTCACGCTCCAGCGCGCCGGCGGAAATCTGCGGCTCGATGGCGGCGATGTCTTTCAGCGTGCCGGTGTAGATCACCGAGACGGGCGGCAGCAGCTTGTTGCCGGCCTTGCCAATCGACTTGGGCAGGCGCGCCTCGACGTTCCACTCGCTGTCGAGCTTCATGGTGGCGAGTTCGATCACCGTCTCGAACGTGGTGCGGCCCTCGGGCCGGTCGAGTTCGACCTTGGCGACTTTCATGGCGCCGTCGGCAAGCGTGACAGGCACGGCGAGTTCGCCGACCTTCAATTGGCCTTCGCGCAACCCCTCGCGCAAGGCGGCGAGCAGCGGCTCTCCACTATTCGGGCCGCGGCCTTGCAGGGCAGCCTCCGACACCGAGCCGACGATCGACGGGCTCATGCCGCCGAGGCTGATGTCGCCCAGCTTCAGTTCGCCCTTGCCTTCCAGGCCGGCAATCAGGGCGGCCGGGCTCAGGGCGCGGCCGGAATACTTGAGGCCGAGCGTGGCGATGTCGGGCTTGCCCTCGCCCTGGGGCACGCGCAGGTTCAGGCCGCCGTCGAAGCTGACGCCGCCCGCGGCTTTCGCGAACGTCATCGTCGATGTGATCTTGCCGCCGATCGCGTCGCCTTCCAGCGATGTCACGGCTACGCGATCCGGCTCCAGCGTGATTTCGACCTTGGCGTTGGAGATGCTGAGGCCCGGCTGCAGGGCCAGCTTGGCGAGGCGCAGCGTGACCTTGCCCTCGCTTGCATTGAGGCCGCGAAAGTCGAACTGCTGGTCGGGCCACAGCACGGGTGGCGCAGCGGCGGCAACGGCCGGAGGCGGCGGCGCCTTGTTGCTAGCGGGCGTGGGGGGCGGCGGTTCGGTGCTCAGCGTCTGCTTGTCCAGCAGCGCGGCAAGAAGACCAGTGACGCTGGCTTCGCCTGCCTGAAGGTCGGCGTTGAGAACCGTGCGGCCCGATGCCGGCTGCTTGATCGTCAAGGTGCCGGCCAACGGCGTACCGGCCACGGTCAACCCCACAGGCTGCAGGGAGAGCGTGTCGCCGGCCTTGTCGATTGCAACGGTGCCGGCGAGCGGCACGGACGAGGTGGCATCCGGCAGGGAGAGACCGGCCAGATGCAACAGCGTACGCGCGTCTCTGCTGGCGATCTGCGCTTCGCCTTTCAGCGCGACTGGAGCGTCGGGCGGGAATGACAGGCGGCCGCTGTAGTCGAGCTTGATGCCGTCGGACTGGATGGCGGCGAACGACAGCAGGCCATCTTGCGGCGTGCCGGCGGCGCGAAACACAATCAGACCGGGACGCGGACCCAGATGCCGCGGTTCCAGCGGCGGGAGACAGGCCGATCATTGCCGACGCAGCCTGGTCGACATCAGGTGCCTCGATGCGCGCGGTGACGCCGGCGGGTGCCGTGCGCCACGCGGCGAAGCCGCCGTCCAGATCGACGCTGGCGACGAGGCGGCCGCCGCGCACCGTGCCGTCGAGTTTCAAGTCGGCTGCGGCGGGAACGCGGGCGCCGAGATTCAGCGTGCCGGCCAAACGCAGGGGAGCGAGGCGGGCGAACGGCTCGACGAGCCCTGGAGCGTAGGTGTCGAGGCCGGCGAGATCCACGAATGTCTTCGCGGTGGCGGCGTCTGGCGCAACGATGAGACCGCGAACCGTGCCCTTGGCTTCGGCCTTGAGGCCCGCCGCCTCGCCTTCGAGTTCGACTTCGAGGCCAGCATCGTCAGCGAACTTCAGCTGGCGCATGGCGAGCTTGCCGCCTTCGACCGACAAATCCGCCTCGACGTTGCGCAGCGTACGAGTGCCGTCGACGACGGAGCCGGCTTTGACGCCGATCACCAGATCGGCGTTGGCTGGATCGAACCAGGGCTGCTCGGCCGATGTGGCACTTGCTCCGGCTGGCGCAGAGGCGGCGGATGTCGCCTGCGCGAGCAGCGGTGCCAGCGCCTCCATCTGCAGGCCGCCGGGCCAGACGCGGCCGATATCGATCCTCTGGCCTTCCAGGTTGACGGTGAGGCGGCGGCGTTCCGTCAGGTCGAGGCGCACGCCGGCCATGACCGGGGTGTCGCCGATGCCGATCTTGGCGTCGGCCAGTTCGATCTGCTTGCCGGAAAACTTCAGGTTGCCGTTCAGCGCGAAGGCGCCGTCGCTGAGGCCGTCCGTCAGGGACGGGCGCTTCAGGCCCCAGGCGAGGAAGCGCGACAGGCTCTGGCCCTTGAGGCCGATGGCACCCTCGAACTTCGGAGACGTTTCGCCCGGTGCAAGCTTGCCCGCCAGCGACAGTTGCGTGGCGCCGGGCAGCGAGACGCGGAAATCTTTCACCTCCAGCGGGCCGCCGGCGCGCACGGCGGCGAAATGCACGTTGCTGATCTGGTCGGCACCGAGGTTGAGCTGATCGACCTGCAGGTCGATGTTGGTATCGGAGGATGCGGGGAGCTGGCGCATCAGCACGTCGAACAATCCACGTGCGGCTTCCAGCGGCACCACGGTCTTGCCGGTGCCGAACATGGCGTCGAGATCGATCCAGCGCGAATTCAGCGCGAGGTCGAGCTTGGTGCGCTCGCCCCACGTCGCCTGTGCGTCACCCGTGACGAGCTGCGGCGGGCCGCCGCCTTCCGACGTGATGGCGATCTCGGACAGCTTGAAGCCTGTGGCGTCACCGGAAACCTTGCTACGCATGTCGTAGAGTGGGGCACCGGCCTGCACAGCGGGTGGCGGCGGCGGAGCTGGTGCCTTCGGTTCGGCGCCTGGCGTCGCGCTGACGTTGACTTCCGGCGCGGGCGCCGGCGCGGCAACCGGCGGCGGCGGTGCGGGCGCGTCGGGCGCGCGTGTGGCGGCCGACAGATCAGGCGCGATTTTCGCTGCCAGCTCGCCGGTGAGGCTCAGCTTGGAGCCGAGATTGGCCGCACGGCCGTCAAGGATATAGGAGCTGTGCGTGCCCGTGCCGGTGGCCGACACCTTGAAGCGAACGTCGCCGTTGGGATCGGGCGAGGCACTGGCGAAGCGCACGTCACGCAGTTCGCCGCCCCATTTCATCTGGCCCCGAAAGCGGACCGGGCCACTCAAGGCGTCCGCCGTCAGCTCGCCGTTGATCGCTTCAAGCTTTGCCAGTTCGTTACCCTTGGGGCCGAGCAAGCCAATTTCGCCGTCGCTCAGCTTGACGGAGCTGAGGGTGACGTCGGCGGGGACGAATGGCAGAGCGCCCGGGGTCAGCTTCAGCTTGCTCCAGTTGCCGCTGCCGTCGTCACTGACGGCCAGCTTGAGGATCGGCTGCTTGAGTTCGACCTGGTTGGCCTGCAGCACGCCTTGCAGCAGTGGCGATATGGCCAGCCACATCGTGAAGCTTTCGGCGCGGAACAGCGGTTCGCCGGTCTGGCTGTCCGGGTCGGAGATGCGCATCTTCTCGAAGGAGACATACGGCGCCGGCAGCAAGCGCAGGTTGACGTTGCCGCCGAGGCGGACGTCACGCCCGAGGACACGCGTCGCCTCCTCCTCGAAGATGCCGCGATAGCCGTTCCAGTCGATCATCGCGGGAACGGCAAAGAGCGCCGCGAGAAGGGCTACGACCGCGCCGCCGAAATAAGCCAGCCAGTTGCTCATGTACGCTGTTCACCGTTGCAACGGGCACGACTGGCAGCGACGTGGCTGCCCGCAGCATGCGGATCATACTTCGTCATGTGCTTGCGCCAAATATTTGGGCACCCCGCCGCGTTGGCTGAGGCGCGTAATGTTCCTATATGTCGAGCGGCACTCTACTGCAAAACCGGGCCAACCTGCGCCCAAATTTTGCGATTTTTCTGGCCAGATCAAGTGCGTCGCCGGGGCAATGCGAGCCGCGGGATTTTCCGTGAACAAGATTGACGGCGCCGAATTGCTGCCGTTGGTCCAATGATATACTGCGAGGCGATGCAATCGAATCAGAAGCAAGCCGCTGAGCCCGATGTCTACCCGGACATGGACGAAGTGCCGTTCGACCTGCCGCCAGCGCCCGCCGGGGCGACGGCGCCAGCGCCTCCGTCGGCGGGATCCATCTCGGCGCGGGCCATGGGTTTGCGCTCGTCCCAGCCATATTTGGACGGACTCAATCCGGAGCAGCGGGCGGCCGTAGAGGCCCTCGACGGGCCGGTTCTGGTGCTGGCGGGAGCGGGCACGGGCAAGACGCGGGTGTTGACGACACGGCTGGCCCACATCGTGGCGCAGGGCCGCGCGTCCGGACATCAGATCCTGGCCGTGACGTTCACGAACAAGGCGGCGCGCGAGATGAAGCACCGCATTGGTGCGCTCGTCGGCGGCTCGGTGGAGGCGATGCCGTGGCTCGGCACGTTCCATTCGATTGGCGTGAAGATCCTGCGGCGGCATGCCGAACTGGTCGGGCTGAAATCCGGCTTCACGATTTTGGATACGGACGACCAGATCCGCCTGATGAAGCAGGTGATCGAGGCGGAAGGCCTCGACAAGGATCGCTGGCCGGCGCGGCAGCTGGCGAGCCTGATCGATGGCTGGAAGAACCGCGGGCTGACGCCGGCCAAGGTTCCCGCGAACGAAGCCTTTGGATTTGCCGCCGGCAAGGGCGTGAAGCTCTACACAGCGTACCAGACGCGGCTGAAGGAACTCAACGCCTGCGACTTCGGCGATCTGCTGTTGGAGAACCTGCGGCTGTTCCAGGAAAACCCGGACGTGCTGGCCGACTATCACCGGCGCTTCCGCTACATCCTGGTCGACGAGTATCAGGACACGAACGTGGCGCAATACCTGTGGCTGCGGCTGCTGGCGCAGGGCTGCCCCAACGTCTGCTGCGTCGGCGACGATGACCAGTCGATCTACGGCTGGCGCGGCGCGGAGGTGGACAACATCCTGCGCTTCGATGAGGATTTCAAAGGCGCGAAGGTGATCCGGCTGGAGCGCAACTACCGCTCGACGGGGCACATCCTGGCGACGGCGTCGGGGCTGATTGCGCACAACAAGGGGCGACTGGGCAAGACGCTGTTCACGGACGGCCAGGACGGCGAGAAGGTTATCGTCTCCGGCGTCTGGGACGACGAGGAGGAGGCGCGCTCGATCGCCGACGACATCGAGCGGGCGCAGAAGGGCGGGCACCGGCTGAACGAGATCGCCATTCTCGTGCGGGCCTCGTTCCAGATGCGCGCTTTCGAAGACCGCTTCATCACGCTGGGCATGCCCTATCGCGTGATCGGCGGCCCACGGTTCTACGAGCGCCAGGAAATCAAGGACGCCATCGCCTACCTGGAAGTGACGGCGAACCCCGCCAACGACCTGAAGTTCGAGCGCATCATCAATGTGCCCAAACGCGGTATCGGCGACACCAGCGTGAAGCGCGTGCACGAACTCGGCCGCGCGCGCGGCGTGCCGATGTACCAGGCCGCACAGATGATGGTGGAAACGGAAGAGCTGACCGGCAAGGCGCGCAAGGCGCTGACCGACCTGCTCCGTTCGTTCGGCCGCTGGCGCGGGCAGATCGATACGATGAAGCACACCGAACTCGCCGAGCTGATCCTCGACGAGAGCGGCTACACGGCTTCATGGCAGGCGGACAAGAGCCCGCAGGCGCAGTCGCGGCTGGAGAACCTGAAGGAACTCGTGCGCTTCATGCACGAGTTCGACACCCTGCAGGGCTTCCTGGAACACGTGTCGCTGGTGATGGACACCGCGCAGGGCGACGACGGCGAGCGCGTGTCCATCATGACGCTGCATGCGGCGAAGGGACTGGAGTACGACACTGTCTTTCTGCCCGGCTGGGAAGAAGGATTGTTCCCGAGCCAACGCACGATGGACGAGAGTGGGCAGGAAGGCCTGGAGGAAGAGCGGCGACTGGCCTACGTCGGCGTGACGAGAGCCAAAAAGCGCGCCAAGATTTCCTTCACGCAGAACCGGCGCATTCGAGGGCTGTTCCAGTCGGCGATCCCATCGCGGTTCGTCGACGAACTGCCGGAAGCTCACGTCGAGGTGGCGGAGGTGAAGAGCCCGTTCGGCGGCGCGTACCAGAATTTCGGCGGCGGCAACTTCGGCAATCCGTACGGGCAGAGCCGCTTCGACAACAAGCCGGCGAGTGCTTTTGCCTCGACGTACGAGACGCCAGGCTGGCAGCGCGCGCAGCGGCATCAGGCGAGCGGCGCACCGGCAGCGCGTGCGCCGATCACGATCGACGCAAGCCCGGCGGCGTCGTCATCCGAGCCGTCGAGCTACGACGTGGGCGACCGGGTGTTCCACCAGAAGTTTGGCGCGGGGCGCGTGACCGACGTGGACGGCAACAAGCTGACGATCGATTTCGAACGCGCTGGACGCAAGCGCGTGGTGGATAGCTTCGTGGCGAGACGTTAGGCAGAGCGGGTCAGTCGCGACGACCAGTCGAATTCCGTTTCAGCCGTGTCTATGATCCGCTAACGTGCAAAACTGCTGCAACTCGTCCAGTCGGATCGTCCCGTCCTGCTTTAGGCCAATTAAACGAGGTTGCATCGCGGTCATTGAGTTGGATGGCGATGAGCTCAAGCTTGAGTCGGCCTGCTCCGAAAACCACGTGCATTTGCTCGAGGCGAACGAACGTATCGTTCGGCCGGGTTCTTTATTTCACTCGGGCACAGCATGGCCAGCTGCCTTGCACGCGGAGCCGAACGCGCTGAACGTTCCGGTCAGGCGAGTTGAGAATGACATAGTAAAATTGGATTTCGAACTGAAGTTTCTTCGCCGCCAAGACCGAGTGTGCGATGAATTTGCCGGTCGACAGGCGGCACCGACAGTGGGGCGCTGATATAGAGGCGTCAAACCACGCCTCGATACGTTTCCCGCGACGTTCAGCTCCTTGGCTGCAATTTAACGCGGAGATCTCTCAACCGGTCGAATGTCGTGTCGCCAATAGATCGGATTCATGATCCGAACTGGGCGGTCACTGCCGGTATGCAGTCCCGACATTGTGGTAGCGGTACTTTTCCCGGGTCAGCGATTCGCGGCCGGCCGCAACTCGCAGCGATCCTGCGATGCTCACCGCTTGGCGCTTGCAAAGCTCGGAGTACCGATCAAGACTGGTTCCGTTTCCGGGCCTTCGCCACGTGTCTGAAACACGTGAGGGAGGAATTTCGTCGCTGCAAGACGAGTTCGCAACCCGGTTTGGATCATGCAACTGGATCCTGTCCAGCAACCCGGAGCACGGCCCGCAACACGCTTCGTCCGCCTAATCGACGCTGACTTGGCACGTCGATCGGCGTTGGTCTTCAAATTCGTCGACAACGATCTTTGTCAATCGACCACCTCCAACTCAGCATACCACTTGGCGAAGCGACCACCTCGACTATTCGCCACCTAATCCAGATCCTGCACCTCGACTTCGCTGCCGCCCTTCAGGCGGTGTGTCAGCGTGGCTTCGACGAATTGGTCGATGTCGCCGTCCAGCACGTCATCGGGCGCGGTGCTCTGGGCGCCGGTGCGCAGATCCTTCACGAGCTGATAGGGCTGCAGCACGTACGAGCGGATCTGGTGGCCCCAGCCGATCTCGCTCTTGGACGCGTTCTCGGCGTTGGCCTTGTCTTCACGCTTCTTCAGCTCGACCTCATACAGCCGCGACTTGAGCATGCCCCAGGCGATCGCGCGGTTCTTGATCTGCGAACGTTCCTGCTGGGAGGCCACCGCGATGCCCGTCGGAATATGCGTGATGCGTACCGCGGAGTCCGTGGTGTTGACGTGCTGGCCGCCGGCGCCGGACGAGCGATAGGTGTCGATGCGGCACTCGCTCTCCTTGATGTCGATCTCGATGTTGTCGTCGACGACGGGGAACACCCAGACGGAGGCGAAGCTGGTGTGACGGCGCGCGTTCGAGTCGTACGGCGAGATGCGCACGAGGCGATGCACGCCGCTCTCGGTCTTCAGCCAGCCGTAGGCGTTCTCGCCCTTGATCTCCAGCGTTGCCGACTTGATGCCGGCTTCTTCGCCGGCGCTCTCTTCGATCAGGTTCACCTTGTAGCCGCGCTTCTCGGCCCAGCGCATGTACATGCGCGCCAGCATCGAGGCCCAGTCCTGGCTCTCGGTGCCGCCGGCACCGGCGTGGACCTCCAGGAACGTGTCGTTGCCGTCGGCTTCGCCCGACAGCAGCGCTTCCACGCTGCGGCGCTGCACGTCGGCCTCGAGCTTCTTCAGCGCGGCCTCGCCCTCAGCGATCGAGCCCTGGTCCTTTTCGGCCTCGCCCAGTTCGATCAGCGTGATGCTGTCCTCGAACTCGCCTTCGAGCCGGCGGAACGCCGACAGCGATCCGTCCAGCTGCTGGCGCTGGCGCATCACCTTCTGCGCGTTGGCAGGGTTATTCCAGAGGTTGGGGTCTTCGGCGCGGCGGTTCAGCTCGGCCAGACGTTCTTCGGCACCAGCCGGGTCAAAGATGCCTCCGCAAAAGCGACAAGGCCTCGGTGATGCTATCGGCTAAACGTTGCGCTTCGGCGCGCATGGCGGCCTCCGAAAGAGACGAAAATTGAAGGGATCGGTTGTCGATATAAGGGGTAGACCGCCCGATGTAAACGCGACGTCCTGGCTAGAGTGCTTCCGGACAAAGTGTGAAGCGGTTTTCCGAACAGACGCACGACCAAACAAGTGAAATCGGCTGCGGATAAAGCGCTACCAAACGTCCCGGCTGCGGCTGGGCACGCCAGGCGTGGGGCCAGGCGGTGGGCGATAACTGTCGCCTGCGGCGCGACGGTCGCCGCGCCGACCACTGTGCGTCGCCGCTGTTTGCGGGCGAGCTCTCTGAATCCTCAGGTGGCGGGGCTGCGCCCTCGCCACTGGTCGTCTGCTGGAAGCCGATGACGGAGTAGGCGTCGTCGGGTTCTTCGTCGGGCTTGAAGGCTTCCAGGATCGCCTTGGGATCGCCCGGCGCCGCGCGCAGCCCAGTCTGCAGGTTGACGCGTACCATCTTGGTACCTTGCGGGATGCGGAACGGGGCGGCCGGCTTGTCGGCCAGCGCCACCTTCATGAAGCTGCCGAATATCGGCGCGGCGACATTGCCGCCCGTGTTGCCTTTGCCCATGGGACGCGGATTGTCGTAGCCGACGAAGACGCCGACGACGAGATCGGGCGAGTAGCCGATGAACCAGGCGTCCTTTTCTTCGTTGGTCGTTCCAGTTTTTCCGGCGATGGGGCGGCCAAGCGACTTGAGCGACGTTGCCGTTCCGCGCTGGACGACGCCCTCCATGATCGAGGTGACCTGATAGGCAGTGTAAGGGTCGATGATCTGTGGCCGGTCGTCGGCGACTTCGGGCTCGGTCTGGTTCGCCCACTGGTCAGCCTTGCAGTCCGGGCAAGTGCGCGCATCGTGCTTCCACACGGAGCGGCCCCAGCGATCCTGGATGCGGTCGATCAACGTCGGGCGGACCTGCTTGCCGCCGTTGGCCAGCATGCAATAGCCCGTCGCCATGCGCAGCAGCGTGGTTTCGCCGGCGCCGAGCGACATGGAGAGAACCGGCAGCAGGTCGTCGTAGATGCCGAAGCGCTTGGCGTATTCGGTAATGATGGGCATGCCCATGTCCTGGGCGAGCCGCACGGTCATCTGGTTACGCGACTTCTCGATGCCGACGCGCAACGTGGCGGGGCCCAGCGAGGTTTCCTTGTTGTAGTTCTCAGGCCGCCAGATGTCCTGGCCGGGGCCCTGGTTCACCTCGATCGGCTCATCCAGCACGATCGACGTCGGCTTGTAGCCGTTGTCGAGGGCTGCGGCATAGACGAACGGCTTGAACGACGAGCCAGGCTGGCGCTTAGCCTGCACGGCGCGGTCGAACTGGCTGATGGCGAACGAGAAGCCGCCAGCGATGGCGAGCACGCGGCCGGTATGCGGGTCCATGGCGATGAGACCGCCGCCGACCTCGGGGATCTGCATCAGCGACCAGACGCCGTCGAGTTTCTTGGGATCCTTCGGTGCGACGTAGATCACGTCGCCGGCCGTCAGGACGTCGGAAACGGCTTTGGGGGCAGCACCCTTGATCCGCGCCCATTTCATCTCGTCGAAGTGGATCTCGACGGCTTCGCGGTTCGTGGCGAGCTTGCCGTCCTGGCCGCGTTGCGGTTTCAGGCCGACGAGGGCCTTGGTTTTTTCCGTGGAGATGACGACGCCGACGCGCCAGGGTGCCATGTCGGGCGGCACGTCGATGGTGCCGAGGGACTCGCCCCAGTTGCCGGCCACGTCGATCTTCTTGACCGGGCCGCGCCAGCCCTTCTTGCGGTCGAACTCGACAAGGCCATCGATAAGCGACAGCCGGGCCTGGACCTGCAGCGTGGGATCGAGCGTGGTGCGGATCGACAATCCACCGGAGTAAAGTTTCTCTTCGCCGTACTCGGCCAGGATCGAGCGGCGGACTTCCTCGGCGAAGAATTCGGCCGAGAAGATCTGCGCACCACCGGGACGGAAGTTCACGCCGAGCGGCTTGGCCTTGGCGGCTTCGGCCTCTTCGTGCGTGACGAAGCCGTTCTCGGCCATCTCGCCGATGATCCAGTTGCGGCGCTCGGTGGCTTTCTTGGTCGCCTTGAAGGGGTGGTAGTTGTTGGGCGCCTTGGGCAGCGCGGCGAGGTAGGCCGCTTCCTCGACGGTGAGGTCGCCCAGCTCCTTGTTGAAATAGTTCAAACCAGCTGCGGCCACGCCGTAAGCGCCGACACCGAGATAGATCTCGTTGAGATAAAGCTCGAGGATCTTTTCCTTCGGGTAGGCGCGCTCGATGCGGACGGCGAGGATCGCTTCCTTGATCTTGCGGTCCATGCTGCGTTCGGACGTCAGCAGGAAGTTCTTGGCGACCTGCTGTGTGATGGTGGAGGCGCCTTCGGGCCGCCTGTCGCTGCCGCGGATCTTGCCTTCGACCATCTTGTAGACGGCGCGGGCCACGCCTTGCAGGTCGACGCCGCCATGTTCGTAGAAGCGCTTGTCTTCAGCCGACAGGAACGCCTGCACGACGCGCTGCGGAATGGCGTTGATGGGCACGAAGATGCGGCGCTCGCGTGCGTATTCGGCAATCATGGAGCCGTCGTGCGCGTGGATGCGCGTCATCACCGGCGGTTCGTATTTCGCAAGGCTCTCGTAGCCCGGCAGATCCTTGGAGTATTCCCACAGCATGTAGCCGCCGACGCCGACGCCGCCGAGGAACAGAATGACGAAGCTCGCAAAGCAAAAGCCGATGAAGCTCAAGAGCAGGCTCTTGCGCTTTCGGCGTTTGGCACGCACTGGCGGCGGCAGAATTGGGGCCCGTGAACTTCCTAGGGACGTCACTCGATCATCCTTGATCCTGGCGCCGACGAAAAACGGCCGGCCAGGAGGTTCCTATTGCGTTGCAGCAATTGGTTGGGTCAAGGCGGCAGAATAGCACGGAATGTGGCATCACGTCGTCCAACCGCTTGATGTTGTTAAGTACTGTTTTGCCGTTCTGCACACAAAGGCGGACAGCCGCGGCCTATTTGGCACGCGCCGTCCGGCTGGAAAAGTAGGCGTCGATTGCGTTGGCGATCGCAGCTGCCACCTTCTTCTGCCATTCGGGCGAATTCAGGCGCTTGGCGTCGCCAGTGTTACTCATGTAGCCGAGCTCGATGAGCACAGACGGCGCGTGTGTCTGTTTCAAGACCTTGAAGGCGGCCGATCGCATCGGGTCGCGGGACAGCTGGATGCTTTTGCCCAGGTTGCCGCGCAGCACGCCGGCGAACTCGGCCGAGAAGCTCGCCGTTTCCCGTTTCATCAGGTCGATGAGGATGTTCTTGACCTCGTCGTTATCGCCCTGGGTGGAGGAGAGGCCGGCCAGGAGGTCGGAGGCATTTTCCTTCTCGGCCATCTTGCGCGCCTGCTCGTCGGATGCGCGTTCCGACAGCGTGTAGACGGTGGCGCCGGAAATGCTTTGCGACATGCTCGATTGTTCGAGCGAGTCTGGCGTGCAGGGATATGAAAAGGTTGGCCGTATTCTTGCGCGAGAACGCAACGCGCTGGTCGAGCGCCACGAAGACGTCGGAGGACCGCGTCAGGCGCACTTCGTAACGATCCTTGGCCTTCAGCGCCTGCGCCAACTGCTCGCCGACCGCCATCACGATCGTCTTTTCGAGCAAGTTCTCCGCGCCTATCGCGCCGGGATCGATGCCACCATGACCGGGATCGATCACGATGACCGGCCGGGCGGGTGGGGGAGGCGCCGTCGTTCCGGGCAGACCGGCCCCGAAATCGGGCGGGACGCCGCCGGCCGAAATGCCGCCGCCGTCGGCTGCGGGCGGCGGTTCGGAGGCGGCGGGTGCTGGCTGGCGACTGCGCCAGTGCCTTGTCCGAACTCGTTCACGGGCATGGGCGTCAGAGCAATCTCAAGGACCTTGGTGCCGTTGGGGCCGGGCGAGATCGGGAAGGCCGTGGCTTTGACCGGCCCCAGCGTCTCCATCACGATCCGGCTTTTGCCCGCCTCGAAGCGGCCGCTGTGATAGCGCTCCACCAGGCCAAAGCCGCTGCCGGGCTTGGGCGGCGACAAGACAGTCGTGCCCGTCAGGTCGACGATGACGCGATAAGGGTTCGGCAACGTAAACACCTGCACCGAGACGTCGCCATCCAGCTCCATCCGGGCCATCGTGGCGGAGCGGTCCCCCGACAGGTTGAGGTGGCCCTTGCCTTCGTCCGGCTTTGCTGCAGCCGGCTTGCGAGGCGGTTTGGCGGCAGGGGGAGCCGTCTCAGCCTGAGGTTTGGCGACCTCGGCACCCCATGGATCGGCTCCGCCGGCGTGGATCGGCTCCCGCGGTATCCCCCGCCGCGTGTGC
Organism: uncultured Pseudomonadota bacterium; assembly: GCA_963846845.1. Classification (GTDB taxonomy): domain Bacteria; phylum Pseudomonadota; class Alphaproteobacteria; order Rhizobiales; family Hyphomicrobiaceae; genus JAKAXS01. The sequence goes on along the minus strand of CAWJXQ010000009.1, from coordinate 43,577 downwards.
GGCGCAATGTAAAAGGGATGCGGCTGCCAGCGCCACACATCGAATCAGCTTTCCGAAACGCAACGGACGGACCCTCATCGTCCACGCGCCAAGCGTGGGAAAAATGCCTTGTTAGCAGACTGTTAGCGCCAATTTCGTGGCGCTGCCGCCACTGAGCGCATGCAACCTGCCCTCCAAAAGTTCGTTTACCACATTGCTCTTGCTTCGCGAGGGCGAAAGCCTTACAAAATTTGTCGCCGCTTTCCGATGGGTTCGCCCTCTCGACGCGGGTGCAAGACGTGTTGGTTGCTGGGCCAAGCTGGCCCGCCCTAGTTCTTGTGTCCAGCTGTTGCGCCGGGGTGGTCTATCCGGACTGCGGAACGCGGGTGATGAACGCCGCTGCCTGAACGTTGCCGCGCCTTCGGCCGAGGCCAGAGCGCGCACTTTTCAGCCGGTACCGTCACCATCCGCTGCTCGAGTTCCATGAAATTCGAGCGCGACGGTAGCCCATGGAAAGGTGGGGCCGCGCGCTTAGGAGACCCCCGCGGGATCCGGTTGTGTGCCCAACACCTGGCCCCCGCACGAAATAACGCACTGTGGACGGAAACCGCGCCGGGAACGGCGAGACATCGAACCACAACGAAAGAGCATGACCAACAAACGCGTTTCGCAAGCTCAGACCGGCCGTCCTTTCGGGGACCACGGTGACATGCGCCCGGCTTCGCCGGCGCGGGCGGCGACGCGCGACACGCATTCGTCTTCATTTTCACTCTCAACAACAGATGCGCGCGCCAGCGGATGGCGTTTCGCCAGGTGCATGCCGAGGCATGCCCGGACCGGTGGGCCTTCCCGCCTGCGCGCCAAGGAAAAAACATGTCCCACAACAAGATGCTTATTGATGCCACCCACCCCGAGGAGACTCGGGTGGTGGTCTTGCGGTCTGGCCGCGTAGAGGAGTTCGATTACGAGAGCGCCGCCCGCAAACTCCTTCGTGGAAACATCTATCTCGCCAAGGTGACGCGCGTTGAGCCGTCCCTGCAGGCGGCTTTCGTGGAATACGGCGGCAATCGCCACGGATTCCTCGCGTTCAACGAAATTCACCCCGACTACTACCAGATCCCCATGGCCGACCGGCAGGCGCTCCTCGACGAGGAAGCAGCCGCGGAAGCCCGCGAGGAAGCCGAAGTCGACGCCCATGCCGAACGCCTGGCCCGGCGTCAGCGCGGGGGGCGTGACGGGGGCCGTGATGGCGGCCGCAACGATCGTGGCCGGCGCTCGCGCTCCGCACGTGTTCCGGGCGACGGCGAGCAGCCGCGGATCTTCGATGCACCGGCTTCTGCCCAGGACGATCACGCACATGAGGGGCATGATCACGAAGGGCATGATCACGAAAGGCAGGCACGAGCACGGCTCCGATGACCATGCGCACGATCATGACCACGCGGCCGAAAGCGACACACCTGAGGCTTCCGGCCCGCACACGCTGGCGGAACGTGCTCACGACAGCGATGACGTGTTGAAGGAAGACCTGCCGCCGGCCGCCAACGACGAAGGCGAAGACGACGATGAGGCTGGCGACGAGCCCACCGCCGGCGACGACCGCGACGACAATGAAGACGACGACGATGATGACGAGGACGACGGCGACGACGCCGGCGAGATCGTCAGCGCTGGCGAAGCGTCGGACGCTGGCGACGCCGGCCAGGACGACGCGGGCGAAGACAGCGAAGAGGGCAACATTGAAGTTGTAGCCCCCGCCGCGAAGGGCCCGGAAGGCGACGTCGAAACGGTCGAACAAGTCGGTGCGGAGGATGCTCTGGAAGAGCTGCCGTCGCGCCCCCGCCGCCGTCCGCGCAGCTACAAGATCCAGGAAGTGATCAAGCGCCGCCAGGTCATCCTGGTGCAGGTGGTCAAGGAAGAGCGCGGCAACAAAGGCGCGGCGCTGACGACGTATCTGTCGCTTGCCGGCCGCTATACCGTGCTGATGCCGAACACGGCGCGCGGTGGCGGTATTTCCCGCAAGATCACGCAGCCGCAGGACCGCAAGCGCCTGAAGGCCATCGCCCAGGATCTCGAAGTGCCCGAGGGCATGGGCCTCATCATCCGCACGGCGGGTGCTGCGCGCACGCAGCAGGAAATCAAGCGCGACTTCGAGTATCTGCTGCGACTCTGGGAAAGCGTGCGCGATCTCACGCTGCAGTCGACCGCACCCAACCTGGTGTACGAAGAAGGCAACCTGATCAAGCGGTCGATCCGCGACCTCTATAACAAGGACGTCGACGAGATCATCGTTGCGGGCGAGGAAGCCCATCACGACGCGCGCGACTTCATGCGCATGCTGATGCCGAGCCACGCCAAGAACGTTCTGCAGCACTCCGAACCGGAGCCGCTGTTTACGCGCTTCGGCATCGAGCGGCAGCTGAATGCGATGTTCAGCCCGTACGTTACGCTGCGCTCCGGCGGCTATCTGGTCATCAACCAGACCGAAGCGCTGGTTGCCATCGACGTGAACTCCGGCAAGTCGACGCGGGAATTCTCGATCGAAGAGACGGCGCTGAATACCAACCTCGAAGCGTCGGACGAGATCGCGCGCCAGTTGAAGCTGCGCGACCTCGCCGGTCTCGTGGTGATCGACTACATCGACATGGAAGAAAAGCGCAACAACCGGGCGGTGGAACGCCGCCTGAAGGATGCGCTTCGCTTCGACCGGGCACGCATCCAGCTGGGCCGCATCAGCCACTTCGGGTTGATGGAAATGTCGCGCCAGCGCATGCGCACCGGCGTGCTCGAAGGCTCGACGTCGCAATGCCCGCATTGCCAGGGCACGGGCATTATCCGCTCGACGGAAAGCGTCGCGCTGGCGGTGCTGCGTGGGCTGGAAGATGCGCTGATGGCCGGAGCGCGGACGTCGCTGATCGCGACGACCACGGCGACCGTTGCACTATACCTGCTCAACAATAAGCGGCCATACATCAACGAGATGGAGGGCCGGCACGGGCTGACGATCTCGATCCAGGCCAGCGAAAAGCTGCAGGGTGCGAACTTCACGATCGAGAAGGGCCATGCTGCCGCTGTCGCGCCGGCTGCCCGCCGCTCCACGCGTTCTGCCGCCGTCAACATGGACTGGGGCTTCGAGGGCGAGGAAGAGGCTGAAGACGACGTCGCCGAGGGCGAAGAGGTGGTCCGCAGCGCGGAGCCGCGCAACGGCCGCGGAAACGGGCAGGAAGCCCGCGACGACGGTGAAGGTCGCGAAGAAGGCGGCCGCAAGCGCCGGCGCAGACGGCGCGGCCGTCGCGGCGAGCGCGACGGTGAAAATGGCGCACGCCAGCAGTTCGACCGCGGTGGTGACAACCAGCGCGACGACGAGGATGGCGGCGTCGAAGTTGTCGGCGAGGCCGACGACGACAACGTCGAAGAGATCGATGTCGAGGCCGGTGGCGCGGACGGTGACGACGCCGGTAGCGAACGTGCTGCCGAAGGTGGCGCACGCGGCGATGACAGCCGCGAAGGCCGCCGCCGCCGCCGTGGCCGTCGCGGTGGACGCCGTGGCCGGGATCGCGGTGAGCGCGGCGAAGCCCGTGCCGCCAACGACGACACGCGGGAAGAAACACCTGAGGGTTTTGACGGCGAAGATGCACCCGCTGCCATGACTGCTGTGACCGCTGGCGATGACGGCGGTTCGCCCGACAACGTCAGCGATGAGGCAGGCGAAGAACCAACCGCTCGTCGCGCGTGAACCTCGCGGCCGTGGACGCAACGGCGGCAGGTCGGCGGCAGCACCGGCAGCTGCCGAACAGGAGGCGCACTGCCAACCGAGACCTACGTGCCGTCTCCCCGCGAGACCGAGGCGCAATCTCAGCCGGAAGCAGCGGCCGAGATCGCCACCGAGGCCAGCGCGCCTGCGGCAATGGCCGCAGCACCTGCACCGCGGGCGCGGCGCTCGACGACGTCGAGCGAACCGAAGCTGGAGCGCGTCGTGGTGCGGCCGGACGAAGCTACCGCCGCGGAAGCGGAACCGGTCAGCGACGACGCCGGCACCGCCGTGGTTCGCCGCGGGTGGTGGCAGCGCCGCTGACTACGCCTGCTCGGTTTGAGCTAATGGAAGGGCCGGAGAGATCCGGCCCTTTTTCGTTGCGGTTTTTCAGACACGGCGGGCCGCGCGACCCGGCGACCTTGCTGGCTCAGTTGGTCGCACGGGTCTTGCGCCGCCACATTTTCAACACAGGCCGCTGGTGGTTAGCCCCGTGGTTAAGCGGCGGTCAACGCCAGTCTGAACCCAGCAGATCGCGCAGACGATCGCATCCCAGAAACGGCCCCAGCACATTAGCTGGCGGAATGGTGTCAACGCATCTCGTCATGGGAGGGTGAAGACTACGCATCTTCAACTTCAATACTCGGCAAGAGAAGAAAACTTCCTGCCGTATTGAGTTTTCGATGACGGATGCACTAACGAGGGATTATCATGAGCAAGACTTTGATCACGTCAGTACTTGGGCTGGCGCTAGCCGCTTTTGCGCCATTGACGGCGCAGGCAGCTGTCCACGGCGTCTTCGGTGACGGCTACAGCGAAGCCAGCACCTTCAAGGCGCAGCAGTCCGGCAAGCAGCGTGCGCACAAGCGTTCGGGCAAGCGTTACGGTTCGCACAAGAGCGGCCGCCGCAGTGCCAGCCGTAGCCGCGGCGGTAGCCGTCACGCGCATTCGCATGGTGGCGGCGGTACGTCGCGCACGTGCCTGCAGGCCTCGGCCCGCGCGCTTCTGAGCCGCATCGAGTTGCAGTTCGGCGCCGTGCAGATCGTCTCGACCTGCCGCCCGGGTGCTGTGATTGCCGGCAGCGGCAAGCCGTCCAAGCATCGCTACGGTCTGGCTGTCGACTTCAATGCCCCCTCGGGCAAGAAGGGCGCGATCGTCCAGTGGCTGATCAAGAACCACCACTCGGGTGGCACGATGACCTACGCGGGCATGAACCACATCCACGTTGATGTCGGACCCCGCTTCGTGTCGCTTGGTGCCGGCGGCCGCCGTCGCGGCTGATCGCAGCTAGCCACCGGGCAATGTTCACCGTTTGAGAAGCGGCCAGGCGTGCAAGCGCCTGGCCGCTTCTTGCATGTCGGGGGTGCTGCCGGCGTAGGAAAAGCGGACGTACTGATTGCCGCGAGCGGCATCGAAATCCACGCCCGGCGTCGCGGCAACGCCTGCCTCGCGCAGCATGCGGCCGCAGAAGCCCAGCGCATCGCCGGTAAAAGCGGACACGTTGGCGTAGAGGTAGAACGCGCCGTCGGCGGGTACGATGTCCGTAAAGCCGGCCTTCGGCAGTTCCTGCAGCAGGAACTCGCGGTTGGCGGCGTAGACGCGGCGATTGGCTTGAAGTTCCTCGCGCGCGTCGAAAGCACCGAGGGCGGCGACCTGGGCGATGGCCGGCGGGGCGATATAGAGGTTCTGCGCCAGCCGCTCGACCACGCGCACCAGAGCATCGGGCACGATGAGCCAGCCGACGCGCCAGCCCGTCATCGAGAAGTATTTTGAGAAGCTATTGATAACGATGGCATCGTCCGACGACTGCAGGGCCGTCGCCGCGGGCTGCGTGTATGTCAGGCCGTGGTAGATTTCATCCGAGATGAACCAGATGCGGTTGTCGCGGCACACCTTGGTCAGGGCCGCGAGGTGGTCCGGAGTCAGCATCGTGCCGGTCGGGTTGGCGGGGCTGGCGACGAGCAAGCCATCCAGGCCGGCCAGGGCATTTAGGCGCGCGATGTCGGCTGGATCGGGCATCCAACGGGTGGCCGGGCCGGTGGTGACGATGACGGGGTCGACGCCCAGCGCGGTCAGGATGTGACGGTAGCAGGGGTAGCCCGGAGACGGCAGCGCAACCCTGGCACCGGCATCGAACAACGCAAGGAAGGCCAGGACGAAGGCCGCCGACGAACCCGTCGTGACGACGACGCGTCCGGGATCGACAGTCACGCCGTAGCTTTCGGAATAGTGCTGGGCGATCCGTTCGCGCAGCGGTGTCATGCCCAGCGCCAGCGTGTAGCCCAGGTTGTTGCTGTCGATGGCGCGCTTGGCCGCTTCACGCGCGGCGAGCGGCGCGGGCGTTGCGGGCTGGCCGACTTCCATATGAATGATGGATCGGCCTGCCGCCTCCTCTGCTGCGGCCATACGCATGACGTCCATCACGATGAAGCTGTCGATGCCGCTGCGCCGCGCGGGATCGCGCAGCAACGCTTGCGCCTTGGCTGTGCGTTCGCTGATGGCTGGACCGTCAGCCGGCGGGATGTCGCGCATGAACTCTGCCTTTCGCGCCTTGCTCGCGCCCAAATGTCGCCTGTTGATGCCGCAGCATAAAAAGAACGGCTGCGCCGCCAGGATTGGCGGTGTAAATAGCGGGCTTCATCGGGTTGTGCGAGGGTTTGCGTCATGCGCCGCTGCCTGGCCGCCCCAACGCGTCACCCAACACCATCCGGCGCAGCGTTTGCGTCCTCGTCAACGGTCCTACTGGCAACGGTTTCACTGGTCGAACGATGATTGGCAAAATCAAAGTTGGCATTCGTGCCCGGCGTGGCGTGGCTCTTGCCGCCGTCACCCTTTTGTTCGCGGCGTCGGCCGCGCCTGCGTCCGCCCAGCAGATGCGGTCCGGCTTGTTGCGCGACACCGAGATCGAAGAACTGCTGAACGACTACTCCCAGCCGATCTTCAAGGCGGCGGGGTTGGGTTCGCAGCAGGTGGCCGTTCGCATCATCAACAACGAGGCCTTCAACGCCTTCGTCATGGACGGCCGCAACGTGTTCATGCACAGCGGCGCGTTGATGATCGCCAAGACGCCAAACGAGGTGATCGGCGTGCTGGCGCACGAGTCCGGTCATATCGAGGGCGGGCACATGGCCTCGCTGCGCATTCGCATCGCGCAGGACAAGACGCGCATGCTGCTGGCGCAGATCCTGGGCATCGGCGCGATGATCGGCGGCGCGGTGGCCGGTGGCGATGGCGGACGCGAAGCGATGGCGGCAGGCCAGGGCGTCATGGCCGGTGGTGGCGAACTCGTCATGCGGGCGCTGACGGCGGAGCGGCGCAGCCAGGAATCGGCGGCTGATCAGGCCGGCCTGAAGTATCTCAACGCCACGCAACAATCCGGCCTGGGCATGCTGGCGACGTTCGAGCGGTTCGCGAACCAGGAGATGTTCATTTCCGGCGGCGACCAGAACGCCTTCGCACGCACCCATCCCGTCGCGCGGGATCGTCTGGCCCGGTTGCGGCAGCTGGTCGAGTCCTCGCCCTTCTACGCCGCGAAGGATCCGCCTCAACTGCAGGCGCGCCACGACATGATGCGCGCGAAGCTTTCGGGCTATCTGGAAGCGCCGGGCGTCGTGTTCAAGCGTTACCCGCAATCAGACGTCAGCCTGCCGGCGCGTTATGCGCGCGCCATCGCACAGTTCAGGTCGGGCGGCCAAGGCAGCCTAGAGGCAGGTGTCGCGCTGATCGACGCCCTGATCCAGGAACAGCCCAACAATCCCTACTTCTGGGAAGTGAAGGGCGACTTCTATCAGCGCGCCGGGCGCGCGCAGGAAGCCGTGCAAGCCCTGCGCAAGTCGCTACAGGTGGCTGGCAACGGGCCGACGCTCATCAAGACGCAGTTGGCCGCCGCGCTGCTCCAGACGAAACAGCCGGGCGTGGTCGACGAGGCTATCAACCTGCTCAAGGAGACGGTGCGGCGCGACGAGGACGACTGCCGGGCCTATAACGCACTCGGCGAGGCGTTCTATGCCAAAGGCATGCAGTCCAAGGCGGATCTGGCACGCGCGCAGCGGCTGATGTGCTTTGGAGACTTCAAGATGGCCAAGGATTTCGCGAAACGGGCCCAGGCCGGTCTGAAGCCCAATTCGCCGGACTGGATGGCCGCCGACGACATCATCACGCAGAAGCCGCCGAAAACGGACGGCTGACGTTCGACACAACGATACCGCTAGAAACAACAACGTTCGAGATGGTCCCTGACATGCCCTTCATGCACGACAAGAAATCCGGCAAGCGCCGTTGCGGTCTGCCGATGGCGCTGTTTGCAGCCGGAACGATGGCACTCGTCTCGTTCGGGTTCGTCGCGGCGGATGCACAAGATAAGCCGGCAGCCGCTGCCGAGGCTGCAAAGGTTCAGGTCAGCCCGGAACGCCGCTCGGAAATCGAGCAGGTCATCAAGGATTATCTGATGGCCAATCCGGAGATCCTGCTGCAGGCGCAGCAGGCCCTGGAAGCCAAGATGGAAAAAGACCAGACGGAGAAGACGAAGGCGGCGCTTAAGGATCACGCCACCGATATCTTCAAGGATCCGGAGTCGGCCATCGGCGGCAATCCGGACGGCGACGTCACGATCGTCGAATTCTTCGACTACAACTGCGGCTATTGCCGACGCAGCTACGACGACATCGCCAAGGTCATCAAGGCCGACCCGAAGGTGAAGTTCGTCTTCAAGGAGCTGCCGATCATCAATCAGGAGGCGTCGCCTGGCGCTGCCAAGGTCGCCCTGGCCGCGCGCAAGCAGGGCAAATACATGGAAGTGCACCAGGCCCTCATGAAGGGCCAGGGCATCGCCTCTGAGGCCACCGCGCTCAAAAAGGCCGAGGCGCTCGGCCTCGACATGGCGAAGCTGAAGGCAGACATGGAAAGCCCGGAGATCAAGGCCGAGCTCGACAAGGTCATGGACCTGGCCAAAAAGCTCAACGTCGGCGGCACGCCGTTCTTCCTGGTCGGCGACCACGTCGTGGCTGGCGGCTATGAAAACCTCGCGGAATTGCTGACGGGCCATGTCGCCGACGTCAGGAAGTCAGGTTGCTCATACTGCTAATCGAGCGGGTCCCCTTCCCAGGAGGGGGCCCAAAGTCCCCAGTTTCCCCAGGCTTGAGCGCTCCACCCGGCCTTTCGCGGGTGCGGAAAAGCTGGTAGAGGGTGGGGCCAAATCCCATTGCGGCGGCAATGGTTCCGGCCTCGTTGCTGGCCCGTTCCGCCGTATCCCAATCGACTGCTTCTGGACCCCGCCAACCGCATGGCAAAGCCCGTCTATGTCCTGAATGGCCCAAATCTCAACCTGCTCGGTGTTCGCGAGCCGGCAGTGTACGGCCGTGACACGCTGGACGACGTGAAGGCCCTGGCGCAGGCGAAGGCCAGCGCCGTCAACCTCGCGATCGATTTCCGGCAGTCGAACAGCGAAGGCGAGTTGATCGGCTGGGTACAGGACGCACGCGGACAGGCTTCCGGCATCATCATCAACGCGGGCGGGCTGACGCATACGTCCGTCGCCCTGCTCGACGCGCTGCAGGCAGCCGAGCTGCCGGTGATCGAGGTTCATCTATCGAATATCTTCCGGCGCGAGAGCTTCCGGAATCATTCATACGTGTCGCTGGCAGCAACTGGCGTGATCTGCGGACTGGGGGCGAAGGGCTACGAGCTGGCGCTCGAGGCCATGGCGAACATCCTGGCGAAGCGTGGGCCCCAAGGGCCAGCCTAATTTCAAAGGACGACGAGGCATGACGGCAAAAAAAGACAGTGAAGGCGGCAGCGGAGAACACCAGCTCATCCGCGACCTGGCGGAGCTGTTGAACGAAACCGGCCTCACCGAGATCGAAATCGAAAAAAGCGGGTTGAAGGTGCGCGTGGCACGGACGCTGTCCGTCATGGCCAGCGCTCCTGCCGCGATGATGCCGATCGGCGGCGCTGCCCCTGCTGCGGCCGGCGGTGCGGGTGATCCGGGCAAGCATCCCGGCGCCGTGAAGTCTCCGATGGTGGGCACGGCCTACAGGGCACCAGATCCGTCAGCGCCGGTATTCATCGAGGTCGGCAGCAAGGTGTCGGCCGGCGACACGCTGCTGATCATCGAAGCCATGAAGACGATGAACCAGATCCCGGCGCCGAAGTCCGGCACGGTGACGGCGATCCTCTTCGAGAACGGCCAGCCCGTCGAGTTCGGCGAGCCGCTGGTCATCATCGAATAGATCGTCATCGAAGGGCACACATGTTCGACAAGGTCCTGATCGCGAACCGGGGTGAGATCGCGCTGCGCATTCAGCGGGCTTGCAAAGAGCTCGGCATTGCGACGGTCGCCGTGCATTCCACCGCGGATGCCGACGCCATGCACGTGCGCCTGGCCGACGAGAGCGTGTGCATCGGCCCGCCGTCTGCTGCCGAGAGCTATCTCAACATTCCACGCTTGCTGGCCGCCTGCGAGATCACCGGCGCCGATGCCGTGCATCCCGGCTACGGCTTCCTGTCGGAGAACGCGCGGTTCGCCGAGATCCTGGAAACCCACAACATCACTTTCATCGGGCCGACGTCGGAACACATCCGCACGATGGGCGATAAGATCGCCGCCAAGGAAACGGCCAAGCGGCTGGGCATTCCCGTCGTTCCCGGCTCTGATGGCGCGGTGAAAAGCGATGCGGCAGGCCTGAAGACGGCCAAGGCCATGGGCTATCCCGTGCTGGTGAAAGCCGCCGCCGGTGGCGGCGGGCGCGGCATGAAGGTGGCGCACGACGGCAGCCGACCTGCCGATGGCGCTGGCCACGGCGAAGGCCGAGGCAAAAGCTGCGTTCGGCGACGACGCCGTCTACATCGAGAAATATCTGACCAAGCCGCGGCACATCGAAGTGCAGGTGCTCGGCGACGGCCAGGGCAACGCCGTGCATCTGGGCGAGCGTGACTGCTCGCTGCAGCGGCGGCATCAGAAAGTCTGGGAAGAAGCCCCCTCACCAGCTCTCAACGAAGCCTCGCGCAAGAAGATCGGCGAGATCGTCGCCAGCGCCATGCGCAAGCTGAAGTATCGCGGCGTCGGCACGGTTGAGTTTCTATACGAGGACGGTGAGTTCTATTTCATCGAAATGAACACGCGCCTGCAGGTGGAGCATCCGGTGACGGAAGCGATCACCGGCATCGATCTGGTGCTGGAGCAGCTGCGTGTCGCCTCGGGCGCCAAGCTCATGTACACGCAGGAGGACATCACGTTCGCCGGCCATGCCATCGAGTGCCGTATCAACGCGGAGAATGCGCGGACGTTCGTGCCCTCGCCAGGGCAGATCACGTACTGGCACCCGCCCGGCGGACTTGGCGTGCGCGTCGACAGCGGCGTGTACCAGGGCTATCGCATCCCGCCTTACTACGACAGCTTGATCGGCAAGCTGATCGTTCATGGGCGCAGCCGCGACGAATGCATGATGCGCCTGAAGCGCGCGCTGTCGGAATTCGTGATCGATGGGATCGAGACGACGATTCCGCTGTTCAACGATCTCATTCGCCAGCCGGACATTGCCAACGGTCTCTATGACATCCATTGGCTCGAGAAGTACCTGGCAAAGCCCGCGAGTTGACACCTTGGGCTTCCCATTTTGCCCAATCTGCACGCAGTTGCAAAAATGTGCCTTCGCGCTAGGCTGCGGACCGATATAGGCAATCTGCCTGCTCGATAAAACCGTAACCTGCCACTACATTGCATGAATTCGATTTGCCCGGTCGGGTAGCGCGTCTCGACCGTGAACGCCAGGAGCCCCGAGTTTTCATGACGTCGCGCGACGACATCATGATTGAAATCACGCCGCAGGTCCTTTTGAAGGCCTACAGTTGCGGCATCTTTCCTATGGCTGAAAGCGCTGACGATCCGGCGCTCTATTGGATCGAGCCGCAGCAGCGCGGCATTCTCCCGCTCGACAAGGTTCACATTCCCCGACGGCTTGCACGCACCATCCGCACGACGCCGTTCGAGGTGCGCATCGATACGAACTTCGAAGGTGTGATCGAAGGCTGTGCCGCGGCGCGGCCGGGAAGACGGTCGACCTGGATCAACGGCCGCATCCGCACGCTCTATCGCGACCTGTTCCAGCAGGGCCATTGCCACACGATCGAGGTGTGGAATGGCGACGAGCTTATTGGCGGGCTCTACGGCGTGGCGGTGGGCGCAGCCTTCTTCGGCGAGAGCATGTTCTCCACTCAGCGGGATGCCTCGAAGATCGCGCTGGTGCATCTTGTTGCGCGGCTGATCCATGGCGGCTTCGTGCTGCTGGATACGCAGTTCGTGACGGATCACTTGCGTCAGTTCGGCACCGTCGAGGTCGATCGCGACGAGTTCCATCGCCAGCTCGACGAGGCGCTGAAGCACAAGGGCGGCGATTTCCACGCTTTCCCGGCCGTGCCGGAGGCAGAGCAGGTGCTCGCCACGATCGAGCGCCGGAACCCCGCCTGAGCTGAAATACGTACATCGTCGCGGCCCGTCTCGGCGGGTAGTCTGATCGCCGCCCCTGTTCCTTGCGGGACAGCGGCGCTCGTGGCGAGGCTGCATTCTGCTCGGCATACCGGGCGTCAAACCCTCGCCGTCCCCCAGCGAGCCGGCGCCCGGCTCCACCGATGCGATCCTCGTGCCGGTGGCGTCCCAATCCCCCAAGGAGTTGTCATGAGCATTCTGAAGACGTCTCTCGTAGCTACCGCAGCCACGGCATTGCTTCTAAGCCTCGGCGCCGTTTCGTCGGCGCAGGCCGGCGGCGGCAAGAAGATGCATTTCGGCGGTCATCATCACCACCATCATTTCCACGGCGGTTACGGCCCCTCGTTTTATGTCGGTGGCGGCGGCTGCGGCTATTACAAGCGCATGTTCTGGAAAACGGGCAACTACTACTGGAAGGCTAAGTACTACGACTGCCTGTATTGATCGGCATCCGGGCTTCTGAGGGTCGTCCCTGCCTCTTAGCCCGGCCTATATCCTTCGTTCGTTTGCGTACACCCCTGGCCCCTGCGGCCGGGGGTGTACCTTTGTGTACATAGGAACCGCATGGGTCCGATTGGCGTTCCCGGGCACATCGCACATTGCCGGAAACAAACCATCAGCGAGGACGCCATGGCTATCGAGAACCTGAAAGACCTGTTCGTGCATACCCTGCAGGACATCTACTATGCCGAGGGCAAGATCGTTAAGTCTCTGCCCAAGATGGCGAAGGCCGCAGATTCCGCTCAGTTGCGCAAGGCCTTCGAGAAGCACCTGACCGAGACGAAGGAACAGGTGAAGCGCCTCGACGCCGTCTTCAAGTCCATCGGTGAGAAGCCCAAGGCTACCAAGTGTCCTGCGATCGAGGGCATTCTCGAAGAGGCCGAAGAGTTGATGGGCGAGATCAAAGACAAGGACACGAAGGATGCCGCCATGATCGCGGCAGCCCAGGCCGTGGAGCACTACGAGATCACGCGCTACGGCACGCTGGTGTCCTGGTCCGAGATGCTGGGCTTTGAGGATGCCACCGCCCTGCTGGAGGAAACCCTGGAAGAGGAAAAGGCGACGGATATGGCCCTGACCGAGCTGGCCGAGGACAAACTGAACAAGGAAGCCGCATAAACTTTTCGAAGATTATTTTTGGTGTGCCGCACGGAACAGCGCCGGAAGCTGCGGGTTGGCACACTGACACCATCGAGATCACGGGCCACGCTCCCTCGCCCCGGTCTCGGTTCCTCCCCCGCTAGGCTCCCCCCAGCCTAGCCTTTGCGAGCCCCTCGAGCCTCCCCCCGGCTCGGGGGGTCTTTTTTTTATTAGGCGGCGGTTACAGACGAGACCGCCGTGCTTGTGAAGGGCGTCACGCGATTGCGACCCACTCTTTTGCTGGAGTACATCGCATGATCGGCCTGTGCCAGTGCCGCTTCCGCCTTGATTTCGCCGCACTGGCAGTCAGCCACGCCAAAGCTTGCGGTTACCGAAACGGTCGTACCGCTTACCGCAATCTGCGACCCGGCGATGGCTTTGCGCAGCCGTTCGGCAGCAGCCAGTCCACTGGCGAACGTCGGTGTCAGGAAGGAGAATGGCGAACTCTTCGCCACCGGTGCGCCCAACGATGTCGAATGGCCTCAACTCACGCTTTGAGTATGGCTGCGACGTTGCGCAACACATAGTCGCCGGCCGCATGACCATGAGTGTCGTTGATCTTCTTGAAGTGGTCGATGTCCAACACAACGAAAGTGACGTGCCGGCCATACCGGCGCGCGCGCTCCACTTCGACCGCCGCAGTCCGGCGGAACGCGACCGCGGAGAGCAAATTCGTCAATCCATCGTGCCGCGCGATCTTGCGCAATTCCATCGTGTCGACGACTTGGCGCGCCAGGATGTTCATCGCGTTGAGCTGATCGGTGCTTACGACTTCGCGGCTAACTGTATCGTAAACGCATAGCGCTCCCAGCACGTAGCGCTCGCGCGTCACCAGCGGCATGCCGACGTAGAAGCGCACATGAGGTGCGCCGACCACCATCGGGCTCTGGCAGAACCGCGGGTCGGCAAGCGCGTCGAGAACGATGAAAGCATTTTCGGACAGCAACGCGTGCGTGCAGAACGAGGCTGAACGGGTTGTTTCAGTGACTTCGATGTTCTGGCTCGATTTGAACCACTGCCTATCCCGGTCCACCAATGAGATTGCTGACATCGGTGCATTGAGAAAGGTTCGAGCCAGCCAGGAGATGCCGTCGAACGCCTGGTCGGCAGGCGTGTCCAGTATCTCATACGAATGCAACGCGGCTAGACGCTCGGCATCGTTTGAGGCATGGCGGATAAGCGTCGAGCGTCATTGGCGAGTGAGCGAACCGGGGGTCTCTGGTTTTCGTCCTTGAGCAGACTATTCCGGCTCGCTTAATTATTCGTTGCGCCAGTCGTTACGGGGCTTTCGGCCGCTCTTGGGCGGAGCGTAGAGGCGACTACCCCGCCCTCAGGCCGGCTTGCCGGCGAGCGCGGCTTGATAGATGTCGGGCTTGAAACCGACGATGCGGTGGCGGCCGAGATCCAGGACAGGCCGCTTGATCATCGACGGTTGCGCCAGCATCAGGTCAATCGCTTTTTGTGCGTCGAGATCGCTCTTGCTGGCATCCGGCAGGGCGCGAAACGTAGTTCCCGCGCGGTTCAGAACCACCTCCCAGCCATGCTCCTTGCACCATAGCGCGAGCCGCTCCTTATCGATACCCGCGGTCTTGTAGTCGTGGAATACGTAGCTGACACCGTGCGCATCGAGCCAAGCCCGCGCCTTCTTCATCGTGTCGCAGTTCTTGATGCCGTAGAGCGTGATCATTGCCTGGTCCGCTAGCCGATCCATTTGCCGGATCTAGCACAGCAGCTACGCGCAATGTCTGCGGAAAATGCTCAGGCGGCGGTGACCGATTGGGCGCTGTCGGTGGCCGAGGACACGCGATTGCGGCCGGCGTGCTTGCTGACATAGAGGGCCCGATCGGCCCGGCCCATGACCATCTCGATGGACTCGTCATGGTGCTGACGGCTGGAGACGCCAAGGCTAGCGGTCAGCGGCAAGCGCTTGCCCGATACCGTCACGATCATCGTCGCCAGCGTTGACCGGATGCGTTCGGCGCACCGCATCGCAACCTCGATCGACGTGTCCGGCAGCAGCAGCGCGAACTCTTCACCACCGATGCGGCCGACCAGATCCGACGAGCGCGTCTCGGCGCGAAGCATCGCCGCCACGCTGCGCAGAACGCTGTCGCCGATCGCATGACCGTGCGTGTCGTTGATCGCCTTGAAATGGTCGATGTCGATGATCACGCACGACAAGGACGTGCCGTCGCGAACGGCACGGGCGAATTCGGCTTTAGCGGCGTGGCGGAATGCGCCACGCGTCAGCAAGTCCGTCAGGCTGTCGAACACGGCCAGCCGCCTCAGTTCGATGGCGTCGACGGTCATGCGGCTCAGCGCATAGAGTGCGTCAAGGTGTTCGGCACTAACGCCTCCCGCACGCGGCGTGCTGTCCAACACGCACAAGGCGCCGAGATTGGCATTGGCGGTCGTGACGAGCGGCATGCCGGCATAGAAGCGGATATGCGGTTCGCCCAGAACCAGTGGATTGTTGCGGAAGCGTTCGTCCTGGCTCGCGTCGCAGACGATGAGCGGCGCCGGCGAGTTGATGGCATGCGCGCAAAACGAGATGGAGCGCGGAGTGTCCTGGGAGGACATGCCCTGGCTCGATTTGAGCCACTGGCGGTCCTTGTCGATCAGCGAGATCGAGGACATCGAGGTGCCGAGGATGAGCTTGGCCAGGCGCGTGATGTTATCGAAGCTGCCTTCCGGCGGCGTATCGAGAATATCGTACTCGCGCAGCACCTCCAGGCGCACGGCCTCGTCGGCAAAAATTGGGATTGGCCTGGACACGAAATTCACTCGCCGAAGACGTCTCGATCAAAAATTCAGATCGTCGACGCTAGTTGACGATGATTAAGCGGCGTTGAACAACAACACCCATGTCGTGAGCAGAGTTAAATGCTGCAAGCTGTAACGCATAGCCCTGATCATCGGCTTGCGTTTTAAATCATTCCCACTCGATGGTTCCTGGCGGTTTCGACGTCACGTCGTAGACGACGCGGTTGATGCCGCGCACCTCGTTAATGATGCGAGTGGCCGCACGGCCGAGGAAACTCATGTCGTAGTGGTAAAAGTCCGCCGTCATGCCGTCCACCGAGGTCACGGCGCGCAGTGCACAGACGAACTCGTACGTTCGGCCGTCACCCATGACGCCGACCGTCTGCACCGGCAGCAGGACGGCGAAGGCCTGCCAGATGGCGTCGTAGAGGCCGGCCTTGCGGATCTCGTCCAGGTAGATCGCGTCGGCTTCGCGCAGGATCTCGAGCTTCTCGCGCGTGATGCCGCCGGGGCAGCGAATGGCGAGGCCCGGACCCGGAAACGGGTGGCGGCCGATGAAGCTCTCGGGCAATCCGAGTTCGCGGCCCAGCGCACGGACCTCATCCTTGAACAGCTCGCGCAGCGGCTCGACGAGCTTCATGTTCATGCGCGCGGGCAGGCCGCCGACATTGTGATGCGACTTGATCGTGGCCGACGATGCCCCCGTGAACGACACGCTCTCGATGACATCCGGGATAAAGCGTGCCCTGCGCCAGGTAACCGGCGCCCTGCTCTTGCGCGCCTCCGGCACGACCAAGCTTCTTGGCTTCCTCCTCGAACACCTCGATGAACAGGCGGCCGATGGTCTTGCGCTTCTTCTCGGGATCCTGCTCGCCTTCCAGCGCGTCGATGAAGCGATCCTGCGCATTCACGAGAATGAGCGGCAGGTTGTAATGCTCGCGGAACATGGTGACGACGTCGGCCGCCTCGTTCTTTCGCATCAGGCCGTGGTCGACGAGGATGCACGTGAGCTGGTCGCCGACCGCCTCGTGGATCAGAAGCGCGGCAACGGAGCTGTCGACGCCGCCGGAGAGCGCGCAGATGACCTTGCCGTTGCCGACCTGGCTGCGGATGCCGGCCACCGCACGTTCGCGATAGGCCGCCATGGTCCAGTCGCCCTTGATGCCGGCGATGCGGTGCACGAAGTTCTGCAACAGCTTGGCGCCATCGGGCGTGTGCACGACTTCGGGGTGGAACTGGACGGCGTAGAAGCGGCGCGCGTCGTCGGCGATGGCCGCGAACGGAGCGCCTTCGGACGTGCCGACGATGCGGAAGCCGGGCGGGATCGCCGTAACGCGATCGCCGTGGCTCATCCACACCTGGTGGCGCGAGCCCTTGTCCCACACGCCGTTAAACAACTCGCACGTGTCCTGAATGTCGAGGAAGGCCCGGCCGAACTCGCGGTGATGACCCGCCTCCACCTTGCCGCCGAGCTGGGCACACATGGTCTGCTCGCCATAACAGATGCCGAGCACCGGCACGCCGGCTGCGAACACCGCATCGGGCGCGCGCGGGCTACCGATATCGACGGTGGAATGCGGGCTGCCGGACAAGATGACGGCGGCGGGCTTCAAGCGCTGGAAGGCGGCTTCAGCGGACTGAAACGGCACGATCTCGGAGTAAACGCCGGCTTCGCGCACGCGGCGCGCTATGAGCTGCGTCACCTGGCTGCCGAAATCGATAATAAGGACGGTGTCTGTCGCGGCGGGCTCTGTCATGCGACGCGGATAGACCATTGCCGGATTGCTCCGTCAAGCCGTCCGGATGCCGCTGATTTGGCGCGTCAGGCCGGGTTCATTTGCCAGACGGCCAGGTTCAGGGCGCCGGCAAAGGTGGCCCACGCCAGGTAGGGCACGAACAGCCAGGCGGCCAGGCGGCTGGAATTCCAGACCGACACGATGAACCCGACGATCATCAACCACATGGCGGTCAGGTCAGCCAGGGCCCAACCGATCTGGTGGGCGCCGAACATGATGTAAGACCACGCGGCGTTGAAGATGAGCTGGGCGATCCAGAACTTCAAAGCAATGCCGAACGCCTGTGTGCGCCAGGCGAGCCAGCCGGCCATCGCGATCATGAAATAGAGAACGAACCAGGCAATCGGGAACAGCCAGTTGGGCGGGGTCCATTCCGGTTTGGCTAGGCCCGCATACCAGGCGCCGGGCTGAAAGTACGAGCCGCTGGAGGCAGCCACCACGGTGACCACCAGGAAGATGAGGAGCGAAGCATACTTTGTCATGGCAGGTCCGGGTTGGAGTTGGGGGCCGGGCGCATAACGCCTGAAGCCGTACCGGGTTCAACGAGCGAAGCCTGAGTGTTATCGGCCATCGCCCGCACCTGCGCCAGCACTTCGGAGACGTGCTCCAAGATCCAGAAGTGCGCGCCGCCCGGCACCGTAATGAGACGCGCACGCGGGATGCGTTGGGCCAGGTAGGCGCAGACAGGCACGGGCACAACCTTGTCGGCGGTGCCGGCCCAGATCGTCGCCGGCGCCGAGATTGCCCGATAGTCGACCGCCCACGGCTGGCCGTAGATCCGAAAGTCCGCCACCGCGCCGGAAGCACCAGACCGCAATGCCTCCTGGGTCATCTCGATCAAGCCATCCAGCACACCAGGGTCGGACAGCATCCGGCTATCTTCTCCACCTAACGCTCCCTTGAATGCATTGGCGAAGACACGGGGCGCGGCCCGAAACGCCGCGACTCCGATGGCGGCACCCGGCTTAACCACCCAGCCGCGTTGCGACAGATTCAAGAAGAAGCGGCGTTGCAGTAGCGGAAGGCTGGGCAAGCCCGCCGCGACATAGTCAGCCACCGGCCCCATCGGACTGACGAGGGCCAGCGCCGTAATGCGATCGGTCAGGCGGCTGGCAAGTGCGGCGGCATAGGGGCTTCCACCGGAGATGCCGACGAGTGCGAACCGGTCGAGGCCCAGCGCATCGGCGACCGCGACGTGCAGGTCCGTGCGCGACGCCAGCGTTCCGTTGCGATCGATCGGCGAAAGCCCGTAGCCGGGACGATCCGTTGCAATCAGCTTGAGGCCAAGCTTGCGTGCGGCCGCGTCTCCCTTGCGGTACATCAGCCGGGATGCGGGTGTGCCGTGGAACGCGAGAACCGGCAATCCCGCAGGATCGCCGTAGACGGCGAGACCGACCTGGGTGCCGTCCGGAAGGCGCAGGACGCTGTCGTGGTCATCGGTCACGTCAGAACACCACAGGGGCTTCCGCCTTGGCCTTGTGTTCGGGCTCAAGGTGGATCGAGACGTCCGTGCATTCCAGCGCGGCTTCCAGCGCATCTTCGACGCGGTCGCAGATGACGTGCGCCTCCCACACCGTCATCGCGCCGGGAACGACCATATGGAACTCAATGAATGTCATGCGGCCGGCGGTGCGTGCGCGGATGTCGTGAACCTGCAGTGCGCCGTGGCCGCTCTCTTGAATAACCGCACGGATGCGCTGCTCCATTCCGGCGTCGACGGCCTCGTCCATCAAGCCGCTCAGCGACTGTTTCATGATCTTGTAGCCGGCCCAAAGGACGTTGAGCGCGACAACGGCTGCCAGGATCGGATCGAGAACGCTGAGGCCGGTGATCGATGCCAGCGCCAACCCAATAATGACACCGGTCGATGTAAAGACGTCGGTTGCCAGATGCCAGCCGTCTGCCACGAGAGCGGGTGAGCGCCAGCTGCGGCCGCGATTTACAAGGTAAGCTGCCCAGCCGGCATTGAGCAACGTCGCGACGCCGTTGATCGCCAGGCCGAGCACCGGCTGTTCGAGAGCGCGCGGCGCCAGGAACGCGTAGTACGCCTCGCGAAAGATCAAGATCGCCGCCACCACGACGAGCACGCCCTCGAAGACGGCGGAGAAGTACTCGGCCTTGGTATGCCCGAATGGATGATTATCGTCGGCGGGCTTGGCGCTGATGGAGACGGCCGCAAGGGCGGCGACTGCCGTCAAGACATTGACGATGCTTTCGAGCGCGTCAGAGTAAAGCGCAATAGAGCCGGTGACGTAATAGGCCAGATACTTGATTGCCATCACCGCAAAGGCGACGACGATGCTGATCACAGCCGTGCGCGCAATGGCCGAAAGCACTGCGCTTTCCGATGGGCGCTCGTTCAGCGTCATGGCGCGATGGTCCTGGCCGCAAAGGGTGCTGCCCGCGCTGGTCCTGCAGGCTGGCTGAGCCCCTGTTGCCAGACTTGCGTGCCTATTACTACAGCAAAATTGGCCGCGACCGATTGGCACCGGCCGCCATGGAATCAAAGCCTTTTCCACAGTCGCCGCGCGCGGCTGGCTGCCACGGACGCAACGAATCTGATGCTTGGTGGTCCATGCGGCACCATTTCGGCCGCGCCAGGCAGAGGAGTTTCATCATGGCAAATTTCACGACGCATATCGGCGTGGGAACCGTGGTGGCTGGCGGTCTCGCCACCCTAACACTGGCTGCGGACGTCATCGCGCCGGAAAATCTCATCGCCGTGACGATGGCGGGCGTGCTCGGTTCTGTCCTTCCCGATATCGATCTGAAGGAATCGCGGCCGAGCCGTGCCATGTTTGCTGGCCTGGCGGTCTTCTTCTCCTTTGCGGTGCTGTTCACGTTCGCGACGACCCGATCAATTGCAGAGCTTTGGGTGCTGTGGCTCGGCACGATGGCCTTCGTGCGCTACGGTCTGCACACCGCGTTCCACCGGCTTTCCGTACATCGCGGCGTCTGGCATTCGATTCTCGCCGGACTTTTCTGCGCGGTGACCACGGCGGTCGTGTTCCGCTACGTGCTCGGCCGGCATGACGGCGTGGCCTGGCTCGCGGCAGGCTTCCTCTTCATCGGCTATCTCGTTCACCTCACGCTCGACGAGATGTATTCGGTCGACGTGATGGACACGCGCATCAAGTCGTCGTTCGGCACGGCAATGAAGCTCTACGACCGGCGTTATCCGGCAGCGACTGCCGGCATGCTCGTCGCAACGTTGCTGATGGCGTTCCTTGCGCCCTCGACGAAGCCGTTCGTGGAAGGCATCGCATCGCGCGATCTCTGGTCTGGACTGAACGCCCGGCTTTTGCCTGCGGACAAGTGGTTCGGCATCGTGCCTGCAAAGCGAACCGAGATTGCCGGTGAGCCCGTCCGGGCTGGCGCCGACGGCTCGATCACAACCGGTTCAGTCACGCCAGCGCCTGCGGTTGAGCGGTCCATTCCAGGAACGCAGCAAACCACCCCTGTCGCCGTTCCGGGCACGGCGCCTGAAGCAGCACCTTCGAATCCTTCCGCTCTTCATTGAAGCACGGAAGGACTCGAGCTCATTATTTTTCGCGCTTCTTGTCGCAAAACCGCTGCGCACTTTTTGCGGCAGCACTCTGATGCCGAAGGACGAGCTTAGGTCGTAAGCTCGTCCTGTTTTTCGCTTAAGCCTTTCAGATAGGCCGATACCAGGTCGTCGACGAGCGCGGGGGCCGTCTCCGTGGAAACGATCGACAGCTTGTCGGTCGTCGCCAGTGACGTGATGCCGTGCACGCCAGCCCATAACACCCGCGCTGCCCGGCGCTTGCGCTGATCGTCCGATCTATCCATCACGGGTGCCAAAGCGTTCTCGACACGCGTCAACAATCCCTCGAGTTTTGTTTGATACCAGGCCGGCACCTCGCGCCCTGGCGGCAAGTGGTGTTCGAACAGCAAGTTCCAGAGCTTCGGGTTTTCGTGCGTGAACCGCAGGTACGCCTGCGCCAGCCGATGCACCGTCTGCGTTGGGCTACTCTCCGGAGGCACGTCGGCCAGCGCCTGATCCAAGCGATCGAGTAGCCGGCCCTCGATCGTCAGGACCAGGTCATCGAGGTTCTCAAAGATATTGTAGAGGGTGCCTGGTGAGTAACCGATGCGCCTTGCAATCTCGCGAGCCGATAATCCGGCTAGGCCGTTTGCTTCGATCAATTCTGTAGATGCGCCCAATATAAGTTCACGTAACTCGTCAGCAGTATGTACTGAACGGCGTCCCATTTTTGGCGCCCTCACCGATTTTAATTATTCAGTTCATATTCAGCATAAGGGGCATTGCGACCAAAGGTAAAGCAATCGATAGCCGTTTCAGACAAAATTCATTCTTCAAAATGACGAAGATCGTTGGACTTTAGTATGAGGCGCACAGCCGATTTACTTCCGCTGCTGCGTACATCGCGCGGGGAGAAGTAAGCCTTCGTCAGCAAGGGTTGTTGCAGCTCTTCGCGGACGTGCCATCGCCGAACGCGACGCAACTTCAGTCGCGGGGCGAACGTGGACACGTTGGTCCAAGTCATCGAGCCTACGAGGGGATAGGCCAACAGTGGCTTATAAGCATAGGTCGCCATGACCATGATCAAGCCCTCGCGCGAGTTCTTCAGGAGATCCTTGATGTCATCAGGCACGGGCGTCGCCGGCACACCACACACGGTCCGGCTTTTTGCATAAGTCTGCGGCGTCGCATAGTTGCGAATCTCGTTCGGCTTCCCGATGGGATCCGGCATGCGGATGGGAAGAATTTCAACAGTCAGCGAGGCCGTATCGCTGGCGTAGCTCCCCATGACTGTCGGCGCCAATTTGTAGATGTTTCCTAGTGCGGTATCTGTCAGGGACGTTTGGCTAGCGACCTGGTCGCCGATCATGTACGTCGCGCTGATGAACCGGCGATGAGCGGCGTAGGCGCGGCCCATCTCGAACACGCCGAAGAACATTGTCATCAGGATAGGCGCGATGAACGCAAACTCGATGGCGGCGACGCCGTCACTGTTCCTGCGCCACGACTGGATGACACCGATGAAATGCTTGGCACGACCGCGCATCTTGCCCATACGAGACTCCATATCAGTATGGCTCGCTCTTGAACGCCATCACAGACTGGATCAGCTGCGCTTTGCTGTCGTTGACGTTGCCCAATCCCAAGTATGGAATTGAAGCCAGCAGCTCCCAGGGGTAGCAGGCGACGATGATCACGATCTTTTCTCGGCCGCCTGCACCGGTCGACACGGGAATGGCGTCCCCGTAGTTGGAACCGCTGACGGAGCCGTCGGTCGTTAGTGCATGCGGGTATTTTTACTTCCTCCCAAGAGTCTCCGCTATCGATGATCAAGCTGAGTTTCTCACAAGAGATAAGACCGGCGGTCCTGCCGCAAATGTCGTCCTTCAGATTTTTGACGGTGAGCTCACCCGTTGCCGTCTGGCGACTTTGACCGGTTCGGATCTGCCTGCTGCTCGCGCTTACTGCTTGATCAAGGACCGTCTCAGTGAAGAAGAACAGGCCGACACCGATCACGCCAAATACCAACATCAGGAAGGGCGTGACCACCATAGCGAATTCGATCGCGGTCGTGCCCTCGCGCGCCGGGCCGAAGCGACGCATGAGCCGCGCCATCCGATTGAGGTTCTGGGAAGCTTTATGCATGGACGCCAGGCACCACTATTAACTTGCAGTTGCATGATAGCGGGCCGGCCTTAAGGAGCCGTAATCGCTGGCCGGCGAATGGCGCGATAGTAAATAAGATGTTGCGGCGGCCTAAGGCGCCACCCTGGGAGGCCGCTGGCGCCTCGCTATTGGAGAAGCCGGTTTTCGCCGCCGAGTGCTTCTGGATCTGATCGAAGTAGGCCGCATCGTCTCCGATGGTCAGAGTTGGCGAGCAATTCGGCGTGCAGCTGTACGACTGACGCACGCCCGCCTTATGAAGATTGACGACTCGGTTCTCGTCACGCTCCACGATGACGCGCTGGTCCTTGATGATTTTGCGATCGGCATCCAGCGCGATGATGTTCGTGATGCCGAACGTTTTACCCGTGACGACCAGCAGGTTTGCGCCCTGCACCGTCACGTCGGCGATCGAGGGGTTGCCGATGATGACTTCAGCAACCGGCCGAGACAGGCGCAGAAGCTGCGATTGATCATAATGTACGATGAGGTCGGCAGCTTGGGCTGCAGGGGTGGAGAGAAAGACAAAAGCGGCTGCGATCGCTATCTGGAAGCGGAGCAGGCACGACTTGATGTCACGGTTCATGGCGGACCGTCCTTCGATGAATCACAGCCGCCAATTTGCTGCCAATTGGTGAAGGAAGTGCCAACAGCCGTGCCGGGAAGGAATGGGTCGCCGCAGAGATCACAACTTTTGATCGATGGGCGGCCGCGGCGGCGGCAAGGGCCGGAGTGTTGCAACCCCTATTTCCGTTCGCAACCAGAGGATGTTCGTCAGAACTACTTTGCGGCCGCGCTTGGTTAACATAACAACACGTAGTATGCTAGCCGCCCACCCCGTCTTGTTGCGATTATACCTATATATTCCCTGAATTTTTTTCGTCTATACTTGGTGTCGTTACGTTTTATGCTAGATGACACTTACATTAACGCGACCAACGTGATCTCGCATGCTTCCCAGCGGCTGATTTACTTCAGTTTAATCGATTGTCGGTATGGTCTGCTTAGTTCAGAGCGAGGGCATGGCCCGGCGATGGGCTGGATCAACGGCCGCTGCATTTTGTAAGGAGTACCTACTATGACGAACCTTCTGTCACGCTTTGCCAAAGACGAGTCGGGCGCTACCGCCATCGAGTATGGCCTTATCGCTGGCCTGGTCAGCGTCGTCATCATCACCGCGCTGACGACCCTTGGCACGAACCTCAAGGCAACCTTCACGAACGTCGGTACCGAGCTTGGCAAGGCCAAGTCGTAATCTGCGAGCTTGAGCCGGCCGCGGCTACCGGGGCCGGCTCAAACATCCAAACCTGGTCATCAAATGCCGCTTCTCAGACGATTTATTTCTGATGACTCTGGAGCGACCGCTATCGAATACGGTTTGATGGCGGGTCTGATCTCGCTGGTCATCATCGGCTCAGCCGTGACGGTCGGCTCGAACCTCACGTCACTATTCGATTGGATACGAGTTCAAGTTACGGAAGCCTTGGCGTAAATGCTGGGGCATGTGTGGGACCTCACTGATGATCAATAGCGCCCTCCTTCTCATCTTTCCGGCCGCGATGGCCTTCGCGGGGGCAATGGATCTGTTTACAATGACGATCCCCAACCGAATTTCCCTTGTGTTGTTGGCGCTGTTCGGAGTTGTCGTCCTGGCGGCAGGACTTCCCAGCGATGTGATCGCCAGCCATCTGTCAGCTGGCGTTTTGATGCTGGCTGTTGGGCTTCTCATGTTCGCGTTGGGTTGGGTCGGTGGAGGCGATGCGAAGATCCTTGCAGTCGGAGCACTTTGGCTCGGGTTCGAGAACCTACCCGCATTCCTGTTGTTCACTGGGATTTTTGGCTCTGTTCTAACCATTTTCCTACTGAACTATCGCGGATACCCAGCGAACGCGTTTCCGCTGCCAGACTGGGCGCTACGCCTGCATCGGCAAGAAACCGGCCTGCCGTATGGCATCGCGATTGCGGCCTCAGCGCTGTTAGTTTTTCCCGATTCGATGCTTTTCCACGGCCTGGTCCTTTGATCGGATTACGTGACAGTCAACCTTGAAATTTCGATCAAACGAATCACTGGATAAACAACGCGGCGCGGTTCGTTCCGGCACGCGGATTAAAGAATCATAGATATTTGTGGCGCACTGTCTGCATGTCCCTGCGCGTTGGGCCGGGGAATGTTCAGACGTTGGATGCGACATGAAAACGGGTCAGCTCATTGGGATCGCGATTGCCGGCGTAGCCGGGCTTGGCGCGTTCGTGCTGATGCAGGGCATCGTCAATCAGCCCGCGAAGGAAACCACCGTCGAGGTGAAAGTCGACGTGACCGAGGTTCTGGTCGCGGCGGCTGCGATCGATCTCGGCGCGATTGCCAATGATGGCCTGTTCCGCTGGCAGACCTGGCCGAAAGAGGCTGTGTCGCCGTCTTTCATCACGCGGTCGTCGCCGCCTGAAACACTTGCTGGCTTGACCGGGTCCGTAGTGCGTGCGCCGCTGCTAGAGGGCGAGCCGATCACCACCGACAAACTGATCAAAGCCGGGCAAGGCGGTGTTCTCGCCGCCATTCTGCCCGCCGGCATGCGCGCGATCTCGACCAAAATCACAGAGGCGACCGCTGCCGGGCGCCTGATCCTGCCGAACGATCATGTCGACGTCATTCTCATTCGCCGCGTGCGTAACCGCACCGGCCAGGAAGATGTCGTCAGTGAGATCCTGTTCCGCAACGTGCGCGTTCTCGCCATCGGCCAGCAGATCCAGAACAAGGAAGGCGACAAAGCCGCGTCGGCTTCTGCCGATACGGCCACGCTGGAAATGACGCCGCGGCAGAGCGAAGTTCTCGCGCAGGCAAATTCGACGGGAGAGATTTCCCTGGCGCTGCGCTCCATCGCCGATATCCCGAAGAAAGACGCCACGGTCGATGCCGATCTCGGCAAGAAGGATCGCGGCAACTCCATTCGTGTCCTGCGGTACGGAAACAAGTCCCAAGTCAGTAGCGTCAACTGAGTTTCGAAGGCTGAGTAGTTGTTGTTAGGCGGCGCTTTAATGAAGATGGTAGGGAAGGTCTTGGCTGCTGTGACGCTCCTGGCGTTGACACCCTCTATGGGGTCCGCGCAAGAGCCACAATATACGGCACGCCAGATCGAGCAAAACGGCTCGGTGCTTAAGATCAACAGCCGTGGCGAAGCGCGCACGCGCAAGCTGGCGCTCGGCACCGGCAAATCCATGATGATCGAGTTCGGGTTCGAACTGCGCGACGTGCTCGTTGCCGACCCGGACCGTGTCGATGCCGTGGTGCAGACGTCGAACCGCGTGTTCCTGATCGCCAAGAAGTCCGGCCAGACCAACGCCTTCTTCTTCGACGCCAACGGCGACCGCGTCCTCACTCTGGAAATTGCCGTCGGCGCGGATCTCGCTGGCATCGACGACATTCTGAACCGGCTCATTCCGGGTTCGCGCATAAAGACCGAGATTGCCGGAAGCGCGATCGTGCTGACCGGAACGGTCCGCTCGCCTGCAGATTCCAACCGGGCGTCGACGATCGCATCGCAATTTTCATCGACGACCACCAGTTTTACGAGCGACAGCAGAGGGCCGGCTTCTTCGACTGCGGGCCCACAAACACAGCGGGAAGGCGGGGGGAAAGGTACCGATGGCGGTGTCATCAACCTACTCTCGGTGGAGGCCGAAGAGCAGGTGATGCTGCGCGTCGTCGTGGCCGAAGTTCAGCGCAATATGCTGAAGCAGTTCGGCGTGAACCTCGGCGCCGTCATCAACGCGGGCAACTTCACGACGGCTATTCTGGCGGCGAACGGATTGCCGCTTACCGGAAGCACGCTGGGCAACTGCCCCTACCGGGAGTTATCCCTGCTGCTACATCGGCATCTGGCGGACGAGCTTGACTGCGCCACCGCCAGGCACTCTGCTCAACGGCATGAACAGCGCAGGCGCTGGAATTGTCGGCAACTCGGGCATCGGCCGGCAAGTGGTCAGCATGGCAACGATCAGATCACTCACGCCATCCGGGCGCTTGAGCGCGACGGCTTGGTGAAGACGCTGGCTGAACCTAACCTGACCGCCATCTCCGGTGAATCCGCCAAGTTCCTGGCGGGCGGTGAAATTCCGTTCGTAACGGGCATCGATGCTACGACCGGCACGCGCACCGTCGAATACAAGGAGTTCGGTGTTCAGCTGTCGTTTACCCCGGTCGTGCTGACCGAAGGACGCATCAGCCTGAAGATCGACACGGCCGTGAGCGAGATTGCCGACTTCGTTGGCGGCAGCCCGGTGATCAACAAGCGTCAGGCGCGCACGACGGTGGAACTGCCATCCGGCGGGTCGCTGGCGCTTGCGGGCCTTATCTCCGAGGACACGCGGCAGAACATCGACGGCTTCCCGGGCCTTAAGGAAATGCCGGTGCTGGGCACGCTGTTCCGCAGCCGTGACTTCATCAAGAAAGAGACCGAGCTCGTCGTGATCGTGACGCCGTATACGGTGCGCCCGACGGCACGCAAGGAGTTGTCGCGCCCGCTCGATGGACTAGGCGACGCGGCTGACCGCGAGGCGAACTTCCTCGGTCACGTCAACAAGATCTACGGCCGCGGAAGCGCAATGCCACCAGGCGATCTTAAAGGCGACTACGGATACATCGTCGAGTGACTGAGCCGTGTTGCTGGAGAATGATTATGATGTTTGAGAACAGCAAGTCCGGTTCGACGCGACGCGCGAAGGCGCGGACGATCGCGGCTGGCATCGCCCTCGTGGCTGCGGGACTTTGCGCTGACCGGTTGCCGTCCCGACGAAGACGCAACCCGCGTTCAGGGCTGGTCGCAGATCGACCCGGCTCAGCGCCATCCTATCGCCGTCTCGCGCGAGCCGGAACTTCTAACGCTGAAGGTGCCGCGCGGCTCCCGCGGCCTGGCGCCGGCGCAGCGGGCGGAAGTGATCGAATTCGCAGCGCGGGCTCGGGCTGCAGATGCAGGCAACACGAAGCTGGTTGTTGCAGCGCCTGCCGGCTCGGGCAACGAGGTCGAGGCGGGTTATGCCGTCGAGCAGGTGCGTCACTTGTTGAGCGAAGGCGGCATCCCGGACACGTCGATTGCGCTTGAGGCCTACCACGCGTCGAATGAGCGTGCCGCGCCGGTTCGCGTCGCCTTCTTCCGCTACGTCGCGCACGCCCCGGAATGCGGCGAATGGCCCAAGAACCTGGCTCGCGAGCCGCAGAACTTGCCGTACCACAATTTCGGATGTGCCACCCAGCGCAACTTCGCCAACCAGGTTGCCAACCCTGCCGATCTCGTAGAGCCGCGTTCGGAGTCGGACCGCTCGTCTGAAAGGCGCGACAAGACCTGGGAGAAATATCGCGAGGGCAAACCGACCGGCGCCGAGCGTTCCGACGACGAAAAATCCAGCACCTCATCGACAATCAACTAGGGTCCAGAGCAATGAGTCATTCGGCCCTCCCAACTGCAGAACCGGATCTGGAAGATCTGGCGGACATGGCGTTCGTTGCCGAAGCGGGCGAGCCTGTCCAGTCCAGCGCCCGGCCCGTGCCGCGCATTTCCATCCAGGTTTTTTGCGAGACGGTTCCCGTTGCCGGTGCCGTGCAAGTCGCTGCCGACGACCGCCGCCTGTCGAAGACGCACGTCAGCATTCATATGGGCGGTTGCCCGGCGGCGCTGCAGCACTTCGGATCGAACCCTACGCCGAACCTGATCGTGCTCGAAAGCACGGCGGATCGCGAACAGCTTCTTGCCGACATCGATACGCTGGCCGAACATTGCGATGCCGGCACGAAAGTGGTGATCATAGGTCATCAGAATGATGTCGTGATCTACCGCGAGTTGCTGAAGCGCGGTGTCAGCGAGTATCTGGTCGCGCCGGTGACGGCCGGCCAGATCATGGAGAGCATCTCGCATCTCTACAATAATCCGGATACCGACCCGGTTGGTCATGTCCACGCGTATATCGGTGCCAAGGGCGGCTCGGGCTCTTCGACGATCTGTCACAATACCGCATGGATGCTGTCAGAGGCGTTGAAGTCGAACGTCGTGGTTGCCGATCTCGATCTGGCGTTCGGCACGACTGGCCTCGATTTCAATCAGGATCCCTTGCAGGGCATCGGCGACGCGCTGGCAACACCGGAACGTCTCGACGAAGTGCTGCTGGACCGCTTGTTGACCAAATGCTCGGAGCATCTGTCGATCTTTGCCGCTCCCGTCACGCTGGAGCGCGGCTATGACATCTCAGCGGAGTCGTGCGAATCCGTGCTGGACGTCGTGCGCCAGAACGTGCCGTTCGTCGCTATCGATATGCCACACACCTGGATGGCGTGGACGAAAAGCGTTCTGCTTCAGGCCGACGAGGTCATCATCACGGCAGCGCCCGACCTTGCCAACCTGCGGAACGCGAAGAACATCGTCGACCTGCTGCGGCAGACGCGACGAAACGACAACGCACCGCATCTCGTGCTCAACACCGTTGGCTTGCCAAAACGGCCAGAGATTGCCGTGAAGGAATTCGAGGCGGCGCTTGGCCTCAAGGCTGCGGCGGTTATCGAGTTCGACATCGAAACATTCGGGCAGGCATCCAACAACGGACAGATGATCGCCGAGACCAACGCCAAGGCGCGCGCCGTTCCGGCGCTGCGGCAGCTGGCTTTGGCGCTCGCTCATCGCGAAGAACGCGTCGAAAAGAAGATCGGGCTGCTCGAGCGGCTCAGGCTGAAGCGTTAGGAATCGGGCAATGTTCGGCAGGCGCAGCAACAGCGAAGTTCAGGCGCGGCCGGGTGCAGCCCCCGCAGCCGCATCTGCTGCCGTAATGGTGCCGGAGGCAAAGGCTGCGGCGGCCAAGCCGTCATCGCCGCCGTCAACGCGACCGCCGGAGCCCGCGCAACAACGCCGGCACTCCGAAGAGTACTACGACGTCAAGACGACCGTTTTCAACGCGCTGATCGATACCATCGACCTGACGCAGCTGGCCAAGCTTGATACCCAGGCGGCACGCGAAGAGATCCGCGATATCGTCGGCGAGATCATTCAGGTCAAGAACGTCGTCATGTCGATCTCGGAGCAGGAGGAACTGCTCGAGGACATCTGCAACGACGTCCTAGGCTACGGACCGCTGGAGCCGTTGCTGGCGCGCGACGACATCGCCGACATCATGGTCAATGGGGCGAACACGACCTACATCGAAGTCTCGGGCAAGGTTCAGAAGACCGGCGTGCACTTCGCCGACAACCAGCAGCTGATGAATATCTGCCAGCGCATCGTCAGCCAGGTTGGCCGGCGCGTTGACGAGGCGAGCCCGATCTGCGACGCGCGTTTGCCGGACGGATCGCGCGTCAACGTCATCGCGCCGCCGCTGGCGCTCGACGGTCCGTGCCTCACCATTCGTAAGTTCAAGAAGGACCGGCTGACGCTCGATCAGTTGCAGCGCTATGGCTCGATCAGCGAGCAGGCCAAGGCGGTTCTGCAGGTGATCGGCCGGGTACGTTGCAACATCCTGATATCGGGTGGCACCGGTTCGGGAAAGACGACGCTGCTCAATTGCATGACGTCGTGCATCGAGAACGACGAACGCATCATCACGTGCGAAGACTTAGCGGAACTTCAGCTGCAGCAGCCGCACGTGGTGCGTCTTGAAACGCGCCCGCCCAATCTGGAGGGTGAGGGCGAGATAACGATGCGCGATCTCGTCAAGAACTGTCTGCGTATGCGCCCGGAACGCATCATCGTCGGCGAAGTCCGCGGCCCGGAGGCATTCGACCTTCTGCAGGCCATGAACACGGGCCACGACGGCTCGATGGGTACGCTGCATGCCAACAGTCCGCGCGAAGCCATCAGCCGCCTCGAATCCATGATCATGATGGGCGGCTATAATCTGCCGGTTCGCACGATCCGGGAAATGGTTGCCGGGTCGATCGACATCATCATCCAGGCCTCCCGCCTGCGCGACGGCTCGCGAAAGGTGACGCACATCACCGAAGTCGTCGGCATGGAAGGCGATACGGTAACGCTGCAAAACCTCATTGTTTATGAGATTACCGGCGACGACCCGAATGGCCGGCTTGTCGGACGTCATCGCTCGACGGGCATCGCGCGTCCGGCGTTCTGGGAGCGTGCGCAGTACTACAAGGAAGAGGGCCGACTGGCGGAGGCACTTTCGGCTGCGGAGCTTGTCGATGCGAACGGCAATCCCTTGGGAGACACCTAATGGATGAGGGCACGATCCATTTGCTGACTGCCCTGCTGGCGGCCGCCGGCGTCGGCGCGCTGGCGCTGACGCTGCTCTGGCCACTGCTTTCTGGCACGGACCAGGGCGAACAGCGCAAGCGTCTGGTCACCGAAACACGTGCCATCCGCGTGGCAACGCGGACGGCGAACGAGACCAATGCCACGCGGCGCAAGGCCGTGTCGACGACGCTCAAGGACATCGAGAACCGCAGCAAGGCCAACAAGCGCGCGACGCTGGTGGTTCGCCTTCAGCGGGCAGGATTGAAAATTACGCCGCGCGTGTTCTATCTGTGGAGCGCCGTTACCGGCATCGTCGTAACGCTAGCGGCTTTTCTCGCGCTTCCTTCCTCGACGCTATCGACCATCTTTATCCCGCTGAGCTTGTTCGTGGGAACGTTCGGCCTGCCGCGCTTCTGGCTCAATCGGCGGATCAAGAAACGCACGATGAAGTTCACCAACGAATTCGCCAATTCTGTCGATCTCATCGTACGCGGCATCAAGGCCGGCCTGCCGCTGAACGAATGCCTTCAGATCATTGCGCGCGAGAGCCCGGAACCGGTCTGCAGCGAATTCCGCGAAGTCGTTGATCAACAGCGAATGGGCGTGACGATGGCCGACAGCCTCGACCGCATGGCCGTCCGGATGCCGGTGGCCGAGGTGCGCTTCTTTGCAATCGTCATCGCAATTCAGCAGGCGGCCGGCGGCAACCTGTCGGAGGCTCTGGGCAACTTGTCCGGCGTGCTCCGCGACCGCGCAAAATTGGCCATGAAGGTCCAGGCGATGTCCGCCGAGGCGAAAGCCGGCGCCATGGTGCTCGGCTCGTTACCCCCGGCAGTCGCGGTTATGATTTCGTTCCTTTCACCGAAGTATCTCGCACCCCTGTTCACGACAACGCTCGGCAATTTCGTATTGTTGATGGGCTTGATGTGGATGGGAATGGGTGTTTTGGCGATGAAGAAGATGATCAACTTCAAATTCTAGAAGCAGCGCAATGGCCTTTTTCGATACATTGATGAGCCCTCCGCTGCTGGCGACGCTGCTTGCAGCGATCGCTGCGTTCGCGACGGTATTGTCCTTCGTCATGCCGCTGCTGGTGAAGGATCGCGGTGCGGAGCGCATGAAGACCATGGCGCTGGAGCGCAACGCCATGCGTACCCAGCGCTTGAGCGAGACGGCGCCAAAGGAACGCATCAATTTGCGCGGCGAGAAGCCCAAAGGCTTCATGCAGCAAATCGTCGATCGTTTCGATATGCGGAAGCAATTCGACACTGAGGAGCTTCGCAACAAGTTGAAGACGGCGGGCCTGCGTGGCCAGGGACCGCTCATCACCTACATCTTCTTCCGGATGGCGGCACCGCCGATCGTGTTGCTGATTGCGCTCTTCTACCTGTTCGTCATGAACGTTACGTCGCACCCGGCCATCATCAAGCTGCTCATGGCGACGGCTGCAGCGGGTGCCGGCTACTATCTGCCGAACCTGTTCTTGAAGAACCTTGCCGACAAGCGTCAACAGGCCATCAAACAAGCATTTCCGGATGCGTTGGACATGCTGCTCATCTGCGTGCAATCGGGCATGTCGGTCGAGGCTGGATTTCAGAAGGTTTCGAAAGAGGTTCTGGCCCAGTCCGTCGAACTGGCTGAAGAGCTCTCATTGACGACGGCTGAACTCTCCTACCTTCAGGATCGCCGTCAGGCGTACGAGAATTTGGGCATCAGAACTGGGTTGCCGGGGGTCAAGGCTGTGTGCATGGCCCTTATCCAGGCGGAGCGTTACGGCACGCCGGTGGGCGCGGCACTGCGCGTCATGGCAAAAGAGAACCGCGATATCCGCATGTCGGAAGCGGAGAAGAAGGCCGCTGCCTTGCCTCCGAAACTGACCGTGCCGATGATCATATTTTTCCTGCCGGTGCTGTTCGTCATCATCATCGCACCGATGGTGATTTCCTACGTCCTGGGAACGCAGTAGGCCGCTGACAGCCGCTGCTGGACATTCCACCGCTGCTTCACCAGAAGCACGCTCTCTCCACGTGTTGTGGTGCTCTATCTCCTTGGTGAAAAGCCGGATTCATGTCTTCGATGCGAGCGCGATCGCTCGCATCTCAAGCGATCGGCTCTATTCCGTGCTGGATGTCTCGACAGACGAACCGCGAAGCCCCTGGTCCTTCGGCGCTGCGTTCTTCGCTGCCGGCACGATTGGTTTGCGCGGCGCCGGCTTGGCCTTGGGCTCTTCGGCCTCCGTATCCCAGTTGGTATCCGCTACGGCTTTGACAGCTTTCGTGCCTGGCTTCTGCTCCAGCTGCACGATCTTTCGCATTAGCTCGGTGTTGGCGCTCGCTGCTTCAGGCGACAGGTCTTTGGAGGCCAGCGCCTTGGCTTCGTCGTAACGGCCTTGCAGACCAAGCACGAGCGCGAGATTTTGTCGGACCTTCACGTTCGCCGGGTCGGCGGCCGCTGCCTGCCTCAAAAGCGGTTCGGCCTTCGCCGGCTCGCCGCTCATCATGTAGGCTAGCGCGAGATTGTTGATCACGGACGGGTGGTCGTTGGAAAGTGGCCTGGCGCGTTCGAAGAAGGCGATCGACTCGCTGTGCTTGCCTTCTTTCGCCAGAACCGTGCCGCGCGCGGAGACCACGCGCCAATCGGGTTTCGTGGGATCGTCGGCCGCTTCCAGCAGTCCCTTGGCCAGGCTGAGCTTGCCCTGGTCCAACGCAAGCCGGCCATAGGCCGACATCAAGCGGCGATCTCCGGCTTTAGCCTGGCTGGCATTCTGCAGCACCGTCAACGCTTCCGGCTTGCGGCCGTTCTGCTTCAGGAGATCGGAATACGCCAGAGCAGCGTCAGCGTCCGTGGGGGTTTCAGCGTACTTTTTCGCTGCCTGATCGAGTTCGCTGAGCGGCGGCTTTGCGTCTTCGCCACTGGCCTTGTTCAGCGCCGCGTCGAGCGACTGCCCGGCCTCCGAGCAGGCGCCGAGCATCAAGGCCAGCGTCAGGGCGGCCAGGGTGAGGCCTGCTGCGCGCTTGCAGCGTAACGCCTTGCCCCCCGGCTCGTCTTGCATCGACCGCTCCAAATCAATCTCTTGTAGAGACAGGAGAGTTCTGCTTCGGGCGCGCAGGTCAACAGATGCTTCTGGCTATCCGTGTGCCTATTATGTCAGCTCATTTCCGTCTGTGCGCCTGTGGACCATTCACTCATCTCCGGCATTCCGAAAAGCGTGTCGATATAGGCTTTTGCGGTGCCGTCGTCGCCGAAGGCCGCTAGATCCGGGACGTAAGTTTTGAGTCGCGACGCGACCGGCGCATACATCGCGTCGGCCGCTGAGAACTTGGAGAACAGGAAGCGCCCGGATTTTCCGAATCGCTTTCGCGTCTCCATCCAGATGGCGACGACGCGGCGGATGTTTGCGGCAACCGGTTCCGGGAACTCATCCTGCGTTCGGGATGTCGACAAGATCGACATCGGACAGGCCTCACGGAGGGGTTGAAAGCCGGAATGCATTTCGGCCGATATGCAACGGGCGATCGCGCGGGCCGTCATGTCGGACGGCCAGATGCCCAGATCAGGGTGTCTGTCCGCCAGGTACTCCAGGATAGCCAGGCTGTCCCAGACCATCAGTTCCCCCGACCACAAAACGGGAACCTTGCCGGCAGGCGAATGCGCCTTAATCTGCGCGGCGTATCCGGGATCGCGCAAGTTGATGCGGATCTCGTCGAACTCGATGGCCAGGCGGCGCATCAGCAGCCAGGGCCGCAGGCTCCAGCTGGACGTATTTTTGTTGCCGATGACAAGGCGATAGTGTGCTCCCGACATGCTTTCGACTTCCCCGAAGCGAATTGTGTTTTTGCGACGGTTGCGGATAATGCCGCCCGTCGACACGGAAGTGTCCTAACCGTCATTGAGCGGGGTTTCCACCTTCGCATGCAAGATAAAAGCAGCACACAAGACGCCGCAGGGCTAGGCCACGTTTTCGCGACGGGGCCGCAACACGACCGCGATACGCCGATCTGGCTTTGCGGCGACGGCAGCGAGACGGGCAAGACTGGAGATGGCGCACACGAGCGCTGGCTGCAAACCGTGCGCTTCAAGCCGGCCGCCAAGAAACAGGCGCTGCTGCCAGGTTCCGGCGGCGAACTGGCTGGTGTGGTTCTGGGGCTCGGCAACGGTCACGCGGGCGATCCGTGCGGGCCGTCGGAGCTTCTCGCGGGTCAGCTTGCGTCTTCATTGCCACCCGGCACCTATCGTCTTGCGGGCGATTGCGCCGCGCCCGAACTCGCGGCGCTGGCCTGGGGTTTGGGCGCCTACCGTTACCGCCGCTACAAATCCAAAAGCGGCGCTGAGTCCGCTCGCCTGCGCATTCCCGAAAATGTCGATGCCAAGCGCCTGATGAATAGCGTCGAGGCGGTCTGGTTGGGTCGCGACTTGATCAACACGCCACCCTCCGACATGGGCCCGGACGAGTTGGAAGATGCCGCACGCGCACTTGCGACACGTTTCGGCGCACGCATTTCGGTCATCACAGGCACGGCCCTGCTGGAACAGAACTTTCCGATGATCCACGCTGTCGGCCGCGCCAGCCCGCGCGCGCCACGCCTCATCGATATCAACTGGAGCAAGCCAGGGGGGCGGGCTGATGCGCCGCGTGTGACCCTGGTCGGCAAGGGTATTTGCTTCGACACTGGCGGCCTCGATATCAAACCGGCGGCCGGCATGCTGCTGATGAAGAAGGACATGGGCGGAGCTGCTACGGCGCTGACGCTCGGTCATCTCATCATGGGGACGGAGCTCGATGTGCGGCTGCGCATCCTGATCCCCGCTGCTGAGAACAGCATCGCCGGCAACGCGTTCCGGCCGAGCGACGTACTGCAAAGCCGGAGTGGAAAAACCGTCGAAGTGGGCAACACCGATGCGGAAGGGCGGCTCGTACTTGCTGACGCAATCTCGCTTGCGGACGAGGAAAGCCCGGACAGCATCCTGGTGTTTGCGACACTAACGGGTGCGGCGCGCGTGGCGCTTGGGCCAGACCTGCCGGCGTTCTTCACAAACGACGAAGCCTTTGCCGCCGCCATTGCCAGCCACGGCCAAAGCATTGGTGATCCCTTATGGCGCATGCCGCTGTGGCCGGGTTACGAGCGGCATCTTGATAGCGACGTTGCCGACATGAACAATGTGTACGAGTCGCCCTTTGCGGGCGCGGTGACGGCTGCATTGTTTCTGCAGCGCTTTACAAAGCGGGCGAAGAGATTTGCGCATTTCGATCTCTTCGGCTGGCGTCCCGCGGGGCGGCCGCTGGGGCCGAAAGGCGGAGAGCCGCAGACTGCACGCGCCGTATTCGCGGCACTGGAAGCCGAAGTGGGTGGACCATGAGTGACGATGCCGCAATGATGCCGCCACCGCTGCCCGACCGTGTGCCGAGCATGCCGAGAACGGAAGTTATCGCACGGCTCAGCGGCCTAGACCCGCGGCGCAATGCGTTCCGGTCGGATCTCGCCTCGACGTTGCTGGCCGGCCGCGTCGAGGTTCCGCAGTTCGTGGAGGGCGAGGCGCGCCAGATCATGCGCGCGTCGGTTCCGTTGCGGCGGCGGCCGGCCGCAAATGCCGCGCTCGATACCGAAGCGTTGTTCGGAGAAACGCTCGTCGTCTACGACATCGCCGATGGCTGGGCGTGGGTGCAGCTCGATCGTGATGGGTACGTCGGCTATCTGCCGGCGGACACGCTCGGCCAGGACGTGCAAGAGCCGACGCATCGCGTGCGCGCCATCGGGACGTTTCTCTATCCCGTGCCCGACATCAAGGCTCCGCCTCTGATGCACTTGAGCCTGAACGCGCAGCTGAGCGTGGCGGAGGGCGACGACAAGTTTTGCCTGTTGACCACCGGCGGCTTCGTCTACACGCGGCACATTTCGCCGATGGGGCGGTTCGTGCGCGACTACGTTTCAGTCGCCGAAATGCTGATCGGGACGCCTTACCTTTGGGGTGGCCGTTCGCGTATCGGCATCGACTGTTCGGGCCTGGTGCAAAACGCGCTCGATGCAGCCGGCGTCCTGTGTCCGCGCGACAGCGATATGCAAGAGGCCGAAGTCGGGACCAGCATTGCAATCACGCCTGAGCTGGAAGATCTGAAGCGGGGTGACCTGCTGTTCTGGCCCGGGCATGTCGGCATGATGGTGGATGGCCTCATGCTGCTGCACGCCAACGCGCACCACATGGCCGTCGTTGTGGAGACGTTACCCGAGGTCGTAGAGCGCATCGCGAAGGCCGGGTCGCCGCTACGGACGATCAAGCGCGTCGGCGACGAGGCGGCCGCATAAGATGGCGCTTAGCGCCGATAAGGCAGGAAGTGGTGATCGCGGCTTTCGCAGCCTTCGTCCGGCTGGCTGCCTTCGCGCCATATGCTGCCGTCGCCTAGCTTGATCAGCGTCTCGACAGCGCGCAGCGCGCCTGTCTGCGTGCTGCTCCAGCGGCGCTGCACGACGCGGCCCTCGATGATGGCTTCGGCAAGCGGCATGAAGATCGCGAGCGACGGGACGGGAAGGAACTCGTAGCTCTGGTCGGCGAGCACCAGATCGTAATGTTGATCATGACGCAGCAGCATCTCGAAGGAGCAGCCACCTGTGCTTTTCGGCGCAACCTCGAGATGCCAGAAGTCCGGCCCGCCGTCTTCGGAAATATGCGCGACATCAGCGATAGACGGCACCCAGTAACGCAGCCCTTCAATCGTGCCTTGCAGAGTATGGCGGTAGACGTCGTCCTGGATCATGGGCTGTCAGTCTGGGTTTTAGCTGTGACCGAGCGCGGTGCCACTAAAGGACCCTGACGGCGCTTTGCTCAATCTCCGCGCTCAAGGCTGGATGAAGGCCGCTGCGCGTGGAGACATCGACATCTATGCAGAGCGCTTCGCTCAATAGGAATTCAATTTCAGTCAGCTCGATGAATGTAAACTTTGCGCCAGGTTGGCGATCGATGAAAATGTCGACGTCGGAGACTGTCGATGCTTCATCCCGGGCGTGAGAGCCGTAAAGGTAAACGGCGCCAGCACCCAGCGCCCGCAGACGCTCGGAATTCTCCCTGATCTTGGCTATGACATCGCTGCGTGACATGGCGCCACTATATCGCTTTCGGTACGCGTTAGCCAACGCAGCGTATCAACTAGGTTGCCACCGCGGCGCGGTGGGCGACTTTGAGGTCGAGGGCGGCGGCAAGGAGGGCTTTGGTGTAGTCCTCTTGCGGATTGGAGAAGATCTGCTCGGCCGGGCCCTCTTCCACCACCTTGCCGGCGCGCATGACGATGACGTGGTTGCTCAGCGCGCGGACCACCTTCAGGTCGTGGCTGATGAAGAGGTAGGCCAAGTTGTGCTTGTGCTGCAGGTCGCGCAGCAGGTCGACGATCTGGGCCTGGACGCTCATGTCCAGGGCGCTGGTCGGCTCGTCGAGCATGACGAACTTCGGTTTCAGAACCATGGCGCGGGCGATGGCGATGCGCTGGCGCTGGCCGCCGGAGAATTCGTGGGGGTAGCGGTCCAGACCGGAAGGATCGAGGCCGACTTCCTTCATGGCCTGGACGACGCGTTCGCGACGCTGCGCATAATCGAGATCCGGGGCCTGGATCTCCAGGCCTTCCTCGATGATCTGGAAGATCGACAGGCGCGGGCTCAGCGAGCCGTAGGGGTCCTGGAAGACGATCTGCATGTCCTTGCGCAGCGGGCGCATCTGCTTGCTGTCGAAGGCATCGATGCGCTGGCCGATGTAGGCGATCGGGCCGTCCGACGAGATGAGCCGCAGGATGGCGAGGCCGAGCGTGGTCTTGCCAGAGCCGGATTCACCGACAACGCCGAGTGTTTCGCCAGCCCGCAACTTTAGCGACAGGCCATCGACGGCCTTCACGTGGTCGACCACGGAGCGGAAGATGCCCTTGTGGATCGGGAACCAGACCTTGAGGTTGTCGGTCTCCACGATCACCTGGCCGGTCTCGACGGATTGCGGCGGCTTGCCCTTCGGCTCGGCTGCCAGCAGCTGACGCGTATAGGCGTGCTTGGGCGCCGTGAAGATTTCCTCGGTCGCGCCCTGTTCGACGATATCGCCCGATTGCATGACATAGACGCGCTCGGCCATGCGGCGCACGATGCCGAGGTCGTGGGTGATGAGCAGCATCGCCATGCCCATTTCCTTCTGCAGCTTGGCGAGCAGCTCGAGGATCTGGGCCTGAATGGTGACGTCCAAGGCGGTCGTGGGCTCGTCGGCGATCAAAAGCTCGGGCTCGTTGGCGAGCGCCATGGCGATCATGACGCGCTGGCGCTGCCCGCCGGAGAGCTGATGCGGATAGGCGGCGAGGCGCTTCTCCGGCTCGCGGATGCCGACCTTCTCCAACAGCTCGAGCGTGCGCGCGCGGGCGGCCTTGTCGTCCATGCCGCGGTGGACCTTGAGCGTCTCGCTGACCTGCTTCTCGATGGTGTGCAGCGGGTTGAGCGACGTCATCGGCTCCTGGAAGATGATCGAGATCTTGGAGCCGCGTATCTTGCGCAGCTCTTCGGCCTTCATCTTCAGGACGTCGCGGCCTTCATACCAGATCTCGCCGGTCGGATGCGATGCGGCCGGGTATTGCAGCAGCTGCATGATCGAGAGGGCGGAGACCGACTTGCCGGAGCCGGACTCGCCGACGAGGGCCACCGTCTCGCCGCGGCCGATCTCGAACGAGATGCCGTTGACGGCGCGGGTAACGCTGTCGCCCTGGCGGAACTGAACCGCCAGGTTCTTGACGTTGATCAATGTATCTTTGGCCACGGCGAGCCCCTTATTTAAAGGTCTTGCGGGGATCGAGCGCATCGCGCACGGCACCGCCGATGAAGATCAGAAGCGACAGCAGCGTGGCAATGACGAAGAAGCCGGTGAGGCCGAGCCACGGCGCCTCCAGGTTCTTCTTGCCTTGCAGCAGCAGTTCGCCAAGCGACGGCGAACCGGGCGGCAGGCCGAGGCCGAGGAAGTCGAGTGCGGTCAGGGCCGAGACGCTGCCAGACAGCGCGAACGGCAGGAACGTCAGCGTCGCCACCATGGCGTTGGGCAGCACGTGCTTGAACATGATGCGGCCGTCAGACAGGCCCAGAGCCTTGGCGGCGCGCACGTACTCGAAGTTGCGGCCGCGCAGGAACTCGGCGCGCACCACACCGACCAGCGTGACCCATTCGAACAGAAGCAGGATGCCGAGCAGCGTCCAGAAGCCGGGCTCGAATACGGCCGACATCGTCAGCAGCACGAACAGCGAGGGCACCGACGTCCAGATTTCCAGCATGCGTTGGGCGAAGAGGTCGATCTTGCCGCCGAAGTAGCCCTGCACGGCGCCCGCGGCGATGCCGATGACGGAGGCCAGCGACGTCAGGATGATGGCGAACAGCAGCGACAGGCGGAAGCCGTAGATGACGCGGGCCAGCACGTCGCGGCCCTGGCTGTCGAGGCCGAGCCAGTTGGTGTTGCCCAACGTCTGGAAGCGCGCGAGCTGGGCGGGTTCGGTGTCGCAAGGCGGCATGCTGGTCGCCCACGGGGGCGGCGCGGGATAGCCAAGGCAGATGCCCTCCGCGTTCTTGCGGCGCACGTAATCCTTGTTCTCGGTGTCGTATGAGAAGCGGATCAGCGGCCAGACCATCCAGCCGTGCTTGTTGATTTCGTCCTGGATCGCGGGATCGCGATACTGCGTGGTGGCGCGGAAGCCGCCTTCGAACTTCGTTTCTGGATAGTCCACCAGAACGGGGAACAGGACCTCGCCCTTGTAGGACGCGACGAGCGGCCGGTCGTTGGCGATGAATTCGGCCAGGCCGGTGACGACGAATAGGACCAGCAAGATGCGCAGGCTCCAGTAGCCGCGCTTATTGGCCTTGAAATTTTCCCAGCGCCGGCGATTGAGCGGCGAAAGCGCCATGCGCTCGCGCACACCCGCCCACCAGCCGGTGGCTGCCGGGGCTTCGGCGCCTGCGCCGGCGATCGTCGTGTCCTGGTTGATTGCCGGGGTCATGGCTGACGTCTTTGGGGTATCCACGCCTCAGACCTCCCTGCTCTCGAAGTCGATGCGGGGATCGACCAGGGTGTAGACGAAGTCGGAGATGATGTTCACGACGAGACCGATCAGGGAGAAGACAAACAACGAGGCGAAGACGACGGGGTAGTCGCGTTTCTCGATACTTTCGAAGGCCAGCAGCCCCAGACCGTCGAGGGAGAAGATCTGCTCGATCAGCATCGAGCCGGAGAAGAACGCCCCGATGAACGCAGCCGGGAAGCCGGCGATGACGAGCAGCATGGCGTTGCGGAAAACGTGACCGTAAAGCACGCGCGGTTCATCGAGGCCCTTGGCGCGCGCGGTCAGCACGTACTGCTTGCGGATTTCATCGAGGAACGAGTTCTTGGTGAGGAACGTCATCGTCGTGAAGGCGCCGAGCGACATGGCGATGATGGGCAGCGTCAAATGCCAGAAATAGTCGCCGATTTTGCCGATCAGCGATAGCTCGTCCCAATTTTCCGACCACAGGCCGCGCGAGGGGAACCACTGGAAGAACGAGGCGCCGGCGAACATGATGAGCAGGAACACGGCGACCATGAAGCCCGGCACGGCATAGCCGATGATGAGTGCCGTCGTCGTCCAGGTGTCGAACTTCTCGCCGTCGTGCACAGCCTTGCGGATGCCGAGCGGGATGGAGATCAGATAGGTGATCAGCATCATCCAGATGCCCAGCGAGATGGAGACGGGCAGCTTCTCCTTGATGAGGTCGAGCACGGGCGTGTCGCGGAAGTAGCTCTTGCCGAAATCGAAGGTGGCGTAGTCCTTCATCATCTTGAAGAAGCGCTCGTGCGCGGGCTTGTCGAAACCGAACTGCTTCTCCAGCTCCTTGATGAATTCAGGTTCCAGACCCTGGGCGCCGCGATACTTCGACATGACGCTGTCGCCCGCGCCACCGGCCTGGTTCTGTGCGGCACCACCGACGT
Organism: uncultured Pseudomonadota bacterium; assembly: GCA_963846845.1. Classification (GTDB taxonomy): domain Bacteria; phylum Pseudomonadota; class Alphaproteobacteria; order Rhizobiales; family Hyphomicrobiaceae; genus JAKAXS01. The sequence goes on along the minus strand of CAWJXQ010000009.1, from coordinate 817 downwards.
CGCTGCCGCCGCCACCGATGCGCTGCGAGATGGAGCTTTCGGTGCCCGTCAGCTGCGCGATGATGCGCTCCACCGGCCCGCCGGGCATCACCTGCGCCAGCAGGAACGTCAACAGCATGATGCCGAACAATGTCGGAATGATCAGCAACAGGCGCTTTATGAGATAATTGGACATTCGCCAGTTAGGCTCCTCATTCCTTCGTTCTTGCTTCCGTAGCAGCGGGCGTTTTGGCTTGCGCTGCAACGGGCGGAGGCGGTTCGCCGGGCGGAGTCTTGGCACGCAGCCGTGCCGCCTTCTCCGCGTCGTACCACCAGGTCATCGGTGCACCGAGGCTGTACTTCGGCTTCTTCTCAGGCCAGGAAAACTTGTCCCAGAAGGCGATGGTGTGGTTCGCCTTGGACCACTGCGGAACCCAATAGTGCCCAGCGCGCATGACGCGGTCTATGGCGCGGGCGGCAGTCACCAATTCCTCGCGCGACTGTGCCGCCATGACCTTGCCTGCGAGTTCGTCCACCACCGGGTTGGCAATGCCGCCCAGGTTGGGGCTGCCTTCCTGCTTGGCGGCTTCGCTGCCCCAGTAGTTGACGATCTCGATGCCGGGCGTCAGGCCGACGACGTAGCGCTGCGTGGCGATATCGAAATCGAAGGTCTTCAAGCGCTTCTGATATTGCGCGCCATCGATGCGGCGCAGGTTGGCATCGATGCCGATGGAGCGCAGGTTGGTGACGAACGGCAGCAGGATCCGCTCAAACGAGTCCTCGAACAACAAGACCTCGACCTTCAGCGACTCTCCGTCGGCGTTGCGGCGCAGGCGCA
>CAWJXQ010000008.1:0-293350 GCA_963846845.1 uncultured Pseudomonadota bacterium | reverse complement strand
GTGCACATTATTCAAAAGCCAATGCGACGATCGAAATGCGAAAAGTATCAGGGAGTACTAAAAATGAGCGCCTTCACCCTCAATCTGGCCGACATGGAATTCATCCTTCGCCAGATCAAAATTTCTGAAGCGCATGCCAATGGAACGGCGCTCACCGCAATTTACGTGGACGTTGATGGCAACGTGGTGCCACAGGGAACGCCCGGCGCTCTGCAAGCGCTTCCTGATCCGCATGTCCCGTCGGGGCTGAGGACGGTTGATGGCAGTCTCAACAACCTCGTTCCGGGCCGTGAAGAATGGGGCGCGGCCGATAATGCGATGCCGCGGCTCCTGCTGCCGGGCTATGCCGACAATTCCGATAACGAGGAGTTCGATACAAACGGGCCTGCGCAGGGAGGAGTTCTCGTCGGCGGCAGCTATCAGAATGGCGGCAGCATCGTCGATGGTGACCCCCGCACCATATCCAACCTCGTTGTCGACATGAGCTTCAACAACCCGGCGGCTATTGTCGCTGCTCTGACGTTTGCCGGATCGGAAGACATCTACGGACCCACAGGCGATTTGCAGCAAGTCCAGGACCAATTCGCGGCCCTTAAGGCGGTTCTCACCTCTAACGCAGATGACGCAACGAAACAGGCCGCTCGCGACGCCTTCGATACGTTCATCGAGACCAAAGGCATCTCGGCTTCGGGTGGTTCGCTGTCGATTCCAAATATCGCTCCGGACGAGGGACTGTCTGCTCCGTTCAACGCGTGGATGACGTTCTTCGGTCAGTTTTTCGACCATGGCCTCGATTTGATCGGCAAGGGAGGCAACGGCACGGTCTTCGTGCCGTTGGCGCCCGATGATCCCCTGATAAATGGACCCGACGGCATCGCCGGCAATGCCGACGATCTCCCGGCCCACCTTCAATTCATGACCTTGACTCGTGCGACGCCAGTCGAGGGATCGCAAATCAACACCACAACGCCATTCGTGGATCAGAACCAGACTTATACATCACACGCCTCTCACCAGGTGTTCCTGCGCGAGTACGAGTTGCGCGACGTCAACGGGGAGGAGCGGCCTTTCGCGACCGGTCACCTGCTCGACGGCGCGGCGCCGAATTCGTTGCCGACATGGGCGGACGTGAAGGCACAGGCCCGCGACATCCTCGGCATCGATCTGACGGACCTCGATGTCTCCAACGTTCCGTTGCTGCGCACCGATCCCTATGGCGAGTTCATTCGTGGCGCGAACGGCTTTCCCCTGCTGATCACCGGCGTCGGCGTCGACGGAATTCCGAACACAGCGGACGACAGCGTAATCGAGGGCAATCCGGACGCGCCGATTTCCACGCTCAGTGCCGTTCGTACCGCACACGCCTTTCTCGATGACATCGCGCACAACGCTGTGCCCGTCCTTGCAGCCGGCGTGCTGGTGCCGGATGCCGACGGCCTTACCGGCAATCAGGTTGGATCCAATCCGCAGACCGGCGCGCAACACCGAATATGACGACGAGTTGCTCGACCGGCACTTCATCACCGGCGATGGCCGCGGCAACGAAAACATCGGCCTGACGACAGTCCACCACATCTTCCACTCCGAGCACAACCGGCAGGTGGAGGCGCAGAAGTTCACGGTGTTGATGAGCCGCGATCTGGACTTCATCAATCAGTGGCTGGCCGACCCCATCACCCAGGCGGAGTTGGACGCAATTCCGACGACGATCCCGACGACCCAGGCGGGTCGCGACGCCATTCTGGACGATCTCGTCTGGGACGGTGAGCGTATTTTCCAGGCGGCGCGCTTCGCAACCGAAATGCAGTATCAGCATCTCGTTTTCGAAGAGTTCGCGCGCAAGATCCAGCCGGCGATCGATCCGTTCGTGTTCAACAACATCACGGATGTCGACCCGGCAATCTTCTCCGAATTCGCCAATACGGTCTATCGCTTCGGCCACTCGATGCTGACCGACAGCATGCCGCGCATCATCCTGAACGCAGATGGCTCGGTCAATACGACCGACGACATGGGACTGATTACCTCGTTCCTCAATCCTGTCGCCTTCAGCAACGACGGCACCATCACGCATGACCAGGCGGCCGGTGCCATCGTGCGCGGCATGACGATCGAACGCGGCAACGAGATCGACGAGTTCATCGTCAACGCCCTGCGCAACAACCTGCTCGGCTTGCCGCTCGACTTGGCTGCGATCAACATCGCACGTGGCCGCGACACCAACATGCCGTCGCTCAACGAAGCGCGCGCAGCAGCTGTTCGGCGCTTCCGGATCGACGTTCCTGACGCCTTACGACAGCTGGGTCGACTTCGCCGCGAACATCAAGAATCCGGCGTCGGTCATCAACTTCATCGCTGCATACGGCAAGCATCAAACGGTCCTCGACGCCACGACCTTGGAGGAGAAGCGCGCTGCTGCCACCGCTCTGGTATTCGGCGGGACTGGGGCACCGGCAGACCGGGTCGCGTTCCTCAACGGCATTGACGGTTGGACGCCGGAAGCGAGCGGTCTCAACGACATCGATCTGTGGATCGGCGGCCTGGCCGAAAAGAAAATGCCGTTCGGCGGCATGCTCGGCTCGACATTCAATGCCATCTTTGAACTACAGATGGAGAACCTGCAGGATGGCGACCGCTTCTACTATCTGTCGCGGACGCAGGGCCAGAACCTGCTCGTCTCGCTCGAGCAGAACTCGTTCGCCAAGTTGATCATGGCGAACACCGATATGGCTCAGCCGGGTGCCGACGGTATCCGCGGTACGGCTGACGACGTCATCACGCGCCACATCGGCGTCGATTCCTTCGGGAATTACGACTTCGTGCTGGAGGTCAATGCCGACAACCAAGCCGACCAAAACGGTGAAGAGGCGGGTGTCGATCCGACGGGCAACGACGCGATCCTTGAAGCGCTCGGCCGGGGCAAGGTGCAGCGCGACGATCCGACGACTGGAGCGATCGAAACGAACTTCCTGCGCTTCACGGGCGGCGAGCACGTGGTGGTCGGTGGTACGATTGGAAACGACACGATCATCACCGACTTCGGTGACGACGGCATCTGGGGCGATGACGGTGACGACCGGATCGAATCCGGTGCCGGCGTCGACCTCGTGAACGGCGGTGGCGGTAATGACATCATCACCGACAGCGGCGATACGGGTGACTTCCTAAAGGGTGACGAGGGCGACGACGTCATTGCCAACTCGAATGGCATCGACATCCTTATGGGCGGCAGTGGCCAGGACGTTATCTTCGTCGGCGTGGATGATACGGAAGTGTTCGGCGGTCAAGGTAACGACTTCATCGCCGGCGGCGACGGTGTCGACCTCCTGATGGGTAACGAGGGTGACGACTGGATCGAAGGCGGCGGCGGTTTCGATACGATCGCGGGCGACAACTCCGAGCTGTTCTTCAACAGCAAGATCATCGGCCACGACGTTATGTTCTCGGGCAATGAGGAACAGGATTTCGACGCCGAATTTGGCGACGATATCATGGTCCAAGGCGAGAGCGTCATCCGCAACGAAGGCATGTTCGGCTTCGACTGGGCGATCTACAAGGACGTCTCGATCGCGGCCAATGCCGACTTGCGCACGCCGATCTTCACGACGGAGCAGGCCGATATCCTGCGTAACCGCTTCGACAAGGTGGAGGCCCTATCGGGTTGGGACAAGGACGACATCCTGCGCGGCGACGATCGAGTATTCGACGTCATCCCGCCGGATGCCACAATCGGCACGACGGAGAACGTGTTCTTCAATGACGGGCTGGACCAGGCGGGTCTTGATCGTATCGACGGATTGAGCGCAATCGTCACTCTGGGTCCGACGGGGCTGTTCGAGCGCGGCAACGTGCTCTTGGGCGGCAGCGGAAGCGACCTGCTGCAGGGTAACGGCGGCGACGACGTCATCGACGGCGATCGCTGGCTGAACGTTCGCATCAGAATCACGGCCGCCGGGCAGGAGAACTCTGCCGAAAACCAAATCGCGACTGTCGACAGCCTCCGTCACGTGTTCACCGCGCAAGATGGGGTTGCTTCGACGTGGGTCGGCAAATCGCTGTTCGAACTCATGCTTGTTAGGACCATCGTTCCCAACCAGCTGCACATCGTTCGCGAAGTGCTGGAGGGCGGCGAGACGGGTGACATCGATACGGCGCAGTTCAACGATATCCAGGCAAACTATACGATCACCCGCAATCTCGACGGCAGCGTCACCGTTGTTCAAAACGCGGTCAGCAATGTCGTCGATCCGCTGACAGACAGGCAGCTTGTCTCGGACGGTACCGATACCTTGTTTAATATCGAGCGGCTGCAGTTCGCCGATGGGATCGTCGACCTGACCAATACGCCGGCGACGGGCAATCCGACGATCACCGGAGACGGCGCCACGCTGTCGGCCAGTACAGCGGGTATTGCTGATGCTGACGGCCTGGGTACCTTCAGCTTCGTCTGGGAGAGTTCGCCGGATGGGCAGGCTCCGTGGACCCAGGTCGGGACCGGTGCGAACTTTACGCCCGGGACGACGAATTTTATCCGTGTGATCGTGAGCTTCACGGACGGCGGCGGCAACCTGGAGACCCTTACATCGCTGGTGACGGCGCGGGTGGGTACGAACGGCGCCAACACGCTGGCCGGCGACGGCGGCCCGAACCTGATCAATGGCCTGGATGGAGCCGATATTCTCTCCGGTGCTGGGGATAACGACACCATCAACGGTGGAGCAGGTGGCGACACCATCAACGGAAACGGCGGCGACGACGTTCTCAACGGGAACGGCGGCGGCGATACGATCAATGGCGACGGCGGCGACGACACGATCGACGGCGGTGGAGGTAACGATACCATCAGCGGCGGCGCAGGTGACGACACCGTCATCTACGACATCAACGGCGGTGGGAACGACGACATCAACGGCAACGGCGGCAACGATACTGTGTCTGTCGTCGACACCGGCAACAACGGCACGTTGACCGTTTCGCTGAACGGGGCCGGGGTCATCACTGCGATCGCCAACGGAACGGTCACGAACGTCGAAGCTGTCACGGCCAACCTCGGGGCTGGAACCGATACGCTTGCCTATGCCAGCAACACGGCCGTGACGGTCAATCTGCTTGCGGGCACGGCGACCGGTTTCACGTCGATCGCAGGAATCGACTCCGTTTCCGGCGGCGGCGGAGCAGATACGATCACCGGCAATGCCGGGAACAACACGCTCTCGGGCGGTGGAGGCAACGATACGCTGAGCGGTGGCGCCGGAAACGACGCACTGGATGGCGGTGCCAACAACGACGTCGCTGTCTTTGCGGGTGGCATCAGCAATTTCGCGCTGGCCCGTAATGGAACCACAATCACCGCAACGGACACGACGGGCGCCGAAGGCACCGATACTCTGACGAATATCGAGACGCTGCGTTTCAACGGCGTGAACTACACCGTGGTAGCGGGAACGAACGGGAACAATGCGCTGAATGGTGCAGCCGGCTCACAGGCCGTGTTCGGAATGGACGGCAACGATACGATCAACGGCGGCAACGACAGCGATTATATCAATGGCGGCGCTGGCAACGATACGATCACTCAAGTCTCCAATGGCGGCGGACGCGATTTTGTCGACGGTGGAACGGGCAATGACACGTATGTGTTGAATGGTGTTGGTGGGGCGGAAGTCTTCCAGATCCACACGCGGGCATCGGCCGTGTTGGCCTTCCCGGCGGTCGCATTCGCGACCGACACAGAGATCGTGATCGTGCGCAACGGCGTGGTGATCGCGGAGCTCGACAACATCGAGGAGATCACGGTCAACGCGCTGAACGTGACGGCCAACGACGGCGGCGGTCTGAACGGCGGCGCGGCCGGCGGCGACACCGTCGCAATTTTCGGCAACTTCAACACGACAAGCCTCAACTTCTCGACAATCACGATCAACGGCAGCGCGGGCGACGAGACGGTCGATATTTCATCGCTGTCGTCGGCTCACCGGGTGGTGTTCCGGTCGAACGGCGGCAACGATACGATCGTTGGCACGCTGCGCGCCCAAGACGTCATCGAGCTACCGGCCGGTGCCGATCCGGAGGACTACGATCTCGTCGACAACGGCGATGGCACGAAGAGCTATGTCAGCAGCAGCCACGAGATAAAGTTCTCTGGCGAAGCGCCGCAGCTTCATCAGCCGAACGACGATGACGATGACGACGAGGATGACGATGACGACAACGATTGCAACAGCAACGACGATGATGATGACAGCGACGACGACAACTCCGGCAACGGAGATGACGACGACGATGATGATAGTGACGATGACGAGGACGACGATGACGGCCAGCAGCCGGCGCCAAATCCGGGCACGGGTGGCACCGGAGGCAGCGCACTGCCGTTCGTGGTCTATCTCGGCACGGCAGGTGGCGGCACGGGTGTCGGCGGCGCGCTCGGCGATATCCTGAGCGGTCTCGATGGCGCCGACACGCTGTTCGGCATGGGCGGAGACGACAATCTCGTCGGCCATGGCGGCAACGACAACCTGGTCGCCGGCGACGGCAACGATCTCGTGTTCGGCGATGACGGCGACGACACGGTGCTAGCCGGAGCCGGAGACGACACGGTGTTCGGCGGCAACGGCAACGACACGATCTGGGCGGACGGCGGCAACGATCGCATCACCGGCGGTGCAGGCCACGACTTCATCGATGCCGGCGACGGCAACGATACGATCTATGCCAGCCTGAACGACGGCAACGACGTCATCACCGGCGGTGCGGGCATCGACACGATCGACTACCAGGCGATCACGGCAGCGCTGACGATCAATCTGGGTGCGACCGGATCGGGCTCGGCGAGCAGTTCGCAGTCGGGCACCGATACCCTGAATGGCATCGAAAACGTGAAGGGCGGCGCGGGCAACGACACCATCTACGCCAGCAACGCCGTCAACGTGCTCGACGGCGGATTGGGCGACGATACGTTCGTGTTCAACTCGGCCGCCGCCGCCAATGGTGACCGGATCGACGGCTTTACGCTGGGCGATACGATCGACCTGTCGCCATTCATGCCGGTGCCTGTGGGCGGCACCTTCGTTGCAGACAACGCGACGTTTAACCTGGCGGGTCAGGTCAAGCTCGTGTTCGTGGGTGAAGACACACGGGTTGACGGCAACACCGATACGGACGGCGATGTCGACTTCTCGATCCTCGTCTCGGGCCGCCATTTGACGGGGAGTGATTTCGCCTAAAGCGCTCAGGCAGGAGCGGAGATCTCTCCGCTCCTGAGACGACGAAAAAGAAGTGTGTCGGGGATGGTTGCGTCATGCGTAAGAAGCAAACCAAGAAGCTGTTCACCAAGAGGCGCACTCCTCTTAGCGAGCTCGGCAATCTCAAGAGCGTCCTGATCTTCCTGTTCGTGGTGTCCGGCGTCGTCAACGTTCTGGCGCTGACCGGCTCGTTCTACATGCTGCAGATCTACGACCGGGCGCTGACGAGCCAGAGCGTGCCGACGTTGCTGGCGCTCTCGGCGCTGGCGATCGGGCTCTATCTGTTCCAGGGCATGCTCGACGTCAGCCGCTCGCAGATCCTGGTGCGGCTCGGCGCGCGGCTCGACTACCAGCTGGCACCGCTGGCCCACCAGGTGGCCATCGACATGCCGCGCTACGGCTTCTCGACGGCGGAGGCCGCCGAGCGCGGCCGCGACGTCGACACGCTGCGCGGCTTCATGGGTGGACAGGGCCCGATGGCGCTGTTCGACCTGCCGTGGATGCCGCTGTACTTGGTCTTCGTCTATCTCCTGCATCCCTGGCTCGGCATCCTGACGTTCGCGCGGCGCGCTGGTGCTGACCGCGCTTGACGATCATCACCGAGCTTCTGACGCAAGCGGCATAGCAGTGCCGACGCAACAGGCGTCGATCGCGCGTGCGTCGATTGCCGATTCGCATGCCCGCAACGCCGACATCATCCATGCGATGGGATTCTCCGGGCACGCCGTCGCGCGCTTCGACAAGATCAACGCAGAGCATCTCGCGCTGCAGACCAAGACCAACGACGTCAGCGGGCACGTTGAGCGGCCTGTCGAAGGTGCTGCGCATGATCCTGCAGTCGGCGGTGCTCGGTCTCGGCGCCTATCTGACCATCAAGGGCGACCTCACGGCCGGCGCGATCATCGCCGCGTCGGTTGCCTCGGCCCGTGCCCTGGCGCCGGTGGATCATGGCGATCGCGCAGTGGAAGGGCGTGGTTGCGGCCCGCCGCAGCTATCGCCGTCTGCAGGATACGCTGACGGCGATCGACGATGCGCCAGCCACGGTCGTGCTGCCGGCTCCGCGCAGCAGCCTGAAGGTCGAGAAGATCACGGTCGCTGCGCCGAGCACCGGCACGGTCGTGCTGAGCGATGTCGGGTTCGAGCTCAAGGCGGGCCAGGCGGCCGGCATCATCGGTCCCAGCGGCGGCGGCAAGATCGACGCTTGCGCGCGGGCTCACCGGCGTCTGGCCGCTGCTGCGCGGCAACGTGCGGCTCGACGATGCCGATCTCGGCCAATGGCCGCCGGACGTGCTGGGCCAGCACATCGGCTACTTGCCGCAGGAAGTGTCGCTGCTCGACGCGTCCGATCGGCGACAACATCTGCCGGCTCGATCCGAAGGCCGACGGCGAGAAGATCCTGGCTGCCGCCAAGGCCGCCGGCGTGCACGAGATGATCGTGCGCATGCCGAAGGGCTACGAGACGGCGCTCGGTCCGCAGGGCATTGCGCTGTCGGCCGGGCAGCGCCAGCGCATCGCGCTGGCGCGCGCGCTCTACGACAATCCGTTCCTGGTCGTGCTCGACGAGCCGAACTCCAACCTCGACGCCGAGGGCGAGACGGCCCTGTCGCGAAGCGATCATGGGCGTTCGCGCCCGCGGCGGCATCGTGGTGGTGATCGCGCACCGGCCGAGCGCGCTGGCCGCGGTCGACATGGTCGGCGTCATCCAGAACGGCAAGCTGGCCGCCTTCGGGCCAAAAGACGAGATCTTTGCACAACAGTCCAAAGTGAAGCTCGCCGCGGCACCACAGACGGTCGCACCGCCGGCAGCGGAAAATGACGCCGTGGGAGGCCTAAAATGCGCAGTGTAACTGAGCAGCCATCCTCCAACCGTCTGGAACTCAACGACGACGGTACGCCGAAGCGCCGGTACGAACAGGAAGAGGGTGACGAGAGCAGGATCGTGCTTCGCAGCACGATCGGGCTGGTTCTCGCGAACGTTTTCCTTCTGGTGAAGAACGTCATGTTTGGTGACGAACCGGCAAACGCGGCGACAGTCCAAGGTGATGCTCGCGAGCAGAGCAGAAGACGGCACAGGCCGACGAGTTGCCAGCCGAGCAGCCGGAAGAACAAGGCGATGGCAATGGCGAGCCGGTCGAAGAAGATCCCGTTGAGGACATCACCGGGTCCTCGACGACCTTCGGATTGCTCACCGGCTCTGCGATCAACGTCGAGCCGGAACTGGCCCCCATCCGCTTCCGCGGCTCTTCGCATATCGCCTCGAGCAACGACAATGAGTCGCTTTATGGTGCCAGGCCGGGACGGGCCATTGGCCTCAATGGCGACAGCATCGCGCTTTCTTCGTCATCCGGCGGCGGCCATGGTGGCGGTGGTGGTCATGGCGGGGGCGGGCACTCTTCAGGGGGCGAGACGACGGGGCCGGATGGCAACAGCCCGGATCCCGATGACGACGAGGATGATGATGACAATGGTCCGAACCCGAACAATCCCGAGCCGCCGCGGCAGGTCAACCGGTTGCCCATCGTGCTGGCCCCCGTCGTGCTGTCGAGCCTGCTGGCCAACGAAGCCCGTGCGCTAAGCCCTGCCGACTTCCTGGCGCACGCATCCGATCCGGACGGCGACACACTGACAATCCGCGATTTGAAAGCCACGTCGGGCACGCTGCTGCTAAAATCGGACGGCGGCTGGATGTTTACGCCGGACGAGGGCGATACCAGCGGCGTGACGTTCACCTACAAAATCAGCGACGGCAAAGGAACCGTTGCGCAGACGGCCAGCCTCGACCTGTTGCCGCCGCCGCCTCCGGTGACGACGGGAACATCGGGTCACGATGAGATGATCGGCACGCCGGGCAATGACGTTCTCGACGGGCTCGAGGGCAATGACCTAATCTATGGCCGCGAAGGCGACGACGTCATATTCGGCGGCGATGGCAACGACCGTCTCATCGGTGGCGACGGAAACGATGTCATCTTCGGCGGCGCCGGCGACGACGTAATCTTTGGAAACGCCGGCCACGACGTGATCGACGCGGGAGCCGGCAACGACTTTGCCGATGGCGGCGACGGTGACGACAAGATCAAAGGCGGCGAGGGGCAAGACACATTACTGGGCGGCGCTGGCGCCGACTACGTGTCCGGCGGTGAGGGCGACGATACCGTTCATGGCGACGCCGGCAACGACGTGCTGGATGGCGACGCCGGCGACGACTCGATCGACGGCGGCGAAGGCAACGACGTCGCACGCGGCGGCACTGGAAACGACACGGTAGCATTGGGTGCGGGCAACGATACGGCCGTTGCGGAAGTCAACGATGGCGACGACGCATACGATGGTGGCGAGGGCACGGATACCTACGATACGTCGAGCACGACGGCCGACGCTGTCGTGGATCTTGTGGCCGGCACGGCAAGCAGCAGCGAAACCGGCAACGACACGATCGAAAACTTCGAGAATGTGAACTCGGGTTCCGGTGACGACAGCATCACCGGTAACGACGCTGACAATAGCGTGAATGCCGGTGCGGGCGACGACGCCGTCGATCTGGGGGCAGGCAATGACACAGCTGTAGCGCAGACCGGCGACGGCAACGACACATACGAGGGCGGTACCGGTTCCGACACCTATGACGCGTCTTCGACCACGGCCGACGCCACGATCGATCTAGCGGCGGGGACGGCGTCGAGCGCCGACATCGGCAGCGACGTCATCACCGGCTTCGAGAACGTGACTTCGGGGTCTGGCGATGACACACTCGTTGGGAACGATGAAGCCAACTGCGTCGACGCTGGAGCCGGTGAGGACATGGTTACCCTCGGGGGTGGCGATGATACGGTCTTAGCTACTGCGGGAGACGGCGACGATACGTACGACGGTGGCAGCGGCCACGACACCTACGATATGTCGACAACCTCGGCCGACGCGCTGATCGACCTCATCTCGGAGCGCGTCACCAGCGCGGACGTCGGATCCGACATCATTCTCAATTTCGAGAATGTCAAAGGCGGCAAGGGTGACGACCGGATCATTGCCAGCGATTCGCGCAACGTGCTCATTGGCGGCGAAGGTGATGACAGGTTCGAGTTTCACTCGTCGGCGTCCATGGGCAACGGCCGTGGATACCGCGATCAGATCCTGGACTTCGATGTCGGCGATCGCATCGACATCGACAAGGTGCGTGACGAGTTCGCCGACAGCATGGAAGAATCGTTTGAAGACAAGAGCATCGAGACGTTCGTTATATTGAGCAATCCGGACACGCCATTCACCCGCCCCGGCGAGCTGCGGATTAAGTATGACACCATTGACGGACGTGATGTGACGATCCTTCAGGGTAATACGGACTATCAAGACGATATCGATTTTGAACTCGAGCTGGCCGGCACATATGTGCTGACCGACAACGATTTCTATCGCGCATGAAAGTGGACTGAACGGCCAAGTGCGCAGCAAGACGCACGGTAGCCAGGGCACGTCGAGGACGCAAAAAATGGAAACGCAGCAAGAGCCGTTTGTGACGAGCTTCTCCATTATCCGGCACATCGTATTTGCGTCGTTTGTGATGGTGTTTCTGGTCGGCGGTCTGGGTGCCTGGGCTGCGACAGCCAACCTCGCCGGCGCGGTCATCGCGCCAGGCACCTTCGTCGTCGAGCGCAACGTGAAGAAGGTGCAGCACAGCTACGGCGGCATCGTTTCCGAGATCGGCGTCAAGAATGGCGATCGCGTGCAGGCCGGGCAGGTGCTGATGCGGTTCGATGCAACGCAGATCAAGGCAGAAATTGGCATTATCCGGTCGCAGCTGACCGAGCTTGTGGCGCGGAGCGCCCGTCTCACCGCAGAGCGCGACAGCAGACCCGACATGGTGCTGCCGCCTGCGTTCGCGGAACAGAGCTCCGACGCTCTGTCTGCCGCAGATGGCGAGATCCGTCTATTTGGTGAGAACAAGAAGACGCGCGAGAGCCAGAAGGAACAGTTGGGCCTGCGCATCGGCCAGCTGAAAGAAGAGATCATCGGACTGACGGCGCAGCGCGACGCCAAGAAAACGGAGCTCGGCATCATCCAGCGCGAGTTGGAGCAGGTGCGCATGCTGCACAAGAAGTCGCTGACGCCCGTGTCGCGTGTCTATTCCATGGAGCGCGAAGAGACGCGCCTGGGTGGCGAGCACGGCGGGCTGCTGGCGCAGATTGCGCGGGCCAACGGGCAGATCAGCGAGATCAACGTGCAGATCCTGGCGGTGGACGAGAACGCTCGCGCCACGGCACAGCGTGAGCTGCGCAACATCGAAGCGCGGCTATCGGAACTTGCCGAACGCGAGGTCGCTGCAAAAGACAAGTTGAACCGCATCGACATCCGCTCTCCGCAGACCGGCGTGGTGCACGAGCTTGCGGTGCATACCGTCGGCGGCGTCGTGACCGGGGCGGAGCAGATCATGCTGATCGTTCCGGAAGAAGACAGCCTGACGATCCAGACGCGCATTGCGCCGACGGATATCGATCAGGTGGGCGTGGGGCGTGTCGCTACACTGAAGCTCTCGGCATTCAGCCAGAAGGAAACGCCTGAGCTTATGGGTCACGTCGTGCAGGTTTCAGCCGACGTGACGGTCGATCCGAAGACGGGTCAGTCGTACTACATTGCTCGTGTCGAGATGGACGAGAAATCCCGCAAGACGGTCGGCGCACTAAAGCTCGTGCCCGGCATGCCGGTCGAAGTGTTCATGGCAACGGGCGATCGTACGGCACTTTCCTATCTCGCAAAGCCATTCACCGATCAGATCGACAGGGCATTCCGTGAGTGACATGCGAGGAGAATGTAATCTTAACTGCGAGGCCTACCGGACACGCTCACGCAACGGTGCGATTTTCATTTGGATTGGGGTGGCTCTGCTTCTGCTGCCATTTTACTTTTGGTTGTTCTCGAATTTTGAAGTTCTGTTTAAAATTTTACTCAATGTCATTTGAAATAACCCAAGGTAAGGAATATATGACCAGCATTCGCCTAGCTTTTATTGATGAACATCCTTTGATGTGCGATGGGGTTGCTCGGTCCTTGCAGCAGGGCTCAGGCTTGCAATTGGTAGGAACAGGACGGTGCGCAGCGGACGCCATCCGCATAGCCGATGAACTCTGTCCCGACATTATGATCCTTGGCGTCAATAAGCCCACTGACGGCGTTTCCGCCATCAAGTATATTGCTAATGTTCATCCCACAATGAAGCTAGTGCTTCTTACCGCTTGCGAAGGCGAGCGCGAGGTGCGTGGCGCATTATCCAGCGGTGTTAAAGGATATGTCTCAAAGGGCGTCAACGGCCCCGATCTTGTAGTTATCCTTCAGTCCGTCAGCCGAGGCGAGACTTATGTAACCCCGACCTTGGCCACCCGAATATTGTCTGCGCCAAGGCAATCCCAGCCTTTGCCGAAGCAAGTAAAAAAGAGCAGTCTGACCGCACGTCAAGAGCGCATTCTTGAGGAGATTGCGCGGGGCTTAAGCAATAAGGAAATTGCTTTGGAATTGTGCCTGAGCGCGAAAGCGGTCAAGCGCGGCGTAGCCGAAATACTTTCTAAGCTCGGTGCCCGCAATCGCATTGAGGCGGCTTTAATTTCCGGTCATATGCCAAATAAACATGTGCTTAGGTTTTCAAATATCGCCCAGAAGTTTGGTCGCCGTCATTAGCCGTGACCTGAGACCCTCGCTCTCCTCCAGATTTGGGTAGAGTCCGTAACCTCCTCCAGAGAGGAGACGGACGATGCGTAAGAGCAGGTTTTCGGAAGAGCAGATCATTGGCATTCTGCGTGAGCAGGAGGCAGGGCGGCCGACGGCAGAGATTTGCCGGAAGCACGGTGTCAGTGGCGCAACCTTCTACAAGTGGAAGTCGAAGTTCGGCGGCATGGACGTGTCGGACGCCAGGCGGCTGAAGTCGCTCGATGACGAGAACGCGAAGCTGAAGAAGCTGCTTGCCGAGACGATGCTCGACAACGCGATCCTGAAGGACATCACATCCCGAAAGTGGTGACGCCCGTCGCTCAGCGGCAGGTCGTCGCTTACGCGTGCACGACGCACGAGGTGAGCGAGCGGCGGGCGTGCCAAGCCTTAGGTTTTGACCGGTCGACGGTGCGCTACCGGAGTCTTCGCCCGGATGACGGTGCCGTTCGGCTGCGCATTCGGGAGCTGGCGCAAGTGCGTCGCCGGTTTGGCTATAGGCGTCTGCATTTTTTGCTGAGGAGAGAAGGCCTGATCATGAACCAGAAGCGGTTCCGGCGGCTCTACCGCGAGGAAAATCTGCAGGTGAGGAAGCGTGGTGGCCGCAAGCGGGCTCTGGGTCTGCGCGCGCCATTGGCGCTGCCCTCGCGGCCGAACGAGCGCTGGTCGCTGGATTTCGTCTCCGACACATTTACGGACGGTCGCCGGTTCCGCGTTCTCGCGGTTGTCGACGATTGCACGCGCGAATGTCTGGCTCTCGTCGGCGACACATCGTTGTCAGGTGCTCGTGTTGCCCGCGAACTCGATGCCATCATCGCGGTCCGGGGCAAGTCTAGGACGTGCATTTCCGACAATGGTACCGAGTTCACGAGCATGGCAATCCTGGCCTGGAGCCAAGGAACGGATGTCGCCTGGCACTACATCCAGCCTGGCAAACCGCAACAGAACGCGTTCGTGGAAAGCTTCAACGGGCGGCTCCGGGACGAGTGCCTGAACGAGACTGCATTCTCGTCTCTCGCCGAGGCCCGCGCCGTACTGGCCGCTTGGCGTGACGATTACAACAGCGTGCGGCCGCATTCAGCGCTCGCCAACCGGACACCAGAGGAGTTCCGCAACCACCACCTAGCCCTTGCCGTGACGAACGACACGAGCCACAACTTCAGCCTAGGACTCTCCCTCTGATTGGATGGAAGGAGGGTCTCAGGTCAGTGGCTTCAACGCCTGATGTTCTCAAATCGTCGGCGAAGTTTACATCCAAGGCCACGACAATTTCCCTCGGCGACAGATGAACCGTTACAAGCCGGCCGACCGCTTCGATGTTAGGGTGAGCTTCGGCAATGCTGATGATCGATTTTCGAGCAGCGGGCTGGGCCGGCTCGGCAAGTAGTAAACCTTTGCTCTCGCGGATGAGGAACAACGCAGTCACCGCCAGAACGCAGCCAATCAAGATCGACGCAATTCCGTCCAACGCTGGCAGCCCGAGCCACACCGATGCCGCCGTGCCGGCAAACGCGATTGCGATGCCGACCAGCGCGGCGGAGTCTTCAAATAGGACGAGAAATGTCGTTGGATCGCGACTGCGTGTGACAGCATCCCATACGCCTTGCTTACCCCTCTCCTTGTCAAATGCCTTTCAGGCCACTTTCCAGGTGACGCCCTCGAAGGCGAATGCAACGGCCAGAACGACATAATTGACTGTCGGGTCGGTGATTGCGACGGGATCGTACAGGTGAGTTGCGCCTTCGAAAAAGGCAACGCCTGCGCCAAGGGAAAAAATCAGGAGCGCGACGACAAAGCTGCAAAAGTGCCCGGCTCCGCATCACCAGCCCCACCTTCGCAATCAACGAAGTTCTCCTTTATGCCGCGGAAGACGTGACGCGGGCCGGCGTCCTCTGGCAGGGCTTAGACACCCTCGCATTCCTCGTCTGGCGGTGGCTGGCATCCACGTTTGACGAACTCCGAAGCCAAGCTTCTGGGAGAGTGCAAGCGGGTTGAGCCGCGGCGCCAAAGCTAGGAACATTGAGTCAGATTTCGGTAGATTCCCCGTCATCGACATCTTGCCAATCCGGCTCAACATCCGTCCACTCCTTGTCATCGGGGATTACTCGCGCATCAGAGATCTCGGCGTTGGCAGGAAACTCGCTTCGTCCTTCGCTGGCAGCTAAGAAAGCGGTCGAAACCCAACCATAGCTGCCGCTGAATGAGGCCTTGCACCACTTGGCCGTAAAGGCGCATTCCCCAATAATGATATTCGAATCTTTCGGAACAACGGTCAGTACGTCGGCCACAACAGTGGGCGCCGCCCGCAAGTTGAGATTGGCAGTTGTCACGGTGCCTGCGTTCGCACTCCCAGCTATCGTAGCGACACAACTGATGACTACTGCGTAGACAATCGCACTAGTTCGCATAAGGGTCCTCCATTGGCTTTTGGCAGCATCGCACTGCGGATGTAATGGCTCACCGTCGCTACCGTTCCTACGTGGTATTGCGGATGCCGGGATGCGCCAGATCTGAAACTTCAAACAAAAAGTTGGTGAATGTAGATGAACAGCTATGTGGCGTTACTGCTCGGCCTTGCGTTCGCGGGCACAGGCGGCGAGCTGTTCGTTAGGGGAACCGTGGGTTTGGCCAGAGCCGCGCGTATCTCTCCAGGTATCATAGCTGCCACCGTTGCGGCGTTTGCGACGTCAAGTCCGGAGTTGACCGTTGCCATCAGTTCCGCGCTCGATGGCTCCCCTGAAATTTCCTTGGGTGATGCGCTTGGCAGCAACGTTGTCAACGTAGCTCTCATTTTGGCGATAGCCATGATCATCGCACCCATTGAAGTTCCAAAAGGAAGTCTGCGGCGAGATTATCCAGTCGCCCTTCTGATCCCCGTGCTGATCGGTGTCCTTCTCGTCGACGGCCGTCTGTCAAGGTGGGACGGGGTGCTGCTGTTGGTGGCGTTCCTTGCCTGGCTCCTTGCGATTATCCGCGACGCAGGTCGCGAACGCTCAGCCGCGCCTGAAGTGCTCGGGGAACGGCACCCGTCGCGGGCTGTCGTTGAAAGCGTCATCGGATTGACGCTCCTGATCGCTGCCGGAAAGCTGATCGTCGTCGGCGCAACAGATCTTGCCCGAGCCTTTGGCTTTACCGAATTCGTGATCGGGGCGACAATTGTGGCGATTGGCACGTCGGTCCCCGAGCTAGCAACAGCAATAATTTCTCGGATGCGAGGCCACGACGAAATTGGACTGGGAACTATACTAGGCAGCAATATTTTCAATGGCCTGTTTGTCGTCGGCGTTGCTGCTACGATTGCACCGATCGAAGTAACCCTTAAAGTGGCCGCCCCGGCGCTGATCCTGGGCTGCGTCGCGGTTGGGCTGACTTTTCCACCCCGTTCCGGCGTAATTGACAGGTGGCGGGGTGCGATGCTGCTGACTGTTTATGGGGCTTATCTGATCACAGTGCTGCAGTCAGCCGCCGTGCATTAGTGAGCTGGTGAGAAGGATGAGCTTCGCCACCCAAGTCTTGCGACCTGGGTGGCTGAACGCGCATTACGAGTTCTTGAACTTATAATCCGGAAGGCCCTTCAGCGTGTCTTTGGTGCCCGACATCATGACTTTAAAGCTGCTCCCATCCGGAGTGATTTTCAGGTCGGCGAACGGCACGGACACGAACTTTTCGCCGATGCCCAAAAAGCCGCCAACGCTTAGAACGACCTCATCCATTGCCCCATCAGCCTTCAGCACGATATCTTCAATGCTGCCGATATTTTCGTTTGCATCATTGTAGACTTTTGAACCGACAAGCTTGCTGGTGCGATACTCGTCCGCGGCCTGCATGGCATCAGCTGCGAAGGTCGATGCCGCTGGAACTCCGGCGATTACGATCGCAAGAGCGAGTATGCTAACGATTGATTTTCTCATAATTTGTTCCTTTCCTTATTGCCTGCTGGTGTAAGGCGAACGCGACGGTGATGGTTCCGGTTGCCGCATGATGCACGAGTGCCGCAAACTTTTGCGCGGGGCTGGTCTCGCTATTCTGATGCGCTGGAGCTGACAAGGTACGGTCCAAATTCGGGAATTAGTCGATGCAACCGAATACGACGCGTCATAAAAAGGTCAGCTAAGTAGTCTTCCTGGGTTGTGACGACGATCCACCCAAAGTAAAAACTTTTACGATTGCACGATGGTTTCGATGGCACAGCCTTCCAATAAGCCGCCCTTCCAAAAGCGCCAGCTCGAGCTTGTACAGTTAGTCGGCGGTGAGTGCGAAGAAGCGTTGGCAAGGGCCGGCATTCGAACGGTGGGCGCATTCCTTGGTTCAGTGGAGACAATTCGCGACCGCATGCTGCTTGGCGCACGAACCGGTCTGACCGCAAAGCAAATTCGCGACTTGACGGCGCTCCTTGAGTTCCAGCGGTTGACCGATTTTGATGCTGTCATCGTGGACCGACTTCGCGCCCTTGGCGTAGGAACCACAGTCGATCTCGCCAAATACGACCCGAGGGAACTGGCCAACCTGCTCATTGAAAGCAATCCGCACGACGGCACGAACTGGCGGGACCTCGTGAACCTAATCGAGATCTGGGTCGCAGAGGCTCAAAATCTAGAATCCGCATTGAGCGGCTAATCCTGCTGCCGCATGCCATCTCCTGAAGAGGTTGCCGTGATGAAGCCGTCGCTTTCGCCGTTGCGCCCAAGTGTACTCGCACTGCTGTTTGGCGCCTTTGAGCACGTTATCAATGGCCTGCCGTCTAGGCAGAGAGAACGTATCAAGGCGGACGACAAAGGAATGTTTCTGGCGGCGTCGAGCCTGATTGTTGCGGCCCAAAATGGGGAGCGCGATCCAGCAGCTTTGGAGAGACTTGTTCGCATGTGCTTACGCATGAACCGTGGAGAAGTTGGTCCAGCGTGTTCCGTTGAAGAGGCGGATCGAGCCTTGGAAAAATTGCACTAGCCGTTGTTGCCAGGTTGAGCATGCTGTCAATCATCTCCAACCGCTAGCCGGCCGATAAGTTGGAACATTGCAATCAGTCTCCGACTTGGCTTCAGAGTGTACATTCAATCGTTGTCTATCATCATGAGCGCGGAAAGATGTTGAGGAATTATTTCACGCGTATGCTTCCGGCACGGTAAATAATGATTAGGATTGCAGTTGTTCAGTTCGCCTTGACGATCATGCCCCTGCTGGCTGTCGCGGGAGAGAACGAGCCAAGTGGCGCTCCGGGCCAGCCTACAACCGCCATCGAAAATCCAGATCCCGGTTCTGACAGCGGAAACTCGAAGCGGCTATATTTGAGCACCGCTCAAGTTACGGCTGTGCAATATAGGGAGTCAGAAAGCTGCCGACCCCCCGCCTGACCCGGCTGATAACAACAACTGAGCCGCGGTTGCATAGCGACGTTGCTTTCAAATATCTGAAGGGTCGGGATTCTCGGCTGCGCCGCCTTTCCTGACCCTTGGATTTAGAAACAGAGCAGTCACATCAGGATGCTTCTTTCTGATCTGCTGCTCGAGTTCGCTCGCGGTGACTTCGACGCCAGATGTTCGCAGATCGTCCGCAAAGTTCACATCCAGGGCCACCACGATTTCCCTAGGCGACAAATGAACCGTTACGAGTCGTCCGACCGCTTCGATGTCGGGGTGAGCTTCAGCGATTCTGATGATCGATTTCCGAGTGGCCGGCCGCGCCGGCTCGCCAAGCAGCAGCCCTTTGCTCTCACGGACGAGGAACAGGGCAGTTACCGCTAGGACAAGGCCAATCATAATTGAAGCAACTCCGTCTAGCGCAGGCAGGTCCAGCCAAACGGATGTCGCTGTGCCGGCGAACGCGATTGCAATGCCGACCAGTGCGGCAGAATCTTCAAAGAGGACTAGAAATGTCGTTGGATCGCGGCTGCGTGTTACGGCATCCAGCACTCCTTGTTCACCCCGCTCCTTGGCAAATTCCTTCCAGGCCACTCTCCAGGTCAGTCCCTCGAACACAAATGCGATGGCCAGAACAACATAATTGACTGAGGGGTCAGTGATTGCGACAGGGGCGTACAGGTGAGTTGTGCCCTCATAAAAAGCGACGCCTGCGCCAAGGGAAAATATCAAGAGCGCGACGATGAAGCTCCAGAAGTATAATTCTCGACCATGGCCGAGCGGGTGCTGCGCATCAGCGGGTTTAGCGGCGCGATGGAGGCCGTATAACATGAGCGTCTGATTGCCAGTATCGACCAGAGAGTGAACACCCTCGCTCAACATGGCCGAACTACCAGTCCATGCTGCGGCGATAAACTTGACAACAGCAATGGCGAGGTTGCCCGCTAACGCGGCGTAGATGACGCGTTTCGATGAGTTGGTCGCAGCCATTCGTCCACCTCTGTCGTGCCCAACGAGACAAGAATGCGCCGTCCCATCAGGGATTAGACGCTGGTAAATCAGATGCGCCCTCAGCCGTTGGCCTCGCCTTCAAGTCTGCGATGAGAGACTTCATCTCTTCGATCTCGCGCACTTGAGCAGCGATGATGCCGTCTGCCAGTTTACGAACGTTGGGATCTTTGATGTGCGCGCGCCTGCTCGTCAAAATCGCGATTGAGTGGTGCGGAATCATTGCGCTCATGTAGCTAATATCGGTCACCATCTCTTGGCTGCGCACAAGCCAGAGCGAGGTAAGGAATAGGACGGCGCTGCCCATGACGATGGCCGCGCTAAGTCGCTTATTCTCGTACATGGACCACATGAAAACGAGCATGATCACAGCCATCGTCGCTCCCATAAGGATCGCCATCCAGAAACGGGTTTGGCTAAAGAAGACGTGGTCAATCTCATAGGTGTTCAGGTACATCAACGCAAACATGACAGCTGTCGATGTCGCGATCATCGCGAAGAAGCGAGTGTAGGACATTGTCAGATCTCCGGTGGCGCTTCGAGCGACAGTGCATCCAAGCGAACTTCGTCATAACGGCCCAGTCGCAAAGTCGTTGCTCGCGGTTTTATGCTTAAGCCGCTACGTCGGCTGTGTGGGGCAATACCCGAGAAGGAATTTTCTCATGACAGACCGCTGGCAATGGCTCCTGGAGCGCCTGAGCAGGAAATTGTGGGTGCGAGCATCATTGCTATCAGTGCTCGCCATAGCCGCAGCACTTATTGCCATTACGCTAAAACCATATATCCCGGAGAGCTTGTCGGCTTCGATTGGAGCAGATGCCGTCGATCACATTCTCACCATTATCGCTTCGAGCATGCTCGCGGTGACCACGTTCTCGCTTGGAACGATGGTGTCGGCTTACACAGCAGCATCCAACAGTGCGACGCCTCGCGCAGCGACCTTGCTCATTGAAGATCGGACGTCGCAGAACGTGTTGGCGACCTTCATCGGCGCCTTTCTCTACAGTCTAGTTGGCATCGTGGTTTTGCGAACGGGAGCCTATGGTGCGAGCGGCCGAGTGGTTTTGTTCGTCGTTACGATCGCCGTCATCGTATTGATCGTGATTACATTGATCCGATGGATCGAGCACCTGACTACGCTTGGCCGGGTCAGCGATACTGCCAGCCGAGTCGAACATGCGACGATGGCCGCCATTCGCCTGCATTTGAAGGACAGGCATTTGGGCTGCCGGGAGTTGCCCGAGCTGGATCAATGGCGCACTTTCAAGACTCACACCGGTGCGTAGCAATGAGCTGGGGTTCGTTCAGCATATCGATCTGAAGGACCTCTCGGACCTCGCTGATGAATTGAATTCTAAGATATATGTGCTCACATTGACGGGTGCATTCGTTGATCCGATGCATCCTTTGGTTTGGTCAGAAAACGCGTTGAGTGACGATCAAGCCGAACGGGCCCGCGCCTGTTTCACACTAGGCGAAACGCGCACGTTCGACCAGGATCCAAGATTCGGAATATGCGTGATGAGCGAGATCGCGTCACGCGCTCTTTCACCCGCCGTCAACGATCCGGGAACCGCGATAGACATCATAAGCCGGCTCACCAGGATACTCGTCATGTGGGGAACGCAAGCGAACCAGGTTACATCAGACCTACCGAAATATCCTCGGATCTTCCTGCCGGCTATCAGGGTCGAAGAGATATTTGACGATGCGTTTACGCCCATTGAACGTGACGGGGCCTCAATTGTTGAGGTCGGTATTTGGTTGCAGAAATCGCTAAGTACACTCGCCGGTATCGGAAATCAGTCGTTTGCCGATGCCGCAACGGTCCACTCCGACATCGCCCTTCAGCGGGCTGAGGCAGCGCTCGCGATTGGGCGCGATAAGGAGCTTATTCGCGCAATGGTTTTGCCCGAGACAAGTCGATAGGGGATCTGGCAGCTGGAAGTTGTCGAGGAGTGTTCAGAACATCAGCGTTGCCACTCAGAATGTCAGGAGCCAGCACTCCGAATGAGAGATAGAGCTTTATCAATCCATCCGCGTCCATTTCCGGGAACGCAATCACGGAGTCTTTCGGTACCAGCACGAGTCCGCCCCAAGCCGGCAGCGGCGACGTTGGAAGGTAGACCAACAAGCGCGGCTGCCCCGCGACCTCATACACATCCGGCGTCGCCAAGAGCGCAGGGATGTCTGCGCCCAGCTCTCCCCCGAGGCGGCACATCACAACCGACATAGACGTGAGATCGGGATTGCTACCAGCAAACAGCCGTACAACTTGAGAAACTGGCTTATAAACTGAGCGGAATAGCGGAACCCTCGCGAGAATTCCGTCCACAGTTTGGTCGAGCGCGCGCCGGGCCTGGCTTCTTACGATCAGACCGACCAGCCACAGGACAAGAATGGCGATAGCCGCACCGAGCCAAAAGGCAATGAGCTCTCTCTTGGGTCCAACGAACGCTGAGCCACCACTGGTCAAGAGCTCACCGAACCAGCTGCCCGGACCAATGAACGTTAAGACGACGCCCACCATCCAGCCAATGATAAGTACGGTGAGGACCAAGGGCAGCAGGACCAGCGACCCTGTTACAAGGTTGCCGACAATTCCAGTTCGCCAAATACTGCGCAGGAAGTTGGGAAACCGAAACCTAGTTGGGCGGCTGCTCACGGTCGCCGCTACCTTATGCGAGGCCTCTTGCGTTTGCCCGCCCGGGAAGGATCCTTTGGCTCAATGCTGAGATCGTTATTGAAACGGTCGGATGCTCTGTAGCCGCGCCAACTGCAGACCCGGCGTCCCGTGTGCCACGTGCACCGCTTGCGTTTGCCTAGTCGCGCGTCCTGGACTAGGGATCCCGCATGCTCGAATTGCGCCGTAGCTCGAGCTATGGGGTTCGCTTGCGATACGGAGGGGACGCCGATAAAGAAGAACTGCGATGATTGAGTAAATCCGCATTGCGAATGTCCGCCATTGATTAAGATCACCGAAGGGGCGATCACTTAGGCCGTTTCTCGACTAGTTCACGTACAGAACGTGTTCCAACAGAACGTTTCAATCCTCAAAAAGCTCCAGCAGGAGTCAAATGCTCTCATTCTTCGACTTGCTAGCGATCCTACTAACCTTGAGCGCGCTGTTCGGCTGGCTGAACCGCAAATTCCTGCCGTTGCCGCACACCATTGGTCTTCTCACTATAAGTGGTACGACTTCGCTGGTTCTCGTTGCTATCGATACGGTGTATCCAAGCCATCATCTATTCGAGCCATTGACCACAGCTCTGCTACAGATCGATTTCTCCGCGTTTGTCATGAACGGGATATTGGCATTCCTGTTGTTCGCAAGTGCCCTCCACGTCGATCTTGGCATGTTGCGCACCCGTGCTGCGCAAGTCGCGCTATTGGCGACCGTGTCGACACTGGTGTCTACCGGATTGGTGGCTATTGGGCTGTGGTGTTTGTCAGCGCTTTTTTCTTATCAGATGACTTGGCCATGGGCCTTGGTCTTTGGTGCACTTATCAGTCCAACCGATCCGGTCGCCGTCATTGGGGTGCTTAAAAACATAAACGTTCCGGAGGATCTGCTGGCCGAGATGCAAGGCGAGTCGCTGTTCAATGATGGCGTCGGCATCGTCCTTTTCACTTTGATGCTGCAGTTTGCCATGCAGGGCGGCAGCGACGAGACTTCGACTTCGGCGATCATTGAGCTTGTGATCCTGGAAGCTGGTGGCGGCCTTTTGCTTGGAATTGTGACTGGGTACTTGTCCTTCCTTGCGATGCAATCCGTCGACGATTACGCTGTCGAAGTGCTGATAACGTTGGCCTTGGTGACGGGGACGTACGCGTTGGCGCAAAAGCTTCACGTTAGCGGCCCATTGTCTGTCGTAGCCGCCGGATTGCTGATTGGAGACCGCGGGCCTCGCGACGCCATGAGCGAAACCACCCAACGCTATGTCTTTGCGCTGTGGACGCTTATCGATGAAATTCTAAACTCTGTTCTATTTCTGCTCATTGGATTGGAAGTGCTGATCCTACGCTTCTCGCCATCATCCTTGTTGATCGGTCTTCTCGCCATCCCCGTCGTTCTCGCTAGCAGGCTGGTTGCAGTATCAGTGCCGCCTTTTGCTTTTTCGTGGATGGGGCAAATGTCCATGAAAAACGTGCCGTTCCTGACGTGGGCCGCAATTCGCGGCGGCATTTCGATCGCGCTCGCTTTGAGCCTCCCCGACAGCGATTTCAAGCCTGTCATTCTGGCAGCGACTTATGCCGTTGTGCTCTTCAGCGTAATCGTTCAAGGAACCACGCTAGGCTGGGTGACGCGGCGAACCGTCGTACATCGGGCAGGGCGCAGGATAATTCCGGAGCCTTACCGAGGTGGCGGAGCGGGTGTCGGACTTGGCTTCGGATTGGGATTGTAGGGCCCCGGGTTTGGCTTGGGGTTACCCGGCATTACGGGATCTCCTCCGTATAAAAAGCTCATATCTGCCTCTTTAAAAAGAAGAGCGAGAAGACACCGCTCTTCTCGCTAAGTGACATCGGCAGCAGCCATTCAATTTTTTGGGGCTTTCAGATCGACGCTTTCGCCGGCCTTCCGAATGTCCCAGTCGGGAAAGCTTGCGCCGGAACTGCCATCTGATGCTCCTGTCGAAGCTGATTCGCCTGTAGACGCGGAGCCTTCCCCCTTGGGCATTTTCTCGGTCGGAACTGCATTGTCCATCGCCTTTTGCGGTGGGTGCATGCCTTCCGTTCCGTCAGGATTCTTCATCTTTGGTGTAGCGGAATCCATGGCCTTTTCAGGTGGATGCATCTTATCGTCAGCAGCCAGCGCCGTTGATGCAGGCATAGCCAATGCCAGTACCAAGATAGCAAACGGATTTTTCATCTGTTCTTTCCTCCTTGCTTTCTTAAGCGTTTAGGGCGTGTAACTTCAACTCCAGAACTGTCAGCGCATCGTCTCCCGGCAGTTGGTCACGATTAGTGGGCGGTTGAAGTGAGATTGAATTCGTTTTCCCGCCTACCAGCATGTTGTTTACTTCGCCGGTATTGGAAACTTTGTTGTCTCGAACAAACATGCCTTCGAGATCTTTGGGCCTTGTGCCTTCAGGCCCATAGACGTACCAGACCAAAACACGTTGAGATTTTACGGTAGAGGCCTGAGCTGGCCGCGATATTTCTCCGCGAAATCTCGATACAATTCCTGCAACTGGCTTCAGCGTGCAGTCGACGGTTCGGCTGTTACCTTGGCGGTCACCAGATAAGCAGGTAAGCGTTCCTAACCCTGATCGGGGTTCGCCCGCCGTAGCGTTGACGACGAAACTGATAAGAACGATCGCAGCCGCGAAATATCTCTCTTTCATGGGTCGATCCTTTTCTGCTATCGGACCAACGGAAGCACGACCGAGCCGTTCCAGAATTATTGGTCGGTAAGTAATGCTACTCACGTTGCTCGATGGGGATAGAGCCGATTCTCGGGCTTCCGATGCGTCAGTGCATGCTTAGGCGATAGCAACACCAGCGCATTGTGGCAGTGAAACTCATTCTCATGTCCGTTTCCTCGGGAGGCTGTATGAGAACGCGGCGCGTTGTTGGGCAAGAAGATCAGGCGACGCTAAAAGCTCTCAGATCGCTCTGAGCAACTCCGGTACGTCGAGGATCGCCATCACATTTCTGGTGCGCCAGGCGCGACCTCAAACGGGCCAAGGCTCTTGATTGCCGTAGCGGTGACATAGCCCGGAGCGTCGGTCTGACAGGAGGTAGAACAATTTGTGTTGAGCATCGGCCCTGGCGGGTACGGCCCACCACGCTTTTGGAGAGAAGCACCCAATGTCTCGCGGTAAGAACCTGAGCCTTGAGGAGGCGCGCCAGATGAAAAGCAGCTGTTGCCGTTGATCAAAGAGCGCGAGGCTCTAGGCGATGTCCGTAGTCCTGCAAAGGATGGCATAGGGCGGCGGTAACAGCTGTGCGCTACCTTAGGGGCATTGCCGCACGTGCTATTTCATCACCAGAACAAGCCGTGTCGGCCACGCCGACAGGGCTTCTTTATGCTTGAAGGATGGCGCCATTTGGCCTGCCTCCCTGAACCGGTACCAAGCTGATTGAGCGAATCCGGCTATTTCCAACCTTGATGAGGAGAGAAGGGAATGGCACGGAAGCGATTTACGACAGAGCAGATTATTGGGCTTCTTCGCGAAGCGGAAGTCCGTCTCGGCCAGGGGCAGGCGATCGGCACGATCTGCCGGGGCCTCAACATCTTGGAGCAGAGCTACTATCGCTGGCGCCGCGACTACGGCGGTCTGAAGCTCGATCAGGCCAAGCGTCTGAAGGATCTCGAGCGCGAGAACGATCGCCTCAAGCGAGCCGTCTCCGAGTTGACGCTGGACAAGCTGATTCTAAGGAAGCCCTTGAGGGAAAATACTAAGCCCTTCCCGGAAGCGGGCGTGCGTCGACCACGTGCGCTCGCAGCTGGAGACTTCGGAACGCCGGGCCTGCGCTGTTCTAGGACAGCCGCGCTCGACGCAGAGACGACATCTCAAGACGCCTGATGACGAAGCCGCGTTGACGGCTGCCATCGTCAGGCTGGCAACGCGGTATGGCCGCTACGGCTACCGCCGCATTCGCGAGATGCTCGTCACCGAAGGCTGGCGGGTCAACGTCAAGCGCGTCTATCGCATCTGGCGTCGGGAAGGGCTGAAAGTACCAAGCAAACAACCAAAACGCGGCCGTCTTTGGCTGAACGACGGATCGTGCGTCCGTCTTCGGCCAGAGCGACCCAACCACGTGTGGTCCTATGACTTCGTCCAGGAGCGTACGCAGGACGGTCGGGCATTCCGCATGCTCGTCATGCTTGACGAGTTCACACGGCGTTGCCTGGCGATTGTTGTGGCTAGACGGCTGAGGTCCGACGATGTGCTGCATTGCCTGACCGACCTCTTCACGCTGCACGGCCCACCCGAACACATTCGATCAGACAATGGACCGGAGTTCGTGGCGATCAGAGTTCGCGACTGGCTCGGCAAGGTCGGCGTCAAAACGCTCTACATCGAACCCGGCAGTCCTTGGGAGAACGGCTACTGCGAGAGCCTGAACTCCAAGCTCCGGGACGAACTGCTCAACGGCGAGATCTTCACGACGCTGCGGGAAGCACAGGTACTCATCGAGAACTGGAGGCGCCACTACAATGCCGTCAGACCGCACTCATCGCTGAGGTATCGCCCACCGGCTCCAGAAGCGATCTTGCCGCCAGCGCCTGGTCTGCCCTACGCTCCGCTTCGGTCAGTCCATACGCTGGCCGACCACGGCCGGATTCTAACTTAGATGCTGGTGTCGTGGGGAGGGGCAGACCAAAACGATCAGCCACGTCACGCCGGCCCAACTCGTAATGCAGATCAGCGAAATCGCGGCCGTCATCCACTCGCTGGAAGGCGTCGGCAAGGGCGAGTTCTACGACCCGCGGCAGCTTGCGTTTAACGAGCTCGTCAACACCGCCAGCACGCTCAACCGCGAGATCTACCGCCGCCAGCACCTCTGCTCTGATGCCGAGATGGCCTACGCGCTATTCTGGGACCACTACGAATGCGATGCGGCGCGGCTGCAGGACGATGTCGAGGACGGCGTCGGCGTGGCGCTCATGATCGCGCCACACCTGCCACTGGCCGCTGCCACGGCTTAGGCGGCGGTCGACAACGCACTAAAGATCACGTCGGTAGTGCCGGGGATGTTGCAAGGTGGGCCTACCACAGCGCCTGTCCGGAGATTGCGGATCACATTGTCTCCCGCACGGATCGACGACTTCAAATGTCGGTCGTGACCTTCGGCCATCAACGTCGCCCAGCGTTGAATGCCCGCTAAGTTGCGACCGCCAAAGAAGTGGTAGACGGCATCGGCCATCTGATTGAGGACACGTAACTTTTCAAGCGTAAAACGGAATCGAGTGATCGCAGCCTTCAACCGCGCTGTCGTGAACCCGTCGGTGTTCCG
Source organism: uncultured Pseudomonadota bacterium (assembly GCA_963846845.1). Taxonomy (GTDB): domain Bacteria; phylum Pseudomonadota; class Alphaproteobacteria; order Rhizobiales; family Hyphomicrobiaceae; genus JAKAXS01. The sequence continues at coordinate 265,086 of CAWJXQ010000008.1, read as the reverse complement.
CGCCACGTCGCGAAACTGATCCATCGCCGTTTCGAACGCCTTGGGTAAGTCGACCGGATCTCCCCGGCGCAACAGCGCCGTACCGGTGAGTGCGTGGCGAACGAGCACATTCTCGCGCCGCAGCTTGTTATCGTCGTCCCGCACCATCACGGTTTCGGACGTAAGCAGCTCGCCCCCCGCGGTTGGCCCCTTGCTCCATCAATTCATAGACGTCCGGCGCTACTTCGCGCATCTTGTATCGCAGGTCACGAAGCGCACGGGCTTTCGCATACCAAGCTGGAAGCTCTGCTGCTGCGGCCAGCACCCTGGGCGCCATTTCGTGTATTGCTTCGACATATTCCTTCCGGTGCTTGCGGGCAACGAGATCCGCTTTGCCCTGAATGAACTTACGGTCGAGGATTGGTTCGGCGCAGCAGTTCCCGAGTAAAGTTTCCAGACCATCGCTACGCCGGACGCGATATCCGTGTTTGTGCTTCGCTATCCCGCACACGCAGCAGAAAACCTGTTCGGCCGGGTAGCGCTCGTGGCTGTACTGGAGGATGACGTCGTCGCTGATGGTTACGCCGTCGGGAAGCTTTTCTACAATGTGGCCCCCGCGTGCGTGGGCGTCGGTCACGAAAAGTTCGGAGTTCAGCAGTTCGGCGTCTGTCATCCTTTTCATGTGGATAGGTTCGCTGATTCGCGCTGTGGCAAGCGCGAATATCGCCGAGTTTTCCACATCTCTCGCAGTTTCAGGCTGACATCCAGCCGGAATCGGTGGGCGGTTTGGCCAAGTTGTGATCTGCACCGTAATCAGATGCCTGGATCTCGCTTCTTCCCGGCCGGCCAGCGCGGCCGATCCTCCGGATGCATGATCTCGCCGCCGAACCGCCGTTGAAACTTCTCCGCGTGTTCGCGCACGCCAAAGCAGAAGACGTTCCAGAACTCGTCATCGCGGTAGAAGGCGTGGTCGCGATCGCAAAGGCTCAGGTCGCGGCAGCAGAACCTGTGCTTGAGATAATTGTCGCCAATGCACAGCCGGCTTGGCAGCGCGACTTGGTGCGGCCAGTCGCGATCGATGCGGGATTTTGACAGTTCGCCATTGCGCCTGACCATCGGGTGAGGATGAAGAACAAATAGCGAACAATCAAGCCGCGCAGTAGGCGGCCCGATACTCTTGACGTTATGATAGCATTTGCTACTATAACACTGCGACGCGGAAACCTCGCGGGTAACCGGGTCGCCGAGTGACGTTGCTTGGTGGTTTAGCCCCCACTTGACGCCGAGCGCGTTGAAAAGTTCGCAACCTACAGATTGGGAGAAGGCACATGAAGGAACCCCTGCAGCTCTACCAGGAGCGACATTATTCTTAGCAAGGTCCGCGTCCCTCGCGGTTTGATGTTCAGCGTTCTTCGAACGGTTCACCATTTGGGGCTGAATGCGTCGGGAACTGAAGTACGGGCGTCGCTGGCACGTCAAACCGGGGATCAAGATCTGGAGGCCGCACTGATCTACGGCGCGCTGAAGCGCCTCGAAGCTCAAGGCCTTGTCACATCAAGTGACGCAACCGAACGACCCGCAGGGCGCAAAGGAAGACCCCGTCGTATCTACGTTGTTACGGCATCCGGTCTGCGGGCAATTGAAGCGGGGTCGAAACTATATGCGCAGCCGGAAGCCCAAATGGGGGCTTTCAACGATGATCAAGAAGGACAACCCGCCGGGGTGGTTCGAGGCCTTTCTTAGGCTAAGTTTTTTCCCGGAGGACACGCGTGACGAACGGCTCGCGGTGCGACGGCGCTACCGCGATGCCGTTCTTAGCGGGGATATGCGCCGAGCGCACAGGATTTTGGTGAGAGAGTGTTGGAGTTGTGTGCGATGCGTCTGGGTGCCACGGATTACGATGGCGTTCGGATTTTATATCAAGTTTCGCGGCAATTGATTGCCCCGGAACACACTAGCCAAGAGGACGGTGGATTTATGACCACCGTCCTTTTGCTTTGCTGTACGGCACCGCAGCGTGACGAGGTTTACGTATCGCCGCACGGTACAGGCCCATTAGTTAGTTGTAGCTGAGCGCACCGGTTTCGAAGACCCCGAATTTGAGGAATTGCAGAAAAATCAGCCCTCGACTTCTGTCCACAGAGGACGCATTGGTGGTCGGTGTCAGGCGTCGGTAGTGGTCGCCAAATTTTCACGGTCGCCTCGCGGAATGCGGGGCTGTGGGTGGTGGTAGCGCCGATGGGCGCGCCTTTGAACCACACGGAGCCCACCATGACGACGACAGAAGCCCGCCTCGCACCCTCTGCCAAACGAACCAAATCCGCGACGTCCGCCAAAGGCGAGAAGCGAAAGACAAACGGAAGTGCCCGACGGCGCAGGCAGCCGCGAGTAATATGGATCCAAGCGACGGACAGCACACCGCCCGCGTCTCAAAGCACGACCGCGTCCTGTCGCTTCTGAGCCAGCGTAACGGCACCACCATTCTGGAGATGATGGACGAGACTGGCTGGCAGCAGCACAGCGTGCGTGGCTTCCTTGCGGGGACCGTGAAAAAGAGGCTCGGCTTCAAGCTCACCTCGTCGAAAGCCGAAGGCGAGCTGCGTCGCTACCGGATCGATACTAAGCGCGGACGCTGACCCCGTGCCTGCTGACGTCGCGGCAGAGCTTTCCCGGCTTGAAGCTCTGACAAACTTCGAGCTGAGGGCAGAGTGGCGGCGGTTGCATCACATGCAGCCGCCAAAGAGCCTCTCTCGCGATCTCCTGCTGCGCGGCATCACCTACAAGATCCAGGAAAGGGCGTTCGGCGGCCTCTCAAAGTCGATACTCCGCAAGCTATCCCTGTCCGAAGCCGTGGCGCCGTTGGCTGACAGCCGCTCGGCGTCGCCCCGCACCGCCGTGAAGCCGGGAACACGGCTCGTGCGCGAATGGAACGGAGACACGCACACGGTCCTCGTTCACGCGGACGGGGTGGAGTGGCGCGGCCAGCGCTATCGATCGCTTACGATGGTCGCTCGTGCAATCACTGGTGCGCACTGGTCCGGCCCGCGGTTTTTTGGTCTGACCTCAAAGAAGGGTGCCGTCGATGGTTGATGTCATCCGCGCTTGAGGACGTGGATCTAATCAGAAGGATCTTTTCACCTGGAAGGCTCCGATGAAGCGGCTCAACTGCGCCGTCTATACCCGCAAGTCCACTGACGAGGGGCTCGAGAAGGAGTTCAATTCGCTCGATGCGCAGCGGGAAGCCTGTGCCGCTTTCATCATCAGTCAAAAACATGCCGGATGGACGGCGCTGCCCGATCTCTATGATGACGGCGGCGTCTCGGGCGGCACAATGGAGCGGCCTGCACTTCGGCGCCTGCTCGAAGACGTCAAGTCGGCCAAGGTTCAAATCGTCGTCGTCTACAAAGTGGATCGGCTGACGCGCTCGCTCGCCGATTTCGCCAAGATCGTCGATGTGCTCGACACGCACAAAGCCTCCTTCGTCTCGGTGACGCAGCAGTTCAACACCACGACCTCTATGGGCCGGCTGACCCTCAACATGCTGCTTTCGTTTGCGCAGTTCGAGCGTGAGATTGCCGGCGAGCGCATTCGCGACAAGATCGCCGCCTCGAAGGCCAAGGGCATGTGGATGGGCGGCAATGTCCCGCTCGGCTACGACGTGAAGGAGCGAAAGCTGATCGTCAATGACGCCGAAGCGGCGACGGTGCGTATGATTTTTCAACGCTACGCGACCCTTGGATCGGTAAGGCTGCTCGGCCACGACCTTGACCGGCTCGGTGTCGTCAGTAAGTGTCGCGAAGGGGCCGCTGGCGTCCTCGCAGGTGGCAACCGGCTTTCTCGCGGTGCTCTTTATACCCTTCTGCAGAATCCAATCTACCGCGGCGAGATTGGGCATCAGGGAAAGGTCTATCCCGGCCAGCAAGAGGCGATCATCGATACTGAACTTTGGCAACTCGCCCAGGACAAGCTCGCCGGAACCCGGCAGGCCCGAACGCTGGGATCAGACGTGGCGGAGCCCAGCCTGCTTGCTGGATTGATTATGGATGGCGACGGTCAGCGCATGACGCCGACGCATGCAGTGAAGAAGAGCCGACGATATCGGTACTACGTCTCGACGCAACTCATAACCAGCACGCGATCCGAACACGCTAAGGGATGGAGGATTCCCGCGGGCGAGATCGAATGGCTGGTTCTTGATCGGCTCGGCGCATTCTTTGCATCTGATCGGGAACTCGGCGACGCGCTGTCTTGCTTCGCTCTCGACGCCTCGGCCGTTCGGTCTGCCATGACGAAGGCGAGCCAGCTCATTTCAGGTTGGATGGGACTGCCAACGATTAAACTCCGAGAGCTTGTCCGCTCTGTTGTCGAGAAAATAATCGTCCATGAAGATATGGTCATTGCGTCGCTCAAGCCGGCGGAAATTGCGACTGTCCTGGTAGGCGACCGGTACAAAGTGCCAGCGGATCGGCAGCCTGACGCGATCGAATTGACCATCGATGCCAGGCTTCGCCGCGCCGGGAAAGGGATCCGGTTGGTTGTCGGGGGAGGCGTGGTGGCCGATAAGCCCGACGACCAGATGGCTCGCCTGTTGCGCGACGCGCTCGCGACCCGTGACTCTCTGATGGCGGGACGCGACAAGACCATCGATGCGATGGCGAAACGGCTCGGGATCAAGCGTGACTATCTTTCGGCGCGTATGCGGCTGTCGTATCTTGCGCCGGACATCGTCGGCGCACTCGTCCGCGGACCGCCGCCCGAGGGATTGACGCCGGCCGGTCTTCTCGCCCTATGCAAAGACCTGCCACACGACTGGCAGCTCCAGCGGTCCGTTCTCCGAATTGAGACGCAGAAGCGGCCCGCTAAATCATAAAACGATGCGCTTCTGACCGGCCCAAAAAGTCCGACAGAGAGAAAGCGCGCCGAGAGCTGCGGAAGCGTCACCGAGAGACGTCGCCGGAACGTGCCGACTGCCAAATCGCATGTCGCCAAGGCGCGGAACTTGCGATGAAATTCTTGCCAGGGAAAATTACAAAATATGAAAGTATATCAATGCGTTGGACGGTGGCTGGGGGACTAGGATTCGAACCTAGACAGGCAGAGTCAGAGTTTGCAGTCCTACCATTAGACGATCCCCCAATAGCCTAGGATCGAACCCCGGGGGGTTGGAGCGGGCGATATAACAGCTAGGCCGCAGCAGTTCAAGGCTCGTGCGAGGAGGATCGGGTTCGGCGCTTTCGGGCCCTTTGCGCGCCCGGCACGTCGGCGGCATTAGCCCGGCGGCAGAAGTTCCGGCCGGTACTCGAAATGCATGGTGTCGTAGTGGTACCAGCGACCGCCCCAGATGAAGCCATTCTTCTCGAAAATGCGGACGATCTCGTAGGGGATATCGTTGCGCCACTCGATCGCGCCGCTGGCCGATGCCTTCGTCCAGCGCCAATAGTGCGAATGCTTCAGGGCGATGTCGATGGCGATGCCCTGGCCGTGGGCCGAGGGGCGGTCGGTGCCGGCGATCACGCGGCAGGCGTAGGTGCCGGCCGCTGGAACAAGATAAACGTCGAAGCGGGCGGGAAGCGCGTCGAGTTCGGCGGAGATGGCGGCCAGCTTCCGGTCTACGCCATTGATACGCGTGACGCGCAGGGTCTGCTTCGTCTTGGAGGGCAGCCAGCGCACGGTGGCGAGGTGCTTTTCGACTTCGCCCTTGCGGCAGTCGCCATACATCTTGTCGAAAAGAGCCGCAGGCCGCGCGCGACCTGGATCGCTGTCCTTGGCCGGTGGTGATGGATCGCTGGCCGGGTAGGGGATCGCGAAAATGTCGTCGAGATCGGGGTCGGAGAGCCATGCGGCGAATGGCTTTTTTTCGTGTCCGTCACTGAAGGGCATGCGGGTGCCGTCGCGCCAGACCAGCGTGTCGCCATCAACGCGATCCAAGAAATCGGGATAGGCGGCGACGAGCTTGGCGCGATCTGCAGCCGTTTCCTGCTGGGCGGCTGCAGGCGATGCGGCGAACGCAACGAGCCAGAGCGCCGTCGTCAGTGTCCGCAAGAGCGCGTTTGGTGGCATGTAATTTTTCCACGTTAAGGGTGGCGCGAACTTTGCTCTATTTACGCGACGGGGCGAACTGTTACACTGTCTCCTCAGATGCAGCCAGAAGCCGCTTGAGAGCGACCGGTAAGGTGGGTAACCCCCTGAAAGGTATGCGGATCCAAGCGCTGGGGAATGACGCCGTGGGTGGATTGCGCGACGACGGGCCAGATGCGCCCGCTGGGCCCGGAAGGGTACTTGAGACCAACATCCCCGGCTATTCAGCTCAGCCAGAGTTTGCGGCGCCGATTTCTGCGTGGGGCAATGGCCAGGCCTATCGCGAGCGCGGGGAAGTGTATGGCGCGCTAGATCTCGGCACGAACAATTGCCGCCTGCTGCTGGCCAGGCCGTCCCGCCGCGGGTTCCGTGTCATCGATGCGTTCTCGCGCATCATCCGGCTGGGAGAAGGCGTCTCGCAATCGCGCACACTGTCTGAAGCCGCGATGGTGCGTACGATCGACGCGCTGCGCGTCTGCGCCAGCAAGATCGCGCGCAGCGACGTGCGCCGGGCGCGCCTCGTGGCGACGGAAGCCTGCAGGGCTGCCCAGAACAGCGGGACGTTTCTGGACCGGGTTCGCGAGGAAGTTGGCCTTGCCATCGAAATTCTGACGCCCGAAGCCGAAGCCAAGCTGGCGGTATCCGGGTGTGCCTCGCTGATCGATTCCCGCGCGGACTTCGTGCTGGTGTTCGACATCGGTGGCGGTTCTTCCGAACTTATCTGGTTGGATCTGAGGGCACCTGCGGAGCCTGGACGGCCGCTGCATCACATCGAGCGCTTCGAGGCGCCGTCGCACATCGCTGCGTGGACATCGCTTCCGCTTGGCGTGGTGACGCTGGCGGAAAAATTCGGCGGCCGCCACGTGACCGCTGAAAGCTTCGAACAGATGGTTCAATTCGTGGGTGATCTTATCGCGCCGTTCGAGGCGCAGCATCGCTTTGCCGAAAAGATCGCCGGTTCCAACGTTCATCTGCTGGGCACCTCTGGCACGGTGACGACGGTGGCGGGCATCAAGCTTGGGCTGACGCGCTATGATCGCACACGGGTGGATGGCTGCTGGTTGAACGTCGACGAGGTGCACGAGGTGACGCGAGGTCTGCTGGCGCGCAGCTATGAAGAACGTGTCGCCGAGCCCTGCATCGGCACCGACCGGGCCGATCTTGTTCTGGCTGGTTGCGCGATCCTCGAGGCAATCCTGCGGGTTTGGCCGACCGAGAGATTACGGGTAGCGGATCGCGGGTTGCGCGAGGGCATTTTGTCGACGCTGATGCGCGAGGATGGCGTCTATCGTTCCGCGCGGCGGCGGCGTTAGTGCCTTCCGCTTTCGTTGAATGGCGGAAAGGCTCTAGCTGCTTGTTACGCCCTGCTTCTTATTGGAAAACCGCTCCACACTTTGTCCGGAAGCACTCTTTTCCTCCGTGCTTCTTGTCGGAAAACCGCTTCACACTTTGTCCGGAAGCACCCTTTTCTCCGTGCTTCTTATCGGAAAACCGCTTCACACTTTGTCCGGAAGCACTCTTTTTCTCCGTGCTTCTTGTCGGAAAACCGCTTCACACTTTGTCCGGAAGCACTCTTTTCTCCGTGCTTCTTATCGGAAAACCGCTTCACACTTTGTCCGGAAGCACTCTTTTTCTCCGTGTTTCTTGTCGGAAAACCGCTTCACACTTTGTCCGGAAGCACTCTAGGAACAACGATGGTCAAGAAAAGTAAGCCGGGCGGCGGCATTGGGAGCGGACCGGGAGGCGGCCAGCGCAGTTTGCGCGTGCGCGTCAAGACGGCGAGACAGCGGACAACGTCATCGCAGCGCTGGCTGGACCGGCAGTTGAACGATCCCTACGTCGTCGCCTCGAAGCGGGATGGCATGCGATCGCGGGCGGCGTACAAGCTCAGCGAGATCGACGACAAGGAACGGCTGCTCAAGCCCGGGCAGCGCGTGATCGATCTGGGTGCGGCGCCGGGCGGCTGGAGCCAGATTGCCGCCGATCGCGTGAAATCAATTGATGGTCGCGGACAAGTGATCGCCATCGACTACCTGGGTGTCGAGGCAATCGCCGGCGTGACGATCCTGATGGAAGATTTCACGTCGGAGACGGCGGAAGACCAGTTGAAAGGGCTTTTGCGCGAGGGCAAGGCGGATGTCGTGTTGTCCGACATGGCGGCGCCCACCGTCGGTCACACCGGTACGGACCACCTGCGGATCATGGGGCTGGCGGAAGCTGCGGCGCACTTCGCCTGTGACGTGCTCTCGCCTGGAGGCGTGTTCCTCTGCAAGGTATTTCAAGGCGGGACGGAAAAGGAACTGCTTGACGTTCTGAAGCGGAACTTTCGCAGCGTGAAGCACGTAAAACCGCCGGCAAGCCGCGCAGATAGCGCAGAACTCTATGTGCTGGCGACGGGTTTTCGCGGATCTGCGCGGCCAAAATGAAAATGGCGGCCCGGACGTTCGGACCGCCATCGCGAAATGCAAAATGCGGCGTCTTAGATGACGTCGATTTCTGCCGGCAGATAGCTCGTAACTTCCAGGCCGACTTCCTGCTCACGAACCTGCGGCTTCATCCAAGTCTTCATGATGTTCCTCCTAAGAACTGGCTCCGGGGGTTCCCGGACGGTGTGAAACATGGGGGAGGCGAGGGCAACCGTCCAATCGGTTTTTGCCCAGGCGGCGATCAGGCGTTCTGATGCCGAGGAACTCAACCGGCTGTGCGCGTTAGCGACGGGATGACAGAATGCGAGACAGGCCCAGGTCTCCCAAGCAAGAAGCCCTGGCCTTGCTCGCAGCCCATGGACTTCAGCAGATCCGCTTCGCTTTCGTGTTCGATGCCTTCGGCAATGCATTTGATGTCGAGACTGTGACACATCTCGACGATTGCCTTGACGATCTGGCGCTTGCGCTTGTCGTCCTTCATGCCGCTGACGAAACTGCGGTCGATCTTCAGCTTGTCGAACGTCAGTTTTTCGAGATAGGTGAAGCCCGCATAGCCGACGCCGAAGTCGTCGAGGGCAATGCGAATGCCGGCATTGCGCAACTGTTCGATCACGAGTGCGGCGGCATTGATGTCAGTCAGAAGTGCCGTCTCGGTTACTTCCAGCAGCAGCCGTTCGGGCGGGAAGCGGTGTGCTGCCAGCGTGGCGAGCGTTCGCAATGCGAAGCTTGGTGTGTGCAATTGCAGTGGTGATAGATTGAACGACAACGAGATGTCGTGGGGCCAGGAGGCCGCCTCGACCAGCGCGCGCTCGAACAAGGTGTCGGCGAGCGCTGAGATCAAGCCGTTCTGCTCTGCGATCGGTATGAATTCGGCGGGCGAAACGGGGCCGAGCAGGCTGTCATTCCAGCGGGCAAGGGCTTCGTAACTGGTGATCCTCCCGGTCTGAAGTTGACGAATTGGCTGAAAGGCAAGCGTGAGCGAGGCCTGGGAAATCGCATGACGCAGGCGCGTCTCTATGAGGAGGCGGCGCGTCTGTTTTGTTTCGATATCCTTGTTGAAGAGAACAGTAGAGCCGCGGCCCGAGTGCTTTGCGGCATAGAGCGCTTCATCGGCGCGCTGTAGCAATTCGGCAGATTCCAGGGCCGCCTCGGGAAAAATGGCAATGCCACCGCAGGCGGAAATCTTTACCACGCCCTGATCGAGCAGAATTGGCTCATCGATCGTGCCGACAATATTCTTGATCGTTTGCAGGACGCGATCGGGGTCGCATGCTTCGTTCAGGATCAAGCCAAACTCGTCGCCGCCGAGCCGGGCAACGACGCCTTGCGATCCGATCGCCTCTTTGAGACGGTCGGCCACCGTGAAGATGACCTCGTCACCTGCCGTGTGGCCATAAACGTCATTGATCGGCTTGAAGCCGTCGAGGTCGATCAGGGCGAATGCGAAGGCCTTGCCTGGTGCCGCGCCGTTGATCTGGTTTGAAAGCGCTTCGAGGAGCGCGCGCCGGTTCGGCAGTCCCGTCAGGGCATCGGTATTGGCGACGCGGGCGATGTCGCGCCGGGCTGTTTCGGTATCGTGCTGGCTGACTTCTGCTTCCAGCCGCAGGCGTACGGCGCTGACGAAATCGTTGTGCGTGCGCCTGATAGCCACGACCTGGATCAGTGTGTTTGCGACATACATTGCCGCAAAGATGTTGCCCAACAGCTGTCCCGTGGCGAGCAAGCTGACAACGAGCGGTGCTGAGCCGGCGATGAGGATCGCGTAGACGCAGCGCGGAAGATTGGCATTGAAGGAGATGCCGCACAGGGTGCAAAGAGCGACGTAGAAGGCCGCCAGCATCTGGTAGGAGTCGTTAGCGTAGGCCGACAGTCCGAACGTCCAGGCAGAAATGAGACCGTAGTAGAATGCGGCGTAGAACGGCGTTCGATAGATGATGCGATCGATGTTGGCCGGCGAATCCGTCCTGGGAAGCGTGGGGCTCCACCAGTAGGCCAGTCGCATCAGCGACAAGACCAGGAGGATAGTCATCGGCACGAAGACGACAAGCGGGGGAGCAACGGTGCTGAAGATGTAGGCCAGCAAAAGCCCGGAGAAAATGCTGGCGATGTACATGTGCGGCATGTGAGCCGCCAGCATACGGTATTGCGCGTGGCGGATCGCCTCGTCGAGATTGGGCGAGGGACGGGGAGACTGAGTATGCTCCATCGCTTGGCTCGGAACGCTTTTGTGTGTGGCTGATGATCTTTAGGCAGAGTATAGGCAGCCAGCTATAATAAGCGCTTAATGCAATTGGTTGAGATACTTACTAGAAGATGAATGGACGAACGGATGGCATTGGACTGGTTTGGCCCCGGGGCTTGATTGCGGCCGCGGCGGTTGCGGCAGCCTGGGCCTTTTACGCCGGCACCGGTGCGTCGCGTCCACCGCTTGGATTGCCGGCCACAGCGGTATCAAATCCGGATACCGCAGCCGCTAAGCTTGGCCGGCGGCTGTTCTCGGACGGGCGATTGTCGATCAACGGCAAAATGTCCTGCGCCACCTGCCACAAGCCGGAACAGGGCTTCACGGATAACGAACGCGCGACGCCTGATGGCCGGGACGGGAGGCCGCTGCGCCGCAACGCGTCCACGTTGTTGAATGTCGGAATGGCAACGCCCCTGATGCACGACGGTGCAGCGCCGTCGCTGGAGACCCAGGTTCTGACGCCGCTGTTCGACAGCAACGAGATGGCCAACGGGACGTTCGACGAACTCGAGCGGCGGCTTGCGTCAATACCGGAATACGACAAAGCCTTCCGCGACGTATTCGGTGGAGCACCCAGCCTGGACCGGATCGGATCGGCGTTCGCCGCCTACCAGCGGACGCTTGTGTCCGCAAACTCTCCGTTTGATCGTTGGAAGTTTGGTGGCGAGGCGGATGCGCTGGGAGACGACGCTAAAAGAGGCTTCGTCTTGTTCACGGGAAGGGCTGGCTGCACGGGCTGCCACCTGATCGGCGAGACGTCGGCGCTGTTTACCGACAACGCGATGCACAACACAGGTGCCGCAGCAGGCGTGACTGTGGGCGGCGATGTGCGGCTCGCGTCGCGAAGTGGCAGCTCGACGATCGATTTTGCGGCTGCGGGAGATCGCGGGCGGCACGAGATCACGCAGCAGCCCGCCGACCTCTATCGATTTCGCACGCCGACGTTGCGCAACGTGGCGTTGACGGCGCCGTACATGCACAATGGCGCGATGGCGACGCTTGCCGATGTCGTTCGCTTCTACAACGCCGGCGGTGGCGCGAATGGCAATCTCGATCCCGCGATCAAGCCGCTGGGATTGGATAGACCGCGAGATCGACGATCTCGTGGCGTTTCTGAACAGCCTGACGGGCGACAACGTTTCGCGGCTGGCTGCAGAAGCAAAGGCCGCGGCGCCGCGGATCAATCCTTGAGCGCTTCGGCAACGCCGCGTGCCGCAGTGCGGCCGGAGAAGAGGCAGCCTCCCAGGAAGGTGCCTTCCAGCGCGCGATAGCCGTGCATGCCGCCACCGCCAAAGCCGGCAACTTCACCGGCTGCGTAAAGGCCCGGCACGCGATTGCCGTCGCCGCGCAGCACGGCGCCCGTCAAGTCCGTCTGCAGGCCGCCGAGGCTCTTGCGTGTCAGGATGCTGAGGCGGACGGCGATCAAGGGACCGGCTGCCGGATCGAGAAACTTGTGCAGCTTGGCAGCGCGCGCGACGTGATCGCCGAAGTAGGCATGCGCGTTGCGGATGGCGTTGATCTGCAGGTCCTTGCAGTAGGGATGGTCGAGCTGGGCATCGCGGGCCTCGATCTCGCGCTGCAGCTTGGCGGGATCGATCAGGGTTTCGCCGGTCAGTTCGTTCATGCGGCGCGCCAGTTGGCCGACGTCCTTTTCGATGATGAAGTCGGCGCCGTGATCCATGAAGGCCTGCACCGCAACGGGGATACGTGTGCTCAGCAGGTTCGTCATCACCGTGATGCTCTTGCGGGTGAGCGCCACGTTCTGCTCGGACCCCGAGAGCGCGAACTCCTTTTCGATGACCTTGCGCGTGAGAATGAACCAGGAGTGGTCGAAGCCGGTCTGGCGCAGGTGGTGCAACGTGCCGAGCGTATCGTAGCCAGGCAAATACGGGACCGGCAACCGCTTGCCAGTGGCGTCGAGCCAGAGAGACGACGGCCCCGGCAGGATGCGGATGCCGTGGCGCGTCCAGATCGAGTCCCAGTTCTCCAGGCCCTCGACGTAGTGCCACATGCGGTCGCGATTGATGACGCGGCCACCGGCTGTCTCCGAGATCGCCAGCATGCGGCCGTCGACGTAGTCGGGCACGCCGGATAGCATGCGCACGGGGGGCGGGCCGATGCGCTTGGGCCAGTTGGCGCGAACGAGATCATGATTGCCGCCGATGCCGCCGCTGGTGATCAAGACTGCGGACGCGGTCAGCTTGAAGCTCGCGACCTCAATGCGAGAGCTGGGCTTGCCGCGGTCGACGTCGCTCGGCTCCAGGATCGCGCCGGAGATGCCGGTGACGATGCCGTTGGTGACGTCCACCTGATCGACGCGATGACGGAATTTGTAGGTCAGCAGGCCGCGCTTGCGGGCTTCCTCGGCGCGGAAGATGAAGGGCTCAAGCACGCCCGGGCCAGCGCCCCATGTGATGTGAAAGCGGGGCACGGTATTGCCGGGGCCGTTGCCGCCGTGGCCGCCACGCTCGGGCCAGCCGACCAGCTTGAGAAAGCGATGGCCCAGCTGATGCATCCAGGCGCGCTTCTCGCCGGAGGCAAATTCCACGTAGGCGCGAGCCCATTCGCGCGGCCAGTGATCTTCCTCGCGATCGAAGCCGGCGGTGGCGATCCAGTCGTTCCAGGCGAGATCGAAGCTATCCTTGATGCGCAGCCACGGGCGGCGCTGCTCGGGCGTGTTGACGAGGAAGATGCCGCCGAGGGACCAGAACGCCTGGCCGCCGAGAGACTGTTCGGGTTCCTGATCGACGACGATCACCTTGCGGCCGGCGTCCGTCAGTTCGACGGCGGCAGTGAGCCCGGCGAGGCCGGCTCCGACGATAATCACGTCCGCGTCCATCCTGCCCCCGTCGTGCCGTCAGCTTAGTTTCACGATATTGCCGGCGACATCTTCCGGCGTCAGGCCCGGCGCGCCCTGCTTGGCCTTTTCAGCGGCGCCGATGAGGTCGCGGACACGTGCATTCATTGCTGCGTCAGTGCCGGCTTTGGCTGCGAGATCGATGATGGCGCCCTGCAGATGCGCGACCTCGGTGGGGCGGCGGCGATCGAGATCTTCCCACATCGACGAGCGCGCCTGCGGATCGATCGACGGCGCGGCGGCGGCGGCGAGCTTGAACAGCGCGTTGGGAAGCCGCAGCCCGAACGGCATGAGCCTGGGATTGGTGCGGTCGATGCGGGCGGGCTTGATGCCGGTGGCATCGAGGGCCGCTAGTGCTTCGTCGGCCTGGGCGGCCAGGATCAGCCGCCAGCGGCGGTCGGCCAGCTGCTGCTGCAGTGTCAGGCCGGACAACGCGTTGAGCGCGTTGTTGAGGTTGAGGATGAGCTTGCCCCAGGCAACGGCGGTCATGTCGCGATGGGCAGCCGTATGCATTCCGGGAACATCGAGCGTGGCGACAAGGCTCGGCATGCCGGCGGCCACGTGAACGCGTCCGCTCGTTGCGCGATGCATGTGGGGAACGTCGCCGGCGTCGCGCGATTGCAGATATGTTGAATGGAACCATTCCGGGCACTACGCGCGCTGTCGTTCCCAGTATGCGCTGCAGCGTTGCCGCATTGCCCGTGCCGTTCTGCAAGCTGACGACGGTTTCTCCCGGCGGCGTATGGCGCGCGATGACTTGTGCCATCTCCGGTGTCGCGTTGCTTTTGACGGTGACGAGAACGAGCGTGGCGCCGCGCAGCGCTGTGGCGGGATCGGTGGTCGTCGTAACGCGGCCAGGTGCCAGCGTGGCGTCGCGGCCGTCGCGATCCGTGATGCGCAGGCCGTTGACGGTGATGGCGTGCATGAGGTCGGGGCGGCCGAGCAGCGTGACGTCCCGGCCGGCCAAGGCGAGGCAGCCGCCGACATAGCAACCGACGCTTCCGGCGCCGGCAATCGTGATGGATGAAGGCGTGATGCTCTGATCCTCGCGCGTCACGAATCTGGCCGCACGATCAGTTTAGCCGCGCAAGCGCCATTCGCGAAGTAAAGCGACGCGTCATCAACACCGCAACGTTTGTCTCAGCTGCAGACTAAGTCTTGTCGGTGCGATGATCCTCGAGTGCTGCGGGACGCGCCTGGCCCAGGTTGCCACCATCGGCGGGGCCCTCTGCCTCGATCGAGCGCTTAGGTGAGCCTTTCGCCAGCGATGCCTTGTTCAGCACTGTGAGCAGCGGCGTGAGGCCCTCGGTGTCGACAAGGCGGAAAATCTCCACGTCGCTTTGCGCCTTCGGGCTCCATTTGGCGATGTCGAGTGTGCGCTGGGCTTTCGACAGCAGGCCGTGATTGCGCAGGCGCGGTGCGGTGTCATCGCCGCCAGTTGCGGCCACCTCGACGGGCGCTGTCTCCGGCTTCTTGCTGCCGCCGAACGTCTTCTGCCAAAGGCTCTGGGGCTCGCCGTTGTCAGGTTGTGCCGCATCGTTCTGGCCGCGGTAGGCGTTGAGGTCGGAGAAGCTGTTGCGCCGCTCCTCGTCGCCGAACCGCTTCAGTTCCTTTTCCGACAGGGCGACGACGAGCTTCAGGTCGTCGAAGACGCCGGCGAGCTGGTTCATCGCCAGGGCGCGGCGCTCTTCTTCCTCGTTGTCGGTGACATTGTAGAGGTTGGGGATGACGAAATAGGACGAGCCGCCGTGATGGATGAAATGCCGTCGGATCCATTCGAAACTGACACCGGGCGCGCGATCGATCGCGGTCTCCATGGCCGTGGTCAGATGCTGGATGACGGCCTCGTTCGGCAGGTGAATTTCCGATTGGGTTGCGGCCAGGCCGTCTTCGCGTACGGGGCCGGCGGCAGACGGCGTGAGCGCGGCCAGCGCAAGCAGGCCGATGTCGATGCCGATGGTGGCCAGCAACGCGATCATGTCGCGGCCGGTGATCGGTTCGCCGCTGGTCGTGTGGTCGCCGGATTCTTGTCCGCCGGAAAACACGTAACTGACGAGGCTCGACATATAGGCGCCGATGTTCTCCCACAGTTTCTTGATGGCATTGGCGACGCCGGCGGGGCCCTCATTGAACACGGCTTCGCGCAGCTTCAACTGGGCGGGCTGGTCGGCCTGGTCGGCGGCCTGTTTCAGCCGTTCGGCCAATGTCGGATCATAGCAGGACGAGCTGGACCTGCCGGGCTCGGCGGAGACGGAGGCTGCCAGCGAGCGCATCTCGGTGGCGGTGGACTTGCCGAGTTCGTTGGAGCGGGCCGCGATAGAGCGTGCCTTGCCGCGGATCTCGGAGGCCTTGGCTTCGAACTGCTTCTGGCGTTCCTCGACGCTGGTGCCTTGCAGGCCCGCTACGCTCTGCTGCAGCAGTTCAATGTCGGCCTGGACGGGCTGCAGCCAGGAGCGCGTGAAACCGTCACGCAAGTTTGCCACGCCGTCGCGCACGCTGCGGCGCGCGTTGTAGAGCGGGCCGCGACCCGCGCCTGAGCTGGTACCGCAGCTGCCGCCGGACGTTTCCTCGCGCTGCATCTGGCTGTCGGACCAGTTGACGACGCTGTCGAGCTGCAGGCGCACGGCTTCAAGGCGGGCGGAGACGACGCTGCCGGCGTCACGTGCATCTTCCTGCAGGCCGGCAAGACCGGTGCGGGTTGCCTCTTCGCCAGCGATCAGGCTCCACCAGAAGCCGTAGCCGAAGCCGATCGACCACAGCGCCAGGAACAGATAGAGCGGGAATGTGATCAGGCGCTCGGTGATACGGCGCTGGGCGCCAAAGGTCTCGCGCAGGGCCAGCCACATCAGGAACGTCAGCGCGACGACGACGGCGATGACCAGCACGTCGTTGGAGATGGACAGGCCTTCGCCCTGGGTGACCGGGGTGCTGGAGACGCCGACGATGAAGTCGCGCATACCATGCCAGGTGGCATACCCGGCGATGATCAGCAGCATGAACGAGGCGATGCCGATCAACGTGTTGCGGCCGAACAGATAGTCGGAAATTCGCGCCCAGCCGGAGAGGGTCGTCGTACCCGTGTTCGTATCCGCCATCTGAAGTCCCCTCGCCGCGCTTTTTTGGTGAACGGAGACTAGGGCAAAAGGTTCGAGGCTGGCGTGGCTAAAGCGCCACGGACTGGCGGTGGAGTGGGATTCCAGGCAGGGCCCGTAGATCTTGGGCCGGTCTAATCTGCCGCCCTTCCATCCGGGGCGGTCCCCTGCTATATGCCGGGCGACTTGATCCCGCCGCGCGATTCCCGCGGCGCGATCCGTCACATCCAGCCCAAGGAGACCTGCCCCATGGCCAAAAGCCCAATCGTTAACGATTTCGGGCTGGCGCTGACGTTCGATGACGTCTTGCTCGTGCCCGCGGCGTCCGAAGTCATGCCGGGCGAGGTCGACGTCTCAACGCGCATCACACGCTCCATTTCCATCAATATCCCGATCGTGTCGGCGGCGATGGACACTGTCACCGAGGCGCGGCTCGCCATCGCGGTCGCCCAGTCGGGCGGCATTGGCGTCATTCATCGCAATCTCGACCCGGAAGAGCAGGCGCGGCAGGTCGCGCAGGTGAAGAAGTACGAGAGCGGCATCGTGCTCAACCCGATCACGATCGAACCGCACAAGACGCTGCGCGAAGCGCTGCAGATCATGGCCGACAACAATATCTCGGGCATTCCGGTCGTCGAAGCCGGCGGCGGCAAGAACGGCAAGCTGGTCGGCATCCTGACGAACCGCGACGTGCGTTTCGCCAGCAACATGGATCAGCCGGTGTCCGAGCTGATGACCAAGGACAAGCTGATCACCACGATGCGCTCGGTGGAAATGGAAGCGGCCAAGCGGCTGCTGCATCAACATCGCATCGAGAAGCTGGTGGTGGTGGACGACGACTATCGCTGCGTCGGCCTGATCACCGTGAAGGACATCGAGAAGGCGCAGAAGCATCCCAATGCCTGCAAGGATGCAGAAGGCCGGTTGCGCGTTGCCGCGGCGACGACGGTGGGTGCCGACGGGTTTGAGCGGACCGAACGGCTGATCGCGGCCGGCTGCGATCTGATCGTCGTGGATACGGCGCACGGGCATTCCAAGCGCGTGCTGGATGCCGTGACGCGCATCAAGAAGCTTTCCAACAGCGTGCAGGTGATCGCGGGCAACGTTGCCACGGCGGATGCCACGAACGCGCTGATCGATGCCGGTGCGGACGCGGTGAAGGTGGGCATCGGCCCGGGCTCGATCTGCACGACGCGCATCGTGGCCGGCGTGGGCGTGCCGCAGCTGACGGCGATCATCAATTGCGCGGAAGCCGCGCACAAGCGCGACACGCCGATCATCGCCGATGGTGGCATTCGTTTTTCGGGCGACATCGCCAAGGCACTGGCCGCCGGTGCGGACGTGGTGATGGTGGGTTCGCTGCTGGCCGGCACGGACGAAAGCCCGGGCGACACGTACCTGTATCAGGGGCGGACCTACAAGTCGTATCGCGGCATGGGCTCGGTCGGCGCAATGGCGCGCGGCTCGGCCGACCGCTACTTCCAGCAGGAAGTGAAGGATACGCTGAAGCTGGTACCGGAAGGCGTCGAGGGCCAGGTGCCGTACAAGGGGCCGGCGGATGCGGTGCTGCATCAGCTGGTCGGCGGGTTGCGCTCGTCGATGGGCTATCTGGGATCGAAGACGCTGGAAGAGCTGCGCAAGAAGGCGGAATTCATCCGCATCTCGCCAGCCTCCATGCGCGAAAGCCACGCGCACGGCGTGGCGATCACGCGCGAGAGCCCCAACTATCCCGGCAGCATGTAGGCGCAAATGCGATGAGCAATTTCGACATTCTGCTGCCGGTGTTCGCGCAGGTGGCGTTGACGTTCGTGCTGATGTTTTCGATGGCGTTTTCGCGAACCTCGGCGCTGAAGCGCAAAGACGTGCGCATGGCCGACATCGCGTTGGGCCAGTCGAACTGGCCGTCACGCACGATGCAGATCTCCAATTGCTTCGGCAATCAGTTCGAAATGCCGGTGCTTTTCTATGTCGTGGTGGCGCTGGCGATCGTGACTGGCCAGGTGTCGCTGCCGCTGGTGGTGCTGGCGTGGGCATTCGTCGTGTTCCGCTACCTGCACGCCTACATCCATACGAACAGCAACTACGTGCCCAACCGCTTCTATGCGTTCGCCGGGTCGGTCTTTTCGCTGCTGGCCATGTGGGTGGTGTTTGCAGCACAGGTGATCATGGCGGCCGGCGCCGCATCATGACCGACACGGTTGCCCGGTTTCTTGTTCCATTTCTCGGGCACTTCGCGCTTATCGGCGTTTTGCTTGTCGTGTTGACGATCCAGCGCGCCGGCGCCGTGATGGCGGGCGAGGTGAAGGTCAACGACTACGCGCGCGCCAACGGCGATGCGCCGCGCTCGCGCCGTGTTCAACGCAACCTGGGTAACCAGTTCGAACTGCCGATGTTCGCGTACTTCGCGGCCGCGGTGCTGATCGCGACGAACACGGTCGCGCGAGAACGATATCATTGCGGCCTGGGTGTTCTTCGCCGGCCGCGTGCTGCATAGCGGTGCGCAGTGCCTGACAGACAATGTGCAGCTGCGCGGAAGCGTGTTCTGCATCAACGCAGCGGCGGTTTTCTTTCTGATGTGGCACGTGGCGATGCTGGTATGGACGGCTCTTGGCAATGCGGGGGCGGCGCCATGAAACCCGGTGCACGCTTGGCGGCTGCCGTCGAGATTCTCGACGACATGGCGGCTCATCATCGCACGGCGCAGCTGGCGCTGGCGGACTGGGGCAAGAGCCACCGGTTTGCAGGATCGGGCGATCGCGCGGCGATCGGGACGCTGGTCTATGACGTGCTGCGGCGCAAACAGTCGCTGGCGGCCAAGATGCAGAGCGACGCGTCGCGTGCTCTCGTGCTGGCGGCGGCGTCGCGTGCCTATGGGCTCACGAGCGAGGCTGTAGCCGCGCTAGCCGACGGCAGCGAGCATGCGCTGGCGCCGCTCAGTGCCGATGAGCAAGCTGGATTGGCTCGCGAGCTGGCGGCGGATACGCCCGCCCACATCTCCGGCGATTATCCCGAGTGGCTGCAAGCCTCGTTCGATCGCGCTTTCGGCTCCAGTGCATCCGCGGAGGGAGCCGCGCTTGGCAATGCGGGCGCCGGTCGATCTGCGCGTCAACTCGCTGAAGGCCGATCGCGAAAAAGTGCTGAAGGCGCTGGCGCACTTCGGTGCTGCTGCGACGCCGATCTCGCCGCTGGGCGTGCGCATCGCCGCTCCGGAAGGGGCCGCCAAGGCGCCGCATGTCGAGGCGGAGGCGGCACACGGCAAGGGCTGGTTCGAGGTGCAGGACGAGGGCAGCCAGATCGCGGCGGCGATTGCCGCGGCGGGACCGCGCCAGCAGGTGCTGGATTTGTGTGCGGGTTCCGGCGGCAAGACGCTGGCGATGGCGGCCGCCATGCAGAACACCGGGCAGATCAATGCCTATGATCGCGACAAGTCGCAGTTGCGGCCGATCTTCGAACGGCTGAAGCGCGCCGGCGTGCGCAACGTGCAAACGATGACGGCCGGCGACGAAGCCGCACTGAGGAAAGAAGGCGCGCGCTTCGATCTCGTGCTCGTCGACGCGCCGTGCACCGGATCGGGCACGTGGCGGCGCAAGCCGGATGCGAAATGGCGGCTCAATCCGCGCAATCTGGCGCAGCGCCTGGACGAACAGCGCACGGTGCTTGAACTGGCAGCGCGCCTCGTCAAGCCGGGCGGGCGGCTGGTGTACGTGACGTGCTCGGTGCTGCTTGAGGAGAACCAGGATCAGATTGATGCGTTCATCGCGGCGCATCCGCAATATTCAAAGTTGCCGGTTGCGATGGACGGCTTGCCCGCATCTGCCGGCCCCGTGACCCTGACGCCACATCAGAATGGAACAGACGGCTTCTTCGTCGCGCCGCTGCTGAAATCCAAGTGACTGCGGCAGTGTGTATCGGGGATTGAGGCGCGCCTGACTCAGGTTTGACCATTGTCTTCCATAAGGTGGCCTCATCAAATGATTCGCGGGGGATTTGATGGGGTTGGGTTTGCGATGGGCGAGGACTGCCGTCCTTGGCCGTAGGGTCGCTGATCGGCTTGAGCTGCGTCCGTGTGTGCGGCGGCTTCGGCCGGATGCGCCTCGGTTGAACAGAGCACGATGGCCACGTCGGCGTTGGCGCCAGGCAAGGCGCGGATCGTGCTGGAACGCACCAACGAGACGCTCCACGCCACGACGCCAGCGACCGCAAAGGTGAATGGCACGAAGGTGGCGGATGTTGCGGCGGGGGCGACGGCTGTCATCGATGTCGTGCCTGGGCCTGTGGCGCTCAGCGTGGAGTCGTGGTCATACCCGGGCCAGTACTCGATCCCGCTGGAAGTGCGGCCCGGTGAAACCGTGAAGGTGGAAATCGCGCCGCGCCAGTCGAAAGCCGCGGTCTTGGGTCCCATCGGTGGACTGATGGACAAGGACGAGAAGGGTAACGGCGGCGCTTTCACCGTGCGGCAGGTTGCCAACCTCGACCGGGCGGCGTCGCCTGTGAATGTGCCGGCCGCGACGCCGTGACGAATTGCTAGCGCGGGATGTCATTCGCCGAGTAGTACGGCCTTGGCTTCATTGACCTTCGACGACAAGTAGGTGGAGCCGCCGCGATCGGGGTGGAGCCGCATCATCAGATCCCGGTGCGCCTTGCGCACGTCCTCTTCGCTGGCGCCTTTTTGCAGGCCCAAGATCTCCAGCGCCTCCCGTTCCGACATCGTGCCGTCCGGCCCCGTCGCCATTTCAGCTTCGCCGCGGGCCATGTCGGCCTGCCAGCTGGGATGAACGCGGTCGAGATAGGCTTCGAGGATCTGCGCTGACTTCTGGTCGGTGAAGCGGCAGTCCTGCCAGAGCAGCGCGAGTTCTGCCGGCTGCAGGTTTTCGATGTGGCGGCTGGCGAACATGCCCTTCAACACACGGCCGGTGACGTGGCCGGTGTCGTGGTCGAGCTGCACTTCGAGATGGTCCGTCGTGATTTTCGAGGTGTTGCCGGGCGCCGCCGATCCGGAACCAAGGCGGCCGGGGCCCCACAGCAGCCAGGCGCCGAAAAGGCCGAGCGGAGCAGCCAGCACGATTGCGCTGCGGCTAAGCAGGTAGGCGGCGCCGGCCAAGGCGGCGATGCCTGCGCCTGTTTTGATGGCGCGAGCCAGGATAACCGGGCTGATCCGGATGTAGCCGCGCAGGATGGCCAGCAACGCTATCAGCGCTGCGAGAAGAATAAAGGTGGTGCCCATTGAGGTGAGTTTAGCCCGTCGGCTTCATTTGTGCGAGCAGGCGGCGTGCGCCATCCCCACGACTGGTGCGGCCAAGCTGGCGCAGGGCTTTCTGTCCCCCTGCGGCATAGGCTGCCACTGCGGCCAGAAGCTGACGCAATTCGCCGGCGGCGCCGCTGTCGAAGCGCAACGTGGCGCCATTGGTGAGGCGTGCAATCTCGCGGAAGGCGCGGGCGGCGCGGGCGTCGTGACCTTCCTGGAAAATGAAGACCGGCACGCCCAGCAGGGCCAGCTCTCCGGCACGCATGCAAAGTTCGTCGATCTCTTCTTCCATGCTGTCACCGACGTAGACCACGGCATTGATGCGTTTTGCGCTCGCCGCCTTGGTCGCGTGGGTGAGGATCTTGCGGATCTGGGTATAGCCGCCGTGGCATTTGACACTTGTCATGAGCTTGGCGAGGGACTCGGGATCCGAGACCCATTTGGACGATTTGCATTCGTCGATGCCGCGGAAATAAACGAGTTGGACGTCAAGGCCGCCGGTGGACTTGATGGCCTTGAACATCTCGCCTTGCAGGCTCATCGCCATATCCCAGGTGGGCTGGCGGCTCATCGTGGCGTCCATCGCGAAGACGAGGCGGCCGCGCTCGTCGTTCGGATTGACTGCGAGCTCTTTGACCTTGGCAAGGAATTCAGAGACTTCGAGGTCTTCCGGCGCCGTCCTGGCGGGTGCTGGAACGCTGCGATTGTTCTGCATGCCAGTTTCCGGAATCCAAATCGCAACCCAGCTTTTCGACCGAATATCTATACGTTCCGTTTCGGGAAACGGATTGCTACCTTAGATAGTCAGTTTTTCACCAGACGCCAAGTGCCTACTGAGAAAGACTATTTATTGGGCTACGTTGGCAGCTTATTGTTTTCCGAGTGTGGCACCGTTGCTTAGCAGCTGCAGATTTCCGCCGGTGGCCGTAATGTCGGTCGTGCGCACCCTCTCGGTGGCAAACCGGGCCAGATAGTTCGGTCCGCCGGCTTTCGGGCCCGTACCTGATAAACCATCGCCCCCGAAGGGCTGCACGCCGGGAATTGCGCCGATCTGGTTGCGGTTGACGTAGAGATTGCCGCATCGGGCGTGTTCGGCCACGTAGTCGGCAACGGATTCGATGCGGCTGTGAAGGCCGAGCGTCAGGCCGAAGCCGCTGGCATTGATGGCGTCTACAACATGATCGATGTGGCCTGACGAGAAGCGCACGACGTGCAGGATCGGCCCGAAAACCTCGCGTTCCAAAATGCTCATGCGATCGATCTCGTAGACGGCGGGCGTCACGTAGGTTCCGGCGCGGCAGTCGTCCGGCAAACGGACGTCAACCAGTTCGCGGGCTTCGCGCTGCATGCGAAGCTTGTGCGCCTCCAGGTGATCCTGCGCGGCCTCATCGATGACGGGACCGAGGTCCGTGGCGTAATCGAAGGGATCGCCGACATCGAGCGCGTCGACCGCACCTGCCAGCATGCGCAGGGTGTGATCGGCGATTTCGTTCTGGACGAAGAGGACACGGGCGGCGGAGCAACGCTGGCCTGCGCTGTCGAAGGCTGAGCGAACGGCATCGCGCACGACCTGTTCCGGCAGCGCACTGCTGTCGGCAATCATGGCGTTGAGGCCGCCTGTTTCCGCGATAAACGGCACGATGTCGTTGTGGCGATAGGCCAGCGTCTTGTGGATTGACCACGCGGTTTCGTTGGATCCCGTGAAAGCGACGCCCCTGACGCGCGGGTCCTTGACCATTGCACGTGCCGACGGCCGCGCCACCCGGCAGCAGATGCAAGGCGGCCGGGGGAACGCCGGCTTCATGCAGCAGCTGAGTGGCGAGGAATGCCGTGACGGGCGTCTGCTCGGCCGGCTTGGCGATGACCGTGTTGCCGGCGGCAAGGGCTGCGGCCACCTGGCCAACGAAGATGGCGAGCGGGAAATTGAAGGGCGAGATGCAGGCGAACGGGCCGCGGCCGCGCAACGTCAGCAGATTGGTTTCGCCGGTCGGGCTGCGCAAGCTGACCGGCTCGTTGAAGAGGCGGCGCGCTTCGAATGCGTAGTAGCGCAGGAAGTCGACGGTCTCGCGCACTTCGCCGAGTGCGTTGGGCAGCGTCTTGCCGGCCTCGCGGACCATGACGGCCATGAGGCGGCTGCGGTCGCGCTCGAACAGGTCTGCAGCGTGCTCCAGGATGCGGGCGCGGGCGGGGCCGCCTAGCCTGTCCCAGCTGTGGGCTGCGGAGGCGGCGATGGCGACGGCGGCGTCGACGTGCGCGGGTGTCGCGACGCGTACGGTGCCGATGCGCTCGCGGGTGTCATGCGGGCAGATGACAAGCGCCGCTGCGGGGCCGCCGCTGGTGACCTCGCCATTGACGATGGGGCCGGTTGCGAACGAGGGCCGGAGTGCGGCGACCATTTCGGCAACGAGCGACTCGCGGACGGAAGGTTCGGTGAGTGCGAGGCCGGAACTGTTCTTGCGATCGGGCCAATAGATGTCGCGCGGGCGCGGCAGCAGCTTGATGGCCGAGACGTCTTCGCGTTCGGCTTCGGCGGCTTCGACGGGGTCGCGAATGATCTGGGTTACCGGGGCTTCTTCGTCGGCCAGGCGGTTGACGAACGACGTATTGGCGCCGTTCTCCAGGAGCCGGCGGACGAGGTAGCCGAGCAGGTCTTCGTGATCACCCACCGGGGCGTAGATGCGGCACGGGCGGGCCAGCTTGCCTTCGCCGAGCACCTCGTCATAGAGCGCTTCGCCCATGCCATGCAGGCGCTGGAACTCGAAGGCGGTGGAGCCGGCCGAGACGTAGGCGGCGGCAACGGTATGGGCGTTGTGCGTGGCAAACTGCGGGTAGAACGCCTTGGGGTCGCTCAGCACGAAGCGCATGGCGGCCAGATACGACACGTCGGTGTAGAGCTTCCGCGTCAGCACGGGGTAGTCCTGCAGGCCGCTCTCCTGGGCCCACTTGATTTCGCTGTCCCAATAGGCGCCTTTGACGAGGCGGACGGGAATGCGGCGGCCCGTGCGTTCCGACAGGCGGCGAAGCCAGCGCAGGACAGGGATTGCCCGCTTGCCGTAAGCCTGCACCGCAATGCCCATGCCATGCCAGTGCGTGAGCGAGGGATGCGTGAACGTTTCGCCGAAGACGTGCAGCGACGGCTCCAGCCGGTCCTGCTCTTCCGCATCGATGGTGATGGCCAACCCGTTGCGCTCAGCCGCCTGGAGCAGCTTCAGCAGGCGCGGCGACAGCTCGTGCGACAGCCGCTCTTCCTTGCCCGGCAAGTAGCGCGGGTGCAGCGCCGAGAGCTTGATGGAGATGCTGGGCCGGCTCAACAGGGCGTCGTGGTGCGTTGCCGACATGGGACCGGCAGCCGCGCCAACGGCCTCGATCGCGGTGAGGTAGCGATCGTAATAGCGCTGGGCGTCGGCTTCGGATTGAGCGGCCTCGCCGAGCATGTCGTACGAAATCCGGTAGCCACGGGCTTCGAAGGATTTCGCGCGGGCGATTGCGGCGGAGATCGTGCGGCCGAGCACGAACTGATCGCCCAGCAGTCTGACGGCCTGGCGGATCGCCTGCCGGATCACCGGCTCTCCCGAGCGGGCGACAAGGCGTTTCAGCGCGGCAATCGGGTTGGTTTCGCGCGTGTCGCGCAGTTTGACCACGCGGCCCGTCAGCATCAGGCCCCAGGTCGAGGCGTTGACGAACAGACTGTCGGAATGGCCGAGATGACGCTCCCATTGGCCGTGGGCGATCTTTTCGGCAATGAACGTGTCGGCGGTATCGGCATCGGGAATGCGCAACAGCGCCTCCGCGATGCACATCAGGATGACGCCTTCTTCGCTCGAGAGGCCATATTCGTGCATGAAGGCGTCGACGCCGGAATGCTTGCCTTCGTTGACGCGAGCAGCATGCACGAGACGGCGAGCCAGTTCGCCCGTGCGGCGGCGTTCGTCTTCCGTGTAGACGGCGCGTTCGATCAGGCCGCCAACCAGGCGGGTCTCGTCGATGAGGTGGTGCTTGGCGATCTCATCGCGGGAATCGTGCGGGCTCTGGCCCTGGGTATGCGGGGCGGGTCTACCGGGTCTGCTCAGCGCCACCATTCGATCCTCGAGCGTGATTCGGAAAAGTTCGTCATCCTACCAGATGCCCGAACGCCGTTCTTTGCGTTCGGGTGGCTTGACGGGAGATATCCGCATCGTATGAGCATGACGCAAGAGTATGGGAGAACGCTGTGGCCGGGATGCCGATCGAAGTGGTGCGGGCGATCGCCGATTTGCGCGCGCGGATAGCCGGATGGCGGGCGGCAGGCGAGCGCGTGGCGCTGGTGCCGACGATGGGTGCGCTGCACGCGGGGCATCTTGATCTCGTCCGCGCCGGCAAGGCGAAGGCCGGCCGGGTGGTGGTGTCGATTTTCGTCAATCCCAAGCAGTTTGCGCCGCACGAGGATTTCGGGCGCTATCCGCGGGATATCGAAGGAGACCTGGCCAAGCTTAAGGGCGTTGGAGCCGACCTGGTCTGGGCGCCGGAGGCAAGCGAGATCTATCCCGAGGAATTTGCAACCCGCATCGAAGTCTCGGGTGCGGCCCAGGGGCTGGAAACGGATTTCCGGCCGCACTTCTTCGGTGGCGTGGCAACGGTTTGCTGCAAGCTTTTCTCGGCGGCCACGCCCGACTTTGCGACGTTCGGAGAAAAAGACTACCAGCAGCTTTGCGTGGTCCGGCAGATGGTGCGCGACCTGAACCTGCCGCTGTCGATCTTGAGTGTTGCGACGGCGCGGGAGGCAGACGGCCTGGCGCTGTCGTCGCGCAATCAATATCTCTCGGCCGAGGAGCGGGCGATCGCCCCGGTGCTCCACCAAACAATCCTGGAGCATAGCGAAGACGGTGGCTGACCCCACGGCTGTGCCAACGCTGGAAAAGGATGCGGCCGAGAAAATTCTGGAGAGCGGCTTTGCCAAGGTGGACTACGTCGCGGTGCGCGATGCAGAGACGCTGAGTGCGTGGAAGCCGGAGCGGCAGGGGCGCGTGCTCGTTGCGGCCTGGCTGGGGAAAACGCGGTTGATCGACAACATCGCCGTGGGCGTAAAGCGCAAATGAAAAAGGGTCAGACCGCGGTCTGACCCTTTGAAGGCTGGCTCAGGCTTTGCCGAGCAGTTCTTCGACATGTTCCCAGTTCACCAGATTGTCGAACCAGGTCTCCAGATACTTCGGCCGCGCGTTGCGGTAGTCGATGTAATAGCTGTGCTCCCAGACGTCGCAGCCCAGCAGCGGCTGGGCGCCGTGCATCAGCGGGTTTTCGCCGTTCGGCGTCTTCATGACTTCGAGCTTGCCGCCCTTGAGGGCGAGCCAAGCCCAGCCTGAGCCGAACTGGCCCTTGCCGGCCTCGATGAAGTCGTTGCGGACCTTGTCGAAGCCGCCGATCTCTTCGATCAGCTTTTCAAGCTTGCCGGGGAGCTTCTTGCCGCCGCCGTCTTTCTTCATCCACTGCCAGAAATGCACATGATTGTAGTGCTGGCCGACGTTGTTGATGACCGGCTGGTCCTTGGCGGCGAAGGCTTCCTTGCAGATGTCCTCGATGCTCTTGCCCTCGTACTTCGTGCCGGGGCCGGCGAGCTTGTTTCCCTGGTCCACGTAAGCCTGATGGTGCTTGTCGTGGTGGAACTGCAGCGTCTCGGCCGACATGTGCGGGGCGAGAGCGTCATAAGCATACGGAAGCTCGGGCAACTTGAACGTCACGGTAGGTCTCCGTTCATTTTCAGTGATCTTGGGGTGCGGTGATGTCGTAGCCCTGAGGGCGATGTCAGAGCAATGCCTATCGGCTCGACAGGTTCCATTCAAGCGGGAACGAGCGGGCGCAGCGCATGCCAGCTTAACCGGAACGCGAAAATGAAGGCTAGATCAATGGTTTGATGATGTAGGCTGAACGCCGCCCCCAAAAAAATCGGGGGCCGGGCGACCCTGCGCGCTCGGCCCCCTTTGGATCACGCCGGGGAAGTTGGATATCAGGGTAGATTGCAACTTAGCTGCGGGGGGTTGAACCCAATCTGAATGTCCCATTCAGATTCCGTTCATCCTGCAAAATGCTTGGCGGCTCTGCCAGACTGATGCCGAAGGCACGACGGAAAGCGCGGAATTTTCCGTTTCACTTCTGACAAATGCGTGGGCTTTCCCTGGATGACGCCGATGACCAAACGCCGATTGACCTATCTTTACACGCTGGCCGTGCCCGTTGTGCTGCTGGCCGGCATCGCCGGCGTGCTGAACGGCTGGGGCGGGGGCGCGGATAAGACGCTCGTCTACGATACGGCGGAAGTGACCCGCGGGCAGATCCGCAAGCTCGTCAGCACGTCGGGGCCGGTACGGGCGCTGGTGACGGTCAGCGTCGGGTCGCAGCTCTCGGGCCAGGTCGAGGCGGTGAATGCCGACTTCAACACCGAAGTGTCGCCAGGGCAGGTTCTCGCCGTGCTCGACCGCAAGACCTATCAAGCCAAGGTGGCGCAGGCGGAAGCGGATCTGGGGGCGGCCGTTGCGGCGCTGTCGAACCAGGAAGCCGCGATGAACAAGTCCAAGGCGGTGCTGCAGGCAGCCGAGACGAATGTGCTGCGGCAGCAGGGCCTGGCGGAAAAGCGGTTGTCGCCGCAGTTGACGTTCGAGACGGCGCTGCGCGATCGCGATGTGGCCAAGGCCGACATCGACGTGGCGAGCGCGCAGATCGCCAGTGCCAAGGCGACGATTGCGCAGCGCAAGGCGTCGCTGCAGCAGGTGACGGCCGATCTGGACCGCACCGAGATCCGTGCTCCCATCGAGGGCACCGTCATCTCGCGGACCGTGGATCCCGGCCAGACCGTGGCGGCGAGCCTGCAGGCGCCGGAACTCTTCAAGATCGCGCAGGACCTGTCGCGCATTCGGATCGAGGCGCAGGTGAACGAGGCCGACGTCGGCGCGGTGGCGGAAGGCAATTCCGTGTCGTTTCTGGTCGATGCCTATCCGGAGCGGCAGTTCGAAGGGCGCGTGACGCAAGTGCGGCTGGCGGCGACCGAGTTGAACAATGTCGTCACTTATACAGTCATCATCGAAGCCCAGAACGCGGATCGCCGCCTGTTTCCCGGGATGACGGCAAGCGTGATGATCGAGGCGGCGCGCCGGGACGGCGTGTTGCGCATCTCCAACGATGCGCTCCGCTTCAAGCCGAAGGGCGAAATCGCCAATGCGCGTGGCGGCCGGCGCGAAGGGCGCGGCGGAGATCGCGCCGAGCGGCAGATCGAACGGCTGAAGGAAGAGCTGCGGCTTACACCCGAGCAGGAGAAAGCCATTCGCGAGGCCATGCAAGCCTCGGCGGGCGATACGCCCCAGGCCGGTTCGGCGGGCATGGGCGGTGATGAGCGCCGGGCCATGCGCCAGAAAATGCAGGCCATGATCGAGAAAGCCCTGCAGCCGCTGATGAGCGACGAACAGCGCCCGCTATTTGAAAAGTGGAAGCAGGGCCGCCAGCAGGCGCGCATGGTGCCGGTCTATGTCGTCGGTGCCGATCGCCAGCCGGAACGGCGCATGGTGCGAGCGGGAATTGCCGACGATCAATTCACGGAAGTGCTCGGTGGCCAGCTTCGCGAAGGTGACCAGATCATCACGCGGGCACGCGAGGTCAAATAATGGACGCGCATTCAAAGCCGGAGAGTGCTGCCAAGCTGCCGCTCATCGTCGCGAACGGTCTGGTCAAGACTTACCGCATGGGGGCGGAAGTGGTGAAGGCGCTCGACGGCGTGTCGCTGACGATTGCGGAAGGCGAGTTCGTTGCAATCATGGGCCCGTCCGGTTCGGGCAAATCGACGATGATGAACCTGGTCGGCGCGCTTGATGTGCCGACGACGGGTACGCTGGCGATCGACGGCCGCGATATCGGCAAGCTCGACAGCGATGAACTGGCAGACTTGCGCAACCGGTCGATCGGCTTCGTGTTCCAGCAGTTCAACCTGCTGCCGCGCACCTCGGCCTTGCGCCAGGTGATGCTGCCGATGCTCTATGCCCATCCCAAGCCGGAGAACCCGGAAGAGCTGGCGCGGCATCGCCTCGAACAGGTGGGGCTGGGCGACCGCCTGGATCATCATCCCAGACAACTGTCGGGCGGACAGCAGCAGCGCGTGGCGATCGCGCGTGCGCTCGTCAACAATCCGAAGATCCTGCTAGCGGACGAGCCGACGGGCGCTCTCGACAGCAAGACCTCGGACGAGATCATGCGGCTGTTCACGACCCTCAATGCGGGCGGCATCACGGTGGTGGTGGTGACGCACGAGCCGGATATCGCGGAGTGGGCTTCGCGCCGCATCCTGTTCAAGGACGGGCATATCGTCGAAGACGTCCGGCAGCAGCAACGCGGAATAACCGAACGCGGGCTGGAGGCAGCGGAATGACACTGCTCGATTGCCTGCGCGTGGCGCTGACGGCTTTGAAGGCCAATCTGCTGCGATCGATCCTGACGACACTGGGCATCGTGATCGGCGTGGCGTCGGTCATCATTCTGGTCGCCGTTGGCACGGGTGCGTCTTCGGAGGTCGACCGGCAGATCAATGCGCTGGGCACCAATACGCTGATCGTCAGTTCGGGCGATCGCCGCATGGGTGGCCGATCCTCAGGCGCGGGCAGCGACCGGCCGCTGTCGGAAGCCGATTTGGTGGCGATGCGAGACAAGGTTTCCGGCATCGTCGCGATTTCCGGGCAGTTGAACGGTTCGGGGCCCGTGGTTTACGGAAACGCGAACTGGACCACGAACCTCTCGGGCATTCACGCGGAATTCAATGCGGTGAAGGATTGGCCCGTCGACAGCGGCCGTGAACTGACGCCGTCCGATATCCGTTCGAATGCGAAAGTCGCGTTGATCGGCGTGACGGTTGCAAAACAATTGTTCGGCGAAAACGATCCGATCGGCGCGATGATCCGCGTTAAAAACGTGCCATTTCAAGTGGTAGGAGTCCTCGCGGCGAAAGGCCAGTCGGGGATCGGCCGCGACCAGGACGATATGGTGTTGATGCCGATGTCTACGGCGCGTGGGCGTATCGTCGGGCGCAGCCAGGTGCAAAACGATCAAATCGGTACGATCCATGTCAAGATCGATCCGCAAATCAGCTTGGCAGATGCCCAAGAAGATATCGAGAATCTATTGCGCCAGCGGCGGCCGCCTTTGCCGGGTGGAGAAGACAGTTTTTCCGTGCGCAATCTTGCGGAATTCATGAAGGCGAGAAACGAAGTTCTGAACACGCTGAGCTATTTGCTCGCGGCAACTTCGGTAATTTCGCTCGTTGTCGGCGGGATAGGCATCATGAATATCATGCTTGTTTCAGTCACCGAACGCACGCGGGAGATCGGTCTGCGCATGGCTGTGGGCGGCAGGGGCCGCGATATCATGCGCCAGTTTCTCGTCGAAGCCGTAACGCTTTGCCTATTCGGCGGATTGATAGGCATTACGATTGGCGTTGGGGCTGCAGCCATAGTTGCTCTTTATGCGCAATGGCCGGTCGTCGTCAGCCCCAGCGTGATTGCGCTGGCAATGGCTGCCGCCGCTGCAACGGGTGTTTTCTTTGGATACTTTCCTGCACGGCGGGCGGCTCAATTGAATCCAATTGATGCTCTCCGTAGTGAATAATTTGCGGCATTGCGAGAGGGCCACGTTAAGGTTGCAAACAACGAAGTTTCGCTTGAGCCTATTTTCTTATTCGTGCCGTATTTACTGAGATTGAAAACGGTGCTATCCGGACTTCGATAAATTTCGAAAATCGAACAATGGGATAAGGGCGCCGATGGCCAGCTTTAACGTCGATAAGATGCCGCTCAAGGATCTTCTGGATCTTCAGGTGAAGGTTGAACGCGCAATTTCGGTCGCAAAGGATCGCGAACGCGCTGAGATCAAGCAGAAGATCGCATCTCTGGCAGAGAATGCCGGATTTTCGGTGGGCGAATTGTTCGGCGCGCGTGGTCGCGGCAAAGCCGTTGCTGCAAAGTACGTCAATCCGGATAATCGCAGCGAAACCTGGACCGGCCGTGGCCGCAAGCCGAACTGGCTGGTTGCCAAGCTTGGCAAGGGCTCGAAGATCGACGATTTCGCCGTCTAATTCGGCCACCTTTAAATGCTGTGGTGTCTGGCACCCGGGGCCTTGTCTCGGGTGCCATTGTTTATGCCGATCGGGGAATCACCATTGGCCCGCTGCCGTAGACCGGCGCGAACATTAGCCGCCTTTGGCACTCGAACCTTGACACTGCTAGCAGGTCGCCGCATATAGGCGACGCACGGCATCACGGAGCATTTGTTCCTGTGGCCACGTGCTCGCGCTGGCGCGACAAAGCCAGATCCGCGTCTTAAAACTTAATCTTATCATGAGGTAAGCTTCATGAAGTTCCGTCCTTTGCATGATCGCGTCGTGGTCCGCCGCGTTGAAGAAGATACCAAGACCGCCGGCGGCATCATCATCCCGGACACTGCTAAAGAGAAGCCGATGCAAGGCGAGATCGTCGCCGTCGGCCCCGGCGCCCGCGACGAAGCCGGCAAGATCGTTGCCCTCGAAGTGAAAGCTGGAGATCGCGTGCTGTTCGGCAAGTGGTCCGGCACGGAAGTGAAGATCGATGGCCAGGATCTCCTCATCATGAAGGAGAGCGACATCCTGGGCATTCTCGAAGGCAAGGCTGCCGCCAAGGCCGCTGCTTAATCGCCTCCCCAATTCCCTGAACATTTGAATCTGGAGTAGCCACACATGGCAGCTAAAGACGTAAAGTTTGCCCAGGACGCGCGCGAGAAGATGCTGCGCGGCGTCGACATCCTCGCCAACGCGGTGAAGGTGACGCTGGGTCCCAAGGGCCGCAACGTCGTGATCGAGAAGAGCTTCGGCGCTCCCCGCATCACCAAGGACGGCGTAACCGTCGCCAAGGAAATCGAGCTCGAAGACAAGTTCGAGAACATGGGCGCACAGATGCTGCGCGAAGTGGCCTCGAAGACCGCAGACCTCGCCGGTGACGGCACCACGACGGCCACGGTTCTCGCCCAGGCCATCGTCAAGGAAGGCGCCAAGTCGGTTGCCGCCGGCGCCAACCCGATGGATCTGAAGCGCGGCATCGACATCGCAGTCGCAGCCGTCGTCGAAGAGATCAAGAAGAACGCCAAGAAGGTCACCTCGAACGACGAGATCGCCCAGGTCGGCACCATCTCCTCGAACGGCGACGCCGAAATCGGCGCCAAGATCGCCGAAGCCATGAAGAAGGTCGGCAACGAGGGCGTCATCACGGTTGAAGAGAGCAAGTCGCTCGAAACCGAACTCGACGTCGTCGAAGGCATGCAGTTCGATCGCGGCTATCTCTCGCCGTACTTCGTCACCAACGCCGACAAGATGGTGGCCGAACTCGAAAACCCCTACATCCTGATCCACGAGAAGAAGCTGTCTGGCCTGCAGGCCATGCTGCCGGTTCTCGAAGCTGTCGTTCAGACGGGCAAGCCGCTCCTCATCATCGCTGAAGACGTCGAAGGCGAGGCCCTGGCCACGCTGGTCGTCAACAAGCTGCGTGGCGGCCTCAAGGTTGCTGCCGTCAAGGCTCCCGGCTTCGGCGATCGCCGCAAGGCCATGCTGGAGGACATCGCCGTCCTGACGCAGGGCACGGTGATCTCGGAAGACGTCGGCATCAAGCTGGAAAACGTCACGATCGAGATGCTCGGCCGCGCCAAGAAGGTGACGATCGACAAGGAAAACACCACGATCGTCGACGGCACCGGCAAGAAGGCCGATATCGACGCTCGCGTGAAGCAGCTCAAGGCGCAGATCGAGGAAACCACCTCGGACTACGACCGTGAGAAGCTGCAGGAGCGTCTGGCGAAGCTGGCTGGCGGCGTGGCCGTCATCAAGGTCGGCGGCGCAACGGAAATGGAAGTCAAGGAACGCAAGGACCGCGTCGACGACGCGCTGCACGCAACGCGCGCAGCCGTTGAAGAAGGCGTCGTTCCCGGCGGCGGCGTTGCCCTCGTTCGTGCCGTCAAGGCGCTCGAGAAGCTCAAGACCGACAACGAAGACCAGAAGGTCGGCATCCAGATCGTGCGCCGTGCGCTTTCCTCGCCCGCGCGCCAGATCTTCCAGAACGCCGGTGAAGACGGCTCGGTCGTCGTCGGCAAGATCCTGGAAAACAACACGTACAACTTCGGCTTCAACGCCCAGACCGGCGTCTACGGCGACCTCGTCGCCGAAGGCGTGATCGATCCGGCGAAGGTCGTGCGTTGCGCGCTGCAGGACGCTGCTTCGGTGGCCGGCCTCCTCATCACGACGGAGGCCATGATTGCCGACCGTCCGAAGAAGGATGGCCCGGCGATGCCGATGGGCGGCGGCGGCATGGGTGGCATGGGCGGCATGGACTTCTAAGTCCGGCTTCCAGCTACACCTGAGACAAACGAAAAGCCCCGGTGCGACGCCGGGGCTTTTTGCTGTCAGGCGGTGCGAACGGCTTTAGGCGGCCTCGTCGCCTTTCGTCTTGTCGAGATGCGCCAGCGTCGCGGCGAATGCGCCTGCGTCGTAGGCCTGGCAGTAGGCAGCCCAGTCATCATGGGTCGACTTCTCCATTTCCTGGGCCGCGAGCAAGATCGTTTTGGCGGCCGCCTTGTCTTGGGCGAAGGCCACAAGCGCGTCGGACGGTGCCGACGTCAGATGGCCGGACGCGCGCAGATGCGCCCAGGCCGTCAATTCGCCCATGGTGGTGATCGTCCGCGAAAACTGATCCGCGTCCTTTGCCACCTCATCAAGGTCCAGCCGGTCGCTCGTTGGCTGCAGCTCCTTGAACACGAACGATTGGTCGCCAATGCTGACCGCTTGCAGCAGCGCGGGCGGCAAGACCTGCGCCAGGTTCTGGACTGCCACGACGCGATGGGCCTCGTTGTTCCAGGGCGGTTGCGCGAGGCCGCTGACCGGGGAAACCGAAGACGGCAACGTGGCTTTGAGATCGAGCAGCAGTGTGCGGACTGGCTCAGCGAGCGTTTCGGCCAGCACGACGTAGCGGCACACGCCAAGGCTGCCTGTGCCGGCGATGCGGTAAGCGACGTCGAGAAACTTGAACTCCTGGGGGCCTTTGGCGCCGACGGTGCGTGACTCGATGAAGCCGCTTACCTGCACACGTTCCTGCTTGGACACGATGGCCTGCATTTTGGGTAGCGCCGTGTCGAGCGCTTCGGAGCGCTTGTTGACCGTGCGCTTCTGGACGAACTTCTCCGGATTGCGATGGCGCAGGCTTTCGATCAATTCGCCGATGACGCCGTCGGCGGTCTTGCGCTCGATCCAGCGTGGTTTGCCGGTGGACAGCTCATTGCGGTAGGCGGCGATCGCCTGCGTTGCCAGCGCGACTGCCGCCGCGCGCTTTATGCCGTAGAGCGGCGCGGCAACGAGCAGACTGGTTGCGAGCCGCAGGATGTCCCACGAGCATGGCGCTAGCGCACACTCGTCGAAGTCGTTGATGTCGAAGTAGGTCAGGCCGTTGCTGGCGAGGTAAGTTCCGAAGTTCTCCAGGTGCAGGTCTCCGCAGATCCAGGTCGCGGGCCCGCCGGTATTGATGCCTGCTTCCGACATGCGCTGATGGAAGAGATGCGCCGTTCCTCTCAGGAACGTAAATGGATTGTCGCGCATCGCCACCAGCTTGAGCGCCAGCCGCGATGGATCGCGGCCGGTATTGAAGGCGGCGATGATGTCTGGGCTTGCGGTTGTCATATTGCCTCGCGGTGCTGCATGGGGCGGTGGAGATCGGCGTATTGTCGCCGTCTTGCCATATAGCAGGGCAAACCTACATTTTTACTGCAGTGGAAACGATGGAGGTGTTTGTTATGCACGCTGTCGAAATTCAGGAACACGCCGATAAATTATTCGCCGCCATGGGGCCGAAGGCGCTGGCGGAAGCGGCACAGAAAGCGCGGCTGTACGAAGAACGCGGCGACCGCGAGGAGGCCGCCACTTGGCGGCGCATCCAGAAGGCACTCGTTCAAAGCCAGGGACCTCGCGTGAAGTGACGTCCGGCTGAACGTTTAGGGCTCACCATCGTTTGCGTCTGTTGCAGTTGCGATTTGTGCCAGTCGCGACGTGAGCCTTGCTGCGTCTTCCGGAAAGTCCGCGGCGATCCACCAGTCCTCGAATGCTGCAACGATGCGGCCGATACGCGGGCCCGGCGGAATGCCAAGCTCGATCACGTCGGAGCCGCGAACCGGCAGTGGTGGGGCCTGCCATCGGGCGGGGAGCGCGAGACGCTCGGAATAGCCGGTGTCTGATGCGGATGCTTCGCTGTGAGCCCAGGCCAGCATGACGCCGTCTGTGAAAGCTCGCGGGCCGTGGCGGTAAATGAATGCCTTGGCGTCGCGCTCCGTGTTCGCTGGATCGAAACGCGGGATCTGGCATCGACAGCCGCGCCAACCGCTCGAACTCGCGGGCCGAGAGACGCAGCGCGTCGCGCAGCGGCAACGCACCGCCCGGCTTGGCGCCTGACAGGGCACCTAGCCGCAGGATCGGGTCGGCTTGCCGGTTGAGTGTGTGCTCGATGGTGACCACGCGCTCGAGTAGGCGCACGTCTGGCGCATCGGGAAAGACGCGCGTGAGGAAGTCGCTGGCGATAACCGGAACGACAGCCGTGACGTGAGGGCTTACGACAAGGCGCAGCAGTTCGGCGCGGATCCGCTCGCGGGACAGCTGGTCGAGGCCGTGGCTGGAAGCCCGGCACGCTTTCAGCCCGTCACCGTCGATAACGCCGCCGGCATATTCGGCTGAGAAGCGGAAGAAGCGCAGGATGCGCAGGTAGTCTTCGCGGATGCGCTCCTCGGCCTTGCCGATGAAGCGGACGCGCCTGGCAACCAGATCTGCGTAGCCATCGAGCGGATCGAGAATGACGCCGTCGGCATCGCAGTAAAGCGCGTTGATCGTAAAGTCGCGCCGGCGCGCGTCGGCCGCCCAGTCGTCAGTATAGGCGACGCGGGCGTGGCGGCCGAATGTCTCGACATCGGTGCGCAGCGTCGTGACCTCGAATGGCGTATGGCGCACGACGACAGTCACCGTGCCATGGTCGATGCCGGTGGGAATGGACCTCAGCCCGGCCTTGGCGGCCAGGGATGCGGTCACATCCGGAGGGCTGGTGGTCGCGATATCGACGTCGTGGACCGGTGTGCCTAGCAGTGTGTTGCGAACGGCACCGCCGACCGCGCGTGCGGTATGTCCGCCATCGTTGAGGGCGGCGAACAGCTCGCGCGTCTCCGGCCGATTGAGCCAATCAGCGTCGCGAAGAGACGGTGGTTTCGCCGGCAGCTTCTCGTCCATGGCTATTGCGGAGGCCGGGGTTCGGCGTGGCTCGGCTGAATGCGGCCGTCGCGCATGGTGGGCGCTTCGTATTTCATGCCGGGGCGGCCGCCGTCCGTCGATTGAAAGGCGATCAGGCTGAGGATGACAAGCAACGTACCCGCAGTGAACAGCCAGAGCAGCGGAGCCTCGCCAACGATCTTGGCAAATGCGCGTTCGCCGGCCTCCTCGGTCTTGGGTGCCATCGTCAGAACGACGTAGGCGGCATAGACGAGTGTCGGGATCAGGAAGATCGCGATGTTCTCGATGACGACGCGGATCATGTAGGGAAGAACCTTTCGTGCATGTTCTTCAGGATGCCGGCAGTGGCACCCCATATATAGCGATCCTCGTACGGCATCGCATGGTAGAAGCGCTCCCGCCCGCGAAAAGTGCGAGAATGGCGCTGATGATTTTCCGCGTTCATGAGGAAATCCAACGGGACCTCGAACGCTGCGGCGACTTCGGAGGGGTCGAGCTTCAGTTCGAAGCCCGGCTTGACGAGTGCGACGACTGGCACGATGCGGAAGCCGGTGCCTGTGAGATAGGGATCGAGAAAACCAAGCGGTTGGGTAAATGACCGGGCGAGGCCGATCTCTTCTTCGGTTTCGCGCTGGGCGGTTTCGATGACGTCCCGGTCGGAGGGTTCAACCTTGCCGCCGGGAAAGGCGATCTGGCCGGCGTGCGAGGGCAGCGCGTCCGTCCGCTGGGTGAAGAGCATGGTCAGCTTTTCGCGGGCGATGACCGGAACCAGCACAGCCGCCGCCCGGGGCGTGTCGACCTTGGGAAATTCGCTATCGAGACCTGGGTTTAGGTCATAGTCGCTTGGGCCGTTCGTCGTGGCTGGGGGATCGGCGCGCAAGGCCTTTGCTGCCAGCGCCCGGAAGGCAGCGAGCGTTATGGGGGGCAGGATTGCTTGTGACGAGCTGGGCATGGGTTCTTCATTGCATCGCGCCTGGGGCACATTCGCTCTTGATTGACGCTGACGTTTACGTGCGAACGCGCTCTATGTCTTGGCTTTAGCGTCGATTCACGATTTCGACGTGCGCTCAACCACTCGCATCGCCAACGATCAGGCTCTAGTGTTTGCATCTTTGTTGCGTGCGTTTAAACCTCGCTTGAGAGTGCCCTTGGATGGCCATTTTTGCCTGTTTCCCCCGTGGTATTCCATAACGCATCAATTTGCTGCCGGAGATTGCCTGGAATGGTTCGTATTGCCCGTTTGATCGTACCGGTGTTGGCACTGGTGGCGGCCCTGGCCGTCGCGCTGCCACCGAGTGCATCCGCGCGCAGCTCGGCCGCCTTCAAGGAGACGTTGTCGGACCAGGAATTGCGGACTTTCGAAGACTACGTCGCCGCGCGCAGCGTGTTCGACTTCAAGCTGGATGCCTATTGGCGGGAAGTCTCCGACAAGCGGGCGCTTCGCAAGAAGCGCAAGGGTGCCAAGCTGGATCTTCGGCCGGACGATTACGTGCAGTCGTTCCCGCCGGAGTACAAGGGGCCGTATCTGCCGGTAGCGCTGCAGAAGCGCTGGGCGCAGTTCCAGTCCGAAGACAAAACGGGCCCGGTGAAGAAGCAGCCCGATCCGCTTCCGACCGTGAGTGATCTCCTGTCGCTGGCTCGCGCTCACTACGGTTTTGCGCCGGAGCGCGTTCCGGAAAGGGAATTCAAGCGCCGCTATGCGCGTGAAGCCTTAGCGCTGGGGCTGACCAAAAACCAAGTCGTGCGCATCTATGCGCTGGAGACGAGCGGGCTGGGGACGGCCGACATGGTGGCCGGCATTCATCCCATCACGAAGAAGGGTTCGCCGATTTCCACGGCCATCGGCTACGCGCAGCTGTTGGCTGCCAATACGATCAATGAAATCCGCAAGAGCGGGCCGGCATTCATCGAACGGCTGGAGCAGAAGGCGCGGCGCAATCCCGAGCAGGCGGAGGCCATCCACAATAAGATCGCGTCGCTGCAACGCATGGTGACGAACGCGCGAACGGTGCCCGATGTCTGGGGCAAGCAGGTTGCGCACGCACGCACCGGCAAGGGGCTCGGCATGCACGCCATCAACATCGACGGCGATGTCGGGCCGTGGCTGCAGGCGATCAAGATCAAGGGTTTGAAGGACTCCGCGGCGCGCAATGGCCGTGAAACGCTTTCGGGGTCGCAGATCGAGCTGATGAACCTGGCAGGACCGGGAACGGGGCTGGAGATGATGCGTCCCGCCGGAATGACCGCGCCGACGCCGAATTTCTTCGAGCGCGGTGCCTACGGGCGCAATACGATCGTGCGCGGCAAGACATCCGAGCAGCTGCTGGCTGCGCTGGACGAGCGCATGAATAGCAACATCAAGAATTCCGGAGCGGTGGAGTTCGCCGAGGTGTTCGATGAGCTGATGGCGGAGCGGCAGGCTCAGCGCTGAGCCGGCTCAGACTTTGTTTGCGCAATGTCGCTGTGACGGTGCGATCAAGTCCGAGAGAACAGGGCTGACCAACTTGCCCGCGTCCGGTTGACAAATTCGCTTGCCATGCGTTCTCAGAGTCCGCGGACGAGGTTGCCGATCA
Source organism: uncultured Pseudomonadota bacterium (assembly GCA_963846845.1). Taxonomy (GTDB): domain Bacteria; phylum Pseudomonadota; class Alphaproteobacteria; order Rhizobiales; family Hyphomicrobiaceae; genus JAKAXS01. Next base: position 225,308 of record CAWJXQ010000008.1, on the reverse strand, counting down.
TCAGGGTGACGTAGGCGGTGATGGCCAGCCAGAACTCCTGGTGAGGCAGGTAGCGCGGAACGGGCACGAAGCCGAGCTTTGTGATCAGGGCCAGAACAGCCAGTACGAACGAGATCAGGAAGATCGCGAGGGTCGGCGGGTTCAGGCGCATTTCGTCTTCACTCCACGCAGGCGGGCGCAGACGTGCTGCCCGCGGCCGTTGGGGCGACCATAGCCCACAAGTCAATCGCTGTGGGAGCGGACAGGCGGGAAGGTAAGCGAGAACGCGCGGAAGGTTGCGCGCCCGCAACACGCGACTGCGCCTAGACGCAAAATCGCGGTATTACAGGGCCTTCTCGCCGGGGCGCGTCACGGCGAACGGCAGGGCGCCTTCGGTCACGATCAGCCGGATCAAAGGCGCGTCGGGGCGCGCCAAGTCGCGGCAGGAGACGGCGAGCAATCTGAGCGCCGCTCGCACTTGCATCGAGCCGGGTGGTGTCGAGCGATACCGGGCCTGTCTCGACAACTTCAAAAACGCGGGGGTGCTGTTCGCCAGCTTGCGAGATCGTGAGGCGATCGCCGCGAGCCAGCTGTCCGGACCAGGCGACGGGCTTCACGTCGGTGGATCGTCCTTGGCCATTGCGAAGCCAGAACTCTTCAGACTGGGCCAGAGCGACGCTGGCTGCGCCTTGCTTTACGGCGGCGGCCTCAGGGGAGGCGTCGCGCGAAGACAGGGCGTTATCGAACCCCGATTGCACCAGCCGCTCGCTGCCGGAGCTGCCAATCGCAATCACGGCGCCCAAGGAGGCGCAGAGCGCGATGGCGGCAACGCTGCCGCGAAGTGAAGCAATCGTACGAAGAGCCATGGGCAGATGCCTTTGCGTTCCCCTTACCAATACGTAACAATATAGGAAGTGGATTGTGAGCGCAGCAGGGCAGCGGCAGAAAATCTACATCATTCTTATTTCATATTACAATTCAGCGACTTGTCCCGTGTCGGCCGGCGCCGGCGGGGGCGGCTGTACTGGCTACGCAGGTGGCGATAGAGCGCCACATTGCCCACGAACAGCAGCGTAAAGACGCCGCCGAGCACCATGAAAGCAGTCGCCCGATTCGTGCCGCGGAAGACCTGTCCAGGATAGGTGTTGACCATGGCCAGCGGCATGGATTGCGACGTCGGTTGCGCCCAGGAGGTTGTCGTCGAGCCAAGCTGTGCGGCGTGAGCCTGGGACATCATGTCGGACAAGCGGACGTCGTGGCCTTCGCAGCTGTTGCTGAGTACGCCGGCCATGAGAAGGAAGATGGCCAGGCCGGTCGCGGCGTCGGCCGCCAATGTCAGTGGTTTGAATACGCGTCGATCTTTCATTGGAACCCCTCTGTCCTTTGAAATCGATCCGGAGCTTCCCTTTGCGCCAGTGTTGCAATTTAACCGGCCGGGTGTGGCGCGGATGAGATCACAATGTGGCGGAGGCCGTCCTTTATCGGGGTGATGTTGAGAACACAGACGTCTGTGACTTGCGTGCAACGCAGCGTGGATCGGCCGGAAGAGACTGCGCTTTCGTCGCTATTGATGTCGGCAAATCATCGGCGTAGGGTCCGCGCCGCTTGAAAGTGTGCGCTGCAGCACACGCCTTTCTGTGGCCCCGAACCGAAAGACGATGACCGCCATGGGCTTCTTCGCCGACAGTCTCAACCGAATCTCGCCGTCTGCCACCATTGCCGTCTCGACGAAGGCGCGGCAGCTCAAAGCGCAGGGTCGTGACATCATTTCGCTGTCGGCAGGCGAGCCGGATTTCGATACGCCCGAGAACATCAAGCAGGCGGCCGTCGCAGCTTTGGCTGCCGGCAAAACGAAATACACCGATGTCGACGGTATTCCGGAGCTGAAGGAGGCGATCGCCGCCAAGTTCAAGCGCGACAACGGCCTGGACTACAAGCCGTCGCAGATTTCGGTCGGCACCGGCGGCAAGCAGGTGCTGTACAACGCCTTGTTGGCCACGCTGAACCCTGGCGACGAAGTGATCATGCCGGCGCCGTGCTGGGTTTCGTATGCCGATATCGTGCTGCTGGGTGGCGGCAAGCCGGTGTTCGCCGAAACGACGATGGAGCACGGCTACAAGCTGCAGCCAGAAGCGCTGGACGCTGCCATTACCGAGAAAACGAAGTGGTTCGTGTTCAACTCGCCGTCGAACCCAACGGGCGCGGCGTATTCGGCTGAAGATCTGAAGAAGCTGACGGACGTTCTTTTGAAGAAGAAGAACGAACATGTCTGGATCCTCACCGATGATATGTACGAACACCTGCTCTACGACGGCTTAAAGTTCGCCACGATCGCGCAAGTCGAGCCGAAGCTGTACGAGCGCACGCTGACCATGAACGGTCTGTCGAAGACGTATTGCATGACCGGTTTGCGGCTCGGCTACGCGGCCGGGCCTGAGGCGCTGATCAAGGCGATGTGCAAGCTGCAGTCGCAGTCGACGTCGAACCCGTCGTCGATCGTGCAGTGGATGGGCGTCGAGGCGCTGAACGGTCCGCAGGATTTCATCGCCAAGAACAACAAGACGTTCGTCGAGCGGCGCGATCTGGTGGTGTCGATGCTGAACCAGGCGAAGGGGTTGAAGTGCCCGACGCCGCAGGGCGCGTTCTACGTCTATCCCAGCTGTGCCGGCGCCATCGGCAAGACGACGCCCAAGGGCGTGACGATCAACACGGACGAAGATTTCGTCACGGCGCTTCTGGAAGAAGAAGGCGTTGCCGTCGTTCACGGGGCCGCGTTCGAAGGCTCGCCTGCGTTTCGCGTATCGTACGCGGCGTCCACCAGCTCGCTCAAGGAAGCGTGCATTCGTATTCAGCGGTTCTGCGGCAACCTGCGCTGAAACGAAAAAGGGTCAGGCTCAGAAGCGCACTAACGCCTGGCCCATTTCAAAAGACCGCTTCGCGGGATCGTACGGTTATGCCGGCAGGCGCGGCGCGGGCCAAGCGATGGCCGCGTAGCGATTTGCCATGGCGCGGGCTTGAGCCATCAAGCTGAGGGCCGGCGTCGCGGCGTGGTACGGCACAAGTGCCGTCGACTTCACCGGTGCCATGACGTGGCGCTCGACGATGACTTCACCTTCATAAATATCTTCGGGCGCCATCGCATATCCGGCAGCGTAGGCGGCGTCCATCAACGACTTGATACGTTTACCCATTACACGGCTACCCCAGCCTTCTGACTAAAGACATTCTCAATCCAATATTGATTATGGTCAAGTTGTTTTTAAGCGAAGTCTATCGATTAACCTGTTTCACTCAGTGAAGTCGTGGTGCGGTGCAATATTGCGCTGCGATAAACTTAGATCACCGCAGTGATGTGCGGGCTTTTGCAAGAACAAGTGATTCTCCGCCGGCTTTCTCTTGCGCTCAGGCGTGTACGGCGCGAACATGCCTTGCCGCTCCTTTGGAGGCGCGGGTTGCGGCCGCGTTGCCGCGTGCCCGGCGCCTGACAAGCCAAGAGGAGGAAATCATGGGTAAAACCGACGGCGCCCAAAGCCGCCCAGCCCGTTGCATTGCACTCATCGGCCCGTATCTCAGTGGTAAGACCACGCTTCTCGAAGCCATCCTGGCGCGATGTGGCGCCATCCCTCGACAGGGCTCGGTGACCGAAAAGTCCAGCGTGGGCGATGCAACAGCGGAAGCGCGCGACCATGGCATGAGCGTCAGCCTCAACGTGGCCGACGTCGAGTTTCTTGGCGACACCTTCACCTTCATCGATTGTCCGGGATCGATCGAATTCCAGACCGAGAGCGCTCTGGCGCTGACGGCCTGCGATGCGGCCATCGTGGTGACCGAGCCCGATGCCAAGCGGGTGCCGGCGCTGCAAGTGATCCTCAAGAACCTGGAAGATCGCGGAATTCCTCATTTTCTGTTCCTCAACAAGATCGACGCGTCGTCGACTGCCGTACGCGACATCGTTCCGATCCTGCAGCCGGCATCGACCAAGCCACTTGTGCTGCGGCAAATCCCGATCTGGGATAACGGCATCGCGACAGGCTTCGTGGATCTCGCCTCCGAGCGCGCCTACGTCTATCGCGAGCATGCGCCGTCGGAGATCGTGGAGCTGCCGGTGTCCGTGGGCGAGCGTGAGAAGGAAGCGCGCTTCCATATGCTGGAGCAGCTGGCCGACTACGACGACGAACTGATGGAGCAGCTGCTGTCGGACATGCAGCCGCCCAACGATCGCGTGTTCGACGATCTCGCCAAGGAATTGCGTGAGGGCCTGATCTGTCCGGTGTTGATCGGCTCTGCCGAGAATGGAAACGGCATTCTCCGCTTGATGAAGGCCTTGCGGCACGAGGCACCCTTCGTGGAGGAGACGGCCAAACGGCTCAAGCTGGAGAACACGAAGTGCAGCGCGTACGTGTTCAAGACGATTTACACCGGGCATGGCGGAAAGTTGTCGCTGGCGCGGGTGCTGACGGGCGAAGTCGCCGACAGCGCAACTCTGACGAGTGCGTCGGGCGCGGAAGAGCGTGCCGCGGGCATCATGACGATCAAGGGAGAGGATTGCGTCAAGCGCGGCACGGCGAAAGCGGGTGACACCGTTGCCTTCGGCCGGCTGGAAAGCATCAAGTCTGGCGAGACGCTGACTGCGGGCAAGAACGGCATCACGGCGGTCAAGGCGCCGCCGCTGCCGGTGCCGGTGTACGCCGTCGGCATTGGCCTGAAGGATCGCAAGGACGAGGTGAAGCTGTCGGCCGCGCTCGCCAAGCTGATGGAAGAAGATCCATCGCTCGTGCTGGAACACAACCAGGACACGCATCAGATCCTGCTGAGGGGGCAGGGCGAGATGCACCTGCGCGTGGCGTTCGAGCGCCTGGCACGCAAGTTTGGCATCACCGTCGAGCGGCAACGCCAGCGCGTGCCATACAAGGAAACGATCCGCACGGGTGTCGAGGTGCGCGGCCGGCACAAGAAGCAATCGGGCGGGCACGGGCAGTTCGGCGATGTCGTCATCGACATTCAGCCAACCGGGCGCGGCGAAGGCTTCCAGTTCGCGGAGAAGGTGACGGGCGGCTCGGTGCCGAAGCAGTTCTTCCCGTCGGTCGAAATCGGCGTGAAGGACTACCTGCAGCATGGGCCGCTGGGTTTCCCGGTGGTGGACGTTTCCGTGACGTTGCTCGACGGCTCGTATCATACGGTCGACAGCTCGGACATGGCGTTCCGGCAGGCGGGGCGCATTGCCATGTCGGACGGCATGGTCAAGTGCAGCCCGGTGCTGCTGGAGCCGATCATGTCGGTGGAGATCGCCGTGCCGTCGGAGGCGACGTCGCGCGTCAACGGCATCATCTCGCAACGCCGCGGACAAATTCTCGGCTTCGACAATCGAGATGGCTGGCCAGGCTGGGATGTGGTGCAGGCCAGCATGCCGGCGTCGGAGATGGACGACCTGATCGTGGAACTGCGTTCGACGACGTCGGGTGTGGGAACGTATGTTGCGAAGTTCGACCACCTGGCTGAGCTGACGGGGCGGCTGGCGGATCAAGTGCTGGCCAACGTACAGGCGGCAGAATAACTCGCTGCGTCCTTGCGGGGATAATGCGCTGAATTCCGGGGTCAGGCTCATGGGTCTGACCCCATTTCGACGCGTTACATATTGCCGGACTTGGGCGCGAACTTGAGCGATACGCCGTTCATGCAGTAGCGCAGGCCGGTCGGCTTGGGGCCATCATCGAAGACGTGGCCGAGGTGGCCGCCACAGCGGCGGCAGTGAACCTCGGTGCGTGCCACCACGATATGATAATCGGTCGAGGTTTCGACGGCGTTGTTCAGCGGTTCGTAGAAGCTCGGCCAGCCCGTGCCGCTGTCGAACTTCGTCTCCGACGAAAACAAGGGCAGGTCGCAGCCGGCGCAATGATACGTGCCGGGGTCATAGGTCTTGTCGAGCGGGCTTGAACGCGGCCGTTCGGTTCCCTGCTTGCGCAGAACGTAGAACTGCTCCTTCGACAGGATGCGCTGCCAATCGGCATCGGACTTGGCGATCTCGAATTTGTCCGAGGCGCGCGCGGATCCGCTGACGAGGCCGACGATGGCCGCACCAACGCCGGTAAAGCCGAACTGGCGGCGGGTGAACATGGGCATTCCTCCTGTCCCGGCCAGCTTTTTGCTTGCGGCCTTGGATGCGTTAATACGCACGAAGGCCGGGCCAGGTTTCATTGAGATCAGGTATAGCCAGGAATGCCCGTTGCCGACAAACGACTTTATGACGCGATCGGAATGGCGGTGTCGATTTCGATCTTTTCCGGGCTGAGGCTGCAGCGATAGGCCAGCGCCTCGACGCCTGCCTCGGCGGCGGCTTTGAAGGCGAGCGCATAGGACTTGTCGAGGTCGCTGGCAAAAGCGAAACGTTCGGCATCGTTGCGTTGAACGAGGTACAGCATGACCGACCGATGACCTTGGCGCACCATTTCGCTCAGTTCATTGAGATGTTTAACGCCACGCTCCGTCTTGCAGTCGGGAAACTCGGCCAGACCATACTGGCGCGAAAGATGGACGTTCTTGATCTCGACGTAGCAGCGGCCGCGCTGCTGGATCTTCCAGCAAGATGTCGATGCGGCTGGCGACGCCGTATTTTACCTCGCGGCGCAGTGTGGCATAGCCGGTGAGTTCGGGGATAAGGCCCTCGGTGATGGCTTCGCTGACGATGCGGTTGGGCAGGCCCGTGTTGATGCCGACGAGGGTTGGCCCGCGGCCCAGATCGTCTTCGACCATTTCCCACGTGTGCGCATACTTGCGCGTAGGGGAGGCGCTTTCGCGAAAGCCAGACCGTTGCGCCGGGCGTCGTGAGGCCCAGCATCGAGCCGGTGTTGGGACACGACGCCGTGACGGCGGTGCCGTCGTCGAGGATGACGTCGGCAAGGAAGCGCTTGTAGCGCTGCACCAGGCGGCCGCGCTTGAGAGGAGAGGGAAATAGCATGAGGGTGTTTAACGGCGCGGCGCGCTGCTGGCCATAGCTTGCCGTGCGTCGCGGTGGATGCGGCCGGACGGCAGGTGTAAGACGATATGGCAGCAGCAAAGCCGAGGCCTCGTGACCCAAGACGACAGCATCGTTACCGCCGCCCTTCTCGTCATCGGCGACGAGATCCTGTCCGGACGCACCAAGGACAAGAACATCGGCACGATTGCCGAGCACCTGACGGCCATCGGCATCCGCCTGTGTGAAGTTCGCGTGGTGCCCGATGTCGAGGCGGAGATCGTTGACGCGGCCAATGCGCTGCGGCAGCGCTACACCTATCTGTTCACCACGGGCGGCATCGGCCCCACGCACGACGACATCACGGCCGACGCAATCGCCAAGGCGTTTGGCGTCGGCATCGATGTCGATCCCAGGGCGTTGGCCTTGCTGAAGCCGCACTACGAAAAGCGCGGCATGGAGCTGACTGCGCCACGGCTGCGGATGGCGCGCATTCCCGATGGCGCCGAGCTGATTGCGAATTCGGTGTCGATCGCGCCGGGCTTCATGATCGGCAATGTCATCGTGATGGCCGGAGTGCCGCTGGTGATGCAGGCGATGCTGACCGACGTTACCACGCGGCTGCGGACCGGTAGTAAGATGTACTCGCTAAGCCTCGGACTGGATCGTCCCGAAGGCGATATCGCCGAAATTTTTGGTGCGCATCAGGCGGAATGGCCCGATGTCAGCATGGGAAGTTACCCCTCATTTGGCGACGGACGATTCCGCACCGAGCTGGTTTTGCGCGCGACGAACGAAGTTCGCCTTATTGAGTCATTGCAACAGCTTAAGCTAAAGCTTTCCATCTCCTGACTCTTTGTTGCTGCGGCAATTCGCCGGATCGGAATGCCACTTTTGGGCGTTATCCCCCCGGTGTGCGCACGAACGTGGGCCCTGTAACCCGGCTCGGATCTTCGGATCGAGAAGTCGGGAGCGGGAGACAACCACAGGCGCACCGCGAAACAAGATGTGGAGCACCCGATGATCATGACAGGGGGCTCGGCCGGACGCGCATTTGCGCGGCGGACCGGGCGTAAGACGACGTTGTCTATTGTTGCGTTGATGGGAACCGGCATCGCCGGATTTGCGACTTTCCTAGTTTTTTCCCCCGCTGAAGCCAAAACGCCCGGCTCGACTTATTGTTACTACGGCACGTGCCACCGGGTAAAAACGATTGCTGAAACGCAGAACCTGATCGGTTCGAAGGAAGTGGTGCAAGCGTCGTTCTACGACGACTGCAAGAACGACAGCCTCAATCCCTGCGGGTTGACGTCGTCGGGCGAAGCCTTCCACCCAGACCGTCCCGACAATGCGGCCAGCCCGATCTATCCGGATGGCACGACGCTGCTGGTGTGGTCGCCACAATCGAAGGAAGCCGTCGTTCTGCGTGTCAACAATGCCGGCCCGTACTGGGGCGGCCGCAAGCTCGACGTTTCGCGTGCGGCAGCCGAAGCGCTCGGCTTCAAGCCGGTCGGCGTGGCCGAACTGCAGGTTCACGTCATCGACGCGCCGAGCGCTGCGGAGGCGACCTACGCGCGCCAACGCAAATACTCTGCCGTTCCCGGTCCGGTCGGCAAGTACGACAGCCTGGACGAAGCACGGCTGACGATCGCCGTCATGCAGGCGTTCGACACGATGCCGGCGACGTTGCTTACCCAGGTGGCGGACGCGACGGCTGCCATTGGGCAGCGGCCTGGCGCAGGACGATCTCATGATCGACGTGCCCGACGTGGTGGTTGCATCGGTGGATAATGCGAAGCCGGCAAAGCCGGTGATGAAGACCGTGCAAAAGCGTCTCGAAGCCAAGGTGAAGCGCGTTGCTTCCAAGCGGAAGTCGCATTACGCGCGGCGCAGTGGAGCACGGCGTTCGACGATTGCGTCGCGCCGTCACGCGCGCGGTTCGCGCTATGCCGTCAGCCAGAAGGCTTCGCCGTCGCGTCGCGTTGCGCGTAGCCGGGCTGCATCGCGCAATCGCGTCGTAACGCGCCAGCTGCGCGGGCGCCGTCCGGTCGTGACGCGCTCGCGTGGCAATCGCCGTGTCGCCGAGGTGATGGTGGATCGCATCGAGATGCGGGGCATTCTGCCAGGCGGCTCACGCCTGCTGCGGAACATGCCGGCCGATCGTGTGCGTGATGATCGTGCTGTGCCGGGCCAAGCGCCCGTCCGCGGGCCGGTCCAGGTCGTCTAAGGCCTGAGATTAAAGCTCGAGACTACCATACGAGTTCAAGCGCGGGGGTAATGCTCCCGCGCTTTTTCGTGCGGCTTGGGCAGGCAAGCGGTTTTGATCAGGACGCAGTAGCGGTCTCGCGCCGGGCGTTTTCCTGCTCTTCCAGCTCGGCTAACGCTGCGGTAAGCGAGCGGTAGCCTTTGCGCGGCGGCGTCGAGGCGCGGGCGGCGTCGGCTTCCGGCGATGATGTGCTGGCGGGCGCGTTCTGCGCACGCTCGTTCTCTTTGTCTGACATGGCGGCTGTCGTCTCCTGCGCGCTGGCGGGCGCCAGCCTGTTCCACTGGTCGGTGTAGATGTCGTGGTGCAATTCCATCGTGTCGAGGAACTGGGCAACGAGATCCATCAGGGCGCCAAGGGGCAGGCGCCGCGCGACCGGGAAGGCATCGGTGATGCGCAGGTGGGCATTTTCAGCAGGGGCGGCAGCGTCCGGCGCGATGAGCGAGCGGGCGCGCAGATAGGCCAGGTTGGCGTCGCCGGTATTGAAGTCGGTCGACGTGGCGTCGGTCATTTCCGGTACCGCGTCGGTGATGAGGCCGGTGCCGTTCAGAAACAGCCGCGCCATCAATTTCAAGCGTGCGTCGGTACGGGCCAGCTCTTCGGCGCGTTCGCGCGATTTCAGCAGGCGGGCAACGAGCGTCAGTTCCAGCGAGCGCAACTCATCGACGCTGTCGCGCAGGCTGTCGAGATCGCGAACCGTGTCTTCCTGCGTGCCGTTGGCGCTGGACATCCAGGTGATGTCGACCTTGCGCATATCTTCGCCGGCAGCCAGCACGGCGTCGAGATGATCGGCGAGAAAATAGACGCACGGAGGCGCGGAGGGCCTGGCCCACAGGCACAACGGTAGATGATCTGGTGGATCGGTTTCCACGTGACTGCCCGGTTCGCCTCGTCTGGCCCATGCCAGCTCTATTGATCTGAACGATGAATGATTCGCCGTGGCGGGCAAAGGCAGGCAAGCCCCGCGTGCCGGGAATACAACGCGTTCGTGCAGCAGAGTGGTCGCGCAGATACACTTCGAATGCCGCGCGCTCTCGCTGCGCTGCAGCGTGGATTGCTGGTTCTCGATCCAGCTTTTCGTGCCGTGCGCGGCTAATTCGTAGTACAATGACGAACGTGCGCTGGCCGGATCGTGCTGAAGCGCTTTTACCTCCTCGCGACGACTGCCGTTCGGCTCAGCGCCCGGCTTCAAGAGGAGACGCGCTATGCAAGACAGCAGCTATTCCACGACCTCCACCGAGGCCGTAGCGGTGTTCCACGATGTCTCGGCGTTCCAGGCCGCCGTGGACGACCTGCTCAACCACGACCATTTCGACCATGCCGATTTGAGCGTGCTCGCCTCGGAGCGTGCGGTTCTTGGCAAGCTCGGCCGTCCCTACGCCTCGACGCGTGAACTCGAGGACGATCCCGACGTGCCGCGCGTGGGCTACATTCCCAATGAGACGGTCGGCAATGCCAAGGGTGGATTGATTGCGGCGTCGGCGTATTTCCCGGCCGTGCTCGGCAGCCTCGCGGTGATCAGCGCGGGTGCGACGGTGCCCGTGGCCATCGCGGCGGCGGTTTTGGCGGGCGGCACTGGCGCGGCCGTTGGCGGCGCGCTGGCCAACTTCGTCGGCCGCGAGCATGCTTCGCACATGCAGCAGCACATCGATCACGGCGGCTTGCTGCTGTGGGTGCGTACGAACGGCGCCGACCACGAGCGCGTCGCGTTGGAGACGCTGAAGAAGCACGGCGGCGAGGATGTGCATTTGCACGTGCTGGCGCATGCCAAGCCGGAACCACCGCTGGCCGTTCGCCAGCCGGCCCTTTCGCTCCGCGCGCATTAGGCGCGTTTTGCTGCGACGGTTCAAAGAGCCTGCCGGTGTGCGCCGGGCCGGCTCCCCGCAAGGGAGTCGCCGGCGCAATCAAGCGCATCCGGCCGGCGCTGCGGAGCGAGTCGGATGCGCATCAAGAGTGGGGAGCGGGGCGAGGGATTGCCGCGATCTATTTTAGTTTTTTGAGCAGCTCTCCGCCGCCCCGCTTACGAGCTTAGCCAGGGGGACCACTATATTACCCGTTGGCGCGGCAGGCCTGTTTCCACCAATGTTACTCGGTTGCGGGGTTACCCCCAGCACGTCGGCCCGTCACCGTGAAGGAGAAGGACTGCATGTCCACGGCTCCCTCCTTCAAACTCGCGCCCGCATCTCACCTTCGGTATGCCTCCGGAAGCAACCCCAGACGATGCGAACACGGCGATGATGGCATGGGTGGCCGGCGCGGGGATAACATTGGCGCTCAACACGCTCCCTCTTTGGCATGGAGGGGTTAGGGCGAGGGTATCCGGGAGTAATTGGCGCCGCTCGATTGCGACGTCCGGGCGCCAAGGCGCTCTGCGGCAAGCGAACGGCGCAAAAGGTGTGCCGTCCTCCAAGCTCTTCACCCCACCCCAACCCCTCCCCATCGAGGGGAGGGGCTTTCGTAGAGTTGCCTTCAGGCCGGGAAATTCAATCGACGCGTTCCGCGCAGCGCTATCACGCCAGAAAACCTGCGTGGCCCTACCGGCGATGGTTGCCGCCGATGCTGCGATAATGGTTCAGCCCTTGGAGCGCTTCGGGTCTTTGCCGTAGGTGCGCTCTTCCTGGATCTTGCCGTCGGTCTTCTTGATCTTGACCGAGCAGTTGCCGTGCTTGTTGCCGAACTTCATGACGTGGGCCATGCCATCGGCCTTCGTCGCGAACGATTTGCCGTCGCCAGAGAACGACCATTTGCCGTCGGCCTTCTTGAAGGCGAGTTCGAACTTTGCCAGTGCCATGATGTGTTCCTTCCGCTTGAACGAATTGTGCGCGAGCGCGTGTGTTCTTGTAATGCGGAAGTCGTGCGCTTGTGAAGAACGGATGTGTTAACGCGCGTGCGTCGAGACCGAAGCTCTCGACGGTGGCGATGGACGACGCGTCATCGAAGCAGGGCATGGAGTTGCGACGTCGAGATCGGCTTGAATCCGATTGTGCGCTACCAGATGCGTTTGAGCGTTCCTTTGGCGAGCGTGTCGAAGGCAGTGTCGGCAGAGATCAGCTTTGCGCGGTAGTGTATCGCGGTGGCGGCGATGATGCGATCGAAGGGGTCGCGATGTGACCAATCGAGCGTAGCGGCGGAGAGGCAGATCTCGGGTGTAAGGGTAGCTGAAGCGGTGCCCGACTTTTCGATCAGCGCAGGAAGTTCACTGAGAAGTTCATCCATCTGCTTCCATTTTCCCAAGCGGACCTTCTGACCGATCTCGAACACGCTCACAGGACTTACCAACCTGGTAGACGCCAATTGCATAGCCGCTTTCGCGGATGACCCAAGCTTCCGATCGTCCAGTATGGCCCATGCCCAAGTATGCGTGTCGAGCAGAACTACGGTCACTCGCCGCCTTCCCACAGTTTCAGATCTTCTTCGGACATTGGCTCGAAGAAATCTGGGATCGGGCCCTTAACCTTGCCCTTGAGCATGTTGAACTTGAACTCTGTCTGCTGCACGGGCACCAGCTTCACCACCGGCTTGTTGCCGTTGGCGATGATCACCTCTTCACCAGCTAGTGCGGCTTCGATGAGCTTCGACAGGTTGGTCTTGGCGGCGTGGATAGTGAATTGCATTGTGGCACCTATTAGCTAAGTTAGCTAACATATATTGCCCGGCGTCGTCGCGTCAAGTGGACGGATTAGAAGCGATAGCCGTAGCGGACGCCGAGACGGTCGAGGCCTTCGTTGGGGTCGACGGTGTAGGCGTTCGACATGTGCTCGAAGTAGGCCGACAGGCTGTTGTGTTCGTCGAGGCGATAGCCGATCTCGAGGGGGAAGTGGAACAACACGCGCGAGCCGAGCGCCTTCTGGTCCCAGTCCTTCAGTTCGAGCTGGCCGTCGTGGACGGTACCGCCGATGCCGAGGCCGACGAACAGGCCGTTGTGGAATTCATACTGCCAGCGGGCGTCGAGATAGACGTTGCTGGTTTCGCCCTCGGTGTTGATCGAAGCGCCGAGGGCGGGACGCACGGTGCCGCCCCAAAGCGCGAGCGCGGGCGAGAACAGAGCCTCGAAGTTGAGGGCGACGGAGGCGGGCTCGGCGCGGAAGTTGCTCCACAGGTCCGGCACGTCGTGGTCGAGCACGCCGAACTTGAGTTCGTTGAAGAGGCCGTCGGCCAGGGCTGCGTCGCCGGCGGCGAGCGTCAGGGCGAGGGTGCAGACGGCGAGGGCGAGCAGGTTTCGCATGGGGTCCCGGCGCGGTCATTTGGTCAACCGCAACCGGATATCATGCGTCGGGCGGGGAAAATGGCAGCCGCTGGGGGCGCGCCAAGTTCCGGGCTGTGCCGGAATTGCTGCAGTTGTTTGGACGGCCGGAAACGTCGCGCGGCGTCTACCGCTACCGCTTCCGTCGCGTAACTCTGCTTATCCCAACACCGCAGCGGCTTGAGCCTTCCTAACAAAACGGGTCACCAGATCGAGATACTCAGGGTAGTGCCTGAACGGTCGAACCTCATCCTCAGCACAGGTCTGCTTCTGCTGCAAGGTCTGGGAAGGTCGGCATTGAAGCGCGTGAAGGCATCTAAGATCGATTTTGCACCCGGGAGCCGTTCTCGATTAGGAGTGCGGCCAAGGTAACACCGCACTGCGTCGATCACATTGATTAGTTGATTTTCGTGAGGTACTGCATCGTTGCCACCCAGGTCGGAAAGAAACTTGGGCATCTCATATTTTTTCTCGATCAGGATGAGATTGCGTTTGGCCTTATGACGCTTCCCTCCGTACTGCTTTGCTCCCATGAACAAACCCAGTTCAAACGGCATATTGAACCTCGGCAACAGGCCCTTTGCCACTTCGGTGCGCGACAAGTCGTGAATCGACCAATCCGATTTGTCGATGAGATTCGTATAGCTTGTTTAACCTGACATCGCCGGAGTCGCTTTCTTCGAGTGCACATCTCGGCGCGTAGCCACTCGCGGCAACGGTGAAGACAATGGCTTCAAAAAGCTCCTGATACTCGAGGTCAAACGGACAGTTCACGAAGACGCTAACGGCTGGCTGGAGGCGTCAAAGTGGGTTCTTTTTATAGTAACGGTCGACAGCGTTTTTTAGCTTTATCGCGGACGGACGGCGTTAGCTGTACCGCAGGGTCTTGAATTCGATATCTCTTCGGATCCTTGCCGTACGTACGCTCTTCTTGTATTTTTCCATCGGTCTTTTTAATTTTTACCGAACAGTTCCCGTGCTTGTTACCAAACTTCATGACGTAGGCCATGCCATCCGACTTGGTGACGAATGACTTGCCATCCCCGCTGAAGTGCCACTTGCCGTCGGTCTTCTTATGAGCGAGTTCGAACTTTGCTAATGCCATGGGACACCTAGACGTGCGCGGCTGAATGCCGGAATCTACCATACTTGCAACCAAAGTGAATATGGGACGTGAGCCGCCGAATGCCAAGTCATAATGCAAAGGGCCGAACTTGTCGGTCCGGTCCCCCCAAGATTGTTCCGTCTATAATACGTTCAGCTGCAGCCGCTCGTTGAGCCACACGTCTCGCACTTCAGGCAGGTGCCGTTGCGCACCATCGTGAAGTTCTGGCACTCGGGGCAGGAGGTGCCTTCGTAGCCGCGTAGCTTGGCTTCGACGCGGCGGTCGGTGTCGGTGCGGCCTGGGCCGGTGCGGGCCGTCATCACCGAGGTTTTTTCCACGACGGTGGTGCGCGTGTAGAGCTCCGTCGGGTCGGACTTGAGCGCGGTGGCGCCTTCGCTGGAATAGGCGAACGCCGTGGCGGCGCTCTCCTGCATGGCGGAGACGGTGTTGATCTCCTCCGTCATGCTGCTGCCGCCGGAGCTGCGCGAGGTGCGCGCCACCAACTGGGTGACGTTGCCGCGAACCAGGCCCTTCGACACGTACTTCTGTGCCGGCAGGTTGAGGTCGAGCTGCTCGTCGGTCGTCAGGTCGGACGAGCCCAGGCCCGTCTCGCCGACGATCTCGCGCGGGTCGACGTGCGCCAGGTCGTGACGCGACAGGTAGGAGACGGCAAGCTCGCGGAAGATGTAGTCGAGGATCGACGTCGCGTTCTTGATCGTCTCGTTGCCCTGCACGAGGCCGGCCGGCTCGAAGCGCGTGAAGGTGAAGGCCTCCACGTACTCTTCCAGCGGCACGCCGTATTGCAGGCCGAGCGAGATGGCGATGGCGAAGTTGTTCATCAACGAGCGGAAGGCGGCACCCTCCTTGTGCATGTCGATGAAGATCTCGCCGAGCGTGCCGTCGTCGTACTCGCCGGTGCGCAGGTACACCTTGTGGCCGCCGACGGAGGCCTTCTGGGTGTAGCCCTTGCGGCGGCCGGGCATCTTGGCGCGTTCCTGGATGTTGCCGCGCTCCAGGGTGTCCTTCAGCTCGGCTTCCAGTTCCGTGACGCGCTTGGCCAGGCGTTCGGCGGCTACCAGCACGCGCTGAACCTGCGGGTTGTTGGAGGTCAGCGTTTCGGTGGTTTCTTCCTGCTCTTCGGCGGTGTCGCCGAGGATCTGGCTGTTGAGCGGCTGCGACAGCTTCGAGCCGTCGCGGTACAGCGCGTTGGCCTTCAGCGCCAGGCGCCAGGAGAGCATGTAGCTCTGCTTGCAGTCCTCGACGGTGGCGTCGTTGGGCATGTTGATCGTCTTGGAGATGGCGCCCGAGATGAACGGCTGGGAAGCCGCCATCATGCGGATGTGGCTTTCAACCGAGAGCGAGCGCTTGCCCTTGCGGCCACACGGGTTGGCGCAATCGAAGATGGGCAGGTGCTTGGCCTGGATGTGCGGAGCACCTTCCAGGGTCATGGCACCGCAGACGTGCTCGTTGGCGGCTTCGATGTCCTTTTTCGAAAAGCCGAGTTCGGTCAACAGGTCGAAGGATGGGTCGTTGACCTTGTCGGCGGCGATCTTGAGGGCGCCGGTGACGAAGTCTTCGCCCAGCGTCCACTTGTTGAACACGAACTTGATGTCGAAGGCGGTGCCGAGGCTGGCTTCGACCTTGGCGATGGCGTCGGCCGTGAAGCCGCGGGCCTTGAGCGAGCCGTGGTTGATGGCGGGCGACTGCGCCAGTGTGCCGTGCCCGACGGCGTAGGCTTCGATCTCGGCGATTTCGCTGGGACGATAGCCGAGCCGTTGCAGTGCTTCCGGCACGGACTGGTTGATGATCTTGAAGTAGCCGCCGCCGGCCAGCTTCTTGAACTTCACCAGAGCGAAGTCTGGCTCGATGCCGGTGGTGTCGCAGTCCATGACGAGGCCGATCGTGCCGGTGGGGGCGACAACGGTGGACTGCGCGTTGCGATAGCCGTGTTCTTCGCCGAGGGCGAGCGCGCGGTCCCAGGCGGCCTGTGCGGCGTTGACCAGGCGCTTGTCCATCACATTGGCAAGATCAAGCGGCACGGGATAGATCGACAAGTCTTCGTAGCCGAATGCGTCGCCGTAGGCGGCGCGGCGGTGGTTACGCATGACGCGAAGCATGTGCTCGCGGTTGGCGTCGTAGCCGGCGAACGGTCCCTGCTCGGCGGCCATTTCGGCCGACGTGGCGTATGAAACGCCGGTCATGATGGCGGAGATGGCGCCGCAGATGGCACGGCCTTCGTCCGAGTCATAGGAGTGGCCGGCGGCCATGAGCATGCCGCCGATGTTGGCGAAGCCCAGGCCCATCGTGCGGTAGCGATACGACAGCTCGGCGATCTGACGCGAGGGGAATTGCGCCATCAGGATCGAGATTTCGAGCACGATGGTCCACAGACGGCAGGCGTGCTCGTAGCTGTCGGTGTCGAAGCTCTTGTCGTCGCGGCGGAAGCGCATCAGGTTGAGCGATGCGAGGTTGCACGCCGTGTCGTCGAGGAACATGTATTCCGAGCAGGGGTTCGATGCGCGGATCGGGCCGGATGCCGGGCAGGTGTGCCAGTCGTTGATGGTGGTGTGGAACTGGATGCCGGGGTCGGCGGACTGCCAGGCGGCGTTGCCGATGTCTTCCCACAGGTCGCGCGCCTTCAAGGTCTTGGTGACCTTGCCGGACAGGCGCGAGATGAGATCCCAGTCCTTGTTCTCGTTGACGGCGTTGAGGAACTCGTCCGTCACGCGCACGGAGTTGTTGGAGTTCTGGCCGGAAACGGTGAGGTAGGCTTCGCTGTCCCAATCGGTGTCGTAGGTCGCGAAGTCGATGTCCTTATAGTCCTGCTTGGCGAACTGGATGACGCGCAGGATGTAGTTGTTCGGCACCTCGTCGCGGCGCGCGTCCTTGATGGCGCGCTTCAGCGCGGGGTTCTTCAGCGGGTCGAAGCAATCGTCGCCGTCGGCCTCGCAATTGACGCAGGCCTTCATCACGGCCTTGAGGCGCTTCTGGCAGATCTTGGAGCCGGTAACGAGGGCAGCGACCTTCTGCTCCTCCTTCACCTTCCAGTTGATGTATTCCTCGATGTCGGGATGGTCGACGTCGACCACGACCATCTTGGCGGCGCGGCGCGTGGTGCCGCCCGACTTGATGGCGCCGGCCGCACGATCGCCGATCTTGAGGAAGCTCATCAGGCCCGACGACTTGCCGCCGCCGGACAGCTTTTCGTTGGCGCCGCGCAGCTTGGAGAAGTTGGAACCGGTGCCCGAACCGTACTTGAAGAGGCGCGCCTCGCGCACCCACAGATCCATGATGCCGTTGTCGCCGACGAGATCATCCTCGATCGACTGGATGAAGCAGGCGTGCGGCTGGGGATGCTCGTAGGCCGACGTCGAGGCGGTCAGCTGCTTGGTCTCGAAGTCGACGTAGTAGTGACCTTGGCCCGGGCCATCGATGCCATAGGCCCAATGCATGCCGGTGTTGAACCACTGCGGCGAATTCGGTGCGGCCATCTGATTGGCCAGCATGTAGCGGTGTTCGTCGTAGAAGGCGCGCGCGTCGTCCTCGGTGGAGAAGTAGCCACCCTTCCAGCCCCAGTAGGTCCAGGTGCCGGCGAGACGGTCGAAGACCTGGCGGGCGTCGGCTTCGCCGCCGGTGCGTTCACGCTCGGGGATCTCGGCCAGCGCGCGGGTGTCGGGGACGGAGCGCCACAGCCAGGAGGGGACGGAGTTTTCTTCGACCTTCTTCAGGGCGCGGGCGACGCCGGCCTTGCGGAAGTATTTCTGGGCGAGGATGTCGGCGGCAACCTGGCTCCAATGCTCGGGAACGTCGAAGCCTTCGAGGCGGAAGACGACGGAGCCGTCGGGGTTCTTGATCTCGGAAGTGGCGCGGCGGAACGGGATCGTCTCGTAGGGGGACTTGCCAGCCGTCGTGAAGCGCCGCGTAATTTTCATTTCTTATTCCCCGTCTGCTCGTGATTTTGGATTGCGAATTGAAACGCACACAAACGAACCTCGACCAGACGTAGCTCTGCTACCGGCGTCTCCCGTGATGGCGCGCAGTCCCCCGGCCGCGCGAAAGGGTTCGCGCAGACACGCTGCTCGCTATCGTTTTCGGGAGCGGGCCGGTGGGGCCCTTACTCGACTGATCGGAGTTGTCGCAGAGCGTACACACGAGCGTCGGCGACAGGAGAGAAGCTATGATGATTCGAGGCGGATGGGAATCCGGAGAAACAACATGTTGTGTCGGCCAGGGAGGCGGCGACTAAATGTAGTGGTGTTTACAAGATGTGGAGGAAAGCTGCTGGAGGCTCAATAAAATCGGGCGAAGTGTAGGGCCACTCGATTTTTGGCCGCTGTGAGCAAGCCCGAAATGCGGCCTGTCAGGAAGCAGGCTAACGCGATTCCGGTGCGGGCCCTGTTGCAATTGAGCCGCGGCAGACGCAACACTGGACGGAGCTTCGTAGAGAGTTCTAATCGGACTGCAACCAGGGCAGAGTCACTCCGACGTTCTTCGAATATCGGAGTAACTCTACCTTCTTGTATTGTCGTGCTTCTTTTCGGAAAACCGCTTCACACTTTGTCCGGAAGCACTCTAGGGGATGCGGCACTGAATGAGCATCGTAAGCGAGCTTTTCAGCTGGTGGGGCGGCAAGACCTGGGGCACGCGCCTCTGGATCTGGCGCTTCGGCGACGTCGTCGGGACCGACGACTACGGCAACACGTACTATCAGCAGCGCAAGGGTAACGGCCCGCTCGGTGTGCCGCGCCGCTGGGTCACCTATACGGATCTGGCCGATGCCTCGAAGGTGCCGCCGGAATGGCATGGCTGGCTGCACTATACTGTCGACACGCCGCCGGCCCGGGGCTACCGGCCCAAGCCCTGGCAGAAGGCGCACAAGATGAACATGACCGGGACGCGCGACGCGTACCGTCCGCAGGGCTCGATTCTCAGCGACGGCAAGCGGCCGAAAGCCACCGGCGACTACAAGCCTTGGAAACCGCATTGATCAAGCGCGGCTGGGATGTTGCTGCTTAAAAAGGGGTCAGACCCATGGGTCTGACCCCTTAACTCAGCGCGTCGCCCCCGCCCGCCAGGCGCCTTTGTGGTGACAACTTGGGTCGCTAGAGCCTTTCCACTTTTGTTGAATTTCGGGACTTCTGGCTGCTTGTTTGACCGTGCTTCCTTCTCGACAACCGCGTCACACTTTGTGCGGAAGCACGCTAACCGAAACGCTGATCGCCACAGGATTTATAACGTCTTGATGCAACGTGTATTCAGCTTCGGTGCCGTAGGTCTCGGCGTATTTTGTATGGCTGCGCCAAATGCTATCGCGGCAGAGCGCCTGGAGAACGGCGTTGCGGTGTTTTCGGCGCTCGACAAGGTGACGGCGCGCATTCAAACGCTGGAAGTTCCACTGGGCGAAACCGTCAAGTTCGGCGCCCTCAAGGTGACGCCGCGCTCTTGCTATTCGCGCCCGCCGACGGAACAGCCGAAAACGACGTCGTTCGTCGAGGTGGATGAGATCCAGTTGGACGGCAAAGAGAAACGCATCTTCACGGGCTGGATGTTTGCCGAGAGCCCTGGGCTCAACGCGGTCGAGCATCCGGTGTTCGACGTCTGGCTGACGCAGTGCGAGAAGCCGACGAAGTCGGTGTCGATCAAGGGGCCGCCGCCACCCGCTGGAGCGGAGGGTGCCGAGGGCGGTGCTGCCGTCGCCCCCGCGCCGGAAGATCAGGGCGAGCAGAGCGAACAGCCGCGGCGGCGGGTGCGGCGGTAGACTAGGCATTAGGCAGTGGCCAGTAGGCATTGGGCCAGGGGCCACGCGGCCACAAAATCTATAAGTACTGAGAGCGGGTATGCACTTCGTGCTTCGGACACGGACGCCATTGGCTACTGCCTACTGCCTCCCTCAATCCTGCACCAGCTGCGACTTGACGAGACGGGCGTAGCTGCCGCTGGCGGCAGCTAGTTCGGCGTGGGTGCCGAGTTCGATCAGGCCGCCATCTTCCATCACGCAGATCAGGTCGGCATTCTGAACGGTCGAGAGGCGGTGCGCGATCACCAGCGTGGTGCGGTTGGCCGTGAAGCGCGCAAGTGCGTCCTGGACCAGGCGCTCCGATTCCGTGTCGAGCGCGCTCGTGGCCTCGTCGAGCAGCAGGATCGGCGCGTCCTTCAGGATGGCGCGCGCCAAGGCCAGCCGTCTGGCGTTGGCCGCCCGACAGACGTTGCCCGCGGTCGCCAATGGCGGTGTCGTAGCCGTTCGGCTGGGCGAGAATGAAGTCGTGGGCGGCGGCCGCCTTGGCAGCAGCGACGATTTCTTCCTGAGGCGCACCGAGGCGGCCCAGGGCGATGTTGGCACCAATCGTGTCGTCGAACAGCGTCACGTCCTGGCTGACGATCGAGATGGCGCTGCGCAGGGACGCGAGCTTTACGTCGCGGACATCCTGGCCGTCGACGAGAATGCGGCCGCCCGTTACGTCGAACAGGCGTGGCACCAGGTTGATGACGGTGGACTTGCCCGCGCCCGAGCGGCCGACCAAAGCCACCGTCTGCCCGCCGCCGACGCTGAGTGAAAAGTGCGAGACGGCCGCCTGCGCTGTATTTTCGGCATAGGAAAACGACACGTCGTCGAACGTGATCGCGCCTGTCTTGATGGCGAAGTCGAGCGCGCCGGGCTTGTCGATGATCGTCGGCTTCTCGTCGAGGATACCGTAGATGCTTTCGACGCCGGCCAGGCCTTCCTGCACGCGGGCCATCAGGTTGCCGACGGCGCGGATGGGCTGGGCTGCCATCAGCAGCGCGGTGGTGAAGCCCATGAAGTCGCCGACGGTGGATGTTCCGCTGGCAATGCGCCAGTAGGCGAGCGCCAAGACACCGGCGACGGCAACGCCGCCCAGGGCCTCGAGCATCGATTCCAGCCGCGCCTTGTTGCGCACGGCTTTCATTTTCAGCCGGTTGATCTCGTCGAAGCTCTGGTTCACGCGCGTGGTGGCGTAGCCCTCCAGGCGGAATGTCTTGATGAGGCGGGCGCCCGAAAGCTTCTCTGCCAGCAGAGACGTGATGCTGCCCATTTCGCGCTGGGTGCGCGAGGCGTTGGTGCGCAGGCGCTTGGCGATAACGGTGATGGGCACGATTGCGAACGGGTAGACGCCGAGCACGACGATCGAGATGACCCAGTCGAGATAGAACATCGAGCCGACGAGAGCGACGACGGTCAGCGCGTCGCGGACGACGGTGTTCAGCACCGCAAGCGTGGCGATATTGATGAAGCCGACGTCGTTGGTCAGCTTCGACATGAGCCGGCCCGGGCTCTCGCGCGTCAGGCGGCCGAAGTCGGCACTCATCAGGTGAGCAAACGCGGTCTTCTGGATTTCGCGCGATACGGTTTGGACGATCGCCTGGGTCGCGACGGTCTGCATGTAGAGGAGAATGCTGCGCGCCGCCGTGATGAAGATCACGGCGCCGAGCACGTAGGGCAGCCAGGCCGCGTCGCCCTTCATCAGGGTGTCGAACGAGTATTTGATCACCAGCGGATAAGCGCCGGTGGCGGCGGCCAGGCCGGCGGTGAGAAGCCCGGCTGCGAGCAGTTCGCGCCAGCGGGGGGCAATCCAGTCGGCAATGAAGCGGTACAGCAGACCGCGCGTCATGCTGTTCAGCTCAACCCGCGCCTTTTTGGGCTTGGCAGGCTCTAGCGGCGCACCGGCTGGCGGAACATCATCGGGTCTGGCGGTCTTGTCTTGCACGGCATCCTGCGTTGCCGATTTAATCCGGCGCGTTCTTGTTAAGCCCCACGCGCCCATCCGCCAAGCGCCCACTCCGCCTCACTGCGCCCTGGGGGCCGAAATTGTTGGCGAAGCTCAGCTTTTTTCAGGATCGAGCAGACGGTGCATGTGCACGATGAAGTAGCGGGTCAAGGCGTTGTCGACGCTGCGCTGGGCCGCCCCCTTCCAGGCCACGACGGCTTCGGCGTAGCTGGGGTAAAGGCCGATGATATCCAGATTGTGTGGATCGCGGAACGTTACGCCGTCGAGCGTTTCCAGTTCGCCACCAAACACCAGGTGCAGCAGCTGCTTATTTGTCTCGGCTTTCGGCTCGCTCATCCGTCTCCCCGTTGTTTCTGGCTGGCGGGCCTTCTGCCGGCGCCGCCGGCGAGTTGGCCGCTCTTCAGTTCTCTGGCGCAAAGCGGCGCATGGTCGCGGTGATGGCGATCTCTCGGGTCAAAGCCCTGGGACCAAAGCGCCGCGCGCTATCGTAGGGGTTGCCCGTTGCCCAGGTCTATCGCCTTCGATAGCTTGATTTTTAAGCTGACCATCCCTCGATCCGGATTTCCTTGATGACCCACGCCTACCTGAACGGCCTCGAGAAGAACCCTGCCAACTACCAGCCATTGACGCCGATCACTATGCTGGCGCGGTCGGCGCTCGTCTATCCGGATCACACGGCGATCATTCACGGGGCTCAGCGTGTCAGCTACGCACAATTCTATGCGCGCGCAAGGCAGCTGGCCTCCAAGCTGGTCGGCCGCCGGCATAAGGCCTGGCGACACCGTCTCGGTGATGCTGTCGAACACGCCCTCGATGCTGGAGGCGCACTATGCCGTGCCGATGACGGGCGCGGTGCTTCACTGCATCAACACGCGGCTCGACGCGGCGATCGTGGCGTTTCAGCTCGATCACGCGGAAACGAAGCTGCTGATCACGGATCGCGAATTCTCAGCGTTGACGAAGGATGCGCTGGAACGGGCGGAGGCGACGCCGATCGTGATCGACTATAACGACACGGAATTTCCGCAGGACTGGCGAGGCGTTGTCCGACCTGGATTACGAGGCGTGGATCGCGGACGGCGATCCGGAGTTTGCCTGGCGCATGCCGGAAGACGAGTGGGAGGCGATCAGCCTCAACTATACGTCGGGCACGACGGGCAACCCGAAAGGCGTCGTCTATCATCATCGCGGTGCGGCGCTGATGTGCTACGCCAACGTCATCAACACGGCCATGGGCAAGCACCCCGTCTATTTGTGGACGCTGCCGATGTTTCACTGCAACGGCTGGTGTTTTCCCTGGTCGTTGTCGACCGTCGGCGGCACGCACGTGTGCCTGCGGTGGGTGCGGGCAAAGGCGATGTATGAAGCCATTGCCGAGCATGGCGTGACGCACATTTCGGGCGCGCCGATCGTGATGGCGACGCTGCTCAATGCGAAACCTGACGAGCGGCGCCCGTTCTCGCAAGTGGTGTCGTTCAATCATGCAGCGGCGCCGCCGCCCATCGCGGTGATGGATGCCATGGGGGACGCGGGCTTCAAGCTGACGCATCTTTACGGCCTGACGGAAACCTACGGCCCGGCGACGGTGAACGAGTGGCGGCCCGAGTGGGATGAACTGGACCGTGCCGGCCGCGGCGCAAAGAAAGCACGCCAGGGCGTGCGTTATCACGCGCTGGAAGATCTGACGGTGCTGGACCCGGAGACGATGGCGCCGGTGCCGGCCGACGGCGAGACGCTGGGCGAGGTCATGTTCCGCGGCAACATCGTCATGAAGGGATACCTCAAGAACGAGGAAGCCTCAGCCGAGGCGTTCGCGGGCGGGTGGTTCCATTCTGGCGATCTCGGTGTGCTGCATCCGGACGGCTACATCCAGCTGAAGGACCGGTCCAAGGACGTCATCATTTCGGGCGGCGAGAACATTTCGTCGATCGAGGTGGAGGACGTTCTCTACAAGCATCCCTCGGTCGCCTACTGCGCAGTGGTGGCGAAGCCTGATGAGAAGTGGGGCGAGACGCCGTGCGCCTTCATCGAGCTGAAAACCGGGACGGAGGCGACGGCGGACGAGATCGTGGCCTGGTGCCTGCAGCATCTGGCGCGCTACAAGGCGCCGCGCCACGTCATCTTCACCGAGGTGCCGAAGACGAGCACCGGCAAGATCCAGAAGTTCAAGCTGCGCGAGATGGCGAAGGACGCTTAGCGGACATACCTGCGTGCGTCTAGTGGGGCTCAGCAAAACAAAATGCGCGCCGCTGTGGTGCGGCGCGCAGAAAATTCAGTGCCCTCGATCGGGAGCGGCTGGCCAATGTCATTGGTGTTCAGGCCAGCGGCATGCATCAAAAATGCGAAAGGCGGCCCTGCGGGACCGCCTGCATGAAACTCAATGCCGCGTTTCGAGACGCGTGATTTCGTCCTTGAGCTTGAGTTTTTCTTGCTTGAGGCGGCGGATCTCAAGGTCGTCCGACCCTGGCCTGCACACTTCTTCGTGTATTCGGCGCTCCAATTGTCGATGCTTCTCTGAAAGCTCCTGGAGATGTGCCGTTAACGCCATCATTTCCTCCTTCTCAGAGTTGAAGAGGTATGTAGGGTGACAGATTTACAACGGCTTGTCCAATCTCTCTCGCGACTTCTTTAGCAACGATTTGTTGCGCGTTGTAGGATACAGTATCAATTGCGGACGCTAGTCGTAACGTTCTGTTTACAAAAACAAATACGAGCGGCATATGCGCGGGTTGCTTGCGCAGAATCAGAATTGGCCTGATACTTGGGCTCAACTGCGGTCAAAGCGCGGACGAACACGGCGGGGAACGAGCGAAGACCAATGCAGCAGCGTCAAAACGATCGTGAGCTGCGCGAACAGCTTGTAAAGCTGCGCGACGAACATCGCGTGCTCGATGATGAAATCGTTACGCTGGAAGCCAGCGGCACGGCAGACCAGCTGTTGGTCCGGCGGCTCAAGAAAAAGAAGCTGTCGGTCAAAGACCAGATCCAGGCGGTCGAGGATCAGCTGTTGCCGGACATCATTGCCTGAGCAGCTGCGGCCGCACCCGCTTTTCCACACAAATTTGCGCGCTCCGCGGCGAGCGGCTTGGAATTGCCCTGCTGCTGGAGCGCGCGGTCCATTAACTCCGCCGAATGGGCGGTGAGACTGGGCGCTTGCCGCCGATACAGGGTTCCGATAAACCCCCGCTTTCCTTTCGCAGGACCAAGGCAACATGGCCAACACGACCGCCCTCGTCGGCATCATCATGGGCAGCCAGTCCGACTGGCCCACGCTGAAGTGCGCGGCTGAAGTGCTCGATACCCTCCAGGTGCCCTACGAAACCAAAATTGTTTCGGCGCATCGGACCCCGGATCGCTTGTACAAGTATGCCAAGGAAGCGGCCGGGCGGGGGCTCAAGGTGATCATTGCCGGCGCTGGCGGGGCGGCGCATCTGCCGGGCATGACTGCGTCGCTCACGGCGCTACCGGTATTAGGTGTGCCGGTGAAGTCCAAAGCGCTCTCGGGCAAGGACAGCCTCTATTCCATCGTGCAGATGCCGGCCGGTATTCCCGTCGGGACGCTGGCGATCGGGGAGCCGGGGGCGACGAACGCGGGCTTGCTTGCGGCGCAGATCCTGGCTCTGTTCGATTCAGCGCTGGCCGAGCGCGTCGCGGCCTTGCGCGCCAAGCAGACGGCCGGCGTCGCCGACACCCCCAAGGACGAGTGAGCACGATATGACCAAGGCGCTGCTTCCCGGGTCCACCATCGGCATCCTCGGCAGCGGCCAGCTGGGGCGCATGCTGGCGATGGCAGCTGCCCGGCTGGGTTTCCGCTGCCATGTCTACGGCGACACGCCGGGCCCCGCCTTCGACGTTTCCGTCAAGTCGACCGTTGGGTCCTACGACGACGCCGCAGCGATCCGCGCATTTGCCGAAAGCGTTTCGGTGGTGACGTACGAGTTCGAGAACGTGCCGCTGGCCGCCGTCTCGGCCGCCGGGCTCAGTGCGCCGTTGCGGCCGGGTGCGAAGGCGCTGGAAATCGCCCAGGACCGGCTGGTCGAGAAGACTTTCATTACGGACTTGGGGATTGCGGTGGCGCCATTCGCTGCCGTCTCCAGCCCTGCGGATTTCAAGGCGGCCCTCGCGATCACCGGAGGCAAGGCGATCCTGAAGACGCGCCGCTTTGGCTACGACGGCAAGGGCCAGGCCCGGATCGCGAAAGGCGCAGAGCTGGGTGATGCGTTTGCGGCGCTCGGCACGGACGCTGCGATCCTGGAAGGCTTCGTGGCATTCGACTACGAAGTGTCGGTCCTCGTTGCTCGCGGTGTGACGGGTGAACTGGCGTTCTACGACATTCCCATCAATACGCACCGCGACGGCATTCTCGATACCTCGAGCGTGCCTTCGCCGCTTGGGCCTGATCATGCAGCCCGTGCGCGTGAGATCGCCGGCGCCATTGCGGAAGCCCTGGACTACACCGGCGTGCTGGCGGTCGAAATGTTCTTTGCGGCACGCGAGGGCGCCGAGGCGCTGATGGTCAACGAGATCGCGCCGCGGGTGCACAATTCGGGGCACTGGACGATCGACGCGTGCGCCGTCAGCCAATTCGAGAATCACATCCGCGCGGTGGCCGGGTGGCCGCTCGGCCCGGCTGGCCGGCATTCCGATGCCGTGATGCAGAATTTGATCGGCGACGACGTGGATGCCTGGCCGCAGCTGGCAGCGGAGCCTTCAGCAGGTCTGCACCTCTATGGCAAGAATGAAGCCCGTCCCGGCCGTAAAATGGGGCATATCACGCGTCTCAGACCCCGCGCCGACCTGCCGAAAAGCGGCTAAACAGTTGCTGGTGGAACGTGTTTTCGGCCCATGGACATACACCCTGTTGTCTGTTAGACAGGCGGCCAATCCGACATCCTGAAGCCGGGCGCCGAACAGGCGGCTGCGCTTTGGGTTTTGTTTATTCACCCACAACCGAAAACAGCACCCGAAGGATAGCAACAGCGTGCAGGTTCTCGTCCGCGACAACAATGTCGATCAGGCCCTCAAGGCGCTCAAGAAGAAGATGCAGCGCGAGGGTATCTTCCGTGAGATGAAGCTCCGGAACTACTTCGAAAAGCCGTCTGAGAAGAAAGCTCGCGAGAAGGCAGAGGCTGTACGCCGCGCCCGCAAGCTGGCGCGCAAGAAATTGCAGCGTGAAGGCCTGTTGCCCGGCAAGGCTGCGCCGACGCGCGGTGGTCCTGGCGGCAAGGGCGCTCCCGGCCGTGGTGGTCCTGGTGGCGCTGGCGGACGTCCGGCTGGTGGCGGTTTTGGCGGCAGTGCCGGTGGCAGCAGCTTCGGCGGCGGCGCTGGTGGTGCCGGCGGCTCGCGCTTCGGTTCGGGCGGTGGCTTCGGTGGCGGCGGCAGCGAAGGCTAAGCCTTCAAGCTCTGCGCTTTGATATTTGTGAATGGCCCGGATGCTGGATCAGCATCCGGGCCATTCGCGTTTGTGGCCGTCAATGCGTGGCGCTTGAGGCTGGCAACGGCATCTCGCGCTGTGCCTTCCAGGCGTCGAGCCACGCGTAGGCGGCATCGTATGAGCCGAAGTTCCAGTGATCGGAATGACCGGCGCCGGGGAATGTCTTCAAGGTCTTGGGCTCGTTAGCGGCGGCGAACACGGCGCGGCCCATGGCGATGGGCACGACCTCGTCCAATTCGCCCTGCATCACGAGAAGCGGCGTGTGCACGCGTCCGATATATTTCATCGTCTCGTAGCGATCTGTCATCAGCCAGCGCGCCGGCAGGTAGGGATAGACCGTTTCGGCGACGTCGACGAGCGAGGTGTAGGGCGCATCGAGGATGAGCCCGCCGACCGGCTTTTCGGCCGCCAGCTGTACGGCAATGCCGGAGCCTAGGGATTCGCCGTAGACGATGATGTCGTGCGGCTTCACGCCTTGGGCGACGAGGCTGTCATAGGCCAGGCGGGCGTCAGCCACGTTGCTGCGTTCGGAGGGCACGCCGGTGCTGCCGCCGAAGCCGCGATACGTCATCATGTACATGCCGATGCCGCGTGCCATGTAGCGGCGTATGCGCTCCTGGCGGAATTCGAACGATCCGGCGTTGCCGTGAAAGTAGAGCAGCGTCGGGTTGCCGGGCTGCGCGCGGCCGTACCAGACGAGAACCTGCTCGCCATCCGGGGTGTTCAAGGTGTGCTCTTGAACTGTCGGCAGGTTGACGCTGGCAGGTGTGATGCGCTGCGTGTCGGGGAAATACGTCAGGCGCCGCTGCATGAAGTAAGCGCTAAGAATTACTACGCCGTAGAGCGCGACAACCGTCACGGCAACTTTCCAGATGATCCCCGTCATTGACCCATCCTGTTGAATTGTCTGCCTCAATGCAAAGCCACAGCAGATGCGGGAACGCTTCAGCATCCCAAATCGTTGAAAAGTGCCGGCACTGCTTACCATTTGCCGATCCGGCCACTTGCGATCCAGCAGGCTTAATTGGGCTTTAACGGGAATGCAGCATCAATCGCCGCCTCAGGCTTTTCTCCCTTCGGAGGACTTTGTGCTGCGTCTGCGTTCTTCACGGCGTGCAACCCGCGCCAGCTCGCTTGCCCTATTGGCCGCTGTCCTCGCCGTGTCCGGCTGCGCCGACCAGGACGCATCGTACGTCGGTGCGCGGGCGATAGATCCCGCCCAGCAATCCGGGTTGGGAAATCCGGATCGCGACCGGCCCGTCTTGTTGACGCCGCCGCCCAATTCGACCGATCAGAGCGAACAACGCTTTCAGTGGAACGGCAATCCGCAGCGCGTGATCGAAGGCAAGGCTGCTGGGCCCGGAGCGAAGTCGCCGAAGCTTCAGCCCCAGCCCGCGCCGCAGGCGACGCGTGCGTTGAGCATTCCGTCTGACGCACAAGTGGTGGAAGTGCAGCCGGGCGATACGCTGCACGGCATCGCCGAGCGGTATGGCGTAACGGTCGCCTCGCTCAATCAGGCGAACGCGCTAAGCGGTGCGCCGCTGCGTCCGGGACAGCGCTTGGTGCTGCCGCCCGTGGCGCGGTGAGTGGCTTGTTGGCGTCATCCGTTTCCGTTTACGGATTTGGTTCTCTCAAAGTTGCGAGACGCAACTTCGGTGTGCGCCATATCATCGCCGTGTTCTTGATAAGCGGCGTAATTTCGTGGACGCAATTTTCTTAGGTGCGGAGTTCATAAAATGGTGTGGCGTCTTGTGCCGCGGCAGCTGATAGATGTCGCGAGGCTAGCGTGTTGCGGTGGCTGGAGTGTCGCGCTCGACGGCACTTACAAACTCAGCCTGCCGTTCGTGTTTGCATTGGCGGTCGTGCTCGCGATGCTGGCTGTCGTAGTGGCGGCACTGTCGTGGGAGTTGTTCGACGCGAGGCCTGAGGTGGGCGAACTCGCGCGTGAGCGGCAAATGCGGGAAGATCTGCTGATCTACTCCCGCAATGCAATTTCCAGAATGATCTTTCGGCCAGACAATGGGCGGCCGTCGTACGGACTATATCCGCCGCATGCTCGGTTCGAGCACTATCGTCGAGACCGGCAACGGGACTACGTACGTGACGAGGAACTACGAAGTCGTTTGTCCCGTGGATACTGCGCACGCCTTCGAGATTTCGATCGCGGCCGACGACGAGGCGGAAGCACTTGTCGGATTCCGGCCGTTGGGCGTGAATAGTCAGAGACGTGGACTAAACGGCTTAACTCGATTGGATCCCGACGCAGGAAACGCTGAGGCGCAAGAAGCGGCGATTTGGCGTTCCTGAAACCAGGCCAGGCGACACTCGCAAGATTGAGGTCCGATACCAGTGGCCCCGGTTTCTGCATCGGGTGATTGAGAAGGGTTCAACCGAGTTCTGGTGGGAACATAAGGCTGCGACCGAAAACTCGGCAGCGGAAGTCATCTATGAGTGGATTTTCCAGCCAGGATTTCCAGCAGGTCGCTGCGAAAATGTTTGGGGCGATCAGGACCCTACCGCCACCCTACTCCGCACCAGATGCGGAAGGGTTCTGCTGATATACGAAGCATCGTAACGTGCTAGTCGATAAATGCACACCGCATTTCACTCGAAAAGTCCGGGCTTTAGGCGCTGCCGTCGCCACGGCCGAAACCGAGTCATTCTAGTCTGTGGCACGGCTGCCTCATTGATTCTACACGCAGAAAAAGAAGCACAAACGGCGCCTATCCGACGTCGGGAGCGAAGAGATAGATCGGCAGTCGATGCTTGGCGTCTGCCGCTATGCTACGGACGACTGCCGTTCTCGCCGAGGCTAGTGCCCGACGGACTTGCTGATTTCTTCGGTCATTTTCTTGGCGTCGCCGAGCAGCATCATCGTGTTGTCGCGGTAGAACAGCGTGTTGTCGATGCCGGCGTAGCCCGATGCAAGAGAGCGCTTGTTGAACATCACCGTACCGGCCTTCCACACCTGCAGCACGGGCATGCCGTAGATGGGTGACGTCTTGTCGTCCTCGGCGGCGGGGTTGGTCACGTCGTTGGCGCCGATGACGTAGGCGACGTCTGCCTGCTGGAATTCGGAGTTGATGTCTTCCAGCTCGAACACCTCGTCGTAGGGCACGTTGGCCTCGGCGAGGAGCACGTTCATGTGGCCGGGCATGCGGCCAGCGACGGGGTGGATGGCGTATTTCACTTCGACGCCTGCGGCCTTCAGGTTGTCGGCCAGTTCGCGCAGCGCGTGCTGAGCCTGGGCGACGGCCATGCCGTAGCCCGGGACGATGATGACCTTCTGCGCGTTCTTCATGATGTAGGCGGCGTCCTCGGCCGAGCCGAGCTTGACGGGGCGCTGTTCGGCACCGCCTGCGGGGCCTGCCACTTCGCCGCCGAAGCCGCCGGCGATGACCGAGATGAAGGACCGGTTCATGCCCTTGCACATGATGTAGGACAGGATCGCGCCGGACGAGCCGACGAGCGCGCCGGTGATGATGAGGGCGATGTTGCCGAGCGTGAAGCCGATGCCGGCTGCGGCCCAGCCTGAGTACGAGTTCAGCATCGACACGACGACGGGCATGTCGGCGCCGCCGATGGGGATGATGATGAGCACGCCGAACAGCAGGGCGACGGCGGTGATGGCCCAGAACAGCAGCGCGTCGCCGCCGGACTGGCAGAAGGCGTAGACGAGGTAGATCAGCAGCGCGAGCAGGCCGAGGTTGATGGCGTGGCGCATGGGCAGCGTGATCGGCTTGCCGGACATGCGGCCCGACAGCTTGGCGAAAGCGATGACGGAGCCGGTGAAGGTGATGGCGCCGATGGCGACGCCAAGCGACATCTCGAGCAGGCTGCCGGCGGCAATGTTGCCGGGCGTGCCGATGCCAAAGGCTTCGGGCGCGTACATGGCGGCGGCGGCGACGAAGACGGCGGCGAGGCCGACCAGCGAGTGGAACGCGGCCACGAGTTCAGGCATCGACGTCATGGGAATGCGCTTGGCGGTGATGGCGCCGATGGCGCCGCCGATGCCGAGGCCGCCGATAATCAGCATCCAGGAGAGCGTGTCTTGCGGGTTCGACACGCTGAGCGTGGTGAACACGGCGATCGCCATGCCGATCATGCCGAACAGGTTGCCCTGGCGGGAGGTGACCGGGCTCGACAGTCCGCGCAAGGCGAGGATGAAGAGGATGCCCGAGACGAGATACAGCAGCGCGACGAGATTGGGGGACAGGTGCGGCATTGGTTACTTCGGGGCCTGACCCCAACCTCTCTCAACGTTTGCGTACCAGTGGCTGCCCTTCGCTACGAAGGCCAGCCGTCGAACGTCACTTCTTGGCGGGTGAGTCTTTCTTCTTGTACATGGCGAGCATGCGCTGGGTGACGAGGAAGCCACCAAAGATGTTGACCGAGGCCATGACCAGCGCAAGGAAGCCGAAAACCTTGGCGAGCGTGGTGCCTTCCGTGACGAGGTTGAGCCCGACGGCCAGCAGCGCGCCCACGACGATCACCGAGGAGATGGCGTTGGTGACGCTCATCAGCGGCGTGTGCAGCGCCGGCGTGACACTCCAGACCACGTAGTAGCCAACGAAGATCGCCATGGCGAAAACCATCAGCTGATAGACGAAGGGGGAGGCTGCGCCGCCGATGCCTTCGGAGGCCAGAGCGGAGCCGGCGAGAGCGCCGAAGACGGCGGTGGCGGCGAGAAGAACCTTGAGCTGTTTCATCATCGTCATCCTTTGTGCCGCCGCCCTTAAGCCGTCTGGCCGGTGAGGCTGGGGTGGACGATCCGGCCGTCCTTGGCCACCAGCGTGCCCTTGATGATCTCGTCGTCCCAATTGACGTTCAGGGTCTTTTCCTTCTTGTCGATCATGAGTTCGATGAAGGCATAGAGGTTCTTGGCGTAGAGGCTGGAGGCGTTGCCAGCGACCGTGCCGGCCAGGTTCAACGGGCCGACGATCTTGACGCCATCGACGATGACGGTCTTGCCGGGCTCGGTGGCCTCCGTGTTGCCGCCGCGTTCGGCTGCCAGATCGACGATGATGGAGCCGGGCTTCATGGCCGCGATCATGGCGCGCGTGATGAGCTTGGGTGCGGGGCGGCCGGGGATCAGCGCCGTGGTGACGACGATGTCCTGGTTCTTCAGATGGGTCGAGACGAGTTCGGCCTGCTTCTTCTGGTACTCGGGCGACATGGGCTTGGCGTAGCCGGCGGCGGTTTGCGCCTGCTTGAACTCTTCATCCTCGACGGCGACGAACTTGGCGCCGAGCGATTGCACCTGTTCCTTGGTGGCGGGGCGCACGTCGGTTGCCGAGACGGCGCCGCCCATGCGGCGGGCGGTGGCGATGGCCTGGAGGCCGGCGACGCCGACGCCCATGATGAACACCTTGGCGGCGGGCACGGTGCCTGCGGCCGTCATCATCATCGGCATGGCCTGGCCGAACATCGAGGCGGCATCGACGACGGCCTTGTAGCCGGCGAGGTTGGCCTGCGACGACAGCACGTCCATCGACTGGGCCCGCGAGATGCGCGGCATGAATTCCATGGAGAAGAGGTTGGCGCCGGTGCCGGCCAGCGGCTCCATGGCCGCCTTGTCGTAGGGATCGAGGATGGCGGCGACGATGGCGCCGGGCTTCAGAGCCTTGATTTCCTCGGTGGTGGGGCGGCGGACCTTCAAGAGAATGTCGGCGCCGGAGAGGGCAGAGGCGGCGTCGGGCACGATCTCGGCGCCCTGGGCCTTCAGGGCATCATCGGAAAAGTTGGAGCCCTTTCCGGAGCCGGCCTGGACTTTCACTTTGCAGCCAAGCGCGGTCAGCTTCTTGACGGTTTCGGGAGATACGGCCACGCGGGGCTCGTCTGCGCTCTCGTGGGTGACGGCGACCATTACCATGGTGGAATCCGCTCGAACCGGGCGGCCGGAGCCGCTGCAAAGATGTCGTCCACAGGCCTACGCCAGATGAATTTCCGTGCCCATCGATTTGGCGGATGGGCACGGACGTAGGGCGCTAAAGACTTGGCAAAGTGTACTTGGGGGTAGACTTCAGATCAGGAAGAAAAACATCCCGACCAGCAGGGCGGCAACGCCGACGACCAGAACGATCGTGCCCTTGATGAAGCCCTTGTACGTGCGCGAGTGCTCGGCATAGTCCATCGAAGCGTGGCCGCCGGTCAGATCGAGACCCATGATTGTTTCCCCAGTGCGTTTGTTCATGCTTGTACTTCGTCCTAGCGCAACCCACGCCGGGCTTCAAGTTATACGAAGTATCGGGCGCAATTGACCTCGGCCGGCGCCTCAATCCGGGCCTAATGGGGTGTCAATCAGCGGAAAGGTGCGTGTCTGGACGGCAAGGACGGCCGATGGGGTTTGGTGAGATGATGCGGCGGGTCCTGGCGGGGCTTTTGGCGGCGGCGCTACTGGCGGGTCCCGCGCGTGCGCTGGAGCTGCAAAAGGGCGAGTGGGGCACCATCAAGAGGTGCGAGAAAAGCGTCTGCGACATCATTCTCAAGAAAGAGCCCAAGGGTAACAATCCCGACTGCAACATCGTCAAGACCTGGTCCAAGTCGACGATCAAGCAGGGGGAGAGCAGTGCGGTGTCGTGGGGCTTCGGCGATACACGCTGCCAGGCCAACCTGCAGGTCGACCGGGCGCAGATGATCGCGGCGCTGACGCAGCCGAAGTATACGCTGCGGGTGCCGACGCAGACGGTGAAGTGCGTCATCGAACAGGACGGCGAGTTGAAACCGATCACGGCGAAGGCTGCGCCGAAGCTGAAGTTCAAGGACGGCAAGGCGGACAAGATCTGGATCAACCTTGAGAAGATCGAGGGACCGGAGAACGTGACGGGCACGATCTCGACGATCGCGGCGATGGAGGACAAGCTCGGCATCTTCCACGGAAGCCTGATCAAGTCGGTCAACAAGTTCATTCACAAGCGGTGCGCGCAGAAGTACGGCCCCAATGCCAAGGTCGCTGAAGAGTTCGATGACGACGGCAAGCCAGTGAAGCCGGCCAAGGAGAAGAAGCCTGACGCGCCGCCGGCAAAGCCAAAGCCGGCTGCAGAGAAACCGGCGGCCAAAGCCAGAGCCAGCTAAAGCAAAGGCGACACCATGATGCGGTTAGGGATGTGCGGCCGGATTCTTGGGGGCGTCGCGGTTGCCATGCTGGTGGGTGCCTTGCCCGCGACGGCGGCGGAGCGGGATTGCTTCGACGAACTGGAGAACGGCACAAGCGCCGAATTCACCTGCAAATATCCGGTGGCGCTGGCGGAGCAAGAACGTGCCGACCTGAAGCGCATCACGCGCGAGTACCTGCAGGACGTGACGTGCTTGGTTGCCGTGCGCATCGACCGCGGACTGGTGGAGCGAGCGGTGCAGGATGTCGACTACGTGTTCCAGTCGCCGCCGCAGCCGGTGACGTGCGACGTCAAGACGTCGAAGTCCACGGTGCACATCACGGCGACGTTTGCGCCGCGCGTGACGTTCAAAGGTGGCCAAGCCGTCGAAGGCACGCCGGGGCTGGAGAATATCCAGGGCGTGACGCGGATCTTGTCGTGGCCGGTGAAGCAGTACGTCAACCGGGCCCCGCACGTGCGCAATACGATGCTGCTGATCATCAACGCCTACCGCCGGCACTGGGCGGAGAAGAACCAGCGACCCTAGCGGGACATGTGATTTTTAATCACATCCTTTGCACGAAATAATGATGCACAGGTGAAGGTCGCCGTGGCTAGTGTCCTGGCCGGGAGGCGCGCGGGACTGCGTCGCCCCTAAACGGGAGACGGGAATGCAAATCAAATCGATCCTGGTCGCTGCGGCGATCGTGTGCGCGTCGCTGTCGGGGGCAGGCGCGGAAGAGGTGACGTCGGAACAACTCGTCGACGGGCTGCAGGGTATCTTTGGCGAACACAAGGGGATGCGGCGCAGCCATGCCAAGGGCATCTGCGTGAAGGGCTCGTTCACGCCGGCCGCGGATGCCGGCAAGTGGACGAAGTCGGCGAGCTTCGCCAAGGAGGTGCCGGTGCTCGGCCGCTTCTCGATCGGTGGCGGCAACCCCGTGGCGTCCGACAAGAGCAAGACCGGGCGCGGCCTGGCGCTGCGTTTCGATCCGGACGGCACCAGCACGGACTTTGTGATGCTGACGGCGCCGATCTTCTTTGCCAAGACGCCCGAGCAGACGCTGGGGTTCTTCAAGGCGCGTGCGGCAGGGCCCGACGGCAAGCCTGACCCGGCGAAGGTGAAGGCGTTCACCGAGGCCAACCCGGAGACGGCCAAGCAGGGCGCCTGGGTGGGCGCGCGGCCGGTGCCGGCGAGCTACGCCGACACGGACTATCACAGCATCCATGGCTTCACGCTGACGAATGCCGAGGGCAAGGCCACGAACGTCAAGTTCAAGCTGGTGCCTGCGGCCGGCGAGAAGGGGCTGAGCGACGACGAGGTGAAAGCCAAGACCGATACGTTCCTGACAGAAGAGATCAAGGAGCGGCTGGGCAAGGGCCCGGCGCAGTTCAACCTGACGGCGATCGTCGGCAAGGACGGCGATCCGATGAACGACCCGACCGTCGAGTGGCTGCAGGAGGGGCACGAGGTGATCACGCTCGGCGCCTTGTCGATCGCAGCTGTCGAGGCGGATGCAACCTGTGACGCCGGCACGTTCGACCCGACCAATCTGGCGGAGGGCATCGCGGCGTCGCCCGACGACCAGATCTTCCCGTTGCGGTCTGGTGCGTATGCGGTGTCGTTCGGCAGGCGGCAGCAGTAGCCGATGGCGTAGTTTTTGGGTCAGACCCGCCGGGTCTGACCCTATTTCGACGCTCTTTTTCAAACGTGTTCCGACTGGAACAGCGAGCGGGGTGGGGCGGTCCTAGTCTGATGAGCATGGAAGCCGGCAAGGGGTCCGGTGGCAGCAGTCAGATTTCAGGAGCGTCCCATGACCAACAACCGCAACATCGCCCTCGACGCCGCTTTCGTCGTTTTCTACATCGGCCTCAGCGCCGGCATGGCGTGCCTGACGTTGACGCTGGCGGTTCTGGCAGCGCTCGGCACGGACTTCAGTGCGACGCACGCGGCAGCGCTGGTGGTGAACGCCGTTGGCTGGGTCGTCGTGGCGGCCGCACCGCAGCTGTACCGCATGGTTCTGGGATCAGGCTTCAGCTGGCGCCAGAACACGATGCTGGGCGACGTGTTCTAATTTTCAATCAGTTTGTTCAGCAGATAAGAGAAAAGGAGCGCCCGGCGCGCTCCTTTTCTTCTTCCCCAGCAATTCAGTCAAGAGTCAGTCAGCCATCGCCGGCTCCAGCCGCTTTGCGGCATCTAGCGTCTTTCGCACTTTGTCCGGATCGTTTTCGATAAGCGTGATGAGTGCACGCGATGAATTGTCGAGCAGTCTTCCCCCCTGCTCCCAATTCTGCAATGTGCGCAGCTCAATTCCGTATCGGTCAGCGAATTCCTTTTGGGTGCAATTGAGCATGGTGCGGAGGCGCTTTATTCTGATTGACCATTTGGTTTTCTCGGTATTTCGGTCGGCTATTTTGTAACCCCCATGGGGATTGCTTCGAGAGTGTTCGAGGGCTGCGGACAGTAATTCAGGATTGATCTCTAGCTTCGGCATGGCGGAGGCTCCGTAGGTTTGC
Organism: uncultured Pseudomonadota bacterium; assembly: GCA_963846845.1. GTDB lineage: Bacteria > Pseudomonadota > Alphaproteobacteria > Rhizobiales > Hyphomicrobiaceae > JAKAXS01. The sequence goes on along the minus strand of CAWJXQ010000008.1, from coordinate 187,976 downwards.
GAGATAAACGGCGAAGCACCAGCCGTTTCGCGGCCGGTGCTTCGTGGACTATGCCGGCTGATAGCCAGCAATGAGGTAGCACTCCCGCAGAGTGGCGGGATGCAGATCGGATAGCCTCGTGATCAGGTCCGATTTTCTCAAATCGAGCGCGTCCAACAGATAGCTTTCGTTGTATTCGTTTTCGAGAAACACGATCTGATAGCGAGTGGGCGAACCCTTGTGTCCCGACAAGAGTGGCGTGATCGTTTTCAATTCAGGGAAAGACGCGTCTAGCGCGTGATCTGCTGTTCCCCTGCTCATGATGATCGATCCACACAAGCCTTCGATTTGATCAGGCGACGCATTCGCGATGATCGATGCATAGATTTCGTAGGCGCAGTAAATGCTCGGCTCTTCCGGCATTCGATAAAGGTGGTGTGCGTGCTTGAGCATTCGGGAGCTCCCCTAGAAGGCGAAACTGTTTGTCCCGGTTGATTGCGTCTGTGCAGTTGTGCAACCCCAGATTGAGGTCGATCCTATATCCCGCTGAAGTAGTACGTCAACAGAGTAGCGCAACTCTAGGTGGCGGATGTTTATGCAGGTTCGCGGCCCGGCAGAGCTGGGGAGCCATTGCGAGAGCTTGGGAGCGGGTTGAGGCTAGCCAGCCAGCAGCTTCGCGGCGCGGGGCGCGAAGTAGGTCAGCACGCCGGAGGCGCCGGCGCGTTTGAAGGCGAGGAGGCTTTCCAGCATGGCGGCGTCACCGTCGAGCCAGCCGTTCTGGGCGGCGGCGGTGATCATCGCGTACTCGCCGGACACCTGGTAGGCGAAGGTGGGGACGGCGAAGGTTTCCGAGACGCGGCGGAGGATGTCGAGATAGGGCATGCCCGGTTTCACCATCACCATGTCGGCGCCCTCGGCGAGGTCGAAGGCGACTTCGCGCAGGGCTTCGTCGGTGTTGGCGGAATCCATCTGGTACGTGCGCTTGTCGCCCTTGAGGCGTCCGGCCGAGCCGACGGCGTCACGGAACGGGCCGTAGAAGGCGGAGGCGTACTTGGCCGCGTAGGACATCAACATCGTATCGGCATGGCCGGCGGTCTCTAGTGCTGAGCGGATGGCGCCGATGCGGCCATCCATCATGTCGGAGGGCGCGAGGATATCGGCGCCGGCTTCGGTCTGGACGAGCGACTGCTTGATGAGAGCGGCGTTGGTCTCATCATTGAGGATGATGCCGTCGCGCATCAGGCCGTCGTGGCCGTGGCTGGTGTAGGGATCTAGCGCGACGTCGAGGATGATGCCGAGGTCGAGCTTGGCGTCGCGAATGGCGCGGGTGGCGCGGCAGACGAGGTTGTCGGGGTTGAAGGCCTCGCGGGCGTCGTCGGTTTTCAGGTCGCCCGGCGTGGCGGGAAAGAGCGCGATAGCGGGGATGCCGAGGCGAACGGCTTCCTGGGCTGCTGCGACGATGAGATCGATGCTGCGGCGCTGGACGCCGGGCATGGAAGCGATGTCTTCGACACGGTTCTCGCCGGGGATGACGAACAGCGGCCAGATGAGATCGGCAGGCGTCAGTGCCGTTTCGGCCATGAGCCGGCGCGACCACGCGTGCTGGCGCGGGCGGCGCAGGCGGGTTGCGGGATAGGCACCGGGAAAAGAGCGGTCAGACGTCATTGCGGCGGGGCTCGCGAGATGGCTTCAGCGGCATTTTGTTCGTGCGTTTTGGCGGAAACCGGGTTCCATTTTCCCGGAAGCCCGCGACCTTGGCGAGCCCGGCGCGCGGGCGCAAGGGCGAAAAGAGAACGCGGTTATTCGCAGATCTTGGTGCGCTTGCGCTCGGCCATGTCGACGTGGAAATGGTTGCGGTGGGCTTCATTGCTTTCCGGGCCCAGCGAGGTGCCGAAGACGCGGCACGCCGTGTCGTGCGCATCATGCAGGAACTGCGTTTTTTTGCTCATCGGAGCTTCGGGTACGATCGCTTCGGCAGCCTTCTGGTCGGTATCGCGCTTGCGCGCTTCGAGCTTGCCGGGTTTCAAGCCGCCAGCCAGACTGGCCTGAGAGACGGCAACGGCGTTTGCCGTCTGCTGGTCGACGGCAGTCTTCGAGCCGGCGTTGGCGGCTGCCGAGGTTGCCTTGGCGGCGGCTTCTTTCTGCGCGGCGAGTACGGCCAGTTCCGCCTTGCGGTCGCGATCCGTCTTGCCCCACTGCTCCAAGACGTAGGCCGTCTCGCCCCGGGCCGTGATGAAGCCGCGGATGTCGAGGGCGTTCGCCTTGCCGTGCTCGGAGAGCTTGTTGCCCTTGCGGCCGTAGGCCATGCGGCAGGAGTAGTCGCTCATCGTCTCGATCTTGATGACCGGCGCGCCGAAGTGCTTTTTCGACAGCGGCTGGATATCGTTCTTCATCCACTGATAGAGGCCGGCGACGAGTTCGCAGGTGACCAGAGGCGGCGGCGACAAAGCCACCTCGGGGTTCTTGCCGATGCTGACGAGGCGGACGGGTGCGGGGGCGCCGCAGCCGCCTTCGCGAACCGGCGCCTCGGCGATGGTGACGGCCTGCACGCTCTTGAGAATGGCCGCGCAACTGGCCTTTGCCGCGTCGATCTCTTCCTTCGTCCATGTGTTGGCATTCACGGCCGGATCAGCCGGTTTGGGCGGGATCATGGTGATGGGAAGCGGCTTGCCGGGTGCTGGCACAGCGGCGGGCGGCGGGGTCGGGCTCTTTTCCCCGCCTCAACGGCACGACTTCGGCTTGGGGCAGGGAGTCGGCCTTGACTGGTGCCGTCGATATTTGCCCGGTCGCGCTAGGGGCCGTGGAGGTTTCCCAGTCCGGCTGAGGTTTCGCACCGTTTGGTGTTGCTGCCACGGCCGGTGGCGGTGGCAGGCGGCGGGCTGGCGCTGCGTCCTTCTTGAGCTTGGGTGCTGCTGGATCGGTCTTGGCAGTATCCGGCTGGCGTTCGGCCTGCGCGGGGGACTGGTGGGTGAGCGGGACCGGAGGGCCATCATCCTCTACCGCATCGTCCTTGGCATCCTCTCGCGCGTGCTTGGGCGCCGGCTGCTGCTTGGGTTCGGGCTCGTCCTCGCCATCCTTGCGCTTGACGGACTTGCGCTTCTTGGACTTCTTGGTCGTCAAGGCATCGTCGGCGGCTTTCGTCACCTTCTTTGCGGCCTTGGACGCGTCCTTGATCACGCTTTCCCAGCCGTCGGAAATCGATTTGGAGATGGATTTCTGCGCACTGGCGGGCACGACAGACACGGCCACGAAGAATGAGGCCACGAAGGCCAATGCTGTCAGAACTCGCAGGGCTTGGATCAAGCGGCAGGTCCGGAGAAGGTGGATTGACGACGCGCGACTGCACGGATGCGGCATTGGCGCCGTGGTCGATGCACTGGATTTTGATCTCAACGGCCGTGCATGTATAGCGACGAATTGGGGCGATGCGAGGCCGCGCGAAAGATTCGTTCGGGATAAGTAACGGGTGGGACGATGAAATTCGAGGGCACTGTGACGGACGCGGCCGGCGCAGACATCACAATCTCAACTGACCGTTGCGTGGCGGTCATCACATTGCAGCGTGTGCGCGCGCTCAACGCGTTGACGGCCGGTATGCGGGCTCAGATCGCGGCGGCCGTGCCGGGATTTGCGAGGGAAGCGCAGATTTATGCCGTGCTGTTGCAGTCGACGTCGCCGCGGGCGTTCTCCGTGGGTTCGGATGTACGCGAAATTGTGCAACTGGCGCAGCGCTCGCGGGCCGATGCGCGGACGGCGTTCGCGCAAGAATATCAGATGAACTGGCTGTTGGAGTGCTTTTCGAAGCCGACGATTTCGCTAATCGACGGCATGGTGATGGGCGGCGGTGTCGGCATATCGGGGTTCAACACGCACCGTGTCGCCGGCGAGAACTATTCCTGGGCCATGCCGGAAACGATGATCGGCCTGTTTCCCGATGTGGGGGCGGCGCACGCGCTGTCGCGACTGGGGCCCGAGGGCCAGTACCTGGCGCTGACGGGCCGTTCGATCGGGCGGGCGGACGCCTTCCGGTTGGGCCTGGCGAGCCACTGCATCGGCGCGCGGCACTTCCCGCGCATTGCCGAAGAACTGGCGCTGGCGAACACGGTCGATCCGCTGCTCGACGGGTTGCATGAAGATCCCGGACCCGGGGATTTGGAGGCTTACGCCGACGTCATCAGGCTGGCATTTTCCGCCTGCTGCGTCGAAGACATCGTTTCGCGGCTGGAAGCGGTGCAAGGTGCCAAGCGGTCATGGGCTCAGCAGGTCGTGGCTGATCTGCGCAAGCGGTCGCCGCTGGCACTCAAGGTCACGCATCGGCATCTGAAAGAGGCGGCGGCGTTGGATATCCAACGCACGTTGATTGCCGACTACCGGCTGGTCTGCCGGTTTCTGGACGGCCGGGATTTCTACGAGGGCGTGCGCGCGTCGATCATCGACAAGGATGGCGCGCCGGCCTGGAGCCCGGCGACGCTGAGCGCTGTGACGGCTGAGCAAGTGGATGGCTATTTCGTGCCGTTGCCGGCCGGCGAAGACCTGACGCTGGCCAGCCGGGAAGAAATGCAGAAGGCCCGCGTTTAAGCCAATAGATTTTTAACTATTTTTAATCAGATAGCTGAAAGTATTTGCCGATACGATTCCTGTACGGATCGATTATTTTTTTGCACGTGGTGATAGCTATGAATTTTGCAGCAGTAGCAGCAAAGCCTGCCGAAGCAGCGACAAAGTCGACTGAGAAATCCCTGCAAGCGTTCAGTAAAGAGTATACGGACGGCCTGCGCCTCATCGAGCGGCTGCATCGCCTCATGCTGGACGTCATCAAGGTTGAATTGGATCGGCTCGGCAACGTCGAGCTGAATAGCGTCCAGGTCTTGCTGCTCAATAACATTGGCGACAGCGAACTGACTGCTGGCGAGCTGCGCAGCCGGGGCTACTACCTCGGCTCGAATGCCAGCTACAACATCCGCAAGCTCGTGGACCTGGGTTACATTGATTACCAGCGCTCGACGGCAGACCGGCGCTCGGTGCGCATCCGCCTGACAGATAAAGGTAAAAAGGCCAGCGAAATCGTTGATTTGCTTTATCAGCGGCAACTCGGATCCCTCGAAGTGGTGGGGGAATTGAGTTGTGACGACTTCAGGCAGCTGAACGCCTCATTGATTCGTCTCGAAGGCTTCTGGGTGAACCAGATCCGCTTCCGGCTTTAGAGCCCTCTCGTTCTCCGGCATTGATCGTTGTGGCGGCGGGGCCTCGTGGTCTCGCCGTCGCCTGTTCATAAGCTGGAAAGGGCTTTGCAAGCGCCCTGCCGTCGGGCAGGTTCGGCGCGCCGTCCGCTTCGGCTGAGGCGGCTGATCTTCAGCGCTGACGGTTCGGTCATGGGCTTACTCTCCGCAGTTTCTGCACGATGGCAGTCGCGTGCTTGCGCAACGCTCGGTCAGTTGCGTGCTTGCGCAACGCTGGCAGCCGTTCTGTCCTGCGGGCCAGCAGCGATCGCTTTCGACGGCATTCAGTTCGGACCGGTTGGCCCGGGCGCCGGCGGTGGCACCGATACGTCCAGCCGCGAATTCATCAAGGAGTACGAGGTCAATCCCGAGAAGGGCACGGCCACGCTGTCGAAGGGCAACATCGCGGCGACGAAGGCGGCCGTGAAGCGCTACGCGGATATCGTGGCCCAGGGCGGCTGGCCCACGGTGCCCAACATCGAGCTGCAGCCGGGCCAGGCCAGTTACGCCATCTCCATGCTGCGGGACCGGCTGAAGGCTTCGGGTGAGTACACGGGCGATACCGGCAAAAGTGAAGCATACGACGGCGAACTGGAGGCGGCGCTCAAGCGCTACCAGTCGGCCAATGGCCTGACGCCGACCGGCATCCTCGACAAGCGAACGATTGCGGCACTCAACGTTCCCGCCGAAGGACGGCTGAAGCAGCTGAAGCTGAGCGTCGAGAGGCTGACCCAGGCCTCAGCCGGCACCGCCAAGAAATACGTGATGGTGAACATTCCGGCCGCGCAGATCGAAGCGGTCGAGAATGGCCAGGTGGTCGAGCGCTACGCCGGCGTGGTCGGCAAGCCAGAGCGGCCGACGCCCCTGTTGCGCACGGCGATCTACGAGATGAACTTCAACCCGGTCTGGCGGCTGCCGCCGACGGTGATCACCAAGGACCTCATTCCGCGCGGCCGCGAGATGCAGGCGTCGGGCAAGAACGTGCTGGTGAAGTTCGGCATCGATGCCTACGACGGCTCGGGCAAGAAGCTCAATCCGGAGGCGATCAACTGGTCGTCCGGGCAGCCGGCTGGCCTTTCGTATTCGCAGAAGCCCGGCAAGGACAATCCGCTTGGCTTCCTGAAGATCAATTTCGCCAACGCGCATTCGGTCTACATGCACGACACACCGAAGAATTCGATCTTCGGCCGCAATTTCCGGGCCGACAGTTCGGGGTGCGTTCGCGTCAGCGGCATCGACCGGCTGGCGCTGTGGATCCTGGCGCCGCAGGGCTGGAGCAGTTCCCATGTCGAGCAAATGAAGGAAAACGGGGAACGCAAGGACGTGAAGGTGAAGAAGCCGGTTGCGCTTTATTTCATCTACATCACCGCGTGGGCGACCGAGGATGGCGCGGTTCATTTCCGCCGCGACCTCTATAACCGCGACGGCGCGGGCGAAACTGCAAGCGCGTACTGAAAGTTGAGTTGCTAACTAAGAATATATGTTGCGCAACTGCGGGTTAGCCGCACGTTGCGGTTGCTGCGCTGCAGCGAATATTTTGCTAATCCGCGACATAAACGCAGTTGCAGTCGCAGCTACCCTGCGCAATGTTAGAACTAATAAAAAGTGCGGAAACCGCGCTCGGACGATGCGCTCGGACGCCGTACTGGGAAACTGCTCAGGGACACTGTCGGGATATGGATTACGCGAAGTATCTGAGTGCCGCTCTGGATGCAGTGCGGCGGGAAGGACGCTATCGCGTCTTCGCCGACCTCAAGCGCACGCGCGGTGCCTTTCCGGAAGCACGCCATTTCGCCGACGGCGACAGCCGCGACATCACCGTCTGGTGCTCGAACGACTATCTCGGCATGGGCCAGAACCCCAAGGTGACGGCGGCCATGCACGAGGCCATCGACCTCGTGGGCGCCGGTTCGGGCGGCACGCGCAATATCTCGGGCACCTCGCACTATCATGTCGAACTGGAAGCCGAACTTGCCGACCTGCATGGCAAGGAAGGCGCGTTGCTGTTCACCTCGGCTTATGTCGCCAACGATGCAACGCTTGCCACGCTGGTGAAGCTGCTTCCCGGCTGCGTGGTGCTGTCGGACGAGAAGAACCACGCGTCGATGATCGAGGGTATTCGCCATGGCGGCGGCCCCAAGCAGATCTTCCGCCACAACGACGTTGCGGATCTCGAAGAGAAGCTGCGCGCGCTGCCGCTGGGCACGCCGAAGATCATCGCGTTCGAGTCCGTCTATTCGATGGACGGGCATATTGCGCCGATCTCGGCCATCTGCGATCTCGCCGACAAGTACGGTGCGATGACGTATCTCGATGAAGTCCATGCCGTGGGCCTCTACGGCCCGCGTGGCGGCGGCATAGCCGAGCGCGATGGCGTGATGGATCGCATCGACGTCATCAACGGCACGCTGGCCAAGGGCTTTGGCGTCATGGGCGGTTATATCGCCGGCAGCCGCGTGCTGTGCGATGCAATCCGCTCTTATGCCGCCGGCTTCATCTTCACGACATCGCTGGCTCCGGCGATTGCCGCCGGCGCTCTGGCCTCGATCCGCCACCTCAAGTCCAGTTCGGTGGAACGCGAGCGGCATCAGGAACGTGCCACGACACTGAAAGCACGGCTCGTTGCCGCCGGGCTGCCGGTGATCGAAGGCTCCAGCCACATCGTGCCGGTCACCGTGGGCGATCCGGTGCACTGCAAGCGCCTCACCGACACGCTGCTGACGCACTATGGCATCTACGCCCAGCCCATCAATTATCCGACCGTGCCGAAGGGCACGGAGCGCATCCGGCTGACGCCATCGCCGCAGCATACCGACGCGCAGATGGATCATCTGGTCACGGCTCTGACCGAACTTTGGGCAGCCTGCCCGGTGTCGGTGGGGCACTTTGGCCGGCTGGCAGCGGAGTAGGTTCCGCCTACCCGAGTGTATCGGCCAATGCAATCCTGCGTAGCATCGTCGCTCTGCGGATAGTTTGTTGGCGACCGCCATTGGAAAATGGTATGGGCTCTTACAGGGTACTGCCGGAGGCGCCGGCGTCGGCATTGCATCACTCGCACGACGCCAGTTCCGTTCTGACCCTCAAGAACCAAAGCCGCCAGAACGAGGAAACTCCCCATGTTTAATATGATGGCCAAGCGTGGCCCGACGGCGCGTTTTTTCTCAGCGCCCCTCTCCGAGACAGATCCTGAAGTTTTCGCCGCAATAGAGAAGGAGCTCGGCCGTCAACAGGACGAGATCGAGCTGATTGCGTCGGAAAACATCGTTTCGCGCGCCGTGCTCGATGCAGCCGGCAGCGTTTTGACGAACAAGTACGCCGAAGGCTATCCTGGTAAGCGCTACTACGGTGGCTGCCAGTTCGTCGACATCGCCGAGCAGCTGGCGATCGATCGCGCGAAGAAGATTTTCGACTGCGGCTTTGCCAACGTGCAGCCTAACTCGGGCAGCCAGGCGAACCAGGGCGTGTTCAACGCGCTGATCAAGCCGGGCGACACGATCCTCGGCCTGTCGCTGGCCGCTGGTGGTCACTTGACGCACGGCTCGCCCGTCAACCAGTCGGGCAAGTGGTTCAAGCCCGTGTCGTACATGGTGCGCGAGACCGATCACCGCATCGACATGGACGAAGTGCGCAAGCTCGCGGTGGAGCACAAGCCGCAGTTGATCATCGCTGGTGGTTCGGCTTATCCGCGCCACATCGATTTCGCTGCCTTCCGCGCGATTGCCGATGAGGTTGGCGCATTCCTGCTGGTTGATATGGCGCATTTCGCCGGTCTCGTTGCCGGTGGCCATCATCCCTCGCCGTTCCCGCATGCGCACGTCGTCACCACGACGACGCACAAGACGCTGCGCGGCCCGCGCGGCGGCATGATCCTGACCAACGACGAAGCCATCGCCAAGAAGATCAACTCGGCGATCTTCCCGGGCATCCAGGGTGGTCCGCTGATGCACGCCATCGCCGGCAAGGCCGTGGCCTTCGGCGAGGCGATGACGCCTGAGTTCAAGGTCTACACCAAGAACGTGATCGACAACGCCAAGGCCATGGGCGAAGTGCTCGTCAACGACGGCTTCGCGCTGGTTTCCGGCGGCACCGACACGCACTTGATCCTGGTGGACCTGCGTCCGAAGAACCTGACCGGCAACATCTCGGAGAAGGCGCTCGGGCGCGCGCACATCACCTGCAACAAGAACGGCGTGCCGTTCGACCCGGCCAAGCCGATGGTAACGTCGGGCATTCGTCTGGGCGCACCTGCCGGCACGACGCGCGGCTTTGGCGTTGCGGAATTCCGCGACGTGGGCCGCATGGTGGCCGAAGTGCTGAATGGCCTGGCCAAGAACGGCGAAGAAGGCAACGGCGCCGTGGAAGCCAAGGTCAAGGCCGAGGCGACCGAGCTGTGCAAGCGCTTCCCGATCTACTCGTAAGGCTGCAGGGTCAGACCTCGGTCTGACCTGATGCTGCAACGGTATGATCCGTATTTTTGGGGTCGAGCCTTCCGGGCTCGGCCCCTTTTCATTTGCTACCTACGCGGTATTGCCGGGGCGATTGTTATCGCAGGCGCCGGTCCCCACCCAGTTGTCATCCCCGGACTTGTTCCGGGGATCCCGCGTTGAGCAGGTGTGACACTCGCAAGTTGGCGCGACGAACGCTACAAGGGCGCTTCAGACTCGCGGACGGATGGGTCCTCGGGACAAGCCCGAGGATGACACCTTTGGGGATGACGATGGCACCGGTGGGGATGATGCGTCCAGTGATGCATCAAACCGCGAGGTTAGGCAGGAGACTTTCATGCGCTGCCCTTACTGTTCGGGCGAGAACACACAGGTGAAGGATAGCCGGCCGACGGAGGAGAATGCCTCCATCCGGCGGCGGCGGGTGTGTCCGGACTGTGGTGGACGGTTCACGACATTCGAGCGCGTGCAGTTGCGCGAGCTGGTGGTGGTCAAGCGATCCGGGCGCAAGGTGACGTTCGATCGCGACAAGCTGTTGAAGTCGGTCGACGTGGCGCTGCGCAAGCGGCCCATCGATGGCGACCGGATCGAGCGCATGGTGTCGGGCATCGTGCGGCAGCTGGAAAGCTCAGGGGAATCCGAGATCCAGTCGTCGATCATCGGTGAGTACGTGATGGAAGCGCTGCGCGGTGTCGATCCCGTTGCGTATGTGCGGTTTGCATCGGTGTATCGCGATTTCCGCGAGGCGGCGGATTTCCAGGAAGTTCTGGGCGAGATTGCGCGCGAGGACGAGGGCAACGCGGTTGCCGCAAGTGCTGGCAACAAGCGATGAGCCGGCATCGCCGGAGATAGGGTTCGCGTGGCGGCCTCTTTCGATCGAGACATGATGGGTATCGCGCTGCGGATGGCAAAGCGCGGGCTTGGGCGCGTGGCGCCGAACCCGTCCGTGGGTGCGGTGATCGCCGACGAGGTGACAGGCGAAGTGATCGCCCGTGGGTGGACGCAACCGGGTGGCCGGCCGCACGCGGAGACGGAAGCGATTGCGCGGGCGGGCGCGCGGGCGCGCGCGGCGACGATGTACGTGACGCTGGAGCCATGCTCGCATCACGGCAAGACGGGCCCGTGCGCGAACGCGATCATCGACGCAGGCCTGAAGCGCGTCGTGGTGGCGATCGGCGATCCGGACAGCCGTGTGGCGGGGCGCGGGCTGGAATGGATGCGCAAGGCGGGCATTACGGTGGCAACCGGCCTTATGGCGGATGAGGCGCGCTGGCTGACGCTGGGGCACATCCTCCGCGTTACGGAGCGGCGGCCGTTCGTGCAGCTGAAGCTGGCGCTCTCGGCGGACGGCGAGGTGCCGCGCGGCGAGGCGGGGCAGCCGGCGTGGGTGACGAGCGCTGCGGCGCGGGCACATGGCGCGATGCTGCGCGCCGAGGCGGATGCGATCTTGGTTGGCGCGCGAACGATTGCGGATGACGATCCCCAGCTGACGTGCCGGTTGCCGGGGATGGCTGAGCGATCGCCTGTGCGGGTGATCTTGAGTTCGCGGCTCGACGTGCCGCCCGACGCGAAAGTCTTTGCGACAGCGCGCGACGTGCCGACGTGGGTGCTGACGTCTGATGAGGCCGGGCAGGATGCTGCCGGACGGCTTCGGGCTGCGGGTGTGCTCGTGGTGCCGGTTGCTCCGACAGCGCCATTGGACATTGGCGAGGCGCTGGGTGCCCTGGCGGATGAGGGAATCACGCGCTTGCTGGTAGAGGGCGGCCCGCAGATCTGGCGCGCGTTCTCCGATGCAGGGGTCATCGACGAGGTTGTCGTTTACCAGGCCGAGGGACCCGGTTCCGACGCCAGGAGCGGGGCTTCGGCATTCATCAACCTTGACGGTTTATCCCGCATTTCAGAGCTTAAGCTTGCCGAAGACCGGGTGACCGTGTTCAGAGCTATGCGGTAGGCGAGCCCGCTCCGATACCGGGATCGACGACAGAGCAAACTCTTGCAATTGTCGGGTACAGATCCTCCTCTCAACGTCATCCCCGCGGAGGCGGGGACCCACGACACGCCTGAGTAGATGAGACGTTAGGAGCGTTGTTCGACGGGGCGATTTACCGTTGGCGTAGGTTGGTGTCAGACGTGTCGTGGATGGTCGCCTCCGCGACCATGACGGTGAGAGTGGATTTACGTCGCGATTGCTTGGCGACATATCGAGTTGCGCCGAAGCTAGTAGTTCGAGAGGCAGCGTGTTCACAGGTATCATCACGGATGTCGGCGAAGTGGTGCAGCGCGAGGGCGGGCGCTACGCGATCCGCTGTGCGTATGACGCCGGCGTCGATCGCGCTCGGTGCGTCGATCGCGTGCGATGGATGCTGCCTTACCGTGACGCGGGTGACGCCCGACGGCGCAGGAAGCGTCTTCACGGTCGACGTGTCGAACGAGACGCTGTCGAAGACGACGCTGGGTGACTGGCAACCGGGCGACGCGGTTAACCTAGAACGCGCGCTGCGGGCGGGCGACGAACTGGGCGGGCATGTCGTCTCAGGACACGTGGACGGGGTGGCGCGCATCCTGTCGATCACGCCCGATGGCGAGAGCCTGCGCTTCAGTTTCGAGGTGCCGGAGGCCCTGGCGCGGTTTATCGCGCCCAAGGGCTCCGTGGCGCTGTCTGGTACGTCGCTTACCGTCAACGAGGCGGAGGGCCGCAGGTTCGGCGTCAATCTCATTCCGCACACCTTGACGCAAACGACGTGGGGGCGCAAAACGCCCGGCGACCCGATCAATCTCGAGGTCGATGTATTCGCGCGATACGTGGCGCGCATGATGGAGTTTCCCAAGTGAGCCGAGGCCCAGGCATCGCGGTCTTTCAGGAGGGCAGGGGCTTCCTGTCGTCCACCGACGAGATCGTGGAGGATCTGCGCAACGGGCGCATGGTCGTGCTCGTCGACGCGGAGGATCGCGAGAACGAGGGTGACCTCGTGGCGCCTGCGCAAATGGCTACTCCCGACACGATCAATTTCATGGCCAAGCACGGACGCGGGCTGATCTGCCTGACGCTGACGGAAGCGCGCGCCAGCGAACTCAATCTCAAGGCGATGACGCGGACGAACGCGTCGCGCAACCGCACGGCCTTCACGCAGTCGATCGAGGCGCGCGAAGGCATTTCCACCGGCATCTCGGCCGGCGATCGCGCGCGCACGATTGCGACGGCGATCGATCCGTCGAAGAGCGCCGACGATATCGTTTCGCCGGGGCACGTGTTTCCGCTGGTGGCGCGTGAAGGCGGCGTGCTGATCCGCGCGGGACATACCGAAGCATCCGTCGACCTGGCGCGGCTGGCAGGTCTGCAGCCGGCGGCCGTGATCTGCGAGATCATGAACGACGACGGCACGATGGCGCGCATGCCGGACCTGGTGCCGTTCGCGCAGCGTCATGGGCTGAAGATCGGCACGATCGAAGATCTCATCGCCTACCGGCTGCGCAACGACACGCTGGTGCATCACGTAGCGCGGCGACAGGTTGAAAGCGCGCATGGCGGCGCATTCGACATGCACGTCTATGCCAAGACGATCGATGGCGCAGAGCATCTGGCGCTGGTCAAGGGCGACGTGTCGAAAGGCGGGCCGGTGCTGGTGCGCGTGCACGCCGTCAACGCGTTGCAGGATCTGCTGGCCGTCGGTGCGCCGGCCGATGGCACGTCGCAGATCGGCAAGGCGATGCAGCTGATTGCGCAAGAGGGGCGCGGCGTCATCGTGCTTATCCGCGACCTGGGCGCGACGACAATTTCGGACTGGGTGGGCCAGCAGAAACCCAGTGTCACGGAGACGAGCACGTCCAAGGGGCGTGAGCGCCGGCAGGTCGAGGTCGGTGTCGGCTCGCAGATTCTTCGCGACCTCGGCGTGACGGACATGATCCTCCTGACGAACACCGATGCCCCCGTGTATGTCGGCGTGGAGGCCTTCGGGCTGCACATCGTCGGCACGCGCAGGATCGAGTAGCGAGCATGGTCACAAAACCGCAGGGCTCGACGTCCGCCGCAGCAGCGGGCTCACCGTTTCGTTGCGCGGGGCGCATCCTCATCATCGAAGCGCGCTTCTACGAGGACATCGGCGACGGTCTGGCAGCGGGTGCGATTGCGGAAATAGAGGCGGCGGGCGCCACGTATCAGCGGATTGCCGTGCCGGGCGCACTGGAGATCCCGCAGGTGCTGGCGCAGGCCGCGGCCGCAGGGCAGTTCGCGGGAAGCGATCCGGCATACGTTGGCGCCATCGCGCTTGGCTGCGTCATTCGCGGCGAGACCGGCCACTATGATATCGTCTGCAACAATGCCAATCACTGGCTGATGGACGTGGCCGTGCGGAACAGCATTCCGCTCGGCAATGCGATCCTCACCGTCGAAACGATGGGGCAGGCACAAGAGCGTGCGCAAGGCGGCCGCGAGGGCAAGGGCGGGGACGCCGCGCGGGCCTGCCTGCGGATGATCGAAGTCAAACAACAATTGAGTGGCGAGGATGCTAAGAAGCCGGCATCTCGCGCAGCAGCGGGGGAATGACATGAAGGCTTCCAAGAAGAAATCAGCCGATCCGAACACGCCGCGACCGCGCACTGCAGCGCGCATGGCGGCGGTGCAGGCGCTTTATCAGATGGACCTCGCGGGCACAGACGTCAGCGAAGTCATCGATGAATTCGTTTCCGTGCGCTTCCGCGATACGGTGGCGGGCGAAGACGAAGAGACGGGCGACGGTTTTGAATCGGCCGATGCGGTTTTCTTTGCCGATATCCTGAAGGGTGTCGTGCGGCGCCAGCGCGATATCGATCCGCTGGTGGACCAGCAGCTCGCCACGGGGTGGCGGCTGGTGCGCGTCGATTCCATTCTGCGCGCCATCCTGCGGGCCGGTGTGTTCGAGCTGATGGAGCGGCCGGACGTGCCGGCACGCGTGATCATCAACGAATACATCAACGTGGCGCACGCGTTCTTTTCTGAGGATGAACCGCGCGTGGTCAATGGCGTGCTGGACCGTATTGCGCATAAGCTGAGAACCGCGGAACTCAATCCCGGACAGTAACGGGGCCATGATGGCCCGGACAATGACCCCACAGACGGAGGTTAGCGTGGGCGATCGCGCCGTGTCGGAATCCGACATCATCGATCGTTACCTGAAGCCGCTGTCGGCAGGTTTTCCCGGCGCATTCGGCCTTATGGATGATTGCGCCGCGATTGCCGTGCCTGAGGGCTGCGAACTCGTCATGAGCATGGATGCGGTGGCGGCCGGGGTGCACTTTTTCCCGGACGACGATGCTGCCGACATTGCCTGGAAGGCGCTGGCGGTCAATGTGTCCGACTTGGCGGCCAAGGGTGCGATACCGGTCGCGTACCTGATGTCGCTGGCGTTTCCAGAAGCGCCGCGCCACAGCTGGCTCGAAGGCTTCGCCCGCGGTCTTGCCGAAGCGCAGCAACAGTTCGGCATCGTGCTGGCGGGAGGCGACACGGACCGGCGGCCGGGCCCGGTGTCGATCACCATCACCGCGATGGGCACGGTCTCGGCAGGCCGCAACCTGCTGCGCAGCGAGGCCCATGCAGGTGACGTGCTGTTCGTTTCCGGCACGCTGGGAGACAGCGCGCTTGGCCTGCGGCTTCGGCAGGATCCTCAACTGGCGTCGTCGTGGGGGCTAACGCCGGAACGCGCTGCCGGGCTTGTCTCGGCCTACCTCAGGCCGCAACCGCGGCTGGGCCTGGGGCCGGCGCTGCGCCGGTACGCTGCCGCGTCGATGGATATCTCCGATGGGCTTGGCAAGGACCTGGGACGACTGTGCCGCGCCAGTGCGGTCGGCACGGCCATCGCAACGCCCAACCTGCCGCTGTCGCCTGCGGCCGCCGCGGCCGTGCGCGCAGACCCGGCATGCTGGTCCATCGTCATCGGCGGCGGCGACGATTACGAGGTGCTGGCGGCCGTACCTTCGACACTGGCTGCCGACTTCCGGAGCAGTGCGGCGGCCGGGGGCATCAAGGTGACCGAGATCGGCGTCCTGGACGACGGCGAGGGCGTTCTGTTTGCCGGTGCCGATGGCAAACCGCTCGCGCTCAAAGCTGACGGCTGGGACCACTTTGCCAGCGCTTTTATCGGAAAACCGCTGCACACTTTCCGGAAGCGCTCGAGCGTGGCAGATATGCCAAATTGCTGGTGCACAACAGTCACGTAAGGGCGTAGACGGTCGGGCGCATGCGGAATGCGCGCGCGTTGTCTTGCTTTGGCCATATCCGTAAAGCCTTAGGTGCATCAATGGTCTTGGCGTTTGCCGGGCACGAACAACGAGGCCGCTAGGGCGGCAGCGAAAGCGGGATGAGTGATGGGGATTGAAGGCCTGAAGGCGGCCGACGGGCGCGATTTGGTCAATGGCCGGAAGCATCGGCCGTTGATTGCTGCGGCGCTGGCGATCGCGTGTGCGGCTGTCGTGGCGCTTTCGGGCCCGGTTCAAGCGCAGGCCGCCGAAGAATGGTGGCAGGGCTTCGGCTTCGGCTATTCGGACCAGTCCACTCAGGGCGAGAAGCCGGCCAAGGAAGTCGAACCTCAGAACGATCTCAGGACCGACGGCATGCCTTGGCGCAGCGATGAGATGCTCGTCGCCATCGACAAGGCCATGGGTCTCTATCAGCGCATCGTCAGCGCGGGCGGGTGGCCGCAAATCCCGGGCAACCGCAGCATGCGGCCCAACGATGACGACGAACGCGTGCCAACGTTGCGCAAGCGGCTGGCAGCGACCGGCGACCTCAAGGATGGCTACACCGGAAGCTACAGCTACGATTCCGATGTCGTCGAAGGGGTGCGGCGTTTTCAAGCGCGGCACGGCCTGCGCGAGAGCGGACGCGTGGATCGGCCGACACTGGCGGCGTTGAATGTTTCGGCACAGGAGCGGCTGGATCAGCTTCGTCTGAACTATCAGCGCGTGTCGGAGCTGCTGCAGCAGCAGGTGGACCAGCGCTACGTGCTCGTCAACGTTCCAGCGTTTCAGCTGGAGGCGGTCGACAATTTCAACGTCGAGCAGCGGCACCGCGTGATCGTGGGCCGCCTTGGCCGCGATACGCCGACGCTGCGCGCATCGATCAAGGCGATGAACTTCTTCCCGTTCTGGCGCGTGCCCGACAGCGTGGCGAAGCTGGACCTTATCCCCAAGCTGCAGAAAGAGCCGCAGTATCTCGCCCAGGAGAAGATCCGGGTGTTCCAGGACAACTTCAACGGCCTGGAGCTCGATCCCGCGCAGATCGACTGGACGCAGGCCGACTATCAGAAGATCAAATTCAAGCAGGATCCGGGAGAGCAGAACGCGCTCGGCCTCGTGCGCCTGGATATGCCGAATTCCGAAGGCGTATACATGCACGATACGCCGATGAAGCCGTTGTTCGGACAGGCTTCACGTCCGTTCAGCGCTGGCTGCGTGCGCGTTCAGGGCGTGTTCGAATTGGCGGAATGGCTGGCGAAGTTCGAGCCGGGCTGGGAGCAGCCTGGCCGCGTGCAGGAGGTTCTGTCGCAGGGCCAAGCACTGGACGTGAACCTCGCCAGGGCGGTGCCGGTGTTCTTCACCTACATCACCGCCTGGGCCGATCAGAGCGGCCGGGTGCAGTTCCGCGCGGACATCTACAATCGCGATGGCCACCAGGCGTTGTCTGAGGTTTCGGACCCGGATGCGCCGCCGCCGAGCGCGGGACTGGCACCGTAAGCCCGGCGCCACACGTCGGAAGGCCCAAGCGCGACAACTCAGGCTCGGCGAGCAGCAAGATTGCGATCTTTGACGTTGCTCAGAAGAGGTAGGGGCACTTCATGCGCTCACCGTCTTCGGTGGTGTAGGTGCCGGAGACCGGATCGAATGACCTGAACTCCGCGATGCAGCGGCTTTCCTCTTCGGATCTGGCGAAGTCTTGACGATCGTCGTCGCGGCGCTCTTCGCCGTTGTCATCATCGGCGGTGGGCGGCAAGACCTCTTCATCCAGAGAGGCGTCGTCGTCATCCTGGGGGGCGATGGCGTCATTCTGCTGTTGGTCGGGCTGCTGTTGGTCGGGGCTCGCGTATGTCACCTCGTCATCAGTGCTTTGCGCTTGTGCCGGGAGCGGCAAAACAAGAAAAGCGCCAGCGAGGAGCGCAATCGCAAATCCAGAAAAGTAGGCCGGCAGCTTTGAGCTCAGCACGGGTCACTCCTTTTGAAACGCTGGCGAGAAGCAGCGAAGGTGGTCGTGATGCCGCAATGGCGGCGGCGGCCGTGCATCAACATATGTTAGCAAGCTATCGCCTAGCTACACGGCCTCAACGCAATGAAAACGCTTCAGGTTCCTTCTAGTCCCTTCGGGGCTAATACCAAGTAAATCATCTGGATTTCTCGGATCCCGGTAAATTTGCGCGGTTTTTCTTATGGCCGGCGCAACTTTGCCAGGGTCTGCTGCCTTCAGTAGCATTGCCCTATCCCCGGCCGCTTGTAAGCTGGGATCATAAGACCGCAGGATTCGAGCGCTTGGGACCCCTATGAGAGTTCTGGCTGCAGTGGTTTCGATGGTGGTGTTGGGTTCGACGGCTGCGCCGTCGATGGCGGCCAACCCGTGGTCGCAGAGCAAGAGCGCCAGGGTCGAGGCGATCGTTACCCGTTTTCTCAGTTCCCGCGAGGCGGGGCATCGTCCACCGGCTCTCAGCGCCGGCGTCGGCATCAACGGCGAACTCGTCGTGGCCAAGGGCTGGGGTGAGGCGCAAGAGGGCGTCCCCGCGGATGCCGAGACACTTTATCAAATCGGATCTCTGACGAAGCAGTTCACGGCTGCCGGTGTGCTGAAGCTGATCGAGCGAGACGCCGGGGCTGCCATGTCTTCAGCGCCGTTGACGCTCGATAGACCGCTGCGTGAGTTGTTCGACGGCGTGACGAGCTGGGAGATGCCCGGTGCGCCGCCCCTCACCGTTCGCTCGCTGCTGACGATGACGTCGAACCTGCCGAATTTCACATCCGAGCCGCCACCAGAGAGCGACCCCTGGGGTGCAATGCCGGCGAAACGGCTGCTGGGTGAAGTCAAGAAGCTGGCTCCCACGGCATGGCCGAACAGCTTCGCGTACTCCAACACCAGCTATTTCCTGTTGTCGGAAATCATCGAGATGCGCGCGGGTGCAACCATCCCCGGCGTCAGCCAGTATCGGGAATTCCTGCGGTCGGAATTGTTCGAACCGGCGGGGATGACCCAATCAGGTTTCGCGAGCGAATTGGCGTCCGAGGTTGCGAGCCCGCACTATCGGCGCCAATCGCGATTTGGGAAGCCGGACTGGTTCAAAGGCAGTGGCGACATCGTCAGCAGCGTGAAAGATCTGTTTGCCTGGGACAAGGCGCTGATGGAGCACGGCGTGGTGTCGCCGAAGGTGCGCAACCTGATGTTTGCGCCTTCCGCGCAGATTACGCCGGCGCTGGCCTACGGCATGGGCTTTTATGTCGAGAGAGCACCGGGCCTGGAGATCTACAGTCATTCCGGAACCGTACCTGGATACACGGCTTTCAACGCCATCGTGGTGGAGAAGGGCAAGCCGGGCTGGATCACGGTCACCATCTTGACCAACAGCGATGGCATCGAGGATCTGCAGAAACTTGCGGATGCGCTGGTCGTCGTGGCGCTGGAATAAATACAGCGAAATCGGCGCATCGGCTGCCGTGGCGGTGGTCAATCTCGCGAGGCGGCCCAATATGTCGCCAAGCTGAGATGTTCGAATTGGGCAATCATGAGCGATAACGAAGATAATCGGCTGTCCGCCAGGGCCGCGCGATACATGCGTGTCGGCACCAATGTAGGTGCGGTGGCGGCCAAGGTCGCGGGGCAGCGGCTGTTCGGCGTCGAAGCCGATCGCGCGAAAGATGCCGCCGCCCTGGCGGCCGCGCTGGGCGGGCTCAAGGGCCCGATCATGAAGGTGGCGCAGCTGATCTCGACCATTCCCGAGGCGCTACCGGCGGAGTACGCGCGCGAATTGGGTCAACTGCAGGCGCATGCGCCGCCGATGGGGCCATCGTTCGTCAAGCGGCGCATGGTGGCGGAGCTGGGCAGCGGCTGGGCATCGCGGTTCCAGGCCTTTGCGACGACGGCTGCAGCTTCAGCGTCTCTGGGACAGGTGCATCGCGCCGTGGCGTTCGACGGCGAGGCGCTGGCGGCAAAGCTGCAGTATCCCGACATGCAGTCGGCGGTGGAGGCCGATCTCAATCAATTGAAGCTCGTCTTTGCGCTGCATGCGCGCATGAACCCGGGCGTCGACACCAAGGAGATCTGGAAAGAGATCGCGGCGCGGCTGCGCGAGGAACTGGATTACGCGCTTGAGGCGCACCACACCAACCTCTACAGCGCGATTTTTGCGGGCGATCCGGCTATCCGGGTGCCGCGTGTTCTTCCCGAGCTGTCGACCAAGCGGCTGCTGGTGATGTCGTGGCTCGAAGGCAAGCCGCTGCTGGCCTATAAGGGTCATCCGACTCGAAGAGCGCAATGCCATCGCGCGGGCGATGTTTCGCGCCTGGTGGTTTCCGTTCAGTCACTTCGGTGTCATTCACGGCGATCCGCACCTGGGCAACTACACCGTCTTTGCCGAAGACGGGCGGGCTGCGGGCATCAATCTGCTGGACTATGGCTGCATTCGCACTTTCCCAACGCAGTTCGTGCAGGGCGTGATCGACCTCTACACGGGGCTGTCGACGGGCAATCGCGATCTCGTCGTGCATGCCTATGAGACGTGGGGTTTCCGCGGTCTTTCAGGCGAACTGATCGATGCCATGAACATCTGGGCGCGCTTTATCTACGGGCCGCTGCTCGACGATCGCGAGCGCACGATCGCGGAAGGCACGACGCCGGGCGAGTATGGCCGGCGCGAAGCGTTCGCGGTGCACAAGGTGCTGCGCGAGAAGGGCCCGGTGACCGTGCCGCGCGAGTTCGTGTTCATGGACCGGGCCGCGATCGGGCTCGGCGGCGTGTTCCTGCATCTGGATGCGCGGCAGAACTGGTACCGGTTGTTCAACGAAACGATCGAGGGCTTCAAGATCGATGTCGTCGAGGCGCGCCAGCGGGCCGCGTTCGAGGCGTCGGGCGTGCCCTTGCCGCAGCTGGCGGCTTAGCGCCGGCCTTCGCCTGCAGCGCTCACTCTTGGTCGCGCTTCTTATCGGAAAACCGCTGCACACTTTTCCGGAAGCGCTCGGTCACTCCCGTTTCAGCACGCGGTCGACGAGGCGGTTGGCCCAGGTGCTGGATTTGAAGGAGCGCCGCAGTTCTTCAGGATCGTAGACGCTTTCGACCCAGTCGAAGAATGCGATGGGTGTGCGGGCGTTGTCGGCGATATAGCGGGCGAAGAAATAGTCGATGATGCCGGTGTTGGCCTGAGAGATGTGGCCGTAGCGCAGGGACAGCTGGTCGATCGCCTGCTCCATGGGAACGCCGTCGTGGAGGTGGCGGTAGAGCACGCTCATCAGGCCGACGCGGTCGGCGCCGGACTTGCAGTGCATCAGTATGGGATACTCCAGCGACTTGAAAACGTCGCGGGCGCCGCGCAGTTCTTCGACGGTGGGGGCGTTGCGCGATTTCACGCGGTAGTCGACGAGCTTCAATCCCGCGCGGCGGCAGGCCTCGCGCTCGTAAATGTACGTTGCCGTATCGAACTGGCCGCGCAAATTGAGGATGGTGCGGATGCCGAGCTTCTTGGCGGCGGCAATCTGATGGGGAAGTGGCTGGGCTGCCCGCCAGACATTTTCGGAAACCTTGTGCCGGTTGGGGAAGACCAATCGAAACACAAGGTGATCGACCAGCAGCATTTCGCCATAGTGCAACACGGGTGAGACCCGACGGCGAACGGGTTCGGGCGTGCGGGCGGCGACGGAAGCGCGCAGTTTGGCGGCAGCCGACCAGATGGCGCGCCGCGTCTTCTTCTTGGAGCTTACATTGCTCAAGTTGGATCCCGTCGCGAATACATGTTTTCCACATCGGCGCGCGACGCAAGAAGGGCGCCGTTCGCGAGCGGAGTTGCGCTTCCGTGGCGCGTTTGCTTTCGCTAGATATTCGCTATAGGAACCAGTCGCAAGGGCCTCATCAGCGGCGGAGACAGGGAGGCGTGGCAAGCCGGACATGGCATTGTCGCCCCAGCACAAAGCGAAGATTGCAATGGCCGCCGGGCGCTCGCTCGGGGGCTACATTGCGTGGGTAGATCGCACGTCGCGCGTCGAGTCCGATCCAGCCGATGCGCCGGCCGCCTTGCGGGCAGGGCATCCGGCCATCGTTGCCTCCTGGCACGGCCAGTTCATGATGCTGGTGACGCAATGGCCCAAAGACCTGCGCGTGGGGGCGATGGTGGCGCGGCACGGCGATGCCGAGCTCATCGGCAAGGCACTTGGGCCGCTACAACGTTGAACTGATCCGGGGTGCCGGCGCGGGTCAGCGGAAAAGGGACCGGGGTGGCGCGCAGGCATTGCGCGCGGCCGTCAAGGCGCTGCAGTCGGGCATCAGCTTCGTGATGACTGCTGACGTGCCGCCCGGACCGGCGCGGCGGTGCGGCGAGGGCATCATTCTGCTTGCGCGCCTGTCGGGACGACCAATCCTGCCGGTGGCGGCGGCGTCCTCGCGCTATCACGCGTTAAAGACTTGGAGCCGCATGACCATCAACATGCCATACTCGACGATGGGTTATGTCGTGGGCTCGCCGATCTTCGTACCGGCCGATGCGGATGCGCAAGTTATGGAACGCAAACGCCTGGAAGTTGAGGCCAGCCTGAACGCTGCGACGCAACGCGCGTATGCCCTTGCCGGAGCCGATCCGGCGCGGGCGACACCGCCGGCGGCAGGAGCCGCCGGTAACGGCCGCGGTAAATTCAAGCTTGCGGTGTATCGCACCGGCACAAGCTTGATGCGGCCGCTGGCGCCGCTTCTGCTCGGCATTCGCGAACGGCAAGGCAAGGAAGATGCACGGCGGCGCGGTGAGCGTGTTGGCGTGGCCAATGCTGCGCGGCCCGACGGCGCCGTGGTCTGGGTGCACGCGGCCAGTGTCGGCGAGACGATTGCGGTGCTGCCGCTGATAAACCGGTTGAGCCAGGACAGGCCGGAGCTTTCGTTTCTGCTGACGACGGGCACGGTGACCTCCGCGGGCCTTGCGGCGCAGCGGCTGCCGGCGCGCGCGCTGCATCAGTACATCCCGCTCGACGCACCTGAGTTTGTGCGCGCGTTCCTGGACCACTGGAAGCCGGACCTGGCGATTTTTACGGAATCCGAAATTTGGCCGAACCTCATCATTGAGACGGCAAAGCGCAAGGTGCCTCTGGCGCTGGTCAACGGACGCATATCGCAGCGCAGCTATAAGCGCTGGCGCGACAATGAGGGCTTTTCGCGTCCGCTGTTTTCCGCCTTCGATCTCGTGATGGCGCAGAATGACCGGCTGGCGGAGCGGTTTGGCCATCTCGGCGCCAAGCACGTCATCGCGGCTGGCAATCTCAAAATCGACTCGCCGCCGCCGCCAGCAGACGCGTTGGAGGTCGAACGGCTCAAGGCGGCGTTGGCAGGGCGGCCCGTGATGGTCGCGGCCAGCACACATGAAGGCGAAGAAACTGTCGTGGCCGAGGCACATCGGCGTCTGGCGCGCGAGATACCGGGATTCTGCACGATCATTGCGCCGCGCCATCCCGAACGCGGCACCGGTATCGCCGAATGGTTGAAGTCTCAGGGTCTATCGACGGCGCAACGGTCTACCGGGGCGCTGCCGGCTGCACACTCGGATATCTACGTGGCCGATACGATCGGTGAGCTCGGCACCCTGTATGCGCTGTCGTCCGTGTCGTTCATCGGCGGGTCCCTGATCCCCCACGGCGGCCAAAATCCGATCGAGGCGATCCGTCATGGCAGTGCAGTGCTGACGGGGCCGCACTGGCAAAACTTCAAAGACGCGTACGATACGCTGCTGCGCCACAAGGGTGCGATCGAGATCCGCTCGGCGGACGAACTGGCCGTGCAGGTGGCGCTGTTGATCAACGACGAGGCGCGCCTCAAGCAGATGAACGTCAGTGCGGATACGGCGCTGCAGGTGCTGGGCGGCGCGCTGGAAAAGACGCTGTCGGCGCTGCAAGGCCTGCTGCCGCCTGGCCCGGGGTTGCTCCGTGCCTCCTGACGAGCCGAGTTGGTGGTATCCCTCTGACGGCAGCGGGCAGCTGCACCAGAGATTGCTGGCGCCCGCTGCCTGGCTCTATGGCCGCATGGCGCAACGGCGGTTTGAGAAGAACGTTTCCTATCGCTCGCGGCTGCCGCTGATCTGCGTGGGCAATTTCACGGCGGGTGGCACCGGCAAGACGCCGCTGACGCAGCTGATCGCGTCGCTGATCTTGGCGAACGGCGAACGGCCGGTGGTTCTCTCGCGTGGCTACGGCGGCGCCATGCGCGGGCCGGTCTTCGTGGATGGCCGGCAGCATCGCGCGGCGGAGGTTGGCGACGAGCCGCTGTTGCTTTCGCAAACGGTGCCGGTTGTCATTTCGCGCGATCGCCGGGCGGGCGTGCAACTGATCGAGGCTGGCTCTGATGGGGCCGATGCCGTGATCATGGACGACGGCCTGCAGAATGCAGCGCTGAAAAAGGATCTCGTAATCGCGCTCGTCGATGGCGCGCGCGGCATCGGCAATGGCGCGGTCATCCCGGCAGGGCCGCTGCGGGCGCCGATGGAATTTCAGTTCGGGCTTGCCGACGCCATCGTCGTCAACGGCCGCAGCACGGTCGAAGGCCGCGAGACTGCCGTACTGGACGAACTGCGGCGCAGGTTTCCGGGGCCGGTGCTGGAAGCCCGGGTCACGCCCGCCGCAGACGTAGACTGGCTCGGCGAGCGTCCTGTTCTGGCGTACTCGGGCATCGGCAATCCGGCGCGGTTTTTTACGATGCTGTCTGGCCTGGGTGCCAACGTTGTCGAGACGCGGACGTTCGGCGATCACCATCAGTTCAAGGAACGCGAGGCGAGCGACCTGATCGCTGCTGCCGATGCACTTGGCGCGCAGCTGGTGACGACCGAGAAGGACTGGGTGAGGCTATCGCGTGAAGGCGGCGCGCTGGAGGCGCTGCAACAGGCATCGCGTCTGCTGCCTATTCGATTGACGTTCGATGAGCAGGACGGTGCGCGGCTGGCGTCGCTGGTCGATGCCGCCGTGAAGACCGGCGGCTATCGCCGGGGCCTCCCTCAGCCCTGATGCGATCGCTCGCGAATGGCTGACAGGTAGCGGTTGAG
The DNA here is from genome assembly GCA_963846845.1 of uncultured Pseudomonadota bacterium. GTDB lineage: Bacteria > Pseudomonadota > Alphaproteobacteria > Rhizobiales > Hyphomicrobiaceae > JAKAXS01. The sequence goes on along the minus strand of CAWJXQ010000008.1, from coordinate 163,106 downwards.
AGAAACCTCGGCCGAGGCATAGGCCTCCTGCAGGTCGACACTCCAATAGCGCAAGTCAGGCAGGGGAATGCGTTCGCCGGTAACGGCGCAGCGCACGAAATCGCCCGGCGCCACGACTTCGAACTCCGCATCGAGGTAGCGCACCTGGGCCTCGCCACGGCTGCCAAATAGCTTTTCGAACCGGTTCATACCTGCTCCTGCCCGGCGGGGGTGGCTTGGTGGATGATCGCGCATCCATCTTCTTGGCCAATATATATCACCGACGTCAAGGCATAGGGAAAGCCGTGTGGTTAAGCAGTGGTGAGCCAAGGCGCCGCAGGTGTGCGGCAGCTTCGTAGAAATTAGAACAGAGAGCCCTGATCGCCCGGCCCGCTGCGCCGCGATGTGCGGGCCGGACGCTGAGGAGATGTTGGAGCAGCCGTCTGCTCTGGTGACTGCGGGGCCGCAGACGGTGGCCCGCCTTCGAGCACTTCAGTGGCGATGCGGCCGTCGCTGAATTCAACGTCGAGCCGGTCGCCCTTGGCGATGCCCTCAGCCGTGCGGACCATGGCGCCACCGGCATCGCGAACGACGGCAAAGCCGCGATTGAGAATGCTGCGGTAGCTGAGCGAGGACAGCAGCTGGGCGCTACCGTCGAGCGCACGGCGGCGCTGGGCCACGGCATGCAGCAGGGCGCGAGTGGCGCGCTTGTCCAGTGCTGAGAGGCGTTCGCCGAGGCGCTCGATACGCACGTTGACCGGCTGAGGCGTAAGGCGGCCGGCCAAGCGCTCAAAGCGTGCGCGGCGCGTGGAGGTGCCGCGCGCCAGGGCATCGCTGCTGCGGCGCGCCGCGCGGTCGAGACGATCGTGGCAGCGTGCGAGGCGCGTTTCCAGCAGGCGGGGATGCAGGCGTGATGTCAGTCGCGCGTGGCGCAGGGTGTGTGCGCGTGTATTCGACAGCAGCGCGAGGCCAAGCCGCTTGTCGCAGGCATCGAAACGCTGGCGCGGCAGGGCGAGCAGCCCTTCGCGGCTGGGCAATCCGCGCGCGGATGCCTTCAGATGCGCGCGCTGGGCTTCGAGATAGCGGCGCATGGCGGTGCCGAGGCGAAGTGCGCACTTTGCCGTGTTCTCGCTGAGTTCGGAGTGCTTGGGGACGGCCCATTCGGCGGCCTTGGTGGGCGTGGGCGCGCGGGCGTCGGCGGCCAGATCGATCAGGGTCCAATCGGTTTCGTGGCCGACGGCGGAGATCAGCGGGATGCGGCTTTCGGCTGCGGCGCGAACCACGATTTCCTCGTTGAAGCCCCAGAGATCTTCCAGGCTGCCGCCGCCGCGGGCAACGATGATCACGTCGGGCCGTGGCACGCGTCCGCCAGGCGCAATCGCGTTGAAGCCGCGAATGGCGGCGGCGACTTCGGCGGCACTGCCCTCTCCCTGTACGCGCACGGGCCATACGACGACGTGGGTTGGAAAGCGTTCTGCGAAGCCGTGCAGCATGTCGCGGATGACGGCGCCGGTCGGCGAGGTGACGATGCCGACAACGCGGGGAAGGTATGGACGCGGCTTCTTGCGGGCGTCGTCGAACAGGCCTTCGGCGGCCAGTTTCTTCTTGCGCTCTTCCAGCAGCGCCATCAGCGCGCCGATGCCCGCGGGCTCCAGCGTCTCGATGACGATCTGATACTTGGACGAGCCGGGGAAGGTGGTGATGCGGCCCTGCGCGATCACCTCCATGCCTTCTTCGGGCTTCACCTTCAGGCGGGCAAAGGCCGTCCGCCAGATGACGGCCTCGATCTTCGCCTTGTCATCCTTCAGCCCGAAGTAGCAGTGGCCGGAGGCGTGCGGGCCGCGATAGCCGGAGATTTCGCCGCGCAGACGCACATGCGTAAAACCATCCTCCAACGTGCGCTTGATAGCGTTGGAAAGCTCCGAAACCGAAAACTCGGTGACGTTGCTGGCCGGGCGCGTTGTGGGTGCTGGCGTGTCGGCCAAGAATCGTTCCTCGGTGTTGGTTCGGATGGCGGAGTGATGATACACAAAGTTCACAATCCGGGAGGGCCATAGCATGGCAGCACCGGCACGAGCGGGGAAGGCACCTGGGTTATGAACGTTTTGTTGATCGGGTCGGGCGGCCGGGAGCATGCGTTGGCTTGGGCGATCTCGGGGAGCGGCCTGCTCGATAAGCTCTACTGCGCGCCAGGAAATGTAGGCATTGCCGCTGTGGCCGAGTGTGTTGCGCTCGATGCCGCGGACCATGCCGCCGTGATCGCATTCTGCCGCACCAGTGGGGTCGATTTTGTCGTAATCGGCCCCGAAGCGCCGCTCGTGGCCGGCCTGGCAGACGCACTCGAGGCGGAAGGCATCAAGCATTTCGGCCCGTCCCGCGCGGCCGCGCAGCTGGAAGGCTCCAAGGGGTTCACCAAGGATCTGTGCAAGGAATTCGGCATTCCCACGGCGGCTTACGCGCGCTTCAAGGAACTGGCGCCTGCGCGGGACTACGTAGCGGTGCAGCCGCTGCCGGTCGTGATCAAGGCGGATGGGCTGGCCGCGGGCAAGGGCGTCATCATTGCGGAGACGTACGAAGACGCCGTCGCCGCCGTCGAGGCGTGTTTTGCCGGTGCTTTTGGGCAGGCCGGCGCGGAAGTAGTGATCGAAGAATTCCTGACGGGCGAGGAGGCGAGCTTCTTCGCCCTCGTTGACGGCACGACGTCCATGCCGCTCGTGGCCGCGCAAGACCATAAGCGTGTCGGCGAGGGTGACACCGGCGCCAACACCGGCGGCATGGGTGCCTATTCGCCCGCACCCGTCGTCACGCCCGAGGTTGAGCGTCTGGTGATGACCGAGATCATCAGGCCGACGGTGGCGGGCATGAAGCAGCGGGGCATGCCGTTCAAGGGCGTGTTGTTCGCCGGATTGATGATCGGTCCCGAGGGACCGAAACTGATCGAATACAACGTGCGTTTCGGCGATCCCGAGACGCAGGTTCTGATGATGCGGCTGAAGTCGGATCTGCTGGCGGCTCTGCTGGCGACGGCCGACGGCGTGCTCAAGGATTTCGACGTGCGCTGGTACTGCCGACGCGGCTTTGACGGTCGTGATGGCGGCCAACGGCTATCCCGGGACGCCGCAGAAGGGCACGGAAATTCTCGGCCTCGACGAGGCGGCGGCCGTCGAGGGCGTCGAGGTGTTTCACGCCGGAACCCGGCGCGATGGCGATCGCATCGTGGCCGATGGGGGCCGGGTGCTCAACATCACGGCGCGCGGAAAGACGGTGGCGGAGGCTCAGCTTCGCGCCTACGAGGCGATCAGCAAGATCAACTGGCCGGGCGGGTTCTTCCGGCGCGACATCGGCTGGCGTGCGCTGGAGCGCGGATAGCGCTTATCGAACCGTCTCTGCCCAGTCGAGCCAGAGACGCAAGCGGGCCTCGGGATGAGGCGAGGTGAAGAAGTCGGTGATGACGGCGATGCTGTCTGCGCCTGCTGCGAGAACGCCGGGCGCGCGTTCCGGTGTGATGCCGCCGATGGCGATGAGCGGGCGGGCGCCGATGCGGGCCTTCCAGGAGGTGATGCGCTCAAGCCCCTGGGGCTGCCACTTCATGGCTTTCAGCTTTGTTTCGTAAATGGGGCCCAGGGCGATGTAGTCCGGATCGGCCGCAAGTGCCGTTTCCAGTTCGGCTTCGTCGTGCGTGGAAATGCCCAGCTTCACGCCGGCCGCCTTGATGGCGTCGAGGTTGGCGGCCGCCAAATCTTCCTGGCCAAGGTGGATGTAATCGGCGCCTTCGGCGATGGCCTGGCGCCAGTAGTCGTTGATGATGAGCTGACAGTCCGAGCCCTGCGTCAGTTCCACGGCACGGCGAACCTGGCGCGAGATTTCGTCATCGCTGGCGTCTTTCAGGCGGAGCTGGATCGTGCGGGGGCCAAGCGGCAGCAATCGTTCGAGCCAGGCGATGTCGGGCACGATGGGATAGAACACGTCTGGCTGTTGCTGTTGAGCGGCAGTCGACATGCCGGTCAACCGCTGCGCGGGGGCAGGTCGAAGAACGGCGTGCCGGCCACCGGTGTAGAGGGCTGGGCCATGTCGCGCGGTTCCATGAGGCCGGCTTCGTAGGCCGTGCGGCCTGCGTCGATAGCGGCGGCGAAAGCGGCTGCCATGCGCACGGGATCGCCGGCCTTGGCCACGGCGGTGTTGAGCAGTACCGCGTCGTAGCCCATTTCCATCGCGGCCGATGCATGAGACGGCGCGCCGACGCCTGCGTCGATGACGAGGGGCGTGCCGGGGAAGTAGGCGCGCATCGTCTTCAAGCCGTAGGGGTTGGCGAGGCCGCGCCCGGATCCGATTGGGGCGCCCCACGGCATCAGGATCTCGCAGCCGGCGGCGAGAAGGCGGTCTGCGGCACCGAGGTCTTCCGTGGTGTAGGGGAAGACCTTGAAGCCATCGCGCGTCAGGATGCCGGCGGCCTCGACCAGGCCGAAGAGGTCGGGCTGCAGGGTATCGTCGTTGGCGATGACCTCCAGCTTGATCCAGTCCGTATCGAGGAGCTCCCGTGCCATCTGCGCCGTCGTCACCGCTTCCTTGGCAGTGCGGCAGCCGGCCGTGTTCGGCAGGACTTGCACGTTCAAGGCGCGGATCAGTTCCAGGAAGCGCTCGCCGGTGCGGCCGCGTGCCTGTTCGCGACGCAGCGAGACCGTGACGATGCCGGCTTTGGAGACAGCAACGGCCTCCGCCATGATCTGCGGCGAGGGATACTGGGCAGTGCCGAGCAGCATGCGCGAGGCGAGTTCGGTGCCGTATGCGGTGAAGCGGTCTGGGGCCGGTGCGGGGCGTTTGTCGGGTGCGTTCATCGATATGATTTAGCCGCCCTGCCGGGCTGAGACCACTTCGATCTGGTCGCCGGTGGCCAGTTGGTGGGTTGCTCGCGCGCGGGCGGGAACGAATGTGCCGTTGACGGCGGTCGCGACCTTCACGCCGGCAAAGCCGCCGGCATCGAGAAGGTCTTGCAGGCTACCGGCAGGCGCTTCCGCCGGCGCGCCGTTCAAGACGATGCGGAGCGAGGCCGCGGACCGTGCCGCCGTGATGTCTGCCGTGTCGGCCATCGCGTTTTCCAAGAGTTTCGATGGTTCGAGTTTAGACGAACATTTGGGGCGGCAACAATCCTGGCAACCCGGAGAATTAGCGCTGCGCGCCGGCTGCGGAATGGAATCTAGCTGCTATGGGAGTATTTGAACGTCGTTTTCGTGTATTAGCCCGGCGCACATCTTGAATAATCAAGATAAATCATGGCGTTATGGCGCAGCGCCGTGATTGGCGGGGCCGGGTTCACGCTGGTTTGCGGCCGCTGGGATGCCTCCGAAGGTGCGTGCGTGGGCGCAGTACTTCTCTGGTCCGGGCTGCTGGAGGGCCAAATAGGCCGCCGACGGCATTTCAGTCCCGCTGGCTGCTAACGCTTGCTGAAGGTAGCCGTTCAATCGCCACGATCAGTGATCTAGTGTCCGCCTGACGCCTGCCGGTCGATCTTTCACATACAAGCTCTGTGGTGCCCATGTTCACGTCACTGATGACTTCCAGGCGCTTTGCACCCCTGTTCTGGACCCAGTTTCTTTCTGCGCTCAACGACAACTTCGTCAAGAACGCGCTCGTCATCCTCATCCTGTTCCAGCTCGGCACCGAACAGAGCGGAACGCTGGTGGCGCTGGCTGGCGCCGTGCTCGTCGCACCCTTCTTCATTTTCTCCGGCATCGGGGGCGAGTTCGCAGACCGCTACGACAAGGCGGAGATGGCGGAGCTGCTGAAGCGCTTCGAGATCCCGGTGGCGGTCATTTCGGCGACCGGGTTCATCATGCATTCGGTGCCGATCCTGTTCGTGGCACTCGGCCTCTATGGCACGATCGCTGCGCTGTTCGGGCCGATCAAGTATGGCATCCTGCCCGTGCATCTGACGAAGTCAGAGCTGCCGGCCGGCAATGCGCTGGTGGAGAGTGCGACGTTCGCCGCCATCCTGCTGGGCACGATCGCCGGCGGCATGCTGGCGGGCGAAGGCGTCGGCAACCAGGTGCTCGCCGGTCTCGCGATCGTGATGGCGGTAGCCTGCTGGTTGATCTCACGCCTGATCCCCAAGACGGGCGATGCCGCGCCGGAACTCGTGATCGATACGAACCCGTGGAGTTCGACGGTCGCACTGCTGCGCGATTTGCGCGCGGACCGCCGCCTCTGGGTGGGCGGGCTCATCACGGCCTGGTTCTGGCTCGTCGGGGCGGCGGCAATGTCGTTGCTGCCGCCGCTGTTCAAGGACGGCATCGGCGCCGGGCAGGGCGTGGTGACGCTGGCGCTCGTCGTGTTCACGGTCGGCATCGCGATTGGCTCTGGTCTGGCCGCGCGAGCGAGCCGGACGCGGCCGAACCTTGCGCTGGTGCCGGTGGGCGCGGCTCTGATGGGGCTATTCTGCTTCGACCTGGCGCTGGCGGTCTCGGGCATGGCGCATTCGCCCGAGCCACTGACCGTAAGTTCATATCTCGGCAGCGTGTCTGGCTGGCGCGTGCTGCTCGACTTCCTCGGCCTGTCGATCGCGGGAGGCCTCTATATCGTGCCGTCGTTCGCGGCGGTGCAGATGTGGGCGCCTGAAGGCTCGCGGGCGCGCGTGATCGCGGGCTGCAACGTGCTGTCGGCCGCGTTCATGACGGTGGCGAGCCTGCTGATCGGCGGCGCGCTGGGTATGCACGTGCCGTTCTGGGCTCTCGTGACGGTGCTTGGGTTGGGCAACCTGATTGCGGCCGGTCTCATTCTGCGCGCCTGGGGCCGCGAAGGCCTGCAGGATCTCGGCCTGTTCTTATTCAACACGTTCCTCGGCCTTGAGGTGAAGGGCCGCGAGAACCTTCCAGCGCCGGGTCAACGCGCCATCATCGCGCCGAACCATGTCAGCCTGCTCGATGCGGCGGTGATGTATTCGATCCTGCCATCGCACTCGTCGTTCGCCATCGATACGGCGATGGCGCAGCAATCGTGGGTGAAGCCGTTCCTGAAACTCGTGAAGGCGCAGGCGATCGATCCAACCAAGCCGATCGGCACGCGCAGCCTGATCAATTCGGTCAAGGACGGCGAGACGCTGGTGATCTTTCCCGAGGGCCGGCTGACGGTCACCGGCGGCTTGATGAAGGTCTATGACGGTACGGCGATGATCGCCGACAAGGCCGATGCGGTGGTCGTGCCCGTGCGCATCGACGGGCTGGAGAGATCGTATTTCGGCTACCTCAGTTCCAGCCAGACGAAGCGCTCGTTCTTCCCGAAGACGACGGTCACGATCTTGCCGGCGGTGAAGCTGGACATCGATCCGGCGCTGAAGGGCAAGGCGCGACGGCAGGCGGCGGGTGCCGAACTGCAGGACATCATGGTCGACACGGCGGTGATGACGGCGCCGATCGAGCAATCGGTGTTCGAAGCGCTGGCGCTGGCGAAGCAGACGCGCGACACGGGCAAGATCGCGGTGGAAGATCCGCTCGGCACCAAGCTCAGCTATCGCAAGCTGATCCTGAGTGCGCAGGTGCTTGGCCGGAAGCTTGAGCGTTACGCAGGCGCTGGCTCCGCGATCGGCGTGATGCTGCCGAACTCGGCGGGCGTGGCCGTCACGTTCTTCGCCCTGCAGACCATCGGCCGCGTGCCGGCGATGCTGAACTTCACGGCGGGTGCTGCAAACCTGGAGGCCGCATGCCGCGCGGCGAAAGTGAACGTCATCCTGACGTCGCGTGCGTTCATCGAGAAGGCCCGGTTGGCCGACGTGGTGATGCGTCTCGATGAGACGTGCCTCGTCGTCTATCTGGAAGACGTCAAGGCGGAGATCACCTTCGCCGACAAGATCGCCGGCCTGCGCGCCGGTTCGGCGCCGCAAGTGCCGCGGCGGCCGGATGACCCGGCAGCGATCCTGTTTACGTCGGGCTCGGAAGGCTCGCCCAAGGGTGTGGTGCTGTCGCATCGCAACCTGCTCGCCAACTGCATGCAGAGCCTGCACCGCGTCGCCGTCAACGGCGACGACAAGGTGTTCAACGTGCTGCCGGTGTTCCACTCGTTCGGCCTGACGGCCGGTCTGCTGATGCCGCTTATTGGCGGCGTGCCGGTCTATCTCTATCCGACGCCGCTGCACTACCGCATCGTGCCGGAGCTGGTCTATGCGTCGAACGCCACGATCCTGTTCGGCACCGACACCTTCCTCAACGGGTATGCGCGCGTGGCGCATCCGTATGACTTTGCGCGGCTGCGCATGATCCTGGCCGGCGCGGAGCCGGTGAAGGAGCGCACGCGCCAGATCTACATGGAAAAGTTCGGCGTGCGCATTCTGGAGGGCTACGGCGTCACCGAGACGGCGCCGGTGCTGGCGATCAACACGCCGCTTGCCAACAAGTCCGGCAGCGTCGGCCGGCTGGCGCCGCTGATGCAGGCGAAGCTGGAGCCGGTGGCGGGCATCGAAGACGGAGGGCGCCTGTTCGTGCGCGGGCCCAACGTCATGCTGGGATACTATCGCGCGGAAAACCCGGGCGTGCTGGAGCCGCCGGCCGGCGGCTGGCACGACACGGGCGATATCGTGACGATCGACAGGCAGGGCTTCATCTTCATCAAGGGCCGGGCCAAGCGGTTTGCGAAGATTGCGGGCGAGATGGTGTCGCTGGCGGCAGTCGAAGCGCTGGCGTCGGACCTGTGGCCGGCCAAGCCGCTCGTGGTCGTTTCGCTGCCGGATGCGCGCAAGGGCGAGCGGCTGGTGCTGCTGACCAGCGAAGCGGGGGCGACGCGCGAGGCGTTCAGCCGTTTTGCCAAGGGGCGCGGCGCGACGGAGCTGATGGTTCCGGCCGACGTTTTCGTGGTCGAGGGTGTGCCGCTGCTCGGCTCGGGCAAGCCCGACTATGTCTCGGCGCTGCAACTGGCGAAGGATACCGTGGCCAACAGCCGGCCCAAGGCCCAGCCCATCGTGGCTGCGGTATAGCTGTCCAGCCACCCAGCCAGAGCGCGGACTTGCAGAGCGTGCTTGGTGATAATCTGAATTATAGGGAATTTTTCCCTGGTTTTTCAGGAAAGCCTGCCGTCGCCAAGATTGTGAGGGTTGGCTAAGTTTATCTGGCTTGCAGCATGGATAGGGTGCTGGGCTTAGCCATCCTCCTTGGCGGCCCGGCACCCATTCGCTTTTGTAGCGCCGCTGCTTTCCCTGACATTCCGCTGCCGCCTCGCCATAGGAAATCCGCCTATGGGCGGCTATGTCTATGCCGCAACCGACGCTGCAACCAACGGGCGCGGCCGGCAACGAGGGTGGCGGAATGGACATTCTTTCCTGGCTGTTGTGGCTGGTGGTTTCGGCGCTGGGGGTGATCTGGACCATCGTCTGGTTCCTCATCAGCGGCTGGGTATCGACGCTGCTGCAGATCGCCATTCTGGTGATCGTCATCTATTCGCTGAAATACGGCTGGCAACGGGCTCCGCATGAGATCTGGAAACGATCCAGTTCGTTCGGCCGGTTCTTCTGGAACTGGGTGCGGGCGCGCGATCCGAGTTCCGACCGGCCGGCGATCGAGACGCGCGAAGTGATCCGCGTCGTGCGTGGGCGCGATTTCGGGGACGTCAATGCGTCGACGCTGCTGACGGTGCTGATGCTGGGCGGTTTGATCGTGTTGGGATTGATGTGATGGGAAAGACCGTGGTGCGCTGGGCTCGCGCCGAGGATGAGGCAACCTGGCGGAACCTGTGGCAGCAGTATGTGCGCTTCTACGAGTCCGAGGTGGCGGAGAACGTCACGGCGCACACATGGGCGCGGATAATGGGCCAGGCCGAAGGCATGATCGGCCGGGTGGCGGAACGCGACGGCCATGTCGTGGGGTTTTCGGTATCGATCGTGCACGCCCGGTCCTGGACGGTGGAGCCGGCCTGCTACCTGGAAGACCTGTTCGTGGACCCTGCCGTGCGTGGCTCGGGCGCAGGCCGCGCCTTGATCGACGACCTGCTGGCGCTTGGCCGTGAACGCGGCTGGGCCCGTGTTTACTGGCATACGCGCCAGTCGAATGCCGTTGCGCGGCGGCTCTACGACCGGTTCACCGCGGCCGATGATTTTGTTCGGTATACGGTTGCAGTCGAGTGAGGGCAGCATGGCCACACCCTGCGGCAAGTTGCATGACGTGCGGGCGTCACGGACTGAGTTATCCGGTGCTATAGTCCGGTCTCGTGTTGACGGTCTGTGTGGGCGTTTCTAGCGTTCTAAAAGTCTGTCGATTCTACTGGAGCTTCCGTGCTGAGGGCACTGCGCGCAAACAAGGGTTGGCCGAGGGCAATCGCTCTCGTACTGCTGCTTGCGTTCAGCGCAGGACTTCTGCACGTGCACGCATCAGGCGCTCGCGGCAAGTCCGTTGTGGTAGCCGACGTGCACGACGGTCACGATCACGATCCCGACGGAGCCCCGGGCCCCAGCGTCACGCCGCACTGTGCGTTCTGCGCCGTAGTGACCGGCAAGTTCTACGTGCCCGCGGAAATGCTGGCGTTCATCGCTGCCGTTGGCGCGCCGATCACGTTCGGCGCAACTGAAGCCCGGCTGACATCCACCCCACCAACAGACCTGTTCCGGCCACCAATCCCGCAAATCGGCTGAGCGGCGCCGGTGCGTTCGATCGCCGGCGCGGCCTCGCTTCCGAGTGCGTGCGTGTGGTGATTGGAGCAGTGGTGTCATGCCCTTCAAACGGGTTTGCTCAAGCCTATTTGGCGTTTTGCTCGCCGGCGTGCTGATTGCGCCGCCGGCCGTGGCGTTGGACTTGCGGACGGCGATCGGCAAGGCGTTGGCGGCCGATCCACGGCTGCCTGCCGGCGACCTCGAAGTCGACGCCACGCGCGGTGGCGTGGAGCAGGCCGGGAAATATCCGAACCCTGAAGCATCGGTTGAAGTCGAGAATTTCGGCGGCACCGGCGACTACAGCGGCTTTGGCAATTCGGAAGTCACGCTGGGCGTGCAGCAGAAATTCGAGCGGGGCGCAAAACGGTCCGCCCGCATCGAGGCGGCGCGCGGCAAGGAAGATGTGGCAAACGCAGAGATTGCCATCCTGCGCCGTGAAATCATCGCGCAGACGAAGATCGATTTTGTGCGCGTGCTGGGTGCGATGTCCACCGTCGAGACGATGTCGCGATCGGTGAAGAGGCTCGAAGGCCTGGTGCCGCAGCTGGAAAAGCGTGTCGAGGCCGGCGGGTCACTGAAGGCGGACCTGGCGCGCGGCAAGCTTGCAGCCGGCCGGGCGAGGGTGGCGCTGGAAAAGGCGCGCATCGATCTCAAGGCGGCAAAGGCGCAACTCGTGGCCAACTGGGCAGGTTCGCCGGGCGATGCGCGGGATGTGGCGGGGCGGTTGCATCACGATAACCATAAGCCGGTGGCGGTGGGCGAACTGCTGCCTCTTCTCAACCAGCATCCGGCCATTCGCAGCTGGGATGCCGTCTACGCGGAGCGCGCGGGCGAGGTCAGCGTGCAGCATTCGCTTGCGGTGCCAGACGTGACCCTGGGCGCTGGCGTGCGCCGTTTGAGCGAGCGGGACGATACGGCTTTCGTCATCACCGGTTCGATCCCGCTGCCGGTGCACGATCGCAACGAGGGCAACATCGTGTCGTCGCAAGCGCGGCTCGACAAGGTTCGCTTCGAACGCGAGGGCGCTCGGCGCGCGCTGCAGCGGCGGCTGATCGAAGCGCACGGAGAAATGGAAGCCGAATGCCTGGAGTCGCAGCGGCTGTTCGAGGTGGTCGTTCCGCAGGGACGGTCTGCGGCGGATGACGTGCAGAGCAGCTTCGATCAGGGCCGGCTGACGGTGAAGGACCTGCTGGACGGCTACGGCGCACAGCTCGACGTCGAGACGCTGCAGATCGAGGCGGACACGCGGTGCCATACGGCCGCTGCGAAGGTTGAAACGCTGGTGGCGCGCAAGCCCTGGCAGACCGGCTGGGAGCCGGTTTCGGAAGGAAACGGCGAATGAGTACGACGAGCGTTGAACCGCCGAAGGGTGGAATTTTAGGCCGGCTGTCGCGTGGTGTGATGATCCTCGGCGTGCTGGCGGCGGGTGCCGTAGCGGGCATCGCGATCATGTCGTACGAGCGCAAGTTGCCGGCTGCGGAAGCGCATGAGCACGGCGGCGAGAAAGAGGGCGCTGGGCACGCTCACGACGAAAAGGAAGCGGGCCACAAGCACGATGAGGCCGGCGACGGTCATAAGCACGACGCCGCCGAGGGCGGGCATGCTCACGGCGAGGAAGAAGGTCACGGCAAGGCGATCAAGCTGACGGGCAAGCAGCGTGAAAATGCCAAGCTCGTCATCGAGACGGCCGGGCCGGCGGCGATCAAGCAGACGCTGGCGCTGAACGGCATCATCCAGCCGAACGAGGAAAAGACGGTAGCGGTGCTGCCGCGTTTCGGCGGGCATCGTGCGCAGCATGACGAAGCGGCTAGGCGACGCCGTCAAGAAGGGCGAGGTTGTCGCGCGTATCGAAAGCAACGAGAGCCTGACGCAGTACGACATCCAGGCGCCGATGGATGGAACGGTGATCGAGCGCAGCGGTACGCTCGGCGAGTTCGCCGCGACCGACAAGCGGCTGATGGCGATCTCCGACCTGAGCAGCGTGTGGGTGGATCTTCGCGTCTACAGCCAGGACTTCAGCAAGCTCAAGGTGGGTCAGGCCGTGGACATCGATCTGCCGGGGCATGACGAGCCGCATTCGGCGACGATCAGCTATCTGTCGCCGATCGGCGTCACGGATACGCAGAGCATGCTGGCGCGCGCGGTCGTCGAGAATGACGACGGCGGGTTTCTGCCGGGCCTGTTCGTTACGGGGCACGTGCTGGTGTCGGAGACGGCAGCGGCGGTCGCGGTGAAGCAAACGGCGCTGCAATACATCGAGAACAAGCCGGTTGTGTTCGTCGAGGACGACGATGGGTTTGAAAAGCGCGACGTGGAGCTCGGCGTCAAAGACGACGCGATGATCGAGATCCTGTCCGGCGTTTCGGCCGGCGACAAGGTTGTGACCGGCAACAGTTTCATCCTCAAGGCCGAACTCGGCAAGGGCGAGGCCGAACATGTGCATTGAGCGCGCCGTTGTTGAATCGTCCGTCGTCCTTGATGCAATCGCAACCGATGTTGCGCGCGCCGTTGGCCGTCGCGACGGTTTGCGGGGTGCGACTGGTCGAGCCGCTCTCCTAGCTCTTCACCCCACCCCTAGCCCCTCCCCATCGAGGGGAGGGGAATCTGTCGAGCGAGGCGCGATGGTGCGCGCCGGCGAGGGTAAGACATTTGTTCTGATCGCAACCAAAGCCCCTCCCCCTGGTGGGGAGGGGTTGGGGTGGGGGGACGAGCCGGGAGGATGCGTCGGTGTTGCGCGCGCCGTTGGCCGTCGCGACGGTTTGCGGGGTGCCACAGGTCGAGCCGCTCTCCTAGCTCTTCACCCCACCCCTAGCCCCTCCCCATCAGGGGAGGGGATCGTCGAGCGAGGCGCGATGGTGCGCGCCGGCGAGGGTAAGACATTTGCACGCTTTGCTCGTTCGCAACCAAAGCCGCTAGCCCCTCCCCATCGAGGGGAGGGGGGCTGTGGAGCGCGGTGCAGCGCTGCGATCTTTGTTTTGGCGGCGGACGCCCGAGGCGTCACGCGCGGAGTGGGTGGCATGCTAGACCGGCTCATCGGGTTTTCGGTGTTGCAGCGCTGGCTGGTGATGTTCGTTACGCTCGGTGTCGCCGCGTTCGGGGCATACAACTACTCCAAGCTGCCGATCGATGCGGTGCCGGATATCACCAACGTCCAGGTGCAGATCAATGCGATGGCGCCGGGGTACTCGCCACTCGAGGTCGAGCAGCGGGTGACGTTTCCGGTCGAGACGGGGCTCGGCGGATTGCCCCAACTCAGCTACACGCGCTCGCTGTCGCGCTATGGGTTGAGCCAGGTCACCGTCGTGTTCGAGGACGGGACGGACATTTATTGGGCGCGCACGCTCGTCAACGAGCGCTTGGGGCAGGTGAAGGACCTGCTGCCCGATGGCATTGAGATCGCGATGGGGCCGATCGCTACGGGCCTGGGGGAAATTTTCCAGTATGCCGTCGAGGCCAAGCCCGGTGCGACGAAGCCGGAAGGCGGGGTCTACACGCCAACGGATCTGCGCACGCTGCACGACTGGGTGGTGAAGCCGCAGCTGCGGACGGTGCCGGGTGTGGTGGAAGTGAATGCGATCGGCGGCTTCGAACGGCAGTTCCATGTGGTGCCCGAGCCGGAGCGGTTGAGTGCCTTCAACGTCAGCCTGACAGAGCTTGTCGACGGCTATCGAGCAGAACAACGCCAACAAAGGCGCCGGCTATATCGAACGCAACGGCGAGCAGTATCTGGTTCGTTCGCCGGGGCAGCTGGCAACGGGCGATGAGCTGCTCGATATTCAACTCGGTTCGCACGAGGGCGTGCCGGTGCGCGTGCGCGACGTGGCGCGCGTCGAGATCGGCAAGGAGCTGCGGACGGGTGCGGCGACGATCAACGGCGAGGAAACCGTTCTCGGCACGGCGATGATGCTGATCGGCGAGAACAGCCGGACGGTGTCGCAACGCGTTGCGGCCAGGCTGGCTGAGATCCAGCGTAGCCTGCCCGAAGGCATTCAACTTCAAACGGTCTACGACCGCACTGACTTGGTCAACCGGACGATACGAACGGTGCAGACGAACCTGTTCGAAGGCGCCGTTCTCGTCATCGTGGTTTTGTTTCTGTTGCTCGGCAACATCCGCGCGGCACTCATCGCGGCGCTGGTCATTCCGCTGTCGATGCTGTTTGCCATCATCGGCATGGTGGAGGCCGGGATCAGCGCCAACCTGATGAGCCTGGGGGCGATCGATTTCGGCATCATCGTCGACGGGGCGGTGATCATCGTCGAGAATTGCCTGCGTCTGCTGGGGCAGGAACAGCACCGGCGTGGACGGCTGCTGACGCGCCGCGAGCGTTTTGCCACGGTGCTGGCTGCGACCAAGGAGGTGGTGACGCCGTCGGTGTTTGGTGCGTTCATCATCATGGTCGTCTATCTGCCGATCCTGACGCTGACGGGTGTCGAAGGCCGCATGTTCACGCCGATGGCGCTGACGGTGATCATGGCGCTTGCGGGTGCGATGCTGTTGTCGATGACGTTCGTGCCGGCCGCGATTGCGCTGTTCGTCACGGGACGCGTTGCCGAGACGGAAGGTTTCGTCATGCGCGGCGCGAAGGCCGTCTATGAGCCGCTGCTGCGGCTTGCGGTGTCGCAGCGCGCGGTGGTGGCCGCGATCGCATTCGTATTAGCCGTACTGAGTGGGTTGGGCGCGACGAAGCTGGGCACCGAGTTCATTCCCAGTCTCGACGAAGGAGACGTGGCGCTGCACGCCATGCGCGTGCCGGGAACGAGCCTGACCCAGTCGACCGAAATGCAGATGGCGCTGGAAAAGCGCCTGTCGCAGGTGCCTGAGGTGTCGGTCGTGTTCTCCAAGATCGGAACGGCCGAGATTGCCACCGACGCCATGCCGCCCAATGTCGCCGACACGTTCGTGATGCTGAAACCGAAAGAACAGTGGCCCGATCCGACAAAAGTCGAAGGCCGATGTGGTGGAAGACATCGAGGCGGCGACTGCGGAGATGCCAGGCAACAACTACGAGTTCACGCAGCCGATCCAAATGCGGTTCAATGAGCTGATCGCGGGCGTACGGGCAGATATCGGCGTCAAGGTGTTCGGCGACGACCTCGATACGCTGGTGGCACTGGCCAACCAGGTGTCGGCGACGCTGAGCAAGGTGCCAGGTGCCGCCGATACGCGCGTGGAGCAGGTGACGGGGCTGCCTATCCTTGTCGATCACGCCGAAGCGCGAGACGATTGCGCGATTGGGTTTGAGCGTTGCGGCCGTTCAGGAGGCGGTGGAGATTGCCGTCGGCGGCAAGGCCGCAGGCGCCATCTACGAAGGCGACCGGAAATTCAGTATCGTCGTTCGCCTGCCGGAAGAGCGGCGTGCGGATATCGAAGCCTTGAAGCGCCTGCCGATATCACTTGCCGGCACGCACCGGGAGACTGAGAAAAACGCGGCATCGCAACTGGCGCCCGCCGCGTCCGACAAGATGCCCCGGTTTATTCCGCTGGGCGAGGTGGCGACGGTGGATTTTGCGCCGGGGCCGAACCAGATCAGCCGCGAGAACGGCAAGCGGCGCGTGGTGGTGTCGGCCAACGTGCGCGGCCGGGATCTCGGGTCGTTCGTGGCGGAAGCGCAGGCTGCGGTCAACGCGTCCGTCAAGCTGCCGGCCGGGTATTGGCTGGGCTGGGGTGGGCAGTTCGAGCAGTTGATGTCGGCCTCTCAACGGCTGGCCATCGTCGTTCCCGTCGCGTTGGCGCTGATCTACTTCCTGCTGTTCACGAGCCTGGGTTCGGCAAAGGATGCTTTCATCGTTTTCTCCGGCGTGCCGATGGCGTTGACGGGAGGTGTGCTGGCGCTGGCGTTGCGCGACATTCCTCTGTCGATCTCGGCAGGCGTGGGCTTCATCGCGCTGTCGGGCGTGGCGGTGCTGAATGGGCTCGTCATCATCGCCTTCATCAACAATCTCAGGCGGGACGGATTGCCGCTCGATCGTGCCATCCACGACGGTGCCATGCAGCGGCTGCGGCCCGTGTTGATGACGGCGTTGGTCGCCTCATTCGGTTTCGTGCCGATGGCGATCGCGACGGGTGCCGGTGCGGAGGTGCAACGTCCGTTGGCGACGGTGGTGATCGGTGGCATCGTATCGTCGACGATCCTGACGCTGCTGGTGCTGCCGGCGCTCTACCGCATGTTCCATCGCGAGGCGGACGTTGGCGCGGAAGAAACCGCACTGACGCTGCAGCAGCTGGAAGCCGACAGCCAGCAAAGCGTGCAAGGCGTTCATTAGGCCCTGGACGCATTGCCGTGCTGGCTCTCGGGGTCGAGGGGCCCGCGATCCCGCCCCGTCGTGCTGGCACTAAACCGCTCTGCGGGCGCGAAAAAGTAGGCTAGAGCCTGCCCGCTTGTTCGTTGAATTGCGGACAGGCTCTAGCTTCTTGAATTACGTGCTTCTTTTCGGAAAACCGCTTCACACTTTATCCGGAAGCACTCTAGGATCGTGCGAAGAGGGTGGAGCGGCTGCAACGCTCCCGATGGGCAAGCACGGCCATGATCGATAAGCTGGAACTTCTGTTGGCGCTGGCGCGGGAACGCCACTTCGGGCGCGCGGCGGAAGTCTCGGGCGTGACGCAGCCGACCTTGTCGTCCACGGTAAAAAGCCTTGAGGATCAGTTCGGTATTCTGATCGTGGAGCGCGGATCACGGTTTCGCGGGTTCACGCCGGAGGGCGAGCGTGTGCTGGAATGGGCACGGCGCCTCGTCGGCGACAGCCGCACGATGAAATCCGAAATCGAAGCGCTGAAGCACGGGCTCTCGGGCCATCTGCGAATTGGCATCATACCGACGGCGCTGCCATTCCTGCCGTCGGTGACCATACCGTTCGGCGACAGGTTTTCTGACGTGCGGCTGTCAGTGTTGTCCCTGACCTCGGCTGCGATCCTCGACAAACTGGCAGATCTCGAATTGGACGTCGGCATCTCCTACATCGACGACGAGCCCGTCGACCGCTGCCAGGCGATCCCGCTCTACGAGGAGCAGTACACGGTGCTGGTGGCGCCGGATTCGCCCCAGGCCAATGCGAAGACGATGACGTGGGGGCAGGCCGCTCAACTGCCGTTGTGCCTGTTGACCCCCGATATGCAGAACCGGCGGATCGTCGACAGGCATCTGGCGGATGCGGGCGGCAGACCGACGCTGCGGCTGGAATCTAATTCGATGCTGACGCTCTACGCGCATGTTCGCACAGGGAAATTCGCCAGCATTTTCTCCTCGCGGCTGGCCGAGACGCTCGACCCCCGCGGACGGCTGAGGGCCATTCCGCTGACGGATCCGACCGTTACGCACAAAATTGGCTTGCTAATCTCGCGGCGTGAGCCACATTCACCCCTGGTAAATGCTTTTGTCTCTGAGGCAAAGCGGGCGGCGGCGACGCAACTGGAGCCGGCCTGAAAAGAATGTCGATTTGTCAGTGCAAAGACGTGGCTTCTTAAGTGGCGGGAATGTAACGTAGATCTTCAGCGTTTACGTTTGCCTATCGTTGCACGGAAGAGCTTTATTGAAGTTGAGAGCGGAAAAGGCCATCTGTAGACGCAATAGCTAGAACAAGAACCGGGAGGTGGCGCGACATGGGGCGGGAACCATGGAGCGAGCCGCGCACGCGGCAGATCGTTGTTGAGCATATGGGTCTCGAAGGCCCGCTTATGCCTATTCTCCATGCTTGCGTGGAGACATTCGGATTCGTGCCGCAGGAGGCCGTTCCGGTCATTGCCAACGAGCTGAACCTCTCGCGCGCCGAAGTGCATGGCGTCGTGACGTTTTATCACGACTTCCGGCGCGAGCCGGCGGGCAAGCACGTGCTGAAAATGTGCCGTGCGGAAGCCTGTCAGTCGATGGGCTGCGAGCCGCTGGTGAAGCGGGCAGAGGATCGCCTGGGCATCAAGTGCGGCGAGACGAGCGCCGACGGCCGGGTGACGCTGGAGCCGATCTACTGCCTGGGTCTGTGCGCTACGGCGCCGTCGGCGATGCTTGACGGGAAAATCGTAGGCCGGCTGAACGAAGCCAAGCTCGACAAGCTCCTGAAGGGAGCCGGCGCATGAGCGTGAAAGTCTACATTCCCAAAGATGCCGCGGCGATTGCCTGCGGCGCCGATGAGGTTGCTGCCGCCTTCAAAAAGACGGCGAAGAAGGCTGCCGTCAAGATCGACATCGTGCGCAACGGCTCGCGCGGCATGCTGTGGCTGGAGCCGCTGGTCGAGGTGGAGCACAACGGTGTGCGCTACGGCTTCGGTCCGGTCGCGGACGAGGATGTGGCGGACCTCGTGAAGGCCGGCATTCTCGGCGAGACGGGTCCCAAGGGCATCAAGCACAAGCTGGCGGTTGGTCCGGTCGAGGAAATTCCGTTTTTCAAGAAGCAGACGCGCCTGACGTTCGCGCGCTGCGGACTGGCCGATCCCGTTTCGCTGCCGGACTACAAGCGCCTGGGCGGCTACAAGGGCCTGGAGAACGCACTCAAGCTGAAGCCGATCGAGATCGTCGACGTGGTGTCCAAGTCGGGCCTGCGTGGCCGCGGCGGTGCCGGCTTCCCGACCGGCATCAAGTGGAAGACCGTCCACGATACGCCGCCGCAGCAGAAGTACATCGTCTGCAATGCGGATGAGGGCGACAGCGGCACGTTTGCCGACCGCATGATCATGGAGGGCGATCCCTTCGTGCTCATCGAGGGCATGACGATCGCCGGTCTGGCGGTTGGTGCGACGCGCGGCTACATCTATCTGCGCTCGGAATATCCGCACGCCGGGATCGCGCTCAATGCGGCGATCGCGGCTGCGAAAAAAGAAGGCTACCTTGGCGACAACGTGCGCGGCTCCGGCCATGCCTTCGAGCTGCAGGTGCGGATGGGCGCCGGCGCCTACGTGTGCGGCGAGGAAACGTCGCTTTTGGAAAGCCTGGAAGGCAAGCGCGGGCTGGTACGGGCTAAGCCGCCGCTGCCGGCTCACAAAGGTTTGTTCGGGCAACCAACCGTCATCAACAACGTTCTATCTCTGGCGGCCGTGCCCTACATCATGGAGCACGGCGCACAGGCTTATGCCGACTATGGCGTGGGCCGCTCGCGTGGCACGATGCCGATCCAGCTGGCCGGTAACCTGAAGCACGGCGGGCTATTCGAGACGGCGTTCGGCATCACGCTGGGCGAGCTGGTCGATGATATCGGCGGCGGCACGCTGTCGGGCAAGCCCGTGAAGGCTGTGCAGGTTGGCGGGCCGCTCGGGGCTTACTTCCCGCGCGGGTATTTCGATACCCCGTTCGACTACGAAGCGTTTGCGGCGCGCGATGGCCTGATCGGTCACGCTGGCGTCGTTGTTTTCGATGAGACTGCGGACATGATGGCCCAGGCCCGGTTCGCGTTCGAGTTCTGTGCGGTGGAAAGCTGCGGCAAGTGCACGCCCTGCCGCATCGGTTCGACGCGTGGTGTCGAGACGCTGGACAAGGTTCGCGCAGGCGAACGGCCCGAGGCTAATCTCGTGGTCGTCGAAGACCTCTGCAATACGATGAAGTTCGGTTCTCTTTGCGCTTTGGGTGGCTTCACCCCATATCCCGTAATGAGCGCATTGACGCATTTCCCTGAAGATTTCGGACGCCCTGCCAAGAAACTGGCAGCGGCGGCGGAGTGAGGACAAGCTCATGGCACTGATCAAAGAAATCGACTACGGCACCCCGGCCGCGAAATCCGAGAAGATGGTGACGCTCATCATCGACGACACGGAGATCACGGTGCCGGAAGGCACGTCGATCATGCGTGCGGCCATGGAGATGGGGACGACGATCCCCAAGCTGTGCGCCACGGACATGCTGGATAGCTTCGGTTCGTGCCGGCTCTGTCTCGTCGAGATCGAGGGCCGCAACGGAACGCCGGCCTCGTGCACCACGCCCGTCGCGCCCGGCATCAGGGTGAAGACGCAGACGCAGCGGCTCAAGGACATCCGCAAGGGCGTCATGGAGCTGTACATCTCCGACCATCCGCTGGATTGCCTGACCTGCCCGGCGAACGGCGACTGCGAGCTTGAGGATATGGCCGGTGCCGTCGGCCTGCGCGACGTGCGCTACGGCTACGAGGGCGAGAACCACGTCTTCAAGAAGATGGATGGCGTCGCCAACGACCTCTATATCGGCAAGGACGAGTCCAACCCGTACTTCACCTATGATCCGGCCAAGTGCATCGTCTGCAATCGCTGCGTGCGCGCCTGCGAAGAAGTACAGGGTACGTTTGCCCTGACGATTTCCGGCCGCGGCTTCGACAGCCGCGTTTCGGCCGGCATGAACGAAGACTTCCTGGCATCCGAATGCGTCTCGTGCGGCGCCTGCGTGCAGGCCTGCCCGACGGCGACGCTGTCGGAGAAGGCGCTGATCGAAATCGGCCAGCCCGAGCATTCGCACATCACCACCTGCGCCTACTGCGGCGTCGGCTGCTCGTTCAAGGCAGAGATGCGCGGCGAAGAAGTGGTGCGCATGGTGCCGTGGAAAGACGGCAAGGCCAATCGCGGCCACTCGTGCGTCAAGGGCCGCTTTGCCTACGGTTATGCCACCCACCGCGATCGCATCATGAAGCCAATGGTTCGCGACAAGATCACCGATCCGTGGCGCGAGACGACGTGGGAAGAAGCGATCGGCCGGGTCGCCAGTGAATTCAAGCGCATCCAGGGCCAGTACGGCCGCCGCTCGGTTGGCGGCATCACCTCGTCGCGCTGCACGAACGAGGAAAGCTTCCTCGTGCAGAAGCTGATCCGCGCCGGCTTCGGCACCAACAACGTCGACACCTGCGCACGCGTCTGCCACTCGCCGACGGGCTATGGCCTGAAGACGACGTTCGGTGAATCGGCCGGTACCCAGGACTTCGACAGCGTCGAGGCAACCGATGTCGTTCTCATCATCGGCGCGAACCCGACGGACGGCCATCCCGTATTCGCCAGCCGCATGAAGAAGCGGCTGCGTGAAGGCGCCAAGCTGATCGTCATCGATCCGCGCCGGACCGACATGGTGCGTTCGCCCCACATCAGTGCTGACTACCATCTGCCGCTGCAGCCAGGCACGAACGTTGCCGTGGTGACGTCGCTGGCACATGTGATCGTGACGGAAGGCCTCGTCGACGAAAAGTTCGTCAACGAGCGCTGCGAAGTCGACGAGTTCAAGGAATGGGCGGCATTCGTAGCGGAACCGAGCCATTCGCCGGAAGCGACCGCCCAGTATACGGGCCTCGATCCCCAAGAAGTACGTGCAGCAGCGCGCCTGTTTGCGACGGGCGGCAACGCGGCGATCTACTACGGCTTGGGCGTGACCGAGCACAGCCAGGGTTCGACGACCGTGCTGGCGATCGCCAACCTGGCGATGGCAACCGGCAACATCGGCCGGGCTGGCGTGGGCGTGAACCCGCTGCGCGGCCAGAACAACGTGCAGGGCGCCTGCGACATGGGCTCGTTCCCGCACGAACTGACGGCCTACCGTCACGTTTCGGACGACGAAGCCCGCGGTCTATTCGAAGCCGAGTGGGGCCGTCCGCTCGATCCCGAACCGGGCCTGCGCATTCCCAACATGCTCGACGCAGCGGTGGAGGGCACGTTCAAGGCGCTCTATATCGAGGGTGAGGACATCCTCCAGTCAGACCCGAACACGACGCACGTTTCGGCCGGCCTTGCCGCGATGGAATGCGTCGTGGTGCAGGATCTGTTCCTGAACGAGACGGCCAACTACGCGCACGTGTTCCTGCCGGGCTGCACGTTCCTGGAGAAGGACGGCACGTTTACGAATGCAGAACGCCGCGTGCAGCGCGTGACGAAGACGATGGCGCCGAAGAACGGCTACGCCGACTGGGAAGTCACGCAGTTGATCGCCCAGGCGCTTGGTCTCGACTGGAACTACAAGCATGCCGGCGAGATCCTGGACGAGATCGCCCGCCTGACGCCGACGTTCAAGAACATCTCGTTCGACAAGCTGGCCGAGATGGGCTCGGTGCAGTGGCCGTGCAACGACGAGACCCCCGAGGGCATGCCGATCATGCACATCGAGGAGTTCACGCGCGGCAAGGGCAAGTTCGTGATGACGGAATACGTGCCGACCGACGAACGGACCGGCTCGCGCTTCCCGCTCATCCTGACGACCGGCCGTATCCTGTCGCACTACAACGTTGGTGCGCAGACGCGGCGCACTGCGAACGTGGAATGGCATCCCGAAGATCGTCTCGAAATCCATCCGCACGATGCTGAGCAGCGCGGCGTGAACGATGGCGACTGGGTAAGGCTCGACAGCCGCGCCGGCACGACGGCGCTACGCGCGTTGATCACCGACCGCGTGGCGACGGGTGTCGTCTACACGACGTTCCACCATCCCACGACGCAGGCCAACGTCATCACCACGGACTTCTCGGACTGGGCGACCAACTGTCCGGAATACAAGGTGACAGCGGTGCAGGTGTCGAAGTCGAACGGTCCGACGGACTATCAGGACGACTACGACGAGTTCTCGCGCAAGAGCCGCCGTATCGCCGAACCGGTCAAAGAGGCCGCGGAGTAAGGACGCATGCCCGCGCCTGTCTCAAAGGTGCCAAACCTGCGTGTGTCGCAGGATGCAACGGCGGAGACGGCGCGGGTCATTCCCGAGGAAACGCCCGTCGCGCTGGTGTATGACGGCTCCACGCATGCCGTCATGATGGCGACTCCGGCCGACCTGGAAGACTTCGCCTATGGCTTCAGCCTGTCAGAGCGGATGATTGCGCGGGCCGACGACGTCCGCGATCTGGAGGTTGCGGAACACGCCGAGGGCCTGGAGTTGCGCATGTGGCTAAAGCCAGGGCTCGGCAAGCTGCACGCTGAGCGGCGGCGCAAGATCGCCGGGCCTACCGGTTGCGGGCTGTGCGGGGTGGAAAGCCTCGAAGCGGCGGTTGCCTCTCCGCCCCGGGTGACGTCCGATCTTAAAGTTACGGCAGCTGACATCCGTGAAGCGCTGGCTTCGCTGGAGCCGGCGCAGGTTCTCAATCACGAGACGCGCGCGGTGCACGGTGCGGGTTTCTGGTCGAAGGCGCGCGGCCTGATTGCGCTGCGCGAGGATGTCGGACGGCACAACGCGCTGGACAAACTGATCGGGGCAGTCTCGCGCACCGACGTCGATCCGGCTGCCGGCATCGTGCTGCTGACGAGCCGCGTGTCGGTAGAGATGGTGCAGAAGACCGCCGTGCTGGGTGCGCCGATCATCGTTGCGGTGTCGGCGCCGACGTCGTTGGCGATCCGCACTGCGGAGGCCGCCAACATCACGCTCGTGGCAATAGCGCGGCGCGATGCATTCGAGATTTTCACAGGGGGCCAGCGCATCGCGGTGCCGGCAGCCCGCGAGACTGACGCTACGACAGGCGCTACGATAGGAAACGACGTCCATGCTGCACGGTGCTGACCGCCTGGTCCTGATGGCCAATCAAATTGCGCGCGCTTATGCCGTCGAAGGTGAAGAGCGGGCTGTGCGCCAGACGGCATCGCACATCCAGAAATTCTGGGAGCCACGCATGCGCGATGCAATCACCGCATTCGTCAAGGAGACCGGCGGCAAGGGCCTCGACGAGTACGCGCTGAAAGCCGTGGGCGTACTGAAGCCAAGCCGTATCAATCCCGCGCTCGGCGCGTGATTCCAGCGCTCTTCGCGAGAGGGCAAAGCTATTTCGTTAATAGCAGCCCGCCTTTGGCGGTGATGCGCAGGCGATAAAGCTCGCCGTTGTGCTCGATCGTTATTTCGCGATCGCCCATAAAAAGTTCCTGGGCCGTATAGTGCTTCGGCGGCTGCACCAAGGGCATTGCTACATCTACGTCGTCGGACACGCATTGACCCCGGGAGCTTTGAATCGTTCCAATTCCGGCGTCGCGAATCCCATCGCCTCGGCCGAAATTTAATCTTGACGTTTGTAGTAAGGAAATATACGGTACGCAAGTCCCTCGCGGACAGATGGTGCTTGCTCTTCAGGTTTTTCCCGAGACCGACGACGAACGACATCATCGGCCAAACCGTTATCCCGACACGGCGAGGCCAAAACTCTTGGAGGCCATGGGACGTCCCGTATCCCCCGGCTTCAATAAGCGGCAGCAGGCGCCCGCCGGCGTCTTGCTGCCGCATTTTTTTCCGGAAGCCTAGAGAGTTTCTGGTGCCGCGATAGCGCTGCTATTGGCAGACGGCGCGGCGCTTGCGGGCTTTCAAGTCGAAGTGCAAATGATCGCGATGCGCTTCGTTGGCCTCAGGGCCTAGTACGGTTCCAAACGTCTCGCACGCTCCCTTGTGCAGCCGGCGCAAGAACCGCCCGTCAGGCGTGGCCGTGCCGTCGACTTCCGCGACCTTGGCGTCGGTGACGGTTGGCGTTTTCTGCTTTGTCTTATCCTTCGCGTCTGCCAGCTCCGCGGTCTTGAGCGAGGCACGCTGCGTTGTCTTTTCACCTTTGATCGCTGGTGTTTTTGCCGCCTTGTCGTCTTCCTTGCTCGCGGGGATCTCGGCAGACTTGGCGCTGGCCTTTGCGGCAGCCACGCGATCACGCGCCGTCGCGCCCCAGCCGGCGGACACCTTCACAGACCGGCCGTCTGCCAGCGCAAAGCCGCCAATGTCGATGGCATTTGCGAGCGCGTGTTCGCTGAGGCGTTCGTTGGCAAGGCCATAACGGTTGCGGCAGGAATAGCCTGACGCGCCGACGATACTTTTCACGTCGCTGCTGTAGGTTTCACGCGCCGCGGGCTGCAGCGTGTCGGTCGCCCATTCACCTAGTGCCACGGCCATCTGGCAATTGATCTCGACGGCGGGCTGGAACGTCAGTTTCGGGTTGGTGCCAATGCTCTTGAGCAGAATTGGCGCGGGGGTTCCGCACTGCCCCTTGCGCATGGCGGTATTCACTTCAATTTCGGCGTTGGCGGGCGCAAGGAGGCGCAGGCATTCCTTCAGCGCTGCGGCGACGTCGGCATCCGTCCAGACGTTCGCCGGTTCGGGATTAACTGGTTCGGTACTGGCGACTGGCACGGTTGCAACAGGAGGCGGTATCGCCGAAGCTTTTTCGTCATTCGTGGCCTTGGCGGACCTCTTGCTCGCGTCCGTCTCAGTAATGCGAACGTCGGCGGGCGGTGGGCCGGCTTTCGTTTCGACGGCCGGCGGAGCGGCTTTCGCGGGTGCCACGTCCTTTGCCTTGACCGCCTTCAAACGCGAGCGCGCCTCAGCCACTTGTACGGCGGGCGGCAAGGCCTGCAGTTCTCGCCCATCCCTACTCGTTACGGCGGAGAGCGCGTCTGCGGGCGCGGTTTCGGAGCGTGAGTTGGCGAGATCTGGTGATGCAAGGTCAGCCGGCGTTGTCGTGGCACGCGACGTTGAGGCCAGTTCCAAGGGCAATGCTATCGCCGTCCTCGCCTCGACGGCGGGCGGCAGGCTAGGCTTTGCGGTTGCCAACGGCGCCAGCAGCGCGCCCGTCAGCGCGATATATGTGAGGCTTGTCGATACTGTCTCTATCGACGGAACCTTCCAAGCTCGAGCCTTAAGCGCCATCGCTCACCATTTTCATCTCCAGCATGCTGGGCCAGTGATTGGGAGAGGCCGCCAGGGTAGCCATTATCTCGTTGAAAATACGACCCAATGCTCAACCTGGGACCGGCGCTTTTGTTCCGCCGTGCACGCATCAGGTTGGCTTATCGGACATATCAAAATAACCGATTAGACCTTTTCGGCCCCCAGGTGTTTAGTCCAGGCTAGCAAGCAAGATCAACATAGGAGGAAGTCATGAAGGTTTGGATGAAGCCGCAGGTTCGTGAGCAGGAAGTTGGCCTGGAAGTAACGAGCTATCTGCCGGCAGAGATCGACGTCATCTAAGACGTCTCTCTTGGAATAAGCGAGCGGCGGCTGAGCAATCAGCCGCCGCTTTGCGTTGGAGGTGCGGTGCTGCAGACGGTAAGCTGGCTATAGCCCACGATTCAGCCGGAGGCTTGCAGCCGTGCTTGCGAACGCCATCAGACATGTCGTGCTTCCATCTGGCGAAAGCGTGCCGCAGCTTGGGCAGGGCACGTGGCAGATGGCGGAACAGCGTAGCAAGCGCGGAGACGAGATCGCCGCGTTACGCGCCGGCATCGATCTGGGACTAACGTTGATCGATACCGCGGAGATGTATGGCGAGGGCGCTGCGGAAGAACTGGTGGCCGAAGCCGTCGCCGGCCGCCGCGACGAAGTATTTCTCGTCAGCAAGGTCTATCCGCACAATGCCTCGCGCGAGGGCGTAATCGCGGCTTGCGAACGCAGCTTGAAAAGGCTGCAAACCGATCGCATCGATCTTTATCTGCTGCATTGGATGGGACGGCATCCACTCGCGGAAACCGTCGCAGGTTTCCAGGCGCTGAAGGACGCTGGCAAGATCCGCCACTGGGGTGTCAGCAATCTCGACACCGGCGACATGCAAGAGTTGTGGGAGCGTGCCGGGTGGACAAGATGTTGCGACCAATCAGGTGCTCTACAATCTGACACGCCGGGCGGCGGATTGGGATCTGCTGCCGTGGCAGCGAGAGCGGAAGATACCGCTGATGGCCTACTCACCTGTCGAGCAGGCAAAGTTGATCAGCAATGCGAGGCTCGTTCGCTTTGCGCGCGAGCTTGGAGCGACGCCTGCGCAGGTGGCGCTGGCCTGGTTGCTGGCGAAGGACGACGTGATCGTCATCCCCAAGGCGGGCAGCGTCGCGCATGTGCAGGAAAACGCGAAGGCGCGCGACCTGAGACTGACAACGGACCAGCTTGCTCAGCTCGATAAGTTGTTTCCTGGGCCAAGCCGGCGCATGTCTTTGGAAATGCTGTAACAGAACGCTTGGAAATTCTGTTGGAACGCCCTGTAGCCGGTCTCGTTTGACGATGTAGGGGAACGAGGGACAGACAGGAGACGTCCGATGAAAAAATCCCTTTTGCTTTGTTCAAGTATTCTCGCGCTGTCAGCCGGCAGTATGAGCGTCATGGCGCAAGACCGCGGTGGTGCAGCGGGTGGTGGCGGTGGTGGCGCGGGCCCGAGTGCCGCATCGCCTGGCCCATCTAGTGGTGGTGGCGCGGCTGATCGTGGGCCATCCGGCGGTGCGACGAGCGGCGGTTCGATGGGCGATAGCAAGTCCATGGACGGCGGTGCCGACGGCGCGTCGGGATCAAAGATGGATTCGGGTGACTCGGGTTCGTCGGGATCCTCCGCCAAGAGCGACATGAAGGACGGCGCGGGAGATGCTGCCGGGAAATCTCAGGCGCAAGAACGCGGCGATCGCGGCAAGCCCGGATCGGACAACGCCAAGTCTGAAATGCGCGACGACAAGGGCGACGGAAAGTCCAAGGCCGATGCCGCTGACAAGGCTGGCGGCAAAGACAAGGCCCGCGCTGACGACAAGAGCGGTTCAGACGACAAATCGGCTGCAACCGGCAGGTCGGAAGGCGCTACCGGTGCGGGCTCTGGTCCGAAGCTGTCTGGTGAACAGCGGACGAAAGTTCAAAGCAGCTTCCGCGGCCACAAGGATAAGTCGGTCAAGAACCTCAACGTCAGCATCAGTGTCGGTACCGCGATTCCGCGCAGTGTGACGCTGTATGCCGTTCCTGAAGACGTGGTCGTGATCGTGCCGGAATACCGGCGCTACAAGTACTTCGTCTACGAGGAAGAGGTCGTCATCGTCGATCCGGATACGTATGAAATCGTCGAAGTCATCGTTCTGACGTAACAGCCCGGGCAGGGCTGGCAACGTTGGCCGGTCCTGCCTGAGTTTTCAGGGAACGCTCCCATCGTGCCGGCGTTGAATCTCCAGATATTTGGAGACCAATCATGACCGATACGAACCCCCAGAAACATCTCTACGAATTGCTGAAAGATTTTTCGACGGCCATGCTGGTTTCAAACGACCAGTCGGGCCGCATGCACGCGCGGCCGATGGCGATTGCCGACTTGAAGCCGGATGCGGATGCTTATTTCGCAACAAGCGTGCAATCGCCGAAGGTCGCGGAGATCCAAAACTATCCCGAAGTTCTGGTCTCGTTTCAGAGCGCGACACAGTTCGCCAGCATCGTGGGGACTGCGACGATCGTCAAGGATCGTTCGCTCATCGAGGAATTGTGGTCCGAAGAATGGCGCGTCTGGTTTCCAGGCGGCAAGGACGATCCCAATCTCGTGCTCATCAAGGTCGACGCTCGCGAGGGCGAGTTCTGGGACAACAGCGGCTTGCACGGCTTGAGCTATGTGTTCGAGGGCGTGAAGGCCGTCATCAAGGGCGAAAAGCTCGAGAACGACAAGGGTGGTTCGCACGCCAAGATACGCTTGGTCAGCGGCTGACCCATATCGACAAGCACCAAGCAAACTCAAGAAAACCAACAGGAGGCACAAATGGGCTTTTTCACGCGAGACATCAAAAACTTCGACGACCTGTTCGTGCATACGCTGCGCGACATTTATTATGCTGAAAACCAGATCGTGAAGGCTTTGCCCGGCATGATTTCGAAAGCTACGGACAGCAACCTGAAGCAGGGTTTCGAGACGCATCTGGGCGAAACGAAGAACCAGATCAAGCGGCTGGAGCAGGTTTTCAAGATGCACGGCGTCGACGCGAAGGCCGTCAACTGCCCGGCGATCGACGGCATCTTGACAGAAGCGAACGACATAGCGGGTGAGATTGCCGACAAGCAGGTGCTGGACGCGGCACTGATTGCAGCGGCCCAGGCTGTCGAGCATTACGAGATTACGCGCTACGGGACGCTTGTGGCGTGGGCCAAGCAGCTCGGCCGTGATGACTGCGCCAGCGTGCTGCAGCAAAACCTCGACGAAGAGCAGGCGACCGACACCAAACTGAACTCGCTGGCCACGCGCGGCGTTAATCAGAAAGCCGCGTAAACACAATTCCACGAAGAATGGGCGGCCAGTTAGCGGAGACGTGCCATGGACGAGCGCAAGCCGAAAGCCAAGGACGACGACGAGATCGATCCCGCACTGAAAGAAAAACGGCCGCCAGAAGGTGGGGAGGCGTCAACGCCCCCCATCGGCAACGCCGGACAGCGGCGGGATAACGAGACGGATTCCAATCGTACTAACGATGGAGCCCGCAAGCGAGCCGAAGAAGGCTTGTAAAGTCGTGGGCCGGAGTAAACTGGAGCTGGAAATGGCTTGATCGCCGTTTCCGGCTTTTTGATTTTTGGACCAGCCGGCGCGTGCTCAGCGGGCCGTGTGACCAACGGGGTTCGTGTCCGCGTCGCCATTTTTCCAGCCGGCAATCTTGAAGCGATAGTGGCTCGGAAATATGCCGGTACGCTTGTGAAACATGCGGCTGAGATTGCCGCATGTTGTGAAGCCGCAGGCCTCAGCGGTTTCGGATACCGATTTGCCCGCAACCAACTGATCGGCGGCTGAGCGCAAGCGCACCTCGCGCAGATAGTCGAGCGCGGTCTTGCCGAACTGTTGGGAAAACCCGGTGCGCATCTCGGCCAACGTGAGCCCGGCTGCTTCGGCAAGCGAGGCGGCAGTCCAGCGTGAGCCATACTGCGCGTCGATGATCGACTTGAGCCTTTGCTGCTTGGCCTTCGGTGTGATTTTCGACGTCATGCGCCGGTTCTCCCGCTCGGAAATAAAGGCAGCCGGCGAGCAAGGCTCGCCGGCTGATCGTCGCTTAGAAATTTGAAGTGACGGAGAAGTAGACCGTCGTCGGGGGGCCAGGCTGTATGTTGTTGTTATTGTGGGCGTTGGCGAAGTACTTCTCGCCGAGAATGTTCTCGACATTCAGTTGCGCCCGCAGGTTCTCATTCAGCTTGAAGAACAGTGCCGCATCCACCGTGGTGTACTCAGGCAAGATGACCTGGGCGCCATCGTTGGCGAGAGCGGCAATGATTTCGTCGCGATGGATAACGCCGATGCCGGCTCCCCACATGGACGAGAAATCGTAGCGGTTCCACAACGAGAAGCTGTGCTGCGGCAGGTTGGGCAGATCGGTGCCGGCGACGACCGAGGTGGCACTGGAGACTTCGCCTTCCTGGTAGGCGTAGCCGCCGGCTACTTGCCACTTGTCGGTGATGTAGCCATTCAGCGTGACTTCTGTACCCTCCACTTCGACCTCGCCGGTCTGGACGGGATTACCGCCACCTGCAGGCAGGGGTGAACTGGCTGTTCTCGCGAGTGAGCCAATAGTGGGCTGCTGCAAGGGAGAGGGCGGGCGTGATGTCCCACTTCGCTCCAAGTTCGTAGTTCGTGAATTTTTCCGGTGCGAAGTTCACTGTCGTGCTGGACAAGCTCGAGAACTGGTCGCCGGAGAACGGCAGGAACGACACCGAGTAGCTACCGTAGAGTGAGACGCGGTCTGTCGGCTTTAGGACCACACCGGCGCGGGGCGAGTTCAACTCATCGACGCGAGCCCGGTTTCGATTCGCGGAGCCGGCAGCAGAGTTCAGATCCTCGACTTCGAGGTCGAAGCGATCGTGGCGAACGCCACCGATGACTTCCAGGAAGCGGGTGATTTCAACCTGATCCTGGATGTAGACCGATTGAACGTTGAGGTCCGAGCGCGTGTTGCTCTGCGGCCGTCCGGTGGAATTGTTGCGGAACACGATTCCGTTGCTAGAGATCGTCGGACTTCTAAAGCCCACGAGGCAGGTTTCGGTATTTGTGCCGTCATTGGCGATGCCGTTACACTGAGCCTGTCCAGCCGTGAAGAAGCCGTTGTAGCGTCGTCCCATCGATTCCTGACGTCCAAACTCGGCACCCGCCATGATCGTATGCCGCATGATACCCATGTCGAGTCTTGTACGTGACGTCCGTCTGGTTGAAGATGTTCTCGCGATCGTTCTCGTTATTGTAGGCCTGAATGCCGACCTGGCCGGAGCCGACGTTGATTGTGGACGTCGGCGACGGATCTCCGTCGACTGTTCCACCCGTGAGATTGACGGGCGTAGCCGCAAATACGTTTGAATAGAACTTGTCATAGTTGACGTAGCGCGTGTGATTGCGAACCTTGAGATTGGAGTTGAACTTGTGTTCGACGATGGCGTACAGCTGGTCAACCGTTGCATCGGAGTAGCTGAGATCGGTGTTGCCGAAAAACGTCGAGCGGCTGGTCGAGAACGGCCGACTGTTGCCGCCACCGGCGGAACGTATACGGACGGAATGCCGCGATCGGCCGTACGATGATCCTCGAAGTGCTCATAGCCTAGAACTACGCGGGTTTTCTCCGTCGGGCGGAACGTGATCGTCGGGTTGATGCCCCAACGCTCCAGGTCGACGCCGTCGCGGTAGCTGCCGGAGTCCTCATACATGCCGTTCAGGCGGACTGCGAAGTTGGGATTGACGACCGCATTGACGTCGGCCTGAGCGCGCTTGTAGTCGAACATGCCGACCGAAACCGTGCCTTCACGCAGGGTGAAGAAGTCGGCCTGCTTGGTGACACGATTGATGATGCCGCCACCGCCGCCGCGACCGAAGATCAGCGCGTTCGGTCCCTTGAGAACTTCGAGGCGTTCGACGTTGTAGAAATCGCGATAAACTTGCGCATCGTCTCTTACGCCGTCGACGAAGAAATCCGCCGTGGTGTTCTGGCCGCGAATGATGACCGTATCGCGGTTGCCTTCGCCCTGGCCGGCGCTGACGCCGGGGACGTACTTCACGGCATCGCCAATGCTCTTGATGTTCTGGTCTTTGATCTGCTTGTCGGTGATGACGCTGATCGACTGCGGAACGTTGCGCAGGGGCGTGTCGGTTTTCGTTGCCGTCGAGGTACGCGTGGCGTTGTAGCCAATGTCGCCCTGAGCGTCGGCTGCCGGGCCGCCGTTGGCGCCGGTCGCGACGGTGTCTACAGGTTCAACTACGTCGGGTTCGGCTGGCGGCGGAGCAGCCTTGGCCTTCGCGACGGCGGGTGTCGTTTTCTTCTTGGCAGCAGCGACTGCCTTCTTTTTCTTCGCGGCTTCGACCGTGATCTGCGGCAGAGGAGCCGGCTCGGCAGCCTGCTGGGCGCGAGCTTCGAAATGTGGGACGGCCATCACGATGGTGGCGGTCGTCAGAAGGGCAGTTCGCCGTGCAAGGCGCGAACTCAATGACATCTATCGTATCCCCCAGGGTAGGCCCGCGTCCGGTACAAGCACCGGGCGCGATACGCAGTGAGACCTGGCAATCCGGCTTGGTCGGCACGCGATGGGACACTAGAATTTCATGACTTCAGTATTCAATATTGGGGAAGCTCGTTGCGCCTCACCGTGCGAGGGATGGTGCGTTCACGCCACATTTTGCTGATTTATGTAATTTTCGTGTAAGTTTCACTCTGCCGCTGCGGCTACCGGCGCGGGCGGCAACCACATGATGGCTTCAAATCCGTCAGGGCGCCCTGTCGCCGGTGACTTGAGCTCGAGCCGGCCTGCCGTCTGGCGCATGAGTTCTCCGACAATGGCCAGCCCAAGGCCGTAGCCGCCAAGCTTAGAGCTTCGGTCTCGTTGAAACCGTTGGGTCAGCCGCGACAATTCTCCCGGAGCCACTGCGGCGCAGCTATTGACGACATGGAGCGCACCGGATGCGTCGACACGCACCTCGACGCGCGAACCCGAACTCGCGTTCGACAGGGCGTTATCGATCAGGTTCTGGACAGCGATCCCCACAGCATCCTTGTCGATTGCCACTGCAAGCTGGGGCGATGGACCACGCTCGAAGTCTACAGCTTTGCCCCGGCGGCCATAGTCGTCGACCAGGAGTTGCGTGACGGCGATCAGATCAGATGACTGCGATGATGTGCTGGTGCCCGCTTCCGCCCTGCTCAGTTGGAGCAAACGCTCAATCCGATGTCCCAATTCGCTGAGCGCGCTGCCCGTAGATTTGATGCGCTCGATGTTGGCCGGGTCGCCGGGAAACATCGCAAGGTATTCGATCTGTGCCTGTGCGGCGGCAATCGGATTGCGCAGCTCGTGCGCACAGTTGGCGGAGAAAGCACGTTCCGCCTCGAACGCGCCGTGCAAGCGTGTCAGAAGGCGGTTCACGTCATCGACGATCGGTTCGAGCTCGATGGGTACGCCGGAATGGTCGATCAGGGTCATGTTGGCCCCGCTGCGGGCCTGCAGCTGCCGGCTGAGTTCCGCAATGGGCTTGCCGGCCCGTCCAACGCTGCGCGAGATCACGATGCCGCCGATTGCCAGTAATGCCAGCAATGGGGCGATGAAGCCGGCCAACAAACCCACGAAGGCGTCTCGGCGCTCGTCGTAGAATTCGGCGATTTGAACGACGCCACTGCCTGCTGCAAGGGGGCGTGTCAGATAGCGCATGGTTCCCGCGCCAGAGTAGCCTGGCTGGAGGGATATGGGATAGGGCTCGACCGGCGCGGTACTAGAGCGTGCCAGGACGCTGCCCGACGGGTCGCGTATCTGGAACGACATGTACTTGCGGCGATCGCCCGAGAATGCCACCGCTTCAACGCGAGGCGAATTGGCCAGTCCGCCGGACGGAGAAAGCTCGCCGATTGCGAGTACGGCAGTTGCGGCTTGGGCCATCGCATTATCGAACATCTCGTTTGTTTCATGCATGATGAAGGCAGACGCGATGACGGCACCCGCCAGCCAAAGCCCGGCGAGCAAGCCGAGCTGCCGCCACTTCAGGTCGTTGATCAGACTCCAGGGGCGCATGTCAGACGGCAAGGCGGTAACCGACGCCCCTCTTGTTCAGGATGACGTCCGGCCCCAGCTTGCGCCGCAAGCGGCTGATGTACACTTCGACGGCGTTGCTGGCCTCGCTGCTTGCGTCCTTGCTGGCCTCCGCGAACAGCAGGTCCAGAAGCGCCTTTTTCGGCACTGTCTGCCCTGCTGGGCTACACAGCCTGCGGAGCAGCAGCCAGTCGGTTTTTGAAAGCTCCACTTCCCGATCATTCAACCACACGCGCTGGCGTGCGATATCGATCCGGGCAAGACCGGCGGTGATCTTTGGGTTGGGATCGCCCGATGCTCTGCGTTGCAGGGCCTCGATCCGCGCTTCCATCTCGCCGAGATTGAACGGCTTGACGATGTAGTCGTCGGCGCCGGCGTTCAGGCCCGAGATGCGATCGCGGATCTGGTCCTGGGCGCTGATGATGATGATGGGGCGTTTGTCGCCCGCCTCGCGCAACCGCTCGACAAGATCAAGGCCGCTGCCGTCAGGCAACCGGATGTCGATGAGCAAAAGATCGTGCGTCCGTTCGTTCAACGCGGCGGCGCCATCAGCAAAGCTGCGCACCCACTCCACCTTGCGCCCGGTACGCGACAGATAGGCGGTCACCACATCGCCTACGCCGTACTCGTCCTCGATCAACAATATCCGGAACACGCCAGGCTCGCCGATTGGTTGAAATCTGAAATCCGGAGGCCAGCAATGCACATGCGCGCGGCCAGCTCAATGGCGGGCGCGGTATCGTGATGAAGCGCCTGGAATAATGAAGACCGCGGCGCGCCGCAGGGCGGACAGGCGGCTAAACTGACGATTGCCATGGAATGAATGGTAGCGAGACCCGGACTTGAACCGGGGACCTACGGATTATGATTCCGCCGCTCTAACCAACTGAGCTATCCCGCCACGAGCGCCTGTCCTTAGGAGCATGGCGCCATGCTGTCAAGGACGCGGCCCACTGCACGGGCCGCGCCGCTTGCGGTTTGCTTACTACTCTGCTGCGTCGGCCGTTACGGCGGCCTGGCGGTGGAAGCGCATCATCGTAAAGATGCCCCACGGACGCAGGGCCTGGCGCTGCACCATCTGCAGGTCCCCGCAGCCCATGACGCGCGAAACGTCGAACACCGGGCGCCAGCCGATGATCTCGGCGAACGGGGCCATGCGGCGTTCAACCCAGCCGCGGACGCCTTCTTCCTGGCTGAAATGGTTGACGAGGATCACCTCGCCGCCGGGTTTCGTGACGCGAGCCAGTTCGCGCATCACCTTTTCGGGATCCGGCACGACCGTCATGACGTACATGGCAACGACCGTGTCGAACGATGCATCAGGGAAGCTGAGTGCGCTCGCATCCATCTCGTGGAGACCGGTCACGTGAGTCAGGCGGTCGTTGGCGACGCGCTCGCGGGCTTTTTCAAGCATATCGGGCGACAGGTCGATGCCGACGATTTCGAGGTCGGACTTGTAGTCCGCCAACGAAAGACCGGTGCCGACGCCCACTTCAAGGACGCGGCCGCCGCGTTGGTTGATCACTTCGACGACGTGCTTGCGGCCAACGGTCGAGACCTTGCCGAAGGTGGCGTCGTAGACAGGAGCCCAACGGCGATAGGCGCTCTTGACGACGTCTTCTTCGATGCGGCCGATGCCGACAATCTTGCCGTCTGCCTTGTGCAAAACGGCACGGCGGCGACTGTCGTTGGGGCGCACGTTGAATTTTCTCCGCCCTTGAGGTTCGTTATTCATATTCAGCATAACCCGCTCTCACCCTTTTTATCCCGCGCTCAAATCTGACACGCGGACGTCGTGCCCGTTTTCCGTAGGCCGGCCCTTGACCGGAGAGCCGGTTGCCAATCTACCACGGGCCAGCAGAGCCGGCGTGATCGCCTTGGCGACAAAACCACCACCCAGTATCCGCGACTGAGCAGTGTGATCAATATACAGAACGCAGGCTTGGCCTGCAGCAACACCATTCTCAGGCTCGGCAAGCGTCACCCGCACCTCGCCGTCCTGCTCCACGAAGAGTGTCGCGGGGCGGGGCGGCTGGCTGGAGCGCACACGTGCGTGAACCGCAATTCCGGATGCGCCCGCTTGTTCCAGAGGTTCGTCGCCGAGCCAGTTCACATTTTTAAGCACAAGGTCTCGTGTGCGCAATAAGTCACGCGGTCCCACCACAACCTCGTTGCTGGCCGCGTCCAGGCTCAGGACGAACAACGGCTCGGTGCTGTTGAGGCCGAGGCCTTTGCGCTGGCCGATGGTGTAATTGATGATGCCGTCGTGGCGGCCCAGCGAGCGGCCGTCGGCGTGGCGGATTTCGCCTGCCTGCATGGCGCCCGGCTTCAGGCGTTCGATGATGTCGGCGTAGCGGCCCTTGGTGACGAAGCAGATGTCCTGGCTGTCCGGCTTGTCGGCCAGCGGCAGGCCCATGTCACGCGCCAGTTCGCGCACCTGGGGCTTGGTCAGCCCGCCGAGCGGGAACATCAGCATGTCGAGTTGCGCGCGCGTGGTGGCAAACAGGAAATAGCTCTGGTCGCGATCACTATCGATGGCGCGGTAGATTTCGGGACCGTTGGGTCCGTCGCGCCTTTCGATGTAGTGGCCGGTCGCCAGCGCGTCGGCGTTCAGCTCCTTGGCCGTATCCAGCAGGTCGAGGAACTTGATCTTCTGATTGCACGTGACGCACGGGATCGGTGTTTCACCGGCGATGTAGCTTTCGGCGAACGAGTTGATCACGGCTTCCTTGAAGCGGCGCTCGTAGTCGAGAACGTAGTGCGGGATGCCGATGATCTCGGCGGCCTGGCGCGCATCCTGGATGTCCTGGCCGGCGCAGCATGCGCCCTTGCGTCCGGTGGCGGCGCCATGGTCATAAAGCTGTAACGTAATGCCGACAACGTCATGGCCGGCCCGCTTCAGCAGCCCGGCGACGACAGACGAATCTACGCCGCCAGACATGGCGACGACGATGCGGCGTGGGGTGATGTGTGGTTCTGCGGCGTGCATTTATGACCAGTTCGTTGCCGACCTGACGGCCATCCGCGATTCAGCCCGCGTCTTTTCATTTAGCCGTCGCTGCAGTGTAAGCGCGACCGCTTGGTTGTCGCACTTCACCGCTTGCACCGCAATAAGTGTCGGAAGCGACAGCTGCAAGTCGTTCCGCGGCGGGACAATATGCTCAAAGATATGTCTAGACCATGGCGATGTGCCGCAATGAGTCAGGCGTTGAGGTTAATACAATGACTTTGATGTTTTGACCCACCAGTTTATGCTATGTTTACTCAAAGGCTTAGGCTCATTTTAAGAGCATTCGGTTACCTTCTTGGGATGGGTCTGTAGAGTGTAATGAGTATCATGACCGAACAGCAGCATATGAGAGCGCGCGTGCGCTACGTCATCGGGCCGGATGGAAGTCCGCTCACCGTAGCCGACCTGCCGCCAAAAGACACCAAGCGCTGGGTAATTCGCCGTAAGGCGGAAGTGGTGGCTGCCGTTCGCGGCGGTCTGCTCAGCATCGAAGAGGCGTGCGATCGCTACAAGCTGACCGTGGACGAGTTCCTGTCCTGGCAGCGGTCGATCGACAAGCATGGCCTTCCAGGCCTGCGTGCCACGCGCATCCAGGATTACCGCGGCTGATCTCCCTCAGTCTGCGTTGTGCCTTGTACGGCCGGGTGGCTAGAAGCAAGCCCGGCCGTGCGGGCATTTCGTGTGCGGGCTACTTCTTCTTGTCCGCAGTTTTGCTTTTCTTCGCTGGCTTTGCCGCGGCCTTTTCGGTTTCCGGCGGCTTTGCTCCAGCATTCCAATCGCCCGTTGCCGTTGCCGCGCTGCAGCCTTCGTCGTCTGCTGCCCAGCGGCGCACGTCGGCCCCCAGGCTGGTTGCCAGCGGCTCGGGGATCTTCACGTTTTCCGTCTCCAGAACCGATCCGCTTTCGCCCGGGGCGATCGTGATGCGGTAGGCACGCAGCGACCTGGGGTCGGCGGCGTCCTTGTCCTTCGTCCGGATTATGATTTCCGAGCGGCCGCCCTTCGAGGGAGGGGCCGCATCGGCGTGATACATGTAGGCACCCTTGAGGGGGCCGGATGCCCCGAACCAGCAGGTTAACGCGCCACGGGCAATGCGCGTGTACAACTCTGTCGGCGTGCCAACGATCTGCTCGCCCTTGGGGAGCATGGCCTTCAGGGTCGCCATCGTCCCGCTCTCTTCGGCGGCGGCGGGCGGCACCGTTCCAGCAGACGTTTGGGCGGGTGGTGCGATCGGTTGTGCAGTTCCTGTGGTGGCCGCCGCGCCTGTTTCACCCGGCGTAAGCGAGGCCGCGCACCCCTGGAGCATCAGAGTTGCCAGACAGAGCACGAGGGCGACTTTGCCGGTGTGGTGCTGCATTCCACTTCGATCGTTGCTACGGGCGGTCGCCAGCCTGCGAAGGCCAGCGGGGTGCCCCTGATCCCCTGACATGCGCCCATGGCGTTGGCAAGACGTGGAAAGCCCGCCACGGCGGCTGCCGGGCGGGCTTTCTGTTGACGAATCAGTGGGTGTGACCGGGTTAGCGCAGCACAGAGCTGGGAGCGCGTTCGCCCCGCCGATGCAGGCGGCCGGTGACACGAAGTGGCGTGGGAGCGGACTGGACGGCCTGTTCGGCGGCCTCGTCGCGTTCCTTCATGGCAGCTTCCAGCTTCGCGCGCAGGCCGGCGACCGAGGCGCGCAGGTTGTCACGGCGTTGGCTGGCGGACTTGGCAAACGTGGAATAGGCGAAATGGCTCGGATCGCGTACGCCGCTGCGATCTTCCTCGGCCTGGATCTGGCGATCGAGGTCGGAGGCGATCGTTTCGAATTCGCGAATCATATGTTCGAGATCGGCTGCCTTGCGGGCCTTCTCGTCCGCTTCGAAGCGCTTCAAGCGCATAGCGGTCTCTCGTGCTTTCATCGTTCGATACCCTCAACACAGTCGAACTCGCCACAGGCGACAATCAATTTCCGTGCCAGGAACGCTACGTGCCAGCTGCATTAACGCAGTCAGCAGCCCCGATGGCACCTTTTCAGGGCCGAAAACCACACGAAGTCCGTGTCTTTCGGCCTTAAGACTCAATATGTCATACGGGCATTAAGTTGCGGTAAAGCAACGCCATAAAGTCGTTTCGTCAATTTTGGTAATAGGTGCGTCGAATTTATGGCGCTCGTGGATTCACATCTGATCCGAATGCTGTTAGCACTTGAATCGTCTCACGAATTGACTAGCCTTAAGCATAACGGCGGCCAGCGCGGCCACCGGGCGTGTCTTTGGCTGCCGAGCGGTGCTGTCGTTTTTTGCTGGTCGCGTACCCGGTAAGCGCTGGGCAAGGCCCGAGTAAGGAAACGTTAGCAAATTGGGCAGTCTGACCGCGGCAGATTCGACACGCGATGCATAAGAGTGCCGTTTTGGGTCAGCCCCCGACAGGGCATCAGTTTTTGTTAACGATTGACGCGTAGTTTCGTAACGAGAATTAAGCTTCGGGCAAGGGCAATGTGCCGAGGCAGAGTTTCAAGGCAATAGCAGCAGCGACCTGGCGACGGGGCAGGCCAAAGCGAGGAATGGAAACAGATGCGCGTCCTTCTAATTGAAGACGATAGCGCGACGGCACAAAGCATCGAACTGATGCTGCAGTCGGAAGGCTTTAACGTCTACACTACGGATCTTGGCGAGGAAGGGGTCGACCTCGGTAAGCTCTACGACTACGACATCATTCTTCTCGACATCAACCTGCCGGATATGAGCGGGTACGAAGTTCTGAAGATGTTGCGCGTTGCAAAGGTCGGAACGCCGATCTTGATCCTCTCTGGGCTCGCCCAGATCGAGGACAAGGTGAGGGGGCTCGGTTTCGGCGCCGACGACTACATGACGAAGCCGTTCCACAAGGACGAACTCGTTGCGCGCATTCACGCCATCGTGCGGCGCTCGAAAGGGCACGCACAGTCGGTTATCGAGACGGGCGACCTGCGCGTCAATCTCGACACCAAGACGGTGGAGGTTAACGGCTCGCGCGTTCACCTCACCGGCAAGGAATACCAGATGCTGGAGCTGCTTTCGCTTCGCAAGGGCACGACCCTGACGAAGGAAATGTTCCTCAATCATCTGTACGGCGGCATGGACGAGCCGGAGTTGAAGATCATCGACGTCTTCATCTGCAAGCTGCGCAAGAAGCTGCAGACGGCAACCGGCGGTCAGCACTACATCGAAACGGTTTGGGGCCGCGGCTACGTGCTGCGCAACCCGGGCGACGAGCACGTCGCTGCCTAAGAGTAGCAAGAATCATAGAGACGATCGCAAAGAACTCGGGAGCCATTCGGCTCCCGATTTTTTTTGCTTTAGGGGATGGGCTGGGAGCGAGCGGAGACGGGACCCGTCAGGCTTCCATCGTCTCGCGGTTCAGTTCCATGGTGGAACCGTCGGCGAACGACAGCTTGGAGGTGGTGCCCGCGCCAGCGTTGAGCGTGATCTGGTCTGTGCTGCTGCCGAAGCTGATGCGATATGTGTCGCCGTCCCTGACAACCTGGACATCGTCGCGCTTCAGGCCGGCGCCAAACGCTATCGTCGTGCCCTTCTCGGCATTGACGATATCGGCGCCGTCGCCGGCGTTGAACGTCACGCGTTGAACGCCCGCGCCGACCGTCAGCGTGTCGTTGCCCTTGCCCCCGGACACCGATGCAGCTTTCTCGACATTGATGCGATCATTGCCGGCGCCGGCATTGATCGCGCCCAAGGCCGTGCCGACGGTGATATCGTCGTCTCCGCCTGCGAGGGAGACGCTGCTTACGGTCTTGGCGTTGATGGAGTTGTTGCCGGCCGCGGCCTGGATATCGGTCGCCTTGTCGACAATCACGCTGTTCTTGCCGCCACGAAGGCTGATGCTGCCTGCTGTCTGCGCGGCTATCGACACGTCGTCGGCGTTGATAAGAACGACGCCGAGCTTGTCTGCCGTCAGTGATGCGCCCTTGCCGTTGATCTGCGTGAAGCTCAACTGATCGGCCGTAATCTTTGCTCCGCTGCCGCCGACTTGGAGCAGGCCATCGACGGTCACGGCGTTGATGGTCACGCCATCGCCGCCGACCTGACCGCCCGTCATAGTCGTGACGTTCACGACGGACTTGTCGCCGTTGATCTGGGCGTATTGGATGCGGTCAGCGGTGATGGTTGTGCGGTCGCCCTCGAACGACGAGCTGTAGATCGTTTTGCTGGTGAATTTCGAATCGGTGGCTGCGGACTGCACGTACTGCATCGATGCCGCTTTGACGTCGAGGAACTTGCCGCCGACTTTCGCGCCGCTGACGGCATTGCCGCTGATCGACTTGTTTTCAGCATAGACGTTGGAGCCAGCGTCGCTGGCGGTGCTCGTGCCGCTCGCCGCGCGATCCTGCCGGTCGAGCAGGATGGACTGGATGCGCTGGATGGCCGACCAAATCGACGGGCCAGACGAGGGAGAGGCTGAAGCTCCGAAGGTGGGCTGCTGGGATGAAAACAGCGACGTGGACGTCCGGCCGAACGAACTGAACGGCCTGGAGTATGGCGGCGAGCTGCCGTTGATTTTCATGCCGGATCCTCGGGGCGCAATGGACAACTGTGCTGCCTGAGGACTGAAAGGCGTCTTAATCCGCTCCGTTAAAATTTACGGATCAGTCGTGGGTGAGCTGCAGGCGCATCGACGTGCCGTCGGCGAACATCAATTGTGCCGACAACCCGGCGCTGGCGTGGAGGAGAAGCGAGTCGTCGCTGCCCGCGAACGTCAGGCGGTAACCGTCCTGGTGCAGTTCGGCTGTGACGTCATCCCGCGTGATGCCCGGTGCAAGTGCGATGGCGATGCCGGTGATTGCGGACTGCGCTCCTGTGTCGGGGGCCTGGCCGGCCAGAATGACGCGATCGGGGCCGGGGGTGATCACCGCATGATCCTGCGGCCGGGGCACAATGACCTGCGGTTCGTAGGGGGCGGGCTGTTCGTGACGGACTGCGCGCACGGCTTCCACCTTTTCATTGTTGCCAAGTCCCTCCTGGATATTGGGACCATCGCCTTGTGCAGGGGATGCGTGGCGTTCTCGCGATTCGACGTTTGGTCGAGGGCTTGCCTCTACGGACTGGACTCGACCGACTTCGCGGGCACGATCGGCGGCGCCGATGGCCGCCATCGTGTTCGTGGGGTCTTCGCCGTCCGAGCCGCCGATGCCAGGGCCCGGCTCTGCGCAGGGCAGCATCGAGGTTGGCGCGGACGAGTGCGATTTGGGCCGGGTTCAGTGCAATCGTGCGGCCGTCTATGACGATGACGCCGTTGGCGGCGATCGGATCGCCGGGAAGCTGAGTGGTGGGCACAGCGTTGCGGACGGCGGCCGCTACCGCGATTGCCTGCTCGCGCGGTGCGGCAGGCAGCGCTAAGCCGGAAACGTCGCGAGCAACCGTTGGCAAAAGCGCCTCGGGAACATTCCTGGGAAGATTTTGACCAGCCGTGGCCAGCGCGAGATTGGCTTGATC
This sequence comes from uncultured Pseudomonadota bacterium, assembly GCA_963846845.1. Lineage (GTDB taxonomy): Bacteria > Pseudomonadota > Alphaproteobacteria > Rhizobiales > Hyphomicrobiaceae > JAKAXS01. Next base: position 120,394 of record CAWJXQ010000008.1, on the reverse strand, counting down.
GCGTGGTGCGTTGGGCAATTGAGAATTGGTTTGGCTGCGCCCGGCGTTGGCAGGCTGCGCGATGGCCGCGCTCGCCAGCTCGCGCAGCGCGCTGGAAGGTTGCGGAAGTGGAATGGGATCTGGATCGAGCGATGTCGCCGACTGGAGAAGGCTGGTCAGCAATTTGGCATCAGGCGCGCCGCCGGATGCAAGCGCGCTGCGTACCACGGCTGCCTGTGTGCCGTTCAGCGGCAGCGACCGGCCGTCGATGATGATGACTGCGGGCGTGTTTCCCGCGGTTCCCGGTGCGTTGGGCAGTTGGGCGTTGACCAACTCGCGCTGCACGTTGACCGGCTGCGGCACCGGCGTTGCGGTGGCGGGCTGGCGGTAGGCCTGGGACAGGCCGTTCAACAGTTTCGCGTCGGCCGCTGTGAGATTGCTGGGAATTTGCAGGTCTTTGGGCACTGCCAAATCGGTGGCGGTGCGCTGGGTCAGCGTGCCGCTTTCGGCGTAGCGGCGGGCGAGATCTGCTGTCAGGGGCGTGTCGGGGACGTCGACGGCGCCGCTCTGCAGAAGAATTGCGAGCGGGTCTGCGGTGACGATGACCGGCGTGGACGACGGAACGGGCGCCAAGACCGGTGTCGTTGCCGGTGTGCTTGGTTGCGAGCCGGGAAGAGCGAGGGGCAATTCGGTGGACGCCAGTCGCGCCTGGGCCTGAAGGAGCACCTGGGCTGCGGGTTCGGGCGTGCTGACGTTCATCGTTTGGGGCCCGCTGCCGGATCTGGCAGACCGTCATGGCCTGCCAAAAGGCGCTGACTGCGAGGCCTCATGCCTCGCTGCTGAATCATGGCGCCATATTGATTAATAATTTGTTAACGAAGGGTAGGCTGGTGCGTTACCGGGGTCTCTGGCCATGGCCGCTGGGTCGCGGTAAGAGCGCGCCAGCAACGAGGAGAACGGATCGATCATGGCAGACGCGCAGAACCCTCCGGCCGGGCTGAAGGCTGCGATCATTCCCGTTACGGACTTCCAGCAGAACTGCACGCTGCTGTGGAATCCCGAGACGATGCTTGGAGCGGTCGTCGATCCGGGCGGAAACATAGATGCGATCCTGAAGGCGATCGCCGAAGTCGGCATCAAGGTCGAGAAGATCCTGTTGACGCACGGGCACATCGATCACGCGGGCGGGGCGGCAGATCTGCGTGACGATCTGGGCGTGAAAATCGAGGGACCGCACAAGGCGGAGAAGGTGCTGCTCGATAATCTGGAAGCGCAAGGCGACGCGTACGGCATGGAAGCGCGCAACGTCGTGCCGGACCGGTGGCTGGACGAGGGCGATACCGTCAGCGTCGGCGGGCACACGTTCGACATTCTGCACTGCCCGGGGCATTCGCCCGGGTCAGTGGTGTTTCTCAACAAAGCGCAGAAATTCGCGCTGATGGGAGACGTATTGTTTCGTGGATCGGTGGGGCGGACAGACTTGCCGCAGGGCGATCACGACACGCTGATGAACTCGCTGCAGACGAAGATCTTGCCGCTAGACGACAATATCGCTTTCATCTGCGGTCACGGCCCGACCAGCACGATCGGCGCGGAGCGAGCCAGCAACCCGTTTCTGATCGGATTGGCGTAGGAGTTCAGCGGCCCAGTTCGAGGCAGCCGAAGATGCCGCATTCGTTGGCGGCATCGCCCGCGCCGACAAGACGGCCGTCGTTTTCCCAGATGTCGACAGTTTGCACCCGCAGCGTTTCGGAGCAGCTGGCGCGGCAGCCGATCCAGTTGCCGCCGGGGGTGCGAACTTCCAGGCCGTAGCGGGCCTGGCGTACCGGGCCGGAAACCGTGCCATTGCCGTGCTTGCTGACGGCGACGACGATACCGTCGCGCCCGCCGTTGTTGCCGCGGCTGCGGAACGTAGCGTCTGCGGGAGAGGCCGCGCCGAAGATGGTGACGGTGGCAGCGAGGCAGGCGGTTGCCAGAAGCGTGCGGACCATTGTTGTTCCTGTCATCTTGGGGCCTGTCATTTTTGGGCCTTTCATTGGAGGCTCGTCAGTCGCGAGCATTCTTTCGCGGCTTGGCCGCTTCGTATGCCCGGCTTGGCCCAGTGGTGATTTGTTCGCCTTAAACTAACATGGCGCAGCGATGATGCCGCGCCATGTCAGAAATTCTCAGGGCGTGTGTGGCTTGCCGGCCCTCGCCGTCAATCAGCTCTTGGAAAGCGATAGGCTGACGGACTTGAAGCCGGTGCCGTCCGTGCGGATGTTGACCGATTGGCTGGAGCCGCCGGTCGAGATCGACATGGTGCCCTTCAAGGTGCCGGAGATCGACAGGTTCAGTTTGCTGCCGCTGGCCTTGCCCGCGACGCTGCCTGACGAGTTGAACGCGCGCTCTTCCCAGCTGCCGGAGACCGTGTCACCCGACGAATTGAGATTGGCGCGCAGTTCGATCTTGTTTGCCTGCGATGAGCAGGTGAGCGCGATGCCGAGTTCGGCGCCCGCGTTCTTTGGATTGTAATAGGCTTTGCAGGTCAGCTTTTCCTTCTGGCCGCCGGCGAGCGTGATGTTGCCCGCGCCGCGCCAGGTGCCGTTGAAGCCCGCAAAGGCACCTTCGGCCATGGCCGGCGATGCCGCCACGGTAACAAAAAGGGCCGAGCCAACCGTCAGCGCCTTCACTGAATTAAGAGCAATCACCCAACAATCCTCCGAACCACAGACGCCGGAGATGCTCCGGCTGTCTTGCTGCAACTCACGGCGCACGAAATCCAACTGTCCGGACGCAGTCTAGCAGCCTCTTTACGACCAGACGTGGCCATAGCGCAACACAGCCGTAGCTCGCATACATGACAGAGGTGTCAGCGCCGCCTCAAGTTGAAGCTGGCGCGGCGGAAGGCCGAATTGTTGGTGGCGATGGAAACGGACTGGCTGGCCCCAGAGTAGGAAACCGAGAGATTTCCCGACAGATCGCCACCGATCCGTAGGCGGAGGCTCGAGGGGCCGGCCCGCCCGGCCGCGCTGCCACCCGCGCCCGTGGAGCTTTCCGACCAGCTGCCGCTGACCCGGCCGTTGTTGTAGCGCAGGTTGCCGTTGAGCTGGACGTTGAGCGAGGCGTTGGCACAGCGAATGGTCATGGCCAGGGTGTTGCCGCCGCCGCCGGGCCGGTATGTGGCCGTGCAGCGCAGTCTTCTCGCTGCGGCCGCCTTCGAACGAGGCGGTGCCACCGCCACTCCAGCCGCCGGCCAGGCCGGCAAAGGGGCTGGCGGGCTTGGCCTGAGCCGCGGTTGCGGCCAGGATCATCGAAGTGCTGAAGACTGCGGCGAATTTCATTAAGGTGCGCACGGAGTAGTTCTCCCAAGCTTTTGATTTTCGAGGCGGCGTGACGAATCGGGCGGCACTCGTTGCCTCATCCTAGCGATGTTGGTGCGCACTATACAACCCGGCTGTGTCATACCCGTGCCGTCTAACGCATTCGTCAACAAGAACATTTGGGGGGCCGCTTCGTCTCTGCAAGGGTGTCGGTGCTTGGTCAGTTCCTGAGAGCGGTTTGCCGGCATGCGCACGTCAGCCTGGCCCACGGCAGGGCTTCTACCGATGCGGGGGATGGAGGTTGCGTTGTCATTTTGCCCGATTTGTCTGGTTGCAGGGCAGCGAAACGACCTCAATCAGCAAGGACGATCCAATCTATGAACAGGCAATGGATTCTGGCCATCATCTTTGGCGCGGGTTGTGGCATGGCTCAGTCTGCGATGGCTGAAGAGTTCGACTGGCCTGCGCGCAAGCCGGGCCAGTGGGAACTGCAGATGAAGGCCAGCAAGGACATGCCGGCCATGACCGTGCAGTTGTGCCTGGATGCAGCGACGGACAAAGGCATGATGCAGATGGGCATGGGCATGGCGAAGTCCATGTGCCCGGATCAGAAGATCGCGCGTGATGGAGACAAGATCGTCATCGACAGCACGTGTCAGGTGGCCGGCATGAAGGTTGCCGGCCGCACCGAGATCAGCGGCGACTTCCAGTCCGAATATACGATGGTAACGAAAGCCGACGTTTCCGACGCGCCGGAAGGCGTCGATGCCACGACGGACGTCGAGCACAAGGCGCGCTGGGTCGGCGAAGCCTGTACCGGCGGGATGGTGCCGGGCGACATGTTGATGCCGGGTGGCATCAAAATGAATATGAAGCAAATGATGGGCATGATGGAGTCCTTGGGCGCAGGCCCGCAACCATAAGGCAGGGGCGATGCGGCGCGGCGGGGGAATGCTGGCGGTTTGCACGGTGGTTTTAGCGGCGGTGAGTTTGCCGGTCGCGCTGGCGTGGGCGGCAGGCGTCATCGTGCCCTCGCGCAAGCCCGGGCAATGGGAATTGCGGATGACGGCCGGCGACGCGCCTGAAGCGGTGCTGCAGATGTGCGTGGACGAGGCGACCGACAAGGAAATGATGGACGCGTCGCTGTCGATCGTAACGGCGATTTGCCCGCTGCCGATCTGGTCGCGGGACGGGAACGCGATCATCATCCTGGCGGATTGTCAGGTGTCGACGGGCCGTACGGTGATTTCGCGCGCTGAACTTTCGGGTGATTTTCAATCCGAGTATAGCTTCAAGGTGAATACGAAATCCGGGCTCGGTGCCGCCTCCGAGATCGAACATCGATATACGTGGGTCGGCAAGACCTGCTCGGACGGATTGTTGCCGGGCGTCGTGAAGCTGCCGAACGGCGGCAAGATGAAGCTGAAGCAGATGATGAAGCTGCTGGAGAACATCAACGGCAATTGAAGAGAGCCGAGCGGCAGGCCGCCCGGCTCTCGTCAGTTCGGCATTCATCGTGTGCGTTACGCAGCGGCCAGTTCGGCGCGGTCGTGCTTTCCTTCCTCGACCTCCTCGATGATCTTGGCGACGAATGGCGCCAGATCGTCCGGGCTGCGCGAGGTGATGATGCCCTGGTCGGTCACGACGGCTTCATCGTGCCAGTCTGCGCCGGCGTTGATGAGATCCTGCTTGATGGACTTGTACGACGTGGCCTTGCGGCCGCGGATGCCGTTGGCTTCGATCAGCAGCCAGGGTCCATGGCAGATCGCGGCAACCGGTTTGCCCGAATTCAGGAACTCACGGATCAGCGCGACGGCTTCGTCGTTGGCGCGTAGCTTGTCCGGGTTGATGACGCCGCCCGGCAGAACGAGGGCGTCGTAAAAGCTTTCGGAGGCATCTGCCAGTTCACGGTCGACGTCGACCGGTTTGCCCCAGTTGCCGTCTTTCCAGCCGGTGATCGACTTCTTGTCCTTGCGATCCTTGGGGCCGACGACGTGGACGAGCGCGCCGGCTTCCTTGAGCTTCTCGCGCGGCACTTCCAGCTCCGATTGCTCGAAGCCGTCGGTGGCGAGAATCAAAATCTTGGCGTTCTTGATCTTCATGAGGGTCTCCTCAGCGGTCAGTATCTGTTTGTTTGATTTGGGCGCTCGCGGTGCGGAGCGACGTGAGGAAACGTCTGGTTCGCCATGGGGTTCCGCTGGCCCTTAACTAGCTGATGCAGTGTGGTGAGGCGACTTACGGGGTTGACCCACTATCGCCACGCAACCAATATCCGGCCACTTTCGCCGATGTGGCGGGGGCAAAAATATTGGGGAGACAATTGATATGGCTACACCTGGCGGCGGCGGAGGCGTGATCTCTGCAAGCATCATCGTGCTGATACTGGTGGCGGCTGCCATCGGTGCGATCGTTGGCTTGGGGCTTGGCGGGATCGAGGGCCTGGGTTCGCGGACCATCGCGATTGCGGCCGGCTTCGTTGCAACGATCGTCGCGAGCATTGCGCGCTACAAGGTCTTGTTCCTTGGCGCCGGGCAGGGCGCGGACGAGTCACGCGTTCCGACGGTTCTGGTCGTCAATGCGGCGATCGCGTCGATCGCAGGCAGCCTTGCCGCGCACGATCTCTATTCGGTCGTCGGCGTTACCGGCTACGGCATGCTGGGCGCGCTCGCGGGCTTGCTGTCAGCAGTGCTGATGGCGATGTTGATGATCACGTATCACACCAACCCCTATCCGGGCCGTTGATCAGACGTTTCTGCAAAAATGACTGGCCACTTCGAGCGGAGAGTGCAGCGATGCGCTCTCCGCTTTTGTTTCGGCCGGTCAGAACATGCTCGGCTGCCACTTGTGCAGCACCCACTGCACCGTTCCGGGATAGAAGTGCCATGCCAACGCGATGATTGCGGCGAGGCCGATCAGGATCAGGAGCAGGCCAAATGTGAAGGACGCGCGGTAGCCGACGCCGGTACCCGGTGCGCCGATGGCGATCGTCTCGCGCTGGCTGCCGACATTGTACATCAGGCCGCGTCTGCCAAGGCTGAGCGACACGCCCGACTTGCTGAAGTTCAGATGCACGAACGGAAAGATCGTGACGGTCTTGCGGAAACGGAATCCCATGGCGGGGCCTCCTCAGGGCGCGGCGCATGCCGGCCGATGGCGATGCCCTAGCCCAATCTGAGTCGCGTGACGCGGTAAAGGCACCCCGAAGTCATAGGTGTTCAGCGCGCGCGGCCTTCGGGAAATCGCTTCACGCTTTGTCGGAAAGCACTTTCGTCTTTCAGCGAGCGCGCTGCCCGAACAGGATCTTCTGGGCTTCCTTGTCGGTGGCGAGGTCAGTCTTCGGCGCGTTGCCGGGAATTTCCAGGCCCTTCTTCACGGCGGGGCGGGCGAGCAGCGTTTCAAGCCAGCGTTTGACGTTGGGGAACTCGTCGATGTGCTGCCCCTGGCCTTCCCACAGCTTGACCCAGCCGACGCAGGCGATATCGGCGATCGAGTAATCACCGGCGAGAAATTCGCGATCGGCGAGGCGCTTGTTCATCACGCCATAGAGACGATGCGTTTCGTTGACGTAGCGGTCGATGGCGTAGGGGATTTTCTCCGTCGCGTAGTTACGGAAGTGATGCGTCTGTCCGGCCATGGGGCCGAGGCCCGCCATCTGCCAGAACAGCCACTGATCGACTTCCACGCGGGCGCGCTCGTCGGCGGGATAGAACTGACCCGTCTTGCGGCCGAGGTACTGCAGGATGGCGCCGGATTCGAAGATCGAGATGGCGAATGCCGCCGGGGCCGTCCGGATCGGTGATGGCCGGCATCTTGTTGTTGGGCGAGAAGGCCAGGAACGACGGCTCGAACTGGTCACCCTTGGAGATGTTCACATAGTGCAGCGTGTAGGGCAGGCCGCACTCCTCCAGCATGATCGTGATCTTCCAGCCGTTCGGCGTCGGCCAGTAGTAGAGGTCGATGGGTGTGGGGATGGGCTTTGTCATGACGTGATCCTTGCGAGCGTTGGAAGGCTAGGCTATGGATCGTGATTTTGATTTCGCTGCCGCTTCTTTTTCGAGTTGGTGCGCCTTGCGCGACAATCGCCATGCGAAACCCGAGGCTGTTGAGAACCGTCATCGTCGTCGCCAGGCTCGGATTGCCGCGTTCGGAGAGTGCTTTCTGTAGTCCCTGGCGGCTGATTCCCGTATTGCGACGCCGAGCCGCTCACGTTGCAATTGCGAGCGTGCGCAAAATGCTCGGCGTCGCCAGTCTCGGCAGCGACCTCGAGATATGCGGCGACGTCCTCCTCGTCGCGGAGATGATCGGCGACATCGAATATGCGATATCCCGAGCCGACTCTTGAGAGCTGGTGCCGTCTTCGCCTTTGTCATTTGGTCAATTCCTCTGCCATTTTCTGCGCCGCGCTTGATGTCTTTTGCCTGGGACGCCTTGTCGCCACCGCACAGCAGCACGCACGACAATCGTCGCCCTGCCGTAGATAGTAAATGCGATAGCCTGGTCCAAAGTGGAGACGAAGCTCTGCTACGCCTTTGCCGACCGATGCGCAGTCGCCGAAGTTCCCGCCTGCTAACCGGTCGAGGCGATCAAGGATACGTGCACGCATCTTGCGATCCTTTCAGGCCATCGAGCCAGCTGGCAAAACTGTCTGAGGCGAGGACACTGATCATGGGGAAGTGTAAGCTCACAGTTCGGCTGCTTGCCAACTGCAGTTGGCAGCTAACCGAAGTTAACTTCCCGGCCTTCCCGTTTTCCGTGGCCGGCCGCGGCGGCCCTTCTTTTCGGCTTCGGTGGGGATGTCGACGGTGCGGGCTGGTTTGGCGGGCGCAATCTTGCCGCTGGTCGGGACGCTGAGCGAGGCATGCGGGCCCATTTCGTCGAGGGTGGGTTTGTGGGGGCCGCGGACCTGCTCGCCGAATGCGCCGGCCTTCGTGCGGGGATCGATGTTGGGCGCGCGGGGAGCGGGCATCGCGACGGCGTCGCGGCGCGGGACGGAGCGGTCGGTGCCGGGGCCCATATCGTCAAGGGAGGGCTTGCGAACGCGGGTGCTCGGTCCGCCGTCGTTCGCGGTGTCACGACGCGGCAAGACACCGTGCGATCCCATCTCGTCGAGCGTTGGCTTGCGGACCTTTGATCCCGCCATCGCCCCAGCGGGCATGTTGGCCTTGGCGCCGTATTTGCGCTCGCCGCTGAAACGTCCAGCCTTGTCTTCCACGTCCATCTGGCGCGCGAGGGGATCGTCGGAGATGGCGAGTTCGGTTTCGCGCAGGCGTTTCAGCTCGTCGCGCAGCCGGGCTGCGGTTTCGAACTCGAGATCGGCGGCGGCCTCGTGCATGCGCTTTTCCATGTCGGCCAGCACGGCCTTCAAGTTGTGACCAACGAGGGTGGCGTTCTCCTCGGCGAGGCCGGCGTCGACGGTGACGTGATCCTGCTCGTAGATCGACGACATGATGTCGGAGATGTTGCGCTTGATGCTCTCCGGCGTGATGCCGTTGGCGGTGTTGTAGGCGGTCTGCTTCTCGCGGCGGCGGTTGGTCTCGCCGATGGCGCGCTCCATCGATCCGGTCATCTGGTCGGCGTAGAGAATGACGCGGCCGTCGACGTTGCGGGCGGCGCGGCCGATGGTCTGGATCAGCGACGTCTCGGAGCGCAGGAAGCCCTCCTTGTCGGCGTCGAGAATGGCGACGAGGGCGCATTCCGGAATATCGAGGCCTTCGCGTAGCAGGTTGATGCCGATCAGCACGTCGAAGGCGCCGAGGCGCAGGTCGCGGATGATCTCGATGCGCTCCAGCGTCTCGATGTCGGAGTGCATGTAGCGCACGCGGATGCCGCTCTCGTGCATGTACTCGGTCAGGTCTTCGGACATGCGCTTGGTGAGGGTCGTGACGAGGGTGCGGTAGCCTGCCTTGGCGACCTGGCGCACCTCGTCGAGAAGATCATCGACCTGGGACTTCGCGGGGCGAATGATGACTTCGGGGTCGATCAAGCCGGTGGGGCGGATGACCTGCTCGGAAAAGGTGCCGCCCGTCTGTTCCAGCTCCCATGAGCCGGGTGTGGCCGAGACGTAAAGCGACTGCGGGCGCATGGCGTCCCATTCCTCGAAGCGCAGGGGCCGATTGTCCATGCACGAGGGCAGGCGGAAGCCGAACTCGGCGAGCGTTGCCTTGCGGCGGTAGTCGCCGCGGAACATGCCGCCGATCTGTGGGATGGTGACGTGGCTCTCGTCGGCGAAGACGAGGGCGTTGTCGGGCAGGTATTCGAACAACGTCGGTGGTGGATCGCCAGGATTGCGGCCGGTGAGATAGCGCGAGTAATTCTCGATGCCGGCGCACGAGCCGGTGGCCTCCATCATCTCCATGTCGAAGACGGTGCGCTGTTCGAGGCGCTGGGCTTCGAGCAGCTTGCCGTTGGCGTACATTTCCTCGAGGCGCTGCTTCAGCTCGGACTTGATGGACTTGATCGCCTGCTGCAGCGTCGGCTTGGGCGTAACGTAGTGCGAGTTGGAATAGATCTTCACCAGCGACAGCTCGTCGGATTTCGTGCCCGTCAGCGGGTCGAACTCGGTGATGCTCTCCACCTCGTCGCCGAACAGCGAGATGCGCCAGGCGCGATCCTCGTAGTGCGCCGGGAACAGCTCGACGGTATCGCCGCGGACACGGAAGTTGCCGCGCACGAAGGCGGCGTCGTTGCGCCGGTAGTGCAGGGCGACGAGGTCGGCCAGCAGCTGGTCGCGCGACAGCTTCTCGCCGACCTTCACGGTGAAGGTCATGGCCGTGTAGGTCTCGACGGAGCCGATACCGTAGATGCACGAGACCGAGGCGACGATGATGACGTCGTCGCGTTCCAGCAGCGAGCGCGTGGCGGCGTGGCGCATGCGGTCGATCTGCTCGTTGATCGAGCTTTCCTTCTCGATGTAGGTGTCGGTGCGCGGCACGTAGGCTTCGGGCTGGTAGTAGTCGTAGTAGGAGACGAAGTACTCCACCGCGTTGTTGGGGAAGAAGCTCTTGAACTCGCCGTAGAGCTGGGCCGCCAGAGTCTTGTTGGGCGCGAGGATCAGTGCGGGGCGCTGCGTGGCGGCGATGACGTGCGCCATCGTGAAGGTCTTGCCCGAGCCGGTGACGCCGAGCAGCACCTGGTTGCGCTCGGTCTCGTTCACGCCGGCGACAAGTTCGGCGATGGCGGTCGGCTGGTCGCCTTTCGGCGTGTATTCTGACACGAGCTCGAACGTGCGGCCGCCTTCGCTCTTTTCCGGACGTTCGGGCCGGTGCGGCATGAACATCGGCATCGAGCCGGAGACGAGCGGATGCGCGGCCATCATCGGCTGGCGCGCGATCAGTTCCTTGGCCTTGTCGGAGCGCTCGTGCGGCTTGGCGAGCAGGGCGTTGAGCTGGTCTGTCAGCGTCTCGCCGCCCATTGGCGGGCGGGGGCCGGACTGGCGCAGCGCGGGCAGCTGGCCCTTGTTGGAATAGCCGGCATCGAACGCGGCCTGGGGCGCCTCGGCGAAACCGGTCTCAGGCGGAGCCGTATACCCGCGCGGAGCGGGCGTTCCTCCAGACGTTTCCGTCGGCGGTGCGGCTGGTTTGCCCGATCGCGACGCGCGACGGGCGCGGCTTGGGCGTGGTGTCGGATTTTGGGGGGCGCGGCATTGCCGGAATATGGCGCGGAGGCGCCCGGGGCTCAAGGGCTAGCGCCGACTGACTTTATTGGAGCAGTGTTTCCGCCTAAAGACGTTTGGTCTTGTACGGAGGTGTGACGATGGCGCTTGGTCTCGCGATCCCCCTAGCGGGCTTTGTAGGGCTCATGTTGGGTTGCTCGCTGGGCGCCTGGATGGGTGGCGTCAGCCTGTGGAAGGGAGCGGCCGTCGCGATCGGCGGAAGCTTGGGTCAGTTGGCACTCGCCGAGCTGGTCATCAAGCCTCTCACCATGATCGATAACATCCCGCTGGACTATGCCGTCTTCTTCGCCGTGGCGGGCGCGATCGCGTATCTTCTGCGCATCGGCGCGAAAGCAACGGCCCTTATTGTCATTGGTGCATTCCTTGGCATGATGACGTTCGCGCTTGCCGCCTTCGAGCTGGTGCTCTCCTTTGCCGGCAGCTGAGCCAACCCTCTCGCCCTCTCCGGACGAAGCGGGTATGGTCGCGGCAACCTGCCGGGATAGCGGCGGAAAACGGGATCTAGGGGAACGGATCTATGGCTGAGACGCGGATCGCGCTGGTGACGGGCGCGAACAGGGGCATCGGGTTCGAAATCGTGCGGCAGCTGGAGCGGCTGGGCGTCGTAACGGTGCTCAGCGCGCGCGATCCGGTCAAAGCGCAGGCGGCGGCGGACAAGCTACTGTCGGAAGGCATCGAGGTCGGCGTCGTGCCGATCGATGTCGACAGCGACGAGAGCTGCGCGGCCGGCCTGCGCCAAGTCGAGGACCTGTTCGGCGGGCGGCTCGATATCCTGGTGAACAACGCCGGCATCATGCAGGACGGGCCGAGCACCGGCACGACGGCGATGAACGTGTCCATCGAGACCATCGCGCACACGTTCAACACCAACGTGCTGGGGCCGCTGCGGCTGATCCAGCGCGCCATTCCGCTCATGCAAAAGAATAACTACGGCCGCATCGTCAACATGTCGTCGGCGCTGGGGCAGCTGGCCGAGATGGGTGGAAACTGGCCGGCGTACCGGCTGTCGAAAGCGTCGATCAATGTTCTGACGCGGGTGTTTGCGGCGGAGATCGGGCCGGGCAACATCAAGATCAACTCGATGCATCCGGGCTGGGTGCAGACAGAGATGGGCGGCGCCAACGCAGAGCGCCCGGTGGACCAGGGGGCGGAGACCGCGGTCTGGCTGGCGACGCTGCCGGACGACGGGCCGACCGGTGGCTTCTTCAAAGACAAGAAGCCGATGGCCTGGTAAGGCGCGAAATTCAATTCAGGACGGGGACGGACATGCTTAGATTTCTGTTGGCGCTGACGGCTGTCTTGATGCTGGCGCTACCGATGACGGATTCTGTTTCGGCGCAAGCGGCAGCGGCGCAGGAGCCGCAGAAGCTGAAGGTCGCAACGCGCGTCCTGGAACCGTTCGTCGTCGAGAACAAGGGTGAGCTTTCCGGGTTCAGCGTGGAGCTGTGGCGCGCTATCGCGGACCGACTGAAGATCGAGACCGAGTTCGTGTTCGCCAACGACGTGCCGTCGTTGTTGAAGCTGGTTCAGGACAAGCAGGCCGATCTGGGCATCGCCGCCATCTCCGTCACGGCGGAACGCGACAAGGTCTTCGACTTCTCGCAACCGATGATGGACAGCGGCCTGCAGATCCTGGTGCGCGGGGACGGCAGCGGCGGGCCGCCCAATCCGCTCGGCGGCTTGCTGCGGTCGGTGTTCTCCAAGGCGGCGCTGGTCTGGCTCGGCATCGCGGCGCTGCTGATCGTCATTCCCGCGCACATCGTGTGGTGGCTGGAGCGGCGGCATCCCGACGGCATCGTTCCGGCGAACGAGCCGTATTATCCGGGCATTCTGCATGCGCTGTGGTGGGCTGCCGGTACGCTGGCGACGCAGGGCGAGTCGATGCCGCGCAGCTGGGTGGGGCGGATCTTCGCGATCCTCTGGATGTTCGTCGGCGTGATCTTCGTGGCGTACTACACCGCGCAGCTGACGGCGACGCTGACGGTCGAGCAGATCCAGGGCGCGATCAACGGGCCGGAGGATCTGCCCGGCAAGAAGGTGGGCACGATCAAGGGTTCGACGTCTGCCGCGTTTCTGGAAGAGCAGCGGGCGCAGATGAAGCCGTATGAAAAGATCACGGATGCGTATGCGGCGCTGCTCAACAAGGACGTGGACGCCGTCGTGTTCGATTCCCCGGTGCTGCTCTACTACGCCAACACCGACGGCAAGGGGCGCGCGCAGGTGGTGGGCTCGGTGTTTCGCAAGCAGGACTACGGCATCGTGTTCCAGCGCGGCAGCGAGTGGCGCAAACGCGTCGACGGCGCGCTACTGGCGATCCGCGAGGACGGGACCTACCAGGCGCTGCACGACAAGTGGTTTGGGGTTGAGGGTGCGGAAGTAGGGAGCAGCTGCACCTGTCAATTGACGTAAATGTTCGGTGCATTGCCGGCGTTCCAGACGTGCCGGCGCGAAAAATAAGGCATGACCGTGTAGGTCTTGGTCATGCGGAAGCCCGGCAGGAACGGGAATATTGGCACGACGTTGTAGGCGGCGGCTAGATGAATGACGCTTTCGTTTTGCTGGAAATTCGACGAAGCCGCAGATCGAGGAGAGCGGGAGCACTGGATCGGCGCCGAACAGCGTGTGCGTGTAGAGCTGCTGCATGGCGCCTTGTTCCTTGACGAAGCTCGTGACCTGTAAGTCGAACTCGGCTTTGGGAATTCGGCGGCAGGAGGGCGGCCGCGATCAACGGCGCAGCCCGGCGCAGCCGCGCGTCGTATTCCGGAGATCCAGCAATGGCACGTCCTAAGCCCGTAATGGCGTTCTCGAACATGCGGTGCGCCTGGTAGACCCGGCCAAGTTCCATCGCTAAGCGCGAACATGATCAGCAACAGCGGCGCGATCAAGGCGAATTCGATCGCTGCAACGCCGTCCTTGGCGCGCGCGAAGTTCTGCATGAATGCTTTGGGGTCGCGTGTCATCGCAAGGCCCTTTCGGCCGTCGTCGCATAAACATGGGCCTGAACCTGCGTTCGGTCTCCGCTCGAGGGGAGCAAGAGGCGCGAGGTTGGAAGTGGAAACGTCCACTCGTAGCCAATGCGCTATTATGTAGGCCCGGGCGCTGTTGAGAGCCGATGGCCCGCTCGTCGATCATCGTCGTACTCGACACCGGTTTTGCGACCAGATCGTCGGCATTATAAACGGCCAGCTTGAGCGTGCTCGGGTCTGCAGGACATGCCGCCCATGGAGATTTCCTTGCACGCGGCGGCCCGCATGCCGGTCACGGTGGCCTGCGTGCAGTTGGCATTGCCCTGGCGAACGCACTGCATGGTTTGGTCGCGAAGGTAGTTCGGCGGCGCCGTGGGCCCCGTCGTTAAGCAGGCTCGAAAACAGCACGATGAGGGCGATATCGAAGATGGCGAACATGAAGAGGAGGAAGGCCGGCGCCACGAAGGCGAATTCGATGGCGGTCACGCCGCGCTCATCCCGTATCACCCGGGTGAGGAGTGGTCCGGGCCCGGGCGATCGAGAAAATGGTGGTTGCTAGCTTCGCCATGACTTCAGTTCGTCGAAGGGGCAGCTGGCAGCGGATCGTTGTATTCGGGATAAGGCCGCTGGATGTAGGTGAGCTGCAGATCGTTGAACAGCCCGCCATAGCTGTCGCTGCAGCCTTCGGCCGCGACGTGCAGCTTCGTAGAGGCCGTAGCTGTCAACCTTCGATGTCGTGGTAGCGTGCGCCGCCATAGTCGCGTCGTAATCGTCCCAGACGATGACCGCCCTCTTTTCGGTGACCGGCTTCGTCCCTTCGCAGATAGACGACGACCTTGTTCGTCGTGTTCGTCTCGGGAACCGGCTTTTCGACAATGTAGTTCCTTGGAGCCCGCGCCCGGAACCACATGCTGAGGCGATAGTTGCCCGGATGAAGCTCGATATTCTTGTACATCGAGCTGTTGAAGCCCGGTCGCTGAATGCCGCAGGGCGGAATGTACGTCGGCTCGGTTTGCCCTTGCCGGGCTCCAGAGTCCAGTTCGACGACGTAGGTGTTGGAGACTTGTGCGGGCAGCCTTTGGGTGACACCATCCATCAGGAGAACGAACCCGTTCCGCCAGTCCTGAATTTCCACTCCATAGCCCGCTCCCGCCGTCCCACATGACCTGTTCAGGCGAAAATACGCCCCAGCTGTTGAGCGATCAGGGGCGTTCCTGCTGGCGTCGTGAAGTTTGATGACAGGATCATCTCGCCCAGCGTCGGATAGGGCGGGATACCGCGGCAGGCTTGAGCTCACCACAATAGGAATCGCCATCTGCGTTCCCCAACCCGGAACGGTTTCAACTGTGGCCGAAGCCGTTACCGTCGCCTCCAGCCAGCCGGCCGTGACGGTGCGGCTCATGATCTGGAAGCGGCGCTCCTGGGCCAATAGATCGAACTGCTTTTCTGCTTGCTGGCGCCGCTGCTCGTCCGCCATGACGGTCATGCGTTGCGGCTTGACGGCAACGTTGCAGGCAGACTGTGCGAGCGATTGAAGTTCCCTGCGGTCGTGCAAGGCCTTCAAGACGGTCGTGCCGCCGAGCATGGCAAGCAGCAGGACCGGCAGCAAGAAGGCGGTCATGACGGCGATCGTGCCGCTATCGGCGTGGAGAAAGCGAATGAAGGAGCGGCCGCTTGGCGCGATCGACTGGAGAGCTCATACTTTTGCACCGGGAACAGTTGGTGCGGTCTTCCATTCACGGTGTATACGGATTTTATGTGAATAAAGCCTTTCGTTCAATTGCGATCCGATCCACAAAATTTTCTGAAAGCAAGTTTTCCGTTGCTAAGGCCACTTCACCTCGGGCGGCAGCGAGGATAGGATGCTGTCGACGTTGCCGCCGGTTTTCAGGCCGAAGACGGTGCCGCGGTCGTAGAGCAGGTTGAACTCGACGTAGCGGCCGCGGCGGATCAGCTGTTCCTCGCGGTCGGCGGCGGTCCAGGGCGCGCGATAGTTGCCGCGAACGAGCATCGGGTACACGCGCAGGAAAGCCCGGCCGACGTCCTGGGTCAGCGCGAGAGCGGCGTCGAAGCCGCCCTGCTCGGGCGTGGGGGCGATGTAGTCGTAGAAGATGCCGCCGACGCCGCGCATCTCCTTGCGATGCGGCAGGTAGAAGTACTCCTCGCACCATTTGCGGAAGTTTGGGTAATCGGCGATGGCGTGCGGCTCGCAGGCGCCGTGCATGGCCGCGTGGAACGCCAGCGTGTCGGTGTCGGCGTCGGTGCGGCGGCGGTCGAGCACGGGCGTCAGGTCGGCGCCGCCGCCGAACCACCATTTGCTGGTGACGACCATGCGCGTGTTCATGTGCACGGCGGGCACGTTGGGGTTCTGCGGGTGGGCGATCAGCGAAATGCCGGACGCCCAGAAGCGCGGATCTTCGGAGGCGCCGGGAATCTGGGCGCGGAACTCCGGCGCGAATTCGCCATGGACCGTGGAGGTGTGGACGCCGGCCTTCTCGAACACGCGGCCCTTGATCATGCTCATCATGCCGCCGCCGCCGGGCACGCCCGTGTGGTCGGCGCGCTCCCAGGGCGTGCGCTCGAATTTGCCGGCGGGGCGGTCGCCCAACGGCGCGTCCGGCGGCAAGCCGGCCTCCAGGCCCTCGAAGGCGGTGCAGATCTGATTGCGCAGGTCTTCGAACCAGGCGCGGGCGCGATCTTGCCCGTCGGCTGGCATGGGTGTGGCGGCGATTTCGGTGGGGGACACGAGGCGTTTCCGGTTTATTGTTCTAAGGCGCTGATTTGAGACGGTTTGCGGCGGCAGTGCAAGGTTGAGTGGCCGCTTCTTGCGGAGATGCCCTTCGCCTCGATATTGCCGCGACAACCGTGGTATAGACGGTTGCCTCGATTGTGCCAGCGCCGCACCGTCACTAGATTGGTGCCGCAGGCATAGCAACACGGCCGCAGTTCCGAACGGAGCTTCCGGACCCGACAGATTTTGGCAGGCTGTCTCGTTTCCGTGAACCCGCTCGCGGGCCGTACTTTCCGGTCTTTATGACCCTTCAAATCAGACCCCGCCGGGTCTAGGAGCCCTTCATGTTCGCCCGCGTCTTCCGCTGGCTTGAGACCAGACTCGATCCATTTCCCGCGGGGCCGGCTGTGCGGCCGCCGTCGGATTTCCGCGGATTCGTGCTGCACTACACCTGGCCGGTGCGCTGGCTGATCCTCGGGACGTCGGTCCTGGCGGCAGCTGGTTGCCTTGATCGAGGTGTCGCTGTTTGCCTTCCTGGGCCGGCTGGTCGACTGGCTGGGCACCACGGACCCGAAGACCGTGTTCTCCGAGCACGGCTGGTTCTTCGCCGGCATGGGCGTGGTCGTGCTCGTCGTCATTCCAGTGCTGAAGTTCTGGTACGAAGCCGTGCTGCATCAGGGCATCATGGGCAACTTCGCCATGCGCACGCGGTGGATGATGCACCGCTACGTGCTGCGTCAGTCGATGGAGTTCTTCAACGACGATTTCGCCGGCCGCGTCTCCACCAAGGTGATGCAGACGTCGCTTGCCGTGCGCGAAATGGTGATGAAGCTGACGGAGGTGTTCGTCTACGTCGGCGTGTATTTCACGGGTGCGCTGCTGATGTTCGCGGTCAGCGACTTGCGGCTGACGGCACCCATGCTGATCTGGTTTGCCGGCTACGTGGCTGCGTTGCGCTATTTCATTCCGAAGCTGGGTGCGATTTCCACGGTCCAATCGGACGCGCG
This sequence comes from uncultured Pseudomonadota bacterium, assembly GCA_963846845.1. Classification (GTDB taxonomy): domain Bacteria; phylum Pseudomonadota; class Alphaproteobacteria; order Rhizobiales; family Hyphomicrobiaceae; genus JAKAXS01. The sequence continues at coordinate 102,740 of CAWJXQ010000008.1, read as the reverse complement.
CTCCGTCATGACGGGGCGCATCGTCGATACGTACACCAACATCGCCACCGTCAAGATGTTTGCCCACGCGGATCGCGAGGATGCCTACGCGCAGGGCGGCATGTCGCCGTTCCTGGATTCTGTACAGAGCCAGATGCGGCTGGTGACGCTGCTGACGCTGACGCTCAACACGCTGAACTGCATGCTGCTGTTCTCGATCACGGGCACGGCCATCTGGCTGTGGTCGATCGGCGCCGTCACGACGGGCGCGATTGCGTTCGCCATCGGCCTGGTGCTGCGCATGCAGGGCATGGCGCACTGGATCATGTGGGAGACCGCCAGCCTGTTTGAACAGATCGGCGTGATCCATGACGGCCTGGTGACCATTGCCAAGGACCGCAAGGTGGTGGACGCCGCCGGTGCCAAGGCGCTGACGGTACCCAAGGGCGAGATCCGCTACGAGGGTATCCGCTTCAACTACGGGCGAAACCCGCAGGAGAAGCGCGGCCACATCATCGAAAACCTGACGCTGACCATCGCGCCGGGCGAGAAGGTGGGCCTTGTCGGCCGTTCGGGCGCCGGCAAGTCGACGCTGGTCAACCTGCTGATGCGGTTCTGGGATCTCGACGGCGGCCGATTGCTGATCGACGGGCAGGACGTGTCGCAGGTGACGCAGGACAGCCTGCGCGCTGCGATTGGCATGGTGACGCAAGATACGTCGCTGCTGCACCGGTCGGTGCTGGAGAACATTCTCTACGGCCGGCCGGATGGTGGCGAGGAGCAGGCGATCGCGGCTGCGAAGAAAGCGCACGCACATGATTTCATCGTCGGGCTGCAGGATCTGAACGGGCGCACGGGATATCAGGCGCACACGGGCGAGCGGGGGGTGAAGCTGTCGGGTGGCCAGCGGCAGCGCGTTGCCATTGCACGGGTGCTTTTGAAGAATGCGCCGATCCTCATTCTGGACGAGGCGACGAGCGCGCTCGACAGCGAGGTTGAGCAGGCCATACAGGAGCAGCTGTACAACCTGATGGAAGGCAAAACCGTCATAGCGATTGCGCACCGGCTGTCGACCATCGCGGCGATGGACCGGCTGATCATCATGGATCAGGGCGCGATCGTGGAGGAGGGCTCGCACAAGGAGCTGCTGAAGCGCGGCGGGCTCTACGCGGACCTGTGGGCGCGCCAGTCGGGCGGGTTCCTGGCGCGCGAGGCGGCGGAGTAAGCCGGCGGATCGAAACGGCAGCCGAGCGGACCCAGTGGGTTTGCCGGCTGCCGGACAGCCCGCATTGCAGCGAATTTGTAAGGTCACTTATGCCGGTTGTGTCACAACCGCCATGTGCGCGCCGTAAAGTCTCACTATCGCCAGTTTTGGCCCCGTGATGCCGGCATCATGCCGCCGCCGAGCGGAGCGCTTTTCGAGTACGTGGGAGGAAATAATGTCAGTGAAATTTGTGTTCAATGCGCTCTGCGCAGCATTGATCACGCTGACTGTGGCGGCCGCACCTGCGTCCGCACAGCGCGACCGGGATCGTGACGGAGACCGTTCGGATCGGCGCGATGACCGCAGAGACGACAGGCGCGACGACCGGCGGGGCGGCGGCGATTGGGAGCTGCTCGGCTCGCAGTCCGTGAGCTTTCGCGGTGACCGTGATGTCATCAAGGTTGGACGGCGCGAGGGCCGCTTTGAGAGCCTTGCTCTCAGCGTGAAGAACGGCGACGTCGAAATTCGCGAGATGACCGTCGTGTTCGGCAATAACGACCGTCAGTCGTTCCGGGTCGACGGCGTCATCAAGGAAGGCCAGCGCACGCGTCCGATCGATCTCAAGGGCGGCGACCGGGCCATCGACCGCATCGAGTTCGTCTATCGCTCGACCGGACAGCGCTGGCGCGGCGACCGCGCCGTCGTCGAAGTCTACGGCAAGGAAGGCGACCGCCGTGGTGCCGGTCCTGGGCCAGGCCCTGGTCCGCGTCCTGGGTGGGGCGGACGGCCTGAATGGGTGGAGCTGGGCTGCCGCAGCGTGGCGCTGTTCGGGGCTGATCGCGACACGATCCCGGTCGGGCGCCGCGATGGCCGCTTCAAGGCTGTGAAGTTCCGCGCCGAGGGCCAGAAGATCCATCTGCTCGACGCCCGGATCATCTACTCGAATGGCGAACCGGACAATCTGCAGATCCGGGCCGACATTCCCAAGGGTGGCGAGACGGCACCGATTTCCGTGCGCGGACGGACCCGTGCGATCGACCGGATCGAGATCGTTTCGATGAAGCGGCCGAGCCTGAAGCGCGTGAACCTTTGCGCCTACGGCCTGCAGTAACCAGCTCGGTCGGCAACGACGAACAGAACTCCGGTCCCGCGAGGGACCGGAGTTTTTTATTGTGCCGGCCAGCCGCCGGTCTGACGTAAAGCCTCGGCCAGGACGATGCCTGTCGCCACGGCGAGGTTCAGCGACCTAAGCTGCGGCCGCATCGGTATGCGCAGACGGGCGGTGGCCGCTTCGTGGACGATCGCGGGTGCGCCCGCCGATTCGCGGCCCATCAGGATGATGTCGGTTGGCTTAAAGTCGAACTCCGTGAAGGGCAGCGAGCCGTGCGACGTGATCAGCGCGATGCGGGCGCTGTTATTTGCCGCGAGGAACGCTGGTCCAATCGACATGGCGCGTGAGTTCGACATGATCGAGATAATCGAGAGCCGCCCGGCGTAGGGCCTTGTCGCTCATATCGAATCCCGTTGGACCGATGATGTCGACAGGGACGCCGAGGCAAGCCGCGAGCCGCAGGATCGTGCCGGTGTTCTGTGGAATGTCGGGTTGATAGAGAGCCAGGCGCATCGAATCGCGATTATCTCCTTACTCGGATGGGCTGCGCCAAATTGCCCAACTGGGTAGGCAGCTCGATGGCTTGAGTCGTTTTGTGAACGATGCATAGAGTAGCGGCAAAGTCGCCGACGCCGATGCGGGAAAATGCGTCCTCAACATTAGTCGATCGCGTGCCCACCGGGAATGGGCGCGCCGCAGCACCTCCGCTTGGCGTTTTGAAACCGGGTTCATCCAGAGCCCGGCATAAGGCGTATCAGGTATCCGGTCGTGCGCTGCACGGCTGGCTGCCGGGTTCGCGGCATAGAACAAACCAATGCCTTTGGAGGCCGAAGTGGCATCTCACGCCGATGACGAGCCAACCCGCCGCGATTTTCTTGTAATCGCGGGTAATGCATTCGCGGCCGTCGGGGCGGCTGCCGCGCTCTGGCCGTTCGTGGCGCAGATGAATCCCGACGCCAGTACTCAGGCATTGGCCTCGACTGAGCTCGATCTCGAGCCCATCAAGGAAGGCCAGGCGATTACGGCGATGTGGCGCGGCAAGCCCGTGTTCATTCGCAACCGTACGAAGGAAGAGATCGCCAAGGCCGAAGAAGTCAAAGGCGACCAGGTGCCGGATAACTCGGCGCGCAACGACCTGCTGCCGGAAGACACGCCGGCCGACGACGTCAATCGCGTCAAGGAAGGCAAGACGAACTGGCTCGTGCTGGTCGGCATCTGCACGCATCTCGGCTGCATCCCCAAGGGCCAGTCCATGGGCGATGAGCGGGGCGAGTTCGGCGGCTGGTTCTGCCCCTGCCATGGTTCGCACTACGACACCTCGGGGCGCATCCGCAAAGGACCGGCGCCGCGCAATCTGGAGGTGCCGCCCTACGCGTTCATCTCCGACACAAAAATCAAAATCGGCTGAGGACGGCGCGCAGCATGGCTCACGAGTTGCACTACAAACCCACCAGCCGCTTCGGCAAATGGATGGATGAACGGCTGCCGGTTGCCCGTCTGGTGCACGGCAGTTTCGTCGATTTCCCAACGCCAAGGAATCTCAACTACCTTTGGACGTTCGGCGGCATCCTTTCGTTCTGCCTCGTCGCGCAGATCCTGACGGGCCTGGTGCTGGCGATGCACTACCAGCCGAGCGGAACGGAGGCGTTCAACTCGGTCGAACACATCCGGCGTGACGTGAACTACGGCTACATGATCCGCAATTTCCATGCGATCGGCGCGTCGATGTTCTTCATCGCGGTCTACATCCATATTTTCCGCGGGCTCTACTACGGGTCGTACAAGGCGCCCCGCGAGGTGCTGTGGATCCTGGGCGTGCTCATCTTCCTGGTGATGATGGCGACGGCGTTCATGGGCTACGCCCTGCCTTGGGGCCAGATGAGCTTCTGGGGCGTGACGGTGATCACGAACCTGTTCTCATCGATCAACGAGGTCATCCCGGGGTTGGGCACGGCAATCGTGCAGTGGCTGTGGGGCGGCTACTCGGTCTCGGGCACGACGCTCAACCGGTTCTTCTCGCTGCATTACCTGCTGCCGTTCGTGATCGCCGGGTTGGTGATCCTGCACGTCTGGGCGCTGCACGTGGCGGGCCAGAACAATCCGGCCGGCCTCGACATTCGCACCAAGGCCGACGCCGTGCCGATGTTCCCGCACGCGATCGCCAAGGATGCGGTGGGCCTGTTTGCCTTCCTGCTGATCTTCGCCTGGTTCGCCTTCATCATGCCGGACTACCTTGGGCATGCCGACAACTACATCGAGGCGAACCCGCTGGTGACGCCGCCGCACATCGTGCCGGAATGGTACTTCCTGCCGTTCTACGCGATCCTGCGCGCCATCCCGTCGAAGCTTGGCGGCGTGATCGCGATGTTCTCGGCGATCGCGATCCTGGTGTTCGTGCCGTGGCTCGATACCAGCCGCGTGCGTTCGTCGAAGTACCGGCCGATCTACAAATGGTTCTTCTGGCTGTTCGGCTTCACGTGCCTGGCGCTTGGCTATCTCGGGGCGATGCCGGCGGAAGGTGTCTACGTGTTCTGGGCGCGCGTCTTCACGTTCTACTATTTCGCGCACTTCCTGCTGGTGATGCCGATCGTCGGTTTGATCGAGACGCCGCACAGGCTGCCGCGATCCATTGCCGAAAGCGTGCTGGGACCATCCGGTGGCGGGGGCTTATCGCCGGCGACGGCTGCAGCCGCACCAGAGAAACGTTGAGGACGGGGATACGACCAATGAGCAAGACCTCGTTCAAGACGTTTGGCTTGAGCCTTGCGGCAGCCACGCTGCTTGCCGCAGCGCCGGCCATTGCTGCCGAGGGCGGCGAGCATCACATCGAGCGGCAGACGTGGGCCTTCGGCGGTCCTACGGGGCAGTACGACAAGGCGCAGTTGCAGCGCGGTTTCCAGATCTACAAGGACGTCTGTTCGGCCTGCCATGGCATGAAGCGGTTGTACTTCCGCAACCTCGTGCAGCCGGGTGGTCCTGAGTTTCCGGAAGCATCGGTCAAGGAACTGGCGGCGCAATGGCCGAACCAGATCACCGATGGGCCGAACGATGCCGGCGAGATGTTCGACCGGCCGGCGAAACTGTCCGACCCGATGCTGGGGCCCTACAAGAACGATAAGGCGGCGCGCGCCGCGCAGGGTGGCGCGTTGCCGCCCGACCTGTCGAACATTGCCAAGGCGCGCAACGTGCACAACAGCGCGTTCTGGCCCAAGCATGTCTGGCTGATGGCGAAGGACATTGCCACCGGATACCAGGAAGGCGGGGCAGACTATATCTACGGGCTTTTGACGGGATATCGTGAGCCACCGCCTGAGGTTAAAATGGCGGACGGCATGAACTACAACGTCGCCTTCCCGGGCCACCAGATCGCGATGGGGCCGCCGCTGTCCAAGGACGGCTTCCAGACCTATGCCGACGGCTCGGGATCGCTTGAGAAGAACGCGGCGGACGTTGCCGCATTTCTGACCTGGGCATCAGATCCTTCGCTCGACAGCCGCAAAAGCACGGGTTGGGTCGTGCTGCTGTATCTGCTCATCACAACCGTGCTGTTGTGGCTGGGCAAGAAGCGCATCTGGGCGGACGCACACTAGCTACTCAAAATCATCAGCGAGACAGAGAAGGCCGAACAAACTTGTTCGGCCTTTTTCTTGTCGGGAAGCGCTCCAAGGGCTTTCCATGTCCGGTGAATTTGCGGAAGAGCGCCTGCTTTTTTCGTCGCGCTTGCGTCGCTGCCGCCTGCATGGTTCTGCTGGCGGGAGTTCGTTTCTTTTGGGGGCGCGGATGAAATCGGTTCTGGGAATTATCGGGGGCAGCGGGTTCTACAATCTGCCGGAGCTGGAGAACCAGCACTGGCAGCGGATCATGACGCCGTGGGGTGCGCCGTCGGACGATATCCTGTTCGCCGAGATCGACGGCTTGCCGATCCGTTTCCTGCCCCGGCACGGGCGCGGCCATCCCGTGCCACCGACGTCGATAAACTTTCGCGCCAATATCGATGCGCTGAAGCGCGCCGGCGTCACGGACCTCGTGTCGATTTCGGCGTGCGGCTCCCTCAAGGAAGACTATGCGCCGGGGCACTTCGTGCTCGTCGATCAGTTCATCGACCGCACGTTTGCCCGCGACAAAAGCTTCTTTGGGCCGGGCCTTGTGGCGCACGTGTCGATGGCCGATCCGGTCAGCCCGCTGCTTGTCGACGCGATCGAGGCGGCGGCCGCGTTCGAAAGCGTGCCGCACACCAGGGGCGGAACCTATCTCGTGATGGAAGGCCCGCAGTTCTCAACGCGTGCGGAGAGCCATCTCTACCGCAGCTGGGGTTGCGACGTCATCGGCATGACCAACATGCCTGAAGCCAAGCTCGCGCGCGAGGCCGAGATTTGCTACGCCACCGTCGCCATGGTGACCGACTATGACTGCTGGCACGACGAGCATGCGGCCGTCGACGTCGCGTCCATCATCGCCGTCATGAAGGACAACACCGAGAAGGCGCAACGAATGGTGCTGCGGCTCGCCAAGGAATTTCCGCGCGAGCATCCAGCCGTGCCCAATCGGGTCCGACCGGGCGCTCGACGTGGCGATCATCACGTCACCGGAAGCGCGAGACGCGTCGCTCGTCAAGAAGCTCGACGCGGTGGCGGGTCGCCTGCTGGGCGACGGTGTTTAGTTCAGTTCGGGAATTGGATCAGGATCTGCGCCTTGAGCAGCCAAGGGAAGAAGATCTTGATCGCCTGGCCCATGCCCCAGCAAATTGCCGTCAACAGGACGAGTGCGGGAATAGCTGCAACGACCGCCTTCAGATAAAAGCGCATCATGTGGAAGAACGGGACGTCGATGCGCTTCACCGTAGCGGCGGGATACTCCACGTCGGGATCGGCACGCTCGTCGATGTTTTCGTCGCGCGGGACGTAAAGCGAGGGCGCGGGATCGAACGACGAGGACTTGCGATTGCCGGGCTGGTCGGGCGCGCCTGCCGTCTTCTGGCTGCGCGTCTCGCGTGCTTCACGTTCGCGCTTTTCGCGTTCGCGGGACTCGCGCTCGCGGCGCAGGGTCCGGGGAAGATCGTCGAATTCCGCGACGTCGGCCGCCAAGGCAAAATCAGTGTTGGACATGTCAATTCACTCCACGCGCCCACGCGGGTGCGGCAACGCAAATCGGGTCGCCGCAAACGCCCTACCGTATTGAGAGGCTTACTGTTACTTTGCGCCGCCAGTTTGACGAGGAGGTGGCTTTGCCCGACCTGAAAAGCCTTATTCGCAGCATTCCCGATTACCCGAAGGCCGGAATCATGTTCCGCGACGTCACGACGTTGCTCGGGCATGCGGAGGGATTTCAGCAGGCGATCGCCGGGCTGGCGGAGCCGTTCCGCGACAAGGGTGTGCAAGCCGTCGCCGGCATCGAAGCGCGCGGCTTCATTCTCGGCGGTGCAGTGGCCGACCGTCTCGGCTGCGGGTTCGTGCCGATCCGCAAGCGCGGGAAGCTGCCCTGGAAGACGATCGGGCAGGAATACACGCTGGAATACGGCGTCGACGTGATCGAGATCCACGAGGATGCGATAGCCAAAGGCGAACGCATCCTGATCGTCGACGATCTGATCGCAACCGGCGGCACGGCGGAAGCGGCGGTGAAGCTGGTTGAAAGATCTGGCGGGGTCATCGTGGGGGCGACATTCATCATCGACCTGCCGGATCTCGGCGGCATGGCCCTGTTGAAAAGCCATAAAGTGGATGGTCATGCCCTGGTTGCCTTCGAGGGCCATTAACCGGCGCTATCACCTTGCCGGTTGACGCCCGGGAGCGCGGGCGCTGCAACATAATCATTGAAATTCCACGGGTTTAGCGGGCCGTCAGAAATATAAGCGCCGAGCGGTGAAACCAAGTGCGGGCCTTCGAGTTGTGGGCGGAGCTACGGCTGACCTTGGTTGGTCATTGAGATGACACCGTTGTGCCACACCATCCGATTCGTTCGCCGCAAAGCGACGACCACGGGGGTGGGGCTAGAACTAGGGGATTACGCCATGAATACAGCTATGTCGATTATGTCGGCGGCCACTCACCCGGCTACGCCGATGACCCAAGCTGAAGCCAGCTCGGTCTGGCAGCATATGGGCGCGTGGCGCGCCAATCCGACCATCGCGGTCTCATGCCCGCGGTGCAGCCATGAAGGGTTGGGCATCGAAGATCGCTCTGCCCGTCCTTACGCTGAATGGTACGCGATCAGCTGCCACAGCTGCGGGCTGGAGCACACGTTGCACGTGGCGCTCGGAATGCCGCCAGCCGGGGGCGCTGGCTAAAACCGCCGATGAAGATCGGCGGGAAGCCTCAACGGACAATCTGGTTAGAAGATAACGGCTGGTCGGTGGGCATCATCGACCAGACGAAGCTGCCGCACGCGTTCGTCACGATCTCGCTGAGAAACGTGGTGGACGCTGCGCACGCTATTCATTCCATGCAAGTTCGCGGAGCGCCCTTGATCGGGGCGACCGCGGCCTATGCCGTAGCTCTCGCCATGCGCGACGACAGCAGCGACGGCGCGTTGCACAAGGCGATCGCTTTTCTCGCAACGCAGAGGCCGACAGCGATCAACCTGCGCTGGGCGCTGGAGGAGATGCGTGCCGCGCTTGCGCCGCTGACTCCTGACGCACGCATTGCTGCGGCGTACGAGCGGGCGGCGGCAATATGCGAAGACGACGTGGAATCGTGCCGCCGCATCGGTGCCAACGGACTAGGGCTGATCGCCGACATCGCGAAGCGGAAGCACGGCAAGCCGGTACAGATTCTCACGCACTGCAATGCGGGCTGGCTGGCTTGCGTCGATTGGGGAACGGCGACATCGCCGATCTATCAGGCGTTCGACGCTGGCATTCCGGTGCACGTGTGGGTGGATGAAACGCGGCCGCGCAATCAAGGTGCGGCCCTCACCGCGTTCGAACTCGGCCATCACGGCGTGCCGCACACGATCGTTGCAGACAACGCCGGCGGGCATTTGATGCAGCGCGGTGATGTGGATCTCGTCATTGTCGGCACGGATCGCGTGAGTGCCAACGGCGACGTCGCCAACAAAATTGGAACGTACCTGAAGGCGCTCGCGGCCTTCGATAACAACGTGCCGTTCTACGTCGCCCTGCCCTACTCGACGATCGACTGGAACGTGGGCAGCGGCGCGGAGATTCCGATCGAAGAGCGCGCGGCGGACGAAGTGCTGAAAATGAGCGGCCGGCTCGCCGATGGTGCCGTCGTCGAGGTCGAGATTGCAGCACCCGGATCGCCGGCTGCTAATCCTGCGTTCGATGTAACCCCGGCCCGGCTTGTGACGGGCCTGATCACGGAGCGGGGCGTAACAGCTGCCAGCCAGGAGGGATTAATTTCGCTTTACCCTGAACGAAGGCTTACATCCGTTGCCTGACGATCGAGTAAGCTGTGTGTTTTATGGCGTATTGTTGGTCTTTATCGCGGGATTGCCACAGTTGGCCTATCAGATGAGGTTAGCATGATGTCAATCCTTTTGGACAAAAGCTAGGTTTGCCGAAAGCTCTGCGGGGGGCTTTGGGCGAGTTCGCAACACGATGGAAAATTGCGGTTCGCTAACACGACCTCTGCAAGGGATAGGTGCGCATGGATTTTGCGAAGAGCGAGCGACTCGCTGTATTTATCGACGGCCCGGAGCTGCGCGCGACTGTCGGGGGCATGGGCATCGATGTCGATTTCAAGAAGGTTCTGACCTTCTTTCAAGACATCGCGCAGCTCGTAAAAATTCAGTTTTATCATATCGATCGCGAGGATGAGGAAGAAGCGTCCTTGAAGCCGCTGACCGATTGGCTGGAATACAACGGCTACAGCACGGTTGCCTGCGCGGGCTGCGAGACGGGAATTGCCGGCCGGCGGAGCAACAAGAATTTCCTCAACGTGCGGATGGCGGTCGACGCTCTGGAGATTGCGCCGCTCGTCGATCACATCGTGCTGTTCACCGGCGATGCCGTGCTCAGTCCGCTGGTCGAGGCGCTGAAATGGCGCGGCCGGCGCGTGTCGGTGATTTCAACGCTGCAGCTGCGTCCGCCGATGATCGCCGATGAACTGCGCCGGAAAGCCGATCAGTTCATCGACATTGCCGATATCGTTGAGCACATCGCCAAAGACGCGCCTGCTGGTGCAACGAAGCGGCGGCGCAGCCGGGCCCAGAGCGGAGAAGCGAAGAAGATCAAGCAACAGGACACCGCGGGACACTAGAGTCTTTCCGCTTCTGCCAGCGGGCGACCCGGGTGCGCCCAGGCGCGAGCGGTGTCAGTTGTCGGCCATTTCCCAGAACGACGCGGAGGCGTCCACGTCGTGATATTCGTCGAGCTGGGAGATGCAGCCATCGCGCAGGCAGATGACCTGACGGAAGCGACCAACGAACTTCAGGTTGTTGGCGCGGTGAATGACAGAAAATCCGATCACCGTGCGGATATAGATGCCGTCGAAACTCAGGAAATTGACTGCGGAGACGCAGTCGGCGACGTCGAGGTAAGTCTGCAGATAGTCGCCGAAGGCCCTGGAGCCGTGACGCACCTTGAAACCTGAACCGCCTTTGCCCGTGTGCTCGACAAACACGAGGTCATCGCAGAAGTACGTCAGCATCAACGGAATATCGCGCGCGTTCCACGCGTCGAATATGCGCTCCATGAGCTCTTCTGCGTCTTGCTTGGTTTCGACCATCCGGCCACCTCGGCACCAAAGCTAATCCCGCAACTCTAAGCCCAGTTTGCTGACGAGCAAATGACTGGCGGGTCACGCCGGCCGTAAATTGTAACTATGTACCGATCGGAAGAACCGTCGGATCGTCCGGCATTGACGCGACATACTTAACGGAATCGCAAGACGGTTGCCTGCAGATTGAACAACGTACGTTTTTTGACCAGGATATCGTTGCCCGATGCATATCGTCGTTGTCGACCCCAGCAAGGTGGTCCACCGTGTCATCGCGGCCGTGTTGGAGCCACGTGGGCATTATATTTCGGCCTTTATCGACTCGAAGGAAGCGCACGACTACATCGTATCCGACGAAACGGTCGACGTGCTGCTGACCAGTCTGGAAGTGACGCCGCTCGCGGGCATGGAACTGGCCTGGCGGATACGCACTCTGGGGCGGCCGATCTACGTGGTTGTCATGTCTTCGCAATCGCAATCGAATGTGAGCAGCCTTGCGGAAGCGCTGGATAGCGGCGCCGACGAATTTATCGAGAAGCCGCCGCGGCCCGAAGCTCTCGTCGCGCGTCTGCGAGCTGCAGAACGCTTGCTGGCGGCGCAGCGCAAGCTGTTGGAGCTGGCCGAACGCGACCCGCTGAGCGGGCTCTATAACCGCCGTGCTTTCTTCTCGCGGCTTGACGAGGCGATCGACCAGACGTCGTCGACAGACAAGCTGTCCGCGATCATGTTCGATATCGATCACTTCAAGGCCATCAACGACAGCCAGGGTCACGACGTCGGCGACGAGGTGATTCAGGCCGTGTCGATGAACGCGGCCAGCGTTACAGGTATCGTCGGCCGGCTCGGCGGTGAAGAATTCGCCATTATCCTTCCGGGTGCGCCGCTGACGGACGCGCTGGAACTGGCGGAGGGATTGCGCCAGCAGTTCGACAGCATGCGCTATCCCGGCTCAAACGGGCTGTTTGGGGTGACGTGCAGCTTTGGCGTCAGCGAGTACGTTCGTGGCGATACATCCGGCGGGCTGTTGAAGCGTGCGGACCAGGCGCTTTACGTCGCCAAGCGTGGCGGGCGCAATCAGGTGGCCGCGGAAGGCGCGGGTTCGCCGGGTGACGACGCTCTACCGGCTTCGCACGTCAGAAACACGGAACGCGCCATCGCCTAGAGCACGTTCGTGCTTGTTGGAAACAGATCGAGTCTGATTGACGTCTTCGATGCGAGCTCAAGCGCTCGCATCGCAAACGATCGGCTCTGATTGCCAAAGTCAGTTGGCGAAGCGGAAGTGCATGACGTCGCCGTCCTTGACGACGTACTCCTTACCTTCCAGCCGCATCTTGCCGTTGTCCTTGGCGCCGACTTCGCCGCCGAGCGTGACGTAATCGTCGTAGGCGATCGTTTCGGCGCGGATGAAGCCCTTCTCGAAATCTGTATGGATGACGCCCGCGGCTGCCGGGCCCTTGGTTCCGCGCGTGATGGTCCAGGCGCGTGCTTCCTTGGGGCCGACGGTGAAGTACGTCACGAGATCGAGCAGGCTGTAGCCGGCGCGGATGAGGCGGTTGAGGCCCGGTTCTTCCAGGCCCATCTCGGCCAGAAACTCGGCGCGATCCGCATCGGGAAGGCCTGCGAACTCGGATTCGATCTTGGCTGAAATGATCACGCAGGCGGCGCCTTCGGCCTTGGCCTTCTCGGCGACCTGGTCGGAGAAGGCGTTGCCCTTGGCAGCCGCGGCTTCCTCGACGTTGCAAACGTAGACGACGGGCTTGGATGTCAGCAGCTGCAAGGCGCGGAACACCGGCATCTCTTCGGGTGTGATCTGCGCGGTTCTGGCCGGCTTGCCTTCGCGTAGCGGAGCGAGCGCCTTCTCCATCACGGCGAGCTGGATCTTGGATTCCTTGTCGCCGGTCTTGGCCTTCTTCTCGATCGGCAGGATGCGCTTTTCGAGACTGTCCATGTCGGCGAGCATCAGTTCGGTCTCGACGACATCGGCGTCGGCGGTCGGATCGATGCGGTTTTCGACGTGCGTGATGTCGCCATCCTCGAAGCAGCGCAGGACGTAGGCGACAGCGTCGACCTCGCGGATGTGGGACAGGAACTTGTTGCCGAGGCCTTCGCCCTTGGAGGCACCGCGTACGAGGCCAGCGATGTCGACGAACGTCAGGCGCGTCGGAATGATCTGCGCGGACTTGGCGATGGCGGCGAGCTTGTCGAGACGGTCGTCGGGCACGCCGACTTCACCGACGTTGGGCTCGATGGTGCAGAACGGATAGTTGGCCGCTTCCGCCGATGCCGTCTGCGTCAATGCATTGAAGAGCGTCGATTTGCCGACGTTGGGCAGACCGACGATGCCGCATTTGAAACCCATCTAGTCCCCGTCCTTCGTGTCGTTGCCGGCTCGTCCTGCGAGCCATTTCTTCAAGTTTTCTGCAAGTGCCGACTTCTGCTTGGCGGCGCGATCGCCTGCCGGGTGACGCCCTGGCCCTGGGCTGCGCGGCAGTTGTTCGACAGGCGCTCCCTTCACCGGCTTGTCGTTCTTGCCGCTTTCCATCGTGCCAAGCGCCTTGGCGACGTCGGTGAGGAAGCGGCTGTCGTCGCCGTTGGCGAGGCGGCCTGCGGCGGCCGATACGGCGTCGAGCATCTCATCGAGCCATTCAGCGTCGGCCTTGGCGAAGTCGCCCAGCACGTGATGGATGACGACGTCTTTGGAGCCGGGATGACCGATGCCGAGGCGCACGCGCTCGTACTCGTTGCCGAGGTGAGCCGTGATCGAGCGCAAGCCGTTGTGGCCAGCGTTGCCGCCGCCAGTTTTGACCTTCACTTTTTGCGGCGCCAAATCGAGTTCGTCGTGGAAGACGTAGATGTCGTCCAGGCCGATCTTGAGGAAGCGCGCAGCCTCACCGACGGCGCGGCCGCTTTCGTTCATGTAGGTGTCGGGTTTCAAGAGCAGGACACGCTCGCCGGAGAGTTCACCGTCGGCGGCGATGCCTTGAAACTTCCTCTTCCACGGGCCGAAACCGTGACGATCGGCAATACGTTCCACGGCCATGAAACCGACGTTGTGACGGTTCTTGGCGTACTTGGAGCCGGGATTGCCGAGGCCGACGAACAGCTTCATTGCCATGTGGCTTGGGATGAAAAGATGGGCTTGGGTTGAGAGGTCCGCAAACAATTCGAGGGGCCGCTGCCCCTCGATCGACCGGCTTCAGGAGGAGACCTCCTGAAGCCCAATGTCTGACAGCGACGCTTACTTCTTCTTGGCTGCGGGAGCCGCAGCCTTTGCGCCGGCGGCGGGAGCAGCAGCCTTGGCGCCAGCGGCGGGAGCTGCAGCCTTTGCACCAGCTGCGGGAGCTGCACCCTTGGCGGGAGCGGCACCCTTGGCGCCAGCAGCAGCAGCAGCGTCTGCGGGAGCAGCGCCTGCGGCCGGTGTTTCCTCTTCCTGCTTCACGGCGCCGGCGACGGTGGCGACGGTGAAGTCACGGTTTGAGATAACCGGGCGAACGCCTTCCGGCATGATGATGGCCGAGACGTGGATGGAGCGGCCGATTTCCAGGCCTTCCAAGCTGATCTCGAACCCTACCGGGATCTTGTCGTACGGCGCGTACACTTCGATGTCGTGACGCACGATGTTCAACACACCGCCGCGCTTCAAACCAGGCGACTGGCCTTCGTTGATGAACTTCACCGGCACGTTGACGCGGATGATGCCATCCTTGCCGATGCGCAGGAAGTCGACATGCAGCGGCAGATCCTTGACCGGGTCGAGCTGCAGGTCGCGCGGGATCACGCGATGCATCTTGCCGTCCAAGTTGAGCTCGATCACCGTCGAGGTGAAATGGCCCTTGAGAACCTGCTTCCAGAGCTCGTTGTATTCCAACGAGATGGTGAGCGGGGTCTGGTTGTCGCCGTAAACAACGGCGGGTACTTTTCCTTCGCGACGAGCTTGACGTGCGGCCCCCTTGCCTGCACGTGGGCGCGCCGTGGCTGCAAATGCAACAGTAGCCATGGCAGTCTCCAATCGAAATTAGCCGCTCACGGCCTCCAAGGGTGCCGGGCGGCGTCTCACGCGGTTGCTTGAGATTGCGGGCTTATACCGGGTTTGGGCCCGGTTTGGCAATGCTGGGGAGCGCCGCATTCAAAGGGTTGCGTTCGCTGGCGCATAAGACCGCAGCACCACGAGTATTTCTGTTGAATTGTCAAAGCCTTGTCGTTCTTCGTCGCCGCATCAGGATGTTCGGCGCCAGACTGCCGCCGTCGGCTCGTAATGGCGCATCTCTACAATTTCGGCGAAGAACGGGCGGATTGCCCGGAGGAACGGCTGGAAATCGGCGCTCTTGCGGAAGCCTTGGACATGGCCCTCCAGAGAAGTCCCATTCGATCCGCAATGTTACGCTGGCGGCGTCCTCATGGCAGCGGCTCAATTCGTACGACAGGCAGTGCGGCGAGGCGGCCAGATAGCGGGCCGCATCGGCGTAGGCTGCCGACAATTCATCGGCCGTGTGGTTTTTCAACTGATAGCGTATGTATTCGACGATCATCGCAGGCCTTTCGACGGCGGCATTGGCACCCATCTTAGAGGGGCGAGGTTTATGGCGCTAACAGGTTGCGCCAGGTCACCCACAGCACGATGTGGGTGCTGATTTGAAAGGACGAGCAGTTGCGCAGAGCCACCAAACGCACGCCCGCGCCAGAGCAGGATCGCATGATCGTGGAAGCGCTGCGCGGAGCAGGGCGGCCGGTCAGCGCCTATGAGCTGATCGACCAACTGCGGGAACAGGCCGTTCTGGCGCCGCAGACCGTTTATCGCGCGCTCGACAGGCTGATTGCCACGGGCGCTGCGCATCGGCTGGAGACGCTGAATGCGTTCGTCGCGTGCTCGCATACGCGGCACGAGGGCCGGGCGGTTTTTGCGATCTGCGAAAGCTGCGGCACGGTCGACGAGTTCGACGAGCCCAAGGCTGTGGATTGTTTGGCGGCCTGGGCAAAGCGGGCGAAATTCAGTGTTCGCGAGATGACGCTGGAACTCCGTGGCCGCTGCAATGACTGTGTCGCCGGTGACGAGGCGTCTGCTGCCGCGCGGCGTTCAGCGCGGGCCGATTGACGCAAGGGCCGCGCCGGGCAGTGTGCATCCGTGGAGAACTCCGGGTTGGCGGCCTGTGGAGATCTCACTGCCTGCTTGGGCTTCCTGTCGATTCCACCTAACATGTCGTTAACGCATTTTGATTCGCGCGGACGCAGACGGGGGTGAGAAAATGAAATCAGTACTCGAGCAAATCGAGGAGATGCGTGCGCGGCTGACGCAAACGAACACCAACGAGCGTACGCTTGTTCGTTCGCTTAGGCGAAGCCCTGAACCGCATCGACGACGAGCTGTTGCACGAGGTTCGCATGGTCACCGCGCAGTACAACGCCCGGCGCAGCGCGATCATGGAAGAGTTGCAAAACCTCGCCGCGACCATCGGAACGCTGCCGAACTATGCACATCACCCGATGCCGGCGCTGGAAGACAGCCCGGTGTCGCGCGAATTGCCGGCCTATGAGCCGCCGGCGAACGACCAGCAGCAGCGCGTGCTTGGCCGTGGCGACTGGCGTCAGGCGACCACCAACATTCAGGACGAGCTGGACTTCCACCTGCACGGCTTGCCGTCGCGGCACTGACGTTCTCGTCCGCGCGACAAAATCAGGCCGCGAATGCAGATCGCATTCGCGGCCTTTCTGTTTGTGGATCCGTTGAGAGTTAGCGCTTGGGATCGACCGGCCTGATGTCGACGACGCGCATCGATGACGATGCGGCTGGCGTTTCCGCAGTCGCCGGCGTGGCGGGCGTCATGTCCGGCGCAGTGGTTCCGGCTGGATCCTTCGACATCGGCCTTGCCGGCCATCTCGGCTTCCTTGCGCATGAAGGCGCGATACGTGACGGGGATCGATGCCAGGTAGGCGAGCGTGATCACCGTCAGCGTGCCGTAGGGATACGTCACCAGCAGTGCCACGAGAGCGACGGCTGCAACGAAGATCGGCAGAACGAGCTCGCGGCTGATGCGCTCATGCAGAAGTTTGCCTGAGTAGGTCGGGATCGACGACACCATCATGATGGCGATGAACACGGTGTAGCCAAGCATGAGGTGCAGGAAGAAGCGGTTGGTGGGGATTTCGATGGAGCCAAGGTTGTCGAGATAGATTGGCAACAGCACCGCGATTGCTGCCGCCGGTGTCGGCATTCCGGAGAAATAGTTCGACTGCCACTTGGGCTTGTCGTCGTCGTTGGCAACGTTGAAGCGGGCGAGACGCAACGCCGATGCGAGTGCGAACAGCAGCACGCAGATCCAGCCGAGGCTCTTCAGATCGCCGAGCGCCCAGGTGAAGATGAGGATTGCGGGGGCGACGCCGAAGTTGACGAAGTCGGCGAGGCTATCGAGTTCGGCGCCGAAGCGCGACGAGGCCTTCAACAGACGGGCGACGCGGCCGTCGACGCCATCCAGCAGTGCGGCAAACACGATCGCTGCCAGCGCCAATTCCCAGCGGCCTTCGATCGACATGCGGATGGATGTCAGGCCGGCGCACAGGCCCAGCAGCGTCACGAAGTTCGGCACCATCATCCGAACCGGAATTTGCCGATGGCGAAACATCAGTGCGCGACGGCGGCGGCGCGTCTCGGCTTCGAGCTGCGGTACGATTGGATCCATGAGCAGTGTCCTTCATCGGCAGCGCCTTGCGGCGATCCGGCTAGTGTCTTCCGCTTTCTTCGAATCGCGGAACGACTTTAGCTCCTTGCTTTGTCGTGCTTCTTCTCGGAAACCGCTTCACACTTTGTCCGGAAGCACTCTAGTCAAGGACGAGGTATACGTCTCGCATCCCGGCCGAACAATGTCATTGCGGCCGCGATCCACCGCCGGATGCTGATGCAATTCCGCGTATTGTCAAACGGTGGCAACCGGAGGTGTCGGAACCGGCTCGGCAGCAGGCGGCTCCTCCCGGCTCGGGCGCCTTGGCTTGAAGACGTTTGCCAGGCGGCCGGCGAAGGCCTGCACATCGTTTAGCGAGCTGAGCACGGCTTCACCCCGCTTCAAACGGCGGTCGAGCGAAGCCATGGTGCGCGGGTAGGCGGGATCTGTCTCGTCGAGCCAGGTACGCAGCAGGCCGGCGTAGATCGATGCGAGGCCCGCGACGCGCGCGGTGCCAAGTGGGCCGTCCGTTCCGATGCCAGCGGCATGCAGCATCCAGGCTTGCGATGCCATGGCATTCTTGGCGATGGAGAGACCGGCGCCCGGCGTGTCGGCGATGGATCGGATAGCAGCCTTGTAGGGCTCCAGCACTTCGAGGCGCGTCATCAGCACATCGAATACGCGATCGCGGGCGGGCTGGCCTGGGTCGCGGCCGGGAGCCTTCTCAAGGACGGCATCGTCAACGAGGCGAATGAATTTGGCGAGGATTGCAGGCTTGCCGGCAAAGTCCTTGCGGACGTCGGCCAACGGCACTTTGGCGCGATCGGCGATGTCGCGCAGGGCGACATCCTGCCAGGGCCGTTCGGCAGCAAGATCGAGGGCTGCCTTGATGACGCGGCCGGTGGCGTGGGTTTCGTTGATCATGACGTTTCCTCCGCACTGATTGAGTGCAGATAAGCATCAGAAGCGTGACGTCAAAGGGGCCAGAGTGGCATTGGTGCGGCATTAAACGCGCCGGAGCGGCGGCAAACGAGCGGTGGGCGCCTCAATCGGACAGGGCGCGGCCGCGGGCGGTGGCGGCCGCGACGGCCTTTGTCAGCAGGGGCCCAAGGCCATCCGCGGCCATCAGCACTTCCAGCGCGGCGGCCGTAGTGCCGCCTGGCGACGTCACGTTTTCGCGAAGCCGCCACGGCGTCAGATCCGATTGCGACATCAGCTCGGCCGAGCCGGTCATGGTGGATCGTGCCAGGTGCTGGGCGAGTTCTGGAGGAAGGCCGGCGGCCTGACCGGCTTCAGCCAGGTACTGCGTCAGCAGAAAGAGGTAGGCGGGGCCGGAGCCTGAAACCGCGGTAACCGCATCCAGCAGGGCTTCATCGTCGACCCAGGTGACTTCGCCGACCGAGGACAGCAGCGTTTCGGCCAGTTCGCGCTGCTCGGCCGTCACGGCGGCGTTGGCGACGCAAACGGTGATGCCGCGGCCGATGGCGGCAGGCGTGTTGGGCATGGAACGGATAACGGCGGAACCGGGCGGAAGATGGCGCGCGAAGCTTTCGATCGTGCGGCCCGCGGCGATGGAGAGAATGAGCGTATCGGGCCCCGCCAACTGGGCGAGGGACGGGAAGACGGCGTCCATAACCTGCGGCTTGACGGCTGCCAGGATGACGGACGGTGCGGCCGGCAAGGTTTCAACCAGTGCCGAGACCGCGATACCCTGGCGAGCCAACTGATCGGACATCGCCGGCGTTGGTGCCGGGTCCTGCACGAAGACCTGTGCCGGATCGAGGCCTTTTTCCAGCAAGCCCGACAAGAGGGCGCTGCCCATCTTGCCAATTCCGGCCAGGACAAAGGGGCCGGGCATCGCGATCGTCATAGGGCTCGTCCGGATATATGGCGATCGCTGCGAGCGCGGCGTCGCGGGCTCAGGCTTGGCCCTCAGTCTGGAACATCGCAGACACGAGTGCCTCCCGACTTTCCTTACCCGCCCAAACGACAAACTGGAAGGCCTGATAGTAGCGTTCGCAGGCTTCCAGCGAGGCTTTCAACATGGCGTCGCATTGCTGCGGGGTGACAATGGTGCCGTTCAGGAGCAAGCCGTGGCGATACATGATGAGGCCTTCTTGCGTCCACAGATCGAAGTGACCGAGCCAGAGCTGCTCGTTGATCTGGGCGATGAGGCGATACATTTCAGTGAGGCGCGTATCAGGCACGCGGAAGTCGAAGGCGCAGGCAAGGTGCAGCGCCTCCAGGTCGTCGCGCCAGTTGAGCGACACGTGATAGTCGGTCCAACTTCCAGAGACGACCAACGTCAGCTCATCGTCGCTGGATCGATCGGCAGGCCAGTCATGGTCGACAGCCATCTGTTCGATCAGGTCGATGGGGTTCGTGACGCGCGTATAGCCGCCTTCAGCAGTAGCCATTATCTTCCCTCAGCCATTCACCTTGGCGCGCGCAAACGGCGCGCAGCCGGCGATCTCATTTATTGGAAACGCGACGCGCTGCCTGGCCGGTCGATGAAAAGGCCCCCCTTCGAGCTGGACCCGCATTTGAGCGCGGATCTCGCTGCGCCATCGACCGAAGCAGCAATCTGAACGGATTGGACGAAAACAGAGCGCGGCACGAGTCGCAACCCGGGGCGGTCCTTGTCCACGGGCAATGTCGTCAAGCCGTTGGGGATTGGACAATTTTCGCTGGTTTTTGCGCGCTGATGGGGAAAAGACGCCGATGGGATGCCGGCGTCACATTTGCGCACTCGCAATTATCGAAAGCAGGTTCGACTTTAGCGAATCTTAGAGGGTAGGCCTCCAGCCGGCAGCTCTACAGCGCGCCCTTGCTTGCCGAAAATTGCGCCTCGAGCACAACGAGCCGGGCTTCAAGGCGCTCGTTTTCAGCGCGAGCCTTTTCGGCCATGGCTTTCACGACCTCGAATTCCTCGCGGCGAACGATGTCCATATCCTTCAGAATGCGTTCGCCCTGCGTCTTCACGAGGGTGTCGATTTCCTTCTTTACGCCTTGAGCGGCGCCGGCCGCGTCGGTCATCAGGCGGG
The DNA here is from genome assembly GCA_963846845.1 of uncultured Pseudomonadota bacterium. Classification (GTDB taxonomy): domain Bacteria; phylum Pseudomonadota; class Alphaproteobacteria; order Rhizobiales; family Hyphomicrobiaceae; genus JAKAXS01. The sequence continues at coordinate 82,071 of CAWJXQ010000008.1, read as the reverse complement.
CGAACTCGTCCAGCAGGCGGTTTGACGTCTGTGTCATGGGGATCCCTTTTGTTTACAGGACTATGGGCTGGCGCCCGCTCCGGTTCAAGGCGCCGTGGCGCATTTGGCGTGTTGACATGCCGGACGAGCTGCAGACAACGTCGCGGCGCTTCAACAGCTTAGGGCGGCCCATGTCCGTACTCGCTATTCCGTTTCCGAATTTCGATCCTGTCGCTATCTCGCTCGGCCCGGTTCTGGGATACGGACCCATCGACATCAAATGGTATGGCCTGGCTTACGTGGCCGGGCTGATCCTCGGCTGGATGTACATCCGTCGCCTGCTGGCGACGCCGCGGCTCTGGCGTAACGACCAGCCGCCCTTTGCGGTGGCCAAGGTGGACGACCTGCTGCTGTACATGACAGCCGGCGTCATTCTCGGCGGGCGGCTTGGGTATGTGCTCCTGTGGCAGCCAGAGACGTATCTGGCCGATCCGGCTCAAATCCTGATGATCCACCGCGGCGGCATGGCATTTCACGGTGCGCTGGTGGGCACGATCGCGGCGATCTGGCTGTTCTCGCGCAACTATGGCGTGAACCTGTTGAGCACGGGGGACGTTTGTGCAGCCGCCGTACCGATCGGGCTGTTCTTCGGGCGGGTAGCAAATTTCATCAACGGCGAGCTGTTCGGCCGGGTGAGCGACGTGCCATGGGCGATGGTGTTTCCGGATGCCGCCAAGCTGCATTCGGCGGTGGAGCCGGCGACGCGGCATCCCAGCCAGCTTTACGAGGCGGCGCTGGAAGGGCTAATCCTGTTCCTGGTGCTGCGGTTCCTTACGCATCACCGCGATGCGCTGAAGTCGCCGGGAATTGTCAGCGGCGTGTTTCTCGCCGGCTATGGAATGGCGCGCATTATCGGGGAGTTCTTCCGGGAGCCGAATGCAGGACACTTCCTGAACGTGGGACCATTTTCTGCGGGGCAGTTCTATTGCGTACCGATGGTGCTGGTTGGGATCTACCTGTTGTGGCGCGTGCAGAAGCCTGCGACGGCATGACGGCCGGCGGCGTCGAAGCGCCACTCGACACACCCCTGGCTCTGCTGCTGAAGGAGCAGATCCGGGCGTACGGGCCCATGTCCGTGTCGCAGTTCATGAGCGACTGCCTGTTTCACGAGACCTATGGGTACTACACGCGCCAGGCGGCCGTGGGGGCGGCAGCGGATTTCATCACGGCGCCAGAGATCTCGCAGGTGTTCGGCGAGTTGATCGGGTTGTGGTGCGCCGTCGTCTGGCAACAGATGGGCGCACCGGCGCGGCTGCATCTCGTCGAGTTTGGTCCAGGGCGCGGAACGCTGATGGCGGACGCGCTGCGCAGTGCCAGGGCCGTCCCGGAATTTCGGAAGGCGCTTCACATTCACCTCGTCGAGATCAATGCCACTTTGAAGCGGGCACAGCGCGAGCGGCTTGCGGGTGAAGGTGCGATCTCCTGGCACGATGGCTGGCCAGGGGCCGAGACGTTTGCGGGCGAGCCGGTGATTGCGATCGGGAACGAGTTTCTCGACGCGTTGCCGATCGAGCAGATCATCGCGCGCAACGGTGCCTGGCACTGGCGCGAGGTGGGGCTCGACGCGGCTGATGGCTTTGCGTTCGTCGATGGCCGGCCAAGTGGGCATGCCCTCGATGACGCTGTTCGCGATGGCGACGTGCGCGAGTTCTCCGAAGCGCAGGATCATATTGCCGATCTGCTGGTGCAATACGCGCAAGCGGGGCCGATGGCATCGCTGTGGATCGATTACGGAAGCGATGCGCCGTTGATGGGCGACACGCTGCAAGGCGTGCGCCAGCACCAGTATGTGCCGCCGTTCGATGCGCCCGGCGAGACGGACGTGACGGCGCAGGTGGACTTCAGCGCGCTGGTGAAGCGTGCGCGCGCCGGCGGCCTGGGCGTCGATGGCGTCGTGCCGCAGGCTGAATTCCTCGGAGCGCTGGGAGTGATCGAGCGCGCGTCGCGGCTGATGTCGGCCAATCCTGCGAAGGCGGGTATGATCGAAGCGGGCGTGGCACGTCTGATGGCGCCCAACGGTATGGGCACGCGCTTCAAGGCGGTGGGGCTGCGCAGCGCGCAGCTGCCGCCACTGCCGGGCTTTCCGGTTCATGACGGGCGAAGCGGGAACTCAGCATGACTGATGCGGTGACGATACCGGAAGCGATCAAGCCGATCGAGGCTGCCAACCTCAATGCCGTGTCCGGCATCCGGCACGGTTTTTTCACGCGCGCGGGTGGTGTGTCGGAAGGGCTGTATGCAGGGTTGAACTGCGGCATCGGCTCGAAGGACGATACGGCGCGGGTGTTGGAGAACCGGGCGCGGGTGGCCCGGCACCTCGGCTCCACATCTGCGGACGTGGTGACGCTGTATCAGGTGCACTCGGCCACGGCCCTCGCTGTCGAGCAGGCGATGCCCCGGGATGCTTTGCCGAAGGCGGACGCCGTCGTCACGCGCACGCGGGGGCTGGCGATCGGGGTTTTGACGGCGGACTGCACGCCCGTGCTTTTGGCCGACGGGCAGGCCGGTGTGGTGGGCGCCGCACATGCCGGCTGGCGCGGAGCGGCCGCGGGCGTGCTCGAGGCGGCGATTGCCGCAATGGAAGACCTGGGGGCGGATCGGGCCCGGATCGCCGCGGCTATCGGGCCGACGATCAACCAGGCTGCCTACGAGGTGGGCGCAGACTTCGAAGCGGCCGTTGCGGCCGAAGATCCCGAAAGCCTTGGATTTTTCGCCCCGATGGGACCCAATCTCAAGGCGCACTTCGATTTGCCGGGATACGTCGAGGCGCGGCTGAGCCGGGCCGGCATCAAGAACATCGAGCGGCAGTCGCTGTGTACGTACGACCACGAATCGCTGCTGTTTAGTTTCCGGCGTGCAACGCACAGAGCCGAGCCAGACTACGGGCGCCAAATCTCCGCCATTGTTGTGACTTAACTGCAAAATCCACAGATATCGCTAAAAAGGATCGTGTCCAAATTAGCTCTGTCATCAGTTTTGTCCTGAATCCGTCTGGACGCTGTGTGTGTCAGTGGCTAGACGAGTTCCAGTGTGTACCGGATTATGTTTGGAGTTTTGAGGCCGCAAAGTTTGTACGCCGGCCGCCGGAAGATCAGCGGGTCATTAAAGGGGGGCGTCACTGTGACGACCATTGATGCTGCTGCGGCGTGGGGCGTTCGCAAAAAGGCGCTTCTCGCGGCATTGATTACAGGGTTGGGTATCGGCCTTGGCGGCTGCGAGACCGGGGCGTCCTTGTTTGGCGGTTCTTCGTCGTCGGCAGGATCCGACGGCACGTCGATCGCGGCGCAGGTGCCGGCTGCCATTGCGCCGGCCAAGATCGCGGTTGCGCCCGTGTTCGGCCCGTCTGAAACGATTGCGAAGTCTCTGCACGGCCAGATGGTGACAGCCATCGAGCAGCAGAAGATCACCGTTGCCAAGAACACGACCGACAAGAGCGAGTATACGCTGCGCGGATACTTCCTGTCGTCGAAGAAGGGCAACAAAACCAGCATCTCATACGTCTGGGACGTGACCGATCCGACGGGCAAGCGCCTCAACCGCATCGCGGGTGAGGAACTGGTCGATACGGCTTCGGGGCGTGATCCCTGGACCAGCGTGACGCCGCAGGTGGGCGAGAAGATCGCCTCCAAGACGGCGTTGAACCTGTCGACCTGGCTGCCGACCGTGGCTCCGGCGACGCCGCCGCCGTCGGCGGTTGGCGCGCCTCCAACGCCGACGTCGGGCTCGACGGCACCCAACAACGGCAACATCCCAATGGCTGCTCTTCCGTCTGCCGGTGCGCCGCAGCAGACGGCTACGGCCGCCTTGCCGGCGTCGCCGCCGACAGCGACGGGCAGCATCGGACGCGAGGGTGCGATCGCCGCGATGGTGCCGACGGTGACGGGCGCGCCGGGTGGCGGCAGTCTTGAACTGACGAATGCCATTCAGCGAGAGCTGACGAAGAACGGCGTGACGCTAACGCCGGGCGGCGGCGGCCAAGCCTACAAGGTCGAGGGCAAGGTGACTGTGGGCCAGATAACCAATGGCAAGCAGGCCATCGAGATCGAGTGGCAGGTCAAGGATCCGACTGGCAAGAAGCTCGGAACCGTCTCGCAGAAGAACAACATTGTCGCAGGCTCGCTCGACGGGCCGTGGGGCAAGATCGCGGATATGGTGGCCGAAGCTGCCGTGAAGCGCATCGTCGAGTTGCTGCCCAGCCAGGTGCGCCAGGCGAAAGCCGGTTAGCCCAGCGTTGGCAACTTGAACGGATTGCAAAGGGCCAGGCGAAAGTCTGGCCCTTTTGCTTTTGCCGAAATCGGTGTGGCGCGGCCGTGCCTGCGAAATTCGTCCGGCTTCGATTTCAGCGTTGCATCAGGGGCTTAATGCGCATGCATTCGACGCTTTGTTAACGTCAAACATCGGTTGGGCGGTTTACACATTTGTGACGGCTTGCTATGAGCGCGCCACGTCACAACAGCCCGGTCGGGAGCGGCCCCATGTCCTACGATGCGCGCGACAGTGGCGGCCGTGCTGGGCCGCGTCTCAAGGTGGTTGCCGGCAATTCGAACCGCCCGTTGGCGGAGGCGATCTGCGCGCACCTCAACGTGCCGCTGGCGAAGAGCCAGGTGAAGCGCTTCGCCGATATGGAGATCTTCGTCGAGATCCAGGAGAACGTGCGCGGCCAGGATCTCTTCGTGGTCCAGTCGACGTCGTTTCCCGCCAACGACAACCTGATGGAACTGCTGATCCTGATCGATGCGGCCAAGCGGGCGTCTGCGGGCCGGATCACGGCGGTCATTCCCTATTACGGCTATGCACGCCAGGACCGTAAGCCGGGGCCGCGCACGCCGATCTCGGCGAAGCTGGTGGCCAACCTGATTACGCGCGCCGGCGCCGACCGCGTGTTGACGCTGGATCTGCACGCAGGGCAGATCCAAGGTTTCTTCGACATTCCAACCGACAATTTGTTCGCTGCGCCGATCATCGCGCGCGACATTCACGAGACGTACAAGGGCGACAACCTCATGGTCGTTTCGCCCGACGTCGGCGGCGTGGTGCGCGCGCGGGCGCTGGCCAAGCGCATCGAAGCGCCGATCGCCATCTGCGACAAGCGGCGTGAGAAGCCGGGCGAAAGCGAAGTCATGAACGTCATCGGCGACGTGACCGGCAAGCGCTGCATCCTGATCGACGACATCATCGATTCCGGCGGCACGCTGGTGAATGCGGCCGAAGCGCTCTTGAAGAATGGTGCAACGGAAGTGATGGCCTACATCACGCACGGCGTGCTGTCTGGCGGGGCGGTCAGCCGTATCCAGAACTCACGGCTGAAATCGCTGGTGATCACGGACTCGATCCTGCCGACGGAGGCCATCAAGGCTGCACGCAACATTCGCGTGCTGTCGATCGGCGCCTTGATCGGCGAGGCTATCGTGCGTACATCCCGTGAAGAGAGCGTCTCGAGCCTGTTCTACTAAGGAACTAAAACTGGGCGCTTGTTTTGTCGTGCTCTTCTCGGAAATCGCTTCACACGTTGTCCGGAAGCACTCTAGCGCGCTGCTTTGCGCTGCCAGCAGAGAGACGAGATGAAAATCCAGGACAATGATGCCGTCCGCGCTGCGTCTGGCGTGGTGCAGCCACGGCTAATGTTGCCATTCGTGGAATTCGTGGCGCTGATCGCGTCGATGATGGCGCTTACGGCGCTTTCGATCGACATCATGCTGCCGGCGTTGCCGCAGATCGGCGAAGCGCTGGGTGTCACCAGCGAGAACGAGCGGCAGAACGTCATCATCGTCTACGTGCTCGGCTTCGCTGCCGGACAGATCATCTATGGCCCGCTGTCGGATCGCTGGGGCCGCAAGCCTGTGCTGATGATTGGCTTCGGGCTGTTCATCGCCGGATCGCTTGCCGCGCTCGTGGCGCCCACTTTCGAGACGCTGCTTTTGGCGCGGGCATTGCAGGGCGTTGGTGCGGCGTCACCGCGGGTGATGAGCATTGCTATCGTGCGCGACCTGTTCACCGGGCGGCAGATGGCGCGCGTTATGTCGCTGGCGATGATGGTTTTCATCGTCATCCCTGTGCTGGCGCCTGCGCTCGGGCAGCTGATGATGACGGCCGGCAACTGGCGCACGCCTCTCGATGCGCTGCTTGTCTTCGGCGTGCTGGCTGCTGCATGGGCTGCATGGCGGCTGCCGGAAACGCGGGTGGAGCCGCCAGCCGGCGTCATGAAGGTATCGCTGTGGGAGTTGGCCAAGGCCGTGCTGTCGGTGTCGCAAACGGTTGGCTACATGCTCGGCAGTGGCTTCATGTTCGGCTGCCTGATGGGCTATATCGCCAGCTCGCAGCAGGTTTTCGTCGACATCTTCAATCTTGGCGCGCTGTTTCCGGTGGTGTTCGGCGCCATTGCGTCGGTGATGGCGGTGGCATCATTCGTCAATGCGCAGTTGGTCGGCAATCTCGGTATGCGGTTCGTTTCGCATACGGCACTGTGCGGCAGCACAGCGTCGGCGTTCGTGCTCGTCGTGGCGACGCTGGCGGGCGCCTTGCCGCTCTGGCTGTTCTGCGTTCTGGTGGCAATCTGTTTCTTCTGTTTCGGTCTTGTTGCGCCGAACTTCAATGCGCTGGCCATGGAACCGCAAGGGAGCCAGGCGGGCATGGCCTCGTCCATCATCGGATTTTACTCGACGGGCGCCGGCGCCATTATCGGCGGCCTCGTGGGGCATATGTTCGATGGCACCGTGTTGCCGCTCGCGTTCGGGTTCCTGGCCTGCAGTGCTCTGGCAGGGTTGGCCGTGTTCGCTGTCGAAGGCCGCGAAGGATTGTTCGGCCGCAACCGGCCGAACCTCGCTGTTGCCTGAGTGCTTCCGGAAAAGTGTAAAGCGGTTTTCCGAGAAGAAGCACGACAAAATACGAAGAGTGCTTCCGGAAAAGTGTGCAGCGGTTTTCCGAGAAGGAGCACGACAAAATATGAAGAGTGCTTCCGGAAAAGTGTGCAGCGGTTTTCCGAGAAGGAGCACGACAAAATATGAAGAGTGCTTCCGGAAAAGTGTGAAGGGGTTTTCCGAGAAGAAGCACATCTAACAAGGCTTAGTTAAGTTTCACGCTGCCGAACAGGCGAACGCTGGCGCCCGGCTCCAACACTTCGTCCTTCTTGAACGACACGTGGTTGCGAACCTCGTCGTCGGCCAGGTTTTCGCCTTTCAGGCCGACCGTCAGTTGCGGCGCGCCGAGAGCATTTGGCTCCAACCGCGTCGTGTAGCTGACTTCGGCCGATAGCAAGGTGTAGCCCTTTGTTTCCGTCTCATTGAGACCGATCTCATCCTGGTCGAAGGCGTGCAGCACGCCGACGCGTGCGAACCAGTTGGCGTCGCGGTAGAAGAGGCCGCCGCCGAGCCGGTGCGGAGGAATGCGCGGCACGTTCTCACCGTTATCGAACTCGGCGCGGACGAAGTCGTATTGCCCGTCGATGCCCCACAGCCCGTGCCAGACACGCGACACATCGTACTGCGCCGCCAGTTCCGCGCCGTAGAAGGTGGCATCGCGCTGGCCGAACACGAGTTGCTTCAGTTCGTCCTCGGCGGGGCCGCAGCTGGTATCACCGCAGAACACGCCCGTGAGCTGCTTGAAGATGAAGTCATCGTACTGGGTGTAGTAGGCCGAGGCGTCGAAGCGAAAACTTCCAGTTGCCCGCTTCAGCCCGATCTCGACGGTGCTGGCTTTTTCGACGGCGAGATCCGGATTGCCGATTTCGAATGTGCCCGTGGCTTCGTGGACGCCCTTGGAGAAGAGTTCGGCGGCATCTGGCGCGCGCTCGACGTATTGGCCGGTCAGGCGTGCAACGGTGTTCATCGGCAGTTCGTACAGCAGGCCAAGGCTGGTGCCGAACGGATCGAAGCTGCGGTCTTGCGCCGTGGGCACGGGTGCGGGGCCTAGGGGATCTTCAATGCCGATGCCGGTGACGCGATTATGCTCGATGCGCGCGGCTGCCTGAAGCCGCAGCTTCTGGTTCAACTGCAGCTCTTCGAAGATGAAGCCGGCGATGCTGTTGGTTTCGGCCGGCTCCAGCAGGCTTTCGCCTTCGAAGCTTTGGCCGCGGATGTTGCGATGACCCCACTGCACGCCGACGGCGCCGCTCAGTTCGCCGAGCGACGTGGTAATCGGCATGTGCTGTAGCTCCAGGCGGCCTTCTTGTTCCTTGTTGGTGAAGCGCGAGCCGATGAACTCTTCGCCGTCGTCGGTCGCGAGTTCGTTGTGAGCATAGTCGGAGGCACCGAACCAGAAGCGCAGTGCCTCGATGCCGCTATCATGGACGTGCCACTCGCCCTTGGCGTTGATCTTGTCCTGCGCCATGTCGATGCGGGGATCTGCCGAAACGTCTCCGCCGGGGATGCCGTACAGGCTCTCGATGCGCGCGAGCGAGACACCGACGAATCCGCGAGGGCCGACGAGCGAGCCGCCGACTGATCCGCCCTGGCTCTCGACGAACGAGTTGAGCTGGCGGCCGTCCGGGGTGTCGTAGTCGTCGCTGCGGCGGGCGAAACCGTCGGCGTGGAAGGCAATCGGACCCGCGCCGGACGTCACCTTGAAGGCGCCATCGCGGCCATCGTCGACGGAGTTCATGCCACCCATGAACTCGGCGGTGTAGCCGCGCGGCGGGATGAACGAGGGGATGCGATCGTTTTCGACGCTGACGACGCCGCCGATTGCCTGCGAGCCATAGCGCAGCGTGGCGGGGCCGCGGACGACCTCGATGCGCTCAGCGGCAAAGGGGTCGACGGGGATCGCGTGGTCTTCGGACAAGGCCGAGACGTCGTGCGTGCCGATGCCGTTCTCCTGGACGCGGACGCGATAATTGTCCAATCCGCGGATCACCGGGCGATTGGCGCCTGGCGCGAAGTTCGAGCCGGTGATGCCGGGGCGGTTCTGCAGGCTGTCGGTGAGGGTGGCGCCGGGTTGGGCCTGAATATCGCGCTCCGTCACGACGGTGATCGGCACGAAGGCGTCGTCGGCGACGATCGGGGTGCCGGCGGCGGCGTCGATGTGCGAGCTGGCGGGGGCCGGCAACGGTTCGGGCTCGCCCGGTGCCGCGGGTGGTTTCTTCGATGCCGCCTTCGCGGCTATGGGTGCCTTTTTGTGCTTTTTGACGACGGGGCTGGGGCTCGTCACCACGATCTCCGGCAATGGCGTTGCGTCCTGCGCCAGGGCTGGCCGCATTGTGGCGAGGCCGGTCAGCACCGTCACGCCCGCAGAGGCAATTGCAAGAACGGCGGCGCTGGAAAAACGTGACATCGGAACCTCGTGACGGACGGCTGAATTGGCTTTGAGTATCTTGGTGCCGGGGCTCACCGACATTTCGTGACGACAGATTTCAACGGAGGGAGGCGATAGGATGTTATAATATCCGTTAGCCTGGGAGCGCGGGGGCGGCAAGTGGATAATTTTGGAAAATGGGCGAGGGCCGTGAGTTGTGGCCGTCAGGAAACACGCGCCACAATCCGGGTGGAGACGGGCGGAGCCTGCCGTTGCAGCTTTGCCGGGGCCGCAGGCGCGCCGATTGGCGGGTCGTGATTCGGCGCGGCCCACACCGCGCGGCCGACTTTGAGATTGCCCGGGGGCGCGGCAAACCGTGAGGGCATAGTGGCGCTGCCATCACAGCAGCGCCGCGTATGCGTCAGCGCACTTTGGCGGCGGGACTTGGACGCAGCAGCCGTTCGCGCAGGCTTACATGAGATGTTGCGGCGCGGGTTGCGTTGGCACCGGCCGAGTCCTGCTGCAGTGTCGCTTGCAGACGCGCGGTCGCTGCAGCCGCCTGGGACGTGGGTTCGGCTGGATAAACCCGCTGCGGCTGGCGCGCGGCCGCTGCAGCCATCGTCTGGTCGGCGGTCATCAGGTCCGCAACCATGTCGTTGGTGGTGTCCAGCACGCTGTCGGGGCCGATGGATTGCTGGGCGGTGCTCGACGCGCGCCAACGATCAATGACGTGAAGCAGGAACTGTTCGTCGAGCTGGTTGTTCTGCCAGCGTTCGGAGAACTTGGCCGTCGTCGAGCGCGGCATGGCGTCGGCGGGAAGTTCATCGAACAGCAGGCGAACCGGGAGCGGGATGCCGTCTCCGAAAGCGAGCGCCTCGCGCTGGCCCAATGCGGGCAAGAAATCGAGCAGGCCGAGACTGGTGTCGGAGATGGCGGACGATACGATTTCCTGGTCGCGATCGTTCGACAGGCGCAGCGCAAAAACCGTGTTGCACTGAGACAGGATCGTCGGATCAATTTCGGCAGGACGCTGCGTGACGATGCATAAGGACGCGCCGTACTTGCGGCCCTCCTTGGCGATCTTCGCAATGGCGCGCTTGCAGGGCTCGAAGCCGAGGGCGGGATTGGCCGGGACGTAGCGATGTGCCTCTTCGCAAACGAGCGTGATTGGCACCTTCCCATCGCTCCACAGCGCGAATTCGAACGTCAGGCGGCACAGCACCGCGACGACCACGTTGACGACTTCGCTGGGCAGCCCCGTGAGTTCGAGAATTGTAAGCGGCTTGCCGTGCAGCGGAACGCGGAAGATGCGACCCAGCACCTGCGCCATATCGTCGGTGACGGTGAGCGAGCTGAACAGGAATATATAGCGGCTGTCGAGCGAGATGGATTCGATGCGCTGCTTCAGCTGGCGGTAGGGATGCAACTCTCGCTTGTTTTCCAGGCGGCCCATGCGCTCGTCGATCAGCGTCAGGAGATCGGAGACGCGATAGGGAAGCGGCGCGTCGACCGAGCAACGGCCGATGTCGGCTCCGTTGCGCCGCAGGCGATTGTTGCCATCGGCTGCGGCACGGCCGGCCGCAAATCGCGATTTCGCGATGGGGATCAAGTCGGCCAGAATTTCGATTTCGATCTTGCGTTCCTTGTCGGGCACGAAGATCTCGATCGTCTCCTCGAAATTCAACAGCCACAACGGCAGCTGCAGGTTGCTGGGAGAGATGACTTCGGAAAGCCCGGAGAAGGCCGTCGCATATTCGTTGTGCGGGTCGATCAGCAGCATGTGTGCTGCCTGATTGCGCGCGAGGATGGCGCGCAGGATGAGAGCCGTCGTGCAGGACTTGCCAGTGCCCGTCGAACCCAGCACGGCGAAATGTTTTCCCAGCAGTTCGTCGACGTTGACGTTGACGGCGATGGTGTCGTCCTGGCGCAGCGTGCCGACGCGGACGCCAGCGCCGTCACGAGGGCTGAAGGCGATCTTCAGTTCGGCGTGCGTTGCCATGCGCACACGGTCGCCCAGGGTGGGATAGCTCGTGGTGCCGCGCGAGAATTTCGGTTCCGGGTCGTTGCCCAAAACGCGCAGTTCGCCCACCAGGCTCAATTCGGCTACCCAGAACTCGCTCTCGCTTTCGCGCTGCGACGGTACGGGAATGCTCAATGCGGAAATGATGGCGAGAACAACCGAGCGCGATGTTTCGATCGCCAGCAGCATGCCCATCTCCGGCCGCTCGGCCGGTCCCGTCTGCGACGGCGTGTGGTCGAGCATCACGATCGCCTTGGCACCGGCGACGGACACGATGCGTCCGATCGATGGATCGCTGGGGATGGACCGGGAGGGACTGGAAGGGCTATTCATGGTGTTGGTTCTCAGGCGCCGGTTTGGGCCATCAGCGTTTCGCGCGCTTCGGCCAGGGAGATGCGTGTCGACGATGGCAGCAGAACGGTTACGTCAGTGCCGGCACCGGGCTTGCTGCGGATGTTGATTTCACCTTCGTGCATTTGCGTCAGCGAGTGGGCGATCGGCAGGCCCAGGCCGGTGCCTTCGCGCCAGCGGGCGCGGCTGCCGTCGACCTGGCCGAACGGCGTCATTGCGACGGCGATGTCTTCGGCATTCATGCCGATGCCTGTGTCGCGGATCGAGACCGATACGCGGTCGGGCAGGAGGTTGGTCGCGCTCAACGTCACGGTGCCACCATTTGGCGTGAACTTGATGGCGTTCGACAGGATGTTGTTGAAGACCTGATTCAGCTTGCCCGGGTCGCCGCGGGTCAGATGCAGGTCGCCGGCGATTTCCTCGACCAGCGTCAGCCCGGCCTGGGTCGCCAGGGGACGGAACGACAGAATGCAGGTGCGAAGGATTTCATCCAGTTCCACGTCGCGCTGGTCGAGCACGAAGCGGCCGGCCTGAATCTTCGAAATATCGAGAATGTCATTGATAACGGACAGCAAGTGGCTGGCTGCCTCGTGAATGATGCCGGAGTATTCGCTGATCTCATGGTCTTTGAGAGGACGGGTTCCGTGCGTCATCATCATCTTCGAAAAGCCCATCACCGTGTTCAGCGGCGTGCGCAGCTCGTGGCTCATGTTCGCGAGGAATTCGGAGCGGATTTTGTTAACTATTTCCGACTGGACGCGGGCATCCTGCTCGGCGATCCGGGCGCGTTGGCGCAGCACGGCATCGCCGACCAAAGCGGCATACTCCCCCATCAGGGAGCGCGTTGTTTCCCTTTTGTCGCGACGCGGTAGCATGCGTTCAGTGTCCCGCTGAAGTGTAACGGAAAGATAAGTTTTATTCCTCAACGGGCAGTTAAGGGGTGTCCGACCTTGCTGCGGCGCCTTGGCCGCCGTTCGTCTCTTGTCAGGGCGCGCCGCTTGCGGCATGGATCGGCGGTATTAGACAAAAGTTTAAGATCGTAGGGAGAACGTCCGTCATGAAGAAGCGTCTGCTCATCACCCGGAGGCTGCCGGCCGCCGTGGAAGCCCGCGCCAACGCGACTTACGAGGTGCTGCAGGCGCAGGACGATCATCAGATGACGACGGATGAGATCGTCGCCCAGTCCAAGGATGTGGACGCGGTGCTGATCACCATTACCGACAAGATGCGAAAGGAAGTGATCGAGGCGCTGCCCGCTAACGTTAAGGCGCTGTCTACCTTCTCCATCGGCTTCGACCACATCGACCTGGAAGCCGCCAAGGCCAGAGGTTTGCCGGTCGGCAATGCGCCCCACGGTGTAACGGTCGCGACCGCCGAAATCGGCATGCTGCTGTTGCTGGGTTCGGCGCGCCGGGCCTCGGAAGGTGAGCGCATGATCCGGGCACGCAGCTGGCCGGGTTGGGCGCCGCTGCAACTCGTTGGCCGCCGCCTGGACGGCAAGAAGCTCGGCATCTACGGCTTCGGCAAGATCGGCCAGGCCCTGGCTCAGCGTGCGCGTGGCTTCGACATGGAGATCCACTACCACGACATCGTGCGCCAGCCGGCCGACAAGGAAAAGGGCGCGATCTTCCACGACACGCTCGACAGCCTGCTCGCGGTCTCGGAGTTCTTTTCGATCAACGCTCCGTCGACGCCGGAGACGCGCTATTTCTTCAACACGGCAACGATCAACAAGCTGCCTGAGGGTGCCATCGTCGTGAATACGGCGCGCGGCGACCTGGTGAAGGACGAAGACCTGATCGCGGCGCTCAAGTCGGGCCGCTTGGCCTACGCGGGCCTCGACGTGTTCGCGGGCGAGCCCAAGATCAACGAAGGCTATTACGACCTGCCCAACACGTTCCTGTTCCCGCATCTGGGCTCGGCCGCCATCGAGGCGCGCAACCAGATGGGCTTCGAGGCGCTGGACAACGTCGACGCCGTTTTTGCCGGCAAGGACATGCCGTTTAAACTGGCCTAAGCCGGGCAAGCTGGCCTCAAGTCTAGCTGGTCGAACGATCCTGGGGCCGAGGCATCACACTCGTGCCACGGCCCCATGACAGACACGCCCCAGATGCCGCTATCTGGGATTTCCAAGGTGTCCAAGCACGCTGAAGCAAAGCCACCCGGATTGCCGGCAAAGGCGCCGACGATCGCATTGGCGCTGGGCGGTGGCGGCGCGCGTGGCCTGTCGCACATCCTGATGCTGGAGGTGTTCGACGAACTGGGCATCAAGCCGAAGCTGATTGCGGGGACGTCGATCGGCGCCATTTTCGGCGCGGCCTATGCCTCGGGCCTGTCTGCATCTGAAATCCGTGCCATCACCGAAGACGCGCTACGCCAGCGCTTCGACATCGTGCGCCAGCTGTTTCTCGCGCGAAGCGACCCCGTTCAGAAAATGCTCGGCCTCGTGCCGCGGCGATCGTCGCTTCTCAAGCCGGAGACGTTGCTGGAACTCGTCATGCCGACGCGGCTGGCGAAGGATTTCTCTCAGCTCGACATCCCGCTACGGGTCGTTGCGTCAGACTTCTTCACGCAAGAGCAGGTCGTATTCGAGCGCGGCGCGCTGTTGCCGGCGATTGCCGCCAGCATGGCGCTGCCGGTGATCTTCTCTCCGGTGCTGATGAACGAGCACGTGCTGATGGATGGCGGGCTCGTCAATCCGCTGCCGTTCGATCTGGTGATGGGCGAGGCCGACGTGACGGTGGCAATCGACGTGTCAGGTGCCAAGCGGACGCCGGAGGATAGGACCACGCCCGGCGCGATCGAGGCGATCGTGGCGTCGTCGCAGATCCTGCAGCATTCGATCGTGCGCGAAAAGCTGAAGTGGCTGCAGCCGGACATCTACATCAACGTGGCAGTCGACGCCTTCCACGTGCTGGATTTCCGCAAGCTGGACCGCATTCTCGAGGCGGCGGAACCGGCGAAAGACGCGCTGCGGCAGAAGCTCAAGCGTGTGCTGGGTGCCGAGACCGTTCCGGCCATTGCCGCGCCGATTGCGCCACTGCCGCTGGCCGAGGTGCCAGCAAAACGCCGGCGCAAGCGTGGGCTTGCCCCAAGTTAGAGTTAGCTCCGGCGATCCGTGAAGAAGCCGCGCAGGAGTGCGGCCGCGTCCTGTTCCGCCAAGCCTCCGTAAAGTTCGGGTGCGTGGTGGCAGGTTGGATGGCTGTAGACGCGCGGGCCGTTTTCCACGCCACCGCCCTTGGGGTCGGAGGCGCCCCAGTAGAGGCGGCGAATGCGGGTGAATGAGATGGCCGTGGCGCACATGGGGCACGGCTCCAGCGTGACGAAGAGATCGTGGGCGGGCAGACGCTCGGAGCCGGCGGCCGCGCAGGCGATACGTATGGCGAGGATTTCGGCATGCGCGGTCGGGTCGGACAGCTCGCGCGTGCGGTTGCCGGCCTGGGCCACAATGACGCCTTCCGGGGATACGATCACGGCGCCGATGGGCACTTCGCCACGGGCTGCGGCAGCGCGGGCCTCAGCGAGGGCCACGTCCATGTGGCCGATCTTGTCCGGTGCTGTCATAAAGGCGTCCGTTCACCCGATCGAAGAGAACATTAACTTGAAACCGAAACTGCCTGCCAAGCCACCGGAGCGTTCCAGCAGCCGGCCTGTCCGCCCGACGCGCAGCAAACCGCATAAGCCAGTGGTTCGCCACGAGGGCAAGCCGGTTATGGCCGTGCCGGTCAAACGCGATGACGGGCGGATGCGCATTGCCAAGGCCATGGCGCGGGCAGGGCTGTGCTCGCGCCGTGACGCAGAACGCTGGATTGCAGACGGGCGGGTCAGCGTCAACGGGGCTTTGCTGAAAACGCCGGCATTCGAGGTCGGGCCGAAGGATCGGGTCGTGGTCGATGGGCAGCCGATGGGCCGCCCGGAGCCGTCCCAGCTTTGGCGGTACTACAAGCCGAAGGGCGAGGTGACGACGAACCACGATCCGCAAGGCCGGCCGACCGTTTTCGACAACCTGCCGGCTGACCTGCCCCGCGTCGTGTCGATCGGACGGCTGGACTTCAATACGGAAGGTTTGCTGCTGCTGACCAACGATGGAGAGCTGGCGCGGCATCTGGAGCTGCCGTCGACAGGTTGGCTCCGGCGGTATCGTGTGCGGGCGCGCGGGCGCGTGTCGCAGGCCGATCTGGACAAGATCAAGGACGGCGTGGAAATCGAGGGCGTGCACTACGGGCCCGTCGAGGCGACGCTTGACGAAGTTTCGGGCGCAAACGCCTGGCTGACGGTGGGCATTCGCGAGGGCAAGAACCGGGAAGTGCGCAAGGTGCTCTCGCACTTCGGGCTGGAAGTGAACCGGCTGATCCGCATTTCATTCGGGCCGTTCCAGTTGGCGGAGTTGAAACCCGGCAAGGCGGAACACGTGCGCCGCAAGGTACTGGCAGATCAGCTGGGAGCTAAGGTTGCCGAACAGTTCGGGCTGACGGGCGCGATTGAGGACGAGAAGGCGCAGCGCAAGGCGCGCTTTGCCAAGTCGAAGCAGCAGCGCGGCGGCGGAGACGCGTAGATGCGAATCGTCGGCGGCCGCTTCAGGGGGCGTGCGATCGAGGCGCCGTCGCATGCCGGACTGCGGCCGACGGCCGACCGCGTGCGCGAGTCGATGTTCAACATTCTGCTCCACGGCATCGAGGGGCTCGATGTCGAGGGTGCGCGCGTCATCGACTTGTTTGCGGGAACTGGAGCGCTCGGCCTGGAGGCGTTGTCGCGCGGGGCTGCGTATTGCCTGTTCGTCGAGGAGGCGGTGGAGGCGCGTGCGCTGATCCGCAGCAACGTCGAAGCGATGGGGCTGATGGGCGTGACGAAAATCTACCGGCGTGATGCAACCTCGCTCGGCCCGGCTGCCCCGCATCAGCCGTTCGACCTGGCGTTTCTCGATCCGCCCTATGGGCAGGGGTTGGCGGAGAAGGCTTTGCAGGCGCTGATCGAGGGCAACTGGCTCAAGCAAGGCGCGATCGCAGTTGTCGAAGAGCGCGCGACGGAAACGGTTTCGTTGCCGCGAGGCTTTGCCGAGATTGACCGGCGCGCCTATGGCGATACGCAGGTGCTGTTCGCGCGGCTCAAGGTTTAGGCCGTATCACCGCCGCCCGAACAGGCGTTCGATGTCGGTGAGTTTGAGTTCCACGTAGGTGGGACGGCCGTGATTGCACTGGCCGGAGTAGGGTGTGGCTTCCATTTCGCGCAGCAGGGCATTCATCTCGGACGGTGTCAGGCGGCGGCCGGCGCGTACGCTGCCGTGGCAGGCCATACGCGAGCATACCGCCTCAAGGCGATCTCGCAGCGCGAAGCCTTGCCCGTTGTCGAGGATTTCGGCCGCCAGGTCTTTGACGAGGCCTGCGATATTTGTGTCGCCGAGCAGTGCCGGCATTTCCCGCACGGCGACGGCGCCGTTGCCGAAGCTTTCCAACACGAGCCCTAGTTCGGCAAGCTCGCCAGCCTTGTCGTTTAGCGCTGCAGCTTCGTCGTCGCCAACGTCGACGATGGCGGGGATAAGAAGGCCCTGCCGCGCCACGCCGCCGTTGCTCAGCATCTTCTTCATGCGCTCGTAGACCAGGCGTTCGTGGGCGGCATGCTGGTCAACGATGACGACGGACGCGCGCGTCTGCGCCACGATGTAGGTTTCGTGCAGCTGTGCGCGAGCAGCGCCGAGCGGATAATCGAGCAAGTCGGGAGCGACTTCGGCCTGGGACGCAGAGCTATCCGCGCTGGGTTCGTCGAAGGCTGCGAAGGGCGCCTGCATGGCGTCGGAAAAGCCGCGTGGAAGATGACTGGCAGCCGCCTGGGGTGCAGCGCGATACGCGAAGGACGTCGCAGCAGTTGGCTCGGATCGCGCGACGAGGGTTTCGACCGTCAGCGTTCCACCTCGTGCCGTCGCGCGATGGCCGGCGTTTTCAAGGGCAAACCGCAACGCGCCGATCAGCAACGACCGCACGCGCCCGGCGTCGCGGAAGCGCACCTCGGCCTTGGCGGGATGAACGTTGACGTCGACTTCTTGCGGCGACAGCTCGACGAACAGCGCGAGCAGCGGATATCGGCCCTTGGGAATCAGGTCTCCGTAGGCTGCGCGCACGGCGCCGATCAGCAGCTTGTCTTTCACCGGCCGCGTGTTGACGAACAGGAACTGCTGCGAGGCGTCGGGCCGATGCAGCGTCGGCAGGCCTGCGAAGCCGGATACGCGGATGCCGTCGCGTTCGCCGTCGATCGGCAATGCGTCGGCCATGAAGTCGCGGCCCATGATGCGTCCCAGGCGCTGCAATAATCCGTCGCCGCTGAGATCGCTGCGCGGCAGCCGCAGGCCCGTGCGTTCGCCGGTCGTCAACGCGAAGCCGACTTCGGGATGCGCCATCGCCAGCCGCTTCACCACCTCCGATACGGCCATGTTCTCGGAACGCTCGGACTTCAGGAACTTGAGGCGCGCGGGTGTCGCGGAAAACAGATCGCGCACTTCAACGCGCGAGCCGGCGTTCAGCGCCGCAGGTTTGATCGGCTGCTTGCTGCCGCGATCGACGACGACTTCGAGGCCGTCGCGCGCGCCGTGCTGGCACGAGGCGATCGACAGGTAGGCGACCGAGCCGATCGAAGGTAGCGCTTCGCCACGAAAGCCGAGCGAGCGAATGTCGAGCAGGTCGTCGGCCGGCAGTTTCGATGTGGCGTGTCGTTCCACGGCGAGATCGAGGTTGGCGCGGTCCATGCCGTGGCCGTCGTCGGTGACGCGGATGAGGGACAGGCCGCCGGCGACCGTGACGATGTCGATCTCGCGCGCGCCGGCGTCTATGGCGTTCTCGACCAGTTCCTTGACGACGCTCGCCGGCCGTTCGATCACTTCGCCGGCGGCGATGCGATTGACGGTCTCGGCAGGCAGCTGGCGTATGTGCGCAGTCATCTGGGGGCACTGAACTCCTCGCGCCTGGAGTAGCCCGATTCGGGGCCTCAGACGGCGCTGGACGGCCAGTTTGTCCCAAGCATTGCGGCAGCTTCAGGATTAGGGGATCCGAGGTCAGACCGAGGCCTGACCCATCCTTCAGTTCACGGTGTCTTTGACGGATAGATCGCGGGCGTCCAGAGAGATGCGGCTCCTGGTTTCGTCGGGCGCGCCGAAATGCTCGAAATAGCGCGGGTCGATCTTTTCAACCGGCAGGATAACCATGACGTCGGTGGTGTTGAACTGCCGGTCGATGACGGCGCCGTCACCGACCATCGCACCCAGGCGCAAGTAGCCCTTGATGAGCGGCGGCAAGGCTTTGAGGGCGGCCTTGGTGTCGATCTGGTCCTTGGGGATCAGGTTCATCGGCACGTGCAGGTGGCTGTGAGCGCGGCAGCGCCATTCAGGCGTGGCAAGCGCGTGGTGATAGAGGAAGCTCAGCGCCATGGCGTGGGCCTGCGGGTCCGTACCCTCAAAGCTGGCGCAGCCGATCATCACGTCGACCTTGTGCTCGCGAATGTACGTCCACAAGCCATGCCAAAGCAGTTCGACGGATCGCTTCGTGCGGTAGGGCTTCTGAACGCACGAGCGGCCGAGTTCCATGAAACGGTAGCGCGGCGACTTGGCGGCCAGAAGCGGCGCGATGTCGTATTCGCTCTGCGTGTAGAAGCCGTGGCGGCGCTGCGCCATCTCCTGGCGCAGGACGCGGTAGGTGCCCACGACCTTGGGGCGGCGGCGGTTGGTCCAGGCTTCGGCGTCGCTGCGGGGTTCGGCCGTGTCGACGACGAGCAGGTGGTCGCAGATGGAATCGTAGGGGTCTTGATCAAGGCGGCGCATGCCGGCCAGCACACCGGGAACGGCGTTGCGCTCTTCGTAGAAGACTTCGTAGCGCAGCCTCTGGGCCTGCAAGATGTCGCTGCGCGTCTTGGCGAGCTGCACGCGAAGGTCGCCGATGGCGCCGTAGATTTTCGGCTGGCTGCGGCGTTTGAACGGCAGGGTGGCTGCATCGGCCATGCGGGCGTTCAATGCGGCCAGAGCCAGCAGACCGCGAGCTTCGGGCTTGAGTGCCCGGCGTTTCAGGTGGCCGGCGAAACGGCGCGCAGCAGCCTTCATAGTTCCCCCATGTGCGGGCTGTTCCCTCAAATAGCGGCGCAAGCGGGTTGGTCCTTGGGTGGCTGCACGCGCGGCTCGGCGGCGTCATAGCATCGTTGGAGATGCAGTGAGCCGACAGACGGAACTAATCACGATTCCGAGACAATTTTGCGACTGTCCTGGCGGGAGGGGGCAGGCCAGGCTTGCTCAGGCGGCGTCAGGCGGCTGGCAAGCGTTCGGCTGGATCTTCCTCACGGCCGAGCCAGCGGGCCAAGACGGCTTGAAGGGCGGCGATGTCGAAGGGTTTGGCGAGGTAGTCGTCCAGGCCGGCGGCAAGGTAGCGCTCGCGGTCCTCGGCGAAGGCGTTGGCCGTAAGCGCGACGATGGGCGGTGGCGTGCTGCCGCGGTTGGTGGCGAACAGGCGGTTGATTTCCCGGGCGGCCTCGAGGCCGTCCAGCTCGGGCATGAAGATGTCCATGAAGATAACGTCGTACCGGTCGGCGCCCGGCTGCAAGGATTTGGCCGCCGCCTCCACGGCTTCGCGGCCATTGTCGACGAGGGTCACGTGGCAGCCGCACTTTTCGAGGACACGTGTTGCGAGCAGCGCGTTGATGCCGTTGTCCTCAGCGACGAGGATGTTGGGCTTGGTCTGGTTGGCGACGTAAGGCGCCATGGCCGCGCCGAATGGCAGCGCGTTCGAGCGGCCATCGGTATGATCGATCGCGGCAGCCTGCTGGGAGGGAATGGCACCCAGGTGTTCCAACAATGCGCCCGGGCGAACCGGACGGACCAGATAGGCGTCGAACCCTTCGCTGCGGAAAGTACCGAGGTTGCGGCGCGACAAGACGCTGACCAGTACCAGGCCGCGCACGTCGGCGGCGTCGATGCCGCTGGGTGCTGCGAGGGCTGCCGTCCGCTGCAGCAACTGCCCCGCGCGAATGGGGTCGACGTCGAGATCGACGATGATGCGATCGAACGGCTGGCCGATGCGGGCGGCGTGTTCCAATTGCTGTTCGGCGGAGGCAAAGGCGACTTCTTCGACATACACGTTGCGGGCGTTCAGTGTCTTCAGCATTGCAAAACGCTCGATGGCCTTGTCGAACGCGAGGAGTACGCGCAGAGCCTTGGTAGGCTGCTGTTCCTTGGCGATGCCGGCAGCCGCAATCACCGGCAGGTCCAGGTTGACACTGAAGGACGAGCCGTTGCCCGGCGTCGAGGTGATGGAAATGTCACCGCCCATGGCACGCGCCAGCTTTTTGGAGATCGCCAGGCCGAGCCCGGTGCCGCCATGCTGACGGCGAATGGCGGATTCGGCCTGTTCGAATTCGACGAACAGGTTCTGCCGGTCAGTCTGCGACAGGCCTATGCCGGTGTCTTCGACATCGATGCGAAGTCATGCGGCCGGCGCGGCGCACCTTGACGATGATGCCGCCACTGTCGGTGAACTTCACCGCGTTCGAGACGAGATTGAGAACGATCTGGCGCACGCGGGCCTGGTCACCCAGCAGCATTCCGTCGGCATCGCTATCGACATACCAGGCGATCTGCAGGCCCTTCTGCTGCGCGCTTGCGGCAAAAAGTTCGACGACGGCTTGTACCGTGGCGGAGATCGAGAACGGAGCGGTGGCGAGCACCAGCTTGCCGGCTTCGATCTTGGAAAAATCAAGGATCTCATCAATCAGGGCGACGAGGTTGCGTGCCGACTGGTCGATCGCCTTTGTGTAGGTTTGCTGTTCGGAGGACTGCTCGGTGTCGATCAGCAGTCCGGCCATGCCGAGGATGCCGTTCATCGGCGTGCGAATTTCATGGCTCATGGAGGCCAGGAAGCGCGACTTGGCGCGATTGGCCGACTCGGCCTGATCACGGGCGCGGCTCAGTTCTTGCGCCGCCAGCCGCTCGGTCGTGACGTCGCGGCCGATGCTCTGGATCTCCGGCATGCTGGTGTGACCGGGAACCGCATGCTCGTCCCACTCGATCCAACGCGTTCCGGAACTCGTGACGACGAGTTCCACGCTGCGGCGGCGGTAAAGTTGCCCGGTCAGCTCGATTGCGGCGTTGCCATCGCTGTCGATTATGGTGGGCCGGAACGTGGTGCCCAGTGCTTCCGCAGGATCGAGGTCGAACGTGCGGGCAAAGGCGCTATTGATGAACGTCAGCCGATCTGAGCTGTCGCGCCGCAGAATGAGTTCCGACTGCTCATCCAGCAGCCCGCGGTAGCGGGCCTCGTTTTCGCTGATGGCCCATTGCAGGTCCTGCAACTGCTCCATCTGCCGGTCATGTGTCTCACGGCGCGAATAGGGAAATGACAACAGGGCGACAGCCAGAACGAGGATGCCGTTCACGATCGCAATCGTCGTGAGAACGTTGCCGGTAGCGCCGACGGCGATGGCGAACAACCCCATCAGCGCAAGAGAGCTGACAATCAGCGGCCATTGCGCTGCGAGTATCCGGACCAGGTTGGGGCCGCCAACAGATCGTTCAGGCAATACGGCAGGCAATGGTCCGGCGTCGCCTTTGGCGGTGCCGGAGGTATCGGTATGATTGACGTCGCCCACGCGAACCCCGCCCACTGCAATATTTGAGGTCGCAGTGCACCATATCGCGGTCTAGAATCCGTGAAGAGGCGTGGTTAATAATTTGAGGTTTATCGCTAAATCGGGCACAACTGCCAGCCCAAAATATAGCAAATACTCTAGTCGGTTAGTGGCCGGGACGCTTCTTTGGTGAGAAGTGGCACCCCATTGCGGATGGGATAGGCGAGGTTCGCCTTGCGGCTGATGAGTTCCTGAGCCGCGGCGTCGTATTCCAGCGAGCCCTTGGTCAGCGGGCAAACCAGAAATTCCAGGAGCTTCGGCTCTGTTCTTGCCGTGGCCTCAGGCTCGTCGGCCATCGCGGTCTCCGCTACTGAAGAGTGCCGCCGGGGCCGCCCGTCGAGGCAAGCTCCATTTCGGCCAGCGCAATGAGAACCTCGGCACGGCGCTTCAAATCCTCGGCTTCCAGAAGAGCCTGTTTTTCTTCAGGTCCGTACGGGCTCATGACGCACAATGCGTTAATCAAATACTCGCTGGGCGCGCGTTCGATCGCGGTCCAGTCGGCCTTGAGCCGGTTCTGTTCGAGGTAAGCCCGCAGCACACGCACCAGATTGGTGCGATCGACCTGCTCTTCGCCGCGGCCGACATCGAAGTCGGATGCAAAGCGGTCGTAACTGACGGTGGCGACACGATACGGACCCGCCGTCACGGCTTCGTCGACGATGCTGTAGCGCGCCACACCGGTTATCGTGATCAGCAGCCGGCCGTCGTCAAGTTCCTGATAGGCGGTCACGCGTCCGGCGCAGCCGACCTTGCGCAGCGCGGCATCCTTGTTCTCAGGGCTTTCGCCGGCATCGTCGGTGGTCGAGGGTTGGACAATTCCGATCACGCGGCTTCCCGACATCACGTCGTCGACCATCGCCAGATAGCGCGGTTCAAACACGTTCAATGGCAGCGTGGCTCGCGGCAACAGAATGGCACCCCGCAACGGAAAGAGGGGGATCCGCGGCGGCAAATCGGAAGGACGTCGATAGCGATCGATCCGGGCCACTCAGTACCTCGTAATGGCAGGCTTAGAGTTCAATCGGCGTTTGCCGGTCTTAAGAAAACAGGATCGAAGATAACCTGCGGCGCCCCTCAAGCGTCAAGGGATCCTTTGGCCCCCAGGCGTCGAACAGCTGAACGAGCTGCTTGCGGGCCGCTTCCTCATTCCATGTGCGTTGCCGTTTTACGATTTCAAGCAGATGGTTGAGAGCATCTTCCTTGCTCCCCCGCGCAGCCAGGCCGACGGCCAGGTCAAATCGTGACTGGTGGTCGGCGGGATTGGCCTCGACGGCGCGCGCCAGCTCCGCCGTGTTGTCGGCTTCGCCTGCCAGATGCGCGAGTTCCAGGGCAGCCTTGACGCTCTGCACGGCGGCGAGGTTGCGCTTGTCGGGGGGAACGAGCTCGATCATCTGTTCGGCGCGTTCCGTGTCGCCGCTGGCAAGGTAGCATTGCGCAAGACCCGCCAATGCGGCCGCGTGCTGCTGATCTTCCTGGAGGATGGCGGCGTAAGCCTCCGCTGCGGCTTGCAGGTCGCCGGATTCGCGGGCCTGGTCGGCGGCGGCGAGTACGGCTGCAATGTCGGCTTCGGCATCATCACCGAGCGCGCGATCGATCAATTGGCGGATGGCGCTTTCGGGCTGTGCGCCCATGAAGCCGTCGAGTGGGCGGCCGTCGCGGAAGGCGTAGACGGTCGGAAGCGACTGGATGCGAAGCTGTGTCGTCAGTGCAGGATGCTCGTCGGCGTTGATCTTGACGAGGCGGACTTTGCCGCCATAGCTGCGCACGACCTTCTCCAGGATCGGCGTCAGCTGTTTGCAGGGACCGCACCAAGGTGCCCAGAAGTCGACTAATATCAGCGTGTCGCGAGACGCCTCGATGACGTCGCGTGCGAAGGTCGCCGTGGTGGCGTCCTTGATGACATCCAGGCCGGCGGGGCCTGCTGCACCCGCGGTCTTCGCGGTTCCGAATTCCATATCGTCCCTCTCTTCAGGCGCCGAATCTTAGTTGGGCACCGGCGACTCCCCTGCGGGGAGCCGGCAGCCGGCGCGAAGATTAAATTGTTGTTCTATCGAGTCTGGCAATGCGCGGCTCGTGTCCGGTGGCGCGTATGAAGCGTAAAAGGTCATCTCGCGCAATGTTTGTCGTCGCCGTATTTTCCAGCGGATGGCAGTTGATCGTATCGTGAGCCATCAGCGCGGCATCGATGACCACGCTAACACGCTGGGCTTTGTCGTTGATAACGCTGAATGCTGTGACCGATCCGGGCGGCACGCCCAGAACCTCCATCAGGAGATCGGGCTTGCCGAAGCTCAATCGTTGAGAATTGATGGTTTGCGGCAGCGTTTTCAAGTCTATGGCCGTGGTTGACAGGGCGACGACGAGATAGAGGTTCGCCTTGGCATCTTTCAGAAACAAGTTCTTGGTATGGCCACCGGGCAATTGCCGCTCCACTTCAGCGCTTTCGGCGACTGTGTACAGTGGTTCATGGTCTACCGTGCGCGTTGCGATGGCCAACTCGTCGAGGCGTGCAAAAAGTTGCGCGCGCGATAGCGGCGCTGTGGCGGAGGCGCTGTCGTTCATGAGGCTTTATCCAGGCGCGTTGCTAGAATTTTGTCGATGCGGCGGGCATCGAGATCGAGAATTTCGAACTCCCAGCCGCTGATCTGGCATTTCTCGCCGATGCGCGGAAGGTGCTGCATCACCGCCAGCACGAAGCCAGCGACCGTCTGATAGTCGCGCTGGGCTGGCAGCGGAATTTTGAGCAGGTCGGCCATCTCGTCGGCTGGCATCCAACCCGACAGGATGTGCGAACCGTCGCTGCGCAGAACGGACTTGGGATCCATCGTCTCGACATCGGTGGCCAGGCCCGTCAGCGTCTCGAGAATGTCGGCGGGCGTGACGACGCCTTCGAAGTGGCCGTACTCGTCATGCAGCAGTGCCATTTTCACGTCGGCATCGCGCAGCGCTGTCATCGCGTCCATGGCGTCCATGGTGTCGGGGATGATCAGCGCGTTTTTGACATGGCCGCGCACGTCGAGAGGCTCGCCGCGCAGCAGCGAAGCGAGCAACGTGCGCGCCTGCACGACGCCGACCATGGTGTCGACGTTGCCTTCAGCAACCGGGATGATGGAGTGAGGGTTTTCCACCAGGACGCGGCGAATGTCGTCTTCGCTGGCCGTTAGGTTGAGCCAGGCAACTTCGGTGCGTGGCGTCATCACGCCTTTGACCGGGCGGTCGGCCAAGCGCATGACGCCCACGAGCATACGTTGCTCGTCCTTCTCCAGGACGCCGGCAGTCTCGGCCTCGGCGATGAGCGTCTTGATCTCTTCTTCCGTCACGGACTGCTCGGAGCCGAGCGGTAAGCCGAGGAGGCGAAAGATGGCCTTGGTCGACGCGTCGAGAACCGTCACGACCGGGCTGGCGACTTTCGAGACGATCGCCATCGGAGGTGCCACGGCGCAGGCGATTGCCTCGGCGTTGCGAAGGGCAATCTGCTTGGGCACCAGCTCGCCGATGACGAGTGACAGATAGGTGATCGCCGCGATGACCAGGCCATAGCCCATCGGGTCGGCGACATTCTCGGGAATGCCGGCTGCCATCAGCCGCGCAGACAGCGCGTCGCCGAAAACGGTGCCGGAATAGGCACCGGCTAGAATGCCGATGAGTGTGATGCCGATTTGTACGGTGGACAGGAACCGGCCGGGGTCTTCGGCCAGGGCTAGTGCACTGGAGGCGCCGCGGCGGCCGTTCTCGGCAAACATCTTAAGGCGCGACTTGCGTGAGGAGACCACTGCCAGCTCGGACATGGCGAAAACGCCATTGAGGGCGATGAGGGCAACGATGACGACCAGTTCGAACACGTAGGGTAATCCGGCTGCCGGATGGGCAGTGCAGCGCGGCACCATGTTGCAAAGTACCCGAGGCCGTCAACCCCCGGCGCGCCGCACCGCGTGTGGCACATAGAGCCGTCAATGGCGCTGCGGGCCCCGTGGAATCAATGCTCTAGGGCTGTGTACGTTGGCGCTTGCAATCGCAATTGCGTTGGGTCATAAGACGGGGCCGCGCGGCCCTTGGCCGTGCGTGACCCTCGTTTCTCGGATGCGGGCGTAGCTCAGGGGTAGAGCATCACGTTGCCAACGTGAGGGTCGTGAGTTCGAATCTCATCGCCCGCTCCAGAAAACTTTCTTCCATAGACAACTCGATCGTGTGTTCAGGTCCGCTGGTTGCGGCCTCTGACGCGCCGTCGGGTTTTGCGATAGAAGCATGCCATGAGCTGGCACAAGAGCGACGGGCCGGGCGGGCGGCGCGGGTATCATCACGGAAATCTGCGCGAGGCGCTGGTCAAGGCCGCGCTCGATCTTATCTTGGAAAAGGGCTCGGCCGGGTTCAGCTTTGCCGAGGCTGCGCGCGCGGCCGGCGTTTCTCCGGCGGCGCCATACCGGCATTTCCGTGATCGTGATGCGCTTGTGGCCGAGGTGGCGCGGCAGGGCTTTGCGCTGTTTGCGCAGGCGCTCGACAAGGCATGGCATGGCGGAAAGCCCGCAGCGCGCGTGGCGTTCGACCGGGTGGGTCAGGCGTACCTCGATTTCGCCCGCAAGGAGCCGGCCTATTTCTCGGCGATGTTTGAAGCCGGATTGCCGGTCGCCGACTATCCTGAGCTGAGAGCCGAGGGCGATCGTGCCTTCTCGGTGCTGCGCGATGCCTGCGGGGCGCTGATCGCCACGCTACCGGCTGACCGGCGGCCGCCGGTGATGATGATGGCGCTGCACATCTGGTCGGTGACGCACGGCATCGCATCGTTGTTTGCGCGCGGCGATCGCGCGCGGCGGCCCATCCCGATGCGGCCGGAAGAATTGCTGGAAGCCGCCGTCCTCGTTTATCTCGACGGCTTGGGTGTTCCCAGATCCTCCCCATCTAACTGACAGCACTCCGCCTGCCGCCGCTGGCGGATGCACAAATTTTTCGAGCCGGCTCTTGACGGCCGGCAGCTTCAGCGCCAGCTATGTGAATGTTCATTACATTCACATGAAGTGAGGAACCAACATGGACCAGATGGTCGCGAGGATCGACGATTTTGGCAGGCCTGCCTGGATCGCACTGATGGTGCTGGGATTTATCGTGTTCTGGCCCATCGGGCTCTCGGTCCTGGCCTATATGCTATGGAGCGGACGGATGAATTGTGGACGGCATGGCGGCATGACGCGCTGGCAGGCGCGGATGGCAGACAAGTGGGAACGCCGAGGCGGTGGCAGCGCGAGCCGCGGCTGGGGTGGCGCCCCAGAGGTCGTGGTCGAGCGGCAATCGCGCATTCGACGAATATCGCGAGGCGACGCTTAATCGCCTTGAGGACGAAAGCCGGGAATTCCGTGATTTCCTGGAGAGACTGCGGATGGCGAAGGACCGGTCCGAGTTCGACCAGTTCATGTCCGACCGCCGCAAGGGCGATACAGGCGGCGCGGTGCCGGATACCGGTGCTCCGCAGCAGACCTGAACCTGATCAGCTGAAATGAAATGACAACGGCCCCGTTCAAGCGGGGCCGTTTTGTTTGCGGCTGGTCTCTTAGGCGGCGCTGGTGGTTTTCCGGCCTTGCTGCGCGTCGTCGGCTACTTCGGCCTCGGCATCTGGGGCAAAGGCCGGTTCGGCGTGTACCGCAGCCGGCGGTGCAGGGATCGGAGCGGCGGCTGTGGCGGGCTGGCTGGCGACGCGCTCAAGGAATTCCACCACGAGCGCGCGCATGGCTTCACCGATGCGGCCGGGATATTTCGCTAGATACGATCTGCGCTCCGGCTGGAAGCGGGCGGCGTCCTGCAAGGCGTGAATGCGTGGGATCGCCTGCTTGAAACAGCGGTTCTCGGCGTTGTCACGCAGCCAGGTGTGGTACTCGTCCTCGGTCGGCGAGGCCATGTCCTTCATGTTGACGATGACGCCGAGGTTGGTCGCAAAGCCCATCTCGGGGTTCAGCTGCTTGAAGCGGCGGAAAACCTCAAGGCCGCAGACGGACACATAGTCGGCCTTGGTGGGGGCAACGTGGAAATCCGCCTCGCGCAGCCAGCTTTCGGTCAGCACCGAAAGGCCTGGCGGGCAGTCGATCAGAATGATGTCGAAAACTTCTCGCACTTCATCGAGCAACTCGCGGATGACGACGCGCAGGCGGCCGTGCCGGCTTTCGCGCGACACTTCGCGTTCGAACAGCGTCAGCTGCATGTCGCTGGGGATGAGGAAGATTGAATTGACGTCGTCGACGTCGGACACGTCACGCACCACGAAGCGGCGCAGGTCGGACGTGTTGTTCTGCAAAACCTTGGCCACCAGATAGTCGACCAGCGTGAGGCCGTCATTCTGCAACTGGTAAAGGTTAGAAACCGTCATCAGCATGCTGGACACGCTGGATTGGGCGTCGCTGTCGATGACCAGGACGTTCTTGCCGTGATGCACGGACAGCGTTTCGGCCAGGGCCAGCACCAGCGTCGATTTACCGACGCCGCCCTTGGTATTCATGATCGCAAAGGTGTTCTTGATCGGCATCGATGATCCCTGCAGCGGAGCCGGCCGGCGGCTCGCTTAATCCTTGCGTTGTCGTGCTTCTTCTCGGAAAACCGCTTCACACTTTATCCGGAAGCACTCTAGTGCCGGTGTGCGCGGCGATTGTGGCAGCTTGGCGAATTCGTATGGCATTCGCGGGGCACGAACAGCGAGATTTATCGCCGCGTGCGGACGGGTAGCATCAGCACCATGCCGATGACGAGGAATATCGTGATTGATGCCATGCCCAGGCGCTGATCGCCGGACATGCCGATGACCAAGCCGACGAGCAAGGGTGCAAGGAATGCTGTGGCCTTGCCGGAGAAGGCGAACAAGCCGAAGAACTGGGTAACCTTGTCGGGTGGTGCCAGCCTCGCAAGCAGAGTGCGGCTAGCTGCCTGGATCGGAGCGGCGACGATGCCGACGAGGATGGCGAACGCCATGTAGACCCATTCGCCCACGGACGAGAAGTGGCCGCCAGCGGGATCTTTCTGGGCGACCTCGATGGTGTAGAGCACGTGCGTGCGGTCGACGGAGAGGATGCCCGCCAGCGCGATGATGAGCAGGATCAGGCCGCCGACGATGACGGTTTTCGAGCCCAGCT
This sequence comes from uncultured Pseudomonadota bacterium, assembly GCA_963846845.1. Taxonomy (GTDB): domain Bacteria; phylum Pseudomonadota; class Alphaproteobacteria; order Rhizobiales; family Hyphomicrobiaceae; genus JAKAXS01. The sequence goes on along the minus strand of CAWJXQ010000008.1, from coordinate 52,674 downwards.
TGTCATCCAGCCAGCCTCCGACGAGCGCGCCCAGCACGCCGATCGAAATGATGGCGATGCCGAAGATGCCGAGCTCGGTCTGCGACCAGTTGAAGAGGCTGGTGCCGTAGATGCCGCCGAAGGTGAAGATGGCGGCGAGCGCATCCGCGTACAGCATGCGTGCCACCAGGAAGAGCAACATCGACGGGTGCTGGGGAAGCGTTTTGACGGTGCTCATCAGCTCCGACAATGCCGTGCCATGCGCCCTGCCGCCAATCGGTTTGCGGTCTGGCACGAACAGGAAGAACGGGATCATGAAGATGACGAACCACACGGCTGCGAAGGCACCGATCAGGCGCTCGCCTTCGCGTGCCGCGGCATTCAGCGGAATCAGTGGCGCATGGCCGGCAATAGTCTTCCCGGTTTCGGGCTCCGCGATCAGGAACAGCATCATCACGGCAAGGCTGACGAGCCCGCCAGCGTAGCCGACCGCGTAGCCCAGGCCGGAGAGGCGGCCGAGTTCTTCGTTGGGGGCAAGTCCGGGCATCATGGCGTTGGTGAAGACGGTGGCGAATTCGATCGCCACCATGGCGACGACGAAGGCTGCCAGCACCAGCAGGATGGTGTTGAAGGGTGCCCCAGGCACCGCAAGCCACAGGGCGGAGACGGCGCCGATGAAGATCAGCGAGAATGCCGCGATCCAGGGTTTACGGCGGCTGCCGCCATCGGCCATGGCGCCGAGCAGGGGCGAGCCAATGGCGATCAGCAGGCCGGCTGCGGCGGCGGCATAACCCCAGAGCTTCTGGCCCTCGGCGCCACTTGAGGCGACGGCGTTGGCGAAATAGGGCGCGAACAGAAACGTCAGCACCAGGGTGTAGAAGGGCTGGGCCGACCAATCGAACATCACCCAGGAATAGCGGGCTCGTGCAGGCGCGCGCGCGACCGTGATGCTGGCGGCGGAGGGCGCGGCAAGGGCAATGTCTGTCACGGGCTCATTCCTGGTACGGCTTCAGGTGGCCCGTTCTAGCACACGCGCGGTGGCGTGCCTGTGATCTTGCTGCATCGGCGGTTAGACGGGGTAAAGCGCCTCAGGATCGGGAAAGGCGCCTTCAGGAAGCTCGGTGTCTTTCACCCACTCAATGCTCTTGGGAAGCTGCCCATTGGTTTCCATGAATTCCTGGACGGCGAGCCACGCGGTTCTGAAGGGAACGAACAGTCCAATCGACATGGGCGTGCCGTGAAGCGAGTCCACGTGTTCCAACAGGCGGGACTGATCACCCTTCGACATATAGCTGACGCCGCCACCCTTTCTGTATTCCAGGGTTACGCCATGCTTAGGGCTTCCCGTCATATTAAGAATTACGTCTTCGGGATGGCTGCCGGGTGGCCATCGCTCCTCGTCGTCCCCAAACAACCATAGCGCAGCTGAGTCATTTCCCAATTCATAAAACCATTCTTGGCCTGTTGGTGACGTGAAGAATGGTTTCAAATATGAGGGTTCGGGCCATCCCTCGCCGTTATACTTATGAAAGCTAGCTTCTTTTCTCATTGTTGGCCCACTTTCCTCTCACCGTTTTTTATCGTCATCTTCATGGCTGGACGGGGCGCGGCGTGTGCCGCTATGACACGAAGCGTACGGTGGACCTTGGGTGAGGTTCGGAACGCGAGGCGACGGCATGGCAAAGGCAACCACGGCGAAGACAGACAAGGCGAAGGCGCGGGCCAAGCCGGCAGCGAAGGCTGCGGCTGAGAAACCGACGTCAGGCTTCTGGCTGTTCAAGTCGGAGCCGGACGTTTTTTCGTATGACACGCTGGTGTCGCGAGGCGCCAAGGGCGAGGCGTGGGATGGCGTGCGAAATTTCCAGGCGCGCAACAACATGCGGGCCATGAAGGTGGGCGACCTGGGCTTCTTCTACCACTCGAACGAGGGCAAGGAGATCGTCGGCGTTCTCGAGGTGATTGCTACGGTGCATCCAGATCCGAAGGATGCGAAGTGGGAATGCGTGGACGTGCGCGCGGTGTGCGCGATGCCGAAGCCGTATTCGCTGGATGCGGCCAAGGCGAACGAAAATCTCGCCAAGATGGTTCTGGTGAACAATTCGCGGCTTTCGGTGCAGCCTGTCGCGGTAGATGAGTGGAACGAGATCTGCCGCCTGGGCGGGCTCGATCCAAAGAAGATCAAGCGCTGAGGTCAGCTCACGCGCGGGCCAAGGATTGGTATTGGGTGAGTTTCGATAGGCCGGGCGCGATGGCGGAGTTCATTCGCGCCAATACCAAGCTGATGGCACCGCCGCTGGTGCCGGAGATCAAGCTGCACCTGGCTGAAGAGAGCCTGCCGATCTGGCGCAAGACGGAAGAGGAACTGGGTGAGATCAACGTGCCGCCGCCGTTCTGGGCGTTTGCCTGGGCGGGTGGACAGGCGCTGGCGCGGTATCTGCTCGACAATGCGGAGCTGATGCGTGGCAAGACGGTTCTGGATCTGGGGTCGGGGTCAGGCCTGACGGCGATCGCGGCGATGCAGGCGGGGGCGCTCAGCGCGCTGGCGTCGGATATCGATACGCTGTCGCTGGCTGCGATCGATCTCAATGCGTCGGCCAATGGCGTTGCGGTTTCGACGTCGAGCGAGGATCAGCTGAAGGCCCCGCCGCGAGACGCAGACGTCATTCTCGTGGGCGATCTGTTTTACGAACGTGCGCTTGCGGAAGCCGTCTCGGCCTATATCGAGGCGGCAGCCCGCGGTGGTGCGCTGGTGTTGATCGGTGATCCGCAGCGCAGCTATTTTCCCAAGGGCCGGTTCGAACAGGCCGCCGACTATCGTGTGCCGGTGACGCGGGAACTGGAAGATGCGGAGATCAAGCAGACGGCGGTGTGGCGGTTGGGGCCTGGATAGTTTGCGTTGGCCATGGGGTCAGACCCATGGGTCTGACCCCACCGCGACGTTTCTGATACACTGCGGGCACGCAGTCCAAGGAGCTAGCCCATGGCATTTGCCGGTACGAATTACCTCGCGATCGTCATAGCGGCCGTCGTCAGTTACGGCTTCGGCGCGCTGTACTATGGGGCGCTCGCCAAGCCCTGGATGGCAGCCCTCGGGAAGACCGAGGAGGAGATGAAGGCCAACAGCAGCATGACGCCGTTCGTGATCGCGTTCGTTGCCCTGCTGGTGATGGCGACCGTGCTCGCCGGCGTCATGGGGCACCTTGGACCAGGACAGGTGACGCTACGCAACGGATTGATTTCGGCCGGGTTCATCTGGGTGGGATTCGTGGCGACGACGCTGGCCGTCAACCATGCTTTTCAAGGCGCCAAGGCGATGCTGACCCTGGTGGACGGCGGCCATTGGCTGGGCGTGCTTCTTCTCCAGGGCGCAACGATCGGCTTGATGGGCGTTTGACGGATCGTCGGCCGTGGCAGGCTTGCGACAGGCAGACTTCGACCAACGGCGCAGTTGTCGCCGCCCCGGCCGCGCCGCATAATGACAGTAATAAGGGTCAATAATCCGGGAGGAATACTGCCATGTCGGAGAAGACGTATCCGGTATCAGGCGAATGGGCCGGCAAGGCTTGGCTGGATAACGCCGGTTATCTTGCGCAGTACAAACGCTCCGTTGACGATCCCCAGGGTTTCTGGGGCGACATGGGCAAGCGGCTGGATTGGATCCGCCCGTACACCAAGGTCAAGAACACCAGCTTCAATGCGCCCGACGTGTCGATCAAATGGTTCGAGGACGGCACGCTGAACGTGTCGGCCAACTGCATCGACCGGCATCTGGCGACGCGCGGCGATCAGGTGGCCATCATCTGGGAAGGCGACAGCCCGGATACCGACGAGCAGATCACCTACAAGCAGCTGCACGAACGCGTGTGCAAGCTCGCCAACGTGATGAAAGCGCACGGCGTCAAGAAGGGCGATCGCGTCACGCTGTACCTGCCGATGATCCCGGAAGCGGCCTACGCGATGCTGGCGTGCACGCGGCTGGGTGCTGTGCATTCGATCGTGTTCGGCGGCTTCTCGCCGGACAGCCTCGCCAGCCGCATCGAGGATGCCGAGAGCAAGTTCATCATCACGGCCAACGAGAGCATGCGTGGCGGCAAGGCCGTGCCGCTGAAGAAGAACGCCGACGAGGCGTTGAGCAAAGTTGCCAAGGGCGGCGAGAAGGTTCTGGTCGTGCGCCGCACGAAGAACGATGTGGCCATGGAGAGCGGCCGCGACCTCTGGTACGACGACGAGATCGCCAAGGTCTCGGCAGACTGCAAGCCCGAGGAAATGAACGCGGAAGACCCGTTGTTCATCCTCTACACCTCGGGCTCGACGGGCAAGCCGAAGGGCGTGGTGCATACGACGGGCGGCTACCTCGTCTACGCGTCGATGACGCATCAGTACGTGTTCGATTATCACGACGGCGACATCTACTGGTGCACGGCCGACGTCGGCTGGGTGACGGGGCACAGCTACATCGTCTACGGGCCGCTGGCCAACGGTGCCACGACGCTGATGTTCGAGGGCATTCCCAACTATCCGACGGCCTCGCGCTTCTGGGACGTGGTCGACAAGTGGAAGGTCAACACGTTCTACACGGCACCGACGGCCATTCGTGCGTTGATGGGGGCGGGTGATGCGTTGGTGACGAAGACCAGCCGCAAGTCGCTGCGGCTGCTCGGCTCGGTGGGCGAACCGATCAATCCGGAGGCGTGGGAGTGGTATCACCGGGTTGTCGGTGACGAGCGCTGCCCCATCGTCGATACGTGGTGGCAGACGGAAACGGGTGGCATCCTCATTACGCCGCTGCCGGGCGCCACGGCGCTGAAGCCGGGCTCGGCGACGACACCGTTCTTCGGCGTTCAGCCGGCGCTGGTAGACGACAAGGGCACCATCCTCGACGGCGCGACGAATGGCAACCTCGTCATCCTCGACAGCTGGCCGGGACAGTTCCGCACGCTCTACAAGGATCACGAACGCTACGTGCAGGCTTACTACTCGACGTATCCAGGCATGTACTTCACAGGCGACGGCTGCCGCCGCGACGAGGACGGCTACTACTGGATCACCGGCCGCGTAGACGATGTGATCAACGTGTCGGGCCATCGCATGGGCACGGCCGAAGTGGAGAGCGCGCTGGTGGCGCATCCGAACGTGGCGGAAGCGGCGGTCGTGGGTTATCCGCACGACCTCAAGGGCCAGGGCATCTACTGCTACGTGACGCTCAACGCCGGGCAGAAGGGTGACGACGCACTGCGCAAGGAACTCGTCGCGCACGTGCGCCGCGAGATCGGGCCGATCGCCTCGCCCGACAAGATCCAGTTCGCGCCGGGCCTGCCCAAGACGCGATCGGGCAAGATCATGCGCCGCATCCTGCGCAAGATCGCCGAGGACGATTTCTCCAACCTGGGCGATACCTCGACGCTGGCCGAACCGGCGGTGGTGGATGACCTGATCAGCAACCGGCAGAACAAGAAGGCGGCCGGAGAAGCGGCGGCCTGATGGGTTGTCCGATTTTGCGCTGACGTTCGCAATGGGGTCAGACCCGCGGGGTCTGACCCCTTTTCTACGGTTGCTATCTTGTAGTGATGGATTCCCAAGTAGGCATGAGCGGCAAACCGTCGATACGCATCACCTACTGCACGCAGTGCCAGTGGCTGCTGCGCGCCGGCTGGATGGCGCAGGAGCTGCTGTCGACGTTCGGGGCGGATCTCGGAGAGGTGGTGCTTGTTCCGGGTACGGGCGGCGTATTCGAGGTGACTTGCGATGGCCAGTCTATCTGGGAGCGCAAGCGCGACGGCGGTTTTCCGGATGCTGCCCAACTGAAGCAGCTGGTGCGCGACGTCATCGATCCTGATCGTGACCTGGGTCACGCAGACCGCAAGCAACCGGACTGAACGCTAAGCGCGGGCCCGTTCAAGCGCTATCGCTACGCGCCGCCTCAAACTTTCGCGGCAGGCACCCACCGCGCGGCCCAGCTGGGATCGCCGGTCTCGATATGATTGGGATTGTCGGTGAAGCGCTCGGGCGCTGCCAGTGAGGGCCCATTCAAAACGCGATCGTAAAGCGCTGAGAAACCCACTGCAGAGAGGAGGGCGATCGCGATAGACGCGGACAGAAGCTTCATGGCCTTTCTCGCTTGTTGATACGCAGCACAAGCGGTCAACGAGAAATGGCCGGAGGGAGTTCCGGCCGGCCTGGCGAAGGCTGTTGATATGTTGCCGGGGAGCAGCAGGCCTGCGTTCCGGATTCTGAGGCAAGCTATTGGCGGCGCACACGAGTTCGCCGTCTCCGGGACCACCCTGGCGAGCTATGATCGGCGGCGTCTGGGCCGCCGAGCATCAGACCGGTTGAGGGTTTGGCGTCAGGCCAGCCGTTCCTTCGTCAGTTTCTTGGCCAGTTCGACGGCGGGCTGGTCGAAGGGGTCGATGCCGAGGAGGCTTCCGGCGAAGATCGTTTCCAGCATGAAGTGCATGAGCAGGGCGCCGATGGCGCGCTCGCTCATTTCGGGCAGATCGAATGTGCGTACGGGGCGGCCTGCCTCGCGCAGGGCGTCGGCGACGGCGTGCGATTGCGCGTCGACGACATCGCCGATGGCGCGGCCACCCATGAAGCCGATGCCGGCGGTCTTGGCCATGGCCTTATCGATGACGGGGCCGGCGCCTTCGGTCGCGGTGCGGATGAGGGTGACGTAGATCTCGCGCGGGCCGTCCATGAAAAGCTGCAGCTGGCTGTGCTGGTCGAGCGGGCCGAGTGCGCCGATGGCGCTCGTGCCTTCGCCCTTCTTGCCCAGGCTTTCAGCCCACAGCTGCACGTACCAATCAGCCAAGCGGGCGAGACGGTCGGCGTAGGGCATCAGCACGAGCGTGCGGACGTCTTTCTCCTTCGACAAGCGCGATGGCGACGGCGGCGCCCACGCAAGGCGCGAAGTCGCGCGGGGTCTTGGCGGCCATCATGGCGTCGACGACTTCGCGGGCTCCGGCGCGAATTTCATGGGCGTCGAGGCCGCGGGCCATCGCCGGCAACAGACCGACGTTGGTGAGGCAGGAGAAGCGTCCGCCGATGCCGGTATGATGGTCGAGCAGCGGGATCTTCAGTTCTTCAAAGAGCGCGCGCAGGCCGTTGGTCTTGCCCTTGGCCGCGGGCTCGGTGATGCCCAGGAAGAGCGATGGGATCTTGTCGTCAAGCCCGGCGTCCTTGATGGCCGTCAGCGCGGTGATGGCCTGCGCCAGCGTTTCTGACGTGCCGCCGGATTTCGACGTGACGACGAAGCGGGTCTTGGCGAGGTCGAGCGATTTCAGCGCGCTGCCGAGCGTATGGCCGTCGAGGTTGTCGTAGAAGCGGACGCGCGGGCGGCCCTTGGCGGGCTTGGGGCAGACGCCGGGAATGTTCCAGCCGCCGAACTGCGCGAGCGTCTGGCCGCCGAGGCCGGAGCCGCCGGTGCCGAAGAACACGATCGTATCGGCGCCTTGCGAGAGCTTCGCCAGAGCGGCCTGGGCGTCGTCGATGTCCTTGGTGTCTTCGGCGATGCGCAGGATCGCGAGGGCCTTGCCGCGATACTTCGTTTTCATGCGCGCCAGTTCGTCGGACAGCTGGCCGGTGTAGCGATCGTACAGGCGGTCTGAGAGGCCGTGCTTGCCGATCGCTTCCTTGCGGCAACCGTCGACCGACTGGATGTAGGCCGGAGCCGGAGCGGTGGACGTTTTCGGTTTGGCGGCGGGAGAAGACATCGAGACCTCTTGGAGCGAGCCGGCTGCGTGATGCGGCTGAGAATTAGAGCGTTCTAGCGCTGATGCAAGCCGTTGTTGGCGGGAAGATCAATTGGCAAACGCAAAGCGCCCGCCGCGGGTTGCGGCAGGCGCTTCTGAACGATGCACGGTCAATGTTACAGCGGTGCTTCGGCTGGAGCCGACCTTGCAGCCGGCTTCTGCACCACCGGTGCGACGGCTGCCTTCTTCGCCGGATCGGGCTTGGGGCCGACCACAGTGACGATCAGGTCCGGATTTGCCAGCAGACGCTTTGCGACGCGCTTGGCGTCATCCATGGTGATGGCTTCGATCTGCGCGTTGCGCTGGTCGACATACTCGGGGCCGAAGCCGTCCTCGAACAGGGCCAACAGCTGGCTGGCGATCTTGGCGTTGGTGTCGAAGCGCAGGGCGTAGGAGCCGACGAGGTATTTCTTGGCGTTGTCGAACTGGTCTTGCGTGGGGCCATTGTCGGCCATGCGCTTCAGCTCAGCCTTGATGATGTCGAGCGACTGGTCCATCGCCTCGGCCTTGGTGGCGACGCCGCCGGTGAAGATCGAGGCATGGTGATAGGGCTGGATGAAGCTGTAGACCGAGTAGGCCAGGCCGCGCTTTTCGCGAACCTCTTCCATCAGCGATGAGGCAAAGCCGCCGCCACCGACGATCTGGTTGATCAGGAAGGCGGCCATGAAGTCGGGATCCTTGCGCGGCATGGCGCCGAGGCCGAATACGGCGACGGCCTGCGGCACGGCCATTTCGACCAGCTGCTCCTTGCCGCCCTTGATAGGAGCCGTCATGTCGACCGGCTGCAGCTGCGATTTCTCGGGCAGCGCGCCGAAGACGTCGTCGAGCAGCTTGCCCAGTTCCTCGGCCGTAATGTCACCGACGGCCACGACCTTGAGGTTGTTCTTGCCGAAGTTCGCCTTGCGGTACGCCTCCAGATCGTCGCGCGTGATGGCTGTGAGAGACGCCTCGGTGCCGGACGAGGGGCGCCCGTAGGCGTGGCCGGCGAATGCGGTGGCGAACCATTCCTTGAATGCAGTCTTTTCGGGATCGCGGGCGGCGTACGCGAGATTGGCCTGCAGCTGCGCGCGAATGCGGTCGACCGCGTCCTTGTCGAAGCGCGGCTGGTTGATCGCCAGCTTCAGCATGGCGAGCGTGTCGGCGCGGTTGGCGGTGAGCGTTTCGAAGCTGCCGTAGAAGGCGTCGCGCGTGTCGTCGAACGACATGCGGAAGGACAGCTCTTCCATCTTCTCCTGGTAGGCAGCGGAATCCAGATCGCCCGCACCCTCGTCCATCATCGCCGTCATGAAGTTGGCAAGGCCTTCCTTGCCGGCAGGGTCTTGCGAGTTGCCGCCTTCGAACGAGTAGCGCAGTGCCATCAACGGAACGGAGTGCTCTTCCACGAGCCAGGCTTCGATACCGCCGGGGCTTTTTATGGTTTGGATTTTCATGGCGTTTGCGGGCCCAGTGCTGGCAACAGTGATGAAAGCGAGTGCCGCGGTGATGGCGGCAACGTCAAACCTGAAACCCAAGTTTCTAAAACCAGGGCCGAGACGTGCAAGTGTGCGGCACAGATGGCGCATTGTCATGTCTGACCTTCCGATGACATTTGCCTGGCTCTCGTGGTTCAAGAGCGCGTCTTTGCGGGAGCCTGCGCCTGGACGGCGGGCTCGACCGGGGTGAGCGTTCCGGTGACGGAGCCACGCGCGTCGAGATAGCGGGCAGCCGCCTTCTTGACGTCGTCGGCCGAAACCTTCGCGATCGCCTCGGGCCAGTTCTCGATCTGCTCGATCGAACGGCCGAGAGCCAGCGACCAGCCGTAGCGGCGGGCCAGAGTCATCTGGTTGTCGCTCTCGTAGGTGTAGGCGGCGATGTAGCTGTTCTTGGAGCGCTGCAGCTCAGCGTCCGTCACGCCGTTGGCGCGGATGTCGGCGATGGCCGCATCCATCGAAACTTCGACCTTGGCGAGATCAGTACCGTCGGCGGCGATGGCGTAGAGCGAAATCTTGCCGCTGTCGAGACCGGAGCCTTCGTAGCTGCCGCCGGCAGAGGACGCGACCTTGTCTTCGACGACGAGCTTCTTGTAGAGGCGGCTGGTGGCGCCGTCGGCGAGGATCTTGCCCATCAGGTCGAGGGCTTCGGCTTCGCCGGGTGCTGCGGTGACGTAGCTGGGGGCGATGTAGTCGCGATGCAGCGATGCCTTGCCGGCGCGCGGGTCTTCCAGCGAGACGCGGCGGGCGGCGCGGGGCGGCGGCTCCTGCGGGCGGACGCGCGTTGCGCCGACGGCGGGATTGGCCGGCAGCTTGCCGTAGGTGGCTTCGGCGAGCGGGCGCACCTCTTCGGGCGTCACGTCGCCCGAGATGATGACGATGGCGTTGTTGGGTGCGTAGAAGTGCTTGTAATACGTCAGGGCATCTTCACGCGACAGCTTGGCCATCTCGTGTTCCCAGCCGATGATCGGGATGCCGTAGGGATGCGAGAGGTAAAGCGCGGCGTCCATCTGCTCGTTGAGGATGGCGGCGGGATTGTTCTCGACGCGCGAGCGGCGCTCTTCGAGGATCACGTCGCGCTCGGTCAGCACTTCCTTCTCGGTGAGACGCAGGTTGACCATGCGGTCCGCCTCCATCTCCATCATGGTCGGCAGCTTGTCCTTGGAGACGCGCTGGAAATACGCCGTCGCGTCGTGCCCGGTGAAGGCGTTGTCCTGGCCGCCGAGCTTGGCGACGATCTTGGAGAACTCGCCGACGGGAATTTTCTCGGTCGACTTGAACATCAGATGTTCGAGGAAATGCGCGATGCCGGACACGCCCTTGGGCTCGTCGGCGCCGCCGACCTTGTACCAGACCATGTGGGTGACGACGGGTGCGCGATGATCCGGGATCACGACGACCTGCAGGCCGTTGCCCAGTGTGAAGGTGCCGACGCGAGACGGCTCTTGTGCGGCATATGAGATCGAGGGTGCGACTGCGAGCATGGAGATGGCCAACATTTGTGAGAAGCGGCGGATGCCGGGAAATTTGATCATTCTCGGTCCTTAGTCCGGGCGTCAAGCGACAGGAGGACGTTCCCGGCCGCTGATACGATTTGCGCCTGCAGCAATTGCCGAAGATGGCGTCAGGCACCCTGCGCAGGTCTCGGGTTTCGGTGCCGCTAAGTCAAATGACAACGTGTTCATCTGGCCGTGTCGGCGGCGCGGATCACAGGAAATAAGCGAGATTATTCAAGGCAAAGCGCGCGCCTAGGCAGCAGAACCCGAGACAAAGCCGTAGAACGTTGCAGTGGCTTACTGGGTATCGTCCGGATTGGAAGACTCGCCGCCGCCTTGCCACTTCTTCAGCGCGCCTAGCACGGAACCTTTGCAGGGTCCGAGCGGTCCTTCGGCCAGGTCGGCATTGTCGTCGCCGCGCTGCTTGGCCTGCTCGTAGTTCTTCTTGCAGTACGCGTCCTGCTGAGCCTGCTTTTCGGCTTCGCTGACAGTTGCGATCTTATCGGGATCCTGCAGCGCGGCGACATCGGACGCCTCAGCGTCGGGCCGCGAACCGGGAACCGGGAGCGCTTCGGTGCTCGGCGGCACGACAAGGCCGGAGCGCTGGGCCAGCTTGGGCTCGCCCGACTTGCCGCCCTCGCCAGAAACGCCCATGGCGTCGAAGATCTTGCCGTTCAATTGCACGCCGTCGAAACCGCCGCAGCCGCCCAGCGAAATCGCGACAAGGCCGGCTACCGCGTACATGACGGATTTTGAGGCGCTTCTTGCGGCGCTGCCTTTGCGGTTCATTGTCGTCTCTCCGGGCCGTCGCGCTTGCCGAATGAGAATCGGCACAGCAAGCGATGTTCCTAACCCTCAGGCGCTACAGGGACTTTGCGGCGTCTTTGCGACTCGTTAGATACAAGTCATATAGCAGCCCGGCCACACCCGCAACGATGGCCACATCTGCGATGTTGAAGATGTACCAGCTGTAGCCGAATGCGTGGAGGCGGTAGAAATCTGCAACACCTTGCAGCAGCACCCGATCTATGCCGTTGCCGATGGCGCCGCCGATAATCAGCCCCAGGCTGACGGCCATGACCTTGTTGGTGGCGCTCTGGGCCAGCCAGGTCCACAGCGCGAGCGAGGCGACCACGGCGATCGCCGCCAGCGTCAGCTGCCATTCGTAGGTCGGCATGTCGAACAGGCTGTAGCTGATGCCCGTGTTCAGCGTGAACTTCAGGTTGAGAAACGGCAGAACCGGCACTTCGCCGCGGTTCGGTAGGTCTACAACGTTGATCATCCACCACTTATTGGCCTGATCGATCAGGCAGGTCAGAATGGCGACTGTCAGGCCGAGGGGCGCATAGCGCCCCCAAAACCAAGATGAGGCCGGGGTGACTGGTCGGGGCTGGTCTGTCATTCGACCCCTCTAGGCACTTGCGGTGCGCAGGGCAAGCGCTGCTGCCCCGCCGGTTGTGACTTCGGCGCCGGACAGGGCTGCGGCGTGTCTCCAGCGCATCGATCGATCAGGCCGCATCGAACTCGCGGACGGCTGCGGCGTCGCGGGCGGAGAGATCCGGATAGTCCGGATCGGAGCCGACGTCCTGGGTGATGCGCCAGGAGCGGGCGCACTTGGTGCCTTCGGCCCGCTTGGGCACGACGCCGACGCCCGTTACGTCCGGCAGCGTGAACGCGCCTGCAGGCGGCGCACCGAGCACCAGCTTGGCGGCGGAAACGATCGACGCTTCGGCCAGGTCGATGTCGGCGATGACGTCGAACAGCACGCGATCGGCGACGTAGACGACCGGGGCCGCTTCCAGGCTGGAGCCGATGCGCTTGCCGGCGCGTTCCAGCTCCAAGGCGCCGGTGACGACGCGGCGGACGTTGCGGAACATCTCCCACTTGTCGGCGGTGACTTCGTCCTCCCACGCCGCGGGCACGGCCGGGAACGGCTGCAGATGGACGCTGCCGCCTGCGGCCTGGTCCGGGTAGCGCGAGAGCCAGGCTTCCTCGGCCGTGAAGGACAGGATCGGAGCCAGCCAGCACGTGATGCAGCCGAACACCTGGTCGATCACGGTGAGCGCTGCCTTGCGCTTCACGCTGGAACGCGGCTCGCAGTACAGCGTGTCCTTGCGGATGTCGAAGTAGAACGCGGAGAGATCCGTGTTCATGAACTGCGACAGCGCGGAGATGACCTTGCGGTAGTCGTAACCGGCGTAGGCGGCGCGGATCTCGCCGTCGAGTTCGAACAGGCGATGCAGCATCAGGCGTTCGAGTTCGGGCAGCTCGGCGAGCGGGATGCGGTCGTGCTCGGCATCGAAGTGCGCGAGCGCACCGAGCATCCAGCGCAGCGTGTTGCGGATCTTGCGGTAAGCTTCCGTCGACGACTTGACGATCGCCTCGCCGAAGCGGATGTCGTTCGTCGTGTCGGCGGAGGAGACCCACAGGCGCAGGATGTCGGCGCCGTGGGTTTTCATCACGTCCTGCGGCGAGAGCACGTTGCCCTTCGACTTCGACATCTTGTCCTCGCCCTTCTCGTCGAGGATGAAGCCGTGCGTCAGCACCACGTCGTAGGGTGCGCGGCCGCGCGTGCCGCAGCTTTCGAGCAGCGAGGAATGGAACCAGCCGCGATGCTGGTCTGAGCCTTCCAGGTACATGACGCGATCGCTTCCGCCATCTGCCGGGCGCTTGATGCCGGCGAGGCTGGGGAAGGCTTGCGGGTCTTCGAGAACGAAGGCGTGCGTGCAGGCGCTGTCGAACCAGACGTCGCAGATGTCGTCGACCTTGTGCCACACGTCGGTCGGGTAGCCGTTGCCGAGGAAGCGCTCGGCGGCGCCCGGCTCGTGCCAGGCGGCGATGCCTTTCTCGGCGATGGCGGCGATGATGCGTTCGTTGACCTTGTCGTCGTGCAGGATCTCGTAGGCGCCTTCGCCCTTCTCCTTGACGAAGATCGGGATCGGCACGCCCCAGGCGCGCTGGCGCGACAGCACCCAATCGGGCTTGGCCTCGATCATGCCGGTGATGCGGTTCTGGCCCGTGGCCGGCACCCACTCGGTCTCGCCGATGGCCTGCAGGGCGAGCTGGCGGAGCGTGAGATCGCCGTTCGATGCGGTCGCGACCGGCTCCCTCTCCCCGCTCGCGGGGAGAGTGCTGGGGTGAGGGGCAGCCGCTTGCGCTGCGGCTGGCTCGGCCGGTCACCCGGAACCTGGCCCCTCACGGCTTGCTTGCGCCGTGCTCCGCACGGACCCTCTCCCCGTAAGGACGGGGAGAGGGAGAAGGGGCGGTCCATGGCGATGAACCACTGCGGGGTGTTGCGGTAGATGATGGGCTTCTTGGAGCGCCACGAGTGCGGATACTGATGCTTCAGGCGGCCGCGCGCGATGATGTTGCCGGCGTCCGCCAGCGCCTTGATGACGGCGTCGTTGGCGTCGCCCTTGTCGCCGTTTTCCTTCAGCACGCGCTTGCCGGTGAAGCCGGGCGCGTGGCTCGTCATCACGCCGTCGGCCTCGACGGTGAGCGGGATCGTCGGTGTCGATGCCGCGGTCGCGCAGCGCCTTCTGGTTCGACATCCAGATCTTGTAGTCGTCGGCGCCGTGGCCGGGCGCGGTGTGCACGAAGCCGGTGCCGGTGTCGTCGGTGACGTGATCGCCGTCGAGGAGAGGGACGGGGAAGTCGTAGCCGAGTGCAGGCGAGGGGATGACGGCATGTCAAAGCTGCGACCTAGTCGTTCGCGGTGACGTCTGCCAGCGTTTGTAGCTCTTCGACCTTCGCCGCCTTCATCACGTCGGCAGCAAGCTTGTCGGCGAGAACGTAACGTGTCGCCGACCTTCGCCCAGTTTTCATCGGGCGCTTCGGTCGACCTCGTAGAGCCCGTACTCGATGCGTCGAGAGAAGCTGATCGCTCGATTGCCTGGGATGCGTCCAAGGTGTGGTCGTCCAGATGACGACGACCTGACGCATCCGGCTAGCTTGCTCGCAAGGCTGCGATTTCGTCGACGTCCTCGTGACTGCTCGCAGCTTTCCGCGGATCGCGCTGATCACGACCGGAAACTTCACCCAGATCATGTCGGACTGGTAGTCGTGGTATTCGATCTCGGCTTCGGCGAGCGAGGTCTGTTCGGCGACGCTCCACATCACGGGCTTGGAGCCGCGATAGAGCAGACCGTTGGCCGCGAACTTCAGCAGTTCGCGGGCGATCACGGCTTCGGCTGCGGGCGCCATCGTCAGGTACGGCTTGTCCCAGTCGCCGACCACGCCGAGACGCTTGAATTCCTCGCGCTGGGTGTCGACCCACTTCTGCGCGAAGGCGCGGCAGGTGGCGAGCAGTTCGAGGATCGGCACCTCGTCCTTCTTTCGGCCCTTCTCGCGATACTCCTGCTCGATCTTCCATTCGATGGGCAGGCCGTGGCAGTCCCAGCCCGGCACGTAATTGGAATCCTTGCCGAGCATCTGCTGCGACTTGACGACGAGATCCTTGAGGATCTTGTTCAGCGCGTGCCCGATGTGGATGTTGCCGTTGGCGTAGGGCGGGCCATCGTGCAGCACGAACTTGTCGCGACCCTTGGAGGTTTGGCGCAAGCGATCGTAGAGGCCCATGTCATTCCAGCGGGCAAGCAGCTTGGGTTCGTTCTCGGGCAGGCCGGCGCGCATCGGAAAATTGGTCGTTGGCAGGAACAGCGTCGTGCTCCAGTCGCGGCCCTTGGAGGCGGCTGCTTCTGTGCCTGGCTCAGTGGCTGCAGCCTCGTCGTTCTTGGGCGCGTCGTTGTTCGCCTGGGCGGCACGCTCGTTATTTGCCTGGGCGGCACCTTTGCCGCCATCCTTCTTGGCCATCGTCATCGCTTTCGGTTTTGGGTCGGCGGTCTTGAACTCGGGCGGCTCGAAGTCCGGCGTTGGAGATCTGGCCGCGTTCTAGCAACCACAGCCCGCAGAAGCAAAGGGCGGGGTTCGGTAGTCCTTTAGGCCCGGCGAGAACGTTTGGGCGGCTTCACCTAAAACGCCTGCGGTATGTGCTGCAATAAACGCAATCTCTCCAGGTTCCCCTCCCCCTGGTGGGGAGGGTTTAGGGGTGGGGGAGAGATCCAGGAGTAGTTGGTGCTGCTCAATCTCGCGGTTGAGAAACAGAACCGCTCCCGTGGCGAATACCTGCCTAGAATTGAAGCCGTCCTCCAAGCTCTTCACCCCACCCCAACCCCTCCCCATCGAGGGGAGGGGCTTTAGGCGGACGAGCGTATCGAGGTTTCTGTCATTTGGTATTCGTTGAACATGGGGTCAGACCCGCCGGGTCTGACCCCGGAATAAGCGGACTCGGGCAGTCGCTTCAAGACGCGGCGTCGAGGATTTTGCGGGCTTGCGCGCAGTCGGCCTGCATCTGGGCGACTAGGGCTTCGGGGCTGTCGAATTTGCGGTCTTCGCGGATGTGGGCCACGAACTCCACTTCCATGGTGTGGCCGTAAAGGTCGCCGTCGAAGTCGAACAGGAACACTTCCAGCACCGGCATGCCGTTGTCGAAGGTGGGGCGCGTGCCGAGGTAGGCGGCGGCGGCGTGTACCTGGCCGTCGACGTGGGCACGGACGGCATAGATGCCGTGGCCGAGCGACGTGCCGCGCGGCATCGGGACGTTGGCGGTGGGAAAGCCCAGGCCGGTGCCACGCTTGGCACCGCCGACAACCTGCCCGGCGACGCGCCAGTTGCGGCCCAGGCCAACAGCTGCGCCCTTGACGTCGCCTTGCGCCAGCTTCAGGCGAATGCCGCTCGACGAGACGACTTCGCCGGCGTGCGCGACGGGGGCGAGAACGGAAACGCCGAAGCGCAGTTCCTCGCCGGCGCGCCACATGAGATCGGGCGTGCCCTTGCGGCCGGCGCCGTAGAAGAAATCGTAGCCGATGACGACGTGGCTGATGCCAAGCGACTGCACGAGAACGCGGGCGATGAAGTCTTCGGCCGACAGCGTGGCGAAATCCCGGTCGAAGGGGATGACGACGGCGAGGTTGATGCCGAGTTTTTCGAGCTCGATGAG
Source organism: uncultured Pseudomonadota bacterium (assembly GCA_963846845.1). GTDB lineage: Bacteria > Pseudomonadota > Alphaproteobacteria > Rhizobiales > Hyphomicrobiaceae > JAKAXS01. The sequence goes on along the minus strand of CAWJXQ010000008.1, from coordinate 35,984 downwards.
TTTTTGCGGCAGGCTCGTCAGGTGGAAGTGGGCTTCATCCGGCTTGAAGAATTCGCGGGGATGCGGCTCAAACAGCATGACGCCTGCGGGCACGTTCAGCTCGCGCGCCTTCTCGACGGCGAGCGAAATCAGGCCCTGGTGGCCGCGATGCACGCCATCGAAATTGCCGAGTGCCATGGCCGAGCCACGGGCAGCATCTGGCACATTGCTGTAACCTTCCAGAACGAGCATCACGTGTCCTTTGGGTGCGTTTGTGCGCAATTCTTTGCTGTGAGCGGACGCAACTGCTGCGTCAATCGACGCGGGCAGCTCGCGTGCAGTAAACGCTCTTTACGACCGGATTGGTCAAATTCAGTTGCCATCCTCGGGCTTGTCCCGAGGACCAAGGGTGCAGCAGGTGGCGAGGTTGACTATTTGGTGCATCCCCAGCCGATGGATGGGTCCTCGGGACAAGCCCGAGGATGACATTGTTGAGGTGTGGAGGCGATGCGGTGACCGCGCCATTTTGGAGCGCCAGATCAGGCCGCAGGTTTGGCGGGGATCATCAGCAGGGCTTCGCCGGTGAGCACGGGCTTGCCGTTGACGGAGCAGACCGTTTCGAACTTGGCGCGCTTCTTTTCGGGTACCGTTTCGATCAGCTTCACGGTGGTGACGACGGTGTCGCCGATCTTCACCGGTGCCTTGAACGACAGCGACTGGGACATGTAGATCGCGCCGGGGCCGGGCAGCTTCATGCCGAAGACGGCGGAGATGTAGGCGGCAGACAGCATGCCGTGGGCGATGCGCTCCTTGAACATCGTGCCGGCGGCATAGGCGGCGTCGAGATGCACCGGGTTCTTGTCGCCGGAAACTTCGGCGAATGCCACGATGTCGGCCTCGGTGACCGTTTTCGACAGGGAGGCTTCCTGGCCGACGCTGAGGTCTTCGAAATAAGTGATCTGGGTCATGACGATGGCCGTCCCTGGTTTTGATTGAGTTTTGGGCACACGAGGGTGCCTCCAATGGCGGCCGCACCCTATCCGCTGGTCTGCCGCACTGCAATAAGCGGTTAACGCCGCGGTTGGCGGTTGCGAAATGCCCACGAAACGGGCTATAGCGTGGGTATCCCCTACAGTTTCACTTAGGTTTTGGCTTTCGCGGGCACACCCGCTGAGAGCCCGGAGAAGAGCTATGAGCGACCGTAAACCCTTGATGCCGAAAGCCACTGCTGTCTGGCTGACGGAACACACTTCGCTGACATTCGAACAGATTGCCGAATTTTGCGGCCTGCATGTGCTTGAGGTCAAAGGCATCGCCGATGGCGACGTGGCCCAGGGCATCAAGGGCATGGACCCGGTGACCTCCGGCCAGCTGACGCGCGAAGAGATCGCGAAGGCCGAGGAAGATTCAACTCATGCACTGTCGTTGGCAGTGAGCAAGGTCTCGATCCCCGAGACAACGACGAAGCGCGGGCCGCGGTACACGCCGGTGTCGCGCCGTCACGACCGGCCGAATGCCGTGCTGTGGCTGCTGCGCAATCACGCGGAGCTGAAGGACAGCCAGTTGATGCGACTCGTGGGCACGACGAAGCCGACGATCGCGCAAATTCGCGATCGCACGCACTGGAACTCGTCCAGCCTGGTGCCACAGGATCCGGTGACGCTGGGCCTTTGCTCGCAGACGGATCTCGATGCGGAAGTGCAAAAGGCAGCGCGCCGCATGGAGCGGGATCGCCGTGAGCACATGAAGGAGCTGGCGAAGTCCGGTACGCTTCTGCCGACGGAAGAGACGACGGCACCACCGGTCGAGCAGCCGGTGCAGCGCCCGATGGCGGAGATCCTGCAGCCGAAGGTGGCGGAGCCCGCGCCGGAGGAGAGCGAGACGGATGAAGCCGCGCGCATCCTTGCCAAGCTGCGTGAGCTGCCGAGCAAGCCGGATGAGTTGGCCGAGGACGAGTGAAAAGACGGGGTGAGTGTCGTGAGTGGTGAGTCGTGAGTTTGCCTCAGCCACCACTCACGACCTCACCACTCCTCAGCTAAGCCCTGACCACCACGACAGCAGCATGTCGGCGACAAGGCCGAGAAACAACGCCACGCCGACGTCGCGGTTGGAGCGGAAGCGCCACAGGCAGTTTTGCGGATCGTGGATCTTGAGCGTCGAGACCTGCCAGGCGAGCTGTAGCGAAACCAGCGCAATGCACATGTAGAAGAACAGGTGCGTGCCGGCGAAGAAGCCCGCCGCAACCCAGAACACGATGGCGGCCGAATAGAAAGCGCCGACCCAGGTGATCGTGTCGTCGCCAAACTTCAGTGCCGTCGATTTCAGGCCGATGGACGCGTCGTCCTCAGCGTCCTGGTGTGCGTAGATCGTGTCGTAACCGACGGTCCAACAGACGGAGCCGATGAACAGCAGCACGGGGGCGATGTCGAGCGAGCCTTTCACGGCCGTCCAGCCCATCAGTGCGCCCCAGTTGAACGCAAGGCCGAGAATGACCTGGGGCCAATACGTGAAGCGCTTCATGAACGGGTAGATGAATACCAGCGACAGCGATGCGATGCCGAGCAGGATGGTGAAGCCGTTGAAGCTGATCAGGACGAAGAAGGCGAGAAACGCCAGGACAGCGGCGAAGATCAGTGCTGCTTCAGGCGACACCTGTCCCGAGGGTATCGGCCGGCCTGCCGTGCGCGCGACGGCGGCGTCGTAATCGCGGTCGGCCCAGTCGTTGAAGGCGCAGCCGGAGCCACGCATCAGCAAAGCGCCGATTGCAAACAGTGCGAGATACGTGACGTTCGGGTAGGGGCGGCTCTGCGATACCTCGGCGAGGGCGACGGACCACCAGCACGGAAACAACAGCAGCCACGTGCCGATCGGCCGGTCCAGCCTCGCCAGACGCAAATACGGGCGCAGCGCTTCGGGCGCATAGCGGTCGACCCAGTTGCCGGTTGCATCGGCTGGACCGTCGCGGTCGCTTACGGGCACTGGCAGCTTGGTTTCCGTCATCGTCATATTGATCGCCTTTGGCGCCGAACCTAGTCGGGTGCGGGGGGCACCGCAACCGTGGCAGACCTATTTGCCGCGCACGCAGGGTAGGCTAGGTAAGGGCATGGGAAAATACGACTTTACCGCTAACCGCCTGTTCGTGCCGTTCGATCTTGCGGCCGAGGCCGTCATCATCGCCGATGCGGCTGCCGCCAACTACCTGCTGAACGTGCTGCGGCTGGGCGATGGCGCCAAGATCCTGTTGTTCAACGGCCGCGACGGAGAGTGGCTGGCCGAGATCACCGGCCGCGCAAAGCGGACGTGCCGGCTGGAGTGCCAGGAGCAGACCAGAGCGCAGGAGGACGGGCCGGATATCGATTACCTGTTCGCCCCACTCAAGAGGTCGCGCCTGGACTACATGGTGCAGAAGGCGGCGGAGATGGGCGTGGCCCGGCTGCGGCCGGTGTTGACGCAACATACGGTCGCCGAACGCGTGAACACCGACCGGATGCGGAGCAACGCGATCGAGGCGGCCGAACAGTGCGGCATTCTTCGCGTGCCGGACGTCGCCGAGCCCGAAAAGCTGGAAAAGCTCATCGCGGGATGGGACGAGAGCCGGGCGCTGATCTTCTGCGACGAAGCGGCGGAGGTTGCCAGTCCGCTGCGGGCGCTCGATGGGTTGGCGGGCGCGAAGCTGGCCGTGCTGGTTGGGCCCGAGGGCGGGTTCTCGGAAGCCGAGCAGCGACTGTTGCGCGGAAAACCCTACGCGCGGATGATTTCGCTGGGGCCCCGTATTTTGCGGGCCGACACGGCGGCAGTAGCCGCATTAGCCATCGTCAATGCTGTAGCCGGGGACTGGCGTTAGGTGGCATAAGGGCGGCGCTGCGGGGGCAGCAAGACTGGTTGAGTTTCGGAGCGAACGCCCCGGGGGAATGTTCATGCGTCTCTTCGTCTGGATTGGCGCTTCCGTCGCCGTGCTGGCGGTGCTGCTGTTAGGCTCCGCGTGGCTGGACGGGCAGATCATGCCCTATCCAGAGCCCGGCAAGCTGACGGCCGATCGTGCCAACCAGACGCTGACGGGCGCGGCGTGCGGACCGGATCAATCCTGCCTGGCAAGTGCGGCGCCGATCGCCTCGTACGGCGAATACCGGCGCTGCGGCGGCTACATCGAGAGTGAGCGGGCGGGCAAGAGCCGGCTAGCGTGCTCGGAAAGCCAGCTCACAGACATCTACTTGAAGGGGCGCGGCGAGGGGAACTCGTTCTATCGCGAATTCCGCCGCGCCTGCCGCACACACGACTTCTGCTACACGCATGCAGCCACCGCGTATTCCCCCAAGGACGATCCCGAGAAGGTACGCGCTTCCTGCGATGCAGGCTTGCTGGCGGACGCGGTGCGCGACTGCACCTTGATCAATCCGCTGCCGGGCGAATGGCGGCAGCGCCGCGCCTGCCGCTGGCGCGGTATGGCGGCGTATACGAGCGTGGCGTGGTTCGGGCGTGACAGCTTCATTTCGAAGACGGCCGCGACCTGCGATTACGAGCCGGCGCCGCACGGTGCGCGTGACCAGGTCGTCAGCGGCCGCTTCGTGGCGGCTGCAGCGGATCGAGCGCCCGAGCAGGTTGCAACGATCGTGGAGGAAGCCGATAAGGCCGGTGTCACGATCGACCTGCAGACGCTGACGATCGAAGGCGGTTCAACGCGATTGGTGGCGCTGGAAAAGCTAACTCCGGCGCAGGTGACTTTGGGCGACCGGGAGCAGTTCTGCGCCGGTGCGGGAAGCACGCAGTGGGCGACGTGCCCGCAGACTTTGGCTGATGTCGGCTTCATGCCGGAAGACTGGCTTCGTTTCGCGCCTGTCGTCGTCGACAGCGACGGCGATGGCGTCGACGAGATCATCATCGTGTCGCTGACGCAGGGCTCGGGGCTGGTGCTGACGCATGTCAAGACCGTTGCCGATGCGGCAGGCGGCATCGCCTTCGAGCCGGTGAAGGCCTATATCGCGCTGGACCGCTGGGGCGAGTTCGGCGTCAACGCCAGCAAGGGTGCCGCGCCGCTGTCGGGCGAGTTCGCCAATCAGCTCGTCTCGCACAACTTCACGGTCGTGCAGCGGCCGCCGACGGGTTGTGATCCGCTGCCCGATCAGGGGCCGGAAGACATCGTGCTGATGGGCGCGCGGGCCGATCTCAAGACGGAGAGCGTGGCGCGCCGGATGTATCGCTTCTGGTTCGATACGGCTGCCGGGCGCTGGGCGATGCAGCGCGACCAGTTCACCGACGATGGCCACTACATGTCGCAATGCGCAGGCGTGCAGGATACCGGCGCGCCCGATCATACCTCGCGGCTGCAGTATCCGGCGATTCCGGTGCGCGGTCCTGTGCGCTGCAAGGGGCAGGGCGTGTTGCGCGAAACGCTGTCGGCGATCGTGCGCGAGAATTGTCCGAGTTCCACGGGCAAGGCCACGGCGGGCTATCTGAACGACGTCGACCTGATGTCGTACAATCTCGAGCCGCAGTATGCGGGCGACGACGACGACAAGGACCCTGCGGCGCGCTTGAAGCTGGCGTATCCGTCCTGGCTGCCGCTGACGTGGAACGAGGCGGCCGATCCGGTGATGACGTCGCGGGCGGCGCGCCGCGCCGGTGTGCTGATGGTGTCGGCCTACGTGGGCGGGCAAACCGGAGATACGCCGCGGGCGCGGTTTCCGCTGCTGTCCGTGCTGCGTCTCGATCAGCGGTTGATGCATACGGCGAAGGAAGCCTGGCGCCAGCGTTTGCCAGATACGGTCGGCCAGCCGCCCGCGCAGTACGCGCTGCTGCAGACCGGCATGGGCCGGCACCGGAGCCGGGCTCTGACGACGGCGAACAAGTCGTCCCAAGAGGTGCAGCGTCCCTATTGGGACCGCGATGCTTTCGGCGATCCGCGCATGTTCTTCGAGCTGCCCAGCATCCTGGCGCCATTCTCGATCAATGGAGAGCCTGGGCTGTCGGTGGTGATGTTCGCCAACTGCAGCACGTTCCGCGTGGCGCATAAGGCGGCAGCCTGTCCCGAGCCTGCCGACACCAACATTCTGACGAAGAATACGCTGCAGGTGTTGATCGCGCCAATCTCATCGGGCAGCCCAGATGGTGCCCTGCCTGTGGATTTCGGCAAACCGCCGCGCTGGCTGGAGTGCGGCATTCCCGAGGGCGCTACGCTGATGCCCGCGCCGGCGCGACCCGACCTCCAGTGGCGCGATTCTCTTCTGTATAATGAGCCGGTCCTGCCAGGGACCTTCTTTGCCGGTGCACAGGGCGGCGCGCTGGCGATAGCCTACCGGTCGGCTGAAGGGCGCATTGCGCTGACGAGCCTGCGCAAGGACGGCAAGACCTGGAAACTGGGGCGCAGACTTGCCGGACCATGAGCCGCATCAGTGCCGATGTACCGCCGCGCGACGTGTGGATGATGAAGCTCAACTGACCCGTGGCCGGAATTTGAGATAGGCTGCTGCAACCCTGAACGGGCGGGGGCTTGTGCGGCCGGGGCGCAACCCCCATAACGTCGGCAGACAGACGGGATGGCAGCCGGCTGAACCAGAAAAAGCACCAGCACTGAAGGATCCTGGATGTCGACCCGCCAAGACGGTGCGCCTAGCGAGGCCGTGCGTTCGCGCGACGAGCTCGTCCAGTGGATTGCTGCCGGAGAAAAGCCCGAAAGCGCCTGGCGCATCGGCACCGAGCACGAGAAGTTTGTTTTTCACACCGATACGCTTGGTCCCGTTCCCTACGAGGGGCCGCGTGGCATTCGCGCGCTGATGCAGGCCCTCATCGATCGCTACCAGTGGGAGCCGATCAAGGAAGGCGACACGATGATCGCGCTGCATTGTCCGCAGTGCGAGGCGCAGGGCCGGCCGACGGGAACAATTAGTCTGGAGCCTGGCGGGCAATTCGAGTTGTCGGGCGCGCCCGTCATGTCGCTGCACCAGACGGCGTCGGAAACAGAAGAGCATTTGAACGAGGTGCTGGCCGTCGGCGAGGATCTCGGCATCGGTTTTCTCGGCCTTGGCTTTTCGCCGAAGTGGACGCTCGAAGAGACGCCGCGGATGCCGAAGCGGCGCTACGCGGTGATGACGCGCTACATGCCGCAGGTCGGCTCGCGCGGCCTCGACATGATGTATCGCACGGCGACGATCCAGGTGAACCTGGACTTCGGCAGCGAAGCCGACATGGTCAAGAAGCTGCGTGTCTCGCTGGCGCTGCAGCCGATCGCAACGGCCATCTTTGCGGCGTCGCCCTTTACCGAGGGCAAGCCGAACGGTTTCCGCTCGATGCGCAGCGAAGTTTGGCGCGACACGGACCGCAACCGCACGGGCATGCTGCCGTTCGTGTTCGAAGACGGCATGGGCTACGAGCGCTATGTGGACTATGCGCTGGGCGTGCCGATGTATTTCGTCTACCGCGGCGGCAACTACATCGACGTGGCGGGTGCCTCATTCAAGGACTTTCTGGCAGGCAAGCTGCAGGCGCTGCCGGGCGAACTGCCGACCATCGACGACTGGTCCGATCATCTCACGACGCTTTTTCCCGAAGTGCGGCTGAAGCGTTTCCTGGAAATGCGCGGTGCCGATGGCGGCCGCTGGAAACGAATTTGTGCGTTGTCCGCGTTCTGGACCGGGCTGCTTTACGATCGTGCTGCGCTCGACGCAGCGTGGGAGCTGGTCAAGGATTGGACGACGGAGGAACGCGAAGATCTGCGCAACGCGGTGCCGAAAACCGCTCTCGATACGCGCTTACGCCAGACGACGGTGCAGCACATCGCCAGTGAGGCGCTGCGCATTGCGCGCGGCGGTCTGAAACGGCGCGGGTTCGTCAATCTGCGCAGTCAGGATGAAACGATCTACCTGGAGCCGCTGGAGCACCTTGTAAAAACGGGGCGGACGGCTGCGGACGACCTGCTAGACCGCTACAACGGCCCTTGGAACAAGAATATTAATCACATATTTGCAGAATACGCGTTCTGACGGCCACGCTTGGATCGCAACCAGTTCAGGTCGCATTCATGAGCTGGCGGGTAGCTTGCGCCGTCGCCGATGATAAGGTGACTGTGAAAGTTCGTGGCTGGCGCCTAGACGCTGGAGATGCGCGTTGGGATTGCACGTAAAAGTATTGAACCCGCTGATGGCGGCTGCGCTCATGGCGCTGCTGTCGGCTGGGGCTGTGCGCGCCGAAGGCTCGAGCCAGTGCGCCGCGCAGTGCTATGCGGCGGAGAAGTCCTGCATGCGCGCCACGAAAGGCGGTTCGGCCTGTGATTCCGCGCTGACGCGCTGCCTGCAAGGGTGCCGGACGAAGCGCTAGACATTCTTTGGCGTGCTTCTTTTCGGAAAACCGCTTCACACTTTGTCCGGAAGCACTTTCCTTTGTCGTGCTTCCTTTCGGAAAACCGCTTCACACTTTGTCCGGAAGCACTTGGCCTATCTCGGCGCAAGGCCGAGGCAGACGCGAATGATTTCCAATGATCCGAGCACGGCCACGTTCCAGTCGAAGGGGCGGGTGGCATTTGCTTGCGCTTCACTGGCTTGCGTCAGCTGCGGTGGAATGTGGATGAAGCCGGCGACTGCCGCGCGTGGTAATGCGGCCGCGTGGTGCAGCGTGCGATAGAAGATGCTGTTGCAGAGATAGCCGCCCGCGTCCGGCGACAGCGCGGCGGGAAGGTTGAGACTGCGAAGCCGGGCGACGATGTCTTCGGCGGGGAGGCGCGTCGCCAAATTTGCGGAGCCCTTGGGGTCGATTTCGAGCGCCGACGGCAGGCAACCGGCCGCATCGGCAAGGCTGAGGCAGCGATTGAACGCCATCGTTTCGACCTGGAAACCGGTGGCCCGCTCCGACACGCCGAAGTGCAGCACTAGCTTGGGTGCATGGCGTTCGTACAAGTCGCTGAGGCGCTGGGGAGCGCGGGTCCATTCTGTCGGAAAAATTTCGTTCACGACATCGTGGCCGCGAAAGCGGCGGGCCGCGCGTTGCGCCACTTCCGGCACGAGTCGCGACGTTAAGTTTTCGGGGATGCCCGGGAACGGGCCGAAGCCGGTCAGCAGGATCGTGGGACGCGGTGTGGGCATTGCCGCTACCTTAATGCAGCACGCCGAAGTAGACGACGCCCGCAATGAGCGCCGTGGCACCCGCCACCAGGGCAATGCGCCCGAGTGACCGGGATGCGGGATCACGCATCAGCACGATCGCCTGCCAGACGATCACGGCGATGGTGGTCAGGTAGATCAGGAGCAGGATCAACTGGGCCATCGCGTCTCCAATGCTGAGCTTATCACTTGCGCGCTTCTAATCCGAAAACCGCTTCACACTTTTCGGGAAGCGCTCGTGCTTTCGCGCTTCTTATCCGAAAACCGCTTCACACTTTTCGGGAAGCGCTCGTGCTGCCGCGTTTCTTTGCAGCGCTAGTGCGCTGTCCATCCGCCGTCGACCGGCAAGGCCGTGCCGGTCATCTGGCTTGCCGCGTCGGTCGTCAGGAATACTGCGAGTCCGCCCAGTTGTTCCACGGTGACAAACTGCTTGGTCGCCTGCGGCGCCAGCATGACATCGCGAACGACGGCGTCTTCGCTGATGCCGCGCGAGCGGGCTTGGTCAGGGATCTGTTTTTGCACGAGTGGCGTCAGCACGTAGCCGGGGCAGATGGCGTTGCAGGTGATGCCGTGCTCGGCGACTTCAAGCGCTACGGTTTTCGTCAAGCCCAGCAGGCCGTGCTTTGCCGTGACGTAGGCCGACTTGAAGGGCGAGGCGACGAGGGCGTGCGCGGAGGCGACGTTGATGATGCGGCCCCACTTGCGCTGCTTCATGCCCGGCACGGTACGCTTGATCGCCTGGAAGGCGGCCGTGAGATTGATGGCCAGGATCGCGTCCCACTGCTCGTCGGGGAAATCTTCGATGGGGGAGACATGCTGGATGCCGGCATTGTTGACCAGCACGTCTATCGGACCCAGTGCCGCTTCGGTGGCCGTGATGAGACCGGCGACCGCGCCCGCTTTCGGACACGTCGGCCGCGTGATAAGCCACCTTCGTGCCGTGCGCCTTTGCAAGCTCGGCGCGGATGGGTTCGGCGTCGGCGGCAGACCGCGATCCGTGCAGCATGATGTTGAAGCCGGCAGCACCGAGCGCCTGGGCGATGCCGAGACCGATGCCACTGGTGGAGCCCGTGACGAGGGCCGTCTTGGCGGTCTGTTGCCCCATGTGTCAGAGCCCCATCAGTTGCAGCACTTCGTCGACTGCGAGTGTCGGCAGCAATTTTCCGTCGCGGACTTCGGCTTCCAGTTGCGGCATGCGGGCGGCGACTTTCGGGTTGGCGCGCAGTACGGCCATCAGGCGATCCTGCAGCATGTCGCGCATCCACTCGACGGCCTGACGCTTGCGCCGCGCCTGATACTCGCCGGTCGCCGACATCTTGTCGCGATGTTCGAGGATGTTGGCCCACAACTTTTCCAGCCCGGTGTTATCGAGACCGGAAATCGTGAGCACGGGCGGAAACCACGTCGCGTCCCGGGGCGTGAAGATCGTCAGGGCGGCCTGGTATTCGGACGCGGCGCGGCCGGCGCGGGTGACGTTGTCGCCGTCGGCCTTGTTGATCGCGATCATGTCGGCGATCTCGATGACGCCTTTCTTGATGCCCTGCAGGTCATCGCCGCCGCCGGCCAGCAGCAACACGAGGAAGAAGTCCACCATATCGGCGACGGCGGTTTCCGATTGGCCGACGCCGACCGTCTCCACGATGATGACGTCGAAGCCGGCCGCCTCGCACAGAGCCATCGTTTCGCGCGTCTTGCGCGTGACGCCGCCGAACGTGCCGGAGGTGGGCGAGGGGCGAATGAACGCGTTGGGCGTCTGCGCGAGCCGGTTCATGCGCGTCTTGTCGCCGAGGATCGAACCGCCGGTGCGGCGCGACGTGGGGTCGACGGCGAGAACGGCGACCTTGTGCCCGGCCTCCACGAGGTTCATGCCGAGCTGGTCGATGGTGGTCGACTTGCCAACGCCGGGAACGCCCGTGATGCCGAGCCGCAGGGCCGTACCTTTTGCGGGCAACAGCGCTTGCAAGCAGGGCCTGGGCCTGCGCCTGGTGCTCGTGCTTGGTGCTTTCGACCAGAGTGATGGCGCGGGCCAGCGTGGCGCGTTCCCCGGCGCGAACGCCATCGGCCATCTCGTTGATCGTCTTGCCATTTGCGGGAGGCGTCAGCGCCATGCGGTATCCTTGATCGGCGGCCGTAAATGTGCCCGGAACGGCGCCTAAGTCTCGCGCCGCCGCGGCAGACTGTCATGGCCGCGAAACAACCACTTCGCAAGACCAAGGTGTGTCCGGCTGTGCGGCCGTTGCGCCGTTGCCGGTATTTCCGAGTGATCTTATTGTGCAGACAACCCTTTTGACCGCTGCAGCGGCACGAAGATTGGGAACAGGTGGGAACGCATGACGCGGGTATTGGGGTGCGGGCTTAAGGGCGCGATGGTCGGAAGGCGTCTGTGGTCAGGCGTGGCGTGGTTGCTGGTCGCGCCGCTCATGCTGGGGCTGGCGGGCTGCGACGCGCCGAAGATGGCCAGCAAGGCGCCGCCGAAGGACGAGAAGCGGGCGACCGCCGAATATCGCAGCGGACCGGAAGATCGCGAGTCCAGGCCAGGGCTGGGCCAGGGCCGGCCCAATAGCGGCAGTTCGGGAACGTGGGATAAGACGGCAAAAGCGGCCGAAGAGCGCGACGACGAGGGTTACGCGCAACCCCCGCCCCCGGCGCCGACCAGCGAGGGGCCAGCTGAATCCATGCCGCCACCGCCAGCGGGTGGACAGGGTGCCCCTCCTCCGGCAGGCGGATCGGGTGCTCCTCCCCCGGCAGCCGAAGAGGCTGCGCCGGCGCCACGGACTGCGGATTCGAAAGTTGCGCCCAAGCCCTATGCCCGCTCGCGTGGCTATGGCGCGCCCAAGCCTCCGTCTGCTGCGGCGCCAGCACCTGTCGGCGGCGCGCCCGCAGCCAAGGCCACACCGCCGGCGCCGGACGCCGGTGTCACCAAGCCGGGCACGGCCGTCGTAGACGAAAAGTCGGATTGGGATGTCGTGCCGGTGTTCTTCGGCACGGATCGGGCGCGCATCGCCGATCCCAAGCGCATCGCCTATGGCTCAGACCGCGGCCGCAAGCTGGAACTGGGCCGTGCGCTCATCACCGTGCCGAAGGCGCACGAGGTGCCCAACATCGAACGGCCGTGGGCGATCAAGGTGCCGTACTTCGACGTGAAGCTGTACGAGCAGGCCGAAGATCCCAAGCAGCACTTCACGATGAAGGAAATCCAGTCGCTGACGCGCGATCAATTTCTGGCGTTCGTGAAGGAGCGGCTGGCAACGTCGTCGCGCTACAAGGATCACGCCGTCATTTTCGTGCACGGCTATAACACCGCGTTCGACGCGGCGATCTACCGGACGGCGCAGATGGCGTACGATCTGAAGTTCGACGGCGCGCCGTTCCTGTACAGCTGGCCATCCGGCGGGACGTTCGAAAGCTACACTTATGACCGCGAGAGTGCAGGGCAGTCGCAGCCGTTCATGCGCGATTTTCTAGACCTCGTCGTGAAGGAGACCGGCGCGAAGTCGGTTTCGATTATCGCGCATTCCATGGGCAATCAGCCCGTGCTGCAAATTCTGCGCGACTTGAAGTACTCAAAGCCCGAGGGCGTGGTGATCAGCCAGATCATTCTGGCGGCGCCAGATGTCGATCGCGACAACTTCGAAAACGTCGCGAAGGAGATCAAGGGCATGGCGAACGGTGTGACGCTCTATGCGGCGGGCAACGATCGTGCGCTTACGGTATCGCGCCGCTTCAACGGCGGCGTGCCGCGTGCAGGCGACGTGCCGGCGGCGGGCCCCATGATCCTTTCCGGCATCGATACGATCGACGTGACGGCGGCGGGGATGGAAGGGCTTTACCTCAACCATTCGAGCTACGCGGAGAACAACGCGCTGCTGGCCGACATTGGCCTCATCATCCAGACGGGCGAGCGCCCGCCGGACAAGCGCTTCCCGATCCTGCAGAAGATGACGACCGATCACGGCGATTACTGGAAGTATCCGCCGAAGCGCTAGAGACCAAGAGCAGCGGGTTCGCGCTAGCTCAGGGCGCTGCTGGTGCTTCGGGAGGAGCCGCCTCCGGCTCGGGTTGCGCCGGTTCGGAGCTGGGCTCAGGTGAGGCTGCTTCAGGTTCGGCTGGCGCCGGCTCTTCTTCGGGTGCGGCTGCTTCGGACGCTGCCTCCGGCGCATCCGCTGGTGGCTCGGCTGTCGGGGGCGCCTGCACCTCGGGTGCAGCGGCGGGGCCCTCCGTCGGGCCGGCTTCCACCGTGGCCGGTAGCGGCGGCGGAACGTTCTCGGCTGCGGGTTTTTCAGGCGTCGGGATGATGTCCTGGACGGGAACGGCGACATCGTCGATCAGCGCCTTCGCCTGATCGTAGGAGTTCACCTTGAACACCAGATTGTTCTTGATGATGTAAAGCCACTCCAGCTTTTCACTGCGGGCGAGATCTTCAGGCGTAATCGATTCCAGAGCCGCCAAGTTCTGCTGGCGGAATTGCACGGCGGTGTCGCGCGCCTTTGCCCTGTCCAGTCGCTTCCAGCCGTTCTCGTTGGGCAGCCAGCGGCGCTGACGCTGAAGGAAAACCACATCGCGCAGGGCCGACGGTGGCAGCTGGCCGGCCTTGATGGCCTCGATGGTTGCCTCGACGAAGCCGATCTGCACGAGGCCGGAGCAGATGAACTCGCTCGGCGGCTTCCACTCGTTGTCCTTGTAGGCCTGGACAGAGCGTTCGCGGTTGCGTCGCGTGGCGGTTTGCACGCCGAACCATAAATTGCGGGCGATGCGGCCGATGGCCCAGTAGTTATAGCTGTCCTTGATTTTTTCCAGCAGAACGCCGCGCACGCGTCCCTGCATCTCTTCGCTGAACCACTCCTTCTTGAAGCGCTTGATGGCGATGAAAGATGACTTGTCGGAGATGTAGTCGCGCAGGTTCGTAAGATCGACGCCGCTCGATCCCGCTTCGATCACGAAGGTGGAGGAGATGCCGGTTTCCTGGCGTGGGCGGTTGAATACGAGGGCTGCATGCGAATACGGGGAATCGGTCGCCCAGCGAATGGCGAACGAGGTGGGATCGTAGTCGCGGCGCGTCAGCACGACGTCTGCCCGGGTCAGATATTCCTTGGCCAGAAACTCGTCGATCTTCATTGGCCATTGTTCGGGAGCGGCGGCGAGCACTTCCTTCTGGGCTTGCGAGGGCTCTGGCCCTGGATCGGGCTCGGCGGCCGGCGTCAGGGCAGCGGACCCGCCTGCCGACAGCGCGATGGCCAACGCCAACGCCGTTGCAAGCGTCAAATTCCTCGACATGAGACGTCCTCCCGTACGCGGCGTTCCCGGCGCCGGGGGCAGTATGGCACTGCCGCTGGCGTTGTTCAAACGAGTGGACGTGGCCGAATTCAGGCGTGGATCGCCTGCCGCAGCTTCTCAGCATTTGCGGCCAGAACCTCGGGGTCTTCCATCTTGCCGGAATGAGACCGCAGGGGCGTGTCGTCGTGGCGGGGAATGACGTGAATGTGCAGGTGAAAGACTGTCTGCCCACCGGCCGGTTCGTTGAATTGCAGGATGGTCACGCCGTCGGCTTCGAAGGCGGCGGTGGCGGCGCGGGCGATTTTCTGCACCAGGGGCGCCAAGGCGGCGAGCGTGGTGGGGTCGGCATCGAGCATGTTGCGTGAGGCCGCCTTCGGTACGACGAGCGCGTGGCCGGGTGCCTGGGGCATCACGTCCATGAAGACGATGGCGTCGTCGTCTTCGTAGACTTTGTGACAGGGAATTTCGCCGCGCAGAATCTTTGCGAAGATGTTGCTGGTGTCGTAGCTCATGCCCGGTCTCCGCCGCTGTTGCCAAGGCTTGTTAGACTGGCGGATGCGGGCGGCGTCAAGATCAGCCGCCTGGCTTCTTGAACGGGCCGAGCGACGCCAGCAGTTCCGACGTCTCGCGAACGGCCTCGCGTTCGCGCACAAGGTAGTGCTCGACGGCACGCCGCAGTCCGGCGTCGGCAATGAAATGGGCCGAGTAGGTTTCCGCCGGCATGTAGCCGCGGGCGAGTTTGTGCTCGCCCTGGGCGCCCGCCTCGACGCGTGGCAGACCGTGCGCGATGGCGTAGTCGATGGCCTGATAATAGCAGATTTCGAAATGCAGAAACGGGTGATGACCGGACTCGCCCCAGTACCGGCCATAAAGGCAGTCGCCGCCAACGAAGTTGAGGGCACCAGCGACGTAGCGCCCCGCCTGCCTGGCCATGATCAGCAGCGTGCGCTCGGGCATGACCGCGCCGATCAATGAGAAGAACTTGCGATTGAGATATGGGCGGCCCCATTTGCGGCTGCCGGTATCGACGTAGAACTCATAGAAGGCATCCCAGTGCGCTTCGGTGACGGCGCTACCGGTGAGGTGCTCGATCGTTATTCCGTCTTCGAGCGCGGCGGTGCGTTCCTTGCGGATGGCCTTGCGCTTGCGCGAGGCCAGCGTGGCGAGAAAATCGTCGAACGTGGCGTAGCCCGCGTTGAGCCAGTGAAACTGCTGGTCGATGCGCTGCAGGAAGCCGATCTTGCCGAGCGCTTCCCACTCGGGTTTGGTGAGGAAGGTGAGGTGGACGGACGAGGCTTCAAGTTTTTCCGCGAGCGTCACGCTGCCGGCTGCCAGCAGGTGCAAGGCGTGGGTCGCGCCCTCATCGCCACGCGTTAGCAGGCGGCGCCCGGGCACAGGTGTGAAGGGTACTGCAACCTGGAGCTTGGGATAGTACTCGCCGCCGGCGCGCGCGAAAGCTTCGGCCCATCCGGCGTCGAACACGTATTCGCCGCGGCTGTGGGTTTTTACATAGAGCGGCATGGCAGCGGATAGGCCGGCGCCGTCTTCGGCCGTCAGGTGCTGGGGGATCCAGCCGGTTTTGGGCGAGACCGTTCCGGCCTCCTCGAGTGCCTGCAGGAACGCATGCGAGACGAATGGATTGTGGGTTTCCTCGTGGGGATTGGCGAGCCTGTCCCAGTCGTCCCGATCGATTTCGGATATGGCCGACGAGACGCGGATGACCTGCCTGCCAGCCTCACCCACGCCGTACTCCGCCGTCAGATCCTGTCTTGAACATCAGCTAAAGGTGGACATCGCCGCGGGTTTTGACAACCTATGGATTGAGCCACCAGGAGATCACGCGATGCAGCTACCGGAGCACAAGCCAGCAGAATTTGTCTGGCACCAGGCTTCGGGACGGCGGATCAGCTTCTGGCCTGCGGTGAAATGGAGCGTGATCATTGCCGGGCTGGCCGGAGCCGGCTGGCTGGCCGTTCCGATCGTGGTGCCGGTTGTTGCCAATCTGGCGGAAAAGCTGACAGCGAGCCGGCCGGCAGAGTTGCCGCCGCCGGAACCTTCCTCACCGCAACCCGTGCAGGCAGCCCCGCCGCAACAGCCGGCCACGCCACCTGCCACACCTTGGGCGGAAGTTCCACAGGGTGCGGAGAAGCCGGCCGAGCCCGCGCCGGTTCCGGCCGCCCGACAGACCCCGCCTGCGACGCCTTGGGCAGAAGTGCCGGCTGACCCGGCCACGCCCGCACCGGCGGCAAAGACTGCGCCCGGGACCCCAGCAGCTCCGGCTCAGCCGCCGCCCGCTTCGGCGTCCCCGCCCGCGGATGCGGCTGCGGGCGCCGAGGGAATCCCGCCGGCCGCCGGTGGCGAAGGCGTGCCTCAGATTGCTCCCGAGAATGGAGGCGAGCCGGACACGTCAACGGGCGAGCCTGAGCCCGAGCCCGAAAGTGGCGCAGCCGACAGCTTCTCGGCCCAGCCTGCCGCGCCGCCGGCGGCAACCAAGCCGTCCGAGGCCAAGCCCAGGCCGCAGAGCGAGAAGCGCGCGCGGCCGCGTGGCCCCAATGACCCCGACCCGGCCGGCAAGGGTGACGGCTATTGGAATGGCTCGGACTTCAATTGATGCGGGGGAATGGCGTGATAGACACTGGTTGTCTTACCCGCCTCTGCCGATCGTCGAGCCAGGATCACCAATGACTACGCCGCGCATACACTGCCTCCTGTCGCCCAAGGAAGAGTTCTCCGAAAGCGGAGCGGGCGCGCAGTCGCTGAAGATCGTGCAAACGTCGCGACACAGCCGATTCCGGGAGAACATCACGGCATTCGGCAAGCCGTCACGGTCACCATTTCCCGATGTCGCTTTTGAACCGCTCGTTCCCTACTGGCCTGCTTTGTTTGGAGACAAGATGGGGCTGACGCGGGCCTACGCGAAAGCCATCCGCTCGTCGCCCCCCGACCTGATCGAATGCTTCAACCGGCCGACGGTCGCGATGTGGCTGGCCGAGAAGTTTCCTTCCGTGCCAGTGACTGTCTATTTCGGCAATGATCCGCAGGACAAGGACGGCTCGAGAAGCGTGGAAGATCGCAAGCGGCTGGTGAAGCGTCTCGCCGGTGTTTTCGCTATCAGCGAGTTCGTTTATGAGCGTTTTATCGACGGGCTCGACAGGGGCACGCCCAACGTCAAAATCATTCGGACGGGCATCGAACGGGAGATCACCTCGCCGCCGGCGAAAGAAAAGTCGATTGTCTTCGTCGGACGAATCGAACCGGTCAAGGGTGCCCTGCAATTGACGGAGGCACTGGCGCGGCTTTTGCCACGCCACCCAGACTGGAATGCCTACCTGATCGGCGCGCGCTGGTTCACGGTGAACGAAGACCTCACCCCCTACGAAGTGAAGATGCAGGCAGCTGCGGAAAGCTGCCCGAGGATCACCGTGACGGGGTTCCTGAGGAACTCCGAGGTGCGCGAGCATCTACGGCGTGCGGCCATCTGCAGTCGTACCGTCGAATTGGGACGAACCATTCGGTCGCACCGGCCTGGAGGCTCTTGCCGAAGGTTGCGCGGTCGTCGCCAGCAAAAGGGGCGGACTTAGCGGAGCTTGGGCATCGTGTGCGCTTCCTGCCGGCCGTCACGGCCGATGAGATCGAACGGGCGCTGGAGGATCTCGTCAGCAACGATGCCGAGCGCACGCGATTGCAAGCGGTGGCATGGAACGACTTCCCGTTCACAATGGACGCCTTCGCAAAGCAGTGGGACGACTGTCGCGCGGAGGTGATGGGGCTGCGGGCCGAGTAGACGGCTAGCTGGACTGTGCCGTGGGCGCGCTGTCTGGCCGTTGGTTTCCAGAAACTTGGGTGCTTTGTTTCGCCTCGCGTTCCTGCAGCATGATGCGGGCCATCGCGGCCGACGTGCCCAGCAGGAACCAGAAGAACGACTCCCTCCAGTTGGAAAAGAAGTTGCCGGACGGCGTGAAGGGAAGCAATCGCACGAGCACGGCGATGGTGGCGCCTGCCAGCAGAGGTTCCTGCATCCATGACCGCCACAAGCGAACGGCCGGCGTCAGAGCCAACACGAAGACAGTGAGGAAGCCTGCTGCGCCGACCAGACCCGTTTCTGCGGTGATGTGAAGCCACACTTGATGGGGATGGATGTAAAAGCAGGCGTTTCCAACCTCTGCCTCGGTCGCCGATTGAGGGCAGTGAGCCTTGAAGTTCTTGAGACCGACGCCGAAGACCGGATTGTCTTCGATGACTTTCAGGCCGGCGATCATGACGCGCGTGTAGACAGACGATGTTCCGGAGGAAACCTCCGTAATCGTCGACAGTTGCCGTTGCATAATCTGCGGAGAAGCCAAGAAGACTGCCGCAACAACGCCGACGTAGACGGCCACGCAAAGGGCGGCCTTTACAGGAGACTTGAGGAGCAACAGAAGCACGAGCGCCAAGATTGCAAACGACAAGAGAAGGACCAGGCGCTCCCCCGCCAACGCGATGGTGGCGAAGGTCATTCCCAGGGCAATGATGGACCACCATCTGATCTGGCGGGCTTGGACACCGCCAGCGACATCTTTCAGCAAGTAGATGGTCGCCGGTAGACCAACGAAAAGCAGCAGCATCGCAATCGACGGGTTCGGTAGCGGGCCTGTAAGCCGCTTGCCGATTTTTGGGCGGCCGAAGATGTCGTGACCGACGACATACTGAAACAGCGCGTCGGCTGCTCCGAAGACGGTCATCGCTACGATGGAATACAGAAGGGCGCGTCTTGCCCGCGGCGAGTTCGTCAATACGAACTGGAGTGCGGCACCGAACACGATGAACCTGATCCACCCCAGGGCCTTCACACCGGACTCTGCGGGATCGATGCTCAGAAAGCCGCGGATGGTGATGTACACCCACAGGACGATTGCTGCGGTGATCCAGGGTTCTCGCATCCAGGATGCGTCGCGCTGGATGATTGATCGCAGCAGGAACGTGGCGGCAGCCGTCGACAGGACCACATCGACAAAGCCTTTGGCCAGCAATGTCACAGGCACGAGAATGACGCAGCCGGCAATGATGTATGCCAGTACCGGCAGGCGGTCGCCGGGCAGGGTCAGTTCGGATTTGATCTGGTCCAGTAACGTCCGCATCGTGCCTCCCCGCCTCGGTACCGCGCGCCTTGGAATGCGTTACGGTGCCGATGGCTTATAGGCTACGACGAGCCTGTCAGGAAGCCTGGGCGACCACTACGGTAAAATTGAATGGGGCGGACTCTTTGCCGCCCCATCGATAGGCCCTAGAGGTCTTCACACTTGAAGTTGACTTTGACCCAGGGAAGGTCGAGGGCGCACTTGCCGTTTTCCTTCTTGAGGTACTTGTCGAGCTTGAGACCGCCTAGGCCGAGGTCGCCGGCGTCAGCTGTTTCGGTGTTGGTGGCTTCGTCGTCAGATGCTTCAGGAGCATCGGGAGCTTTGGCGGCTTCTTTTGCCTCGTCCTCCTTTTTGATGCGGTCGCGTAGCTTTTCTTCCGCGCTGCGGTAGGCCTCAGGCGGGCCGGCAGCGGCATCTGGTGCCTTCGCAGCTGCGACCGGTGCCGGTGCTGAAGCCTCGGCGGATGGCACAACGGCCTTGGCCGTCTCGGTGCCGCAACGTTCCAGGTCGGCTGGGGCGCGCTTCCAGATCATGGTCTTGGAAAAGAACTTGCTGCCGGCGTAGCCGGTGACGCGAAGCTTGTCGCCGTCCATGGCTTTCAGTTCGACGTCGTAGCGCTTCTTCTTTTCCGGGCTGTAGATCCAGCCGTTGTCCCAAACGCCGGATTTGACGGGCTGGGCATCGCCAATGATCTGGCGGCCGCAACCCTTGGCATCGCTGCCGTCTTTCACCCAAACGACGTGGCCGCACAAGGCGCCCCCGCATTCCTTGATTTCGATGGCGCCCCGCCCGGTGTCGTTGAGCCAGACGCCAGTGGCGTCGGATGCGGCCGAAGCGGCGCCGGGGAGGATTGTGGCCGCAAGCACGAGGGCGGCCGCACGGAGCTTAGAGACGGATGTTACTGCTGTCATGGGCGTCGTCCTTTCGTTGAAGACGCGTTTTTGCTGGATAATCGCGGCCGCCGCTGTCCCGTGGGGAACCGTTGGCATTCGGGCGGCCGTGATCACGACCGCGATCGCGGCGTCTTGCGGAAGGATTGGCTGGCGTCGCATAGTCGGCGGCAGCGCGGGACCGGGGGTGGGCGAATGAGCGCCGATAGCGAGCATGACGATGCCGTGCGGCGCGTGGCCGGGCTGCCCATTTGGTCGGGGCCGGTGGCCCCGCAGCCGTTAAGCGGTGGCATTTCAAACCGGAATTTCGTGGTCGAAGATCGCGGCCGGCGCGCCGTGGTCCGGGTCGGCGGTGACAAGCTCGTGCACGGCGTATTGCGTGCAAGCGAGCACGCCGCCAGCCGGGCGGCGCACGCCGCCGGTGTCAGCCCAGCGGTGGTGTACGCTGAGGCCGACATCCTCGTTCTGGAGTTCATCGAGGGCGTGACATTGACTGCCGAGCAGGTCAGGGACCCGCAAAATCTAGATCGGCTGGTGCAACTCATTCGCCGTTGCCACAACGAAATTCCGCGGCATCTGCGCGGTCCCGCGGCGATGTTCTGGGTGTTCCACGTCGTTCGCGACTACGCACACACGCTGGTGGCGGGAAAGAGCGCGCACGTTGCGTCGTTGCCGCAGCTGCTGCAGCGGGCGGAAGCGCTGGAAGCGGCGATCGGGCCGATCGACGTGGTGTTCGGCCACAACGATCTGCTGGCGGCGAACTTCATCGACGATGGCCAGCGCCTGTGGCTGTTCGACTGGGAGTATTCCGGCTTCAACTCGCCTTTGTTCGATCTCGGTGGTCTGGCTTCGAACAGCGAATTCTGCGAGGCGCACACGCGTGCGCTGCTGGCCAGCTATTTCGGGCGCGAGCCGGACGACGCGCTCATGCGGCAGGCGGCGGCGATGACGGCTGCATCGCTTCTGCGCGAGGCGATGTGGAGCATGGTGTCTGAGATCCATTCGGAACTGGCATTTGATTACTCGGGCTATACGGCCGAGAACATGACCCGCTTCGAAGCCGCATACGCGAAATTCCAAACCCTGGATCGACCATGAGCACTCTGCCTACCTCGGCGAAGATCGTCATCATCGGAGGCGGCATCGTCGGCACGTCGGTCGCCTATCATCTGGGAAAGATGGGCATCACGGACGTCATCCTGCTTGAGCGCGGCAAGCTGACGTCGGGTTCGACGTGGCATGCAGCCGGGCTCGTGGGACAGTTGCGGACGAGTGCCAATATTACCCAGCTGCTCGGCTACTCGGTCGAGCTTTACGACACGCTGGAAAAGGACACGGGGCTTGCCACGGGATGGAAGCGCAATGGCGGCTTGCGGCTTGCCTGCAACGAAGAGCGCTGGACCGAGGTGAAGCGGCAGGCGACGACCGCCAAGTCGTTCGGGCTCGAAATGCATCTGATGTCGGCGAAGGAAGCGCAGGGCTTGTGGCCGCTGATGCAGGTCGACGACGTTGTCGGCGCGGCTTTCCTGCCGTCGGACGGACAGGTGTCGCCGTCGGACGTCACGATGGCGCTGGCGCGGGGCGCGCGCCGCGGCGGGGTGACGATCAAGGAGGATGTTGGCGTCACCGGCATTGAGGTCGACGGCGGCAAGGTGATTGCCGTCGCGACGAACCAAGGGCGCATCGCCTGCGACAAGCTCGTCATCTGCGCCGGGCAGTGGTCACGCCGCTTGGGCCAGATGGCCGGCGTCAATATTCCGCTGGTGTCCGTGCAGCATCAGTATCTGGTGACCGAGAAAATGGCCGGCGTGACGCCCGGCCTGCCGACGCTGCGCGATCCGGACCGGCTGACCTACTGGAAGGAAGAGGTGGGCGGGCTCGTGATGGGCGGCTACGAGCCCAATCCAATGCCGTGGGCCGAAGCCGGGCTGCCCGAGAACTTCGAGTTCCAGTTGTTGGAAAACGACCTCGATCATTTCGAGCCGATCCTGGAACTGGCGGCAGGGCGCGTGCCGGCGATGGCGAACACCGGCATCAAGACATTCATCAACGGACCGGAGAGCTTCACGCCCGACGGCAATTTCATCCTCGGCGCGGCGCCGGAGGTGTCCGGCATCTACGTGGGGGCGGGGTTCAACGCGTTCGGCATCGCATCGGGCGGCGGCGCGGGCATGGCGCTGGCCGAGTGGGTCGCCAAGGGTGAGCCGCCGTACGATCTCTGGCCGGTCGATATCCGCCGCTTCGGCCGCAACCATCTCGACACGAACTGGGTGCGCACGCGCACGCTGGAAGCCTACGCCAAGCACTATACGATGGCGTGGCCGTTCGAGGAACATCAGTCCGGTCGGCCGTTGCGCCGTTCGCCGCTCTACGACCGCCTGAAAGCACAGGGCGCGGCGTTCGGCGAAAAGCTCGGCTGGGAGCGGCCGAACTGGTTCGCCGACCTGGCGGCGGGAGAAGCGGCCGAGGACCAGTACAGCTACGGCCGGCAAAACTGGTTCGACGCAGTCGGGCGCGAGCACCAGGCGTGCCGCGAGCGGGTCGTCGTCATCGACCAGACGTCGTTTGCCAAGTTCATGGTTGTCGGCCGCGACGCCGAGGCGGCGCTGACGTGGATCTGCGCCAACAACGTGGCGAAGCCGCCGGGATCGCTGGTCTACACCCAGATGTTGAATGCGCGTGGCGGGATCGAGTGTGATCTGACGGTTGCGCGCCTGTCGGCCGGCGAGTTCTATGTCGTGACGGGCACCGGATTTGCCACGCACGACTTCGACTGGATCAAGCGTTCGATCCCTGCCGGCCTTGATGCGCATCTGGTGGATGTCACGTCAGCCTATGCAGTGCTGTCGTTGATGGGGCCGCGGTCGCGCGATGTGCTGCAGGCTTTGACGAACGACGACGTATCGAACCAGGGCTTTGCGTTCGGGCAGATGCATCGCATCACCGTTGCCGGTGCGCCGGTAATGGCGTTGCGTGTCACCTATGTCGGAGAGCTGGGCTATGAACTGCACGTGCCGGTGGAGTTTGCAGCCGGCGTCTACGATGCGCTGATGGAGGCGGGCAAGTCGCACGGCATCGCCAACGCGGGCTATCGCGCAATCGAATCGCTACGCCTGGAGAAGGGCTATCGCGCGTGGGGCTCGGAGATCGGGCCGGATCATTCGCCGCTGGTGGCCGGGCTCGGCTGGGCGGTCAAGCTGAAGTCGGGTGTGGCGTTTCAGGGCCGCGACGCGCTTGCTGCCCAGTCCCAGAAGCCTTTACCGAGATTGCTGGCTGGCTTTAGCGCCGATCCGGCGACCGTGCTGCTTGGCCGGGAAACCATCTATCGCGACGGCCGGCGCGTCGGCTGGCTTGCCAGCGGCGGCTTCGGCTACACGCTGCAGAGGGCGATCGGCTACGGTTACGTTCGCGATCCCGAGAACGGCGTGACCCGCGATTTTGTATTGTCAGGGCAGTATGAGCTTGAAGTCGCCGGTGAACGTGTGCCTGCCTCGGTGTTCCTCGATGTCCCCTACGATCCAGCCAACGCCCGGATCAAAGCATGATTGGTTAAGGGGGCCGGGCTGCCATCGTCCGTCTACTCATTGTGCAGACGCGTCCGATTTGCAGGTCGTGGACGCCGTTGACATGTGATCACAAAGCCGCTCATCCTGACGGTTCCGTCAAGCCAGCTCCGCCCGGCAACGTCCGGAAGCCGGTTGGTCTGAACGGCTGGCTAGTTGGGATGGGGCTAGAATTACATGGCAGGACCTAACGATCAGAGTACGCACTCTGATGACGTCGCCGTGCTTCATGGCATGGGCTACGCACAAGAGTTGTCACGCCGCATGCGCGGCTTCTCGAACTTCGCGATCTCGTTCTCGATCATCTGTATTCTCTCTGGTGGCATCAACTCGCTCGGTCAGGCAACTGCCGGCGCAGGTGGTGCTGCTATCGGCATCGGCTGGCCGGTCGGCGTGCTGATTTCGGGCGTGTTCGCGCTGGCATTGGCGCAGATCGCTTCGGCGTATCCGACGGCGGGCGGCCTTTATCACTGGGGGTCGATCCTGGGCAACCGGTTCACCGGCTGGCTGTCGGCCTGGCTCAATCTGCTCGGGCTCATCACCGTGCTCGGCGCGATCAACGTCGGCACATTCTATTTCTTCTTCGGTGCCTTCGGACCGCAATTCGGAATCGAGGATACGCTGACGCATCGCGTGCTCTTCGTGGCGGCGATCACGGCGCTGCAGGCGCTCGTCAACCACTTCGGCATCGGCTTGACGATGAAGCTGACGGACTTCTCCGGCTACATCATCCTGCTGGGATCGGCAGCGCTGGCCGCGATTTGCCTCTATTATGCCGAGACGTGGGATTTCTCGCGGCTCATCACGTTCTCGAACTACACGGGCACTGAAGGCGCCAGCACGGTTTGGCCGGTAGCGGTCTCCACGCTTATGGCTTTCACACTCGGCCTGCTGCTGCCGATCTACACGATCACCGGCTATGACGCCTCGGCGCACACTGCCGAGGAAACGGTGAACGCGTCGATGGCCGTCCCCAGAGGCATGGTGTCGGCCGTGCTTTGGTCGGGCATCTTCGGCTATCTCTTCCTGACCGCCTTCGTTCTCATGATCCCGAATATGGACGACGCCGCCAAGCAGGGTTGGAACGTCTTCTTCTGGGCCATGGGCGAACGCGTGCCCGAAGAGGTGCGCACGCCGATGTACGTCGTCATCTTCATCTCGCAGTGGCTGTGCGGCTTGGCGACGGTGACGTCGGTATCGCGCATGCTGTTCGCTTTCTCGCGCGACGACGGTATTCCCGGCATCTCCAAGGCGCTTGCCAAGGTCAGCCCGAAGCACCGCGTTCCCGCGAACGCGATCTGGGCGGGCTCTGCGCTGGCGGTCTTGTTCGTGTGGTTCACGTCGGCCATCACGATCGCGGGCACGCCTGCCTACTCGATCGTGGTGTCCTGTACGGTGATCTTCCTGTTCCTGTCGTTTGCGGTGCCGATTGGGCTGGCACTGTTCACGTATGGTGGCGCGAAGTTCCCCAAACCGGGCCCCTGGGATCTGGGAGCGGGGCTGTTCCGCCTCGTGGCCGTTCTGTCCCTGATCTCGATGGCGGTGATCTTCTTCGCCGGCATTCAACCTCCCAACGACTGGGCGCTTGAGATCACGGTGGGCTTCGTCGTGCTGTCTCTGATCATCTGGGTGGCGTTCGAGAACCGCCGCTTCAAAGGTCCGCCGATCGGCGCCGAGATCGCACAACGTCAGGCCGAGATTGCTGCCGCGGAACGCGCGGTTGGCGAGAAGATCTAGGGTTGCGATACGATGTTGGAAGCCGCGGGCGATGTGCCCGCGGCTTTTTCTGTGGCGGGCGTGGTCGAGGAATTGCGGGCGTCAGCCGTTTGCCAAAGCAAGCGGCACAGACAGCACGGTTCACTACAGGCAGAGGATATGAGGGCGGAGGATATGACGAGCAGCGCTACGCGCTAGAATGGCCCGTCAAAAAGTCTGGCTCCGTGGGTAGGATACGGCCCCAAAACCACAAACCTCTGATATCACTCACACTTGTGGACTGCTACAATTGTTAAAGTAGCATCTTGCTGTAGCAATTCAAGCTGCCGGCGCATCTCTGACTGCATGTGCGATCATCGTTTTCGAAGAGGCGAACCTGGCCTGCCCCCCTGAACCGATACTAAGCTAATGAGGAGGCACGGAAGCGATTTACGACAAAGCAGGTCTTGAGCTTCTGCGCGAAGCGGAGGTCCGCCTCGGTCTCTCGCCACTGCCTGGCGATCGTCGTGGCCAGACGGCTGAGATCTGGCGATGTGCTGCATGGCCTGACCGATCTCTTCACTCAGCACGGCCCACCCGAACACATTCGATCACACAATGGATCGGAGTTCGTGGCGATCAGCCTCCGCGACTGGACACGAAAAGTCGGCGTCAAAACGCTCTATAATCATCGCGCCAGGGCGAATCGTTACTGAAGCCGTCGCTGTCCTCGGGAATGAAGCGCGCCCCAGACAGTGCTGTATCGCCAGGAAAGCCGTCAGCATCTTCGCTTTCCGACAGATACGCCGAAGAGACCCAGCCGCTCATGCCGTTGAAGGACGCCTTACACCAACTAGAGTACCGAACGCACTCGCCGATCACGATGTCCGAATTTTTCGGCACTACCCCGATCACGTCGGTGGAGGTGGATGGACCCGCCCTCATGTTGAGGTCGGCGGTCGTCATTGTGTCGGCGGACGCGCTTCCGGCTATGATTGCTGCTGCGCCTATGGTGGCGGCGCGGATAATGGCGGTTAAACGCACAGTTCTCCTCCATGGTGATTAGTTGGCGATGGACATGCAATGGCTTGCGCCCAGCATCGTTCCTACGTGGTATTGCGGATGCCCCGGGCCGACATGGACAACCTTGCCAAGAAGCTGCGATGAGCACGTGCTGGCTCATCTAGTAGGTGTCGTACGAGGGGAGCTGATCTAGTATCTCCGGCTCGGTGTTGAGCACGAAGCGAACGCGTCCATCGTCGCGCTTTAAGTGGAGAGAGCGATACAGAACTGCGATATCGCGTTGCCCTATTCCAAGGAAACCGCCCCGCGCAAGGATCACTGCGGTGACGCGTCCCTCGGGCCCAATGATCACGTCATTTATGACGCCCAGCCGTTCCTCGGCTCCGTTGTAGACGACACCACCGATGATCTCTGTCGAGCGAAACTCTTTCGCGAGCTGCACAACGGGTGCTTTTGCGGATGGCGGCCCCCCGGGTTCATCGAGAACGGGCTGGCCTTGGGCGTTTGCTGCGAGCAGATGCATCACGCAGATAACAAGACTTGGAATCTTCACGGTGACCTCCAAGAAAAAGGCACCGCTCTCGCGGCGCCAGTTTGGCAGCAGGCAACGGAATAACTCGACGACTGACGCTTGCACGGGTGGTTCACATGTTAAGTCGCACGTCGTCTCGTTGAATAAACATGGCTTTCCGGCCAGCGTTCCTGATGAGCGGATAGGTAAAAACGCCTAGGCTTTTAACGGCACCGAGCCATATGAGGGATTATACCTAATCCACGTATGAAGACGGAACGTGTGCGGGTCCCCTTTGTTGCTGACACGCGCCTGCAGTGAGCTGGCGCTTAAAGAGAACGGAGTATTTGAGATGAAGAGAAGGATCATCGGCTGCTGCGTGGCATTGGCTCTGGCTTCACCCGCTGCCGCACAGACTGCCACAAGTCCCGCTGCAACCGCAGCGGCGCCGACATCACAAACAACAGCGGACTGGCGGTCAAGCAAGCTGGTTGGCACAACGGTCTATAATCAGGCCAACGAAAATATTGGCGAAGTTGCCGATATCGTAATTGGATCGGGCGGAGAGGTTTCGGCTGTCATCGTGAGTGTCGGTGGCTTCCTTGGTATGGGCGAAAAGCATGTTGCCATGCCCTTCAAAGCCTTGAAGGCAACCCGAACCGACGGCAATGCGATCAAGCTGGCGGTCGACACGACCAAAGACAGCCTAAAGTCAATGCCCTCGTACAATTACCTTAAGTCGTAAACGCTATTGGTGGCCTGCACGACAGGCCACCAATACAACCGTTGGCCGATCGATTCAGACGCGCGTTGCGCTCAATTCAAGCTCAAGAACGGCGAACGCCCCCCCAAAATCATCAAGGGGCTGCATGACAATGGCGTTGTCCTTGCCTCCCACGAGATTGGCAGGAAACGCGCTCCCTGCCTTGCCAGGGGTTTGAAGGTAGCGTCCTTCAAGGGAGCCCACGTCGATCTTGCTTGTGCTGCCAAGCACCGACCAGTTGAACACGAGCTGCTCGTTCGCCCGTGGCACCTTCCCTAGTCGCTGTATGGTCCCTTGGTACTTTGCCGATTGACCGTCCGAGCTGTGTAACCGGCATTCGATCTTGCGCTCGCCAGCTTGGCTCGGAGCGGCCGTGCACATGAGATTGCCAATGAGCGTGCGTTGCGCATTTGCCGGGCAGGCAGAGGTCAGCGCTAAAAGCGTCGTTGCAAGCGCGGTTGAAGACATGAATGTGCGGGTTGAGTTTGAGAGCAATGGCATAATTTCTCCTTATCTGCTGAAGACCAATCGTTGGCAGGGAAGGGCGTTCCTGGGATCGCGATGGTGGATTCTACCCAGAGAGCCGAGAGTGAGGATGCTCTAGGTGCGCGAACCCATTTCACGATCGAGGTCCATCGTCATGCGCACGAGATGGGACAGTGACCGCGCGCCCGTTTTGCTCATCACGGCGGCCCTGTGATGTTCCGCCGTCCGGATACTGATCGCCAACTGGTAAGCGATGAGCTTGTTCGGCAGACCCTCGACTAAAAGCCCGAGAACTTCCCTTTCCCGCTCGGACAAGCGAGCAAAACATTTTTTCACGTCGCCGGAACGCTGGGCGCGTTGGCTCACGATTGCGGCTCTGTCTGCGGCCTCGCGGGCAACCGCAAGAAAGGTTTCGGGATCGAAGGGCTTTTCCAGGAAATGGAATACGCCCGAACGGAGCGCCTTCACGGCCAGCGGCACGTCTCCATGCCCGGTGATCATTACTACGACGGGGGGAATGGCTCGATCGCGCAGTCGATCCCACAAAGATAACCCGCTTTCCCCCGGCAATTTGAGGTCAAGCAGAAGGAACGCCGATGGCTTGGGCAGATGATCTGCAGCCAGAAAGGCTTCAACACTGTCGAACTCACGGCAAGCGATGCTGACCGTTGACAGCAGCACTCGCATCGAGTCTCGAAGCCCGGCGTCGTCGTCGATAATGTATGCGAGATCATCATTCATGGCGCGCTACCGGAGCGCGCGGCAAATGAAAGGAAAAACTCGCGCCATCTTCCCTGTTGAACCAGCTGACCTCGCCACCATGCGCCTCGACAATCTGTCGAACAAGCGTCAAGCCGAGCCCCATGCCCGATCGAAACGACGATTCAAACGGTTCGAACAGTCGATCAGCGATCTCGCCAGAGACACCAGGTCCACTGTCATCGATGCGCACAGTTAAAGCCTGATCATCAATTTGAAACGACACGGTCACGAACGGCGCGGACGCGTTGCGGCGCAGTGCGGCCTCGGCAGCATTGGCGATGAGGTTCAGGAAGACTTGCTGGAGTTGGATGGGATCAGCGGCGAGAGGAGGAAAAGCCACTTTGGCATCAACGCGAATGTCCACCGCTCGGTATCGCGGATCACGGCTGACGCATGAAGCCATGGCTTTCGCAGTCTGGAGCACATCGGTCTCTCGCCGATCAAGACGACCGGAAGACAGGTAATCCCGCACGCGCACCAAGGTTTCGCGGGCACGTTCGGCTTCTTTTGCCGCCATAAAGAGGGATCGCTTCAGTTCGTTACACGCATCCTTGTCCAATAACTGCCTTGCGGCGTGGAGATAGTTTGTGGTGGAGGACAGCGGCTGGCTGACTTCATGAGCGAGGGCGGTTCCGGTCGCGCCAACCAGAGCTTGGCGCGTGGCGCGCGAGAGATCGGCTTCCTGCTTGCGCATCCTTTCGTCATAGGCGCGAATTTCGGAGAGGGCTCCGCCAAGCAACAGACCCGTGGCAGAAAGTACGAGCATCAACATCTGAAAAGCTACGAAATCGGAAGTGCCGTACCCTTGCGCGAGAGCTGTGCTGACGAGCAGCACATGGGTCACGAACAAGCACACGGCCGCTCCGGCAACACCCTCACGCAGGGCGATAAATGTGACAGGCAGGAACAGCAGATAGAAGAATTGATATTCGCGCGCGTGATCGACACCGAATATCATCATCAGCGCCGCGACTAAGGTGGCGAGGCACGCCAAGAAATTGAATGCTCGAGAGCTTGTCGCCGGCAGCTCCTTCCTGAGAAAAAGCTGAAGCGCCCAAGCAAGGGGAACGAGCGTCAGAATTCCGAGCGTGTCGCCAATCCAGAAATTTCGAACGGCGATCAAAAAGCGCCCCGGGTTCAATTGCTCGCTGGCCAACAGGACTAAACAGTACGCAACCGCCATCAACAGTACGCCTGATGGCACAATGAACAGTAGGGCGTAGATTTCCTTCAACTTGATCGTTTCAGCGCGCCACTGCGATCGAAGCGGGATAGCGATGGCTGTAAGCCCGCCTGCAAGAACCAGACTGGTTACGACAGGCGTAATAAAGCCTCGAGGGCCGGTATAGACGGTAAAATCAGCAATGAGCGATGCCAAGAACACAGCCGGCCCGAATCCTGGCCCCCACCTTATGAGGGACAGCAGTGCGAGACCCGCAGAAGGCCCCCACAAGGTGATGCCAAGTCCATCCAGCTGGTGAATAAACGTGAGACGTTCGACAGTCAGATAAGCAACTACAAACAGTACCGACGCATAGAGCCAAACGGTAGGTCTGCTGAATTCACCCTTGGCGGCCTGCCCCCGCTGTTGCTCTGAAATGACCATAGCCGCCCGGCTCCTCACAGTGACAACAGTGGCGAGACATCAGGTGTTCCCCATAACCGGAGGAGCGGCTATCCGGGTTAATACCTACGGAACGGTGGTGTTATCTGAAGGTTTTTTTCAGACGGACAGCGAGCGAGGCGTCGCGCATATCCAACCGCCAACTCGCTTTCTGAGCAAATTTAACCAGCGGAGAAAATCATGATGAAAGCAATGTTAGCCGGGCTCGCAACTTTTACGATGCTAGCTTCCAGCGCCCATGCGGTCACCGTGGTCAACAAGGATTCGCAGGCGCATATGATTGGCATCGATTTGGGCAACAGCGAAGAGACGAGGGAAGTCGCTGCGCGAAAGTCGATCGAGTTTGACTGTCCCGAAGGGTGCGGTGTGACCGGACCTTGGAACTACTCTTGGATGGCGAAGGGTGATGACACGATTACCACCGACGGCACGAGCCCGGTCAGTGGCAAGGCCCGCGAGAGTTAACATCCAAGTGTGTGGGGCAAGCCCCCACACACTTTCTGTGCTGCACAGGAGACCCGCGGATAAATGGACCGTTTCATCGTTCTAGCTTCGACCTTCGGGATCGGAAGTCCTTGTCATCCTGTCGATCATCACCGTCTTCGGCCTTTGGTGATAACCATGGCGCGACCAGCATTGTTAAACGCCGTTTCCGAGCGGTCGCTGCGACGATCGGCATGTGACGTGCTTGCTGCCTGCCTGCTAGCGTTCTTCGTGGTGGGTTGTTGGTACCTGCATCAGGTGGGCAGAACTCCCGGCCATCATGTCGTCAGCGTTGTCACCAGCTCGTCCCCGCCGCATCTCCATGAAGGAGATGCCGTTTAGGGAACTGGGTCGGGGGCGTTTCGTTGCTCAGGCGCGTCTGCCGCCCGGAAAACATTTCAGCGGCGATGCACGTGTGTCGCCTCATTCAAAACATGGCAGTCGAAATGCGCAGGTTTTCACTTTTTCGTTCAACGATTACCATTTTGTCGATCGTCTGGTGTTTGCTTCCCCCCGTCGATGTCGTCGCCGAGCCCACGGCGTTCGCCAGATGGTGATCAGCTCGCCGAGGCGCTGGCAAGCAAGCCTTACGAGGCGCCGCATGTCCATAGCGAAGCGGAGGGCATAAACTACACAGACTATTGAGTATTCGGGTGAAGCCCGGCCAGGAAATCTGGGCTCATTCCAACCTTGGCTTCGCGGTCCATCCGATGCCATTTGGGCGGCCTTCATCAAACGGCTGTCGAGGTGAACATTATCGAAGGGCGGAGTGCGGAGCCCGTGCTCATCCATCCGGACCTATACGAGCAGCAGCGTTCCAAGGGAAAAGAATCCGACAAGAATGGCGATCTAGGGATATCCGGGTTCAGGATCACTGCTCCCTAAACGCGGCGACTGTGATGGACGAACTGATCGTATCCAGGGCGCGGAGCTATTTTCGGGCCCTCTCCAGGGGGCAAGCGTATGGCCTGTCAGCGCGCGCGCTGACTATCAATGCCGGTCAACCCGACCCGGAAGAGTTCCCGAACTTCACGCGCTACTGGATCGAGAAGACCGATACCTCGAAGCTCATCAATCTACATGCTCTGCTCGACATCCCTCAATCGCAGGCGCTTATCGTTGTTGTGCGTCCCGGCAGCCCGACGGTCGTTGACGTCCAGGCTGTACTTTTCCTAGGGTGACCATCCTGAATGTGGGTTTTGCGCCTCGCACCAGCATGTATTCCTACTCCGTCGCCGATGGCGCGGAGGTGCGGAGGGATTACAGGCCAGCCGTTCCTGACTTTCTGACGGCTCACTGATGTTAACGGCCGCGGCACGAGCGACTGTGGCAGGCCTTTGCGTAATCCGACGTGCTGCGAATGAGCGCTTTCAGCGATAACGGGCCAAAGGGTTTTGGGCTCATGCAAAGGCAGCGTGAAATTCGAGGCATATCAAGATCTGGAAGCAAACTACCATCGGCGTCCGAGCGCCTGGGTGGAGCCGATAGGCAATTGGGGAGATGGCAGGGTCGAACTTATCCGAGCTGCCCGACCACTAGCGAATTCAATGACAACGTCGTGGCCGAATGGCGACCTGGTCGGATCCGTTGTTGAAGGGCAGCCGCTACGATTTGGCCTACCGGATAAAATGGTGCGATGCTGAGGTAAACCATCATGTAGCGCCAAGACCGCCGACTGGACGAGATCCGGCGCTGCCGTCCTTCAAGGGGCTTCCCTTGGAGCAGAACGCTCTCGTTATCGACTATGCAGCGAGCTGACTGATGCCCTGCCCCTCCCCAAGGCTGTGGTGACCACCACCAGTGGCAGCATCTCGGGCATCACCGTTCAGCGCAATCATCTGACGGGCAGCATCAGGGTGTCGTTTGTCTTCGAACCTGGGAAAAATGAAACTTCTGAATTTCGAGTGAGCCTGGACATGCCCTCCGGCACGTCCGAGACCTGGCTGTACCGATGGACGAAGCGAACCCTCCAACAAGACGGCGCTCTGACCAGGGCGCGCCTTTCGTCATTGAGATCGATGTCGAGGTCTAGGGTGCTCTACATAAATTGTTTTACTTAGTGGGCACCGGGCTTGTCAGCTGATAACGAACATCCTTCACGGTCTATAGCGTCGCAGCATTAGCCTCGGGCCCGCAATTTGCAGCGACTGCTGTAATGGATTAATTAGATGTCGTTTGGCCGCAGCGTCATAGGATCCTCGTTCTCATCCTCTGCTACATTTATATGATCATCCTGGGGCCGGGACTGATCATCTGGCTGTTGGAAGCTAAATACGAAAAAACGGCCTTTCGGGCTGTCCCGATACATTTCGCCTGCGCACTGGTAATCTCGATGTGGATCTATCGTACGAGCGCTGGTCCGGTCGACAAACGTGCAGACAAGCAAGTGTAATCGGCTACATCGCCCTCCGCTGGAAGTTAGCATGGCCGTCCCGCACGCAGCTTCAAAAACGGCCGGATCCGCGTTCGCCATTGCTCGCGGCAATTATCAGGCTCCGGGCTGCCCTGAAACGACCTTCATGATCACAGAGCTACGCTGCATTCCAGCGGATCAAGCCCTTTTCCGATACCCGGTCAAAGGCATCAAAAAGCTTTTCAAGGACCTGTGGGCTAGGCGAGTCATCGCGTGGCTGCATCAATGCAATGGATCAGAAAACTCCGTTTTCGAAGTAGCTCGAATGATTACCTATGATCCGACGACGACGCCCGTAAGCAAGCCAGCTACTCCATGCAAGCTTTCTCGTACTCCTGAGCGTCCTTGGTTTTGGCAACGTGCTCGTTGACATCGCTGCGGCCAGCAGGAAGCACGTGGATCGGCCCGAGCCCTCAAATACGTATAAAGGTCGTCGACATAGCACATGACATTTGGGTTGGATGCGAAAGCAGGCATAACTCTGTCAGAGAAGGTGCGGCCGACTCGATACGACCTCCTTGAATTTGTCGTAGCTCATCGTTCCAGCGAGTCAGCAAGGGCTGGCGCGAATGTTGACCCCGATCCGTTCGGCCCGTGACAGGTGTGGCATTCTGAGTGTACCGCTTGAAGCCTTCGTAAGTCGCCCAGTCTACCGTCCGTCTTCGGATATCTTGTAGCTGGGCTCACCATTTTCCAGCTGCCATCGCGTGCCGGTGAAGGTAGCGTTCCCAAGGCTTTTTCCAACCTGATCCTTTGGCGCAACCTTCGATCTGTCACCGTCGCCTAGCGAGCGGTTTGACCCGGCCATGCCGGAGCCTGGTACAGGCTTCTCGGCTGCGGGGCGGCTGGAAACTTCGCGCCGCGCCCAAAACGATTGACGCCAGGAGCGCCAGCCCCGCGACCGGGGCGCCGAGTGACGGCATTTTGAGAGATCCTTTGCTGACTGCGGGATATGGTTCAGATGTCGCTGTCAAAGAAATTGGAAGACTGAATGGGAGTTCCCAGCTTCCTCGGAGACCCGCGATAGTGAGGAAGGCCGTGCTTCCAGAGCTTTCTCGGCTTGGTCAAAT
The DNA here is from genome assembly GCA_963846845.1 of uncultured Pseudomonadota bacterium. GTDB lineage: Bacteria > Pseudomonadota > Alphaproteobacteria > Rhizobiales > Hyphomicrobiaceae > JAKAXS01. The sequence goes on along the minus strand of CAWJXQ010000008.1, from coordinate 1,242 downwards.
TGTCGTCGCGAAAGCCCTAAGGGTGAATACCTACACTGACGTTGGCACTTGGTTAGGTGCCAATACGTAGGGAGCGCCTATGATGGGAACGGCATCAGACTGCGTCCGTTGGTTGAATAGGTGAAAGATCAAATCCTCCATCAGTTCGGATCAAGGAGCAAAAAAATGAAAATCACGATGCCAATGTTGCTAATCGCCGTCGCAATGCCGGCCGGTATCGCAATTGCAGATGACAAACGGCACCCTCCGGAGAAGGCGATGGACGCTGCAACGCCACGTCTATGACCAATCCGGAAGGAACCGAGGGTATGCATCCCCCTCAGAAGGCGATGGACAACGCCATGCCTATAAAGATGCCAAGGACGCGTCGGCCTCATCGGTTGGCTCTGCGTCGTCTGGGTCATCGGATGGCAGTTCGGGTGCGAACTTCCAGATTGGGATATACGAAAGGCTGGTGAAACAGTCGACCTCAAGACCCCGTAGACCGAAAAGACGTGGGACGATCGACGTTCGTTTCTCGCCCCCTGAAGGAGCGCAAACATGATTTACGTTTCGATTGGCGGGGCGGTCGAACCGGGCAGTCCGAAACCCAGCCCGGGGCCCTACAATCCAAATCCCAAGCCAAGTCCCACGCCTGCGCCTCCGCCGCGGCAAATTTCGTGTCGCGGTGCGCGGTACTTCTTATGAGGTTAGTGGCCAACGTCACCGTCCAATCGAACGGCAAAGTCCAATGCGCAAATTCAGTATCTGGGTGGCAATGTTGTTCGCAGGCACATGCGCAGAAGCCATGCCGCTGCAGGCGCCCTCAGCAAGCATGGCTCCAGCTCAACCAAGCATCGTCTTTTAATTCAAGAATGCGCGGTTGGCCGAACGGAAAAGGTGCCAGTGGCATACGGGACGTCGCGTCTGCGGCTGGAGAACGGCAAGGGCTTTCGACCAATTTGGCACAGACGTCGCGATAGATCCGAGGAACCCAGCCCGATCTGTACATCCTAGGCGCCCGGTTAAAGCGCGCTAGTCATGCGCATTCGCCGAACTCGAAATGTGATGGGACAATTCCTTCGCTACATCTGGCGCGCGGGAATAGTCGGGAATCTTGTAACCGGTTCACTGGTCATCCTGCCTGTCGTGTTGACGGTTCTTATTATTGGCTGGATGGTCGGCGTTGCTCCTTGCACTGATCGGACCAGGCAGCGTGATAGGTGATGTCCTCACCAGCGGTGGATCCGCATTCGTCGGACC
>CAWJXQ010000007.1:0-142330 GCA_963846845.1 uncultured Pseudomonadota bacterium | reverse complement strand
CAGGCTCGGCACTCGGCACATTGCTGGCCGTGATGCTGCTGCTGGCGGCAGTCGTTGGCGGCGCCTGGTACATCAACAGCAACGACGTCAATCAGGCGAGCGTTACGCAGAGCGAGAGTTCGACGGGCGCAAGCACCGGCGAATCGGGGACGAGCAGCAGCACGACGGCTCCGCCGGCCGTGAAGGAACCCGCGGTGCCAGACAAAACGCCCGCGAGCGAGCCCAAGCAGCCCTAAAGGCACGCGTTCATTCGCGGATTCATCAACGGCGCCCAAATTACGGGCGCCGTTTTTTTATCCGATGCTGGTGACGGCGAACGAACCTATCCGCGTCAGCCCGAACCTTTGTAGAATATGTGAGTGTTTACGTTGCATCCGGGCCGGTAGCACACGCAAACGCCCGTGCCTGCGCGGTTTCGCCCTACCTGCACGGCAAAAAGGCATTGTGGCGCGACCTTGACACTACGTAGGGCGCGTAACTATGGTGCGGCCCGTCGAAGGCCTACCGACATAAGGGATTTTGCCATGCCGGATGAACGGAAGGGCGAAGGCCCTGGGTCGGAGAATTTATCGTCTTCCGACAGGTCGAATTTTGAGCGGCGGGTCACAGATCTCGACAAGCGGCTTGATAATGCGCGTGCCCACCACGCGGCCAAAGATCCGGATGGATCGAGCGCCGTCCGGGCGCGCGGCATGGCATACGGCCTCCGAATGGCATCCGAATTTGTCGGAGCGGTGCTGGTCGGCGGGCTGATTGGTTTTGGTCTGGACCGGTGGCTGGGCACTACGCCGTGGCTGTTTCTGGTTTTCTTCTTCCTGGGCTTCGCTGCCGGTGTCGTCAACGTGACCCGGTCGTTCACGCGGCTTCAGGAAGAAATCAAAGTGGCGACGAAGGGCGATATCGGCCGTTCGCTGCCAGATGATGATGACGACTGAGGTTGAGGGGAAATCGTGGCCGACGGCGCACACTCGGGATCCGCAATGCCGGATCCAATTCACCAGTTCGAGATCAACCGCCTTTGGCACATTGATCTGTTCGGCTTCGACGCGTCGTTCACGAACTCGGCGCTATTCATGGTCGTGGCGGTCGCCCTGATCGTCGGCTTCCTGCTGTACGCCATCAGCGGACGGCTTCTCGTTCCCTCGCGCGTGCAGTCGCTGGCCGAGACGGCCTACGAATTCATCGCCAACATGGTGCGCGAATCCATGGGCGAGCAGGGAATGAAGTTCTTCCCGCTCGTGTTCACGATCTTCATGTTCATCTTCACCGTCAACATGCTGGGCATGGTGCCGGGCTTCTTCACGGTCACCAGCCACGTTGCCGTCACGGCGGCACTCGCGTTGCTGGTTTTCACCATCGTTCTTCTGGTCGGGTTCGCTAAGAACGGCCTTGGATTTCTCAGGCTGTTCGTGCCGTCCGGCGTGCCTGTGCTGATCCTGCCGTTCGTCACGATGATCGAGGTCATTTCGTTCATTTCGCGGCCGATCAGCCATTCCATCCGTTTGTTCGCAAACATGCTGGGTGGCCATATCACCCTGAAGGTTTTCGCCGGCTTCATCGTGATGCTGCTCGGATCGCAGTCTGTCGCCGTCAACTTGCTGGCTCCGTTGCCGCTTGCTGGCGCGGTAGCGCTGATGGCACTCGAATTCCTGGTCGCCTTCCTGCAGGCCTACGTCTTCACGATGCTGACCTGCATGTACCTCAACGACGCGCTGCATCCTGGCCACTAGGGTTCGCGCACTTCTTTCAACCAATCACACCAATCCATCCAAGAGGAGACGTTTCAATGGATCCCGCTTCCGCAAAGCTCATCGGCGCAGGTCTTGCCGCTATCGGCACCGGCGCTGCCGCCATCGGCGTGGGCAACCTGTTCGGCCAGTTCCTGCAGGGCGCGCTGCGCAATCCTTCGGCTGCTGACGGCCAGTTCGGCCGCCTGATCTTCGGCTTCGCCGTTACCGAAGCCCTGGGCATCTTCGCGTTCGTTGTCGCGCTGCTGCTCCTGTTCGCAGTCTAAGTTCTTCGATCGATCAGGCGCGGGAGTGCCGGCTTGCGCACTCCCGCTCCTTCTCCTGAAAATTCGCATCAAAGCATGTGGACGTGACAATGGCTGCCGAGACAGCAACGACGACCGGGACCGAGGTGCCGCACAGCGCGGGCCATGCGAAGGTCTTCCCGCCGATGAACCCGGCCGATTTTTCGCCGCAGATCATCTGGCTCGCCATTACGTTTGCAGCGCTCTACCTGCTCCTGTCGCGCATGGTCCTGCCGCGCATCGGCGAGGTGATCGACGAACGCAAGGATCGCATCAAGCGCGATCTGGAGTCGGCCGAACGCCTCAAGGACGAGACGGACAAGGCGCTGAAGAGCTACGAGAAGGCCCTGGCGGACGCCCGCAGCAATGCCGGTGCCATCGCCAAGGAAACGCAGGCGAAGCTCACCGCCGAAGTGGATGTCGAACGCAAGAAGCTGGATGCGGCGTTGAACGCCAAGCTGGCGGACGCCGAAAGCAGCATCACCGCCACCAAATCCAAAGCCATGCAGTCCGTCAGCGAGATCGCAGCCGACACGGCCGCGGCTCTTGCCAGCGCGCTGTCAGGCCAGAACATTTCCGTAGACGAAGCCAAGCGTGCGGTTTCCGCCGCCGCGGGTAAGTGAGGACAAGCCGATGGCGCACATGTTCGATCCCGCCGCTGCCGAGTTCTGGGTCCTCGTCACCTTCCTGATTTTCATGGGCATCGTGTTCTATCTGGGCGTGCCCGCGCTGATCGCCAAGGCCCTCGATAAGCGCGCCGAAGAGATCAAGACCGAGCTGGACGAAGCCCGCCGCCTGCGCGAAGAAGCCCAGCAGCTTCTCGCCGACTATCAGCGCAAGGCACGTGAGGCCGAGGAAGAAGCCAAGGTCATCATCGAGCAGGCCAAGCACGAAGCCGAAGCGCTGGCTGTTGAAACGAAGAAGTCGCTGTCGGAAAATCTCGCCCGCCGCACCAAACTGGCGGAAGAGAAGATTGCCCGCGCCGAGGCGCAGGCCGTCAGCGAAGTGCGTGCCAGCGCCGTCGAGGCTGCGGTTGGCGCTGCCGAACAGATCCTCAAGGAGCGCGTCTCCGGCAACGTCGCCAAGGGCCTGATCGACACCAGCATCAGCGACCTCAAGGGCAAGCTGAACTGAGCTACGAAGATAGCGCTGCGCGATAGCGGCGAACTCTGAAATTTGAAATGGGTCTCGCAAACAGCGGGGCCCATTTTTCTTTTGGGCAATGCGTGGTTGGGTTAGAGAGCCGGTGCTGTCGTTGAGCCGACGTTGAGCCGGTTCGGTCGGACTGGCGCTTCCCCTACGACAGCGTCACGGCTTCCACCCACCAGCCGGGTTGAGCGCGCCGGAGAGAGGCTGCTGCTGCTGTGGCGTCGTCGAAGATGCCAAAGCACGTCGGCCCGGCGCCTGACATGCGGGCGGCGCGGCAACCCGGGGTCGCGCGAAGTGCCGCCAGCACGTCGGCGACCGCCGGCATGACGGCCGCGGCAGGCGCTTCCAGATCGTTGCCGAGCCGGGCGATTGCTTCGATGGCTTCAGAGGTGCTGCCGATGCTTGGCGGTGAAGGCGTGCCTGAGGCTGCCGCCGCAAGATCCCGCGCGTTGAGGGTGCGGAAAACCTGCGCTGTCTTGTCGGCCGGCACGGTGACGTGCGGGTTGACGAGCACGGCATTCAATGGCCTCGGGCAGCTGCGGCATCGCATGCAGCGCGTCGCCGATGCCGGTCATGAAGGTCAGTTCGTTCGCAAGACAAACCGGTACGTCGGCGCCAAGCGTGGCGGCGATGCCGTGCCAATCGACGGCGGCTTGCAACTCGGGATTGGCGCGGCGAACGGCGCGGAGCACGGCGGCTGCATCGGCCGATCCTCCGCCGATGCCAGCGGCAACCGGCAGCCGCTTGTCGAGGTAGATGGCGCCGAGCGTCAGCGCCGGGTGGCGGGTCTGCAGCGTTTTCAGGGTGCGTGCGATGAGGTATTCGCTGGCGAGTTTCGGCGCAAAGGGGCCGCTGATGTCAATGGCATGCGGGCGCCCGGGTTCGAGGATGACGACGTCGGCTGCGGAGGCAAAGGCCACCACGCTTGCAAGCGCGTGATAGCCGTCTGGGCGGCGGCCCAGAACCTGCAGCGTGAGATTGACCTTGGCGCGCGCCAGTTCTTCGATCAGCACGGCACGGCGAAACGCATCAGCTCACTGCACGCGCCGCGGCTGCGGCCCGGCCTTGTTCTCGCTGCGGCGGCGCGGCGGCTCGGTCGACGATGTCTTGGTCTTCACCTCATCGACGAGAGGCGGCAGGGCCACGAGGCCTTCCGCGATCTTCTTCCTGGTCTTCTCGGCATCTTCTGGTTCCGGCTTCAGCGAAAGCGACTGGTCCCACTGGAAGCGTGCTTCGCGCTGCCGGCCGACGCGCCACAGGGCATCGCCCAGGTGGTCGTTCAACACCGGATCGTCAGGCTTCAGCTCGACGGCGCGTTCCAGATAGTTCACGGCGTCGGTGAAGTTGCCCTGCTTGAAATGGGCCCAGCCGAGACTGTCGACGATGTAGCCGTCGTCAGGCTTCAATGCGACGGCCTGTTCGATCAGAGACATGCCTTCCTTGAGGTTGGTGCCCTGGTCGATCCAGGAATAGCCCAGGTAGTTCAGAACCAGCGGCTGGTCGGGCACCAGCGACAGGGCTTTCTGCAGATCCTTCTCGGCGGCGGGCCAGTTCTTCAGCCGCTCGTAGCAGGTGCCGCGCGCATAGAAGTAGGCCCAGTGCTGCTTGCCGGGATTGGGGATCAGCGCGATCGCCTTGTCGTAATAGCCAGCCGCTTCCTCGTAGAGTTTGCGGGCGCGCATGATGCTGCCGAGCGCGTCCAGCACCTGCAGCTGCAGAGCGTCGTTGCGAGAGATCTTGGGCTTGGCCGCAGCGGGTGTTGCAGCCGGCGCTGCCACGACGGCGACTTCGGTGGTGACCGCGCCCGGCTCGACGCCGAGGATAAGGCCGTAGGTTTCCGGGCCGACCAGGCCGTCGGGCCGCAGCTTCTTCTCGCGCTGGAACTGCATGACGGCCTTGCGGGTCTTGTCGCCGAAGGCGCCATCGGCCGTGCCGATGTCATAGCCGAGCTTGGTCAGTGCGTCCTGCAGCTTGAGGACGCGATCGTCCTTGGCGCCGAGACGCAAGGGTGCCTCGTCGGACGGCGGCTCGGACACGGATGCGTGGGGCTGCTCGCTACCGCCGGTTGCGGGGGCCACTTCCGCTTCGACTGCGGCAGCCACGGCTGCTGCATCGTGTGGCGACTTCGGCGGCGGGCGTGGGTGTCGGCAACGGCGTCGTCGCCGGCTTGTCGCCGCCTTCGACCTTGGTGTCGAGCAGCGCGACCAGCGTGCTGCGGGCCTCGTCGACCTTGTCGAGCGAGTTGAGATCGAATGCCTTGCGGATGCCCACGGCAGGCGCCAGCGGGCTGGTCTTGGCGATCTTGTCGTACGTGGCGATCGCGGACTCGTAACGCTTCTGCGCTTCTTCCGCGCCAGCCAATGCGACGAGGGCCAGTTCATGATCCGGTTTCACGAACAGCGCCATCTGCAGGTAGGCGACGCCGAGCGCTACGCCGCCTTCGCTGGCAAGCGCTTCGCCCAGACCGTAGAACACTTCAGCAAGACCCTCTGCCGGCGAACCGATCACGAGATCGATCTTGCTGCCGGTCTGCAGCCTGGTGTTCAGGTCAGCAGCAAGCGGGTGCGGGTCGCCCTGCACCTTGTCGAGGTATTCCTTCATGATCGCGCGTGCCTGCTTCACGTCGCCCATCTGGGCGAGGTGCGCGACGTAGGCCGTCGTGGGCCGCAGCGCCTTATTGTCCTGCTTGAACACGCCTTGATAGGCCGTGCGGGCTTCCTGGCGCTTGCCGCCGACGTCGTACATCAGCGCGCGCTGGTAGCGGACGTAGTTCTGCGCCCAGTCGGCCTGCTTGGCGACGTCGGCAAGCTGCGTGGCGGAACTGATGTCGCCCTCGGCAACCTTGATCCAACCGATGGCGATGGCGCCGGTCAGCTGGCCCAGCGGATTGGTGGCGGCGCCGCGAAAATGCGTTTCGGCGGTCTTGTAGGATTTCTCGTTGAAGGCTTCGAGGCCCAACAGAAGATGGGCGATGCGGTGCGTCGGCTCGATGGCGACGAGCGTGCGCGACAGCTCGATCGCGCGCTCATACTTGCCGGCCGACAGCTCCATCAGCAGGGCCTGCTCGAGCAGCACGCCGTTGCCAGGATCGCGCGCCAGCGCATCGCGGTAGAACACGGCCGCACTCTCGCTGTCGTTCAGGCTGCGGGCCAGACGGCCGGCAAGATAGCTGCCGACCAGCGAATGTGTTTGCAGTTGCTCTGCGTCGACGGCCTGCGGCTCAGGTGTTTCGGCGAAAGCAGAGGGCTGAGCGAAGGCAAAAGCCGCGGCAAGACCAAGGGCCAAAGTAGATGTGAGAGCAGTGCAACGGGCAGCTTTGGCGTGCATCAAGCTCGTCCTGTAAAGGGCGCTAGACCCTGTTCTATTTCGCGTTGCGGCAACACTAGCGCAGAATTTGCGAGGTTGACCACCGGCCAATGGCTACTGTTACCGCAAATTTAGGATTGCGGCGGGCGATGCCTACGGCCGTGCCGGCAAACCCTCTGATTGTCAGGGGTTTACGCTTACATCCCGGCGTAATTTGGTCCGCCGCCGCCCTCGGGACAAACCCAGTTGATATTCTGGCTGGGATCTTTGATGTCGCACGTTTTGCAGTGCACGCAATTTTGCGCGTTGATCTGGAATCGCGGTTCGCTGTTGGCTTCGCGAACGACTTCGTAGACCGCGGCCGGGCAGTAGCGTTGGGCGGGCTCGGCCCACTCGGGCAAGTTGACGCGGATCGGGATGCTCGGGTCGGCCAGCTTGAGGTGAACCGGCTGCTCCTCCTCGTGGTTGGTGGCGGAGAACGAAACGCTGGTCAGCTTGTCGAACGTCAAGACGCCGTCGGGCTTGGGATAGACGATCGGCTTGCTGTCCTTGGCCTTCTTCAGCGTAGCGTAGTCGGCCTTGCCGTGACGCAGCGTGTAGCCCAGGCCGACACCCTTGATCAGGGTATTCATCCACATGTCGAAACCGCCGAGCGCGATGCCCAGGATCGTGCCGAAGCGCGACCACAGCGGCTTGGCGTTGCGCACGCGGCGCAAATCCGTCGCGATGTCGCCTGAACGCACGGCCGCCTCATAGTCCGGCAATTCGTCGTGGGCACGGCCATCCTTGATGGCGGCATAGGCGGCGTTGGCGGCTTCGATGCCGGAGAGCATCGCGTTGTGGCTGCCCTTGATGCGCGGCACGTTCATGAAGCCGGCGGAACAACCGAGCAGCAGGCCGCCCGGGAACGCCAGCTTCGGGATCGACTGCCAGCCGCCTTCGGTCAGCGCGCGTGCGCCGTAGGCGATGCGTTTGCCGCCCTCGAAGATGGGGGCGATATCGGGATGCGTCTTGAAGCGCTGGAACTCGTCGTAGGGCGAGAGGTATGGGTTCTCGTAATTGAGGTGCAGTACGAAGCCGACGGCGACGAGGTTGTTGCCGTAGTGATAGAGGAACGTGCCGCCGCCCGTGCGATTGTCGAGCGGCCAGCCGAACGAATGCTGCACCAGGCCCGGCTTGTGCTTCTCGGGCTTGATCTCCCAAAGCTCCTTGAGGCCAATGCCGTATTTCTGTGGGTCGCTGTCGGCATCGAGCTTGAAGTCGCGAATGAGCTGTTTGGACAGCGAGCCGCGTGCGCCTTCGGCGATGAGGGTATACTTGCCCTTCAGTTCCATGCCGCGCACGAAGTTGTCGTTGGGCTTGCCGTCGCGGCCGACGCCCATGTCGCCAGTGGCGACGCCGATGACGGCGCCCTTGTCGTCCGTCAGATACTCAGCTGCTGCGAATCCCGGATAGATTTCGACGCCGAGTTCGGCGGCCTGCTCGCCGAGCCAGCGCACGACGTCGCCGAGGCTGACGATGTAGTTGCCGTGATTGTTCATCAGCGGCGGCATGAAGATGTTGGGCAGGCGCAGACCGCCGGAGGGCCCAAGATAGAAAAACTTGTCGTCGGTGACGGGCGTCACGATCGGAGCGCCCTTGTCTTTCCAATCCGGAATCAGGCGGTTGAGGCCGATGGGATCGATCACGGCGCCCGACAGGATGTGCGCGCCGACCTCGGAGCCCTTCTCCAGCACGACGACCGAAAGCTCTTCGCCCGCCTCGTTGGCGAGCTGCTTCAGGCGGATCGCCGCTGCAAGTCCCGCCGGACCCGCGCCCACGACCACCACGTCGAAATCCATCGCTTCGCGTGCCGGCAGACCTGCTTCGTCTGCGACAACGCCTGCCGCCCCCTCGTCCGCCATTCGTCCCGATCCTTTTTTTGTCTGCCGGTGTGCCCGCCCCGGCCTGTCCCTGCGATTAGGTCGCAATAAACGCCGACGTCAAGATCAGGGTCCCGCGCCACTCGTCGCACGCAGCCTTTCAGGGCCGGCCGAAACCAGGGTAGTGTGCGGCGATGCTTGATGCCGACGAGACTGAAACGCTGACCGCCCTGCTTGCCTGGTATCGCGAGATGGGGGCGGACGAGGCCGTTGGCGAAACGCCAATCGACTGGCTGCAGCACGGTGCCGCCGCGCCGGGTGCCGCCGTGCGCGAGCGCATCGTGGTGCCAGCGGCCGCCTCTGCCGCGGTCTCCGTCGCTTCGTCGGCGGCAGCGACGCGGCCGGGGTCTGTTGCGCCTGCGGTCCGTTTTCCTGCTGCTAACCCGCCACCGGCAGTAAGGCCACCGCCAGCCAGCCAGCCCGCCAGGCCGGCTCCCGCGGTGGCACGCGACGCGCGCAGCTTTCCATCGGCTCCGCCCGACGTTTCGCAACACGCCGCACGTTCCGCTGCCGCGAGTGCCGCATCGTTGGCAGCACTGGAGACGGCGTTGCGGTCGTTCGACGGCTGCGGGCTGAAGGCGACGGCCAAGAACCTGTGCTTCTATCGCGGTGCTGAACGCGCGCGGGTGATGTTGATCGGCGAAGCGCCCGGGCGTGACGAGGACCTAGAGGGCAAGCCGTTCGTCGGGCCGGCCGGGCAACTGCTCGATCGTATGCTGGCGTCAATCGGCCTCACCGAGGCGGATGTCCATATCACCAACATCGTCTACTGGAGGCCGCCTGGAAATCGCACGCCGACGCCGCAGGAAGCGACGGTGTGCAGGCCATTTCTCGATCGCCAGATTGCCCTGGTGGCTCCCGAGTTCGTCATCCCGCTCGGGGGGGCTGCGGCAAAACATATGCTTAACGCGGCAGAGGGCATCATGCGCCTGCGCGGGCGGTGGCAGGCGGGTGAATTCGGCGGCCACCCCGTGAGAATTCTGGCAACACTGCACCCGGCCTACTTGTTGCGAACGCCCGCCGCCAAGCGCTTGGCGTGGCGAGATCTGCTGTTGCTGAAGGCGGAGGTCTGAGTACACAAAGTTTTACGTGTTGTTTAGCGATATCCGTCATAATCCTTCAAAGCACAGCGTACGTCATTTAAGATTATTGCTTGGCATTAACAATTTCGTTGTGCGGTTAGAAGATGTCTTTGGAACTCCAGGAACGATCGCCAAACTCGCTGAGCTACGTCCGGCCTGTCACGGTTGCCTATGTGCGAGCTGAGGGCCCGATCATAACGGCTGCCCCTCAGGCCTGGCGCAACTTGCGGAGTGCGATCGCAGACGCCGGTGTCTGCGAATTCACTTCCGGCTTCGGTTTGGTTCACGGCTCACTGAGCAAACCCGCCCAAATATTCTTCGAAGCCTGCATCGAGGTGCCCGCCAACGACGACGGGATCTACGCCCGTAGTCTTGCGACCCAGACGATCGCCGGCGGCGTGCACATCGCCAGCGCGGCAGTATCGAGCCACCAATCGCTGGCTTGTGCCTTGGACGGGTTACTCAAGGATCCGTTGATCGGCCACGGCCTTTGCGTGGCGGACGACCGTCCCGCAATCATTACTTATGCGAGCACGGCGCCGAGCGATTATTCTACGGCGTGGTCGCTGACGCTAAACATGCCGTTATGCTGGGCCAACGGCCGTCAAGGCCGGGCCGCTTAAGGCTGCTTTTTCGCGAGCGGCTGGACGGGGCCTGCAACACGCGGCACAACTCGCGCTCCTTGTGGAGCTCTCAGCCAATGACGACGCCAGATCCATCACGCCCTTTTCTCCCCATCCGCATCGCCGTATTGACCGTTTCCGATACGCGCGTCCTGTCCGACGACAAGTCAGGCAGCGTGCTGGCCGATCGTCTGACCGCGGCGGGCCATACGCTTGCGGCGCGCGACATCGTGAAAGACGACATCGGTGCAATCGCCGTAAAAGTTTCCGGCTGGATTGCCGATCCGGCCGTGAACGTCATCATCACGACCGGCGGCACCGGGTTCACGGGACGGGATGTTACGCCCGATGCGATCCGCCCGCTGTTCGAGAAAGAGATCGATGGCTTCTCCGCCGTGTTTCACGCGATCTCGTTTCAGAAAATCGGCACGTCGACGATCCAGTCGCGCGCGTGTGCGGGTCTTGCCAACGAGACCTTCGTCTTCTGTCTTCCGGGCTCACCTGGCGCATGCAAGGACGCGTGGGACGGCATTCTTTCGCATCAGCTCGACAACCGGCACCGGCCCTGCAATTTCGTGGAAATTATGCCCAGGCTAGGCGAAGGGCGCTAAAGTCGTTGCGGTATTGATTGAAAACACGACCGCTGCAGACTCGTTCGGGAAGCACTCTAAAGGAGCGACTGTAGCCGGGCGATACGCGTTACCGGCACGCGGCAATGATAGAGCGCGAGGCAGGCTTGGTTGCGAATGGCGCGTTTGAAGTAGCCTTCATTGCGATAGCGCTGCCCGCTGGTCAGCGCCCGCGATCGCAGAATGGTCAGGCGCCTGCGGCCGAGGCGCTTCACAAGGTCGACATCTTCCATCATCGGCAACGGAGCGAATCCGCCGACTTCATCATAAAGGTCGCGAGAAATGAGGAGGCCCTGATCACCGAATGTCCGGCGGAAGAAACGCGGTGCGCGCGGCAACCAACGTCTCGAGCGCGCGCGGCGCCAGGCCGACATCGTCGATGGTGAAGCGGAAAGCGGCGGCCGAGCGGCGCCGGCGGCCGGTATCGACGCGCTCCATGAACTGGGATGCCTCGAACTCCCAGCCGTGCTCCAGCACGGTGTCGGGATGGAGGAAAAGCAGCCAGTTCGAGCGGGCCCTGGCGGCACCGGCGCGCAGTTGTTTGCCGCGGCCAGCTTCCGTGCCGATGACGTCGACGCCGGCCTGGTCTGCGACCATGAGTGTGCGATCTGTCGATCCGGCGTCGGCCACGATGACCTCGCGCACAATTCCCTCGACTGCGGCGGGCACGAGCGCCGTCAGCGCGAGGCCGAGACCGGCCTCCGAATTCAACGTGGGAATGACGACGGAAATCATGCGTACGGTGTGCCACGCGTTGCCCATAACGACAAGACGGCACCCGGATCATCGTCAAACGCTCTTGCGTTCAGGTCAGCTATGTTCTATCTTTGTTCTCATGGGAAGAGATCGCGGAAATGGGCAGGTCGGCGAGGAGTTTCCAGGCGCTCCGAGGCGACAAACGCAGGCGGGCCAAGACGTTTCGGGTTCAATGATCGATCACGAGCGGCGGCGCGGACGAGGCGCCTTGTCGAACGCATCGAGCCGCTTTGACGCAGCTCGCAACGAAGCCTTCGACGACGGCTGGGAGTGCGAGGCAGACCTGCCGCCGTTCAAGACCGAAGTGCGCTTCGACACGACGCGGACGATCATCGCCCGCAACGACAGCCCGGACATTTCGTTCGACCGGTCGATCAACATGTACCGGGGCTGCGAGCACGGCTGCATTTATTGCTTCGCGCGGCCTACGCATTGCTATCTCGGGCATTCGGCCGGGCTCGATTTCGAAACGAAGCTCTATGCCAAGCCGGATGCGGCGCGGCTGCTGGAGCGCGAGCTTGCGAACCCGCGCTACCGCTGCGAGACGATGGCGCTGGGCACCAACACAGACCCGTATCAGCCGATCGAGCGCGAGCACCGCATCACGCGCGCAATCCTTGAAGTGCTCGACCGGACCAATCACCCCGTCGGCATCGTGACCAAGTCGGCGCTGATCACGCGCGACATCGACATCCTGTCGCGCATGGCGAAGCGGAAGCTGGCAAAGGTCGCCATCTCCATCACGACGCTGGACCGAAAGTTGGCTCGCGCGATGGAGCCGCGCGCGGCGACGCCGCCGAAACGTCTCGACGCGGTGCGGCAACTGGCGGCGGCCGGCATTCCGAGTGCGGTGCTGGTGGCGCCGATCATTCCGGCGCTGAACGACAGCGAGATCGAGCGCATCCTGGAGGCGGCCAAGGACGCCGGCGCGACATCGGCGGGCTTCGTGATGCTGCGCATGCCGCTGGAGATCAAGCAGCTGTTCAGGGAATGGCTGCAGGCCGAGTTTCCGGATCGTGCGCAACGCGTGATCAAATTGATGCAATCGATGCATGGCGGTCGCGACTACACGGCGGAGTTCGGGCTGCGGCAGCGCGGATCAGGGCCGTACGCAGCGCAGATCGGGCAGAGGTTCCGGCTGGCGCTGACGCGTCTCAAACTCAACACGGAGCGGGAAAAACTGCGCACGGACCTGTTCCGGCACCCGGTTCTCCCCGGCGGACAGCTTCCGCTGCTTTGACTTCGTGAGCGCGGGCCGCGATCCTCTCCGGCATGAGGATTAGCGATTCGCGCATTCGGCCGACGTTCGATTTGGAAAGCCTGGAGCTCGAACTTCTGGGCGGGCCGGTCGCGGGTATCGACGAAGCGGGGCGCGGGCCGTGGGCGGGGCCGGTGGTGGCTGCGGCCGTCATCCTGGATCCGGCGAACCTGCCGACAGGCATCGACGATTCCAAGGCGCTCGACGCAGACCAGCGAGAGCTGGCCTACGTCGGCATCACGGCGACGTCGCGTTTCGGTGTCGGTATCGCGCACGTCGATCGCATTGACCGCGACAACATTCTCAACGCAACCATGTGGGCGATGGCGCAGGCGATTGCCGCGCTCGACTGCGTGCCGCGGCTGGCGCTGATCGACGGCAACCGCGCGCCGAAGCTGACGTGCCAGCATCGCACCATCGTCAAGGGTGACGCCAAGTGCCTGTCGATCGCGGCGGCTTCGATCATCGCCAAGGTCACGCGGGATCGCATGATGATCTCGCTCGCGGGCGAGTTGCCGGGCTACGGCTTCGAACGCCACAAAGGCTACGGCACGCCGGAGCATCGTGACGCGCTGCACCGGCTGGGCGTTTCGCCGCAGCACCGCCGCTCGTTCGAGCCGGTCCAGTTGGCGCTGGAACTGGCGAAAGCGAGCTAAAGTCTTAGGGTGCTCCTCATCGGAAAACCGCTTCACACTTTTCCGAAAGCAATTAAATCGGCGCCGCCGGAGTCAGTTGCTGGCGAAACTTCGTTAACCCACGTCTTCGCGAGATCGTTTACGATGCCTTCCATTCGCTCAATGATGTGAGCGGCGTGTTGTGTGGCGTAACCGGTTAGTTGAGTAGGCGTTTCATGGGTCTTCGTCGGCGTGTGGCTTCCGCGTGTGAACTCGACCGCATCATTCGCGGCGATTGTCTCGCGGAGTTGAAGAAGCTTCCAACCGCCTCAGTCGATCTCGTCTTTGCCGATCCTCCCTACAATCTGCAGCTCGACCGCGAGCTGCTGCGCCCGAACAACCAGTCACGCGTCGCCGGCGTCGATGACGACTGGGACAAGTTCGCTGACTTTGCCGAATACGATCGCTTCACGCGCGCGTGGCTGACCGAGTGCCGCCGCATCCTGAAACCGGATGGCGCGATCTGGCTGATCGGCTCATACCACAACGTCTTCCGCATGGGCACGGCGCTGCAGGATCTCGACTACTGGATGCTCAACGATGTGATCTGGCGCAAGGTCAACCCGATGCCGAATTTCCGCGGCCGGCGTTTCACCAATGCGCACGAGACGCTGATCTGGGCCAGCCGCGATCGCAAGTCGCGCTATACGTTCAACTACGAGAGCCTGAAGGCGCTCAACGACGACCTGCAGATGCGGTCGGACTGGCTGTTTCCCATCTGCTCGGGGCCGGAGCGTCTGAAGGACGACGGCGGCCGCAAGGCGCACCCGACGCAGAAGCCGGAAGCGCTGCTGCATCGCCTGCTGCTGGCCACGACCAATCCCGGCGACGTCGTGCTCGACCCGTTTTTCGGCACGGGCACGACGGGGGCGGTCGCCAAGAAGCTCGGCCGCCGCTTCCTCGGCATCGAGCGCGATCCGGATTATGTTGCGGCTGCCGAAGAGCGCATTGCGAAAGTGACGGCGCACACCGAATCGACGCTCTCGACGTTGCCGTCCAAGCGCGCGGAACCGCGGGTGCCGTTCGGCACGATCATCGAGCTGGGGATCCTCAAGGCGGGCGCCAAGCTCTATGATGAACGCCGCAGCATCCGGGCCGAAGTGAAGGCCGACGGCACGCTGGCTGTGCCCGGTCAGCAGGGGTCCATCCATCGCCTCGGCGCCCTGGTGCAGGGCCGTGCGGCCTGCAACGGCTGGACTTATTGGCACTTTGAGACGCAGGGCAAGCTGCAGCCGATCGATGTGTTGCGCGAGCGCGCCAAGCATCAACTGGGGCTGAAACGCGAGATCCTGGTGGCTGCAGAGTAGGTAAACGGGATTCCGGCTTGACCCGGTGGTTCGATCGTTTATTGGACCCTGAAACCATTCAGATCAATCAACGAGGACGACCATGCCGACGATGTCAGACGGGGCGCGCAAGAAAATCACGAACCGCCAGCGCAAGATGGACAACGCCAACAAGCGCGTCGCCAAGGCTGAAAAGCGCGAACGCAACACCAAGAGCTGATTTTCGCTGCGATTGGGCACCTGCGCTTAGCCGCGTGCCCAGTCGACCCGTTTATCTCTTGAACGGTGCCATGCCCTGGCGGGCGAGTTCGTCGGCGCGTTCGTTCTCGACGTGCCCCGCGTGGCCCTTGACCCACCGCCAATCGACGTCATGCGACTTGCGCGCGGTGTCGAGGCGCTGCCATAGCTCGGCGTTCTTCACCGGCTTCTTGTCGGCGGTTTTCCAGCCATTCTTCTTCCAGCCGTGGATCCAGGCAGTAACGCCGTTCTTCACGTAATTGCTGTCGGTGTGCAGCTCGACCTTGCTGGGCCGCTTCAGGGCCTCGAGCGCTGATATTGCAGCCATCAGCTCCATGCGGTTGTTGGTGGTGGGGGACTCGCCGCCGGACAGTTCCTTGCGGTGGTCGCCCCACATCAGGATAGCACCCCAGCCTCCCGGACCGGGATTTCCCGAGCAGGCGCCGTCGGTATAGATCACGATCTTGTCGGGTGCGGTCATTGCAATCCGTAGTCGGCGATGGAGCGGATCGTCTGATGGAAGTGCAGACGGCGCAGGAAGTCGATCGGGTCATGCGGGCTGACCAGCGCGGACTTGTCGTGGTGGATCCAGTCGTGGGCGCGGGTCAGCAGAAAGCGCATCGCGGCGCCGCGTGCCAGCAGTGGCATCGCCTCACGTTCTTGCGTTGAGAGCGGACGCACCGCCGAATAGCCCGTCAGCAATGCGCGGCCCTTCTCGATGTTGAAGGTATGGTCCGGCTCGAAGCACCAGGCGTTGAGGCAGATGGCGATGTCGTAGGCCAGCGCGTCGTTGCAGGCGAAGTAGAAGTCGATGAGGCCGGAGAACTTGCCGCCGAGGAAGAAGACGTTGTCGGGGAACAGGTCCGCGTGGATGACGCCTTCAGGCAAACCGCTGGGCCAGGCGGCCTGCAAGGCGGCCAGCTCAGCCGTGATGGTCTGCTGCAAGCCAGGAGCAATCTCGTCGGCTTGACTGGCGAACTTGTCGAACAGCGGATTCCAGCCGGCGGGGCCCAGAGCATTGGTTCGCTGCATGGGAAATTCTTTGCCGGCCAGGTGCAACTCCGCAAGTGCGCGGCCGACGGCGTCGCAATGTGCCACCGACGGGCGGCTGACCGAGACGCCTTGCAGGAAGGTGACGATGGCGGCGGCGCGCCCGGCGAGTTCGGAAAGGTTGCGGCCGTCCGCGTCGTGCAACGGCGTGGGGCACGACACGCCGTTCGCGGCCAGGTGCTCCATCAGGCCGAGAAAAAACGGCAGATCGGTAGGGGCTACGCGTTTTTCGTAGAGCGTGAGGATGAAAGGGCCCTTGGCCGTCTGCACCAGGTAGTTGGTGTTCTCGACGCCCTCGGCGATGCCCTTGTAGGACTGCAGCTCGCCCAGGCCATAGCCCGCGATAAAGCGCGACAGCTCCGTGTCCGAGACTTCGGTGTAGACGGCCATGATGTCTATGCCGCCGGTTCGCGAAGTTCGCGTGGAATGTTGAAGGCGACGCGTTCGTCGGCCGTCTTGACGATCTCGATCGTGACGTCGAAACGGTCCTGCAAGGCGGCGATGACCTCGTCCACCAGTTCCTCGGGAGCAGACGCGCCGGCCGTGATGCCGATGGATGTGATGCCTTCGAGGCGAGTCCAGTCGATGTCGATTGCGCGCTGGATCAGCATCGAAACGCGGCAGCCGGCGCGCTCGGCCACTTCGACGAGGCGCAGTGAGTTCGAGCTGTTCGGCGCGCCGACGACGAGCATTGCCTCGACGCGCGGGGCGATCGCCTTGACGGCCACCTGGCGGTTGGTCGTGGCGTAGCAGATGTCTTCCTTGTGCGGCGCGACGATGCCGGGGAAGCGGGCCTTGAGGGCCTTCACCACCTCGGCCGTGTCGTCGAGCGACAGCGTGGTCTGGGTGACGTAGGCCAGCTTTGCCGGATCGGCGGGCGTAAAGCGCGCAACGTCGGCGACGGTTTCGACCAGCGACACGGCACCCGGTGGCAACTGACCCATGGTGCCTTCGACCTCGGCGTGGCCGGCGTGGCCGATGAGAACGATCTCAAGCCCCTTCTCGAAGTGCCGCTGCGCCTCGTTGTGGACCTTGAACACCAGGGGGCAGGTGGCATCGATCGAGAACATGTTGCGGGATTTCGCAGCCGCCGGCACGGACTTGGCTACGCCATGTGCTGAAAATATCACGGGCTGGGACGTATTCGGAATCTCGTCCAATTCGTCCACAAAAACGGCGCCTTTCGCCTTCAACGATTCCACGACGAATTGGTTGTGCACGATTTCGTGCCGGACGTAGACGGGTGCGCCGAACTTGGCCAGCGCCAGCTCAACGATCTGGATGGCGCGATCGACGCCGGCACAAAAACCGCGGGGGGCCGCGAGCAGCAGCGTCAATCTCGGACGCAGGGTATCGTCGGGGCGCCGGTTAACGGTGTCGGTTTGCAACGGGGACGTCATGAAGTTAATCGAGTTCCCTTTTTTGCGCCGGATCAATGGCGTACCGGGCATGGTCCGGTTGTTAGCAGGGTGTTACAATTCGAGTTGAGAAGGTTCAGCTTACTGGGTGCGCGCCAACAGTCGCAGCGCCGGCGGGGCGAACGGGATTATGCGGATTGGAGCACGATGACGCAACGCATTAGCAGGTTCGGACGGGGCATCCTAGCCGCGGCAGTTGCGGCTGTGGCCGTCTGCGGCCTTGGCGGCTGCGGGGTTTCCTCGCTCACGTCGGGCTTCGGTTCCTCAAGCGTCTTTGGCGGTGGCAACAGCAGCCAGACGGCTGCCGGCGGCAGTGGCGTCAACGAAGCGCAGCTGCTGGCGGAAGCCAAAACTGGAGAGACCGGGACGCTGGGCGGCGAAGTTTCGGCTGGCTGCCCACGATTTGTGGTTTGGCCGCGCGATAACAACGTAACCGTTTACGAACCCGGACGCGTCGGCGATGGCTTAGCCATCATGCATCGGGCCGAAATCACCAAGACGGCGCGGGAATGTTACGTCGATCAAGGCCGCGTAACCGTTCGCTATGGTTTTTCCGGCCGCGTGCTGCTGGGTCCCAAGGGCGTCTCGGGACCCGTTCGCTTCCCCGTCAATGTCTTCGTGACGGACGCCAAGCGCGACAAGATCAAGACGGAAAAGCTTGAGGTCGCAAGCTCCGTGGCGGTCGAAAATCCCATCGGCTATTTCTCCGCCGTCCAGTCCGTGACGTTTGATGTGCCCGAGGGGGCGCGCGCGGGCGAGTTCGAGGTCTACGTCGGCTTCGAACGCAACGTGCCGAATTCCGGCTGATCGTTCCGGTTGACAATTAGGTCAGCATGGCTGACTTATCGCCCCGCTCAATCTTGAACGGGTGATGATCGATGACGGCCGCGTGGGAACCAGCATATGCGCGCCGTGCCGGCCGCATGCGCGCTTCGGAAATTCGCGAACTGCTGAAGCTTCTGGAGAAGCCGGGCGTCACCTCGTTTGCAGGCGGCATTCCCGATCCGGCGCTGTTTCCGATCGAACGCGTCAAGGCCGCCTACGACGGGGTGCTTGAGCGACGCTGCGGCGGCCAACGGCGCGCTGCAGTATTCGACCAGCGAAGGCTATGCGCCGTTGCGCGAGTGGATCGCGCGGCAGATGCAGGCACAGGGAGTGCCGGCACAGCCAGACAACATCCTCATCACCAGCGGATCGCAGCAGGCGTTGGAGTTTCTCGGCAAGCTATTGCTCGATGCGGGCGATACCGCGCTCGTTGCCGCACCGACGTATCTTGGGCGCGCTGCAGGCGTTCGCGCCTACGAGCCGCGCTACGATACGGTGCGGCCCGGCTCAGGTAACGAGACGCCGGAAATTCTGCGTGCGCGCGCATCGGCGAATGGTGGCGGCGCCAAGTTCATGTACCTCGTGCCGGACTTCGCCAATCCGACCGGAGAGACGCTGATCGCTCGCGGCGCGTCAGGACGCGCTTGCGCTGGCGACCGATCTCGACATTCCGATCATCGAGGACGCGGCTTATGCCGCTCTGCGCTTCGAAGGCGAGGAGCAGCCCTCGCTGCAAGCGCTGAGCGTGGCTGGCGGCGGCAGCCTTGAAGCTTCGCGCGTCATCTATTGCGGTACCTTCTCCAAAACGCTGACGCCGGGGCTGCGGGTCGGCTGGGTATGCGCTGGCGAGGCGATCATCCGCCGCCTCGTGCTGATCAAGCAGGCCTGCGATCTGAACTCGTCGCTGATCAACCAGATCATCATGCATCGCCTCGCGGAAGACGACTTCGCCGGACAGGTGGCGCGGGCGCGGTCGCACTATCGCCAGCGGCGGGATGCGATGCTGGCCGCGCTGGCGGAGCAGGCTCTGCCGGGCGTGACGTGGACGAAGCCGGAAGGCGGGCTGTTCGTCTGGGTGACGCTGCCGGAACATCTGGACGGAGCGGCGCTGCTGCAGCGGGCAATCGCGGAGGCCGATGTCGCGTTCGTGCCGGGCGGTGCGTTCTTCACCGACGGCTCAGGCCGCAACACCATGCGGCTCAGCTATTCGCTGGCGAGCGAAGACCAGATCCGCGCCGGCATCGCCAAGCTGGGCGGGATCATAAGGGCGAGTATCTAGCGCCTTAATGGGCGCCTTCAATGCGCCCGGGCGATGCAGAACTCGATGACGGCTTGCATGGCGTGCTTCTCCGGGCCGGCGGGGAAGATGGCCATGGCGTCGCGGGCGATGGCGCCGTAGGAGCGGGCGCGTTCCAGCGTGGCTTCGAGCGCCTTGTGCTTGCGCATCAAGGCGACGGCACGTTCCAGGTCGCCGTCGGCGATTTCGCCTTCAGCGATCGTGCGCTGCCAGAAGGCGCGTTCCTCGTCGTTGCCGCGGCGATACGACAGGATGATGGGCAGCGTGATCTTGCCTTCGCGGAAATCGTCGCCGGTTGATTTGCCCAAGCGGCTGCTTTCGCCCGCGTAGTCCAGCGCATCGTCGACGAGCTGGAAGGCGAGGCCGAGGTTCTTGCCGTAGGAACGCAGAGCCGCCAGCTCGGTGGCGGGCCGATTGACGATGGCGCCGCCGACTTCGGCAGCGGCCAGAAACAGTGCCGCCGTCTTGGCATTGATGATGGCCAGATACTCGTCTTCGGTCGTGGCCGTGTTCTTGGCCGCGGCGAGCTGCATGACTTCGCCCTCGGCGATGACGGCTGCGGCATTGGACAGAATGCGCAACACCGGCAACGAGCCGACGTCGACCAGCATGCGGAAAGCCTGGCCCAACAGGAAATCGCCGACGAGGACGCTCGCCTGGTTGCCCCAGATAAGCCGCGCCGTCTTCTTGCCGCGGCGGGCATTGCTTTCGTCCACCACGTCGTCGTGCAGCAAGGTTGCGGTGTGCATGAACTCGATCGCGGCAGCCACGCGCACGTGATTGGTGCCGTCGTAGCCGCACAGCTTGGAGGCGGCGAGCGCCAGCATGGGGCGCAGCCGCTTGCCGCCGCTATCGATCAGATGATGGGCGAGCTCGGGAATCGTATCGACGTCGGAAATGGCCTTGTCGAGGATGATGCGATTGATCGCCTCCATGTCTTCCTGCACGATGTCGAGCAGGGGCTGGAGACCTTCCGAAGCAGCACGTGCTTCGCCTAGCGGGACGACGACACCCAAGGGCGTTCCTTTTCGTTTTTGCGCGCCCGTTCGCCGGGCTTTCTCTGGCGGGACGGCTGAGGCTGTACTAGCGTCTGCCGTGGGCCGGATTTAGGCCTCCTTTGCCGCACGGGAGCACCGATTTGTCAATGGGATGGCGCGATGCGTGAAGTGCTGCTGGCGCAGGATAGCGTGCTGATCTCATTCGTCGAGGCGCTGCTGCGGGACGCAAATATCGAATTTGCCGTGCTGGATCGCAACTTGCACTCCATGCACATCGCGCCGGGCTGGGCGCCGCAGCGGGTGATGGTGAACGCAGAGCAGTGGGAGCGGGCTCGCCAACTGCTGCTCGATGCGGAACTCGGGGCCTTTCTGACAAAGGAAAAAGCGTGAGCGAGGTGCTGCCCTCCGAGCTGCCGGTTACGGACGACGCATTCCTTGGCGATGGCTTGCGGGTGTTGCAGCCGAAGCATGGCTATCGCGCGGGAATCGACGCGGTGCTGCTGGCTGCAACCGTGGCGGGTGATGGCGCGTTGCGCGTGGCCGACTTGGGCGCGGGTGCCGGTGTCGTGGGGTTATGCGTGGCACGGCGCGTGGCGGCAGCGCGCGTGACGCTGGTGGAGCGCGAGGCGGAGCTGGCGGATCTTGCCCGCGAAGAATGCCATCCGCAACGGCTTGTCCGATCGTGTTTTCGTGGCGATGGGCGATGTGACCGGCAAGGCCGAGCTGCTGCGTTTGTCCGGGGTGGACGATGAATTGTTCGATGCCGTGCTTGCCAATCCGCCATTTCATGCGACCGGACACGGCACGGCGGCGGGCAACGCCTTGAAGGCCGCCTCGCACGCGATGGACGGCGAACAGCTCGACAGCTGGGTGCGCTGTGCGGCGCGCCTCACGCGGCCCGGCGGTACGTTCACGATGATCCACAAGGCCGACGCGACGGGCGACATCCTGGCTTCGTTCGGCCAGCGTTTTGGCGGTGTGAAGGTGAAGCCGCTTTACGCCCGTGCGGGGGAGCCGGCAATCCGGGTGCTGGTTCAAGGCATCAAGGGCAGCCGCGCGCCGCTGGTGCTGCAAGCGCCGCTCGTGCTGCATGGTGATGGTCAGGGCTTCATGCCAGGCGTCGACGCCATCTTGAGAGACGGCGCGCCGCTCGCCATGTAGCTGAGGTTGCGGGCGCCGGCTACTGGCGTCCGTCGGCTTTTCGTTAATCGCGAACAAAATCTAGCTTCTTGTTTTGTCGTGCTTATTTTCGGAAAACCGCTTCATACTTTATCCGGAAGCGCTCTAGAAGCACTCAACACCTCATGACAATGGAGACAACTGCTGATGTGGCCCTTCAAATCCGGTCCCGTCGTTCCTGTGCTGCGATTGTCCGGTACGATCGGCATGGCGACACCGCTGCGTCCGGGCCTGTCGATCGCGGCACTGGCTGGGCCGATCGAGAAGGCGTTCTCCATGTCCAAGGTGGGCGCCGTGGCGGTGATGATAAATTCGCCGGGCGGGTCGCCGGTGCAGTCGAGCTTGATCCTGAAGCGGCTGCGGCAACTGGCGGACGAGAAGAAAAAGAAGATCTACGTGTTCTGCGAGGATGTGGCGGCATCGGGCGGCTATTACATCGCACTGGCCGGTGATCAGATCTTCGCCGACGCCTCGTCGATCGTCGGCTCGATCGGCGTCATTTCGGCGAGCTTCGGCCTGGATCGCGCCATCGAACGGCTCAGCATCGACCGGCGCGTCTACACCTCGGGCGAACACAAGGGCACGCTGGACATGTTCCAGCCGGAAAAGCCGGATGACGTGGAGCGGCTGAAATCGATCCAGCGCGATGTGCACGACGTCTTCATCGGCGTGGTGAAGGAGCGTCGTGCAGGACGGCTGAAGGGCCTCGATGGCGAGTTGTTCACCGGTGCATTCTGGTCGGCACCGCGGGCGATGGAGTTCGGGCTGATCGACGGCATCTCTGACGTGCGCACCAAGATGCGGGAGCTGTACGGCCCCGAGGTGCGGCTGAAGGTGGTGCCGCTTGAACGCGGCGGGCTGTTCAGCCGGCTCAGGCGCTTGCCATCGTTCAGCCTTTCGGCTGGTGGCGGGTTGCCGG
The DNA here is from genome assembly GCA_963846845.1 of uncultured Pseudomonadota bacterium. Classification (GTDB taxonomy): domain Bacteria; phylum Pseudomonadota; class Alphaproteobacteria; order Rhizobiales; family Hyphomicrobiaceae; genus JAKAXS01. Next base: position 119,690 of record CAWJXQ010000007.1, on the reverse strand, counting down.
GTCTTGCAATTGGCGATGACTTGGTGTCCGCTGTCGAGGCGCGCGCGATATGGTCCCGATACGGGCTGTAACGGCTGGCGGGTCGATCATTTGAAATAGGGGTGCGTCATGCCGCACGTCTTCGGTGCGATGTTGGTTGCAGCTGGCGTTTACGCCGGCGCCAAGTGGCTTGCGCGAACACTGTCGGAACAGGCGCATGAGGCGGCACGCGTCGCCGAGGACATGCAGCGCCGGGCGGCCCAGGCGACGCGCTCGCCCAAGGATCTTGGCGCGCTGGAGTATGATGCCGCGAGCCAGGTCTATCGGCCCAAGGGATCGTAGGCGCCCGCGCGCTATCACGGTGCCGTCAACGTGTGCCATGGGGTCAGACCCATGGGTCTGACCCGCAATGAATGGCGTCTCAGTCTTTCACCTCGAACGTGACCTTGCAGTTGACGCGGTAGGTCGAAAGCTTGCCCTTGGCGTCGACGGTGGCGGAGAAGTCCTGCACCCAGATCGATCGGATGTGCTTTACGGACTTGCTGGCCTTGGTGACGGCGGTTTGGGCCGCGTCCTCCCAGCTCTTGCCGGACTCGGACATCAGTTCGAGGACTTTCATTACTGTGGCCATCGCGCAGCTCCTGGTTTTACCAACGTAAATCAGTGGACGGCAGGCTAGCCCAGGCCGCCGGCACAACCTAGCGCCCACGGGGCGAAACACTCGCTCCTGAGGCGTGACATGCGGGGGCGAATGCTTATAGTGCCGCGACCATTCACCGGACGGCGACTTATCCCTTTATGGCGACAAAAGCGAAGGCGCAGGCAGCGATCGAGCTGCAACCGCGCAAGGCATTCCAGGATCTCATTCTCACGCTGCAGCAGTTCTGGGGCGCGCAGGGCTGCGTGATCTTGCAGCCGTACGACATGGAAGTGGGCGCGGGCACGTTCCACCCAGCCACCACGCTACGTGCGCTGGGACCGAGGCCGTGGAGTGCCGCCTACGTGCAGCCCTCGCGCCGGCCCAAGGACGGGCGCTATGGCGAGAACCCGAACCGGCTGCAGCACTACTATCAGTTCCAGGTGATCATGAAGCCCTCGCCGGCCGATATTCAGGATCTGTACCTGAAGAGCCTGGACGCGATCGGCATCGACACGGCGATCAACGACATCCGCTTCGTCGAAGACGACTGGGAAAGCCCGACGTTGGGCGCTTGGGGCCTCGGCTGGGAAGTGTGGTGCAACGGCATGGAAGTGTCGCAGTTCACGTATTTCCAGCAGGTCGGCGGCTTCGACTGCAAGCCGGTTGCCGGAGAGATCACGTACGGGCTGGAACGGCTGGCCATGTACGTGCAGGGCGTGGACCGCGTGTACGACTTGAACTTCAACGGCCGCGAAGATGAGCGGCGCCTGCTGTACGGCGACGTGTTCCTGCAGGCGGAAAAAGAGTACTCGCGATTCAACTTCGAGCACGCCAACACGGAAATGCTGCTGGCGCATTTCAAAGATGCGGAGGCGGAGTGCCAGTCGCTACTCGACAAGGGCAAAAGCGAGGACGGGCACCTGATGGCGCTACCGGCGTACGATCAGTGCATCAAGGCGTCACACGTCTTCAATCTGCTCGACGCGCGCGGGGTTATCTCCGTAACGGAGCGGCAAAGCTATATCCTGCGCGTGCGTGAGTTGGCCAAGGCCTGCTGCGGCGCGTGGCTGGAAACGGAGGGAGGACGATAATGGATCAGACACTCATCGCCGGCATCGGCACGCTGGGTATTCCGTTGCTGCTCGTCGGGCTGCTGTTCGTGCGCCGGATCGCGATCTTTCTGTTCTACGTCGTGCTGGTGATCGTCGGCATCGGCTATCTCACGTCGACGGGCGCGATTTCGGACATCGGTCATTTCACGCTCAAAACGGTTGGCGTGAAGGAAGACACGGCGGACACGGTGCCGATGGTGCCGCCACCGGAGAAGATGCCCGCCCCCGCTCCCGCGCCGTGAGGTGCACCAGGATTTCATCTGTTAGGTTTTCCCGATGTCTGAACTGCTGCTCGAACTGTTTTCCGAGGAGATCCCGGCGCGCATGCAGGGGCGCGCGGCGGAGGATCTGCGCCGTCTCGTGAGCGAGGCGCTGGGGGCACAGGGTTTGGAGCTGGGCGAGACGAAGGCGTTCTCGACGCCGCGGCGGCTGGCGCTGGTGATCGAGAACGTGCCGGCGCAGTCGCCGGAGGTGAGCCAGGAACGCAAGGGGCCGAAGGTCGGTGCGCCGGAGCAGGCGGTGGCCGGCTTCCTGAAGGCGGCGGGGCTGGCATCGCTGGACGAGGCGGAGATCGTCAAGGACGAGAAGAAGGGCGACTACTACGTGGCGCGCTCGACGCGGGCGGGGCGGCCGGCGGCCGAGATCGTGGCGGACGTGGTGCCCACGGTGCTGGGCAAGTTTCCGTGGCCGAAGTCAATGCGCTGGGGCAGCGGCACGGCAACGTGGGTGCGGCCGCTGCATTCCATCGTGTGCCTGCTCGACGGCAAGGTGGTGCCGCTGGAGTGGGCGGGCGTTGTCAGCGGCAACGAAACGCGCGGGCATCGCTTCCACGGCAATGCGCCGTTTGCGGTGAAGCATTTCGCCGACTACGTGAGCAAGCTTGAAAAGCACAAGGTGCAGCTCGACGCGCCGGGCCGCGCGGATGCGATCGCGGCGCAGGCGCTGGCGCTCGCCAAGGATGCGAAGCTGTCACTGGTCGAGGACGAGGCACTGACGAACGAGAATGCCGGGCTCACCGAGTGGCCGGTGGTACTGATGGGATCGTTCGACGAGGAATTTCTCGACGTGCCGGCCGAATGCCTGATGACGTCGATGAAGATGCACCAGAAGTGCTTTTCGCTGCGCGATCCCAAGACGAAGGATCTGGCGAACAAGTTTCTCGCCGTCTCGAACCTGACGGCGACGGACGGCGGCGCGGCGATCGTCTCGGGCAACGAGAAGGTGATCCGCGCGCGGCTGTCGGATGCCAAGTTCTTCTGGGAGCAGGATCTGAAGCGCCGGCTGGAGCCGATGCACTTCGAGCTGAAGTCGATCACGTTCCATGAAAAGCTCGGCACGCAGTGGGATCGCATGGAGCGCATCCGCGAGCTGGCTGGGCAAATTGCCGGCGCGGTGGATGCGGAACCGGATCTGGCGCGGCGCGCCGCCGAGCTGTGCAAGGCGGATCTCGTCTCCGGCATGGTGGGCGAGTTTCCCGAGCTGCAAGGCTTGATGGGGCGGTATTACGCGGAAGCGGAGCACATGAACCCGAAGATCGCCTGCGCGATCGAGGAGCACTACAAGCCCAAGGGGCAGAGCGACACGGTGCCGACGGAGGCCGTCTCCGTGGCCGTAGCGCTTGCGGATAAGCTCGACACGCTGGTGGGCTTCTGGGCGATCGGCGAGAAGCCGACGGGGTCGGGCGATCCCTATCAGCTACGTCGCGCGGCGCTGGGCGTGGTGCGGATCTTGATCGAGAATGATTTGCGGTTGCCGCTGATGGACTATTTGCGTCACATCTGGCGCGATTGTCTGGCTCGACTGGCAAAGCCTGCAAGCAGCGCTGAGAAGATCAGCGAGCTCAGCAGTCGAAGTCAATGAGCGGACGATTGCGGCGAGAGTTAGCGAATTGCTGCTGAGTGATTCGGCTTCGCCAGAACTACGGAAGTTTCAGAAGGTCAGAACAGGATTACGATTGACCTCCTCTCCTTCTTCGCCGATCGCCTGAAGGTCTACCTGCGCGATCAGGGCGCGCGCCACGATCTGATCGATGCGGTGTTCTCGCTCGGCGGGCAGGATGACCTGGCGCTGATCGTCAAGCGCGTCGACGCGCTGACGGAGTTCCTCAAGACGGAGGACGGCGCCAACCTGCTGGCGGGCGTGAAGCGCGCGTCCAACATCCTCGCCATCGAGGAGAAGAAGGACAAGACGACCTACGCGGGCGAGATCGACGGCGAGCAGTTGAAGGAGCCGGCGGAGCGCGCGCTGGAGGCGGCCATCGCCAAGGTGAAGTTCGACGTGAAGGCTGCCATCGACGTGGAAAATTTCTCCGGCGCCATGCGTGCGCTGTCGGAGCTGCGGGCGCCAGTCGATGCGTTCTTCGAGAAGGTGACCGTCAACGCCGACGACAAGGCGCTGCGTGCGAACCGGCTGAAGCTGCTGGCCGAGATCCGCGCCGCCACGCTGACCGTCGCCGACTTCTCCAAGATTGCGGGCTGAGCCAACACGCCTCCACACCCGTCATGCCCGCGAAGGCGGGCACCCACGACACGTGGTTCTGGCGTCACGGTGCATGAGCCCAGACATTGGAACGAGGCCACGCAGCGTCGTGCGCGTGATGCGTGTCGTGGATCCTCGCCTTCGCGAGGATGACGTTTGGGGTGGGTTGGCGGAGTGGGCCGACCGTGACGCTTTTTGGAGGGGCGATACGCTTTGGAAGTGCAGGCGGGTTCGCCAAGAGGTTGGCTTTGGTGGCTCGTCAGTGCCGGCAGAGGCGGGTGTGGCGGTGCGGAGCGACCGGCTCGCGCTCGGCACGCGGATAGAGCGCGGGGTAATCGTTAGGGCCGTGGCACAGCTTGCCGTGGCCGTGGGGATGACAATGGTTGCCGGGTTTCAGATGGGCCTGTTCTGACATAGACGCGCCGGTGGCATCGAGGTTTCCAATAGCGATGCCGAGTGGCGCGGCGTCAGCAGAAGCGGTCGTCAGCATCAAGCCAACGGCGGCGATGGCGAAATGGGTGATGCGGGGCATAATCGTTGATCCGGCGTTCGGGAGGCGTTGAGCCCCAGGTAAGTCACAGCTCAACACTAATTGAAGTGTACGCACTATCTTCATGATCTGTTTGCCATGGTTAGCGCCGAGCCGGGGCTTCGATGATCAGCCAGCACGCGGCAGCATGGTCTGGCACCACGTGGCTTGCGAGTTACTTCGCCAAAAACGCCGCCATCACGGTCGCGCCGTTGGGATTGGCTACCGGCTTGTCGGCATCCTCATCGAACATGCCGTCGGCCTTGGCGTCTTCGTGCAAGACGGCCGTCAGCTTCTCGCCGGACTTCACGTCCTGCTCCAGCTTCACAGATACGTTGCTATTGGAGCCGGAGTTGACAATGGCGTAGCCAATGGCAGGGCCTGCGGCGTCATGCTTCTCAGGTTCGGCTGCGTGTATGACGAGAAAGCCTGCGCCCGGGCTCGTCACTTCTTGAACTTTCACGATGTTCCCGCTTTCGACCCGCTGGTCTTGCACCGCGATCTTCGGATCTTCCGCCCAAGCGGGCTGTCCGGCGCCAATTGTCAGCGCCAGGACTGCGGCGGTTCGGCTGAGATATGCTGGCATGATACCTCTCTGGCTTTCCCAGGCATGGCTGCGCCGCGTTCTGCGCGACAATGTCGGCCTAAACGCTTGGAAATGAGAGAGGTTCCGGCGGACCGAATAGCGAGGGAGCTGACGCAGCGTCCAGGCGATGCCCTCAAACCTGGCTGATCCCCCGCAAGATCAGACCGGGTCAGCTCCCCTCTCCTTACACATACAACGAGAGCGTCGGAGCGACTTATGAGGATTCGGCGGTTGTGTTATTCGCGCAGTGTTGTGGACAAAGAGAACGCACCGCCGCCGTCCTTGCGTCCGTAAATGGTTCCTAGGCGGTCTCAACGTCTGCGAGCGCGGCGGCGGCTTCGTAAACGCCGGTCGCTTCGAGCCACATTTCTTCAGCTTCGCTCAGCCGCTTGGCGAGTTGGCCGCGCTCCAATGCGGTCTTCTGTGCCTTGTCGGCCGTGGCGTAAAGTGCCGGATCGGCCAGGGCAGTATCCAGCCTGGCGATGTCGGCCGTCAGTTTTTCGATGGCCTTCTCGGCCACCTGCATGGCTTTCTTCAGCGGGGCGAGTTCAGAGCGCCGGCCGGCGGCGAGGCGGCGTTGGGCGGCGCGATCAACGCGTGCTTCGGTTTCACCCGGGCTCGTGCGTTCTCCGCGCTGGCGCGTGCCGCGTTCGGCCAGCAGCTCGGTGCGGTAGCTGTCCATGTCGCCATCGTATGGCGTGACCGTGCCGCCGCGGACGATCCAGAGGCGGTCGGCCGTTGCTTCGACGAGATGGCGGTCATGGCTGATGAGGATGACGGCGCCTTCGAATTCCGTCAGCGCGTGCACCAGGGCTTCGCGGCTGTCGACGTCGAGATGGTTGGTCGGCTCGTCGAGGATCAGCAGGTGAGGGCCGTGGAAGGCGGTGAGTGCGAGCAGCAGGCGCGCCTTCTCGCCGCCGGAAAGATTGGCGCAGCGCGTGTCGGCCTTGTCGGCGCTGAAACCGAACGTGCCCAGGCGCGTGCGCTTTTGCGCTTCGGTTGCCTCCGGCATCAGCTTGGCGATGTGGTCGTACGGCGTGGCGAGCGGGTTCAGTTCGTCGAGCTGGTGCTGGGCGAAGTATCCGGCTTCCACGCGATTGGCGCCGTAGACCTTGCCCGACAGCGGCTCCAGCTTGCCGGCGAGCAGCTTGGCGAAGGTGGACTTGCCGTTGCCGTTCTGGCCCAGCAGGGCGATGCGGTCGTCCTGGTCGATGCGCAGGTTCAAGCCGGTAAGGATGGGACTGTTCGCAGCATAACCGGCAGCGGCGCTCTCCATGCGCAGCAAGGGGCTGGCGAGCAGCTTCTGCGGGTTGGGCAGCAGGAAAGGGATCACGCGGTCTTCGACCTGGGCGGCGATCGGCTGCATCTTGGCCAGCGCCTTGACGCGGCTCTGAGCCTGCTTGGCTTTCGTCGCCTTGGCCTTGAAGCGATCGATGAACGCCTGGATGCGGCGGCGTTCGTCGTCCTGCTTCTTCATCAGCTTGAGTTCGAGGCGCTGCTTCTCGCGCCGCGCATCCTCGAAGGCGTCGTAGCCGCCGGTGTAAAGCGTGAGCTTGCCGCGCTCCAGATGCAGGATGGCGCCGACAGCGCGATTGAGCAGATCGCGGTCGTGGCTGACGATCAGCACGGTGTGCGGATAGGTGCGCAGGTAGGTCTCGAGCCACAGCGTGCCTTCGAGGTCGAGGTAGTTGGTCGGCTCGTCCAGCAGCAGCAGTTCGGGCTCCAGGAACAGCACGGAGGCAAGCGCGACGCGCATACGCCAGCCGCCGGAGAACTCGCGGCAGGCGCGCTGCTGCGCCACTTCATCGAAGCCCAGGCCGGACAGGATCTGCGCGGCGCGAGCCGGCGCGGAATGCGCATCGATGTCGGTCAGGCGGATCTGGATTTCGGCGATGCGGTGCGGATCGCTGGCATGCTCGGCTTCGGCCAGCAGGCTGGCGCGTTCCGTGTCGGCGGCGAGCACCCAGTCGATCAGACTGTCGGTGCCGCCCGGCGCTTCCTGGGCGACGTGGCCGATGCGGGATGACCGCGGCACGGTGATGTTGCCGTTGTCGGCGTGATACTCGCCCGTGATGAGTTTAAGCAGCGTGCTCTTGCCGGCGCCGTTGCGGCCGACGAGGCCGACCTTGTGGCCGGTGGGAATGCCGGCGGTGGCGCCTTCGAAGATCGGCTTGCCTTCGATGCGGAAGGTGAGGTCGTTGATATGAAGCATGGGCGATCGCTTACAGCACGGTATGCGCGAGCGCTAGCCAGCCATGACGTGGCGTAGCGTCTCCACCAGCAGGCGGTCCTGGGCGTCGCCATCCTTGATGGCGAGCAGCGCGGTGAACAGGTCCTGGACCATTTGGCAGACGCGTTCGGGCGGTGCGCGCGAGAAGGCCTTGGGATCGAAGAACAGCTTGATGTCGTCTTCGCTCCAGCCGACGTTCTTCAATTCCGCGGTCAACGCATTGATGTCGTTGGCGGCCTTGCCCTCACGCTTCAACGGGGACTTCTTGCCCTCGGCGACGGCTGTGAAGATGGAGTTCAGCTGGCGCTGGACGGGTGAGGTCGTTTCCATCTTGCGCATGATCTCGATGATGGGATCGCTGGACTCGCCATGCGAGATGAACTGGTAGCAGGAGTTGGTGTTGGTCGCGCCCAGGTGCATCAGCGTTTCGCGGAAGGTGACGGCCACGTTGCGCAGGATCGGAGACGGCGCCGCCAATGCAACGTCGCTGTTGGTGCGGCGGAATTTCACGAGCTCGGAAACGAGATAGCGCGTGATCTCGAGTTCGGTCTTCTTCTGCTCGGTCAGTTTGGCGACCTCGGCAATCTGTTCCTTGTACCACTCAGGAAACTCTTGCTTGGCGAAGGTCCAAGGCTCGGTCTTTTGCAGCTTGTTGTCGACCGATTCCGGCGTCTCGATGCTGCCCGTCGCGAAGCCTCCGCCGCCCGTCATGCTGGCGGCCATCGTCATGATGGTGTCGCGGTTGAGGTAGCTGAGGTATCCGCCGATGCCGAGCGCGATCAGCACGACAGCTGCGATCGCGAACTTGCGGCCCCGGCCGCTCTTGTAGGGCGTTTCGAAATCGTCGTCGAAGTGGTCGTCGGTGGCTTCGAGCGAGGGTTCATAGGAGGGTGCGGCTGGCCGTCCGGTACGCGGTTCGTTCGACAAGGCGGGGCCGAGAGAGGGCTGCTGCGCTCCGGATGGTTCGTTCTGCGGGCGCGGGAAAACGGCGAGTGCCGGCCGCCAATCGGGGAAGCCCTGGCGCCAGATCAAGTCGGTGGGACGCAGGTACGACAGCTCGACGAGCTTCTTCATCTCCGCGTCGGAGAGCGGACCGTGCTGGGTGCCTTCGCGGGCTATGAACCACTGGGCTTCAGGCTGCATGACGCTCATGCTTACTCATACCACGATAGCAACTAGCAAGAAGACACGAGCTGGACCAAGACGGCAGACTGGCGTCGCCGAGACGCCTGCAAATCGATAGATTGCTCGGGTGGTGTTTAGCCCCCAGGCACGCCGCTTTCGCCATGTAAGTCTAACCGCGCGTTTGAACCGATACTTCCATACGTCAAGGCGGACTGCACCACAACCGTCAGGGCGTCGCGCGATGTACAACAATCCTCTGTTCCAACTGTAGAATCCAGGCTTTTGCAGGGCGGCGGAATTCCTCCGGCTGCTGCCGAAGATGCGCTGCCGCGCCGATTTGGCCGTCTTGCTGCCCCGCAAGTGCACGGCTATAAGCGCCGCAACCTCCTGCAAATCAAAGGATACGGGACATAAGATGGCTATCGAGCGCACCTTCTCAATCATCAAGCCGGACGCAACTAAGCGCAATCTGACCGGCGCGATTAACGCTGTTATCGAAGAGGCGGGGCTTCGCATCGTCGGCCAGAAGCGCGTGCGCTGGACGAAGGCGCAGGCTGAGAAATTCTACGAGGAACACGCCGCACGCCCCTTCTACGGCGAACTGGTGACGTTCATGACGTCCGAGCCGATCGTGCTGCAGGTTCTGGAAGGCGATGGCGCCATCGCCAAGTATCGCGAAGTCATGGGCGCGACGGACCCCAAGGAAGCCAACGAAGGCACCATCCGCAAGCGCTTCGCGCTGTCGAAGGGTGAGAACTCCACGCACGGCTCGGACAGCACAGCTGCCGCCGCACGCGAGATCGAACTCAACTTCAAGGCCGACGAAATCGTCGGCTAAGGCCGGTTGGTGTCGAGGCGAGTATCAAGGGTCAGCTCCCGGCGGGGCTGACCCTTTTTCATGGCCTTTTCTCATGATCAGGAGCGTACGAGCGCGGCCGTGTCTTCCAATGGCGGGTAGGGCTGGCCGTTAAGTTCGGCCTGCATGCGCGCCTCGTCCATTGCGCCTTCCATCTTGGCGATGACGACGGTGGCGACGCCGTTGCCGACCAGGTTCGTCAGGGCGCGCGCCTCCGACATGAAGCGGTCGATGCCGAGGATGATGGCCATGGCGTTGACGTCGATCGTGCCGGTGGAGGCCAGGGTCGCCGCCAGCACGATGAAGCCGGAGCCGGTGACGCCGGCGGCCCCCTTCGACGTCAGCAGCAGCACGCCGAGGATGCCCAGCTGCTGGCCAAGCGACAGGTCGACGTTGGTGGCCTGGGCCAGGAACAGAGCGGCCATCGTCAGGTAGATGCACGTGCCGTCGAGGTTGAACGAATAGCCGGTCGGGATGACGAGACCGACGACGCCCTCCTCGGCGCCGAGCTTCTTCATGCGCGCGATCATGCGCGGCAGGACCGATTCCGACGACGAGGTGGCCAGCACGATCAGCAGCTCTTCCTTGATGTAGCGGATGAACTTGAAGATCGAGAAACCGAACCACCAGGCGATCGGGCCGAGCACGCCGAAGATGAAGAGCAGGCACGTGAGATAGAAGGTGCCCATCAGCATGGCGAGCGAGGCGAGGCTCTCGACGCCGTATTTGCCGATGGTGAAGGCCATGGCACCGAAGGCGCCGATCGGTGCAGCCTTCATGATGATGCCGACGATGCCGAAGAACACGTGGCTGATCTGGTCGATGAAATCGAGCACTGGCCGCCCGCGCGCGCCCAGTGCCCTGCAGGGCAAAGGCGAACAGCAACGCGAACAGCAGCACCTGCAGGATGTTGCCGTCGACGAAAGCGCCGACGACGGTCTTGGGAATGATGTCGAGGATGAAGCCGACCGTGCTCTGGTCGTGCGCCTTGGTGACGTATTCGGAGACGGCGGCGCCGTCGATCTTGGTGGGATCGACGTTCATGCCTTCGCCGGGGCGGACGACGTTGGAGACGGTGAGGCCGATGATGAGCGCGATCGTGGTCAGGATCTCGAAGTAGATCAGCGCCTTGATGCCGACGGTGCCGACCTGCTTGAGGTTCTGCATCGAGGCGATGCCGTGCACGACGGTGCAGAAGATGATCGGCGCGATGATCATCTTGATGAGCTTGATGAAACCGTCGCCGAGCGGCTTCAGCTGCGTGCCGATCTCCGGATAGAAGTGGCCGAGCGCGATGCCGAGCGCGATGGCCGTCAGCACCTGGACGTAGAGGTGCGAATACCAGGGTTTGCGTGCCGAGGGCTCGCCGAGTGCCGCCTCGTCCGCTGCTGATTGCTGCACGTAGCTCTCCTCCCTCAAGGACCGTTTTTTGGAAGCCTACGGCAGGTTGGGTGCGGAGGAGAAGGGTATTTGGCCGGCCATATGCAGCACGGTTCATTGTCTGAGTGTATCGCAGGGGACAGCAAAGGATTTCAGATGCGGAGATAAAGGTGGGAGATCGAAACGCCGTTGCCTGGGAGCGCCGCCAAATGACCCGCACTAATCTCATCATCAGCTTTGCTGCAGCACTCGGCGGCACGATGCTCTTTGCCTCTACTGCCCAGGCTTGCATCTCGTGCGAGTATGTCCCTGAGGTGGTCGACACTCCCAGAGACAGCGACCGCCATACCAACCGGCCCGAAGCGTCTCACGCTGCGACGATCGAGATGCGTCAGCGGGTGGCTCGCGCGCAGGCCGCTCGCGCCCAGATGGCCAAGGCTCAGATGCTAAAGGCTCAGATGCTCAAGGCGGAGGCGGCCAAGGCGCAGATGGCGAAGGCAATGGCTGCCAAAGCCCGGGCTACCGCCGCGAAGAAAATCGAGACCGCCAGTCTGCAACAGAATGCGAACGAGCGGGCCGCAAAAGCGCCGGTCGCGAAAGCGGTTAGCGCGAAGACTGCCGAGAGCGACTCCGGCTCGAACCGGGAAAAGGTCGTATCCACAGCCACGCTACTGGTAGAGCGAGAGCGTCGCTGCCGAGGCCGCGCCGAGCGAGCCTGTCGCCTGCAAGAAGTTCATCGCGGCGATCGGCACAACCGTAACGGTGCCCTGCAAGTAACTCGCTGAGCGAAAGCCACTGAATCAAAAAGGCGAGGCCCAGAGCCTCGCCTTTTGTTGCTGTGAGCTGAAGCTAGCTCAGTTCGCGGATCTTGAACATCAGGCCGCCCTTGGGGGTCAGCGTGACCGTGCCGTTGATGCCTGGCGGTTCGTTGCCGACATACTCGGGGCGGAAGCGGCGCAGCAGGATGGAGAGCGCCAGCGTGTTCTCGACCTGGCTCATGGCGCCGCCGATGCATGAGCGCTTGCCGCCGCCGAACGGCAGGTAGGTGTAGGGCTTCCGCTTGCGGGCAGCGTCGCCCATGAAGCGCTCGGGCCGGAACTCTTCGGGCTCGTCCCAATATTTCGGGCTGTGGTGCGCGCCGTAGGCGAACAGCATGATGCGGTCGCCGACGCGGATTTCCTTGCCGCCGATTTCCTCGGCCTTGGTGGCGACGCGGATGAAGCCCCAGATCGGCGGATAGAGACGCATCGTCTCCTGGACGACGGCGCGGGTGTAGGCGAGCGCGGAGTAGTCTGCGGCGGCGGGTGCGCGATCGCCGTAGACCTCTTCGCCTTCCTTGCGGATGCGCTCTGCGGTCTCGGGATGCTTGGAGGCGAGGTACAGCGCCCAGGCGAGCGTCAGCGCCGTGGTCTCGGTGCCGGCCCACAGGTACTGCTTCAGTTCGTCGACGGCCTGTGCCTGATCGAACTCCGGCACGTTGGGATCGTCGACTGCGGCCTGGATCATCGTCAGGAGCGTGCGTTCGCGCTCCTCGCGCGGATCGGCGCCCATGACCGCGGGCGGTACGCCGCCCCAGATTTCCATGGCCTTCGAGGCGCCTTCGTCCGTCATCTCGAACTCTTCGCCCGAGTTGACCTTCAGACGGATCGACTTGTGGCCCTGCACGTCGGTGTAGGTCTTCACGCACTTGAAGATGACGTGCGGATTGAACGGCATGTCGCGGTCGAACAGCGCCTTGCAGATCATGTCGGCGGCAAGCGTCCACGTCTGCTCGACCATCTCGATGGTTTCGCCGGTCTTCGCCAGATCGGCCCAGATGTCCATCTTGGTCTGGATGGCATCGAGGAAGTAAGGGATGTACTCGGCGAACATGTCCGGGTGGAACGCCGGCTGCTGCGGCATGCGGATCTTCTGCCAGAGCGCGCCGTCGTTCGTGATCATCGACTTGCCGAAAATCGGCTTCAGGCCGTCGAAATACTTGATGTAGTCGTCGCCCTTGGTGACGAGCACGTGCTTGAAGTGCTCCGGCTCCGACAGCATCACGACGCGCTGGTTGCCGAAGTTCACGGGGATCACGGGGCCATAGCGATCGGCCATGGCCATGAGCGTACGCATCGGGTTCTGCGGGTCGCCCTTGAGGAGCGCCGTCAGCTTGAACCAAATGCTACTTTCCTCGCCGAGCTGATGATTTTGCCCGTGCGTTTCTTGTGCGGTCATCATGCACCGTTTCCAAGCCAGCCGGCATACTCGGCGCTGGCGGTCATTAAGCGCTCCTGGGGCCTTCTCGGCGACGGCCGATCCGGTCTCATAGGCCAGGGCGTACAATCACTATGCGATGTCGCCAGCCGGAAACTTGCTGTTCCCCGTGTAACTGACGTGAAGAGTTCGGGCCTCAGTATCACCGGCAAGTTGGGCGTGTCCATGGATCGGGGCGCCGCCGCTTCAATTTAGCGCGCGGTGCTTGTTGTTCTGCAACGGTGATTTAGCTGGCAGAACCGAGGTCTGGCGAGAAAAGCGTGCTGCCCTGGTTAACCGAGCCGGGCCAGCTAACTCTTTCATCTACAATTGAAATTTTTCCGGACGCGAACGCTGCGAGGACGCGCGGGTATAGCTTGTGTTCCGCTTCCAGAATGCGGGCGGCGAGCGTATCGGCCGTGTCATCCACTGCTACGGGAACGGCGGCCTGGCCGAGGATCGGGCCCTCGTCCATCGCCGGGCGGACGAGGTGCACCGTACAGCCGGAAATGCGGACACCCGCGGCGATCGATTTCTCGTGCGTATGCAAGCCTTTGAAAGCGGGCAGCAAAGAGGGGTGGATGTTGAGCATGCGGTCGCGCCACTTCTCGACGAACTCCGGCGTCATCAGCCGCATGAAGCCGGCGCAGGCGACCAGTTCGACCTTCGAGGCGGTGAGGACCGTGTGCAACTGGCCCTCGAAGTGCTCGCGGCTTTCGTAGCGCGTGTGATCCAGGCCGAGGGCCGGGATGTTCTGCGCCTTGGCAAAGGCAAGGCCCGCGGCATCAGGGCGGTTGGCGATGACGACGACGACTTCGTAGGGGCAGTCAGCCTCGCGCGACGCTTCCACGAGCGAGCGCATGTTCGAGCCGCGGCCCGAGATGAGAATACCGACGCGCTTTTTTGGGTGCTGTCATTGCTGGGCGAGCTTCAACTTGCCCTCGTAGCCGACGGCCCAGGCGTCGCCTTTGCCTTTGGCGGAGGAGCGTTCGCCGGTGCCGGGGCCGATCTCGCCGATGACGACGGGTTGCTCGCCGGCGTCGGTGAGGCTGGCGATGACGGCGTTTGCGTGGGCCTTGTCGGCGACGACGATCATGCCGATGCCGCAGTTGAAGGTGCGCAGCAGTTCAGCGTCGTCGAGGCGGCCGGCCTTGGCCAGCCAGCCGAAGACGGGCGGTACGGGAATGACGGACAAGTCGATGCGGGCGGCGACCGTAGGCGGCAGCACGCGCGGCAGGTTTTCCGAGATGCCGCCGCCGGTGATGTGCGACAGGCCCTTGATGGCGCCGTCGGCTGCGCCGCCTGTCGCTTCAATGGCGGCGAGCAGCGGTTTCACATAAATGCGCGTGGGCGCGAGCAAGGCCTCGGCCAGCGAGTGGGCGGGTTCGAATGGCGCCTTCGCCTTCCAATCGAGCTTCTCCTCGGTCACGAGGCGGCGGACGAGCGAATAGCCGTTCGAGTGGACGCCGGTGGACGGCAAGCCGATGAGGATGTCGCCCGGGGCGATGTCCGGCCGGGGCAGGATTTGCCCGCGTTCGACGGCGCCAACGGCGAAGCCGGCGAGGTCGTAATCCTGGCCGTGATACATGCCCGGCATTTCGGCGGTTTCGCCACCGATCAGGGCGCAACCGGCTTCGCGGCAGCCCGAGGCGATGCCGGCGATGACCTTGCGGGCGATCTCGACGTCCAAGTGGCCGACGGCGAAGTAATCGAGGAAGAACAGCGGCTCGGCACCTTGCACGACGAGGTCGTTGACGCACATGGCGACGAGATCGATGCCGATGGTTTCGTGGTGATTGGCGTCGATGGCGATCTTGAGCTTGGTGCCGACGCCGTCGTTGGCGGCAACCAGGATCGGGTCGCGGTAGCCGGCGGCCTTGAGGTCGAACAAGCCACCGAAGCCGCCAAGTGCGGCATCTGCGCCGGAACGGCGAGTTGCCTTGACGAGCGGCTTGATCATTTCAACAAGGGTGTTTCCGGCGTCGATATCGACACCGGAATCGCGGTAGGTGATGGGGCGTGGTGAATTGTCGGTGGGCTCTGCCATACCAATATCGCGAATAAGTCCAAGCCGTTCAGGGCCCGGAAAGAACCCAACTTTCGCCCGATTGGGGCTGAGAGATAGGGGCTCCTACCAGCTTGACCGTCCTGGGGCAACACGCGCCCACCGCAATCTGTGTGCAGGTTTAAGAAGCTTTGTCTCCGGGGACTGATTTGCAACGACGAATTTCGAGTTTGGTCTGCGCGGCGGCAGCGGTGCTGGCGGTTGCCGGACCCGTGCGCGCGGCGCCTGGCGACAAGGCGTTTACGATTGCCAATTATCCGGTGGACGCCACGGCCAAGGATGCCGTGGCCGCCAAGGACAAGGCGATCGCCGATGGGCAGCAGGCTGCGTTCCGGTCGTTGCTGAAGCGGCTGGTGCCCGTCACGGGCTATCAGGGGCTGGACCACCTGAAGTCGGTCAAGGCGGCAGACTACGTCGATGGCTTTGCCATCCGGTCGGAGCAGAACTCAGGCACGCGCTATATCGCCAGTCTCGACTTCAACTTCGATCCGAATTCCGTTCGCCAGTTGCTGCAGCAGCAAGGCGTGGCCTTCGTCGACAAGCAGGCCGAGCCGGTGATCCTGGTGCCGGTGCTGCGGCAGTCGCCTCCGACGGGCGGCGGCAAGGCGGCAGGCGCAGAGTTCACGCTAGCGACGGGGCCCTGGTCAACAACCTGGTCGGAACTCGACGTCGGGAATTCACTGACGCCGCTTACGGTGACGCCGTTGAAGGCGAGCGTGCACAGCGATGCGATCGCCTCGCTCGTGGCCGCCGGACAGGACAGTCCGGAGCGGATTCTCGCCACCGAGTACGGCTCGCGACAAGGTGGTCGTGGCGATCGCCGAGGTCGACAAGGCTGCGGGCCGCGTGCACGTCACGCTAGCGGGCCAGGATGGCGTTGCACCGATCCTGTGGAAGCGCAGCTACCGCATCACCGACAACGATGTGGCCTACACGATGGAACTGGCGGCAGTGATCTCGCTGGGTGTGATCGAGGGCCGCTGGAAGGCGATGCAGAACGGCGAATTCAGCGGCGGCGCGGCTGGCGGCTTCGATGGCGGCGGCGGCGGGGCGATGCCGGACGTGCTGCTGGATGTGCAGTTCCGGTCAATGACCGAATGGAACGAGATCCGCGGGCGCATCCTGGATCTGCCGACCGTCGACGACGTGCGCGTGGGGAATGTTTCCGCCAGCAGCGCGCAGGTTATGGTGAAGTTCCCGGGCGGTGGACCCGCGCTCGCGGGGGAACTTGGCCGCCAAGGGCTGCAGATGCAGCAATCCGGCAGCGGCTGGCAAGTCCGCGGCGGCTACTGACGGCAAACCAAGACGGTAACCCAAGACAGTGCGATTAAGTTTTTCGTTGGCGCGCAGGTGCCTTGCGCCGCGATCGTGGTATGCAGCATCTGACGGGGCGTACGTCACGCCCCAGCGGATCCTGCAATTTCGAAGTGCCATCTTGAATATTCCAAATCTCATCTCGCTCGGGCGAGTCATTCTCGTGCCGATCGTGTTCTGGCTGCTGCTGCAGGGCCAGACGCAGATGGCCTTCGTGTTGTTCGTCATCGCGGGCATTTCAGACGGGGTCGACGGGTTTCTGGCCAAGCGCTACGGCTGGACGACGGAGCTCGGTGCCTATCTTGATCCGCTGGCCGACAAGCTGCTGATCGTCAGCATTTTCGTGGCGCTGGGCGTAAAGGGGGCGTTGCCGTCCTGGCTGGTGATCGCCGTCGTGTCGCGCGACATTCTCATCGTCACCGGCGTGGTGCTGGCGTGGGTGCTGGACCGGCCGCTGCGCATCAAGCCGGCGGCCGTCAGCAAGGTGAATACGCTGTCGCAGATCGTGCTGGCGGGCACAGTGCTGGCAGACGACGGCTTCGGTCTGGGCCTCGAGACCGCGCGGGTGGCGCTGGTGTGGATTACGGGGACGCTGACGATCGCGTCGCTCGTGACGTATCTCCGCACTTGGTTTCGGCATATGTCAGGCTATGAATTGGGTGACGGCGCGCCCGGCGCAAAATGACGGGCTGAGCGCCGCGGGATCTCGGCCGATCGCTTGGCCACGACGGACGGGGAACAGTTGGCATGCGCGGCGTTGAACGGCAGATCTTCTTCTGGCTCGCGGCAGCGGTGCTGCTGGTGCTCGCCATCGCGCTCGTCAAAGACGTGCTGTTGCCGTTCGTTGCCGGCGTAGTGCTGGCCTACTTCCTCAATCCGATCGTCGACAAGCTCACGGCGCTTGGCCTCAACCGCGTCGTGGCCTCGGCGCTGATCGTGGTCGCGGGTGCCGTGATCGTCATCACGCTGCTGGTGCTGATCGTGCCGTTGCTGTTCGACCAGGCACAACAGTTCGCCGTGGCGCTGCCCGGCGAGATCGAACGCGTGCGCGGCGTGCTGGAAGTGTGGATGCAAGAACGCTTCGGCAACAACTTCGCCAACTTCGATTCCGGCTTCAAGCGCGCTGCGGATACGTTTGCGCAGAACTGGGCGAGCCTGGCGGGCTGGGCTGCCACGTCGCTCTGGGATCGTTCGCTGGCGGTGTTCAATTTTCTGTCGCTGTCTGCTGGTGACGCCGCTGGTCGTGTTCTACCTGCTGGTCGACTGGGATGCGATGCTGGCCAAGATCGACGGCTGGCTGCCGCGCGATCATGCGCCGACGATCCGGGCGCTTGCGTCGGAAATCAACGAGGCGATCTCTGCCTTCATTCGCGGCCAGGGTACGGTTTGCATCATCCTGGCGCTGTTCTACGCGATGGGGCTGACGGCGGTCGGGCTCGATTACGGCTTGCTGATCGGCCTGGCCACCGGCGTGATGGCGTTCATTCCATTCGTCGGCTGGGCGTTGGGCCTGCTGACTGCGATGGTGCTGGCAGTGGTGCAGTTCTGGCCAGAAACGCTGCCGATTCTCGGAGTGCTGGCGGTCTTTCTTGCCGGCCAGGCGTTCGATGCCGGATTCCTGTCGCCGAATATCGTGGGGTCGAAAATCGGCCTGCATCCGGTGTGGCTCATATTCGCCCTGTTCGTGTTCGCTTATCTGTTCGGTCTCGTCGGCATGCTGCTGGCGGTTCCCGTCGCGGCGGCGATCGGCGTGCTGGTGCGGTTTGCGCTGAGCGTCTACCTGCAAAGCTCCGTTTACCGGGGTGACAGCGCGACGACCGACTTCCTGCGCGACCCCCGTGTTTGATTGTGAGCCCCCGCACCATGAGCGCCGCTGAAAAAATGCAGCCGCCACAACTCGTCTTCGACCTGCCGCACCGTCAGGCACAGGGCATGGAAGATTATCTTCTCAGCCGATCGAACGCGGCCGCCGTCGAGCTGGTCGACCGCTGGCCCAACTGGGTGCATCCCGCAGCCGTGGTCGTTGGGCCGCAGGGCGCTGGAAAGACGCATCTGGCGCATGTCTGGGCGGCGCGGTCCGGGGCGGGATCAATTCCGGCCACGGACTTGTCGGACGATACCATCGCGCTGCTGTCGCGGCACGGCGCGCTCGTGATCGAGGATATCGATCGCACGGCATTCGATCACCGGGTTCTGTTCCACCTGCTGAACCTTACCCGGGAAAAGGGCTTCACCGTGCTGGTGACGTCTCGGCAGGCGCCGGGCGAACTGGATATCGCGTTGCCGGATCTTCGCTCGCGATTGCGGGCCCTGCCGCTGGCGACCATCGAAGCGCCGGACGAGCCGCTGCTGAAGGCGGTGCTGGTGAAGCTTTTTGCCGACCGGCAGCTCGATGTCGAACCGCATGTCATAGGATATCTGGCGCTGCACATGGAACGGTCGATGCAGGCTGCAAACGAAGTCGTGGCCGAGGCTGACCGGCTGGCGCTGGCCAAGCAGCGCCGGGTTAGCCGTGCGGTTGCGGCCGAAGCGCTCGCCAACGCCGCCCGGCCCGTCGATTTGACGTAACCGATACACGTCCTTACGGGGTGTCATCATGCTGTCGTATAACGCAGCATCTGATCCCGCCCGGCGGGATTTTGAAGGACAGGTTTCATGACCACGAAGGCCAAGCAGCGGGAAAAAGCGGATCCGCCGGAGAAGCTGACGGAAGGTACCTCGCGTTATTACAACCGGGAACTCTCCTGGCTGCAGTTTAACCGCCGCGTGCTCGAGGAAGCGCAGAATCGCAATCATCCCGTGCTGGAGCGGTTGCGCTTCTTGTCGATCTCGGCGTCGAACCTCGATGAATTCTACATGGTGCGCGCGGCCGGCATTTATGGCCAGGTGGCAGCCGGCGTGACGACGCCTAGCCTCGACGGTGTCACGCCTGTCGAGCAGTTGAAGCAGATCAACAATTTCGTGGCCGGGCTTGTGGCCGACAAGCAGGCCTGCTGGAACGAGCTGAAGCGCGAGCTGGATGGCGCGGGCGTGCATCTGGTGAAGCCCGACCAGTTGACGGCCGAGGAGCGTGCCTGGCTGCAACAGCTGTTCATGACGCACATCTTCCCGATCCTGACGCCGATCGCGATCGATCCGGCGCATCCGTTCCCGTTCATCCTGAACAAGGGGCTGACGGCGGTCGTGTGGATGCACCGTGAGTCCGACGGCAAGACGATGAGTGGACTGTTGCCGATCCCTGGCCAGCTGGAACGGTTCATCCGGCTGCGCGTCGGTGCGCAGTCGCCGAGCGACCTGCGCTTCATCCAGCTTGAACAGCTGATCAGCATGTTCATCGGCGAGCTGTTCTCGGGCTTCGAGATCAAGAGCCAGGGTGCGTTCCGCGTGCTGCGCGACAGTGACATCGAGCTGCAGGAAGAAGCCGAAGATCTCGTGCGTTCGTTCGAGACGCAGTTGAAGCGGCGGCGCCGTGGGCATGTGATCCGGCTCGAGATCGATTCGCGCATGCCGGAGAAGCTGCGCAAGTTCATCACGGACGAGTTGGAAGTCGGCGAAGAGAGCGTCTTCATCAAGGACGGCCTGCTGGCGCTGTCGGACATTTCGCAGATGATCGTGTCGGATCGGCCGGACCTGTTGTTCAAGCCATACCTGCCGCGTTTTCCAGAGCGTATTCGCGAGTTCAACGGCGACTGCTTTGCCGCAATCGGCAAGAAGGACATCGTCGTCCACCATCCCTACGAGAGCTTTGACGTGGTGGTGCAGTACCTGCGCCAGGCGGTCGCCGATCCAAACGTGATGGCGATCAAGTGGACGCTTGTACCGCACATCGCGTGACAGCCCGATCGTGCAGGCGTTGAAGGAAGCGGTCGAGGCCGGCAAGTCGGTCACGGCCGTCGTGGAACTCAAGGCACGCTTCGACGAGGCAGCCAACATCCGCTGGGCGCGCGATCTGGAAAACGCCGGCGTGCATGTCGTCTACGGCTTCATCGAGCTGAAGACGCACGCCAAGCTGGGTCTCATCGTCCGGCGTGAGGGTGGCGAACTCGTCACCTACGTGCACATCGGCACGGGCAACTATCACCCGCAGACGGCACGTATCTATACCGACCTGTCGTTGTTCACGACCGACCCGGTGATCGCGCGGGATGTGGCGCGCATCCTCAATTTCGTGACGGGCTATGGGCAACCGGCCGAGCTGGAGAAGATGGCTGCCAGCCCGCACGGCATTCGTGCGCGCATGCTGGCGCACATCAATGAAGAGATTGAACACGCCAAGGCCGGGCGGCCAGGGGCCATCTGGATGAAGATGAACTCGCTGGTCGACGCGCAGATCATCGACTCGCTGTATGAGGCGAGTGCCGCCGGCGTGCAGGTGGACCTTGTCGTGCGCGGTATCTGCTGCCTGCGGCCCGGCGTGAAAGGACTGTCGGAGAACATTCGCGTCAAAAGCATCATTGGACGCTTTCTGGAACATGCGCGGATTTACTGTTTCGGCCGCGGGCAGGGGTTGCCTTCGGCCAAGGCAGCCGTCTACATCAGCTCCGCGGATATGATGCCGCGCAATCTCGACCGGCGCGTCGAGGCGATGACGCCAGTCACGAACCCGACGGTGCACGAGCAGGTGCTCAATCAGATCATGGTGGCCAATCTGAAGGACAACCAGCAGAGCTGGCGCATCAAGGCCGACGGTTCGTCGGAGCGGATCGCGCCTGCCAGCGGCGAAGAGCCGTTCAACGCGCATCAATACTTCATGACGAACCCAAGCCTGTCCGGTCGCGGCCAGGCGTTGAAGGACAGCACGCCGCCTCGTTTCTCGCTCAAGCAGTTGGAGCGGAAATAGTTGTCGGTCATGCCCCACATTTTCGGCGACCGTTGGCTGACTGCCGAACGTGAGCCGATCGGTGTCATCGACATTGGCTCGAACTCTGTTCGCCTCGTGATCTACGAGGGCGCGGTGCGGGCCGCGACGCCTGTTTTCAACGAGAAGGTTCTGTGCGGCCTCGGCCGGTCGATCCATTCCACCGGGCGCCTCAGCGACGAAGCCGTCGATCGCGCCATCGCGGCGCTGGCTCGCTTTCGCGTCATCGCCCGCATTGTCGGCGTGAAGGTGCTGCGGGCCATTGCTACGGCCGCCGTGCGCGAAGCCGAAAATGGGCGCGAGTTCATCAGCCGCGGCGAGAAGGCGTGCGGTACCAAGATCGAGATCCTGTCAGGCGAGAAGGAAGCAGAACTTGCGGCGCAAGGCATCCGCATGGGCTTTCGCGAGGCGGACGGCTTTGCCGGCGATCTCGGCGGCGGCAGCCTCGAACTGATCGATATTTATCGCGACACGCTGAACGAAGCGACGACGATGCCGCTTGGCGGTCTTCGGCTGATCGACTCGACGGGTGACAAGCTCGACAAGGCGCTGGCGCAGATCGACGAGTCGCTCGGCAAGATCGACTGGTTGGCGAAGGGTGCAGGCCGGCCGTTCTATGCAGTCGGCGGCACGTGGCGCGCGCTTGCCAAGCTACATATGGACGAAATGGGTTATCCGCTGCGCGTGATGCAGGGGTATTCGATCCCAACGCGCGATGCGATCCTGTTCTGCGAGAAGGTCCGCAAGACCAAGAAGCTGTCGCTGCTTCCCGGCATCGACGACGTGGCGCGCGCGCGGCGCGAGGTGCTGCCGTACGGTGCGCTGGTGCTCGAGCGCCTTTTGAAGCTGCTGGCGCCGTCGGAGGTCATCTTCTCGGTCTACGGCATACGCGAGGGGCTGGTGTTCAGCCTGTTGCCGGAGGTGGAACGGCGCAAGGATCCGCTGCTGTGCTTCTGCGAGGACTACTCGCGGCTGCGGTCGCGATCCTACGATCACGCGGTGGAGTTGTGCGCCTGGACCGATGTGCTGTTCGACAGCCCGGACCTTACGGAAACGGCCGACGAGAAGCGCCTTCGCCATGCGGCGTGCCTCATGTCGGACATCGGCTGGCGTGCGCATCCTGACTATCGGGGCGAGAAAAGCCTGAACATCATCGCGCAGTCGGGGCTGGTTGGGACCGACCATCCGGGCCGCATGTTCATCGCCATGGCGGTTTTCTTCCGGCACGTGGGATCGAGCGAGCAGAACACCGACCAGCTGTCGGAGCGCATAAAAGGTGCGCTCAGCAAGCGAGCCTTGAAGCGTGCCCGGATCGTTGGCGCGGCCATTCGCGCGGCGCATATGGTGTCCATCGGAATGCCCGGCGTGATCGACGAAACGCCTCTCAGCTTCGAGAATGGCAAGCTGATCTTGACGCTGCCAAAGTCCTACGCCAGCCTGGATGGTGAACGGCTGCGGCGCCGGATGGACAGCCTTGCGGCATTGCTTCAGCTGACGGCTGAGGTTCGCGCGGGCAAGTGAGCCTTGGTTTTCGCCATTCCGCCCATTATTTAGCATAGCTTGATGCGTGCTGGCCGGCCCCGTGTCCGGCCGGTTTAAATCCTGCTAGTCTGCGTTCAACCAACAGAATCATGGAGACTTCGGCGACGCATGGCCGACGACCCCTATTCCGTCCTGGGTGTCGCCCGTGCCGCTTCGGACGACGACATCCGCAAGGCCTATCTGAAGCTCGTCAAGGAGCTGCATCCCGACGTTAATCCGTCGAAGACGGCAGAAGAGCGCTTCAAGAAGGTGACGGCGGCGCACGAAATCCTGGGCGATTCAGACAAGCGGCGGCAGTTCGACCGTGGCGAGATCGATGGTGCGGGCGAGCCCCGGCGCTATTCGCGGCCGCACGCAGCTGGCGCGGGCCGTGGTGCCGGGGGGACAGGCGGCGGCGACTTCGGCGGTGACTTCGGTTTCAGTGACGTGTTCTCGGACATTTTCGGCGGCTTCCGTGGCGCCGCGGGCGCCGGCGCGCGTCCTGGCGGGGGAACGTATGCGCCGCGGGGGCGCGACGTACGCTACACGCTGGATGTGGATTTCCTCGAGGCGGTCAAAGGCGCGCGCAAGCGGGTGACGCTGCCGGAAGGCGGCACGCTGGACCTCACCGTGCCTGAAGGCGTCAGCGACGGCCAGGTGCTGCGGCTCAAGGGCAAGGGGTCGGCCGCACCACGCGGCGGTGAGCCCGGCGATGCGCTGGTGGAGATCCGGGTCAAACCGCATAGCCAGTTCAAGCGGCAGGGCCTGGATGTGCAGCTCGACCTGCCGATTACCATCGACGAAGCCGTGCTCGGCGCCAAGGTCGAGGTGCCGACAGTGGATGGCCGCGTGCAGCTGACGATCCCGAAGGGTACCAGCTCCGGGCGCATCTTCCGGCTCAAGGGCAAGGGCGTAAAGAACGCGGCGACGAATACGACGGGCGATCAACTCGTCGCTGTGCGGATCGTGCTGCCGGACGTGATCGACGATGAGCTCGGCTACATGATCTCGGAATGGCGTCAGCGCCATAAATACGATCCCGGCAGGAAATAGCCGGGTGTGGAATTCCGGTGGAGACGTTACGGCGGGGACTCCACACGCCGTCGTGTCATGATAGCGTCATTGCGTCACATCCGGCGAGGAGTGGACGCGCATGATCCCTTGGCTGTTCCGACTATCTGTCGTGTTTCTCGTGGCGGTGCCGGCATCGGCGCGAACCGACGAGCTGTTCACCATCACGCCGGATGCGCAAGTGGCGCTCGGAGACGGTGGCGACACCTTTGGCATGGAAGTGCCGTCAGACAGCCAGGTCGTTATCCTGCTCAATCCCGATGGCGAAGACTGTACGTTGCGGTTCCCGCTGCGCCACGGCGAGGCATTCCGCCTGTTCGTGCGCGCCGGCCTGGACCAGAAGCTGAACTGCCACGTGTCGCTCAGCACGACGGGGCATGGAGAGACCGCGACATTCTCCTCGCATTGCGAACAGGTCGAGGCGGCCAACACGCCGCGCTGCCCGGCGCCGAACTAGGATTACCAGCGCGAGCAGGCTAGCGGTGCTCCGCTTTTCTTCGAATCGCGGAACGGCGCTAGCTTCTTGTATTGGCGTGCTTCTTTTCGGAAAACCGCTTCACACTTTGTCCGGAAGCACTCTAAGCTTCCACCAACGAAGAGCAGTGGGAGCGAACGCGCCGTGATTCAATGGAATGAGATTGCCGATTTCGTCGAGCCCGATTGGGAGCGCGCCGGCACCACCGCGCCACCCTCGCTATTCTGGCGGCCGAAGAAGGGCGCGACATTCGGATACATCCGCGACGGCGAACTGTTCGACGCCAAATGGATCTACGTCAGCGACGCCAACAAGGTATCGCATTTCTCGCTCGTCGAAGGTCCGGGCGATAACGTGGTCGACCTGGCGGCGCATCGGGCCGTCTGACGCCGCGGCGTTCCGGCACTTCAGCTGCCAGCCGCGAGCCTGTTGGCGATGCGGCGTTCGGCGGCGGCGACTATCGCCTGGCGGAGGTCGGCCAACGGCACCCGGCCCTCCGGCACGCCCAGCTGCTGTTCGTGTGCCAGAAGTCGTAGATGGTTGTCGCTGGTTACGGAGGCGAGTGCTGCTAGCGCGGCGTCACGTCCGCGGGTGCGGAGTACCACGATGACGTTGGGTGTGTAGGGATCGAAGTCCGCGTCGAGGTGAGGCGCCGCGCCGTAGTCAGCCGCCGCGCTGGTGGACGCGGCGTGCGGCTGGGGCAGTGTCACGGTTCGCGTCGTTGCCTTGCGGCCCCGTTCGGCTTCGACGCGAATGCGCAGGCTCGAAACGGCTGCCGTCAGCTCTTCCAGCAATCTTTCGCGCGCGGCGTGATCATCGCCCAAGGCGGAGCGGACGATGCCGTCGAGGAAAGTGTTCTTGGCTGCACCAGAGATGGAACGCGTCGACTTGCTCATGTCTTTCAATCCAACTCGCGCGGTATGCCGCTGAAGACCTCCGCGTGCAAGGCGCGCAGATGCGGCAGGGCGTCGGCGTATTTTTCGACCATCGATTTCTTCGTCTCTTCCCAGTCGAACGCGCGGGCGACGCTGTCAAGCAGCGGGATGCGGGACGCAAGCATCGGGTGGTCGAGCGCCATCTGATCGAGCAGCAGGCGTTCGCGGCCGTTGTTGCTGCGCACATAGTTGGGCAGGCAGACGTAGCGGCGTTCGGCGAACGGGATGGCGGCAACGTCTTCCGACGTGTGCACTTTCTCGATCATGGTGGAGATGCGGTCGATGGCAAACTGGGAAACGAAATCGGGGCGGAACGGTACCACGACACGGTTGGCCAGATCCAAGGCGGCGAGCGCTGCGAACGACAGGCCCGGCGGGCAGTCGAGAATGACGACGTCATAGTCCATGCCGAAGTGCTTCATCAGCCGCTTCAGGCGGCCGCGCACTTCCGTCGCCACGACTTCGGTATCCTTGCCCTTGCGGGCCTGGGCAACGAAAAGTTCGCCCTGGATGTCTTCCATCAGGAGTGAGCCGGGAAGCAACGCGACGCGGCCATTGCCGGTGCGCGGATGGGCGACATCGCCGGCGTTGGCGATGACGTACTGTGACTCGTCTTCCGCCACCTTGTCGAAGCGATCGAACAGATAATCGGCGATGGTGCGGCGAGACCGGCGGGCCTTGTCCCAGCCTTCGCCGCCAACCAGCATCAGGGAGGCGTTGCATTGCGTGTCGAGGTCGATGACCAGGACGCGGTGGCCGCTCCAGGCGGCGGCGGCGTGTGCCAGCATGACACTCGTCGTCGATTTACCCACACCACCCTTACGATTGGCTACGGCCAGAAAGCACGCCATCAAGACCTCACAAAGCCACTGTCTAAGGACGATGAGCTAGTCGATTCTTAGCGGTGCGCCAACGGTTTGCGGGAGGTGCAACCAAGATGGCGGCGCAGCGTTCCCTGATAGGCGCGTTGCGTTGCCCGTCAGCGTCAAAGCCGGTAAGAAATCCGGCTGGGGCGGGAAAATCTCTCCGAATTCGAAAGGTTCGCCGATCGGGCAGTAAACACGTGTAGCGACGGCCCGTGCAGAGGGCTGTGAAAGCGTGTTACGCACGGATTGAACGGCGGCACAACGAAAGGCTGAATAGCCCGCGCCAAAGGGAAAACAAATGGACGATACAACATTGAAGCCGCTGCTCGCGGGCATCGCCGCGGTGGCCCTGATTGCAGCGGGCTTGCTGTTTTGGAACAACCGGGGTCTCCACGACGAGATCGCCACGCTGAAGGCGGCGCGGGCGTCTGTCGAACGCGAGGCGAAGGCCGCCAGCGAACGCGCCAACGTCGCCGAACGCTCGATGGACGAGATGAAGGCCGAGGTGAGCAAGGTTCAGGCCGCCAACGAGACGGTAAACCATTCGGTGACGCAGTTGCGCAGCCAGCTTGAGCAAGTGCAGATCCAGGCGAATACGGCTCGGGAAGATGCAGAAAACCGGCTCCGGACGAGCGCCGACGAACTGGGCAAGGCCCAGGGGGAAGCTGCGCGCCTGAAAGAAGACATGGGCAAAGAGCGTGCGGCGCGTGAGTTGGCGCAAAAGACCGCGCGCGAGGCCGACGACCGCTTTCAGGCGGAGTTGAAGCGCGCGCAGGATGATGTGGCCAAGGAGCGCGCAGCGCGCGAGGCAGCAGAGCTTCTGGCGCGGAATGCGGCCAACAGCGGCTCTTCGACGGGCACACCACCTCAGTCCAATCCATAGGCACAGATGCGCATTCTTGTCGTTGGTGCCGGCGCGATTGGCGGCTATTTCGGTGCTCGCCTGCTGCAGGCCGGGCGTGACGTAACATTCCTGGTGCGGCCCCGCAGGGCGGCGCTACTTGCGACAAAACGGGCTGCATGTGCGCAGTCCTGCCGGGGATATATCATTCGCGGCGCCGGCGACCGTTACGGCAGACAAGCTGTCGGAAGCGTTCGATCTCGTTATCCTCAGCTGCAAGGCTTACGATCTCGATGCTGCGGTGGCCGATCTTGCGCCAGCCATCGGGCCGCAGAGTGCGATTCTTCCGCTGTTGAATGGCATGCGTCACATCGAACGTGCTCGAAGCCCGCTTCGGGGCTAACGCCGTGCTGGGCGGGCAGTGCGTCATCTCCACGACGTTGAACGCCGACGGCACGATTGCTCACCTCAACACGGTGCATAGTCTCACGTTTGGGGAACGAGACGGCCAAGCGAGCGAACGGGTGAACAACATTGAACGCGCATTCGCTGGCGCGACGTTTGATGCCATCGCCAGTCGCAACATCATGCAGGCGATGTGGGAAAAATGGGTGGTGCTTGCTCGATGGCGGGCGCCACAAGCGTAATGCGCGCTCCGATCGGCGTGATCAACCGCGTGGCGGGCGGGCGCGAATTCGTTCTGGGGTTGATCGACGAAGTTCGCGGCATCGCTGCCGCAGCGGGCTTTCCGCCGAGGCCGGCGTTCCTCGAAGAAACACGGGCGTTCCTGACCAACGACCAGTCACCGCAGACGTCATCGATGTTTCGCGATATCGAGAATGGTGCACGCATCGAAGCCGATCAGATCATCGGCGATCTTCTCACGCGGGCTGCCGGTGCCGGACTGTCATGCGAGCGGTTGGCTGTCGTTTACGCCCATCTAAAAGCGTACGAGACGCGCCTGGCAGAGCGCGAGAGAGCTTAGCGGTTAGCTTCGGCAACGCGGGGTGGTAGGGACTGCGCGGCGTCTGCGCCGTCGGGTTCCGGTATGGCTGCCTGCTCGGCCGCGTCGATGCCTGACGCCATATGGGCAGCGGTCTCACGCGGAACCTTCAACGCGCGCACGCTGCGGCGGCGCGCCGGGTCGAAGGCATTTGGGTTCTTCAACGCGAACGGGTCTGCAGCCACAATGGCTTTCGCGTCACCCGAATTCTGTTTTGAATTGACCGTCGCGGCACACAGGAAGAGCGCGCAAATGGTCATTGCGCACAGCAGCGCGCCATGACTTTGAAATATACGCTCGAACTCGGGCTTCACGGCTTTCCCTTGATGGGGCAGCGCGCTGAATGGCGCGCATTGTTATTGCGAAAGTCGCAATCACGGCAACGGGTTCCATTGCTGTGCGCACGTGTGCCCTCAGCGGCGCTGCGCGTCAAGGCGGCGAATGGGCTTAATGCCTAACAACTCTTATGCAATCCGACATGGGAACGTCGTTCAAGAGATGGGAAATCATCAGAAATCGTCGCGCTCGTCGTCATACCATTGGCGTCCGCGGGGGCGATCTGAGGCGTAACTGTCCACGCGATCAGTGGCGTAAGGATCGCGAAAGCGATCACGCGCATAGCGGCGGGATGCCGCGGGCCGCTGCACCGCGTAGGGGTCGTAGTCGTCAACACCTTCGCGCGGCGTAACCCGAACATCTGCGACGTCTTCGTCATTCGGCGGTGGCGCTCGGCGCGCCGTTGCTTCCGGCCGATAGGGCTGATCGTCGGGATCGTCGTTCTGCCATTCATCCGCAGTTGGTGCGACGGGGGCGCGCAATGGACGGTTTGCTGCAACGGGCGGAAGGGCAGCGGGCGGCCGGTTGTAAGCGACCGGCGGCGGCTGGGGCGTGATCGGCAGCTTGTTGACGACCGTCACGCTGGTGCCGACCTGCGCGAACTGGGACAAGTGCAGCACCGCCGAGTTCATCATGCGGAAGCAGCCGGACGATGATGCGTGTCCAATGGTCTTTTCGTCGTTGGTGCCGTGGATACGGTAGAGCGTGTTGCCGAGATAAAGCGCCATGGCGCCGAGCGGGTTACGCAGACCACCCAGCATCTTCACGGGCAGCTTCGGATCGCGCTGGCGCATTTCGGCAGGCGGATGCCAATCGGGCCAGGCCTGCTTGCGGCTGATTTTTTCCGTGCCAGCCCATGCGAAGCCCTCGCGGCCGACGGAGATGGGATACTGGAACGCCCGGTTGCCGGGCAGCACGAAATACAGCCTGCGTCCGCCGCTATCGATGACGATCGAGCCGGGGAGGTACTCGGGAAAGTTGAAGGCGACGACGATTGGCGCCTTGGGCGCAACCTCGGGCCTTGGCCCGCCGTCGCGAACCTCACCGCCGCTGCGTCTGCGGGACTTGCGCGGGTGGCGGGGCGTCGAGGTCGCGATAGCGGTTTGATTGCGACTGCGCGGGGCGGTCCCAGAAGGGCTCGCTGTCCCAAGGCGCGTAGGGCTCGGCCAATGCCTGGCCGCAGCCGGCAAAGAGAAACAGCACCACTGCTGCCGCGCGCGATGTCATCGTTCACTCTCCACGTTAACGCTCTGGCGGCGCTTCAGGAAAGGCTAGCCGTCACAGACGCGTTGTGACTCAGCTTCGTGTCCGAATAGCGATTGATGATTGTCCGGATTGTGGGTTCAGCTGCGCGTTGCAAGCACGCGGCATGCGGGGAACCGCCGGCAAGCCGTTATGGCGAGCTCTTCAGCTTGCGTGAGATCTCGCGGACCTCCGCTTGCGTAATCTCGCCGGACGCAACGAGCGCCTTGATGCAGCCAGACGATAGTTTCGGGCCGGCCGTCTTCATGCAGCGGCGCAGATTGGTGCTGCCCAGGGCATGGTTGGGGCAATGGGCGTAGTAATCTTCGCGGCAAAGCTGCCGGACTTGATCACTGACCGCCCAAGATGCCGATGCGCCTGCAACCGACGTTAGCGCCACAATGGCGGCGTAGCTGGAGATTCGTGGCAGCATGATTTTCGCTCCTCGTTCCGCGCCTAAACGTTTGATTGGCGGGCTAGTTCCGGGAGTGTTGGCATTCCGGGTCAGGTCGCAAAGGACCACAGACCGCTGCCCCTCACACGGGGGCGCATTGACGCAGCGTGGAAACGGCCCGGATCAGGCGGCTCCGCTGCCCTTTTCGATGCGGGTGATGCGCTCCAGCAGGCCCGGGCGGCGCTGACCGCGGCGTCGCGTCTTCGCCGCCGGATGGCGTGGCGGCAGGTGCAGATGCAGACGGCTGAGATGGCGAGCCGTTCTCCGTACCCTGTCGCGTGGCCGGTATCCGGGCGAGGCGTCTCCGTGCCCGTCGTTTCCAGGCGGCGCATGAAGCCGCCACCGGCGATGACGGGCTCTGCAACCTTCTCACCGGCAGGGGCTTCGCGGCTGCCGAACGGTGTCGAGGGCAATTCCGTCGCGTTGTCGCCGTCGGGCTGGTCGTTGGCCGCGAACGGCCGTGGCGCGGAGATGCGATCGGCGAGGCTCGGCCGTTTGACGTCGTAGCTGGTCCGGCGCTGCGGACCCGCGGCGGGGAGCGTGCCGGCGCCAAGGCGGCGCATCTCATCGACGAAGTGTGCCGCCTGCCGTGCCAGCTTCTCGTTTGCAGCGGCGATCTCGGAGCGCAGCGTCTGGATCGTATTTACCTGCTCGTCGGCCTTTGCCTGCCAGCGCACTTAGCCGCGCCTTCAACGCGATCTTGCTCTCGATGATGGCCTTATCGTCGTCGGCGCTGCTCTGGAAGACGCCGAGCGAAGCCCTGAGATTTGCGAGCTCGGTTCGCTGGTCCTGATTGGCCGATTTCAGGGCGCGCATTTCCAGCTCGAGTGCCGACTGTCCAGCCTGCCCTGCCTCGGCTGCGCCGCGCACCGATCGCAGCGCCATTTCAGCGTCGGCAAGATCACGCCGCAGGCGGCCGATTTCGGCTTCTGCCGTCGTGGCGTCGATGGGGATGGTGCTGCCGCCTTCGTTGCCGGCGATGCGATCCTGCGGTACGCCCGAACTCGTCATCACGCCCTGCAGGCGGCTGATGAGTGCCGACTGGTCGCGCGTCTTGGTTCGCAGTGCTTCGATCTCGGACCGCAGTGCCACCTCGCCGTCGAAGCGCGGGTCGATCAGGGCGTCGCGGTTGCGGGCGGCGCGCGTTGCCAGCGTCGCGTTGAGGCGATGGACTTCGTCGCGCTGCTGGGCGTTGATCTGCTTTGCCTCTTCCAAGGCCTGGGCCTGCTTGTTCGAACTGTCGGTCAGGTGCGCCAGCTCGCGGTCGCGCTGGAACAGCAGCTTCTTGGCTTCCGACAAGCGATGTTCGACGCGCGGCAAACGCTCCGTAATCGTCTGCTCGAGAACGCGGCGGGCATTCTCGTGCTCGTCGAGGAACGTGCCCACGCGCGCGATTTCGCCTTCCAGCGCGCTGATGGTGGCGTCTCGGCGATTGAGGTCGACCATGTGGCGGGCGGCGGAAAGCGCGCTCTGCTCGGCCTTGGTCTCCAGCTTGTGGATCGAAATGGCAAACTCTGCCCGCAGGCGATCCTTGTCGGCGCGGATTTCGGCTTCGGTCAGCGGCATCGCGCGGCGCAGGGCGTCAGTTGCCAGGCGCGCTGAGCGGCGGCCGTAGAACGGGGCTGCCACGAACACCAGAAGTGCCGCAAAGCAGAAGCCGAGCAGCACGAGCATGACCGCTTCGATCGTGATCACTCGCGCACCTTCGTCATCGATTCCCGGTCCCGTTCCGTGCCCGATTCAGCTCAACGCGTTCCGCCGTGAAGTTGAGCCGCGCAGCAGAAGCATCAAACGCCAAACCCCGCAACTCGTTTCGCAGAGCATTTAGCCTTGCTGCCGGTGTGCGGCCACGCGGCTCCCGCGAGGGCAGCATAGCGCGCCGGCCATAATGCGCCAGTACTGCCGAACGATTCCGGCAGGAATTACAACGCAAGTTGGCGCTTCGCGTATGACTAAAGGGGGTTCCAAGTGGGGTTGCGGCTATATTTCGAGTAGCCGATGTTGGCCCCCAGCCGCAGGCCGACGCCGGACCGGATGACGCCCAGCGTAACGTGGCCGTAGGTCTGGAATTGCACGGAGACGCCGCCGACGAGGTAGGCTGAGCCTTCGGCGCCGCCGAACCGCTCATAAATCTCGTTGGGGTCGTGCATATTGTAGACGAGTACCATCGTCTTGGAGCCCTCGGCGCCCATGTCGTAACCGACCGATGGACCCTGCCAGTAGACCTTGTGCGTTCCGGCATCCTTCGTGAACAGTTTGCCTTCGCCGTAGCGCAGCCCAATCATGAACGCGCCGCCTGCATCCTCGCCAAGGATGTAGCCGTTGGGCCGGCCCTGGCTCTTGAATGCATACTCGACGGCGCTGGCAAGGCCCTTGGTCACCGAGCCGAAGAAGCCGTGACCGGCGGCGACGATTTCGTTTTCTTCGTAATAGCGCGAACGGCCAGACGACGGCTCCTGGGGCTCGGGATAGCCATTGTCGCGATAGCCGCGATCGCGCGGCGGTGGGTCGTAGTTGTCGCTGCGGTTATTCGAGAAGCTGTCGCGCCGGCCGCTGCCTTCATAGCCTTCGTCGCGCGGTGCGCGCTCGTAGCTGTCGGCGGGCGGGCGATAGGCGTCGTCACGGCCGGAGCCGCTGCGCGCGTAGTTGTCGCCGCCGCGATCATCGTACTGGCTGCCCTGATTCGAATCATCGTTGTAGTCGTTCTGCGCTATGGCAGCCGACGCACACATGAGCGGCAGCACGGCAAATATGCCGGCGCACAAGCATCTTAGGCTCGAAAGTGGCATGGCTCGTTCCATCCCTCAGCTTGCCGCGCAACGGCCCATACGCGCGGATTAACCCCGCGTAAACGATGCCGCACAAGTGTTACTAAAGTGTGGCTGCGGAGCAGCGGACGTGTGTCGGCACGCCTGCAAAATCAGGGCTGCGGGGGCTGTCTGCCCCAGGCGATGAATTGCGGATTGAGGAAGCGTGTCTCGGTCTTGCCGTAGCTCAGCGGCTGTCCATCCATCGTCACAACGGCGCCGCCAGCCGCAGCAAGAATGGCCTGGCCGGCGGCGGTATCCCACTCGTTCGTCGGCCCGAAGCGCGCGTAGAGATCGGCGCGGCCCTGCGCAATCAAACAGAACTTCAGGGATGATCCTGTCGGCTGCGCGTCGCTGACGCCGGCACGCTGCAGAAACGCGTCGGAGATTTCGCTAGGGCGCGACCGGCTGGTGAGGGCACGCAACGCGCCGGGCTCCGGGGAACGCGTGCGCAGGCGTTCGAACCGGCATTCCGAAAATGAAGAGACGAGGGCGTTCGTCGGAAGATGGCAGTAGGCGGACTCGCTTTCCGTCGTGGTGAGATACATCGAAGAAAGAGCTGGGGCATAGATGAGCCCAAAGACGGGCACGCCGTCGGAAATGAGGCCGATGTTGATCGTGAACTCCGGCCGGCCGGAGATGAAGTCCTTGGTGCCGTCGAGCGGGTCGACCGCGAAAAATGTGCCCGAGATCTTGGGTACGAAGCCGGCGGCGGCGCGCTCTTCGGCTACCACGGGAACATTGGGCGCGACGGCGGCCAACCCGGCCAGCAAGACTGAATTCGGATTCGTGATCTGCGGCCGTCACGGGCGAGGCGTCGGGCTTGGCGATAACGGCGATGTCGGAACCGAGATACCGCATCTGCAAACTGCCTGCGGAAAGCACGCATGCCAGCAGCCCGTCGGCTAAGTGCCTGTAGTCCTGCTGAGAAATCCGAGGCATGCCAATCCTTCGTGCAATTGCGGCCGAGCCGTCCCTGACGCCGACGCAGGCTAGCATTGTGCGTGGCGATGCGGGCTCAGCCAGACGGCAAAACGTCCATTTCTTCCCCGAAAACCTTAGCCAGACTTTGCATCGACTCGCGGCGCGTGTATCAGAGCTAAGATACCGTTCGCAAGCGGCCCCTGTTGCTCGCGTGATGGTCTGGCCTGCGCCAGACCCCGAGACGCCGCTCCACATCGCATAGCGATTTTCCCGGGGGCACCATGTCATTAAGTGAACGCGTTCATCCAACCGATCTGGAACTCGCGGCGCTGATCTCCAGCAAAGTCTGTCACGACCTGGTCAATCCGGTCGGGGCGACGAACAATGGCTTCGAAGTGCTCGATTCGGAGAGCGATCCGAATGCGAAGGCTTACGCGCTCGACGTGATCCGCAGTGCGTCGCGGCAGGCGGCGGCCCGGCTGGAGTTTGCGCGGTTCGCATTTGGCGCTTCGGGTGGTGCGGGCGCTATCATCGAGATGGCCAAGGCGCAGGAGATCGCCCGTGGCGTGATCGAGCAGAGCGCCAAGCACAAGTTGATTTGGCATGGCGGGCCGGCCTTCATGGCCAAGGACAAGGTCAAGCTGCTGCTGAACCTGATCGCAAATGCCATGACCGCGCTGCCGCATGGCGGACAGATCCACGTGACGTTCGAAGGCACGGAAGCTTCGCAGGCCTTCGTTATCCGCTGCGCCGGCAACCGTGCGCGGCCGCCGCAGCACCTGCCGGAATTCATCATGGAGCAGCCGACGCGGCCGCTCGATGCCATCAATATCCAGGCCTACTACACGTGGCGGATGGCGGGCGCGGCCAAGATGCGGATCTCGATCCTCATGGAGGGTGCCGATATCCTGGTGGCGGCCGAGCCGGAAGGCTGACAGAGGGTGGACCAGGCACTCAGACTGCGTCTCAATCCCGCGTTAAGACCTTTGAAGGATGATAGAACTTCTTCGCCAGGCTCGGGGCCGTCAGCGCCCATCTCTAAGGACTATCCATGCGGCGCTGTCTAATCATCGATGACTCCAGCGTCGTCCGGAAGGTCGCGGGTCAAATCCTGCGCTCGCTTGGCTGCACGGTTTCGGAGGCGGAAAGCGGCAACGATGCCGTCGGCCTTTGCACGGTCTTGATGCCGGACATCATCTTCCTCGACTGGCACATGCCCGGCAGCGGCAAGCTTGACGCCATTCCGGCGATCCGCGCGATCGAGAGCGAGCGGCGTCCGCACATCATTTACGTGACGACCGAGCACGACACGCTGGATATCGCCCGCGCGTTGTCGGCCGGCGCCGACAGCTACATGATGAAGCCGTTCGATCGCGCGATGCTGAGCGAAAAGCTGGACGAGATCGCCGCCAGCGCCGCTGCGGCCTGAATCTTCAGTATCCCCGACAATCGTGATCCTGCTCTAGCCGGTGGCGCTTGCGCTTGGTAGCGTCCGGCGTTCAATTCACCGGCGGCTGGGGGCACCTGCCATTTTGCGGGCCGAGCACATCAAGATCGGAACGTCGCCGCCCGTATCGTTCGAAGTGGGCAGCGGCGAGTGTCTTGCAATCGACGGGCCGTCCGGGTCTGGCAAGACGCGGCTGCTGCGTGCGCTAGCGGATCTCGATCCGTTTTCCGGCCGGGTGTTCTTCGATGGCGCAGAGCAGTTGGAGATGCCGGGGCCGGCGTGGCGAAGCGCGGTGCGCTTCGTGGCAGCCGAACCGGTGTGGTGGACGGATACTGCCAGAGAGTCGTTGCCTCCCAGCGAGGCCTGCCTGTCGCGTGCGTTGCGCGTTGCCGTGGCCATCGGCCTGCCAGCGGATATTCTGGATCAGCCGCTGCAACAGCTTTCAACGGGCGAGCGCCACAGGCTGTCGCTGGCTCGCGCGCTGGCGGACAATCCAAAGGTCCTTCTTCTCGACGAGCCGACAAGTGGGCTCGATCCGGCGGCGGTAGGATTGGTGGAGGAACTGATCCGGTACCGTCTGCTTTCCGGCAACACTGTCGTCTTGGTCAGCCACGACGCGTCGTTCTCCAAGCGCCTTGCGCGCGCCAGGATCACGCTCGGCAAAAAGATCCTTCCGGTGCACACACCATGAGTTATGTCACGCTGACTTACTGGGACTTGGTGCTGGCGTCGCTGCTGCTGCTGGTCAACGGCGCCATTTCGTTCGGCTTCCGGTTGAACCTGGAGCGCAGCCTGGCGATCTCCGCCGTTCGCATGGTGCTGCAGCTGGCTCTGATCGCGGTGCTGCTGAAGTTCATATTCGCGTCCGATGCGTTCTGGCCAACATTGCTGTTTGCGATGCTGATGCTGGTGGCCACGGGATACGAGGTCGCCTCGCATCAGTCGCGCAGGATTTCCGGATGGCGCGGCTATGCGCTGGCGGGCGGACCACCTTTCGCCGCCGGGCTAATTACGGCGCTGTTTGCGGTGACGGCGATCATCGGTGCCGACCCGTGGTACGCACCGCGGTTCTTCCTGCCCATTCTCGGCATGATCGTGGGCAACGCGTTGGCGGGCGCAGGGCTGGTGTTGGATACGATCGCCGATGGCGCCAATCGGGAACGCCAGGTGATCGAGGCGCGGCTGGCGCTGGGGCAATCGCGTTTCGCGGCGATGAGCGACATCATGCGGCGATCGATACGGGCGGGAATGCTGCCGATCATGAGCATGATGGCAACGGCCGGTATCGTTGCCATTCCGGGCATGATGACGGGGCAGATTCTCGCCGGCGCGGAGCCCGGCGAGGCTGCCAAATATCAGATCATGATTTTGTTTCTGATCGCGGGCGCGACAGGGCTCGCCGTGCTCTCGGCGGCTTTTGGCTCAGTACTGTTGATGACCGATGAACGGCATCGCCTGCGGCTGGAGCGATTGCAGAGTAACGCGTCCTGAACGCCGGGATCCCGCGTCGGGTTGCTCGCGAAGCGCCGGTTTTCCGTTATGGCTTCGGTGCGCCATCTGGCGAGATCTGACGGGCGGCGTCCTTGGCCGGCTCATTGGCCGATGCCGACTTGTTGCCGGCGGCAGCCTTCTCGGCTGCGGCAGCTGCCCGCTCAGCTGCGGCGGCAGCGCGTTCGGCCGCTGCGGCTGCGCGCTCAGCAGCGCTTTCGTCAGACGACGGCGACGGCGCGGCGGCAGGCGGCGTTGCGGCGGCTTCGACCGGCTTTTCTGCGGCAGCAGCAGGTGCCGGCGTTTCGACCTTTGCCTCGGCCGGCGCTTCGGGCGTAATCGCACCTGTTTCTACGGGCGGCTTTTCTTCGCTTGTGGCCGCCTTGGTCGCGCTTTTCTTCGGCGCGGAGCCTTCTTTCGCAGTCTTCGGTGTATTGGTGCCGATGCCACTGCCCCAGCAAACCGATGCGCTGGCGGTGCACGTGTGCTCGTCAAACAAGATCACGTCGAGGAAGAGTTCGCACTTCACCGTCTTTTTGCCGACGGTGTATTTCTCGACGCCGGCGTCGGCCGCCCACTTGGCGATGTCCTTGTCGAGGAGTTCCTTGGCGTCCTTCGTCGGGCCGTCCTTGCCGTAGTCGTTTACGGTGAAGCCCATCGTCTTGCATTCTGCGAAAGCAGAGCCGGCGCTCATCAAGAGCGACAGTGCAATGGCCGATGCGGCGATCAGCGGCGACTTGCAAGGCATCAAGGAATCTCCCAGTAACATCATAGCAGACTGCAGCTATACCTAGGCCAACTTGGCTTGCCTAGGCGCAGCCTACCGCAATCATGACGTTATTCATGGCAGATTTGCGCAGCCGGTTGGAAACCGGCGCAGTTGTGGACCGGCGTTGCCACCGGGCCACAGCGTGTTCTAGCGCATGTACGGGGCGTCGCCGCCGTTGCGGCCTACACCGGAATCGAAAAAGAAGCCGTGGTCGAACGGACCGGCTTCTGTCTGGCGTCCAAGCTGCGGATCGCGAAGAGAATCGGCCGAGCCATACCGGCCGCGCGAGTCGCCGTAGGTATTGATGACTTCGGCCTGATCGTACGAGTAGCCGCCACGGCGGTTGCTCTTGGAGGACTTACCTTCGGCAGCAAAGGCTGGTGCGACGTCAGCGATAACGACGCTGCTGCCAACGACAGCCGCGATCAGCGCGACCATGCAACGAAACGAAGCCATTTGAAGCCCTCTCAAACGATTTGCCATAGCGGCAGCTGACGGCACAGTACCGAATATAGGCTTAAGATCGTTGGAGAAAAGATTGTTCCTAACGACTTTCACACAGGCTGTGACCGCCGAACAACGACTGGCTGTTTGGAAAGAATCTTTCCAGAAAACGTTCGTTGGGTTGTGCTCAAGGAAATTATATAACTCCGGCTGCTGCATGATTGCAGCTGCGGCGCGGACATACTTCCGGTCGCAGGTCGTGGTGGGGCTTTGGGAGACACATCATGGATATCACGACACTGTTGTTGCAACTCGTAGCGGGCGCCTTGGGTGGCAACGTTGCGGGTTCCTTGTTGAAGAACATTAGCTTGGGGACCCTTGGGAATTCGCTGGCGGGTCTCGTCGGCGGCGGCCTGGGCGGTCAAATCCTGGGAAGCCTGCTTGGTCTGCCGGGTATTGGTGGCGCCGAGGGTCTGGACATCGGTGCTCTGGCATCGCAGTTCGCCGGCGGCGGCGTTGGCGGCGCGATCGTCATGGCGATCGTTGGTATGATCAAGAACGCACTGGCTAAGTGAATCAGGCCAAATGAATGATCGGGCGGGGCCGGACTCGGCGTCGCCCGATCACGATGTTTCGCGCTTGGCTTTGGCGCGGGACTTGGGCGGCGTGGCCGCCTTTTTCTTTGGCTTCGCGGGTGCGGCTGGTGCTCCCTCAAGCAAGGTGACCAACGTCGCCATGTCAGCCGGCAGGTCGCTGATGAAATGCAGCTGCTTGCCAGACTTTGGATGAGTAAAGCCGAGTTCGGCGGCATGCAGGGCCTGGCGGCCGAGTACGTCGAGCGCGCTTCTGGCGTCATCGGTCAATCGCGCAGCACTCGTCTTGAAGCCGACGCCGTAGACGGGATCGCCCAGCACGGGATGCCCGATATGGGCCAGATGCACCCGGATCTGATGCGTGCGCCCGGTCTCCAGCTGCAACGTGACGAGCGAAGCAATGGCTTTGCCTTCGTCGTCGGAGAACACCTTGACCACTTCGTAGTGCGTCACCGCGTGCCGGCCCGCGGCTGGGTGCACAACGGCCATCTTGGTGCGGTTGGCGGCCGAACGTCCGAGCGGCGCATCGATGTGTCCACGCGGGCGCGGCAGCGCCCCCCAAACAAGAGCACGATAGGTTCGTTGCAGGCGGCCATCGGTGCCGTGAGCGGCGAACTGTTCGGATAGCGCCTTGTGGGCTGCATCGGTCTTGGCGACGACGAGCAGCCCCGAGGTGTCCTTGTCGAGACGGTGCACGATGCCGGGGCGGCGTACGCCGCCAATGCCGGAGAGGCTGTCGCCGCAGTGGGCGATCAACGCATTGACGAGCGTGCCCTGTGCATGGCCGGCTGCGGGGTGCACCACGAGCCCTGCGGGCTTGTCGATGACAATCACGTGGCCGTCTTCGAAGACGACATCGAGGGCGATGTGTTCGGCTTGCGGCTGTGCAGGTTCGGGCGGCGGCACGGCAACCGAAACGGTGTCGCCCGGCTTGAGCTTGTGTCCGGGATTGATGACCGGCTTGCCGCTGACCTGGACGTGAGCCGCGCGGATCAAACTTTGCACGCGGGAACGCGACAAGCTTTCGACCTGGGCTGCGACGAAGACATCCAGGCGCACGGCTGCATCCGCCTCCGAGGCGGTGAGGCTGACGGTATCGCTTTCGCTTTCGGCGTTAATCATTCGCATAGGTCCACGGGCGCCGGATGCGCGCGGCAGTCCTATCAGAATTGGGCGGCGCTGGCGGTGGTAATTGCCTCGATCGACCTGAACGGCGCCTGCGAGACGAAGCCATATGCCGCAGCCGAGACGATGCCGGCCGTAACGAGGAAGGCGACGCACCAAGATGCGGCGCCACTGACCTTGCCGTTGAGCCGGCGCTGATGGACCGCTGCCAGGCAGGGCGGCGCGGCGGCGACTTCGCGGCCGCCGTTGATGCCAACGGAAGCCGCAACGCGGGCGCCTGGCATGATCGCGAGGATATCATCGCTTCGCGACGTCTGCTGCAGCGCTTCCGCGAGAGAGCGGCGCTTGGTGCGCGGCACCTTTGCGCGGCGATTGGCCGAGAGCTTCGGCGAACTGGGCGATCAGGAGGGCGTCGCTTGAGGGCTGTGCCGCAGGCCGCGAGACACGTGCCTTAACGGTGCGGCGCTTCGTCGACCGGGAGGGCCGGACGGCTGTTTTGCTGATGCGGCGGGGACTTTTTTGGTTTTGCATACGCGGGCTACCAACGCGGAACAGGGAGCCCGTTTCTAGCGCACAGGGCGTTAACAGCGGCTGAACTGGGTCTGACTGTTGCGACCCTTTCCGCCAATTGTGTTAAGGCTCGGCTTCGGGACAGAAGACTTTCGGGAGAACGACATGCTGCCTTTGATTTTGGGGATCGTCATATTCTTGGGCGTGCACCTCGTGCCGACGTCGCCGGATCTTAAGGCGGGGCTAACGGAACGTTTCGGGGCGACGGCCTACAAGGTTGCCTTCGGCGTGCTGTCGTTGGCCGGGCTCGTACTGATCGTGATGGGCTATCACAAGCTGCAATTGATGCCCGACAAGAACGTGGTGCTTTGGGATCCGCCGGCGTTCACACGCCATATCGCCGTGGCGCTGATGCTGCCGGCGATGATTTTTCTGATGGCGTACCTGGTGCCCTCGCGCATCCGCACGGCGGTGAAGCATCCAATGCTGATCGCCATCAAGACGTGGGCATTGGCGCATCTGATTGCTAACGGGGATCTGGCGTCGCTGATCCTTTTCGGCAGCTTCCTGGCCTATGCCGTCTACGATCGCATCACGCTGAAGCGGCGCGTTACGACGGCGCCGGTGAATGTGATTGCGCCTTCGCCGATCAACGATGTCATCGTCGTGGTGGGGGGCATCGCGCTGTTCGCGTTCATTTTGCTGTGGGCGCATCACTATTTGATCGGCGTGGCGCCAATCCCGCAGATCTCGGCATAAACGAAAGGCCGGCTTAAAAGCCGGCCTTTCGCCAATCAAACTAAATCCGCTTACTGGTTCGTCAGCACGATGAAGTCGGTGTACTGGCCGGTTTCATTGCTGATGCCGTGATCGGTGATGATCACCGACGAGCCGGGCTTCATCGCATCCACCACCTGCTGGCGAACGCTGTCGTCCATCGCGACGCGTTCGAGTGCGGCTTCCGGAGTCTGGCGTACTGCGGCGACCGGCTCGGGAACGAGAGGCTGAGATTTTGCCTTCAGCTTCTCCAGGCGCGTGCGCGTGTCGGGCTTAGCCGACGAGGCGGGAATGGAGATGGCGTTCCAGTTCAATTCGGTCTTGGCATCGTTGGCGTAGTCGAGCGCGGTGTAGACGTGCGTGCCGAGCGGCTGGTCCGGATTGGTGAAGGTGACCGGCGCGTCGAAAACCGGCTTCTGGTTCTGGCGGACGTAGAGCTTGCCCGTCTTGCGGCTGATGTAGACCGAAACCGGGTATTTGCGCAGAGCTTCGGCGGTGCGAATGGTGCTGACCTTCACGCCTGCGGTCCGGAGCTTCACGTTGGCGTCCGAAAGGCTGTTGATGGCATCGCGGCGCTTTTGATCGGCTTCTGCCACCTTGGCTTCGTGGTCGAGGATGATCTGATCCTTGGCGTCGACTGCAGCGCGGGCGGCATCGATCGCGTCGGAAAGAGCCAGCGCCTTGGCTTCCAGCGCCTTTTCCTCTTCGATCGAGGCTGCGCGCTGTTCGTCTGTCAGGGGCGCTGTGCCGGCATACTTCTTGTAGAAGGCGGCCAGCAAGCGGTCGCCTTCAACGCGGTCGGCCTCGGCTTTGGCGACGGCACGCTTCAAGTTGCCGACCTCGAGGATCACGTTGCGCAGGCTCAGCTTGGCAGCGTCGGCCTCGGCGACGGCGGCCTTCGCCAGATCTTCGTCAGCCTTTTTCTCGGCTTTGGCGGCTTCGAGGGCGGCTTCCGCTTCGGCCTTTTCGGCGCGGCGCTTGGCGCGTACCGGCGATTCCTGCGGTGTGGCCAGAGGAGCGGCATCGGCGGTCGATATTCCCAGTGCGCCCGTCATGGCGTTGGCGTTAGTGCCTTCGGCCGAAACGG
The DNA here is from genome assembly GCA_963846845.1 of uncultured Pseudomonadota bacterium. Taxonomy (GTDB): domain Bacteria; phylum Pseudomonadota; class Alphaproteobacteria; order Rhizobiales; family Hyphomicrobiaceae; genus JAKAXS01. The sequence continues at coordinate 77,588 of CAWJXQ010000007.1, read as the reverse complement.
TCTGCACGGTGGCTTCGCCGCTGTCGGCGCTATGAGCGGGGATGGGCGGGGCATCGTCGGGCGGGTATGAGCCAAACAGCTTGGCGTGTGAGAATGCAACCGGCTCGACAGGGTCACGCGTGACGACGACGCGCGTTCCCATTCTCGTCATGTCGAACAGCTGCTTGGAGAAGTTGCGTGGCAGGCGGATGCAGCCATGCGAAGCGGGGTAGCCGGGCAGGTCGCCCGCGTGCAAGGCGACGCCAGACCACGTCAGCCGCTGCATATTAGGCATCGGCGCGGATTCATACAGGTTCGAGAAGTGGACGCGGTTCTTTTCCAGGATCGAGAAGACGCCGGTGGGCGTGGAAAAGCCGATGCGGCCGGACGAGATCGGCGCTTCGGCGATACGGCCCGTGGAGTCGAAGACGGAGACGTGCTGCCTGCGCAGCGACACCATCAGGAACAGCGGCCGGCCATCCCGCTTGTAGGGCGCCACCTTCTGGGCAGTGGCGTCTTCTCCCGCCGGCGCTACGGGCCGCTTGGGGGCGCGGGGCTTGGGCTTATAATATCTTGGGGATTCGTCGTAGTCGGAGTATCCAAAAAAGCTCCAACCTGAGTTATAGTTTTTCTTGGCCAGAGCAGCGCTGGGCCAGGAGACGGCCGTTAGTGAAGCGGCCACAAGTGCCAGCATCGCGATGCTGCATGTCGTAGATTTTTGGTGGGCGTTGCGCTTTGCGCAGCCGCCAGTGGTCCCAAATCCCTGCAAAAGCACGGCGTCACCCCTTACAAATCAAGCAAAGGCCAATAGTCTTTCGACTAGAGCCTGACGCGCCTACCGAAAGGTTTACAGCCCGAAAACTCCCTGTGCAACGTGGCTTCCGTGCCATAGGTCGCTCTTGAAGCGTCCTGTGGCGCAATCTCAACTTAATCGCAATTAGCTGCCTTTCTCATGGGCATCTGGCGTGTGCGCCCCGTCCCGAATATGGTGCGGTGGACCGGCCGATTGCCCCGTAAGGAAAATTCTCAGAAATGTCTCAACATACGCAGACGAAGCGGCGGATGGCGCCGGACATCACGGCATTGAAGGGCGTGCGGCCCATCGTTTCGCTGACGGCCTATCACGCGCATACGGCCGCCATCGCCGACAAATACTGCGACTTTCTCCTGGTTGGAGACAGCCTGGGCATGGTGATGCACGGGCACGAGACGACCGTTCCGGTGCCGCTGGAGCTGATGGTGATGCACGGCCGGGCCGTGGTGCGCGGCGCCAAGCAGTCGCTGGTCGTCGTCGACATGCCATTCGGGACGTACGAGGAAAGTCCGTCGGTTGCTTTCCGCAATTGCGCGACGGTTATGAAGCAGACGGACTGCGGCGCGGTGAAGCTGGAAGGCGGACGGCGCATGGCCGAGACGATCCGCTACCTCGTCGATCGCGGCGTGCCCGTGATGGCCCACATCGGGCTGACGCCGCAGTCGATCAACGTGCTTGGCGGGTTCAAGGCGCAGGGCCGGACGCGGCCGGAATGGGATGCGCTGGAAGAGGATGCGCGACTGGTGGCTGAGGCCGGCGCGTTTGCCGTCGTGCTCGAAGCCATTGCGGCGCCCCTGGCCGAGCGTATCACGGCGGCGGTGCCCATCCCCACGATCGGCATCGGTGCGTCGGCTGCGTGCGACGGGCAGATCCTGGTCATGGAAGACATGCTGGGGCTGTCGCCGCGGGTGCCTAAATTCGTTAAGGAGTTCGGCAGCATTGGCGCGGCCATCGAGCGGGCCATCGCCGGCTATGCCGACGAGGTACGTGCAGGCACCTTCCCGACGCCCGATCACAGCTTCGCGATGCGCGAGGAGGGGGCGAAAGTGGGACAACCGGCGGCGAGCCGGGTCACGAAAAAGCCGAAAATTCCGAGCACTTAGCCCAGGGAACTGGGGGATTGCAGCGGTTAATCGATCCGGCGGTGGATAGCGGCAGTTGCGCGGCTGGCCACGTCGGGTATCTATGCTGCCCAAACCGCGCCCGTGACGGCGCTTCACAACAGGCAGCAGCGAGACAGAGGCCTTATGGTCGACAAGAACGACAGTTTGTACCGTGAGGTCGAAGAAGAGCTTCGCCGCGAGCGGATGGCGAAGCTCTGGGATAAGTACGGCGTTTATGTCGTGGGCCTGGTCGCGCTTCTCGTGGCGGGCATCGGCGGGCACCAGTTGTGGCAGGGCCGGCAGCAGACGCTGGCAGCAGAGGGCGGGGCGCTCTACGAAAGTGCCGCGCGTCTTTCCACTGACGGCAAGACCGACGAAGCGCTGAAAGCCTACGAAACACTGGCCGATGGCGGCCATCGCGGCTACGCGGCTCTTGCGGTGCTGCAGTCGGCCGGTGCCGACCTGAAGGCCGGCAAGCAGGACGAGGCGCTGGCGCAGTTCGAGAAGATCGCCAAGGACTCGACGTCCGATCCGCTGTTGAAAAGCTTCGCGACCCTGCAGGCTGCAAGCTTGCGGCTGGGGAAGGCCGACTTGCCGGAGATGCAGAATCGGCTCAACGATTTGGCAGCTGACAGCAATCCGTGGCGCTTCAGTGCGCGCGAATTGCTGGGAATGGCCGCTTATAAGGCAGGCGACATCGTCGCCGCCACCAAGGAATTTGATCGCATTCTGAGCGATCCGCTTGCGCCGCAAGGCGTTGCTGCACGGGTTCGTGTTCTGATGGGGTCGATCATGGCCCAGACTTTGGCGAAGGTTCCGGCGGCTGCAACGGGCGGTGAACCGGCCGCAGCACCAGCACCGGACGCTAAGCCGGCAGCTGAAGCTGCCAAGCCTGACGGCGATAAAAAAGAAGCGACCCCGCCGCCGAGCACGAAGTGACGTAACACGATGTGACGTAACAGGGACTTTGGCATGATGCTCACACGAGCGAGACGATCGGCACTGATGGCGGCACTGATCGCCGCCGGCGCGAGCGTCTCGGCGTGTTCCGACAGCTTGCCGAGCCTGCCCAAAGTCGGCGACCTGAACCCGTTCAAGGAAAAGCAGGCACCGTTGCCGGGGCGCCGCGTCGCCGTGCTGCCAAACGAGGACAAGCTGCCGGGCGAGCTTGCGACAGCTGCCGCGCCTGTGGTGTTACCAGAGGCACGCAACAACGACAGCTGGACGCAGCCTGGCGGCGACGCCAACAACGCTCCGGGGCACCTTGCTTATGGTGGTGGGCGGCAAACGGCATGGAGCGCCAGCGCGGGCACCGGTTCCAGCAAGCTCGGCCGCGTAACAGCAAGCCCTATCGTTTATGACGGCAAGGTCTTCACGCTCGATGCCGACGGCACGGTCAGTGCGTTTTCGACGTCCGGCGGATCGGCGATCTGGCGCACGCAATTGAAGCCGACGCCGAGCGGCGAGAAGGCTTCGCCCAGCTTCAGTTCGCAGATCCTCTCGCTGGGCGCCAGCGACGGTGGCGGCGGATACGGTGGCGGCATCGCCATCGACGGCGGGCGCGTCTATGGCGCCAGCGGGTATGGCGGCGTCTTCGCGCTCGATCCGGCGTCCGGCAAAGTCATTTGGGAAAAGAACGTCGGCGTGCCGGTGCGCGCTGCGCCGACGGCGGCCGGCGATCGCGTCTACATCATCACCAGCGAAGGCCGTTTCCTCTGTCTCTCAGGCGTGGACGGCACGGAACTTTGGTCTACGCGCGGCCTGCCGCAGCAGGCCAGCCGCGTGATGAACGTCAGCCCGGCGGTCGACAACGACATCGTCGTCGTGCCGTATCCGTCAGGCGACGTCGTTGCGCTGAAGGTTTCGGACGGCACGGCGGTATGGACCGAGAGCCTGACGCGGACGCGCACGACTTCGCAGCTGACGGCACTCAGCGATGCGGCAAGCCCGGCGATCGACAACGGCATGGTCTTCGCCGTGGGGCATGCGGGCCGCATGGTGGCGACGCACAGCACGACCGGCGAGCGGGTCTGGTCACTCAATTTCCCGGGAACGCAGACGCCGTGCGTGGCGGGTGAAAGCGTCTTCGTCGTGGACACGACGGGTCAGCTGATGGCCGTCGGCCGGAAAGACGGCAAGATCCAGTGGACGATCAAGCTGCCGGGTGGATCGACATTCGCCGGGCCGGTTCTGGCTGGCGGCAACCTCTGGCTAACGTCCAACACCGGCCAACTCGTCGGCGTCGATGCCGCAACCGGCAAGGTGATGGGCCAGCAGGATCTCGGCGATCCGATTTTCGTGGCGCCCGTCGTCGCTCAGGGCCGCATGTACGTCCTGACGGACGACGCCAAGCTGATAGCGTTGAACTAGGTTTCCCAATCTTCCAGCTTAAGTTCTGGCACGCGTCGGAACTCGCGCGTATTGCGACTAACGAGGGTTAGCCCGCGAGCGAGGGTTTGTCCGGCAATCAATGCGTCGTAGGTCCGATGGCGTGCCCGCCAACGCAGATGCGCGCGAACCGCTCCAGCAATCTTCGCGTCTTCGCGGTCGAATTCCAGTACTCGAAACCAAGACTATCGACGACGGCCAGATTTTTCGCGGTTCGCTGGCTTTTGTACGCACCGTAGTAAAGTTCGTGCGCCACGATTGACAGATCGCAATGTCGTCGACCAGCGCCGCGGATGCGCCGTGTTACGTTCTTGCCTTCCAACGCCGCGATACCGCGTTGAATCGAGCAGATACTTCATTTGAAGTGATCGTCATCTCGGTCGTTCTTGCGTCCGGATCTTCTTCACGCGCTGCGAAGTCATCGTCGACTTTGCCATAGCGCATCAAGCCAGGCCCAATCCTTCTGAATGGTTCAGAACGACAGCGTTGCCCTGACGCGAATACGGACCTCGCTCCGAAGCGATACTCTTCGGCAGGCGAACCGCCTGGGAGCGCCCAGACCAGAAAATCTTAGCGATATCCATGGTTTCCATTGGTATGTACCAAAGATATCAAATATATGCCTGGATGCCAGCTGCAATCTGCGATCAGGCCTTCTTTTCCCAACGCCCGGCGTCGGATTGGCGCCAGTAGGTGACGGCGCAGCCGGCGGCCTTGGCGGCTTGCCATTGCTGGCGGGCTGCCTGCGTTGCCTCCGTGTCGTGGCCGTCGAACAGGTACACGAGGCGGACATAGCCCGTGAAGGATTGGGCCTCGGCGCCGTCGACGAGGAATTTCACGCCCGCGCCGTTGGGAGCCTCGTCTCCCGTCGTCAGATAGATCGGCTGCTCGGCGGCATGACCATCCTTCTTCGTGCCGTGGGGCAGGAAGCTTGCTTCGCTGAAGGTCCACAGGGACGTGTCGAGCGCTTCCAGCCGCTCCTCCGAACCCGCCTGGACGACGGCGCGCCAGCCGCGATCCAAAGTGCGTTGGAGCAAACCCGGCAGCACGGCTTCCATCGGCTGGCGTTCGAGGTGGTAGAACAGCACCTCGGCGGGGGCGCTCACTGGCCCGCTCACTGTCGCGCTCACTGGTCGCTGTCCTTTTCGCCGCTGGGCGCCTGGCCGACCTCGTCGAGGTCGAACGTGTACTTGGCGCTGCAGAATTCGCAGGTGACGCCCAGCGTGCCGTCGGGCTCGCGCATGTCGGCAAGTTCGTCGCGGCCGAAGCGGGTGAGGAACATTTGGACACGCTCACGCGAGCAACGGCAGTGGGCGTGGACAGGCTGGCGCGTGAAGGTGCGCACGCCTTCCTCGTGGAAGAGACGCAACAACAGCCTTTCGGGAGCCAGTGTGGGATCCAGAAGTTCGTGATCCTCGACGGTTGCGGCGAGGAGGCGGGCGCGCTGCCAATCCTCAGCGTTGCCGGCGGCGTCTGCTTCATTCTCTTCGGTTGGATCGGCGTCGAGATGCTGGATCATCAAGCCGCCGGCACGCCAGTGCCAACCGTCGGCGCCCGGCAGCCTGTGGCGGGCGACGGCCAGGCGAATGAAGCTGGGCAGCTGTTCGGATTGGCGGAAATACGTGTGGGCTGCCGCCGTCAGCGATTGTCCTTCCAGGGGCACGACGCCCTGGTGCGACTCTCGCCCATCGCCGGGGTCGAACGTCAGGGCGAGATGGCCTGAGCCCAGAAGTGCCGGTTGCTGGACCTTGCCGCCGGCCGTTGCGAGTTCGGCGATGCGATCGCGGTCGAAGCTGGCATAGCCGCGCAACCGGCCGGGCAGCTCAATGTCGGAGATGAGCACCCTGAGCGGGCCGTCCGTCTTGGTTTGCAGGCTCAGCTTGCCGCCGGGCTTCAGGGCGGCACTCAGCATCGACGTCAGGGCGAGCGCCTGGGCCAGGGCTTCGCTCACGGGATCTGGGTAGTCGTGCCGGGACAGTATCGTGTCGACGCAGGCGCCGAGGCGCACAAGGCGGCCGACAGCGCGCGATTTCTCGGTGCGGAACGGGCAGCACGATGTCGTCCTGAAGGTCTTCCTGGACCGGGAGGGGTGTTTGGTCGCTCATATCGTCCTTTTAGCGCCAGCACGGCGGGTCGTCTTGGCCGACCCGCCGAGGTACGAGGCAGATGCTATCCGGCTATGCAATTGCTGCATGACAACCGGTGAGAAATGGCGATGTAGGCCGGTTTGCCTGCGCTCGCAACGTGTAGACGGACGCCCCAAACCACAACCGTCCCAGGAAATTACAAAGCAGTAATTTGCTGGCGCTTGCTAAATATGTACTGTGCGGTTTGAAAACGACGGAACTAGCTATGTCTTACGTTCATTCCTCATAAGCCCGGCTTCGACCCCGGGGCTTGAAACGAACGGGGTTGTTGGGGCGTAAGACAGAGACGGTTGTCAGAGTTCGATTGAAAGAGGGACGCGAGATCACGGGAAACCGGCACCCTCGCGGCATAAGGAAATGGCCAGCAGAACACTCCCCACGATCGCCGGCGATGCCGGCGGCCTATCGCGTTACCTGGAGGAGATCCGCAAATTTCCAATGCTGGAGCCTGGCGAGGAATACATGCTCGCCAAGCGCTGGACGGAGCATAGTGATTCCGATGCGGCCCAGAAGTTGATTACCTCCCATCTGCGTTTGGTCGCGCGCATTGCCATGGGCTACCGCGGATACGGCCTGCCGATCGGCGAGGTCATCTCGGAGGGCAACGTCGGGCTGATGCAGGCCGTGAAGCGCTTCGAACCCGAGCGCGGCTTCCGTCTCGCCACATATGCGATGTGGTGGATCCGGGCGTCGATTCAAGAATACATTCTGCGCTCGTGGTCGCTCGTGAAGATGGGCACGACCGCTGCGCAGAAGAAGCTGTTCTTCAACCTGCGCCGCGCCAAGAGCCAGCTGCAGCAGCTGGAAGACGGCGACCTGAAGCCTGAGCACGTCAAGACGATCGCCAAGCGCCTCGGCGTGACGGAAGGCGATGTGGTCTCGATGAACCGGCGTCTCGGCGGCGATAGCTCGCTGAACGCGCCCGTGCGCGCCGACCAGGAAAGCGGCGAGTGGCAGGATTGGCTCGTCGACGATACGCCGTCGCAGGAAGAGCGGTTGGCCGAGACTGAAGAGTTCGACCAGCGCAAGTCCTTCCTGACGAAGGCACTCGGCGCATTGAACGATCGCGAACGGCGCATCTTCGAGGCACGGCGTTTGGCGGATGATCCCGTGACGCTGGAAGATCTGTCGAGCGAATTCGGTGTGTCGCGCGAGCGCATCCGGCAGATCGAAGTGCGGGCCTTTGAAAAAGTTCAGAAGGCCGTTCAAGGCTCGGCGAAGACTGCCGGCATGAGCATGGCGGAGTGAGCATAACGGATTGATTGTTCCCCCGCGTCTGTGCGACGTGGGGGAATGAACTACCGTCACGCCTATCACGCGGGAAATTTCGCGGACGTGCTGAAGCACGCGACGCTTGCCCTCGTCATCGAACATTTGAAACTGAAGCCCACGCCATTCCGCGTGATCGATACGCATGCGGGAACAGGCGTCTACGATCTTCAAGGCGAAGAGGCGACAAAGACCGGCGAGTGGCAGGACGGGATCGCCCGCGTTCTAGCCGCGCCGAAGTCTGAGGAAGTTGCCGCAATTCTTCAGCCGTATCTGCGCGCTGTTCATGCGGGAGATCCGGACGGTACGCTGCGCACCTATCCCGGAAGCCCGTTGCTCGCTCGCCGTCTGATCCGGCGCGACGATCGCATCATCGCCAACGAGTTGCATCCGGAGGACGCCGCCTCGCTGGCTCGCCTGTTTGAGCGCGACAAGCAGGTGAAGGTCACCAATCTCGACGGATGGATCGCGCTGAAGGCATTTCTGCCGCCGAAGGAGCGCCGTGGTGTCGTGCTGATCGATCCGCCGTTCGAGCAGACGGGCGAACTGGACCGGCTCATCACCGGGCTGCGCGAGATCGTCCGGCGGTTTGCCACTGGGTCGGTCATTTTGTGGTACCCGATCAAATCGGCCGCTCCTATTGAGGCTTTCGAGCGTCAGCTGAGGGCCTCAGGTGTTGATAAAATTTTGCGGGCCGAGTTGATGATCCGGCCGTTCCACGACGCTCAATCGCTCAGCGGAACGGGTCTGATCCTGTTGAATCCGCCTTTTACAACTGTCAATAAATTGAGGGTGTTATTGCCGTTTTTGGCTGACGTGCTCGGGCAATCGCAATCGCCGCGCTGGCGGCTGGATTGGTTGAGCGAACCTGAAATTCCTCGTTCGGTTAGTTGAACATTGTACGCAAAAACACTTGCACGACGTGGAAGTCGTGTCGATACTAGGACGCCAGCTGATATTCAGACAGCGGATTTTGAGACGATTTGAACCTGAAGCCATGTTTTGCTTCAAACTTCGATGATCCGAACAAGGTTCGTGGCTTTTGAAGGTTCGATCGTCGCGCGATCGCATGCTGCAGAGCACTGGCGTTCTTGAAGTCGGAAGGGAGACGTCGCAATGCGGCAGACAGGTACCGTCAAATTCTACAATACGCAAAAGGGTTATGGCTTCATCACGCCAGACGACGGCGGCAAGGACGTTTTCGTGCACGTTACGGCTGTTGAGCAGTCGGGAATCAATCAGATGAATGAAGGGTCGCGCATCTCATTCGAAACTGAGCCTGACAAGCGTGGCAAAGGCCCCAAGGCCGTGAACCTGCAAACAGGTTGATGCACTGTCCGTTGGTGGTGCGTCACCGCGCTGCCACGAGCAGGAGAATTCTTCGGTTTTACCGAGGGAGGAAAACGATTCCAATGTTGCAACGGCGGCAGAGTCGGGCACATTCGCCTTGGCATGCCGCCGTTTTTACAGTTGGGGAGAGAAACCGATGATCGGGTTCAAGAAATCGATGATCGCCATTGCCGCCGTTGCAGGCCTGGCGTTGACGAGCGTTGGCGCTGCTGAGGCCAAGACGTGTTTCAAGAAGGCCGGCGTGGGCGAGGCTGGTTCTGAAGCCGACGCGAAGTTCCAGGTCGACGAAGTTCTGCTGCAGGCGACCGATTGGGGCGCTTGGGCGGCTTGGATGTCCAGCGGCAAGACGCCGGGCTACACGTTCGGCCCGCGCAAGTATCGCTGCTCGAAGGGTGGCAGTTTCGGTTGGAAGTGCCACGGCCAGGCGACGATCTGCAAACTCTGAGTTGATGGCAAACCGGCGGGCCAAGGTCCGCCGGTTTTGTTTTTACTGCGCGGGCCAGCCGCATCATCGGCGTTTGCGGCGCGGCGTTAAGCCCGTCAGCAAGACTGCGCTTGCGGTCGCGACCTCGAAGTGTTCGGGTGCCCCTCGAAACACGAAAGATCGAGGATTGCCGTGACCCACGCTGCCGCTCTTGCCGTTTTATTGGTTGCGATCTGCCTGGAGGTTACCGGCACCGCCGCTCTGCAAGCCTCGCAGCAATTCTCCAAGCCGTGGCCGACGCTGCTGATGGCGTGCTGCTATGCCGGTTCGCTGTTTCTGCTGTCTGTGACGTTGAAGGCCATTCCGGTCGGCATCGCGTACGCAATCTGGTCCGGCGTCGGCATCGTGCTGATCGCACTGGTCGGCTATTTCGTCTTCAAGCAGTCGCTGGATACGCCGGCTCTCATCGGGTTATCGCTCATCGTGGCCGGCGTGATCGTCGTCAATACGTTCTCGAACTCGATCATGCACTGACACGGACGCGTCTTAGAACGCGCCGAGGCACCAGGCCAAAATTGCCTTCTGCGCGTGCAGGCGATTTTCCGCTTCATCGAAAACGACGGACTGCGGGCCCTCGAGCACCTCTTCCGTCACCTCGTGTCCGCGGTAGGCGGGCAGGCAATGCATGAAGACGGCATTCTTGGCCGCGTGTGCCATCAAGGCAGCATCGACGCTAAAGGGCTTCAGCAACGCCTTGCGCCGGTCGGCATCCTTGTCGCCCATCGACACCCAGGTATCCGTGACGACACAATCTGCGCCGGCCGTGGCAGCGACCGGATCGTGCATGATCCTTACCTGGCCCTTTTCGCGTTTCACCCATTCGGTGACGTCGGCGTGAGGCGCCAGTTCCTTCGGGCACGCGATGTTGAGCGTGAAGCCGAAGCGGACGGCGGCATGCATCCAGGACGCGGCGACATTGTTGCCGTCGCCGATCCACGCAACGGTGCGGCCCTTGATGGGCCCCAGGTGCTCTTCGAACGTCAGGATGTCGGCCATCACCTGGCAGGGGTGGGTGCGGTCGGTCAGGCCGTTGACGACCGGGACGGTGGCGTACTTCGCTAATTCGCGCAGCGTGTCGTGCGAGTTCGCGCGCACCATGATGATGTCGATGTAGCGGGAAATGACGCGCGCGGTATCGATGGCGGACTTGCCGCGGCCGAGCTGCAGGTCCATGTGGTTGAGGACGATGCTTTGCCCGCCGAGCTGGCGCATGGCAACGTCGAACGAAATGCGCGTGCGCGTCGACGGCTTCTCGAAGATCATGACCAGCACGTCATCGGCAATTGATCTGGGGCGCAGATTTTCCGGCACGCGCTTGCCGTTGCGCTTCATCTCGTGTGCGGCATCGATGATGCGGCGCAGGGTGGCGGCGTCGATCAGATCGAGGTCGAGGAAGTGACGGGGAACGGGCTTCTTCACGGACATGGCTTTCGGGCCAACTCTACGGTTGATGGGAAACGCTATGCACTGGCCGCTTTGGACAGCTTATCGAGGGCGCGAGACAGGCGCGCGACGCCGTCTGCGATATCGTCTTCCGATACGTTCAGCGGTGGCAGGATGCGCACGGTATTGTCCGCCGCGCCGACGAGCAAAAGCTTCTCGCCGATTGCTTCCTTCACCACATCGGCAACAGGGATCTTGACCTTCAGGCCCGCAAGGAGGCCCTGACCGCGAACCTCTTCGACAATGTCTGGATAGTTGTCGTGCAGTTCGGCGAGGCATTGCTTGAGGCGCAGGGCCTTCTGCTGCACGCCGTCGAGGAAGTCCGGTTCCAGAACGATGTCGAGAACGGTGCCGGCCACTGCCATGGCGAGCGGATTGCCGCCGAATGTGGAGCCATGCGTGCCGGGCGTCATGCCTTCAGCGACGGCGGCCGTCGTTAGAATTGCGCCAACGGGGAAGCCGCCGCCGATGCCTTTGGCGATGGCCATGATGTCCGGCGTGATGCCGGCCCACTCGTGTGCGAAGAGCTTGCCAGTGCGGCCCATGCCGCATTGGACCTCGTCGAGGATGAGGTAGATGCCGTAGCGATCGCACAGGGAGCGCAGCGCCTGCAAAAACTCCGGCGAGGCGACATGAACGCCACCTTCGCCCTGCACCGGCTCAACCATGATGGCGGCCGTTTCCGGTCCGATGCTGGCTTCGGCCGCGTCGGCGTCGTGGAAAGATACCTGGTCGAAGCCTTCGGCGGGCGGGCCGAAGCCTTCCAGGTATTTCTCGTTACCGGCTGCTGCCAAGGCCGTCAGCGTGCGGCCGTGGAAAGCGCCGGCGAACGTGATGATGCGGACGCGCTCGGTGTGGCCGGCGACGAAGTGGGCGCGGCGGGCCACCTTGATGGCGCCTTCGCAGGCTTCCGCGCCCGAATTGCAAAAGAATACGCGCTCGGCAAACGTTGCCGCGCCGAGGCGTTCGGCGAGCCGTTCCTGGCCGGCGACGCGATACAGATTGGATGTGTGCCACAGCTTGCCGGCCTGCTCGGTCAGTGCGGCAACCAGCTTGGGATGGGCATGCCCCAGGGCGTTCACGGCGACGCCGGAGCCGAAGTCGAGATAGCGCGTGCCGTCGGTGGCGATCAGCCAGGAGCCTTCGCCGCGCTCGAACACGAGGTTCTGGCGGCCGTAGGTTCCCATGACAGTGGCGGTATGCGACGGCCCGGCATTGGCCGGGGTCGATGGGGCCAGCGTCCCCGGTGGTGTGGCATTTGCGGCGGACATGCAACATTCCCGGTCGCGCCGGGACCTCCAAAGCAAAAAAGCCGCCCTGCCAGGCGGCCCTCCGTTGTCTGTCACTTACGCGCTGTGCCAACGTTGTGTCAATGAATTCGGCGCTTTTGCTGCCGCGCGGTTCTGGGTAGCTGAGATTATTCAGTCACAGACAAGACGTCATGTTCGGCTGCCCACACGAATCGAATATGTTGCGACAGGGCCACGGCTTCCTGTCAACACCCCCGGCAAGCTTCGTGCAGGCTTGTAGACCGAATTCTGGATGTTGTAGGGTTCTCTTCATCGGCCACGAGATGTCGCGGGTTAAGGCGACGCGTTAATTTTGGCCGGTGCTTTAGCCGCATAGGGCGATTCACCCTCCGGCTGTCAAGCTCAGTGCCGCGTGTTCCGGCATTATAAGTTCAGCGTTCCCCAAGTTCAGCGTTCGTAAAGCGGGTCGATTCCTGTTCGCCTCGGTGTGTGTCAGCGCCGGTCGTCACAGGTCCTCGCTAGTTCGTCGAGCGTGCGCAGAAAGTGCGCCGTTCCGTAGTGATATGCTTTTGAGGAGCGAAGTCGATGGCCTGGAATGATGAACGTGTCGAGCTGTTGAAGAAGCTCTGGGCTGAAGGCCTGAGCGCGAGCCAGATCGCCGGGCGTCTCGGTGGCGTCACGCGCAATGCCGTTATTGGCAAGGTGCATCGCCTCGGCCTGTCAGGCCGCGCCACGACATCGCGCATGAAGATGATCCGGCCGCGCAATCGCGCTGTCGTCCCTGGCGGCACCAACGCGCTGCAGAAGCGCCCCGTCAACAACAACGCCAACAAGAGGGGCTTTGCGCAGTCCGGCAATCCGGCGGTTCGCGCGCTCTACAGCCCGGAAATCGAGCCGTTCATTCCTTCGGCCGAAGAGCTTGATATCCCGATGGCCGAACGCAAGACGATCCAGACGTTGGGCGAGTGCTCGTGCCGCTGGCCGATCGGTGATCCGCAACTCGCCGAGTTCCACTTCTGCGGCAAGAACAAGGTTCCGGGCCTGCCGTACTGCGAATTCCACGCGCGCCGCGCTTTCCAGCCGCCGCAGGCACGCCGCCGCGATCGCGAGATCGTCGAGCGTCTGCCGGCGATCGCCGCAGCGGACTCCACCAAAGAGACAGCTGGCGCGTAGGCCCTAATATTGCGCTTCTGATCGAAGAAGCGCTGACGAACTTCGGGGGAAGCGGCCGGCGCGCAAGCGTCATGGCCGAAGGGGGAAAAGCCGGAGACCACGGGGGTGGTCTCCGGCTTTCTTATTTGGCGGCCGCCATGTCAGGCCGGCCGTTGCATCAATTTGGCGGCGGCGGTCAGCAGGCCGGCATCGCCATTGCGCAGGGTTACCGCTTGTACGCCCAGCGGTAGGCTGTCGACTGCGAGCAGCGGCAGGCTGATGGCGGGAACGCCGAGATAGGTCCAGAGCGCGTTGAAGGCGGGGCTTCCGGTTGCGCCCAATCCCACGGGGGCAATGCCTGGGGCGGCCGGTGTCAGCACGGCGTCGAAGTCGCGGAAAAGGGCGCAAAACTCTTCATACAGCGGCTCGCGTCTTGCCAGGCTCTCGTCGTACTGGGCGTCGGTGACGGCGCGGCCGAGGGCGATGACTTCGGCGAGCTTGGCACTCATCACGTCCGGGTTGGCATCCAGGATCGGGCCGTAGTTGCGGGCGATGTCACGGAACTGCACGGCCTGCTGGTCCTTGATGCCGCGCGTGAAGCTTTCGGGGAGTTCGATTTCGGTGGCCTGCACGCTTGCCGCATATGCGCTGACGGCTGCGAGCGTCTCCGGCTCGCCTATCGGCCAGGACGCAGTGCGCACGAACGCAAGGCGCGGGGGTTTGCTCTCGGCAACGGCTCCGGCCGCGGCTTTCGATAGCGGTTGGCGCGTGTCGCCGGACAAGACATCGATCAGCAGCGCGAGGTCATCGATCGAGCGAGCGTATCCGCCGATGGTGTCGAGCGGTGCAGATTGCGCCAGCACCCCTTCGCGCGGGACGATGCCGAACGTCGGCTTGAAGCCTATGCAGCCACAGTAGGACGCCGGCCGCAGGATCGAACCGGCCGTCTGGGTGCCGAGCGCCAGCGGAACCTGCGCGTCGGCAACGGCTGCGGCGGAGCCGGACGACGAGCCGCCAGGCGTGCGTTCGCGATCGTGAGGGTTGCGCGTCTTGCCAGGGCCGAAGAACGCCAGTTCCGTTGTGACGGTCTTGCCCAAGATGACGGCGCCGGCTGCCCGAAGTGCGGTCACGACTGCTGCGTCCGTCTGCGGGCGGCGGCCGGCGAAGGCCGGCGTGCCGTTCTCGGTTGGAAAGTCCGATGTATCGATGATGTCCTTTACGCCGACGGGTACGCCGTGCAGTGCGCCGAGCGGCTCGCCTCTGGCGACGGCGGCGTCTGCGGCGCCGGCTTGCTGGAGCGCGTATGATGGGTCCAGGTGGGCCCAGGCGGCGACTTCGTCGCGCTCGGAAATCCGCTGCAGACAGGCGCTTACGAGTTCACGCGAGGTCAACTTGCGCTCGCGGATGGCTTCTGCGGCTGCGGTGGCGCTCATCGTGGCCGGCCCGTTGCTATCGTTCATGGCGTCTCCTCGTGGCGCCGCTGGCGTGGTCTGTCGCCGCGCCTGTGCCGCAGAGGCGCAAATTCAACAGTTTGGAGGGCTTTTCAACCTTTGTTCGGGCTTGACGGGGGAGGCCTTTCAAATCATAGCTGCCTGCCTCTTTGGCGGGCATTTCAAACCTTGGGCCAACGTTTGCCTATCCGGAACGAGTTTTTCGTTCCGGGCAAGCGCGGCCGTACCGCCAGTGCTTCAACGGGGATTGTTATGCCGAACTCGACGACACGTGCTGGCCGCCACTTCCTGCAGATCCCGGGCCCGACGCCCGTGCCCGACCGCATCATGAATGCGATGTCGGAACAGATCCTGGACCACCGCGGCCCTTCGTTCCAGAAGCTTGCCAAGCGCGTGCTGACCAACGTGAAAACCATCTTCAAGACCGAGAACCCTGTGCTGTTGTTCCCTTCGTCGGGAACGGGCGCCTGGGAATCTGCGCTGACCAACACGCTGTCGCCCGGCGACCAGGTGCTGATGGTCGAGACCGGCCAGTTCGGCCTGCTGTGGAAGCAGATGGCTGATCGCCTGGGTCTCAAGACCGAATTTCTCGCCACCGACTGGCGTGTCGGCGCCGAGGCGAGCGTTATCGAAGCGCGCCTGCGCCAGGATAAGACGCATGCGATCAAGGCGGTCTGCGTCGTGCATAACGAAACGTCGACGGGCTGCCGGTCATGGATCGACGAGATCCGGCAGGCGATGGATGCCGTGAAGCACCCGGCGCTGCTGATGGTCGACACGATTTCGTCGCTCGGTGTGATGGATCTGCGGCACGACGAATGGCGCATCGACTGCACGATCGCCGGTTCGCAGAAGGGCTTGATGCTGCCGCCGGGGCTGTCGCTGCTGGCGATCAGCCCGAAGGCTCTCGAAGCCTCGAAGACGGCAAAGCTCGCGCGGTCCTACTTCGCGTGGGACGACATGCTGACGAACAACGCCAACGGTTTCTTCCCCTACACGCCGGCCACCGGCCTGCTGTACGGCCTCGACGAAGCCATCGAGATGCTGAACGAAGAAGGCTTGGAGAACGTTTTCGCCCGGCACGAGCGGCTGGCGGAGACGACGCGCCGCGCTGTTCAGGCTTGGGGTCTGGAAGTCTGGTGCCGCGACCCGAAATACTATTCGCCGGCCGTGACGACGATCGCCATGCCCGAGGGTCACAACTCGGATGCGTTCCGCACGCTGGTGCTGGAGCGCTTCAACATGGCGCTGGGTTCTGGCTTGAATAAGCTCGCGGGCAAGGCGTTTCGCATCGGCCACCTCGGCTACACGAACGAGCTGACGCTGCTCGGTGCGTTGACGGGTGTCGAGATGGGCCTTGAACTGGCCGGCATTCCGCATCGCAAGGGCGGTGTGGCCGCGGCGATGGAATACGTTGCCTCGATCGGCCGGCCGGAAACGGCAAAGGCCGCTTAAGCGGCCGTTGCCATTCTTTCGATCGCTTCCTGAAAATCAGAACGCCGCCGTCCAAGGGACGCGCGGCGTTTCTTGATCGAGCGATTTAGCGCGTCAGCGGCTGAGGCCGGCTGCGGCGAGTTCCACCTGGCATTTGCGGCCCAGGCGGAAAAACTTGGAATAGACGCAGGCCTTGACCTTGGCGACAGTCGGGTTTTGCCCGATGCACAAACGGCGCACGTCGGTCTCGCACGCGGCGCGCATGGCGGGCGTGACTTCCTTCGGTAGCTGAAACTCTTCGGCGAACGCCAGCGGGCTCGCAGAAAGCACGGTTCCAACGATGACAGCTCGCATGGCCATCATGAGCATCCCCTCCTAAAATGAAATTCGTGAAATTTGCTGCATAGCAGCAATCCGTTGAACGGAAATATAGGCAGGAAGGTGACCCCCTGCCAACCCGAGGCGGGCGCCCTGTGGAAAACTAGGTGAATTTCAGATCAGTCCCGCTGCGATGTTAATCATGAGCGCAAGGACGATCGTGTTGAAAAAGAATGAGATTATGGAATGCGTGGTGACCAGCCGGCGCATCTTCGAGGTGCTGACTTCCGTATCCGACGTCTGTGAGGTCGCACCTATCGTGGACGAGAAATAGAGGAAGTCCCAATAGTCGGGTTTCTCCTCGCCGGCGAAACCCAGGCAGCCTTCAGGCTTTTCACTGCCCGCGCGCGGCGCATAAAATTCGTGGGCGTAGTGGATCGTGAACACCGTTTGCATCACGAACCACGACAGCACGATCGTGCCTGCGGCCAGAAGAAGATAAAGCGGTTTGCTGTCGGGTGTTGCCGTCTTGGCCTCGGACAGAACGCCGGCAACGGCCAGAAAGCACGCGGCAATGGCCGCGGCGACGATGATCGGAATGATAAGCGCGCTTTCGTCGTGGCTGGCGGCTCGCTTGCGGATTTCAGCGGGGCCCTCTCCGGCCATGATCCAGAATGCGGCGGCCAGGTAGGCAATGGCGCCGGCGTCCCAGGCCAGTGTCGTGCGCGCTGATCCCGGCAGGGTTTGCGGCAGGACAGCATAAAGGATCAGGCCGATGCCGATGGCGACGAGCAGCTTGGGTCTGGCAATGAACGCCCGCGCGATCGAGACCGGGTGGTACCAGCGCGAAGACATTGAGCGGTTTGTCATTGCCGGAAGCTTTCTGCGGCGTATCGGGCGCTGGCCGCGCGTACGACGGTTCTAGCGGCTGCTGAAGACCTGAACCATCGCCTCGGTAAGCCGCACGCTGTCGACGTCATCCTTGTGGATGATTTCGGTTGCGCCGCTGGCCCGCAGTTCTACATGGCGCGTTCGCGTGACTTCGCCGCTCACGACGATGATCGGGCCGGTGTAATTGGCGTGACGCAGAAACGGAATGGTTTCGGTGGCGCTGTCGCTGGGCTTCAGAACGTCATCCAGGAATATCAGGTCCGGCTTGCGCTCGATGACGCAATCAAGCGCGGTCGCAACTGTGGCGGCGCGGCGTACATGGATTTCATAGCCGAGGATGACGCGCAACGTTGCGGTCAGTCTTTTGGCATCAATGTCGTTGTCGTCGACAACAAGCACGTCGCGGAGTTCCGGCAATGCGGTGCGCTGCTTGTTTACGCTGCTCTTCCGCTCAAGAAAATCGCCACCAGTCTCGATCGATGCGGCCATTATTAAAAATCCACTTCCATCTGCGGGGACAGCTTGTCACCCGGCCGAGGGTCATGTCGACCGGTTTTTCATCATTGTCGAGATCATCTTTGGCCAGCATATACGAAAGGTTGTACCACGTGTCTTGGGGGCATCGGACACAACGTTAATGCTGCCGCCTACCGTCGACAGCGCTCGCGATACAATTGCCAGGCCCATACCGCTGCTGACGGGGTTCGAGCCCGCTGCGGCCAGAGTTCTGAACGGCAAGAAGATCGCGGCCTGATGCTCTGGCGGTATTCCCGGTCCGTCGTCGGTGACGCTGATGGCCAATACCTCGCCGTCTTCGACGATCGCGATGGAGATCGTGCCGCTGTCCTTGTCATGATGGGAAATGGCATTGTCGATCAGGTTGCGCAAGACGAGGTCGAGAAGTGCGGCGAGCGTGGTCAGCCGTGGCCAGATGCCTGCGACTTGAATGGTCAAGCCTGTGGGCCGCGGCAGGCTCTCGACGATCGTTGCCACCAGCTCGCCGGTGTCGATGGCTTCAAGCGCTTCGGACTTCTGCGCCGCGGTGACGTAGCCGAGAAGCGACGTCATCATGTCTGACATCCGGTGCGATTGTTGCCGCATCGCCAGCAGCGTCTGCCGCGCCGTGTCGATCTCGCCGGCTGCCAAAAGGGTGTCGGCATCGTCGGCAAGAAAGCGCAACTCGCGCATGGGTGCCTTCAAGTCGTGAGAGATGACCGAAGCGAACTGCTGCAGGTCGCCGTTGGCCCGTTGAAGTTCAACCGACTTGGCCACGACATCGGCCTCGGCCATGAGGCGTGCGCGGATCTGGCGATTGAGTTCGACTTCGAGGTCGGTGCTCAGCACGGCACGGGAAACGAGCACAAGGATGCTCTGTTCGGCTTGCGACCAGACAGCTGTCAAATTCAGACGCGGCGTACGCTCGTGTTTCGTGAAAATCGTAACGGACGGCACGTCGAGGACCGAACTGGGGTTGTTCACCAGGGCAACGAGATCGTTTTCGAGGCCCGCGAACGGAAGAACGCTCTGGGTCAAGGGTGCATCGACGGTGACGAAGCCCACCAGGCCGCCGTATCGCGCGGAGACGGTGAGTTCGCCGTTCACCCAGATGATGCCGTAGAAGCCGCGCGCGGCGAGCAACCTGCTGGCGCTGACGAGTGGCGCATCCCGCACTCGCGTCAAGGCTGGCGTCATGCTGTGCGCCGGATGATGGCCTTGGCCGTTTCGGCAAAGGCGCGCTTGACGTTGTCGCCGGTCAGCGCGCTGGTGCGAAACACGAGTTCGCCGTCGCGGGTCAACTCGGAATCAAGCGTGGCATGACCATCCCAAAGGTCGGTCTTGTTGACGAGGAATGAGACGCTACGGCCCGGCAGACGCGAGCGGAATGCTGCGGCGATAGCAGGCATGGAGCCGATCGTGTCCTGCCGCGTGATGTCGCCGACGATCAGGGCGGCTGACGCCTCCTTGAGGTAGACGTGGCGGAACATCGCGTCTCCCAGGTTGCCGTCGCTGTCCCACACGATCATGGGAACAGGGCGATCGTCGGCTTCCGCTTCGTAGCGATAGACGTCGACGCCGATCGTAGGCTTGTAGGACGTCTCGAACCGGTCGAACACCAGACGCTGGACGATAGAGCTTTTGCCGACGCCGATCTGGCCAAGCAGCATCACTTTGTAGGCGGGCGTGCTCATTGGCTGCTTTCGCCGTCGAAGCCGAGTTCGAACTCGACGCGGCGGTTCGGGCTCGTCTCGCCGATGGCAGATGCAATCTGGTTGGCGTCGAAGCGGCCGACAGCAACGAGCCTGCCCGGAGCTATGCCGCGCGTGGTCAGCGCGTCGAAGATCTTGCGCGCGCGGTTCTCGCTGAGCGCCGTGTTGCGATCGGCGCTACCCTTGGCGTCCGTGTAGCCGACGATGCGCACCAGGGCGTCCGTCTCGCGCATCAATGCGGCAAGATCGTCCAAGGTTTTGGCGGCCTGCTCGTCTTGGCGGTAGTTCAGGTCGTCACCGAAGAACACCGCATGCGTCCGCACGAAGACAGAGAGGCGTTCGAATGCCGTGATGTCGGGCGCGCGAACGACTTGCGGTGCGGGTGGTGGAAGGTTGCGGCGGATGGCATCTGCCTGCAAGGCCGCTGCGACAATCGTCGCTAGCTGATCTGCCGCGAGTTCGAGACGTCTTGCGCTTTCCGGCGCCGTTTCAGATTGAGCGGCTGCTTCAATTGCGGCCGGCGGGCTCTTGCGTTCGGCGATGGCGCCGATCGCTGCGGCCGCTTGCCGGAGCTGGTCGCCGAGTTTCGACTGATCGCCGGGCAGCATGTAGAGCGCGCTTGCTTCGTCGCGCAGGTTGCGTGCGGATTTGGTGGCAAGCGATGCAGTGCGGTTGATCAGTTCGCGATGGGCCGGGTCATTGGCGCCGGCTGCCATACGCGGCAGGTCGGTGGTGGCTTGGTCAAGGCGGAGCGCGGCTCTCTGCAACGACGCGCGTACAGATGCGCGTTCGATCGCAGATCCGATTTCGCCATGGACGCCGGGAAGTGGCGTCAGATGGTCGTTGATTTCAGTGCCGGGCAGATCCTGATGCAAGCGCTGCAGCAGCGCTGATTTCACGGCTTCGTCCTGCATCAGGCCGGTCAGCGAAACGCGGCGGCCGAAATTGCTGACGTCGATGTTGACGAGGTATCCCTTGGTGCCCGGGGTGGCGGCGATGGCTTCCTGTACGACGTCTTGCGCGCGGCTTACGAAGTAGCGGTCCAGCATGATCCAGGTGCTGGTGGCGGTGAGGGCCAGTGCGATCAATCCCAGCAAGACGAGCGCAGGTGATACGGACGACCGGCGTTCGCTGGCCGATATACCACTGAAGCCAAGCGAGAGCTGGTCCGATAGCCGGCTCAGTTGGCTCTGATACGCAGGTGGCCGCTGCTCGCCTGCGGCCGGCGCGCTGGTGGTTAATGTCTGGCAGCGCTCGATCGTAGACAGCAGCGCGTCGTCCAGCAGGCGTTCCGCGTTTGCGGGCGCTGCGCCGGTGCAGCGGGCCGCAAGCAGATAGAGCGGAGAGGCCCGCAGGTAGACGCAGGCGTCGCCCATGTCGATCTGGCGCAGGGACGAGCCGTCATTGCCGAACGCATCACTGGCAAATTCGTTGATCGCGGCGAGCACGCCACTCATGGCCTGGCTGCGGTTGTGCTCTTCGGCCTGCGGCCAGCGTCCGACGAGTTCGCCGGTGCCGCGGCGGATGAGGTAAATCTCTTCAACCTTCACGGTATTCGAGTCCGCTAGCGCGAGCTCTGCGACCGACCTGCCGGACATCAGGCTGCGCAAGCGCAGCATGACCGGATTGCCCTCGACCTTGCGGTTGATCTGCGCGGCGAGATCGGCGATCGCGCTGGCGACGTAGGCCTTCACCATGCGTCCCGTGATGGGATACAGCGCGTCGACAAGTTCGTCGCGGCTGTTCGTGATCTCGGTCCGGATAGTGCGCACGATCAGGGGGGCGACGGCGGCTGAAAGTTCGGCGTGGCGCTCGGTCTCGGCATGGCGCAGAGCGCGGTCGAGCACCGAGGCGACAGCTACGCGAAAGCGTTCTTCGGTTCCGGCTCGTGCAAAGACCTGGTCGAGCCGGTCGGCGAATTCGCGGCGGTGCGACAGCAGATCGGATTCGGATTTCGTAAGACGCTGCTGAACGTCGGAGAGCGCACGAGCCTCCGTGTCGAACAGCAGTTCCTTCAGGCGGTCGACAGATTGCGACATGCCGGCATAACCCCCGTACCGCTAGATGCCGCGGACGCGATTGCCGAGATCGTGCATGGCGCGCGACAGCTCGTCGAAGGCTGCACGGCGGTCGGCCAGCACATCGCGCGACAGGGCATCGAGACGCTGCGATATGACGTCGAGCCGCTGCAGCACCGTCTGCTCGAATTCCCTCTGGCGGGTTTCGAGCGTGGCGACGCGCTCGGCGTTCGCTTCCAGCTTGTCGCCGAACAGCAGCTGGCGGATCTGCTCCATCTTTTCGTCGCTGGGGTGTGCTGGCGGCGAGATGGCTGTTTCAGCCTGCGACTGCGATGGCATCCCCGCCTGCGCCCGCAATTCTTCGAGAGAGGTTGCGTTCATGGCGTGCTCGTCCCCTGCATTTACGTGTCATTCCGGCGAGCCAAACGCCTGGGAAGACAGCACTACGCCACAACACTAGTCCGGTTTCGGACTGTGCTCAACGATCTTTGCGTGGAGCGGCGCGCGGCGAAGCCATTGAAAGTGCGGCAGATCTTAACGATAATTCGTCACTCTGCGGCTTGCCGCACCGGGGCGTCGGCCAGTTGAGCGGCAAGTTTTTGGCGCTTGGCCTCCGCGCGCTCGATGCTCGTGGCCTTTACATGACCGTAGCCGGCGATCTGCAAAGGCAGCGCGGCAAGCTCCACGCAGGTGGCGTGGGTCTGCGGCGACAGGGTGCCGGGCAGGCTGTCGAGCAGCCGCTCGTAGTCTTCGATGAGACGGCGCTCGCGGCGGCGCTCGGCTCGTGTAGCCGAATGGATCGAACGGCGTTCCGCGCAGCCGGCGGCCCTTGGCGAGAATACGCAGGAGCGGCAGCAGCCAGGGGCCGAATTTCATCTTGCGCGGGTGGCCCGTGACCTTGTCGCGGCGGGCGAAGAGGGGCGGCGCCATGTGGAATTCAACGCGGCGCGTTCCGGTGAACTCGCGATCCAGCTGTTCTGCGAAAGTGCCGTTGGTGAACAGACGCGCGACCTCGTACTCGTCCTTGTAGGCCAGAAGTTTGAAGTATGCGGCGGCGACGGTTTCGGACAATGCGGTCTGTCCGGGTACGCGCGCGCCTTCGAGTGCTGCGATGGCGGAGACGCGAGCGAGGTACTGCGAGGCCAGGGCCTGGTCCTGGTAGCCTTCGAGAAACACGGACCTGCGGGCTGCGATTGCGTCCCACGTCTGCAGTGGCTGCGCGGAGGCAGTGTCGACGTTTGCGGGAAGCAGGCGCTGGAAGGCGGCAGGATCGCCCTTGGCGAGGCGTCCAAAGCGGAAAGCCGCGAGGTTGCGTGCAATGTCGACGCCGTTGAGACCTATGGCTTGCTCGATGGCATCTGCGGGCATCGGAACGTGCCCAGCCTGATGGGCATAACCGAGCAGCATCATGTTGGCGTAGATGCTGTCGCCGAAGAGGGACATGGCCATTTCGTGCGCGTCGATCGCGGCCAGCGGGGCGCCGGCCGCACGCCTTTCGATGGCGTCGCGCAGCGCTGCGCCAGGCACTTGGAGCGAGGGATCGCGCGCGAACGGACCCGTCATCAATTCGTACGTCGAATACACCACGGCGGTGTGGCCGGGCCGGAGCGCATCGAGAATTTTGTTGCCCGCCGTCACCACCAGATCGCCGCCAAGCACCAGGTCGGCGTGTGCCGTGCCGACACGGATGGCGTGGATGTCTTCCGGCCGCTCGGCAATACGCATGTGGCAGGCGACGGCGCCGCCCTTCTGCGCCAGGCCGGTGACGTCGATGGAGCCGAAGCCACGGCCGGCGACGTGGGCAGCTTGCGCAAGGACGGCGGAGATCGTGACGACGCCGGTGCCGCCTACGCCGGTTACGAGAATGGCGTAGGGTTTGCGGAGATCGGGAAGCTCCGGTGCCGGAAGGCGGGCGAATGTGTCTTCCGGGCTGCGGTCGGCTGCGAGCTGAACCGTGTCCGGCCGGCGGACCTTGGCGCCGTGCAGGGTGACAAAGCTCGGGCAGAAGCCGTCCTGGCACGACAGGTCCTTGTTGCAGGCCGATTGGTCGATCGTGCGCTTGCGGCCGAGATCGGTTTCGAGCGGCTGAATGGCGATGCAGTTCGATTTGACGCCGCAATCGCCGCATCCCTCGCAGACGGCCGCATTGATGACGACGCGGATGTCGGGGTTGGGCATCGTGCCGCGCTTGCGGCGCCGCCGTTTCTCCGCGGCGCACGTCTGGTCGTAAATCAGGGCCGACACGCCGGGTGTGTTCGCCAGCGTGCGCTGTACGAAGGCAAGGTCACGGCGGTGGTGGACGTGCACGCCAGGCGCGAAAGCGCCTGAGCCGTATTTGCCCGGCTCATCGGTGACGATGTCGAGGCGGGAGATGCCTTCGGCCAGGACTTGCGCTGCCATCTGCGGCACGGTGATGCCGCCGTCGAGCTTTTGGCCACCCGTCATCGCGACTGCGTCGTTGTAAAGGATCTTGAACGTCATCGTTGCGCCGGAGGCGACTGCGGCGCGGATGGCGAGCGAGCCGGAGTGAATATACGTGCCGTCGCCGAGGTTCTGGAACACGTGGCCGCGTGTCGAGAACGGCGCTTCGCCGATCCAGTTGGCGCCCTCGCCGCCCATCTGGGTGAAGCCCTCGGTCTCGCGGTCCATCCACAGCGCCATGTAGTGGCAGCCGATGCCGGCGTAGGCGTGGGAGCCTTCCGGCACGATGGTCGAGGTATTGTGCGGGCAGCCGGCGCAGAAGTGCGGCGTGCGTGGGAAGGCGTCGGCGCCGGCGGGGCGCGCGGCGATAAGCGACTTCAATTCTGCGACACGCTGGGCGAGTGCGGGATCAGGCGAAGCTGCGAGGATGCGGTCGCCGATCGTCACGGCGATGTCGAGCGGATCGAGCGCGCCCTTGGCGGGGAAGAGCCATCGGCCGGCCTCGTCCTTCTTGCCCAGCACGGCCGGGCGATCGGGCGTATCGTACAGCTGTTCCTTGACCTGCGTCTCGATGAGCGCGCGCTTTTCCTCGATGACGAGGATCAGATCGAGACCTTTGGCAAAGCGCTCGATGCCGCGCGGTTCGAGTGGCCAGGACATGGCGACCTTCATCAGGCGCAGTCCGAGGGCGGCTGCACGCACCTCGTCGATGCCGAGTTCGTCGAGCGCCTGGCGCGTGTCGAGGTAGCTCTTGCCGGTGGTGATGATGCCGATCTTGGGATTTGCGCCGCCGCTCAGCTCGATGCGGTCCAAGGCGTTGGCGCGAGAGAAAGCAAGGATGGCGGGGCGCTTGTAATCGTGCAGGCGGGCTTCTTTGGCCAGAGCGGTGTCGCCGCGACGAATGTTGAGGCCGCCGGCGGGCATCTGGAAGTCCGTGGCGGCCGGCAGATTGATAGCGACGCGGTCCAGGCGGCCATCCACTGTCGCAGTGCTCTCGATGTTGTCCTTCACGCATTTGAGACCGACCCAGACGCCGGCGTAGCGCGACAGCGCTAGACCGATGATGCCGTAGTCGAGAATTTCCTGGACACCGGCAGGGTTGAGGACCGGCATCATCGCGTCGACGAAGGCGAACTCGGACTGATGCGCGCTGGTGGAGCTTTCGCAGGTGTGGTCGTCGCCCATCAGGGCCAGAACGCCACCGTGCCGGGACGTGCCGGCGTGATTGGCGTGGCGAAATGCGTCGCCGGAGCGGTCGACGCCGGGGCCTTTGCCGTACCAGATGGCGAAGACGCCGTCGTACTTGCCTTCGCCGCGCAGTTCGGCCTGCTGAGTGCCCCAGACCGCTGTGGCAGCCAGATCCTCGTTGAGCCCAGGCTGGAAGCGAATGCTGCGTGAGGTGAGACGTTCGGCTTCCCGCTGGAAGGCAGCCTCGAGCGAGGCGATAGGCGACCCGCGATAGCCGGTGACGTATCCCGCTGTGTTCAGGCCGGCTGCTTCATCGCGGGCCTTCTGCATCAGCATCAGACGCACGACCGCTTGTGTGCCGGTGAGAAGCTGTCGCGTCTCGGCAAGATCGAATTTGTCGCTAAGGCTCGCCTGGCGTTTCGCCATCTGCATCAACCTCGGCCGTGGCGCGCGATAGATCGCGCGACTCGTCCGACAGGGTCGCATGCTTCGTTTCGGCCTGCAAATGAACTGCAGGTTAGGTGACTGAAGTCAGTAATGAAAAGTTGAGGGCGAAAGGACTATTCGGTCTTGTCCGAGAAGGAGCTGCCCACACCAGTTTCGAGCACGCCGAAATCCTTGGAATGCGAGCCATGATCCACGGGACCAGTCTGCTCGGCGGCGAGACCGCGCTTCAGCAATTCGCGCACGGCGGCGGCCCGGCTGGGCAGGCGGTACTGGTAGCGAAAGTCGTCGAGAGCGCTAAGCTCTTCAGGCGACAGCATGATTTGGAGACGTTCATCGCGATTTCTCTGCATCGGCTCCTCCCCGAAAACAGACTAACAATACTCAATGCTGGGTCTCGTAACGTCAGAAGGCGTAATATTAGTTCCCTGCGCCAATTCGGCGGGTGGCTGCATAACAGGTAGATTGCGGAAGCAACCGTAGGAAGGAAAACGGGAAAGCGTTAAATCCGACATGGGCTGGGTCACGCCGTCCGAACGAAAGGACAGGGCTCCCATGGAGCAGATCAATGGTGTCGCGATTGAACGCCTCCAGGCCAATGAGCCTTTCAGTGGATTAAGGGTGCTTGTGGCCGAGGACGACGGCCTGGTCAGCCTGGCGCTGCAGGATATCCTGGTGGACATGGGCTGTGAAATCGTCGGGAGTGCATCCGAGGCGAATGCCGCGATGTCTCTTGTCCACCAGGCACGGGCGGATGTCGCCTTTCTGGATTATTGGCTGCACGACAAACCCGTCGACGCCGTTGCCGACGTGCTGATCACCAGGGGCGTTCCCATCGTGCTGGCAACGGGCTTTGGCGCGAAGGATATTGCGCCGCGCTTGCGGCACGTGCCGCTGCTCAGGAAGCCGTACATCGTCGAGGATGTCGAAGACGTGCTGTCCCAGCTTCTGATGCCGCCTACGCGTTCTGCTGCGCGGCGTAGACCACGACGCAGGACAGCTCGCCGGTTAGACGTGTGCCAAGCGCGATATCCGCTCACGCGAGGGCGGAGACCTTGCCGTAATGTTCTGCAAGCAAATAGTAGAACGTCACGCGCTGCTTGTTGTGATCGGCCTTCATCTTTTCGCAGACGGCCTTGATGCCCTTGTCCAGTTCGGCATCGTCCTGGGTCAGCTTCAACTTCTTCTTGAGCCAGCTGTCGCGCACGCGCGCCAACTCATCCTTGCTGGAGCAGGACACGAGAGATGCGTCAGCGCTTTTGAGCGCGATGCCCAGGTGCTTGACGATGCCTGCAATGGCGCTGTCGTCAGCTGCGGCTGCATAGCGTTTCACGTCTGCAGAATAATCGGTGCTCATCGGACTCAAGCCTCCCATTTCAGCGCGCAGTTGCGTCTGCGGGCGGGGCGAGTTTAGCCGCGATTCAAGCGGAATTAGAGCGGAATAACAGCTTCTTCGTTATGGCCACTAGAGGATAGCGCGCCTGTTTGTCGTGCTTCATCTCGGAACCGCTGCACATTCCGGAAGCACTCTAGGCAACGGGCATCGGGACGCTTGCGCCGCGGCGTGGGAAGTGCCGAGCGGAAAGCGGTATAACTGGCGTGAATGCGTGCGGCTTGTGGCGATGCGGATCGCGACCGCTGCAACAGCGCGTGCGGCGGCATGGCTTGCTGCGGCCATGACGTCAGGTGGCATCGCGCCGAAGATGATGCCGTCTCGCTCGGACATGGCCGTTCGCAGCGTGGCGGAGGCAGCGAGGCTTTCGGCGACTACGTGTTCAATTCCTGAGATGCGGCGGCTGCAAAGATAGCCTGGTCTGTCTCAGACATGCTCGACCAGATTGGCAAGCGCACGGCCAGCACGGCCGTGAAGCCGCTGCGCGACAGGCCCGGGCGCAGGCAATGACGAGCCTGTCGATGCAGGTCGCAGCCGAAAGCCGCGATCGTGCCGCCCCACTCCACCGCGTCGACGCGGCCGTCGGCGAGGGCGGCAGCCAGATCCGCTGGGTGCAATGTCACCGGCTCAGCGCCCAGTTCTCGCACGACGTCAGCGCTAAGGCCGATTGCGGCGATGCGGCGGCCCTGCAGGTCTGCAAGGCTGGCAATGGAGGTGCGTGACCAGAGCTTGGCCCGTGCGCCGGAGTGGCCGGCGAAGAAGGGCTTGAAGCCGTGCTGGGCGGAAAGATCATCCCACAGCGACTGACCGCCTGCGGCCATCAGCCAGGCGTTGAGATACGTTGGCCGAATGGCTGCTTGGCCGGGCAGGCCGGCGAAGAACGCAAAGGCGCGGTCGAGGGCGAGAAAGTCGTGGCCGGAGCCGTGATAGAGATCGGCCTCACCGGCTGTCAGGGCGCCAAGGCCGTCCTGGCTCGGGTAAAGCTTTAGGCGATACCGGCCGCCGCTGAGGGTGGAGATTGCCTGCGCGAGGCGGTGGGCGCTGTCATCGAAGCCGCGCCCGGTTTGCGGCCACGCCGATGCAACGCGCAGCTCGCGGACGGCGGGGGTGGCATGGATGGCCGGCGCGGCAGGAGAGTGTGCGATTGCCGGTTGAGCGACGGCGGTGGTGCCGGTGGCGATCGCTGCGGCTGCAACACCAGTGCTTTTGATGAAATCGCGGCGATCCATGGCTTTCCCCTCAGCGCGACGTGGCTGAGACGGCATCAAAGCCCAACTGGCCGGCGAAAACAACGCCAGAACGGTTGGACTATTGCGCCGCCAGCAGGGACGAAATCAACCTCGCGAAGTCTTCAGCGCCGACGAAGCCTTCGATGCGTCCAACCTCGACGTGGTTGCGCATGATCACGGATGTGGGGACAGTGGCGATGGGCGCCTTCAACTTGAGGCGGTCCGCACCCTCGGCGTTGATGTCGATGAAACGGATCGGCACGTCGCGCGCCCGCGGCGTGGCCTCGTAGGCCGGCACGACGGACTGCCGGAACAGCGGGCAGTATTTGCAGCCGTTGACTTCGATAACGACGATTTCGATGCCACTGCCGGCTTGAGCGACCAAGTCGCGGGCCGCGTTTGCACGCGGAGAATTGGTGAACGCTGCTGCGGTAACGGCCAAAGCCAAAACAGTACGCTTCAGAAGCTTTATCATACGCGGGCACCCGGAACGCTGGACGAGTGCGAGTACGATCCAATTTTGGGGCCAAAATTCTGCGTCAGTTTGGGATCGTGCTGCGCTGGTTAATTGCGCAGGGCTGGATGCAGGAAAATGCCCGGTGTCACACCACTGGCTCGGCAGGTGTTTTCACCAGCTCCTTGGTCAGCATTTCGCGGCCGGCGTCTTTGGGCAGGCGCATGAAGATCAGCGCGGAGAGGGCCGAAAGCAGCGCGATGCCGGCGAACACCGGAGGGAAATGCGAGGCGTCGATGGCCTCGCGGCCGTCCCAGTGCTGCAGCAGTTCAAGGCCAAGCGCGGCAACGGCGACGCCGATCGTGCCGGACAGTTCCTGCAGCACGGCGACGAAGCCGGCGGCGCGGCTCAGCTTGTCGGGGCCGATGTCGGCGTAGGCGATCGAGTTGATCGAGGTGAATTCCAGCGAACGCAGGAAGCCGCCGATGAGCAGCGAGCCCATGATGACGAGCCACGGGGTTGCGGAGGAAAACAAGCTCGGCATGGCGATGAAGACGGACGCCAGAAGCGCGTTGAACACCAGCACAGGCCGGTAGCCGAACTGGCGCAGGATGGCAGGGGCCATCAGCTTCATCAGAAGCGCGCCGGCGCCGCTGGCGAGCGTCAGGCAGCCGGACTGGAACGGCGTCATGCCGAAGCCGAGCTGGAACAGCAGCGGCAGCAGGAATGGAAACGCGCCGATGCCGATGCGGAACATCAGCCCTCCTGTGACGCTGGCACGGAAGGTGGGGATGGAGAGGAGGCGGAGGTCGATGATCGGGGTGGCGCTGCGCAGCGCATGGCGCACGTAGAGCGTCACCAGAAGCGCGCCGATGCCCATGACGAGGATGTTGGTGATCGGATCCAGCAGGCCGAGGCCGGCGATCGTCGCCCCCGTGAGAAACGCGGCCAGGCCGGGGCCGAGCAACAGGAACCCCGTCGTGTCGAACGCGCCGGCTTCCTGCGGTTCGCTTTCGGGAATGAAGCGCGTGATCAACCAGATGCCGAGCACGGCGATCGGAATGTTGATCCAGAAGATATACCGCCAATCGAAATACGTCGTGAGGAAGCCGCCGAGCGGGGGGCCCATGACCGGGCCGATCAGGGCGGGCATCGTAAGCCAGGCGAGAGCGCCGACCAGTTCGTGCTTGGGAATGGCGCGCAGCACGACGATGCGGCCGACGGGTACCATCATGGCCCCGCCCATGCCCTGCAGGGCACGCGCGGCGACGAGTTCCATCAATCCGTTCGACAGGGCACAGCAGATGGAGCCGAGGGCGAAGACTGCCATGGCCCAGCGAAAGACGGTCTTGGCGCCGTAGCGGTCGGCGACCCAGCTGGAGGCGGGAATGAAGATGGCCAGCGCCAGCAGGTAGGTGGTGACGGCGAGCTTCAGGTGGATGGGATTGGCGTTGAAGTCGCGGGCGATTTCCGGCAGTGCCGTCGACAGGACGGTGGCGTCCAGCGATTGCATGAACAGCGCCGTGGCCACGATGAGCGGCACGGTGTTGCGGGAGACGGCGGCGCGGACTGTGGCGTTCATCCGGGTTCCTGATTGGCGCTTTCCGCTAGAACCCGTATCCCTCCGCGTCAATAGGCGAATGATCGCGACATGCCGGGAACTCTTGCCGAATTGGGCCCAGCACACCACTGGACGCGGGCTGGAATGGGTGAACATCACGTGCTACGCCCGACGCCGGATCGACCACAACTTCTGTTACGAGGACGACGATGACCGCCAAAACGCCGACGCGCACCGAGACCGACACGTTTGGCCCAATCGAGGTCGAGGCGGACAAATATTGGGGTGCGCAGGCGCAGCGCTCGCTCGGCAACTTCAAGATCGGCATCGAGACACAGCCCAAGCCCGTGATCCGGGCGCTGGGTATCGTCAAGCGAGCAGCGGCCGAGGCCAACATGGCGCTTGGCAAACTCGACAAGAGCCTTGGCGACGCCATCGTGAAGGCGGCGCAGGAAGTGATCGACGGCAAGCTCGACGCGCATTTCCCCCTTGTCGTGTGGCAGACCGGGTCGGGCACGCAGTCGAACATGAACGCCAACGAAGTGATCTCGAACCGGGCGATCGAAATGCTGGGCGGCGAGATGGGATCGAAGAAGCCGATCCATCCCAACGATCACGTGAACATGGCGCAGTCGTCGAACGATACCTATCCGACGGCGATGCACATCGCGTGTGCCGAGGAGATCCAGCACAAGCTGGTGCCGGCGCTGAAGCATCTGCACGGCGCGCTCGATGCCAAGGCCAAGGCGTGGGAACACATCATCAAGATTGGCCGGACGCATACGCAGGACGCGACGCCGCTGACGCTGGGCCAGGAGTTCTCGGGCTACGCCAAGCAGGTCGAGAACGGCATCCGCCGCATCGAGCAGACGCTGCCGGACCTGATGCAGCTGGCACAAGGCGGCACGGCGGTGGGGACGGGCCTCAACGCGCCGAAGGGCTTTGCCGAGAAGGTGGCCGAGCGTGTCGCGGCGATCACTGGGCTCGCATTCGTGACGGCGCCGAACAAGTTCGAGGCGCTGGCGGCACACGATGCGATGGTGATGAGCCACGGTGCGATCAACACAGTGGCCGCCTCGCTGTTCAAGATCGCCAACGACATCCGCTTCCTGGGTTCGGGGCCGCGGTCTGGCCTGGGTGAGCTGTCACTGCCGGAGAACGAGCCGGGCTCGTCGATCATGCCGGGCAAGGTCAACCCGACGCAGTGCGAGGCGCTAACGATGGTGTGCGCGCACGTGTTCGGCAATCACGCGGCGCTGACGTTCGCGGGCAGCCAGGGTCACTTCGAACTCAACGTGTTCAATCCGGTGATGGCCTACAACTTCCTGCAGTCGGTGCGCATCCTGGGCGATGCGGCGCGCTCGTTCACGGACAACTGCATCGCCGGCATCGAGCCGCGCGAGGACAACATCAAGGCGGGGCTGGATCGCTCGCTGATGCTGGTGACGGCGCTGGCGCCGAAGATCGGCTACGACGCGGCCGCCAAGATCGCCAAGACGGCACACAAGAAGGGCACGACGCTGCGGGACGAGGCCGTCGGCGGCGGCTACGTGACCGACAAGGAGTTCGACGAGGTGGTCGACCCCCGCAAGATGCTCGGGCCGGAGTAGGGTTTCCAAGGGCGAGATGGTGAGCTATCATGCGCATTGTGAATGCGCATGATAGGAGCGCGCGATGCCAGCTGTTTCCAGCCGGAAAAAGGCGGTCAACCTTTCAATTGACGCCGATCTCGTTGCTGAAGCCAAAGAGGCTGAAGTGAACCTATCGGCTGTTCTTGAAACAGCGCTCAAGCTGCAGCTGCAGACGCAGCGGCGAGCGAAATGGCTCGAAGACAATCGAGAGGCCATTGAAGCCAACAATGCGCAGCTCGAAAAAGACGGCATGTGGTACACGCCGGACTGGTTGCCGGAATGAAGCGTTTTGACGTGTGTCCTGCATCTCGCTTCGGGGGAGCAGGCAAAGATCGCTTGGTCGTCGTATTGCAACACGAGTCTTTCGATGAGCTAACGACAACCATTGTGGCACCGCTCTACAAACCAGCCGAATATCGGGCTCTGCAGAGGCTCACTCCAACTGTGACGGTTGGACGGCGGAAGTACGTTGTCGCTATCGACAGACTTGCAGCTGTCCCCAAACGGCAGTTGGGACGAGCAGTTGGCAATCTCGAAGACCTGAGTTTTGAATTGATCAAGGCAACCGACTATCTGTTTTCCGGGATCTGAAATGACAGCCGACATCGTCAATTTGCGGCAGGCGCGGAAGGCGAAGGCGCGGGGTGCCAGCGAGAAACAGGCCGAGGTGAACCGCGCGAAGTTCGGGCGGACGAAGCGCGAGCGTAAGGACGAGGCGGCGAACGAAGCCTTGCGGACGGCGCGGCTTCAGGCGCACGAGCGCGAGGCTGCTGCTGGGGATGCGAAGAAGCCCAAGGATGACGATGCGTCATGAGCCGGCCGCTGAAGCGCTCGTTCTCGATCAAGGGACATCGCACGTCGATATCGCTGGAGGCGCCGTTCTGGGATGCGCTGCGCGAGGCGGCGGCCGAGCAAAAACTTACGCTGGCGGGGCTGGTCGCGCAGATAGATGACAAGCGCGGAGATGACGGCGGACTTTCGACGGCGGTGCGGATCTGGGTGTTGGATTACTTTCGTAGGCGAGCGGAACTCAACAGCTACGACGGCGGCAGCCGGGATTAGACCAGTTCAGATCAAGAAAGGGACCGCTATCCGGATGGACGGCGATCCCTTCAAATACAAGTTCGCACTGTCGCCGATCAGGGCGAGGGTACTGACGTCGGCAGGTCCATCGAGACGCCACCGTAGCCGTAGTAGGAAAGCGCGCCGAAGATGAGACCGAAGATGATCGCGGTCACGAGCGCGTTGACGAAGCGGTTGCTGAACGAGACGATGTTGCCAATCAGGTCGACGACAAAAACGACCAGCGAAGCGATAATGACCGGCTCAAGAAAGCTGTATTGTCCCAGGTAAGGTGCGAGCATACGTACGTCCCCCTTCTCATTTGTGCGCTGCCCGAATTTCCCGGAGCAGCTGCGACCGCTTATATCAGGTGTGAGCGAAAACCAAAACTGTCCTGCCCAATATTGAGGCAATTGGGAAATTCTTGCCCAGCCTCTGAATATGACAGAGATCTGCCTTGTGATTCTCCGAGCAAACAGCGGCGGCGAGCGCCGCTGTTTGTAAGATCCGGCTACCGCGCCAGTAGTGGTGTGATGCGGCGGATGGCGACGCGCCGATTGGCACGCTCCGGCTCCGACGTATCGACCTTCAGGAACTGCTCGCCGTAGCCCTGGGTCGTCAGGTTCTCCGCCGGGATCTGGAATTCCTCCGACAGAATGTGGGCGACGGACTCGGCCCGGCGATCCGACAGGGTCAGGTTGTCGTCGTCGGAGCCAACGGCGTCCGTGTGGCCTTCGATCAGGAACATTTCGTCGGCGTTCCGGCGCAGCACGCGGCGCATGGCGCGGGCGACGCGTTCCAGGCGGTCGTAGTCCTGCTCTTCGACTTCCCACGACCCGAACGCGAAGTTGATCGTGTCGAGGTCGATGCGGCGCATGCGATCGCGCAGCGAGTAGCTGGAGCGGATCTCGTCGATCGAATAGCCCTCGTCGATTTCTTCGACCGGTGGCGCCGACAGTGCATCGTAGAGATCATCCTCGGAGGCGCGATCGTAGTCGACGATATACTCGTCGCGCGGAATGCGCAGGCGTGGCGGCGGGAGGTCGACGATGGCATCGAACAGTCCGCCGCGACGGCCACGGCCCCAGCCGCGCGAGCGCGAGTTGTCGAACAGCACGACGTCGCGGCCATCGGCACCGCGGCGCCAGCGGCGGCGCGGGCGGCCGTCGTTGTCGAAGTCCGTGAAGATCTGCACGCCACCGGCGCCGATGGCGATGGTGACGTCGCGGCCGTTGCGCTTTTCACGGCGCACGTCGCGGAAGTTGCGGCGCAGGCGCTCGTTCTCGTCCGTACGGATGATGGAGCGGCCGCCTTCGCGAATGATCGAGCGCTTGTCCGGCTCTTCGATGACCACTGCTCCACCCTCGCGGCGTTCCCGGCGCTTGGATTTCAGGTCCTCGATGCCGCGGAATGGCGTGGCCTCGCGGGTGCGTTCGCGGCGTTCGCGTACACGTTCGTCGCGGCCGCGGCGCAGATCCTGGAACGCCTTGTCCTCGCCGACGCGCGAGCGGAAGCGATCCTTGAAGGTGTCGAGCCGGCGGGGCTCGGCCTGCACCGGTGGCGGGCCGCGGCGCTCTTCAACCTGAACCGGCGGACGGCGATTGTCGCGGTCGTTGCGATCACGATCGCGGCCGAAGCGGTTGTCCCGGTCATCGCGCCGATCGGACCCGCGGCGGTCATCATCGTTTCTGCCGTCACCCCGGTTGGGGGCCTGCACGCGTTCGCGCATGCGATCTTTCAGTTCCTGCAACTTATTGGGACGCTCTGCCCGGGGCGGTTGGGGCGTGACCTGTGGCTGAGGCGGCGGTGCCGCTTGCTGCTGAGGCGGCGGTGCCGCTTGGCGCTGTTGCACCGGGGGTGCTACGGGCGGCGGAGTAGCTTGGCGCTGTTGCACCGGAGGCGCCGGCGGAGGGGTGACCTGCCGCTGCGGCGGTGGTGGCGGCGTGACCTGCTGCGCCGGTTTGGCATTGGGTGCGCCACCGCGATCTCCGCGATCGCCACGGCCTTCGCCACGCTCGCGGCCTTCGCCGCCACGTCCTTCGCCCTTACCATCTCCGCGGCCTTCGCCTCTGCCTTCTCCGCCACGGCGCTCGCCGCGCTCTCCGTCCTTGCCCTCGCCACGGCCTTTGCGCTTGCCGTCCTCGGCCTCGTTCGCCGCCTGTGCGAGTTCGATCAACGGTGCGTGCCGGTCTGCCGCGATGGCGGCCGGCGTTTGGCTGGCAGCGAAGGAGAGGGCGACCAGACCGGATGAGGCCGCTATGCGCAGAAGTTGCATGAGATGATTTCCAAAGCTCAGCGCGCGAATAAGTTCGCGCTAGCGATCTGCTTCGGTGGCAAAGGTGGTGCCATTATGTCGGTATTTGGCTCACGCGAAGGCGCGACGGAATTACTGTTCCGCCGCAATCGTCAGCTCGTCGCGGCGCGCTCGCCCCACAGGTCGTATTCGTCGGCGTGCAGCACGCGAACCGGAATGATGTCGCCGGCTTTGACCGACGTTTCGCCGTTCAGGAATACCGATCCGTCGATCTCCGGGGCGTCCCATTTGGAGCGGCCAATGGCGCCCTCGTCGTCCACCTCGTCGATGACGACGTCGATCGTCTTGCCGACTTTCTGCGCCAGCAGATCGCGGCTGATGTCCTGCTGCACGGCCATGAAGCGGTGCCAGCGTTCTTCCTTCACCTCTTCCGGGATGAGGCCTGCAAGATCGTTCGCCTTGGCGCCTTCGACCGGCTCGTACTTGAAGCAGCCGACGCGGTTGAGCTTGGCTTCCTTCAGCCAGTCGAGGAGGAAGGCGAAATCTTCCTCGGTCTCGCCAGGGAAGCCGACGATGAAGGTGGAGCGAATTGCGAGGTCCGGGCAGACGTCGCGCCAGCGAGCGATGCGGGCGGCGGTCTTTTCCTGATGGGCAGGGCGGCGCATGGCCTTCAGAACCGCGGGCGACGCGTGCTGGAAGGGAATGTCCAGGTAAGGCAGGATCTTGCCTTCGGCCATCAGCGGAATGACGTCGTCGACGTGCGGGTAGGGGTAGACGTAGTGCATGCGGACCCATGCACCCAGTTCACCCAGGGCGCGCGACAGGTCGAGGAAGCGGGCCTTCAGCGGCTGGCCGCGCCATTTGCTTTCGGCATACTTGATGTCGAGGCCGTAGGCTGAGGTGTCCTGGCTGATGACGAGCAGTTCTTTCACGCCGGCTTTGACGAGGCGTTCGGCTTCGCCCATCACGCTGGCGGCGGGACGGCTGGCCAGATCGCCGCGCAGGCTCGGGATGATGCAGAACGAGCAGCGGTTGTTGCAGCCTTCGGAAATCTTGAGATACGCGTAGTGTCGCGGCGTGAGGCGCAGGCCCTCCGGCGGCACAAGGTCGACGTAGGGGTCGTGCAGCGGCGGCACGGCGTCGTGCACGGCAGAGACGACCTGCTCGTACTGGTGCGGCCCGGTGACGGCCAGTACGCTGGGGTGAGCGGCGCGAATGCGCCCTTCCTCCACGCCCATGCAGCCGGTAACGATGACGCGGCCATTGGAGGCGATGGCTTCGCCGATGGCGTCGAGGCTTTCCTTCTTGGCGCTGTCGAGAAAGCCGCAGGTGTTGACGACGACGACGTCGGCACCCTGATAGTCGGCGGCGACCTGATAGCCTTCGGCGCGCAGCTTGGTGATGATGCGTTCCGAATCCACGAGAGCCTTGGGGCAGCCGAGCGAAACGAAGCCGACCTTTGGCGCCACGGCCTTGGCCTTGTCGCGGCGCGCCTTTGCCGGTGCCGGCGCTTTTCGCGCGGCACGCGGTTTGGCAGATCGCTTGGCCTGAGAAACTGAGGTCATGGTCACTTCGGATTGTTTGCGGGGCTGGGCCAACGGGAAAGGCCCGGGCTCCGGCGTTGTCTTGTCGGTTGCGGGCGCCGAGGGCAAGCCTTTTCCACCGGCAAACACGGTGCGGCGATGCGACCTGCAACTTGGCGCAACGTTGATTTTGCTGACTTTGCCCGGCCCGGGAGACGTTGCGGCCGCCCGAAGGCTCCGTTGCTGGCCGATTTCTGCCGCGGCCGGGGTCGCACTAGATTTGTTGAGCTCTATTGTCTACTTTGCGCAAGAATGCGTCGTTCACCGGCGCTTGATGGCGTAGTTATTGTTCAACACCAAAGGCACGAGCACACCGGCGTTGACACGCCAGGCGTGTTGTCATTCGCTTAGGTAATTCATTGCGTTCAGAAATCAGAAGGCGCTCCGAATGACGGATGCAAACATCCTCGATCGCGTCGAAGACAGCCGTGCCAAGCGGCTCAAGGCCCGCACCAACGAGACCCACGATCGCCTCGATCGCCGCATCATGGCCGGACGGCCGTTCGAGAGCCGCGAGCGCTATGGGCGCTTCGTTGCCGTTCAACATGCCTTCCACAGCGATATCGATACGCTCTACGTCGACCAGCGCCTGGATCGGCTGTTGCCGGACCTTGCCGGCCGCCGCCGCCTCGGTCTGATCGACCAGGACATGGCCGACTTGGGCGTTGCGCCGCTGGCGGGCGCGCCAGCTTGCGCTGCGAGGTGACGTCGACATAGCCACGGCGCTGGGCTGGCTCTACGTCGCTGAGGGCTCCAACCTCGGCGCTGCCTTCCTGCTCAAAGAAGCGATGAAGCTCGGGTTGTCGGAAGATTTCGGCGCCCGGCACCTTGCCGGCCACCCCGACGGGCGCGGCCTGCACTGGCGCACGTTCACGGCAGCCCTGGACGCGATTTCGCTCAGCCAGGTCGAGGAAGACCATTTGGTTGCCGGGGCTACGGCGAGTTTTCAGCGTGTTCATGCGCTGGTCGAAGTGGCTTTTGCGTAAGTTTCCCAATGCAGGCGGTTGAACGGATCATTGGCACAGGCGGACACCGGGCATTGAGCGGCTTTCGGCAGAAGGGCTATCTGGCCCTCGGATTCCTGATGCTCGCGCTTGGTGTCATTGGTGCGTTGTTGCCGCTGATGCCGACGACGATTTTCCTGATCCTGGCCGCAGCTTGTTTTGCGCGCTCATCGCCGCGGCTGGAAGCGTGGCTGATGAACCATCCGCGCTTCGGCTCGAGCCTGCGTGGCTGGCGCGAGCATGGCATCGTGCCGCGCCGCGCGAAGTACATGGCCTGTCTCGGCATGACGGCGGGCTATGCGATGTTCTGGGTCGGTGCGAAGCCTGGGCCGGCGTTGGCAATCGTCGTGGCGCTGGCGATGGCCGGCTGCGCGGCCTACGTCACGACGCGGCCTGAGCATCCTAAGATCGCTGACTAGGTTGAAATCAGCCGCTGGCGGCGTCTTTCTTGGCGGCGTCGAGCAGCGGGCGGATTTCGCTGATCTCGGCGCCGGGGAAGGCTTCGAGCACGGCGGCGACGGCCGGGTGGGCCCTGAGCTCGGCGAGTTCAGCGGCCTTGCGGGCACGGTTCACTTCGCCAACCGGCGTTTCGCCGGCGGCTTTCGACAGCACGACGATCCACGACCGGCCGGTCCAGCGGTTGAGCTTTTCGCGCAGGTCGTTGGCCAGCTCTTTCGGTGCGGCCGGCAACAGGAAGATGTCGATGGCGCCGGAGGCATCGAACTTCACCAGGCTGACGTTGTCTTCCAGGTGGATCTTGAGCCTGGCGTCGCGCTTCTCGCCCACGAGGGCGATGACATCGGCAAAGGTATTGAGCGGCCGGCCTGCAGGCGATGGTGCGCCAACTTCGAGGGCGGCTTCGCCGTCGCCGTCGTCCATTGCCGACATGCCGGCGTCAGCGCCATACGCGTCTTCGTCGAACACGGACGCGAACTCGTCCGCCGCGCCGATCGGGGCGATTTCCGCCGCACCTGATTGCGGTGCGGCAGCCGGCGCGGCATTGAGGGGCGCGCGATCTTCGCGGCGTGGCGGGCTTTCGCCTGCGGGCGTGCCGGGCTTGCGTGCGGGGCGTGACGTGCCGCCGAGCGCCGCGATAATTTCGTCGGGAGCGGGAAGGTCGGCCGTGTAGGCGAGGCGGATCAGAACCATCTCGGCTGCAGCCATCGGGTTGGGCGCCTTGCCGGCTTCCTCCAGGCCCTTGAGCAGCATCTGCCACGCGCGCACCAGCAACGCGACCGACAGGCTTTCGCCGAGCTTCGAGGCGCGGCGTGCCTCTTCTGCGGAGACCAACTCGCCGCCGGCTTCGGCGCCGACCGCCTTGAGGCGAGCGGCCAGATGCACGGCCTCGGCGAGGTCGCCCAGCACCTGTGCGGGCTCGGCGCCGTCGCGGATCAATCCGGCCAGAGACGCGAGCGCGGATCCGGTGTCGCCGCGCACGACCTGCTCCAGCAGATCGAAGATGCGGCCGCGATCAGCGAGACCGAGCATGGCGCGCACGCCGTCCGACGTGACGTTGCCCTGGCCCATGGCGATGGCCTGGTCGAGGATCGACAGGCCGTCGCGGACCGAGCCTTCGGCGGAACGGGCAATGGCGCGCAGGGCTTCGTCTTCGGCCGTTGCGCCTTCGTTGGCGACGATCATGGCGAAGTGCTTCGTCAGCAACGGCACGTCGACACGGCGCAGATCGAAGCGCTGGCAGCGCGACAGCACCGTCACCGGCACCTTGCGGATTTCGGTGGTGGCAAAGATGAACTTCACGTGCTCGGGCGGCTCTTCCAGCGTCTTCAGCAGCGCGTTGAACGCGCCCTTGGACAGCATGTGGACCTCGTCGATCACGAAGACCTTGGTGCGCGCGACGAGCGGCTTGTAGCGTGCGTTCTCGATGATCTCGCGGATGTTCTCGATGCCGGTGTTGGACGCGGCGTCCATCTCGATGACGTCGGGATGGCGGCTGTCGATGATATCGGCGCAATGGCGTCCGTAGACCGGCATATCGATCGTGGGCTTGTGGATCGTGTCGGTTTCGTAGTTGAGCGCGCGCGCCAGGATGCGGGCCGTCGTCGTCTTGCCGACGCCGCGCACGCCGGTCAGCATGTAGCCCTGGGCGATGCGGCCGGACTGGAACGCGTTGCGCAGCGTGGTGACCATCGCCTCCTGGCCGATGAGGTCGTCGAACGTCTGCGGCCGGTATTTGCGGGCAAGCACGACGTAAGGCTTGGCTGGACCGTCAGCGGCCGGCGGCGTCGCGGCTTCGTCGTCGGATTTGGGCTTCTTGGCCATGCGGGCGGCAGCGTCCTCGTATCGTGGTCGGCGCCATCATAGGCGGCGCGGCTGGCGAGGTCGAATCTGGTGAGTTGCGTGGGTACAGGCCCGAAGGGCACTGGCTCGACCGGCCCGCATGGGCTCCGACCGGCCCGCAGGGCCCAGGCCGCAAGGCGGCCCGGCGCTTTGCGCCGCCCCCCCCGCGGAGCGCGCTTTGCGCGCGTGAGCGGAACAAGTAGCCCAGGCCGCAAGGCGGCCCGGCGCTTAGCGCCGCCCCCGCGGAGCGCGCTTTGCGCGCGTGAGCGGCATAGTGAGAGGCTGGCGAACGACCCGCTTCCGATTCGTTAGGGCTGCTTCCTTCCGGACCTGACCCGGTTGGCGAGGGATGCGTCCGCCGCCAACCTCCCGGACGGGGTTATGGGGGATGTGAGCGCGGGGTGCAAGGGTGGGAACGCGGTGTCCCGCCAGCATAATCTGTCAATTTCGGGGGTGCGGAAGTGGTCGCGTCCGTTTGACGCCGGTCGCAGGGCATGCACATCTGCGGCTCATCATCATTCCAGCCGTCCCCGTCGATGCCACCAGCTTCAGATCTCATACAACATGCCATCGACCGGCGCTCGGAGCGCAGGGGCGACCGTGCGTACCTGCAGGACCTGCACGGCGCGGCGGATGTGAAGTTCCTGGTGATCGGTGGCGCGCGGGCGGCGATCGTTTCCAGTGAGGACCGGCGAAGAGCCGCCGTGCGCTGGTTCAGCGCCGCGGAGCTGGCTGCGTTGAACATCTCGACTGCGAATGCGCTCTTTCTCGGCGTGGAGGCGAAGTCGCGGACCGGCCGATTTGCCGTCGTGCTGGGCGACAGCGAGGCCGACGCACATATGGAAGCGCTGGCGCCGCTGGTGGATCTGCGCTCGCTCGTCATGCAAGGGGTGATCGGGCAGGAGAGCTTCGGGCAGCTCGCCGAAGCGAAGATGCTGAGCGAATGGCACGCGTCGGCAAAATACTGTGGCCGGTGCGGCAGCGAGACGAAGATCAAGGACGGCGGCTGGAAGATCATCTGCACGGCGTGCGCAGTGGAGCAGTTTCCGCGCGTCGATCCGGTCGTGATCATGCTCGTGACGCACGGAGAGAACTGTGCGCTGGCGCACGAGCCGCGGTTTCCCGAGAAGATGTATTCGACGCTGGCCGGGTTCGTGGAGCCGGGTGAAGACGTGCGCTCTGCCGTGCGACGTGAAACGCGCGAGGAGATCGGTATCGAGATCGGCAACGTGGAGTTTTTCGGCAGCCAGCCGTGGCCCTTTCCGAACTCGCTGATGATTGGCTGCGTGGCGGAGGCGCTGGACGACACGATCATCATCGATCAGAACGAGATCAGCCACGCGCGCTGGTTCGGGCGGTCCGAGGTGCGGGACATGCTGAGCCTGAAACATGCGCACGGGCTGTTCGTGCCTGGCGGCCACGCCATTGCGCACGCGCTGATCCGCCAGTGGGCGGACGTGAAATAGGCGGCCTGGCCGAAGCATGGGCTTTTGGTTCAATTGCCGCACGTATCAGCAGGCGTGAGGTCGCAACCGCGGGTCGCGGGACGGCTCGTCACAACCTACATTAGACGCGGTCAACTGGATCGATCAGGCGGCCAAGTATGTTATCCAGGGCCGGACAATTGGCGGCTGCGCGCCGCCGGCTCAGCAAGGAGACGTGATGAAAGATCTGATGGGCATGATGAAGCAGGTGGGCCAGATGCAGGCCCGCATGCAGCAGGTGCAGCAGGAACTCGACAGCCTGGAGGTCGACGGGCAGGCTGGCGGCGGGCTGGTGGCCATTACGCTGAGCGGCAAGGCCGACCTGAAGCGCATCCGCATCGATCCCAGCCTGCTGAAGGCCGACGAAGGCGAGATCCTGGAGGATCTGATCGTGGCGGCTATGGCGGACGCCAAGGCCAAGGTCGAGGCCACAATGCAGCAGAAGATGCAGGAGGTGACCGGCGGACTGCCGCTGCCGCCTGGCATGAAACTGTTCTGACCCGCGACCGGCGCGCGGCCTGATGTCGAAAAAAATTGCAGGTCCAGAGATAGAGCGGCTGGTGCAACTGCTGGCGCGGTTACCTGGCTTGGGACCGCGTTCGGCACGCAAGGCTGCCTTGGCGCTGATCAAGCGGCGGCAAGATCTGCTGTTGCCGCTGGCGGACGCGATCAAGACGGCCGTCGAAAAGATCGTTGAATGCCCAACGTGCGGGAACGTCGATACGGTCTCGCCGTGCACGATCTGCCGCGACGAGAGACGTGACCCGTCTTTGATCGTCGTGGTGGAAGAGGTCGGCGATCTGTGGGCCCTGGAGCGCGCGCAGGTCGTCAATGCGCGATACCACGTGCTGGGCGGGCACCTGTCGCCGCTCGACGGCATCGGGCCGGACAAGCTGAATATCGGCAGCCTCGTCGGGCGCGCCCACGCGGACGACGTAAAAGAGGTGCTGCTGGCGCTGAACGCTACCGTCGAGGGGCAGTCGACGGCGCACTACATCACGGGCGAGCTGGCGCAGGCGAACGTGATCGTCTCGCGCCTGGCGCAGGGCGTGCCGATCGGCGGGGAGCTCGATTATCTCGACGAGGGAACTCTGGCGGCGGCGATAAAATCGCGGCGGCAGGTCTAGAACGGGATCGTTTGGGCTAAACAACGGCCAATTCTTCCGTTCCTGAAACGCGCCGCATACGCTAGATATGTCGTCGGTTTTGATGAACTGACACAGGGATGCGGGGGCTGATG
Source organism: uncultured Pseudomonadota bacterium (assembly GCA_963846845.1). Lineage (GTDB taxonomy): Bacteria > Pseudomonadota > Alphaproteobacteria > Rhizobiales > Hyphomicrobiaceae > JAKAXS01. Next base: position 34,644 of record CAWJXQ010000007.1, on the reverse strand, counting down.
GCGCTCACTGACGGACCTCAAGATCTGGCTTGGCAGGATCGTTTGCTGGGCCTGTCCCGGTATTCGAAGCGGGGCCTTCTGGTTGCGGCCGACTTTTCGATCGCAAGCGCCGTCTTGTGGGCCGCGCTATCGCTGCGTTACGGCCACGTCTACGTGCCCCACGAATGGGACGTCGCGGGCCTGCTTTTTCTGGGACCGCTGACCACGGTTCTCACCTTGGCGCAGTTCGGCGTCTACCGGGTGGTGACCCGGCACCTAGGCTATCGCAACGCGAGCAAGGTGTTCTTCATCGTCCTTCTGTCGGTGCTCATCTGGTCGTTCGTCGTGTTCATGGTGGGACAGTTCGGCATCCCGCGTTCGACACTGATGGTCTATGCAGTCGGTGCTGCCAGCCTGATCACGCTCTGCCGCGTGGCGGCTGGACTTGTGCTGGAAAATGCCGGGCTGCAGATATTCAGCTCCATGCGGGGCGCACCCCGGTCTCCCGTTCTCATCTATGGCGCTGGTAGGATGGGCGTGCAGCTGATGCACGCGCTCGAGCGGTCTGCCGACCGCAGGGCGATCGGCTTCATCGATCCGGCGCCGACGCTGTGGGGCCAGTATCTCAAAGGCATCAAAGTTTACCGGCCTGAGCGCTTGGAGATGCTGATCGAAAGCGAGGGCGTGCAGGAAGTCATCATGGCGATGCCCGAAGGTATGCGGCGCGAGCGGCGTGCCGTTTTGAGTGAGCTTGAGCGGTATCCGGTGCAGGTGAAAATCCTGCCCGCATTCGAAGACGTCGCGTCCGGCCGGGTACGTATCGCGGATGTGCGGCCTGTCGACGTGGTGGACTTGCTGGGACGCGACGCGGTGCCGCCGCTGGCCGACCTGCTGGCCCGCAACACGCACAACAAATCCGTGTTGGTCACGGGAGCGGGTGGCTCCATCGGCTCGGAGCTGGTGCGGCAGATCCTCAAGCATGGGCCGCGGCAGTTGGTGCTGCTCGATATCGCGGAGCCGGCGCTCTACACGATCGAGAGGGAAGTCGAGCACGTCATTCACAAAAGTGATGGCGTGCGGCCGGCCGTTCGCGTCGTGCTCGGCAGCGTCCTCGACAAGCAGTTGATGGCCGATACGCTTGCCCGCTATCGCGTGGAGACAATTTATCACGCCGCGGCCTACAAGCATGTTCCGATCGTCGAGGCCAATCCGATCGCGGGCATCGAGAACAACGCATTTGGCGCGGCGGTGCTGGCGGAGACTGCCAGCGCGGCAGGCGTCGAACGGGTCGTGCTGATTTCGACCGACAAGGCGGTGCGGCCAACCAACGTCATGGGCGCGAGCAAGCGCTTAGCTGAGCTTGTCCTGCAGGCGGCTGCCTCGGAGAACAGCGCGACCGTTTTCACGATGGTGCGTTTCGGAAACGTGCTCGACAGCTCGGGCTCGGTGGTGCCGGTGTTTCGCAACCAGATCAAGGCCGGTGGGCCGGTGACAGTTACGCATCCCGACATCGAGCGGTATTTCATGTCTATTCCGGAGGCTGCAGAACTGGTTCTGCAGGCGGGCGCGATGGCGATGGGCGGCGAGGTTTTCGTGCTGCACATGGGTGATCCGGTCAAGATTGCCGACTTGGCCAGGCTCATGATCAATCTTTCCGGTCTCACCGTGCGCGACACGATCCGGCCAGATGGGGACATCGAGATTACGTTCACGGGGCTGAGGCCGGGCGAGAAGCTGTTCGAGGAGCTGCTTATCGGCGGCGAGCATGCCACGACCGGTACAGAGCACCCGCGCATCTGGAAATCTGACGAGCCGTTTCTTAAACCCGAGGATCTAGCTCGGGAGTTCGCGGTTCTGCGGGCGTTGATGACGCTGCGGGACCTGGCCGGCATCGATGGATTGCTGGCCCGGCTGGTTGAAGGCTACGCCCCGCAGGCCGACTTGCGGCCCGAAGATGCGCCGGTTGCGCCGTGGCCCCCCCTATCTGGCACTTTGCACTAAGGTCACCCGTGGCGACTGCGCCGGACAGCGCGGCCGGGCGTCAGCGTGTCGTTGACTTATAGGAGCGAACGCCCAGCTTCGGCTGATGATAGGTGCCCGACGGATCGACCATGAAATCGGCCGGTATGGCTTGGCGGCCAAGCAACATGCGATGGGTCATGGCTTCGCGGTTGGTCAGGCCTATTTCGATCGGCCACTCGCGATCGCCCACGCGCAGGCGCGTTTCGACAATGTAACGCCGTTCCTTTTCGCCGTTGGAACTGGTGACCTCGCGCTCAGCCAGGATACGGGCCGTGCAAACGATAGCGATGTCGGGCCGCAGCGGCAGGGGGTGGACGGTGAATCTCACCATGGGCCTCTGTGGGGTGCCAACGGCCTCGATATCGGCGGCGTGCAACGCGGACGTGCGGGCGCCGGTGTCGACCTTGGCCTTGATGGCCGGAAGGCCGAGATCGGGAAGCGCCACCCATTCCTTGCGCCCGAGTATGAGAGGTTTGTCCAGCATTCTGCCCCTGGTTTCAGGGTACGATTCTAAACCAAACGCCCTGGCAAATCACTTCAGGCATCGACCATAGTCGCAAACGGGTTAACGTCGTTGCGTCTCCCGCCAATCTCGGTGATTGACCGGGTGACGCGACTTTTCTATTTCACACTGACAATGTCCAAGCTTCCCATCATCACGTTGCCGGATCCGCTGTTGCGCCAGGCGTCCAAACCGATCGAAACGATCGACGCGGACGTTAAGCGGCTTGCCCACGACATGTTCGAGACGATGTATGTGGCGCCGGGCATCGGGTTGGCGGCCGTGCAGGTCGGTGTGCCGCGCCAGATGCTGGTGCTGGATGTGGCTGACGACGACGAGACGCCGCGGCCGATCACGATGATCAACCCGCAGATCCTCGAGTCCAGCAGCGAGATGCGCACGCACGAGGAAGGCTGCCTGTCGATTCCAGATTTCAAGCTGGACATCGACCGTCCCGACTGGGTGCGCGTCAGTTATCTCGACCTGGATGGGAAGCTGCAGGAGCTGCGGACCGGTGGTCTGCTGGCCACGGCGATCCAGCACGAGATCGATCACCTGCGCGGCAAGCTGATCATCGACTTCCTGTCGCGACTGAAGCGCGACATCGTCATCCGGCGTTTCAAGAAGCAATCGCGCGACGCGACGTCGTGAGCCCGCGCAGGGAAGTGGATCGCCCGTCATGAGCTTGCGCCTGGTCTTCATGGGGACGCCTGACTTTTCCGTGCCGGCGCTCGCCGAGTTGATCGGTGCCGGGCATGAGATCGCGGCCGTCTACAGCCAGCCGCCGCGTCCCTCGGGCCGGCGCGGGCTGGAAGCGCAACCGGGGCCGGTGCACCGCTATGCGGCGGCAGCGGGCATTCCGGTGCGCACGCCGGTCAGCCTGAAGGGCGAGGCGGAGCAGGCGGAGTTCGCGGCGCTGGAAGCGGATGCCGCCGTGGTCGTGGCGTACGGATTGCTGCTGCCAAAGGCCGTGCTGGATGCGCCACGGGACGGCTGCTTCAACATTCATGCCTCCGCGCTGCCGCGTTGGCGCGGGGCGGCACCGATCCAGCGGGCGATCTTGGCGGGGGACACCGAGACCGCCGTGATGATCATGAAGATGGAGCAAGGCCTCGATACGGGGCCGGTTTGTCTTGGCGAACATGTTGCGATTGGGCCCGACGAGACCGCCGGCGCGCTGCACGACCGGCTGTCGCAACTGGGTGCCAGCCTGATCATGCGGGCGATGGCCGCGCTGGAGCGCGGCGGCATCAACCCGACGCCGCAGGCGGCAGACGGCGTGACGTACGCGACCAAGATCGACAAGGGTGAAGCGCGGATCGATTTTACCCGCCCGGCCGGAGTGGTTCACAATCAGGTGCGCGGGCTCTCGCCGTTTCCCGGTGCCTGGTTTGAGGCTTCGCCCGGCGAGGGGCGTCCTGTTGAGCGGGTCAAGGTGTTGCGGTCGGCATTGGCCGCCGGGACCGGTGCGCCCGGGCAGGTGATTGACGGCGACCTGACGATTGCGTGCGGGCAAGGTGCAATTCGGCTCGTGGAGCTGCAGCGTGCGGGCAAGAAGCCCATGGCAGCGGATGAATTCAAGCGCGGCTTTGCACTGGTGCCTGGTGCGCGCCTGATCTGATCTCATTAATCATGGCGGCGATTGCGCTCGTGATGGTGGCGTTTCTGGGTATTCTGCCGATAACGAGTTGTTAACCCGCGTTCCGGGAGCCCTGCCATGCGCCGTATTGCGTTGATTTTGCCCCTCGCCGCCGTCTTTGCCGGCCCTGTGCTGGCCGAGGGGCGGATAATCCAAGTCGAGCCCCGCCCGACCTACGGGGCGACCGTTTCCATCGAAGCCGGCGTGCGCGTCTATCGTCCGCTGCCCGCTGGCCCGCGCACCGTCATCGTCAATCCCAGCAAGACGCCGCTGGTGATCGACGTCGGCGAGAACAATGTCGACAATCGGACGACAAGCAACTCAAGTGTCGTCATCAATCGTCACCGCTACTGAGCGCGCGATGTGTTTGCGGTTCGCAAGGGGAGCGAAAAGCTGTAGGTGAGGGGTCTCGGCGCCCCTCGCCTACAGCTCTCCACTCCAATCATGCCGCGCTATCGCATCACCCTTGAATACGACGGAACGACTTTCACCGGCTGGCAGTCCCAGCCGGACGGCAAAGCCGTGCAAGATGCCGTTACCAGGGCCCTGTTGAAGATGTCGGGCGAGCGCGTGATCGTTCGCGCGGCGGGCCGCACGGACGCCGGTGTGCATGCCGTGGGGCAGGTGGCGCACTTCGAGCTCAGCAAGGACTGGGAAGCGTTTCGGATTCGCGAGGCGCTGAACTATCACCTGAGGCCGGCTCCAGCAGCGGTGCTGGATTGTGCCGAAGTCGACGCGACATTCGACGCGCGTTTCTCGGCGACTGCGCGGCATTACATGTACCGGATCTTGACGCGGCGGGCGCCGCCCGTGCTGGACCGCAATCGCGTGTGGCCGCTGTTCGCCAGTCTCGATGCCGACGCCATGCATGATGCTGCCGGCTACCTGGAGGGCCACCACGACTTCACGACATTCCGGGCGGCTGCGTGCCAGGCCAATTCGCCGATGCGGACGCTGGACCGGCTGGACGTGTCGCGCGTGGGAGAAGAGATCCACATCTATGCCTCCGCGCGCTCGTTCCTGCACAACCAGGTGCGGTCGATGGTTGGCAGCTTGAAGCTGGTGGGCGAAGGCAAGTGGCAACCGCGCGATATGCAGCGGGCGCTGCAGGCGGTGGACCGATCGGCGTGCGGGCCGGTGGCGCCGCCGCAAGGCCTCTACCTCACAAAGGTTGATTATGGTGGAGCTGGCGCGTGCTCTCCAGAGCAAAGCGACGGCGATTCCACGGAAGAATAGGCTCGCTGGCGCCAAGGACGCGGCCGACGATGCCGACGTGGGTGCCCGTGGTGACGACCCGGCGCCCGAACATCAGCAACCAGCCGTTTGGCTTGTAGCGGATCCGCCAGGCCGAGGCGCTGGTGGCGGCTTTGAAGATGCTGGCGGCGACGAGTTCCGGGCCGGGCGCGTCGGCGAATTCGACCTTGTAGGCTTCCCAGACGCGGGCTTCGAACTCGCCATACTCGGCAGAAACGTTCTTGTCGGCGACGTCGAGCGAGCGCGTCATGAAATCGGTGCGGATCGGGCCGGGTTCGATGATGCGGACCTGGATGCCAAACGGTTTCAGCTCATAGCTGAGCGCTTCGGTGAAGCCTTCGACCGCCCACTTCGTCGAGCAGTAGAGCGAATAAAGCGGCATGGACATGCGGCCGGCGACCGAGGCGACGCTGACGATGGTGCCGGAGCGCTGGGCGCGCATGTGCGGAATGACGGCGCGGGTGACGTTCATCAAGCCGATGACATTGGTTTCGAATTGACGGCGCACCTGGTCGGGTGTCATCGCCTCGAACAGGCCGATCAGGCCGTAGCCGGCGTTGTTCACCAGCGTGTCGATTTTGCCGAAGGCCGCAATGGTGTCGGCGACGGCCGTAGCGATCGAAGCCGGGTCAGTGACGTCGAGCTGGAAAACCTTGATGCGTTCGGCGCCCGCGCAATCAAAAGATGCGTTCGCGGGCGTCCGCATCGTGGCGGCAACGTTCCAGCCGCGCGCGGCGAAATATTCGGCCGTGGACTTGCCGATGCCAGTGCTGGCGCCGGTGATAAGAACGGTCTTCGCATTAGACGTCGGAGAGGGTGTCATGGTCAGTCTTCGACCATCGACAGCAGCTCCTGGCGGGTGATCGGATTGTCGCGGAACACGCCGAGCATGCGGCTGGTTACGAGGTCTGTGCCGGGCTTGTGCACGCCGCGCGTGGTCATGCAGTGATGTTCGGCCTTGATGATGACGCCGACGCCTTGCGGCTGCAGCACGTGCTCGATCGTGTTGGCGATCTGTGCCGTCATCTTTTCCTGGATCTGCAGGCGCTTGGCGAAGGCATCGACGACGCGGGCCAGCTTGGAAATGCCGACGACGCGGCCGTTGGGGATATAACCGACCCAGGCGCGGCCGATGATCGGCGCCATGTGATGTTCGCAGTGGCTTTCGAAGCGGATGCCACGCAGCACGATCATTTCGTCGTAACCTTCGATCTCCTCGAAGGTTTTCTGCAGGATCTCCTCGGGGTCCTCGCCATACCCTTTAAAATATTCTTCATAGGCGCGGGTGACGCGTGCCGGCGTCTCGTGCAGGCCATCACGCGAAACGTCATCGCCTACCCAGCGAATGATGGTGCGCACGGCGTTCTCGACTTCGTCGCGCGTGGGTTTTCCGGTGGCGTGCAGCACGTCGCCTTTCGAGGGCTTCTTTGTCATTGGCAACGGAACTCCGAGGCATGGACGGGGAAGGCGGGACGGGAAGATTCGGCCGCCTGTTCCAGAGCAGAACAGCCAATAGGACCAGCCTTGAGATGAAGTTAGGCAGATTACATCGGAAATGTTGTTGCCGACGTCAAGCGAATTGCCCCGCGACGGAAGGTCAAATCTTTGATGGAACAGTAAATTATTGTTCTGCGACCTGGTGCTGCCGGTGGGAATTGAACCCACGACCTCTTCGTTACCAACGAAGTGCTCTACCCCTGAGCTACAGCAGCGGACCGGTTGAAATGCAAACAGCGAGGGCGCGTCTCACGTGACGATCACCCTCGCGAAGCGGCGCGACACTGCCATAAGCCTTCCGCCCCGGCAAGCGCGTTCGGCTCGATTTGTGAGACTGGCGGCGCTGAGTTTTTGCGCCTATTGCATGAACCTGACGGCAAGCTTGACAACTTGCCGCATGGGCGCGAGCGAGGCGATGGACGGACGCAAGGACAACGGACGCAAGGACGGGGCAAAGCCACCGACGCAGGCCGAGCGGCGGCAGATGCGCCTGGAGCAGGAGCTGCGGGCCAACCTGCAGAAGCGCAAGGCACAGGCGCGGTCGCGGCGTGAAGATGACGCGGCGCCAGAATCGAAGGAGACCGAGGCTAGTCAGGCGCCCTTGGATTTGCAGGGAAAGCCACACAGCGACTAAAGCGTGTCGCTTTTCTTCGCGTTGCCTGCCGCCATCAAGCTCTTGTTTTGTCGCGCTTCGTACCGGAAAATCGCTACACAGTTTTCCGGAAGCACTCTAAGCATTCGCACGAAGCCTGCAGGGCCAACCAATGGCGCCGTGCGGCGGCCGCAGCCAAGGCTGGCGCGGCGATAATCAGGATCAGGTAGGGCGCGGACGGCATGGATCGCATCAAGATCACGGGTGGACAGAAGCTCAACGGCGAGATTCAGATCTCCGGCGCCAAGAACGCAGCGCTGCCGTTGTTGATTGCCTCGCTGCTGACGCCCGACCGTCTCACGCTGAAGAACGTTCCCAATCTGGCCGACGTCAACCTGCTGACGCGGATCCTGCGCAACCATGGCGTGGACCTGGCGGTGGACGGCAAGCGGCCGGGCCTCAATCCGCATCTGGGGGAGACATTCCATCTGACGGCGCGCGACATCGTCGATACGACGGCGCCGTACGAGATGGTCTCGCGTATGCGCGCCTCGTTCTGGGTTCTGGGGCCGCTGCTGGCGCGTATGGGGCAGGCCAAGGTTTCGTTGCCCGGTGGCTGCGCCATCGGCACGCGGCCGGTCGACATGCATCTCGTCGGCCTGAAGGCGCTGGGTGCGGAGATCGAGATCGATGCGGGTTATGTGATCGCCAAGGCGCCGAAGGGCGGCCTGCGCGGCGGGCGCATCCAGTTCAATAAGGTATCGGTCGGCGCGACGCATCAGGTGCTGCTGGCGGCGGCGCTGGCACGTGGCGAAACCGTGATCGAGAACGCGGCGCGCGAGCCGGAAGTCGGCGACGTTGCCGATTGCCTCGTCAAGATGGGCGCGCAGATCGAAGGCATCGGCACGTCGACGCTGCGCATCGAGGGGCGAGACCGGCTAGAAGGCACGGTCCACACGGTGCTGCCGGATCGCATCGAGACCGGCACATTTGCATTTGCCGTTGCGGCAACCGGCGGCGATGTGGTGCTGGCCGGAGCGCGGCGCGATCTGCTGGCCAATGCGCTCGACGCGCTGGCGGAGACGGGCACCATCGTCACTGATGTGGAGGGCGGCATCCGCGTGGCGCGCAACGGCACGGGCATCGCGCCGGTGACGATCGAGACGCAGCCGTTCCCCGGTTTTCCGACGGACCTACAGGCGCAGCTCATGGCGCTGATGACGCGTGCATCCGGCACGAGTGTCATCCGCGAGACGATTTTCGAAAACCGGTTCATGCACGTGCAAGAGCTGGCGCGGCTGGGTGCGGACATCCAGCTTCACGGCGACACGGCGACGATCAAGGGCGTGAAGTCGCTGCGCGGCGCGCCGGTGATGGCGACGGACCTGCGCGCGTCCGTCAGCCTGGTGATCGCCGGTTTGATGGCCGAGGGCGATACCACGATCAATCGCGTCTACCACCTCGACCGCGGCTTCGAACAACTCGAAGCCAAGCTGTCACGTTGCGGGGCCGCCATCGAGCGCATCACGAGCGGTTGATGTTGTTACGCCTGCCCGGTGATCGGGGTCGCGACGCTGCGGCGGCCGAGCAGCACAGGGGCTGCGAGCGTTAGCGCGCAAAGCAGCATGGCGGCGCTTACATACCAGGCCATCGGGTCGGAAATCTGCGAGCCCCAAACCTGCGTGTGCCGTGCGACGGCTGCCGCAATGGCGATAGCACCCATCAAACGCAGCGCACGTGCTGTCGCGTCTCCATCACGGGCGATGCCGGCTACTGCAAACGCGGCAGCGAACGTGGCCAGATATACTCCGACGAGGGTGCTGCCTCCGATCGTCAGCGCGGCGAAAGCCGTGGTGCCGAACGCTAGCGGCTGGCTCCAGCCCACGGCCGCCCAGACGCGTTCCCAGCCCGGCGACGGGCGCCCCCGGTCGCGGCGGCGCGCCAGCCAAATGGTGACGCCGGTGTGGGTGACGACGGTCAACGCAAGGCCGAGCACGCCATAGCCCAGCTTGACGAAGATGCCGCCGAACCACCCGAAATGCAGCGGCTGCAGGACGCCGAGGATCTGTTGGCCAATGCTGCCGGTCTCGAAGCCGCCGTCGTACAGTTGCTTGCCGCTGCCGTCGAACGCGTAGGGGTTGCCGAACGGCAAATGTCCCGGCGAACGCATGTTGATGGTGACGATCTGGCCGGCCTTGGCGATGTGGCCGATGTTCATGCTGGAGAAGACGGCCTGCGGCTGCTGATCCGTGATCTGGCGCACCATGGCGGCGATGTCGGGAACGGGCGCGGCCGTTTCGTCGGCAGAGGGTTGCGGGCCAAGGATGACGGAAAACGCCTTCTGCTGGTCGCCGTCATAGGCGGCAAGTGCCAGCACGCCGACGATCAGTGTGGACAGACCGAGCAACGCGCCGGATAGCGAAACCACGACATGGAATGGCAGGCCCCATACGCCGAGGCGGTTGTGGAGGTCTGCCTCCTGCAGGCGATGCGAGCCGCCCCAGCGGAAGTGGAACGCGTCCTTGAATAGCCTTGGGTGAGACAGCAGGCCTGAGATCAGAGACGCCAACAGGGCAACGCCGGTCAGGCCGACGAGGAACAAGCCCCAGGTGCGCGGCAGGTGGAGCACCATATGCAGGTCGGCGACGAACTGCGTCCATGGCGCTGCGACACGCGTCACGAGGTTGCCGTTGGCGTCGCCAATCCAGGCGCCCTCAACGCCGGTTTCGTGATCGTGATAATTGATCTGCAGCCGTGGAGACACGTCTCCAGGTCCCATGATGAAGACGTCGTGTGCGGCGTTGTCGGCGAGAGCCTGCTTGTGTGCGTTGACGGTTGCCTGCTGCAGCATCTCGGGCGTCGCGAAGCCTTCGACCAGCGGAGCGTTCGGTTGCTCCCACCGTAGCAGTTCGTGGACGAACACCGACAGCGTGCCGCTGAGGCACACGATGTAGATGAGGGCCGCGAAGGCAAGGCCGAGCGCGGAATGTCCCGCCAGCATGGCGCGGACAAAGTCGGGGCTGAGGAATGGCCGCCTGCGGGGCTTGGCGTTGGGGCTGCTTTCGGTCACGTGAGAACCTTCGGAAGGAATGCGATGCCGTAGCCGACGGCGGAGACGATGATCAGGAGGATGGTGGCGCGGACCAGCTTGGCGTCGCACAACGTCCACGCCATGCCGCCACCCCAGAGGACTGGGACGAGAAGGCCGCCGATGACGATGCGGTCTGTGGGCTCGAGCGGCATGGCCACCGCGAAGGCAACGCCGAGCCCGATCGCGGCGATGCCGGACAGCACGATGGCGAGCAGGCTCTTGGCGATGGCGCGGGGCCAGTTGGTTGGACGATCTTCGGGCTCGAGGGCGACGTCGCGGGCGCTGCGCCGCTTGGAGGCGCGAACCTCGATGCCGGCCGCTACGACAAGCAAGGCTGCGATCGACAAGGCGATCAACGCGTAGGCCGTGCCCACTTCACCGCCGAGGGTTTGACAGAAGACCGCAAAGCCCGCGGTGACGAGTGACCAGCCGCCAAACCGCAGGATCGGCTTGGCACCGGAGCGCTCCCGCCAGCTTTTGCGCAGAACGATGGCGCCGGCCAGCAGCAGAACGGAACCGGCAATGGCGGCGGTGGCCGTGACGTCGATGGGCAGTGATGGCAACTTGCAGATCCTGAAGAACGTCTCTGGCGAGACCACTGCAGGGGTTAAATCACGCAAAATGCTGATTGTCGACTTTTGTCGTCATGTCTGCGCCGATGCGAAAATGCAGGGGGCGGAAGGTGGTAAATGCGCTTTGGGAAAAAAGTTTGGCCACGCGTGCAACAAACGGGTCTTCGCCTCCGTACCTCCTACAAGCTCGTGCATCCGGTTGCTCATGACAGGACCGGCGCAAGAGCGGACTTAATGAGACAACCAACTAACAAATTCAGGAGATACGCCATGAAATCGCATTTTCTTGCGGCGCTTTTGCTTGCCGCAACGTCATCGGTTGCGCTTGCACAGAACGCGACGGAAAAGGCCATGAAGGACCTGCCCGGCAATAATGGTGCCGGTTCGACAGCCACGCCAACGGCGAAGCCGGACTCCGGCAGCCTGTCGGAGAAGGCCATGCAGGATCAGCCGGGCGTCAACAGCGACAAGTCGGGCAAGACCGCCAATCCGACCGTGAAGCCGGAATCGGGAAGTCTCTCGGGCAAGGCGATGAAGGATTCCGGCAACTAAGTTGCCGCTCAATACGTACAAAGAATTACGTCACGGCTGACGCAAGAGGAGGACCTGCGCCCGCCGTGACGTTTGCGCGACCCGTACCTAAACAGGCTGGTACCGGTCTTCCCCGCTGCCGTGGAAAGGCAGGCGGCGCTTTGGCGGCGACCTGCTGTTCTCGATGGAAATTAGGTCTGAGATGCACGAAGCGGCTTCGTCCGCGCTGCTTCCGGCGACGCCGCCATAAAACATGAACGGCACGTTACCCCGGCTGAGTTCAGCACACAGCGATTGCGATGCGCCTTGGCTGACGCAATCAAGTATCGCGCCGTGCAGGCGTTTGCGCCGGACGATCATTGCGCCCGCTTCTGCATTGCCAACGACGTGGACACTGGCTCCGAGTGCGATCAGAGATGATCGTAAGTCGGAAGCTGCGTTGTTCTTGCCTTCGACGACAAGAATGCTCAACCCGAAAAGAGGGGGAGTTTTCATATTGGGTACCCGCGTGCGCGAGGTCGGTCGCGCGTTCCGCTAGGAGCAAGGCCTTGTCGACCCGCAGTCCCACTCGACAGTCACATTCGAAGGCAGCTACGTGACTGACTACTGAACTTTAGCTGCACACACAGGCTAACTTGAGATTGAAGGTTTCGCACTAGTAATTTTCGTTGTGCATTGCACATTCTGCAAAAACCTTGACGAGCCATTGGGCTAGTGGGCCAGCTGGCAAGCTTGTGCAGGCGCAGGGTGCAATGGCGAAACATGGTGTTGCCACGATTGACGGGCTTTGCGATCGCAATCTGATCAATCGCCGGCTTGAGCCCCTATCGCCGCTAAACGCACATTAGTCCGCGTCTTTCTGCTTGAAACGGCGCGAGGCAACGATGGCTTCAACGCGATTGCGGGCGCTGAGCTTTTGCAGGACCCCGCTCATGTAATGTTTCACTGTCTTTTCGCTGAGTTCGAGCTTGCGGGCGATCTCCTTGTTCGTCATGCCGAGAGCAACGCTTTCAAGGATCTGTTCTTCGCGCGCGCTGAGATCGGGCCGCTGCATGCCAGGCGCATCGCCATGCTTCGGCTTGGCGGGCATGGCCAGCAGCCGGGCGGCAAAATCGGGTGTGATGTAGGTTTCGCCACCGGCGACCGAACGAATGGTCTTCACCAGGTCCGGGCCGCTGATGCCTTTCAAGATGTAACCGCGGACGCCGGCTTCGAGGGCGGCGGTGACGTCTTCCTGGCGCTCCGAGACGGTCAGGAAGAGCAGACGGATGTTGGGATTGCTGACGGCGATGTGGCGTGCCGCGCTCAATCCGCCGCCCGGCATATTGACATCCAGCATCATGATCTGGGGCTGCAATTCTTCGGCGATGCGAATGGCGTCGGCCGCAGACGCCCCCGATGCAACGACTTCGAAGTCGCTTTCGCGGCTCAGCGTCAACGCGATGCCATCACGCATCAGCGGATGGTCGTCGATGACCGCGAGACGAATGCAATTTTCGTTCATACGCTGTCCTTGCATGGAATATTCATGGAAATGCTGGTGCCTTTGCCGATCAACGACAGAAGCTCAATAGTGCCGCCCAGCGACTCGACGCGGTGGCGGAGACCGACGAGGCCTAGGGCCTCATCCTTGCTTTGAAGTGAATTTGCTGAAAATCCAGGGCCGGTATCGCTGACGACGACGCGTATCAGGCCGCCGTCGAACTCGGCTTTGACGGATTGGCCCGTTCCGCCGGCATGGTGGAAGGAATTGTTGAGACCTTCCTGTACTCCGCGGAACAAGCAGGTGCGAATGGGCAGCGAGACGTTGGCGGGCAGATCGGTGGCGATCTGGCTCTCAACGGAGGTATTGGTGCGCCGCTCATGGTTGGCGATGACGTACGCCAGGGTAGCAGCAGCGCTCAGGTTCTCAAGGTGAGGAAGCGACAGACCTGTAGAGATATTGCGAATTTCGCCCAACGCGTCTTGCGTTGCCGTCCTGACGGTGTCGAGTGCGTTGGAGCCTTGTCCGATAGACGCGTTCGGCGACAGCTCGTCGAGGCGCAGCAACGCCAGCCCGAGAAGTTGAGCGGGGCCATCGTGCAAGTCGGCACCGACGCGGCGCATCAACCGGTCGGATACCATGTGGCTGCTCTGATGGGCGTGAGAGAGGCGAACACGCAGCAACTCGTTCTGCCGCAACAGCCGCGCCTGTTCGGCAACCTTCGCTTCCAGTGCCTGCTGCTGATCGAAAATGAGGGCGCTGCCGCGGTGGACGATGCCGAACAGCAACGACAACATGCCGAACGTCAGGAGACCCACGACCAGCCAGCTATGCTGGCGCGCGATCGTGAATTCGCGGCTTAGGATCGAGGCATCCTGAAAGAACTGCGCGACGGCGATGACGCGGTTGTTGAGGGCATCGTGCATCGGGGCATAGACGTTGAACACCGGCACGCCGGCGTTCTGGCTGTCGAGCGGCTCGAAGTCGTGGTTGTTGTCGAAGTGGGCGACGACGCGGTCCGACAATGCCAGGGTCAACTCGGCAGATGGTTTGGCGTTGGCTTCTGCGGGTCCGCGAGACGAGTAGGCTAATGAGCCGTCGGGAAGCCAGATCTTGATCTCAAGAATGCCGTGGCGGGATGTGGGATCGACAAAGCCGCCGAGCGCAATCTTTGAGGCATCCGAAAGCTGAGGCTGGCTGGCGAGTTCCTGAATATGAGGCTTGATCACCCGCTCCATATAGTGAGCAGACGCTGAGGCAGCGGGCTCAACCACGCTATGCCTGATGCGGCCATCCACCCAGGCGCCGATGTGCAGCATGGCCGTGCAAATCACGAAAATCGAGGCGATCAGAAAGCGCGTGGACAGGGTATGCCGCGCCCATTCGTCTGAGACGCGGCGTAAGACCAAAGTCGGACGCCAATGGGCCAAAGGTCTGAACCAGCCTTGGACCAGAGGACGTAGAGAACGCCGGACGTGATGCCCTACTGCGTGATCTGCCATTTTACTAACGTTGCATTAATGAATGTCTCAAACTCAATTCCAGTCTGCCGATATATCGCGAAGTAACTGACCGACTTGACGAAGCTAGTTGATTAATTTTTCGTGAGTAGCGCGTAATGAAGTTTCAGTTAAAGACCACAGCGCTCGCCCCCGGCAAGACATTTTGCAATAGCAAAATTTATTCGATCATTGAGCGCCATTTTCCCGGACATTCGCTGTTTGAATTGGGCCGATCAGCAACGTTTCGGCTGAGCGGCCCTTCTTTCAATCCTTCGCGCATTTCCACGCTTCTCCATAGCCGGTCTTTGCCTTCGGCGCAGCTTCGATTTGCGCCGCAGCGGCATTGCTCGGGCCAATGTCTGTCTAGTCCTGCCGCCTAAATAAATTCCGTGCGCGCCACGAAACGGGGCCGCCTTCAGAAACTTCGAGTTCAACGGGAGTACCTAAAATGAGCGCCTTCACCCTCAATCTGGCCGACATGGAATTCATCCTTCGCCAGATTAAAATTGCTGAGGCACATGCCAATGGAACGGCGCTCACCGCAATTTACGTGGACGTTGATGGCAACGTGGTGCCACAGGGAACGCCCGGCGCGCTGCAAGCGCTCCCTGATCCGCATGTCCCATCGGGATTGAGGACGGTTGATGGTACGTATAACAATCTTGTTGCCGGACGAGAAAATTGGGGTTCGGCTGATCAACCCATGCCGCGGTTGTTAGCGCCAGGTGATGCAGAAAACTTAGACGGTGACGCGATAGACTTGAATGGGTCGCAGCCTGGCGGCGTGCTCTCGGGCGGCAGCTACACCGGGTCCAGCGGGAACCCAAACAACAACGTCGTCGACGCTGATCCGAGAACGATCTCTAATCTCGTTGTCGACATGAGCTTCAACAATCCGGCGGCAATCGTCGCAGCGTTGACGTTTGCGGGCTCGGAAGCGATCTACGGAACAGGCGGCGATCTCGAAGTCGTCCAGGGCGCTTTCGCCGATTTAATGGCAGTCCTGAATGACCCTCTGGTGGACATCGCAACCAAAGAGGCTGCGCGCGACACTTTCGACGCCGTTCTGGAAACCAAGGGCATTTCTGCATCTGGAGGATCACTCTCGATCCCGAATATTGCGCCGGATGAAGGTCTGTCGGCCCCGTTCAACGCTTGGATGACATTTTTCGGTCAGTTCTTCGACCACGGGCTCGATCTGATCAGCAAGGGCGGCAACGGCACGGTCTACGTTCCGCTGGCGGCAGATGACCCGCTCGTAACGCATGGGCGCGACGGAATTGCCGGCAACGGCGACGAAGTATTGCCCCAGCAACAGTTCATGGTTCTGACGCGCGCAACCCCTGCCAACGGTTCGCAAGTCAACACGACGACTCCGTTCGTCGACCAGAACCAGACCTATACGTCTAACGCTTCGCATCAGGTGTTTTTGCGCGAGTACGCTCTCGATAGCTCAGGCAAGCCGGTCGCGACCGGACATTTGCTCGACGGCCAGTCGGGCAACAGTCTGCCGACATGGGCTGACGTCAAGCTTCAGGCGCAGGAGAAGCTCGGTCTCACGTTGAGCGACGTGCACGTGCACGAGGTTCCTCTGCTCGCGACCGACCCATACGGCATGTTCGAGCGTGGACCGAATGGCTTCGCGCAAGTGATCGTCGAGGTCGTGCATTCAGGTGGCACGACGCTGGTGAAGGTAGAGGGCAAGGCAGGTGGTCTCGACCTGTTGAATATTCTCGAAGCCGATCTTCCGGCCGGCCACGGACTGAGCGGAATCACGGACATCGCGCCGCTTGGTACGCGTCATGCGTTCCTAGACGACATCGCGCACAATGCGGTGCCCACCGGCGTTTATGATCCGGATGGTCCGACGGGCCCGCTGGGCGATACTCCGATTACGGCCGACACCGATACGGACACCGGCAACACAATAGCAACAGATTATCGCGGACGCAAAGTTGCTTATGACGATGAGTTGCTCGACCGGCACTTCATCACCGGGGACGGACGCGGCAACGAAAACATCGGCCTGACGACAGTCCACCACGTCTTCCATTCCGAGCACAACCGGCAGGTCGAGGCACAGCAGTTCACGGTTCTGATGAGCCGCGATCTGGACTTCATCAATCAGTGGCTGGCCGACCCCATCACCCAGGCGGAGTTGGACGCAATTCCGACGACGATTCCGACGACCCAGGCGGGACGCGATGCCATTCTGGACGATCTCGCCTGGGATGGCGAACGCCTGTTCCAGGCGGCGCGCTTCGCAACCGAAATGCAGTATCAGCATCTCGTTTTCGAAGAGTTCGCACGCAAGATCCAGCCCGCGATCGATCCGTTCGTGTTCAACAACATCACGGATGTCGACCCGGCAATCTTCTCCGAATTCGCCAATACGGTTTATCGCTTCGGCCACTCGATGCTGACCGACAGCATGCCGCGCATCATCCTGAACGCAGATGGCTCGGTCAATACGACCGACGACATGGGACTGATTACCTCATTCCTCAATCCTGTCGCCTTCAGCAACGACGGCACCATCACGCATGACCAGGCGGCCGGTGCCATCGTGCGCGGCATGACGATCGAGCGCGGCAACGAGATCGACGAGTTCATCGTCAACGCCCTGCGCAACAACCTGCTCGGCTTGCCGCTCGACTTGGCTGCGATCAACATCGCGCGTGGCCGTGACACCAACATGCCGTCGCTCAACGAAGCGCGCGAGCAGCTGTTCGGCGCTTCCGGATCGACGTTCCTGACGCCTTACGACAGCTGGGTCGACTTCGCCGCGAACATCAAGAATCCGGCGTCGGTCATCAACTTCATCGCTGCATACGGCAAGCATCAAACGGTGCTCGATGCTACGACCTTGGAGGAGAAGCGCGCTGCTGCTGCCGCTCTGGTATTCGGCGGGACCGGGGCACCGGCAGACCGGGTCGCGTTCCTCAACGGCACTGACGGTTGGACGCCGGAAGCGAGCGGTCTCAACGACATCGATCTGTGGATCGGCGGCCTGGCTGAAAAGAAGATGCCGTTCGGCGGCATGCTGGGCTCCACGTTCAACGCGATCTTCGAACTGCAGATGGAAAACCTGCAGGACGGCGACCGCTTCTACTATCTGTCGCGGACGCAGGGCCAGAACCTGCTCGTCTCGCTCGAGCAGAACTCGTTCGCCAAGCTGATCATGGCGAATACCGACATGGCTCAACCAGGCCCCGACGGTATCCGTGGCACGGCCGACGACGTCATCACGCGGCACATCGGCGTGGACTCGTTTGCAAATTACGACTTCGTATTGGAGGTCAACGCCGCCAACCAGGCCGACCAAAACGGTAACGCGGCGGGTGTCGATCCGACGGGCAACGACGCGATCCTTGAAGCGCTCGGCCGGGGCAAGGTGCAGCGCGACGATCCCACCACGGGCGCTGTGGAAACGAACTTCCTACGCTTTACGGGCGGCGAACATATCGTTGTCGGCGGTACTAGCGGGAACGACACGATCATCACCGATTTTGGCGACGACGGCATCTGGGGCGATGACGGTGACGATCGCATCGAATCCGGCGCTGGTGTCGATCTTGTGAACGGCGGTGGCGGCAACGACATCATCACCGACAGTGGCGACTCGTTCGACTTCATTAAAGGTGACGAGGGCGACGACGTTATCGCCAACTCGAACGGCATCGACATCCTCATGGGTGGCAGTGGCCAGGATGTCATCTTCGTCGGCGTGGACGACACGGAAGTCTTCGCCGGACAGGGCAACGACTTCGTCGTCGGCGGCGATGGCGTCGACTTGCTGATGGGCAACGAGGGCGACGATTGGATCGAAGGCGGCGGCGGCTTCGATACGATCGCGGGCGACAACTCCGAGCTGTTCTTCGACAGCAAGATCATCGGCCACGACGTTATGTTCTCGGGCAACGAGGAACAGGATTTCGACGCCGAGTCTGGCGACGACATCATGGTTCAGGGCGAGAGCGTCATCCGCAACGAAGGCATGTTCGGGTTCGACTGGGCGAGCTACCAAGGTGTCGGCATCGCAGCCGATGCGGACTTGCGGACGCCGATCTTCACGACCGAGCAGGAGGACGTTCTACGCAACCGGTTCGACAAGGTGGAGGCTCTGTCCGGCTGGGACAAGAACGACATTCTGCGTGGCGACGACCGAGTTTTCGACGTCGTTCCCCCGGGCACAACTGTCGGCACGGCCGAAAATATCTTCTTTAATGACGCACTGGACCAGGCCGGTCTCGATCGTATCGCGGGGTTGAGCGACATTCTCGATCTCGGACCGACGGGGCTGTTCGAGCGCGGCAACGTGCTGCTCGGCGGTAAGGGAAGTGACTTGCTGCAGGGCAACGGCGGCGACGACGTCATTGACGGCGACCGCTTCCTCAACGTTCGCATCAGGATCACGGCTGCGGGGCAGGAGAACCTTGCAGGCAACCAGATTGCCACCGTCGACAGTCTCCGTCACGTGTTCACCGCGCAAGATGCGGGTGCTCCGTCCTGGGTCGGCAAATCCCTGTTCGAACTGATGCTCTCGCGGACCGTCGTTCCCAATCAGCTGCACATCGTGCGCGAAATCCTGAACGATACGGCCGACAACACGTCAATCGACGTCGCCCAGTTCAACGACGTGCGTGCAAACTACACGATCACTTACAATGACAACGGCTCTGTCACGGTGACGCAGAATGCGGTCACTGCAGGCGTCATCGATCCGCTGACCGAACGCAACCTCGTTTCAGACGGCACCGACACGCTGCGTAACATCGAGCGGCTTCGTTTCTCGGACGTCGAGATCAACGTCAACGCACCGGCCACCGGTGCGCCCGGGGTCAGCGATCTGACCCCGACTGAGGGGCAGTCGCTGTCCGTCACCAACCTTGCGTCGATCGTCGATCCGGACGGACTTGGCGCGTTTTCCTACCAGTGGCAGCAATCGGCCAATGGCACGACCTGGGCGAACATCGCCGGCGCCACAAATCCGGCATTCACGCCGCAGAATCCTCTCTTGACCCTAGCTGGGGCTCAACTCGGCCTTCAGCTCAGGGTTGCGGTCACCTTCACAGATGGTGGCGGAACCGTGGAGACGCTGTTTTCGGCGCCGACCGGTCCAACCGGTGCGAACTGGGACGGCAACCCCTTTGTCAACAACACGTTCAACGGCACGGCAGGTGACGACATAGCTGACGGCGTCTCGCCGATCCTCATCGGCGGCAACGACACACTTAACGGCAACGCCGGCGACGATATCCTGTCCGGCAATGGCGGCAATGACGTGCTGAATGGCGGCACGGGAAATGACACGTTGAATGGCGGCGGGGGCACGGACACGGCGGTTTTTGCCGGCGGGGTCGGCAACTTTAACTTCGCCCAGTCCGGCGCCAACATTATCGTGACCGACCTGACCGGGGCCGAGGGCGTTGATACGCTCAACAGCATGGAGACCCTCCGGTTCGCCGGCGCTAACTACTCGTTAGTTCAGGGCACCGCCGCCAACAACCTGAACCTCAATGGCCTCACTGGTGCAAACGGCTCGCAGATCGCGTTCGGCTGGGCCGGCGCCGATAGCATCAACGGTGGTGCGGGCAACGACATCCTTGTCGGCGGCGTCGGCAACGACACTCTCAACGGCAACGCCGGCGACGACACCTCCCTTTGGCGTGTTGGCGACGGGCGTGACGTCATCAACGGCGACACTGCCGTTGCAAACATCGCGGGAACGACGGATACGGTCCATATCGCGGGTGACGGAACTGCCGAGCAGTATACGGTCCATTCGCTCGCCGCGTGGCTCGCGATCGGCGGAAATCTGCCCAGCCAAATCAACGCGAATACCGAGATCGTCATCACGCGCAACGGAACCAACAATGCTTCGGTTATCGCCGAACTCAACAACATTGAGGAGATCGTGATAAACGGTCACGGCGGCGGCGATACATTCACGACCAACGGCACGTTTGCCGGCACCAGCCTGTCGACCAGCACCATCACCATCAATGGCGGCACTGGAAACGACACCGTCGACCTCTCGAATCTGCTGTCCGCCCACCGGATCGTATTCCGCTCCAACGGCGGCAACGACACGATCGTGGGTACGTTGCGTCCTCAGGACGTGATCGAGATCCCTGCAGGGGCCAATCCGGACGATTATGAGCTGACCGAGAACGCCAACGGCACGAAGACGCTTTCTGACGGCAGCCACTCGATCACCTACACGGGGACGGGAGTGCCGCAGCTGCGCGCCGAGGGCTCCGACAGCAGCAATGAAGACGACGAGGAGGACGACGACACCAACTCCGGGTCCGAAAACGACGATGACGAAGACGACAACGATGACGATGAGGACAACGGCTCGGACGACGAAGACGAAAACGACGATGACGAAGACGACAACGATGACGACGAGGACAGCGGCTCGGACGACGAAGACGACAGCGACGAAGACGACAACGATGACGACGAGGACAACGGCTCGGACGACGAAGACGACAGCGACGAGGACGACGATGATGGCCAGCAGCCGGCGCCAAATCCGGGTACGGGTGGCACCGGAGGCAGTGCACTACCGTTCGTCGTCTATCTCGGTGTAGCGGGTGGCGGCACGGGTGTTGGTGGTGCGCTCGGGGATATCCTGAGCGGTCTCGATGGCGCCGACGCGCTGTTCGGCATGGGCGGCGACGACAGTCTGGTCGGCCATGGCGGCAACGACAACCTGGTCGCTGGCGACGGCAACGATCTCGTGTTCGGTGACGACGGCAACGATACGGTGCTGGCAGGAGCCGGTGACGACACGGTGTTTGGCGGCAACGGGAACGACACGATCTGGGCCGACGGCGGCAACGACCGCATCACCGGCGGCGAAGGCAGCGACGTCATCGATGCCGGCGACGGCAACGATACGATCTATGCCAGCTTGAACGATGGCAACGATGTCATCACCGGTGGTGCGGGCACCGACACGATCGACTATCAGGCGATCACGGCGGCGTTGACGATCAACCTGGGAGCCACCGGTTCGGGGTCGGCGAGCAGCGCGCAGTCGGGCACCGATGCCCTCAACGGCATCGAAAACGTGAAGGGCGGCGCTGGCAACGACACCATCATCGCAAGCAACGCCCACAACATGCTCGAGGGCGGAGCAGGTGACGATACGTTCGTGTTCAACTCGGCGGCTGCGGCCGACGGAGACCGGATCGACGGCTTTACGCTGGGCGATACGATCGACCTGACGTCATTCATGCCGGTGCCTGTGGGCGGCACGTTCGTTGGGAACAGCGCGACGTTCAACCTGGCGGGACAGGTCAAGCTCGTGTTCGTGGGTGAAGACACACGGGTCGACGGCAACACCGATACGGACGGCGATGTGGACTTCTCGATCCTCGTCTCGGGCCGTCATTTGACGGGGAGTGATTTTGCCTAAAGCGCTCAGGCAGGAGCGGAGATTTCTCCGCTCCTGAGACGACCAAAAAATTGTGTCGGGGATGGTTGCGTCATGCGTAAGAAGCAAACCAAGAAGCTGTTCACCAAGAGGCGCACGCCTCTGAGCGAGCTCGGCAATCTCAAGAGCGTCCTGATCTTCCTGTTCGTGGTGTCCGGCGTCGTCAACGTGCTGGCGCTGACCGGCTCGTTCTACATGCTGCAGATCTACGACCGGGCGCTGACGAGCCAGAGCGTGCCGACGTTGCTGGCGCTTTCGACGCTGGCGATCGGCCTGTATCTGTTCCAAGGCATGCTCGATGTCAGCCGCTCGCAGATCATGGTGCGGCTTGGCGCTAAGCTGGACTTCCAGCTGGCACCACTGGCCCATCAGGTGGCCATCGACATGCCGCGCTACGGCTTCTCGACGGCGGAAGCCGCCGAGCGAAGCCGCGACGTCGATACGCTGCGCGGGTTCATGGGTGGACAGGGCCCAATCGCTCTGTTCGACATGCCGTGGATGCCGATGTACCTGATCTTCGTTTATGCGCTGCATCCCTGGCTCGGCATCCTGACGTTCGCGGGCGCTCTGACGCTGACCGCCTTGACGGTTGTCACCGAGCTGCTGACGCAGCGGCATAGCAGTGCCACGCAACAGGCCTCGATCGCGCGTGCGTCGATTGCCGATTCACATGCCCGCAACGCCGACGTGATCTATGCGATGGGCTTCT
Source organism: uncultured Pseudomonadota bacterium (assembly GCA_963846845.1). Lineage (GTDB taxonomy): Bacteria > Pseudomonadota > Alphaproteobacteria > Rhizobiales > Hyphomicrobiaceae > JAKAXS01. Next base: position 11,824 of record CAWJXQ010000007.1, on the reverse strand, counting down.
CCGGGCACGCCATCGCCCGCTTCAACAAGATCAACGCAGAGCATCTGGCGCTGCACACCAAGACCAACGGCGTCACCGGGACGATGAGCGGCCTGTCCAAGGTGCTGCGCATGATCCTGCAGTCGGCGGTGCTCGGTCTCGGCGCATACCTGACGATCCAGGGCGACCTGACGGCCGGTGCCATCATCGCCGCATCGGTTGCCTCGGCCCGTGCGCTCGCGCCGGTGGACATGGCAATCGCGCAGTGGAAGGGCGTGGTTGCGGCGCGCCGCAGCTATCGTCGTCTCAGCGACACGCTGACGGCGATCGACGATGCGCCCGCCAAGGTCGTGTTGCCGGCTCCGCGCAGCAATCTGAAGGTCGAGAAGATCACAGTCGCTGCTCCAAGCACAGGTACGGTCGTGCTGAGCGATCTTGGATTCGAGCTGAAGGCTGGCCAGGCGGCCGGCATCATCGGGCCTAGTGGCGGCGGAAAATCGACGCTGGCGCGCGGGCTCACAGGCGTTTGGCCGCTGCTGCGCGGCAACGTCCGTCTCGACGACGCCGATCTCGGCCAGTGGCCGCCGGACGTTCTGGGCCAGTACATCGGCTACTTGCCGCAGGAAGTGTCGCTGCTCGACGCGTCGGTCGGCGACAACATCTGCCGGCTCGATCCGAAGGCCGACGGCGAGAAGATTTTAGCTGCCGCCAAGGCCGCCGGCGTGCACGAGATGATCGTGCGCATGCCGATGGGCTACGAGACGGCACTCGGTCCGCAGGGCATTGCGCTGTCGGCCGGGCAACGCCAGCGCATCGCGCTGGCGCGCGCGCTCTACAACAATCCGTTCCTGGTCATCCTCGACGAGCCGAACTCAAACCTCGACGCGGAAGGCGAGACGGCGCTGTCGGAAGCCATCATGGGCGTTCGCGCCCGCGGTGGTATCGTGGTGGTGATTGCGCACCGGCCGAGCGCGCTGGCGGCGGTCGACATGGTCGGTGTCATCCAGAACGGCAAGTTGGCCGCGTTCGGGCCAAAAGACGAGATCTTTGCACAACAGTCCAAGGTGAAGCTCGCCGCGGCACCACAGACGGTGGCGCCGCCGGCAGCGGAAAATGACGCCGTGGGAGGTCTCAAATGCGCAGTGTAGCTGAGCAGCCATCCTCCAACCGCCTGGAACTCAACGACGACGGTACGCCGAAGCGCCGGTATGAGCAGGAGGAGGGTGACGAGAGCAGGATCGTGCTGCGCAGCACGATCGGCCTCGTCCTCGCGAACGTCTTGCTTCTGGTGAAGAACGTCATGTTCGGTGACGAACCGGCACATGCGGCGACATCCCAAGGTGATGCTCGCGAGCAGGTGCAGAAGACGGCGCAGGCCGACGAGGTGCCGGCCGAGCAGCCGGAAGAACAAGGCGATGGCAATGGCGAGCCGGTTGAAGAGGAGACCGACGCGGGCATCGGGTCGTCGACGACCTTCGGATTACTCACCAGCTCCGCGATCAACGTCGAGCCGGAACTGGCACCCGTACGCTTCCGGGGCTCTTCGCATATCGCGTCGAGCAACGACAATGAATCGCTTTATGGCGCCAGGCCGGGACGGGCCATCGGCCTCAACGGCGACAGCATCGCGTTAACGGCGCCGTCTGGCGGCGGACATGGCGGCAGTGGCGGCCATGGCGGGAGCGGGCACTCGTCAGGTGGCGAGACGACGGGGCCGGATGGCAACAGCCCGGATCCCGATAACGACGATGATGACGACGACGATAACGGTCCGAACCCGAATACCCCCGAGACGCCGCGGGTCAATCGGTTGCCCATCGTGCTGGCGCCGGTCGTGCTGTCGAGCCTGCTGGCCAACGAAGCCCGTGCGCTCAGTCCTTCAGACTTTCTCGCGCACGCATCGGATCCAGACGGCGACACACTGACGATCCGTGACTTGAAGGCATCGTCGGGCACCCTGCTGCAGAATCCGAACGGCGGCTGGACGTTTACGCCGGACGAGGGCGATACCAGCGGCGTGACGTTCACATACAAGATCAGCGACGGCAAAGGGACCGTTGTGCAGACGGCGAGCCTCGACCTGTTGCCGCCGCCGACACCGACGGTGACGACCGGCACGTCGGGCCACGATGAGATGATCGGCACGCCGGGAAACGATATCCTGGATGGGCTCGCGGGCAATGACCTGATCTACGGCCGCGAAGGTGACGACGTCATTTATGGTGGCGAGGGCAACGACCGTCTGATCGGTGGTGACGGCAACGACGTCATCTTCGGCGGTGCCGGTGATGATGTTCTTTTCGGCAATGCCGGCGATGACGTGATCGACGCGGGAGCCGGCAACGACTTTGCCGATGGCGGCGAAGGTGACGACAAGATCAAAGGCGGCGAGGGGCAAGACACGCTGCTGGGCGGCGCGGGCGCCGACTACGTGTCGGGCGGTGAGGGCGACGATACCGTTCACGGCGACGCCGGCAACGATGTACTGGACGGCGACGGCGGTAGCGATTCGATCGACGGCGGCGAAGGTAACGACGTCGCTCGCGGCGGCACTGGAAATGACACGGTGGCGTTGGGTGCGGGCAACGATACGGCCGTTGCGGAAGTCAACGACGGCGACGACGCATACGATGGTGGCGAAGGCTCGGATACCTACGACACGTCGAGCACAACGGCTGACGCCCTCGTGGATCTTGTGGCCGGCACGGCAAGCAGCAGCGAAACCGGCAACGACACGGTCGAGAACTTCGAGAACGTGAACTCGGGTTCCGGTGACGACAGCATCACCGGCAACGATGCCGCCAATCACGTGAATGCCGGCGCAGGCGACGACGCGGTCGATCTGGGGGCAGGCGACGATACGGCCGTGGCGCAGGCAGGCGACGGCAACGACACGTACGAGGGCGGTACCGGTTCCGACACCTATGACGCGTCTTCGACAACCGCCGATGCGACGATAGATCTAGCGGCGGAGACGGCGTCGAGCAGTGACGTCGGCAGCGATACCGTGTCCGGCTTCGAGAATGTCGCGACCGGTTCCGGTGACGACACGATCGCGGGTACCGATGAAGCCAACTGCGTCGATGCGGGCGCCGGTGACGACACCGTGATCCTCGGCGGGGGCGACGACACCGTCGTGGCCACGGCGGGAGATGACGATGATACGTACGATGGCGGCGGGGGCCAGGACACCTACGACATGACGACGACGACGGCGGACGCGCTGATCGACCTCATCTCACAGACGGTCACAAGCGTCGACGTGGGATCCGACATCATCTTGAATTTCGAGAATGTCAAAGGCGGCAAGGGCGACGACCGGATCATTGCCAGCGATGCGCGCAACGTGCTCATCGGCGGCGAAGGCGATGACAGGTTCGAATTCCACTCGTCGGGGTCGATGGGCAACGGCCGTGGATACCGCGATCAGATTCTCGATTTCGATGTCGGCGATCGCATCGACATCGACAAGGTGCGCGACGAGTTCGCCGACAGCATGGAAGAATCGCTGGAGGACAAGAACATCGAGACGTTCATGATCCTCAGCAATCCCGACACGCCATTCACCCGCCCCGGCGAGCTGCGGATTAAGTATGACACCATCGACGGACGTGACGTGACGATCCTTCAAGGTAATACCGACTATCAGGACGACATCGATTTCGAACTCGAGCTGGCCGGCACATATGTGCTGACCGACAACGATTTCTATCGGGCATGAAAGTGGACTGAACGGCCAAGTGCGCAGCAAGACGCACGGTAGCCACGGCACGTCGAGGACGCAAAAAAATGGAAACGCAGCAAGAGCCGCCTGTGACGAGCTTCTCCATTATCCGGCACATCGTATTTGCGTCGTTTGTGATGGTGTTTCTTGTGGGTGGTCTGGGCGCCTGGGCTGCAACCGCCAATCTTGCGGGTGCGGTCATCGCGCCGGGCACGTTCGTCGTGGAACGGAACGTGAAAAAGGTTCAACACAGCTACGGCGGTATCGTGTCCGAGATCGGCGTCAAGAATGGCGATCGCGTGCAGGCCGGGCAGGTGCTGATGCGGTTCGACGCAACGCAGATCAAGGCGGAAATCGGCATTATCCGGTCGCAGCTGACCGAGCTGGTGGCGCGGAGCGCCCGTCTCACGGCAGAACGCGACAGCAGACCCGATATGGTGCTGCCGCCGGCGTTCGCGGAACAGAGCGCCGACGCTCTGTCTGCCGCAGATGGCGAGATCCGTCTGTTTGGTGAGAACAAGAAGACGCGCGAGAGCCAGAAGGAGCAGTTGGGCCTGCGCATCGGCCAGCTGAAAGAAGAGATCATCGGACTGACGGCGCAGCGCGACGCCAAGAAAACGGAGCTCGGCATCATCCAGCGCGAGCTGGAGCAGGTGCGCATGCTGCACAAGAAGTCGCTGACGCCTGTGTCGCGTGTCTATTCCATGGAGCGCGAGGAGACGCGCCTGGGTGGCGAGCACGGCGGGCTGCTGGCACAGATTGCGCGGGCCAACGGGCAGATCAGCGAGATCAACGTGCAGATCCTGGCGGTGGACGAGAACGCTCGCGCCACGGCACAGCGTGAGCTGCGCAACATCGAAGCGCGGCTGTCGGAACTTGCCGAACGCGAGGTGGCTGCAAAAGACAAGTTGAACCGCATCGACATCCGTTCGCCGCAGACTGGCGTGGTGCACGAGCTTGCGGTGCATACCGTCGGCGGCGTCGTGACCGGGGCGGAGCAGATCATGCTGATCGTTCCGGAAGAAGACAGCCTGACGATCCAGACGCGCATTGCGCCGACGGATATCGATCAGGTCGGCGTGGGCCGAGTCGCGACGCTGAAGCTCTCGGCCTTCAGCCAGAAGGAAACGCCGGAGCTTATGGGGCATGTCGTGCAGGTTTCAGCCGACGTGACGGTCGATCCGAAGACGGGGCAGTCGTACTACATTGCTCGCGTCGAAATGGACGAGAAATCCCGCAAGACGGTTGGCGCTCTCAAGCTCGTTCCCGGCATGCCCGTCGAGGTCTTCATGGCGACTGGGGATCGCACGGCGCTTTCCTATCTCGCCAAGCCATTCACCGATCAGATCGACAGGGCATTCCGTGAGTAGTTTTGGGGACGAGTGGCAACGGCGGACCGCGTGGAAGGATCGCGCCGCCTACCGCGCCCAGTCGCGCAACGGCGCCGTCGCGTTCTGGCTCGGTGTGGCCATCCTGCTCGGGCTGCTGTACGGGTCCGTGTTCGGCTGGGCGCTGTCAGCCATCTGGTCGTGATGCCAGATTTGCTGCAGACGTGATGCTGCGTGCCTGTGGTGAGACAAGGCAGATCGAGGCCTGATTCAAACGATTGCGGGCCGCGGAGCGACACGTTGTGCCGCAACGACGATCTGCGCGCGCAGGCCGCGGCCGGTTTCGCGGCCCTGCAACCGGAGAGCCATGCCGTCTTTCTCCAACGCCGTCTCTGCGATTGAGAGGCCCAATCCACTGCCGACCGCACTTTTGTGACGCCCCCTGAAGAAGCGCTGCGTCACGCGGTCCAGCTCTTCGGCAGGAATACCGGGGCCGTCGTCATCCAAGGTGATAAGGGCGGCCGTCTCCGATTGACTGAGCGACCAACGCACCGGCTCGCTGTTGGCCGTGTGCTGGATCGCATTCTCAGTCAGGTTGCGGGCCGCCACATGAAACGCATCGGGGTTGGCCATGATCTTGTAGCCAAACAAGCAGTCGTCGATCACAGCCGGCGCCGGATTGTCCTGGGTCTTGAGTTCTTCGCAAATGGTTTGCAAGCGGGCCCCGGCATCGATCCATTCCTGAGGTGCCTGCGGATTGGCGGCGTCGATTTGCGCCAGTGCCAGAAGCTGCTTGGCCATGCGCGTCGTGCGATCGGCCGCGCTCAATGCATTTTTCAATGCGGTCTCGCGCGTTGCGGGATCGGCGGCGGCCAGCGCGATCTGCACCTGCGTTCGCAGACCAGCCAATGGCGTTCGCAGTTCATGTGCGGCGAATGCCGTCACGCTGCGCTCGTGCTCGCGCGCCGTCACGACCTTCTGAAACAGGTCGTTCAGGCCGTCGACCACGGGGCGTATCTCTGCCGGACTGCGGCCGATGTCCAGTGCGCCCAGATCATCGGCGTTGCGGCCGGCGACAGCTTCCGTCAAGCGCCGGAGCGGCGCCAAGCCTTCACGGATGGCGAGCCAGATGAGGCCGCTGAGGATCATAAGGACGACGATGCCAGGACCGGCCAGCCCCCACATGAGTTCACGCACGAGCCGCTCGCGGTGACTGATGCTGTCGCCGACGAGAACGCGGGTGCCCCGCTCGCGATCCTCCCGGGCGTAGACGCGCCAGCGCGTGCCGTTGATGTCCTGGTTGGAGTATCCGCTGCTGACGTGCGTCAGTTGCGTCATGGGGGCAGCGCTCGATTTGCCCATCAACTGGCCGTCGATCGACCAGATCTGGCAGGCGAGCTGAAAGTTCGGTTCCAGCGCCGTCACGGGTGTCGATTGCTTGGGGACACGAACGCCGGAAACGCCCGACGTTACCTTGAAGTCCGCGCTTTCAATCAGCGAACTTGCCATGCGCGTTGCCTCTTCGAGGCGCGCATCCAAAACACGTTCCAATTCCTGCCGGCTGCCGGAGTAAATCCACGCCATGCCTGACAGCCAAACCACACTGGTGGCGAGGAGCAGGAGGCCATAGAGCCGGGCGGTCATCGATTTCATAGCGTGTATGCCGTCTTTGGGCGTGGCTGCGATTGCAGTGTGTAGCGGACATGAAGCAGCTTAAGTCAAGCTTAAGCCGATTACGGACTGGTGTTCCGGGAAAAAACCTTCAAAAACGATATCTGGGCCCAGTGAAGGATCAACGATGCGGGTTCTAATCGTCGAAGACGATGCCGTTCTGCAGAATGGGTTGACTGTCGGATTGGGCCTTCACGGCATCGCCGCGGAGGCGGTGGATACGTGCGCCGACGCGCTGGCGGCGCTGGCGACCACGCCTTTCGACGCGGTGGTTCTCGACATCATGTTGCCGGACGGGTCTGGCTTCGATGTCCTGCGCGAGCTGAGGCAGCGCAACGATGCCGTGCCCGTTCTGCTGCTGACCGCCCGCGATACGGTGGCAGATCGGATCCGAGGCTTGGACGACGGGGCCGACGATTACCTGGGTAAGCCGTTTGATCTCGATGAGGTCGCGGCGCGTCTGCGGGCATTGCGGCGGCGCGCCGTCGGCCGTGCAACACCAACGATCGTTTGGCAAGGGATCGAGGTCGATCCTCAACGGCAGCTCGCCACCGCAAATGGCGAAGCGATCAATCTTTCCCGGCGTGAATTCGCGCTGCTGATGGCTCTCGTCGAGCGGCCGGGTGTCATTCAGTCGAAGACGGATCTGGAAACGCTGCTCTATGGCTGGCAGGAAGAGGTCGAGAGCAACGCGGTGGAAGTTCACATCCACCACCTGCGCGCCAAGATCGGCCGCGATCGCATCGAGACGGTGCGCGGCCTTGGATATCGCGCCAAGGCGTGAACGTATCGCCGGCCGTCGCCGGCACCCTTAAGCTTCACTTAATCTGAGGGCGTAGATTTCCGAACTCGCTGCCGGGGGATGCTTGTCCCGACGGGAGGGCCGTGAGCGGGCGGCGTGACGGAGGGATCTTCAGTGTTATCGAGACGAATGATGCTGCTTGGCGGGCTGGCAATGGCATTGTCTGGCTGTGCACCGCAGGACGACGATGACTGGCTGGGACTGGGGTATGAGGTCAACGAGACTGATCTCCAGCAATACGCCGCGCTCAGCGCTGAGAAATTTCCGATCCAGGCCGCGGACGTTCGCGATATCAAGCCGAAGTATCGCCGCCGGCTGGTGACGTATCCGACAAGCGAGCCGCCGGGCACGATCGTTGTCGACGTGCCGAAGCGATATTTGTACCTCGTCGGGTCTGGCGGCAAAGCCATGCGATACGGGATCGAGGTGGGACGCGACGGCTTCGGCTGGAGCGGTGTCGCCAATATTGCCCGCAAGGCGGAGTGGCCAATCTGGACACCGCCGGCTGAGATGGTGGCGCGCGATCCGCGCACCGCGCCGTTCGCCAAAGGCATGCCGGGCGGTCCGGAAAACCCGCTGGGCGCCCGCGCGCTGTATCTCTACCAGGATGGGCGTGACACGCTCTACCGGATCCATGGCGGTGGACGGCCGACGACACTGGGTAAGGCCACTTCAAGCGGCTGCATCCGGCTTTTGGACCACGATGTCGTCGACCTATATGGCCGCGTGCCGGCGGGCACGAAGACAGTCGTGCTCACGGACCAGGTCGCCAGCAGTTCGAGCGGTAAACGCACGTAAGACTGAGGAGGGCCAGCCGCCAGCAAACGCTTAGTGGAAAGCGGCGCCTTCACTCGATATGGACTGGGCAGCCTCTTGGCGGCGTGCTCGATGTTGCATCGGTAGTTGCCGTCACCTTGGCCTGGGACTCCAGCTCGGAGATCCGCTTGCGCTGTGTGCGATCCCTTTCGAAACGCTTGGTGTCGTCGCGCATGACGGCGGCTATGGCGGAGACGCTTCCATCGGCGGCGTAAAGCAGCGCGACCGTAAATGCGATCGAGAACGAACGGCCGGCCTTGTCTATGGCCGGCACCTGCAGCACCTCGGTGCCGTAACGGGTGATTCCGGTTTGCATGGTCTTGCGGTAGCCGTCCCAGTGCCCCTTGCGGAGCCGCTCCGGAATCATCAGGTCAAGGGACTGGCCAAGTGCCTCGGCTTCCGTGTAGCCGAACAGGCGTTCTGCCGCCTTGTTCCACAAGGTAATGAGACCATCCGCATCGCTGACGACAACTGCGTCGCCCACGGCCGAGACGAGGGCATCGAGATCCACCATCGTTTGCATTGTCCGGTCTCCTTGGTTGGCAGTCATTCCAAGAAAAAAGGCGACGCCCTTGCGGACGCCGCCCAGGCTTAGGGGAGGAAGAATGCGAAGTGCTTGACCTGCTTAAACGGCGTTTGCCGCGTGCAGCTGCTTGATGCCGTCCTTTGAGTAGCCGAGCTCGGAGAGCACCTCTTCGGTGTGTTCGCCGAGCAGGGGCGAACCGGTAATTTCCACCGTCATGTCGGAAAACTTGATGGGGCTGCCGACGGTCAGATATTTGCCACGGACCTTGTGATCGACTTCAGCGATGGTGCCGCTCGCGCGCAGCGAGGGATCGGCGGCAATTTCCTTCATGGACAACACCGGCGAGCAGGGGATGTCGTGCTTGCGCAGGATATCGACGGCCTCGAACTTCGTCTTGTCGGCGAGCCAAGCCTCGATCGTTTCGAAAATTTCGATGATGTGCGGCTGGCGGGCGCGTGCGGTGGTGTAGGCTGGGTCGGTCTTCCACTCGGGCTTGTTGAGGGCGTCGCAGATCGGCTCCCAGGCATGGCCCTGTACGGTGAAGTAAATGTAGGCGTTGGGATCGGTCTCCCAGCCCTTGCACTTCAGAATCCAACCGGGCTGTCCGCCGCCGCCGGCATTGCCGCCGCGCGGCACGGCGTCGCTGAAACTGCCGTGCGGGTACTGCGGGTACTCTTCCAGATAGCCGATGCGATCGAGCCGCTGCTGGTCGCGCAACTTGACGCGGCAGAGGTTGAGCACGCTATCCTGCATGGACGCGGCAACCTTCTGGCCTTTGCCGGTCTTGTCGCGCTGACGCAGCGCCGTGAGGATGCCGATGGCGAGATGCATGCCGGTGTTGCTGTCGCCGAGGGCTGCGGCACTGATGGTCGGCGGACCGTCCCAGAAGCCGGTGGTGGAGGCTGCGCCGCCGGCGCACTGGGCGACGTTCTCGTAGACCTTGAGATCGTCATAGTGGTGGCCATCGGAGAAGCCCTTCACCGAGGCCAGGATCATCTTTGGGTTGAGTTCGAGGATGCGCTTCCAGCTGAAGCCCATGCGATCGAGCGCGCCGGGGCCGAAGTTCTCGACCATTACGTCGGAGACGCGGATCAACTTCTCCAGCACTTCCTTGCCTTCGGACTTCTTGGTGTCCAGCGTCAGCGAGCGCTTGTTGGAGTTGAGCATCGTGAAGTAGAGGGCGTCGGCATCGGGGATGTCACGAAGCTGGGCGCGCGTCACGTCACCCGATCCCGGGCGCTCGACCTTGATGACGTCGGCGCCGAACCAGGCGAGAAGCTGCGTGCAGGCTGGGCCCGCCTGAACGTGCGTAAAGTCGATGATCTTGATGCCGTCGAGAGCCTTAGTCATTTGGGGTCTCCTTGTCGTACTTGTTTGGTTGTTGGATCGTTTCCAAATTCTCAGAGTGCTTTCTTGCGCTGCACGACGCTTTGCGGGTTGAGATTGCCGATACGGCCGCTTTCGGTGCCAGCCTTCGGATCAATCACTGCGTTGATAAGAGTTGGCTTGCCGGACGCGATGGCGGCGTCGACGGCACGTTTCAACTCGTCGGGCGTCGTGGCGTTGACGCCAATGCCACCGAAAGCTTCCATCATCTTGTCGTAGCGGGAGCCCTTGACGAAGACCGTGGTGCCGGGGTCCTTGCCCGTCGGATCGACGTCGGTGCCGCGATAGATGCCGTCGTTGTTGAAGATGACGATGCAGACCGGCAAATTGTAACGGCAGATGGTTTCCACCTCCATGCCGCTGAAGCCGAACGCGCTGTCGCCTTCGAGGGCGATCACCGGCTTGCCGGTCTCGATGGCGGCCGCGACGGCAAAGCCCATGCCGATGCCCATGACGCCCCAGGTGCCCACGTCCAAACGCTTGCGCGGCTGATACATGTCGATGACGCCGCGGGCGAGATCGAGCGTGTTGGCGCCTTCGTTGACGAGGATGACATCCGGCCGTTGCTTGATGACGGTGCGCAAGGCGCCGAGCGCACCGTGGAAGTCCATCGGCGAGGCTTTGCTTGTGAGCTTGGGCGCCATCTTGGCGACGTTCTCGTCTCTCTTTTTCGTGACCGCGCTGGTCCATGACGATGGCGGCACCTGCCACGCATCGCCCATGCCTCCGAGCAGAGCGGTGACGCAGGAGCCTATGTCGCCGACCAGGGGAGCGGCGATCTCGATATTGGAGTCCATCTCCTTGGGCTCGATGTCGATCTGAATGAACTTTTTGGGTGCATCTCCCCAGGATTTGCCCTTGCCGTGCGACAGCAGCCAGTTGAGACGCGCGCCCATGAGCATCACGACGTCGCTGTCCTTGAGTACGGTAGAGCGCGCAGCGCCGGCGCATTGAGGATGGGTATCGGAGAGGAGGCCCTTGGCCATGCTCATCGGCAAGAAGGGGATGCCGCTCTTTTCAACGAGCGTGCGGATTGCCTCATCGGCCTGGGCATACGCGGCGCCTTTGCCGAGGATGATCAGGGGGCGCTTGGCGCTCTTGAGCACGTCGAGTGCGCGCTGGACAGCGTCTTTTCCAGGTATCTGGGCGGGAGCCGCGTCGATGACCTTGACTAGCGACTTGGCACCCTGCTCCGCGTCCATGACTTGCGAGAACAGCTTGGCCGGCAGGTCAAGATAGACGCCGCCTGGTCGGCCTGACACTGCTGCGCGGATCGCGCGTGCCACGCCGATGCCGATGTCGGCGGCATGCAGAACGCGGAAAGCCGCCTTGCAGAGGGGCTTGGCGATGGCGAGCTGATCCATCTCTTCGTAGTCGCCTTGCTGCAGGTCGACGATCTCACGTTCGGACGAACCGGAAATGAGGATCATGGGGAAGCAATTGGTCGTGGCGTTGGCCAAGGCGGTAAGGCCATTGAGGAAGCCGGGAGCCGACACGGTGAGGCAAATGCCAGGCTGCTTCGTCAGGAAGCCTGCGATCGCAGCAGCGTTGCCTGCGTTTTGTTCGTGCCGGAACGAAATGACACGAATGCC
>CAWJXQ010000006.1:0-143591 GCA_963846845.1 uncultured Pseudomonadota bacterium | reverse complement strand
TACGCCTGGGATGCGCGGCCCTACCCAGCCTTCCCTTTCGACACGGATCTGTGGATCGACGGCGACAATTGGCGCTTCGGCCATTGGCTGAACGGACGACTGACGGGCGTGCCGCTCGACAGCGCGGTCGGCACCCTGCTGGAAGACTTCGGCTTCACCGACTACGACACCAGCGGCATCAACGGCATGGTGCAAGGCTTCTTGATCGATCGCGTGATGTCGGCGCGCGAGGCCATGCAGCCGCTGGAACTCGCCTACTTTTACGACGCGCTGGAATCCGGATCGAAGATCGTCTTCCGCCACCGCGGCGGCGAGCCATCGGTGCGATCGTTCAGCCTGAACGACCTGGTCGAGACGAAGCCGGAGGCGGCACTGCTCTCCCTGACGCGCGGCCAGGAGACGGAACTGCCTGCGTCGGCCAAGGTGACGTTCGTGCGTTCCGACGGCGACTATCGCCAGGCCGTCGTGGAGGCGCGCAGGCTGACCGGGGCCAGCGGCCGCGTGGCACAAGCGGAAATGCCGCTCGTGCTCGAGGCCGAGCGCGCCGGCGCAATTGCCGAAAGCTGGCTTTACGAAACATGGTCGGCGCGCGAGCGGGCGTCCTTCACCGTGCCGCCGAGTGCGCTGGCGCTCGAGCCCGGCGACGTCGTGACGGTGACCAGCGACGGCGTGGCCAACCTCGTGACCATCCGCGAGATCAGCGATCACGGCGCACGTGAGATCGAGGGACGCTCGATCGACCCGCAGGTCTACGCGGCCGTGACGGTACCGGGCCGCAAGGTCGATTCCGGCGCACCGATCACGACCGGCGCACCGGAGTTCGAGTTTCTCGATCTGCCATTGCTGCGCGGCGACGAACGGCAAGAGCAGGGCTACATCGCCGCCGCCAAGGAACCCTGGCCCGGCTCGATCGCCGTTTACGGTTCACCCACGACGGCCGGCTTCACCCTCAAGGGCGTGGTGCCGTTCGCGTCCGTGTTGGGCGAAACGCTCGACCCGTTTCCGACCGGTCCCGTCGCCGTGTTCGATCGCGCAACGCGCTGCCGCGTGGAAATCGGCGCCGGCGAGTTGGCCTCGGCGACCGAGGCTGCCGTGTTCGCGGGCGCCAACACGGCGGCCATTCGCAACGCTGCCGGTGCCTGGGAAGTCTTCCAGTACCAGACCGCAACCCTCGTCGCCGAGCGCACGTACGAACTGTCGAACCTGCTGCGCTGCCAGGGCGGAACGGAGATCGCCATGACGGCACCGCTGCCGGTTGGCACGCGCGTCGTGTTCCTGTCCGAAGCGCTGGCCCCGATCGATATCTCCCTTGCCGAAATGCGATTGCCGCTGAACTGGCGCATCGGCCCGGCGGTCTACGATATCGGCCATGAATCCTATGTCGCGCGGACGCACGCCTTCGAGGGCGTTGGCCTGCGGCCTCTGTCTCCCGTGCACGTTCGCGGCACGCGCGCCGCCGGAGACCTGACGGCAACATGGGTGCGCCGCACGCGCATCGGCGGCGACAACTGGGAACTGCCCGATGTGCCCTTGGCGGAAGAACAGGAACGCTACGAGATCGACATTCTCAGCGGCGCCGTCGTCAAGCGCACGCTGATCTCGACGTCACCGGCCGTCACGTATACCGCCGCCGAGCAAACAGCAGACTTCGGCGCGCCGCAGCCGGCCATCACGCTCGCCATCCACCAGATGAGTGCCGCCTACGGCCGCGGCTCCCCGGCGCGCGCCACGCTCTGATCACCGCAAAACCAAGGAGCCCCGATGAACCAACCCGCTTGGCTGGCAGAGGCATGGCGTGAGTTTGGCCAGGCCGAACGCGCCGGCGCTCAGCACAATCCGCGCATCGTGAAGCTCTATGCCGACGCCGGTCATCCCTCCGTCGGCAACGACGAGGTTGCCTGGTGTGCCGCTTTCCTCGGCGCGTGCCTGGCGCGCAGCGGCATCCGCGGCACCGGCTCGCTGATGGCGCGGTCGTACGCGTCGTGGGGCAAGCCTGTTGACGAGCCCGAGGTCGGCGCGATCGCCGTGCTGACGCGCACCGCCGATCCGGCGCTGGGTCATGTCGGCTTCGTCGTCGGCGTGACGGCAGACACGCTATTTCTGCTGGGCGGCAATCAGTCCGATGCTGTGTCAGTCGCAGCGTTCCCGAAGTCGCGGCTCGTTGCCGTGCGCTGGCCCGAGGCGCCAAAGCCGGCGGAGCCCGCTCAGCCGGCCGATATTTTCGATCGCGCCCTGGTCCACGTGCTGGAGATGGAAGGCGGCTTCAGCGACGACCCCTACGATCCAGGCGGCGCCACCAACCAGGGCATCACGCTGGCGACGTTCGCCGCTTGGAAAGGCGAAGCACTGAACGCCACGAACACCCCGCGCCTTCTGGCTGGATTGAAAGCGATCGCGCCGCAGGATGTCCGCGAAATCTACCTCAAGCGCTATTGGCGAACGGCGGGTTGCCCGCAACTGCCGCCTGCGCTCGCGCTGATGCAATTCGATACCGGCGTGAACCACGGCCCCGGCACGGCAATCCGCATCCTGCAGCAAGTCGCCGGCTGCCGATGTCGATGGCGAGACTCGGTCCCCAGACACTCGCCGCCGTTCTCGCGATGCCGCCGCTGAAGCTGCTCGATGCCTACGCCGCCAATCGCCGCGAGCGCTATCGCGCCATGCCGCACTTCTGGCGCTTCGGCCGCGGCTGGCTCGCGCGCGTCGACAAGACACTGTCTCTGGCGCGTTCGATCGCCAGCGAAACCTCGACCTCAAAGACCAGCAAAGGAGACGCAACGATGACAGAAACGACGACGCAATCCGCCGGCAAGTGGTGGGGCAGCTCGATGACGATATGGGGCGCGCTGACGACGGGCCTCGCCGCAATCCTGCCCGTGTTCGGTCCGCTCTTCGGTCTGGATCTCACGGGCGAACTGATCGGACAGCTCGGCTCCCAAGCCGTCGCGGCCGGTCAGGCCGTCGTGGTGCTCCTCGGCACCGTGCTGACGATCACCGGACGCACGCGCGCCGTGGAGCCGATCGAACGCCGCATTTTCAACGTTCGCATCTAGATCGAGTGCCGGCCGCTTCCTGTTCAACGGAGGCGGCCGGCGCCCGCCAACGCACGACATTCATTGCCCATTCACGCCCGGCGCACTAGGTTCAGCCTCGAAGCGAGGTATGATGCGCCGCCTGGTCTTTCTTGTTATCGCCCTGGTACTCGCCAGCGCTCCTGCGCGGGCGGAAAGCCGCTGCATCAGCGATTGGTCGGAGGCAGCACCCATCGTTCGCAGTGAAGGGCCTGTACACCGTCGAGAAGCTGACGGCGGAAGCTCGCGGCAACATCAAGGGCACGATCATCAAGACGACATTGTGCAAGGACGACGCCACGTGGGTCTTCCGCCTGATCGTCCGTGTTAAGGGCAACCTCAAAATGATGACGGTGGACGCTAAAAATCCATTCCCGCGCTAGAGTGCGTCCGGACAAAGTGTGCAGCGGTTTTCCGATTAGAAGCACGGCAAAACAAAGAGCTAGAGGCGTTCCGCGATTCAACGAAGAGCGGAATGACTCTAGCGTTTGTCTCAACCCCGCTCCTATAATCCCGGCTCATTGCTTTTGACTACAACCTGAGCCATAGCGAGTTCACAGTGCGCATTCTCGTTGTCGAAGATGACAAGGACCTCAACCGCCAGCTCGTCTCGGCGCTGACCGACAGTGGCTACGCCGTCGACAGTGCCGCCGATGGCGAAGAGGGATACTTCCTCGGCGACACCGAGCCCTACGACGTCGTCATTCTCGACATCGGCCTGCCGAAGATGGACGGCATCTCCGTGCTGGAGCAGTGGCGCCGCGCCAACCGCGTGATGCCCGTGATCATTCTCACCGCGCGCGATCGCTGGAGCGACAAGGTGGCGGGCATGGACGCCGGCGCCGACGACTACGTCGCCAAGCCATTCCATATGGAAGAGCTTCTGGCCCGCGTTCGTGCCCAGGTGCGGCGCGCAACGGGCCACGCCAAGAGCGAGATCGAGTGCGGCCCCGTGCGCCTCGACACCAAGGCCGCGCGCGTGACGTATGACGGACAGCAGGTGAAGCTGACGTCACACGAATACCGGTTGCTCGCCTACCTGATGCATCACAACGGCCGCGTCGTCTCCCGCACCGAACTGGTCGAGCACCTCTACGACCAGGACTTCGATCGCGACAGCAACACGATCGAGGTGTTCATCGGCCGGCTGCGCAAGAAGATCCCTTCCGACATGATCGAGACGGTGCGCGGCCTGGGCTATCGCATGCAGGCAAAGGCGGAGCCGCAAAAGTCCGATGAGGTTTAACTCTCTTGCGTTTCGCTTGTTTGCGACGTCGGCGGCCTGGACCCTCATCGTACTGCCGCTGGCCGGCATTATCATTTTCCAGCTCTACCGCGACGACGTGCAGGCGAGCTTCGACGGCCGCATAGAGAAGCTGGTCAATGCCATCGCCATCGACAGCCTGAGCTCCGGCGGCAACGAGCCGGTGACGCCGGTGAACCGCTACGAGCCGCTGTTTGAAGAAACGCATTCCGGCTGGTACTGGCAGATCCGCCCGCTCGACGATGTGACGGGCAATCGCCTGGTTTCCGCTTCGCTCGCCACCGCGACGCTGCCCTCGCCGCTCGAAGAAAAGGTCAACCCGGACGCCAACGGTGCACGCTGGCTCAATACCACCGGACCGGTCGGCGAAACCATTCGCATGGTCGAGGTGGTCGACACGAACAATCACGTCGAGAACGCCGGCCGCTACTCCGTCATCGTCGCCGGACCCGTCGACTGGCTGGAAAGCCGCAACACCAACTTCCTGACACGCCTTGCCATCGCGTTGGCTCTTTCCGGTCTTGGGCTGTTGGCGGTGACGCTTTTCCAGATCCGCTTCGGTCTGCTGCCGCTGCGGGCGATCGAGCAGGGACTGTCCGACATCCGCTCCGGCAAAGTAGCCAGGCTCGAGGGCGAACTGCCCACCGAAATCGAGCCGCTGCAGGCGGAGCTCAACGCGCTGTTGCGGTCGAACCAGGAAATCGTCGAGCGCGCGCGCACGCAGGTCGGCAATCTGGCTCACGCGCTGAAGACGCCGCTGGCCGTCATCACCAACGAAGCGCGCGAAGACAAGACGCCGCTGGGCACGAAAGTGGCCGAGCAGGCGGCGCTGATGCGCGATCAGGTCTCCCATTACCTCGACCGCGCCCGCATGGCCGCGCGTGTCTCCGTGATTGGCCGCATGACGGACGTGCCCAGCGTCGTCGAGCCGCTGCAGCGCGCCCTGGAGCGCATCCACCGCGAGCGCGGCGTCGCGATCACGGTGAACTGCCCGCCTGGTTTACGCTTTCAGGGCGAACGCCACGACTTGGAGGAAATGCTGGGGAACCTTCTCGACAACGCCTGCAAGTGGGCGAAATCGAACGTGTATCTCAACGTCAGCAAGAAGGGCGCCGGCCAAGCCCGAACCGGGCCGAGCCGCATTATCATCACCGTGGAAGACGACGGCCCCGGCCTCACCGAGGATCAGCGCAAACGCATTGGTAAACGCGGTCTCAGGCTGGATGAAACCAAGCCGGGCTCGGGCCTCGGTTTGTCGATCGTGACCGAACTGGTGCAGCTCTACCATGGCGACTTCGCCTTAGCGCAATCCCCGCACGGCGGCCTGACTGTGCGGCTTGAACTGCCGGGCCTGTAACAACATTGCCAGGCAACTGCCCGTTGCGAAAAAGACTTCTGCCTTGCATCACAGCCACAGGAGCCGAATTTTTGCCCGAATCCACATGGTAATGACTGCCAGAGGGTAGATAGTCGGGCGTAGAATTAGGCAGAGTGCTTATGTGCACCCCACGGGCGCGACTCGCGCGACCTCCCAAGGTTCCTGGAGATGAAATGAAAAACGTTAGACATAACAGGCATTTCATCGCCGCCATCGTGCTGCCACTCGGCTTGGCGATGGGCCTGTCGGCCTGTGCCAATAATCAGGACTCCGGCCTTGCGGTCGGCGCCGTGGCAGGCGGTCTCATCGGCAACCAGTTCGGTGGCGGGTCCGGCAAGGTCGCCGCAACCATCGCCGGCGCCGTTATCGGCGGCATCGTCGGCAGCGAAATCGGCCGCTCGATGGACGAGGAAGATCGCCGCTACGCCCAGCAGGCCGAATACGACGCGTTCGAACGCGGCCAGTCCGGCCAAGTCACGCACTGGAAAAACCCCGATAATGGCCGCTACGGCGAAGTCGTGCCCAGCCGTCCCTACAAGCGCAACGCCATGGACTGCCGCGATTACACCCACAAGGTCTACATCGACGGCCGCCCGCAGGCCATGCGCGGCACCGCCTGCCGCAACGGCGACGGCACCTGGTCCAGCGTGAGCTGATCACCTGCTCTATTCGATTGATCTTTTATGCGGCGTCCCGAGCGATCGGGGCGCCGCATTTCTTTGTATTTTATGGCTTTATTTTCACGCGCGCGCCCCCAGCACTTGCCACGTCGCCTTCCCGCACCTATTCCAACCGTACGAGTGCTTTAGAAGCACGGCAAACGAAGTGCTTCCGGAAAAGTGGGAACCGGTTTTCCGATGAGAAGCACGGCAAACGAAGTGCTTCCGGAAAAGTGGGAACCGGTTTTCCGATGAGAAGCACGGCAAACGAAGTGCTTCCGGAAAAGTGGGAACCGGTTTTCCGATGAGAAGCACGATAAACGAAGTGCTTCCGGAAAAGTGGGAACCGGTTTTCCGATGAGAAGCACGATAAACGAAGTGCTTCGGCGGGAAGCGCAGCAAAATTGGCTTGCGGGTGACGGGAACGTTGATGCTTCTGTGGGTGTGTTTTGCGTTGATGACGGCGGCCGTGATGGCCGCTTTGCTGCGGCCGCTTTGGCGCGCTGACGCCGATGCGCTGGCTCCGGCCGAGGCTGACCTCGCCGTTTATCGCGATCAGCTGACAGAGATCGACTCCGATCGTGAGCGCGGTCTTATTGCTGATGCCGAAGCGGTGAGCGCAAAGACGGAAGTCGCCCGGCGCATGCTGGAACGCGCAGCGTCTCCCGACCGTGCCACCAGTGCCGCTCCCGGCCCCGCCACGTCACGCACGCAGTGGATCTCGCGCGTTGCGGCCGGGCTCGTGCCGATCGCGGCGGTCGCAACCTACCTTGTGGTCGGTTCACCATCCACGCCGGATGCGCCACTCGAAGCGCGCCGCAACGTTTCTCCCGAGCAGTCCACCGTCGCCGACCTGATCGGCAAAGTCGAAGCGCGCCTTGCAGCCAAGCCTGATGATGGCCAGGGCTGGGCCGTTATCGCCCCGGTCTATATGCGCGTGAACCGATTTGCGGACGCCGCCAACGCGTTCAGCCGCGCCAACGCGCTGCTCGGCGAGAAGCCTCAGTATGTGATGGGCTTTGCCGAGGCGACAATGCTCGACAACGACGGCATGGTGACCGAAACCGCACGCAAGGCATTCCGGCGCGTGCTTGAACTCGAACCCAACCGCATCGAGGCGGCCTTCGCGCTGTCTCTGGCCAAAGAACAGGACGGTGATCTGGCAGGCGCGCTGGCCGACTATCGCGGCATGCTGGAGAAGGCGCCGCAGGACGCTGCGTGGAAGCCCGCGCTGGAAAACCGCATCAAGGGCCTCGACGATCGCCTCGCCGGCCGCACGCCTGCACCCGAGGCGCCGGCCGGTGCGCCCGCGGCCGCAGCGCCGCAGGCTGGCGCGCCGCCCCAGGCTGCCTCGCCAAATGCGGCCGACGTTGCCGCCATGAAGCCCGAAGATCAGGCCGCAATGATCGAAGGCATGGTGCAACGGCTGGCCGAACGGCTGAAGACCAACGGCAAGGACCTGCCCGGCTGGCTGCAGCTGATCCGCGCCTATTCCGTCCTGGGCCGCACGAGCGAACGCGACGCGGCCTTGGCCGACGCGCGCCGCAACTTTGCGGACGACGCCACCGCCCTGGGTGAAATCGACGCGCTGCAAAAGTCCGTAAAGCAAGGCTCCTAGGGGATGCTAATCTCGGGCAACGCTTGAAACCGCAATTCTACCGCGCTCAGTGTTTAGAACCGTGGTGAGTGCTTAGGACGACTGCATTTTGCCGCCACGCTGCATGGCGCTCCACAAATCCCCCTCCCCTCGATGGGGAGGGGTTAGGGGTGGGGTGAAGAACTTGGAGGATGGCCTCGGTTAGAAGTTGCGGTGTAGGGGTGACGTGAAGTGAGGCCGAGAGCTTTCTCCTGGCTCCTCCCCCCACCCCCGCCCCTCCCCACCAGGGGGAGGGGAGAAGAAAGGGCCGGTTGCCAAGGAGAGGAGGAAGGTCTGTGCCGAGGAACGGGTGACGGCACCGACGCGAATGTGAAGACACGATCCGAAAGAGGTTCGTGAGCAGAGCTAAGTTCGCGAGCAGAGCTAGGAAGGTACAGTCGGGCGGTCACGATTGAGCTGCACACTAGCCCACGCTCCACAAATCCCCCTCCCCTCGATGGGGAGGGGTTAGGGGTGGGGTGAAGAACTTGGAGGATGGCCCCGGTTAGAAGTTGCGGTGTAGGGGTGACGTGAAGTGAGGCCGAGAGCTTTCTCCTGGCTCTTCCCCCCGCCCCCGCCCGTCCCCGCCAGGGAGGGGAGAAGTAAGGGCCGGTGCAAGAACGCAAGAACGGGTGACGGCGCTGGTGCGAATGCAAAAGTGAATGTGAGACAAAACGAACCCGCAAAGAGGTTCGTGAGCAGAGCTAGGGAAGAGACAGTCGGGAATGACGCGCAAGCAGAGACGCGGAATATTGATCGGCGCCGGCGTGGCGATCCTGTCGCTGGCAGCGATCCTGGTGATGTTCGCCTTCCGCTCCTCGATCGTCTTCTTTCACACGCCGAGCGACATCGCCACGAGCAAGGTTCCGGCCGGCCAGCGCATCCGGCTCGGCGGCCTCGTCGAGAAGGGCTCCGTCGTCCGGGGCCAAGGCACCCATGTTAAGTTTGCCGTCACCGATACGCTGAAGACGATCCCGGTCAGCTTCTCCGGCATCCTTCCTGACCTGTTCCGCGAGGGCCAGGGTGTCGTGGCCGAAGGCCGCATCGAACCGGATGGCCACTTCGCAGCCGACAGCGTTCTGGCCAAGCATGACGAAACATACATGCCACCTGAAGTCGCCAAGGCGCTAAAAGAAAAGGGCGTCAAGCTCGGCGAAGGCGCAACGCACGAAACCAAGGCCCCCGGGGAGACCGCATCGCCGTGATCACCGAGCTCGGACATTTCGCCCTCATCCTCGCCGTCATGGTCGCCGTCGTGCAGATGATCGTGCCGGCCTGGGGCGCCTATCGGCGTGACGCCAGGCTGATGTCGGTGGCCGAGCCCGCAGCGCTGAGCCAGCTGACGCTGCTCATGTTCGCATTCCTCGCGCTGATGCACGCCTACGTGACGTCGGACTTCTCCGTCGCCAACGTTGCCACGAATTCGCATTCGACCAAGCCGCTGCTGTACAAAATCTCCGGCGTCTGGGGCAACCACGAAGGCTCGATGCTGCTGTGGGTGCTGATCCTCGCCATCTTCGGGGCGGCCGTTGCCTTGTTCGGAAGCAACCTGCCGGCAACGCTGCGCGCCAACGTGCTTTCCGTGCAGGCCTCGATCGCCGTCGCCTTCGGGCTTTTCATCCTGCTGACGTCGAACCCTTTCGAGCGGCTTGATCCCGCGCCGTTCGACGGCCGCGGCCTCAACCCGATTCTGCAAGATCCAGCGCTCTCTTTCCATCCGCCGTTCCTCTACATGGGCTACGTCGGCTTCTCGATGGCGTTTTCGTTCGCCATCGGCGCGCTGATCGAAGGCCGCACCGACGCCGCTTGGGCGCGCTGGGTACGGCCCTGGACGCTGCTCGCCTGGATGTGCCTGACGATCGGCATCGCCATGGGGTCGTGGTGGGCTTACTACGAACTCGGCTGGGGCGGCTGGTGGTTCTGGGATCCGGTCGAGAACGCTTCGTTCATGCCGTGGCTCGCGGGCACGGCGCTGCTCCACTCCGCGCTGGTGATGGAAAAGCGCGACGCCCTGAAAGTGTGGACAGTGCTGCTGGCCATCCTCACGTTCTCGATGAGCTTGATGGGCACGTTCCTGGTTCGCTCCGGCGTGCTGTCGTCGGTGCATGCGTTCGCCGTCGATCCGCAGCGTGGCGTGTTCGTGCTGGCGATCATGGTGCTATTCACCGGTGGCGGGCTCGCGCTGTTCGCCTATCGCGCGCGGGAGCTGCGGCAGGGTGGCATCTTCGCGCCGATCTCGCGTGAGGGCGCCCTCGTCCTCAACAACATCCTGCTGACCACGGCCTGCGCGACCGTGCTCGTCGGCACGCTCTATCCCCTCGCGCTGGAATCGCTGACCGGCGAGAAGATCTCTGTCGGTGCGCCCTACTTCAACATGACGTTTGGGCCGCTGATGCTGCCGCTGCTGCTCGCGATGCCATTCGGCCCGTACTTGGCGTGGAAGCGCGGAGATATCTACGCCGCAGCCCAACGCCTGTTCGTGGCAGCGCTCGTGGCCATCGGCGCCATCGCCGTCACGTTCGCGGTGACGAAGCCCGGCCCCTGGCTGGCGCCGTTCGGCATCGCCATCGGCGTGTGGATCATGGCCGGCGCGATCTCCGAACTTCTTTTCCGCGCCAAGGCCGGCAACGCCAACCTCGAAGAAGTTCTGCGCCGGTTCCGCAATCTGCCGCGCTCCGTCTTCGGCACGGCGCTCGCTCACTTCGGGGTAGGCATGATGGTGATCGGCATCATCGCCACCAGCGCCTATCAGACCGAACGCGTGCTGCTGATGAAGATCGGCGAAACGGTCGACGTCGCGGGCTACGACCTGACGTTCAACGGCGCCAAAGCCGGGCAGGGCCCGAACTACAAGGAACAGATCGGCAGCTTTACCGTGCAGCGTGGCGGTTCCCTTGTGACGACGTTGCAGCCTGAAAAGCGCCTCTACGACGCGCCTCCGCAGCCGACCACCGAAGCCGGCATCTATAATGCCTGGACAGGCGACCTTTACGTCGTGCTGGGCGACGAGCAGACCAGCGGCGGCTGGGCGGTTCGCGCCTATTTCCACCCGTTTGTCCGCTTCATCTGGCTTGGCGCGCTAGTCATGTTCATCGCCGGAGCGGTGTCGCTTTCCGATCGCAGGTTGCGCGTCGGCGCCCCGCAACGAGCCCGCCAGGCACCAGCCGCGGTACCGGCAGAATGACCCGGCTAGGCATCACTTTGCGCTGCCTGCTTGTCGCGCTGACGACGTTCGTGGCCGCGGCGGGAGCGGCCCGCGCCGTGCAGCCCGACGAAATTCTGCCTGACGCGGCCATGGAAGCGCGTGCACGCGAAATTTCTCACGGCCTGCGCTGTCTTGTCTGCCAGAACCAATCGATCGACGACAGCGATGCCCCGCTCGCGCGCGATCTGCGTTTGCTGGTTCGCGAGCGCTTGCAGGCAGGCGACAGCGATACCCAGGTGCGCGAGTTCCTGGTCGCCCGGTTCGGCGAGTTCGTGCTGCTGAAGCCGCCGGTGTCGTGGTCCACCTTCATTTTGTGGGGCACGCCGTTGCTCATTCTGCTGGGCGCCGCGGCCTTCGTCTGGCGCAGCATCGGCGCCCAGGCGGGCCGCACGACGCTGCCGCGCCCTGCTGCCGAGCTGTCTCCCGCCGAACGTGAAGCCTTCGACAAGTTGATGGCCGAGCGCGACCTGCCAAAAAGCGGCTGAAGCTTTTCCGTTTCGTCCGCAAGCGTTTCTGCGCTCAGCGCTCGCGCCGCGCCTTCTGGCCACGCGAGATCAATCCCTTGCCTTCGATCTTTACCGTCGCGGGCTTGGGAGCACCGCTGGCCACGACGCTCAGGCGCTGCAACAGCGCCGCGGTGGCAAGGCCTGTCACCGGCTTGTTCTCTTCCCTCTCGAACGCCTCGATTGCGGCCCGCAATTGCGGGCCATACGTGCTGTCGGCTTTTCCGGCGTACAGCCCGCGCGAGGCCAGCAGCAATTGCAGCTGCTTCAGATCGTCGGGCTTGCCGAGAATTTCCGCGCGCTGAAACGCATCGAGTTTGCCGGCAAACGCCGACGTCGAGACGCCCGTGTTGGCCACCGTGTCGGCCTTGAAGCGCTTGATCACCTCGCCTTCCTGCATCAGCACGCGCGATTGAACGTACGTACCGACGTTGATGCCGACGACCTCCGGGCCCTGCGGGCCGTCAGTCAGCAGCGGCGAGCCGGAAGACGCGCCGCCCGTGTCGCAAGTGTGCAGCACCAGATGGTTCGCCTCGGTGAAATCCCGGGCGATGTTACCCCACGGCGCCTTGTCGAAATCGCGCCGCACCTCGCAGGCCGGACCGTACGCCAGCTTCCAGTTCGCGAAATCACGGTGATATGCCACCTGGTAAATCTGCTTGGCCTTGCCGAGCTGCATCAGCTCCTCGGGCGACCGGCGCGTCAGCCGCAACACGCCCTTGCTGCACACCGGCTTGGTGAGCTTCAGCATCGCCCAGTCGCGGCTGGCATCAATGGGCGGCCGGGTGTTGATGCGCATGGCGCCCGACAGCACGTTCTGCGAGCCGCCGCCGTTGGCCGCCGCCGCAATGGTGGACGATGCATCCGGTTTGGCGCCGCGCAGGCGGAACAGATAGCCGCCGAGCGGTGGCGGCTTCTCCTCGCTGGTGCGGAATACGCAGTGCCCTGCGGTCGCGATAATGCGTTCGCTGACGCAGAAGGCTGTACAGACCGATCGGGTGCGCCGGTCGTACAGCAGACCAATCTTTGCCTCCAGCGCGGCCAGCTTGCCGGGTAGAACGACCCTGTCGTCCCGCCCGAAAACGGCGATTGGCTGCGCAAGTGGCGCGACCACCGGCCGGATGGAAAGCAGCGGCTCGGCTCGCGCCGGTCCACCGGTGCCAGCGAGCAGAAGTGCCGTGCAAGCCACCGGAAGTGCGAGCAATTCTGCAGCCGCGCGGCCCAAGTGCGCCGGTCGCCACGTCATGGGAAATCCCTCGAAGACACCCTCAGCCTAGCAATATTACCAACTGTTAAGGCGGCCGAAAGGCGCCCGTAAGGCCCCATCTTGTAATCGCAATGCTGAAGACTTTGCTTCGTTACGATCCCCAATGGAGGTTTTAGAATGCTTGAGTGGCCCCAATCGCGCGGCGATGTTGGCGACCTGAAGCGTGGCGGTGTGCGCCGGACCGGCGCGAAGGCGTTGCTCGCGGCCGGCCTGCTTGCTGCAGCCTCCGCTCCCATGGTGCTCCCGGCGTACGCCCAGCTGAAGCCCGACGCCCCCAGCGTCGAGACGCCGTTTGGCCGCGCACCAATTACCTTTGCCGACATCATTGCCAAGGTGAAGCCCTCTGTCGTGTCGATCTCGGTCGTCGGCGGCAAGAAGCCTGCCGTACCGCAGGGCTTCCAGGGGCCGGACATTCCCGACGACATTCCCCCGCAGCTCAAGGAGTTCTTCAAGAACTTTAAGGGCATGCCCGGCCAGGGTGGCCCCAAGGAGCCGCAACGCCCGACGCAGGCGCAGGGCTCCGGCTTCGTCATCACCAGTGACGGCTACGTGGTGACGAATAACCACGTCATCGACGGCGCCAGCAAGATCCAGGTGAGCTTCGACGATCAGGAGAAGATCGACGCCGATCTCGTCGGCACCGATCCGCGCACCGATCTGGCCGTGCTGAAGATCAAGGGCAGCAAGACCGACTACCCGCACGTCAACTTCTCGACGAAGGAGCCGCGCGTGGGTGACTGGGCACTGGCCGTCGGCAATCCGTTCGGCCTCGGCGGCACGGTGACGGCCGGCATCGTTTCGGCCCTGGCCCGCGACATCGGCTCTGGCCCCTACGACTACATGCAGATCGACGCTGCCGTGAACCGCGGTAACTCCGGTGGTCCCACGTTCAACCTTGAAGGCGAAGTCGTCGGCATCAACACGGCGATCTTCTCTCCGTCGGGCGGCAACGTCGGCATCGCCTTCGCCGTACCGGCCCGCACCGCGACGCCAGTGATCGAAGCGCTGAAGACCAAGGGCACCGTTGCCCGCGGCTGGCTCGGCGTGAAGATCCAGAACATGGACGAAGATGCCGCTTCCAGCCTCGGCCTCACTGAAGCCAAGGGCGCGCTCGTCGGCGAAGTTCTGCCGAATAGCCCGGCCGGCGCCGCAGGCATCAAGCGTCAGGACGTGATCGTTTCCGTCAACGGCGAGAAGATCAACAACAGCCGCGAGCTGTCGCTGAAGATCGCCGAGATCGATCCGAACACCTCGGTCGATGTAAAGTTCTGGCGCTCAGGCAAGGAAGACAGCCTGAAGGTCAAGCTCGGCACGTTCCCGTCGAAGGAAGACGAAATCGCCGGCGGCCCGAAATCTGAACCCGATGAGTCTCCGGTTGCGGCCGCCAAGGAAATCGAGGGCCTCGGCCTGAAGCTTTCCTCCGAACGCGGCGGCGCCAGCGATGGCGTAGCGATTGCCGAAGTCGACGACGACAGCAACGCTGCCCAGAAAGGCCTGAAGCCGGGCGACGTTATCCTCGAAGTGAACGGTGAAGCCGTTTCCTCGCCGACCCAGGTCCAGGAACAGGTGAAGAAGGTTCGCGACGCCGGACGCTCGGCAGTGATGCTGTACGTCCAGTCGGGTGAGCAGAAGGTACAACTCGCGGTGCCCTTCACCAAGAAAGGTTAAGCCTCCGTCCCAAGGCCTTACCTCCCAAGGCCCACGCAGCGAGGCGGTTCACCCTTCAAACGGTGGCCGCCTCGACCTTTATGTCAGCCCATGCACTATGTCAGCTGAGCACAACACGGCCTCGCAACAGCGGGAAAGACTTTGAAGACATGCGCGTCCTGGTGATCGAAGATGACCGCGAAACCGCCAGCTTCCTGCAGAAGGCGCTGAAGGAGAGCGGTCACGCGGCCGACCTTGCAGCCGACGGCGAGACCGGCCTCGCCATGGCCAAGGAAGACATTTACGACGTCCTGATCGTCGACCGCATGTTGCCCAAGCTCGACGGACTGACCGTCGTGAAGACGTTGCGCACGGACGGCCAGCGCACCCCGGTTCTCATCCTGTCCGCACTTGGCGAAGTCGACGACCGCGTCAAAGGCCTGCGCGCGGGCGGCGACGACTACCTCACCAAGCCCTACGCCTATTCCGAATTGCTCGCCCGTATCGAAGCCCTGTCGCGCCGTGCCGTGCCCGAAGAGCAGGAGACGCGCTACGCCGTCGCCGACCTCGTGCTTGATCGCCTGTCGCATCGCGTCAGCCGCAACGGCGAGAACATCATTCTGCAGCCGCGCGAATATCGCCTGCTGGAATACCTGATGAAGAACGCCGGCCAGGTCGTCACGCGCACGATGCTGCTGGAACACGTCTGGGATTATCACTTCGACCCGCAAACCAACGTGATCGACGTGCACGTGTCGCGCCTGCGTTCCAAGATCGACAAGGGCTTCGAGAAGCCTCTGCTGCACACCGTGCGCGGCGCTGGATACATGATCCGTGATGGCGCTGGCTGACGTCACACCCCGCCTGTTCGGCACCACGGCATTCCGCCTTGCCGCGATAACGGTGGCTGCGTTCCTCGCCGCCGCAGCGGTCATCGTCGTCGTGCTGCTGTCGCAGGTCAACGGCGTCCTGACGGAGCAGGTGATTGCCACGCTCGATGCCGAGAAGGCCGAACTGCAAAGCCATGCCGGTGATGCCGCGTCGTTGGCTGAAACCGTCAAGAACCGAAGCCGGCCCGAGGGGCCCGCGCTTTATTTCCTGGCAGGCGCCGACGGCCGCAAGCTTGCAGGCAACCTGAACCGGCTGCCGCCTGAAATTGCCGGCAGCGCATCGGGCGGCACCTTTCACTACGAAACGGCGCTGGCCAAAGAGCGGCTCGGCGTTGCCATCCCCGTCACCGTCAAGGACGGGCTGAGCCTCGTCATCGGCCGCGATATCGAAGATCAGCGCCTCATCGCCGACCGTATCCGGCGCGGCGTACTATTTGGGTTTGCATTGCTGTCGCTGATCGCGCTGGCCGGCGGAGCACTCGCCTCGCGCATGCTGCTCGCCCGCCTCGAAACCATCAACCAGACCAGCCGCTCCATCATGGCGGGTGACCTGTCGCGCCGCATCCCGCTGAAGGGGTCCGGCGACGAGTTCGACGATCTTTCTGCGCAACTCAACGCCATGATCGAGCGCATCGAGCTGTTGATGAACTCGCTGCGCGAAGTCTCCGACAACATCGCCCACGACCTGAAAACGCCGCTGAACCGGCTGCGCAATCGCGCCGAGGCGGCGTTGATCGAAGTCAAAGGGTGCCGACGGCTATCGCGAGGGCCTGGAGCGCACGATCGACGAGGCCGACGACCTGATCAAGACGTTCAACGCCCTGCTGCTGATCGCGCGCCTGGAAGCCGGCGCCTTCGACGCCAGCAAGGAGCAGTTCGACATCGGCACCCTGGTGCGCGACGCTGCCGAGCTCTATGAACCCGTTGCGGAAGAAGCCGGAGTCGCGCTGACGGCATCGATCGCCGATGGTCCCTCGATCGTCGCCAATCGCCAGCTCGTCAGCCAGGCCGTGATCAACCTGATCGAGAACGCCCTCAAATACGGCCGCAACGGCGTCGCCGACGGCTCGATCGCGGTTGCGGTGGCCAACGGTGGCATAAACGTCGAGATCTCGGTGGCCGATCATGGCCCCGGAATTGCGCCCGCCGACCGCGAGCGTGTGCTGAAGCAATTCGTGCGCCTAGAGGAGTCGCGTACGCCACCGGGCACAGGCCTCGGGCTCAGCCTCGTTGCAGCGGTCGCCCGGCTGCACAACGGCCACGTCCTACTGGAAGACAATGGCCCCGGATTACGGGCCATCCTCGTTCTGCCGGTTCACAAGGACGGCCGAACAGTCTAAGCCCCTGCAAAAAGACTGCAGGGGAGAACGCCGGCATGCCGACGTTGGCAGACTCAATAAACAGCGCGCCACGTGTCTACGATCAGGCCCGCGCCGATCAGGTCCTTGCCGACCTGGAGGCCGCTGCCGCCACGACACCGGCTGCCGGGCTCGCTGCAACCATTGGCGCGCCCACCGTCCGCGCGCTGCTGCAGGGCGTGGCCAGCGGCTCCCCCTACCTGACCACGCTGATGACGCGAGATCCGGAGCGCTTGGCGCGCGTGCTCCTCAGCGACCCCCTTGCTCGGCTCACCACGATGTCTTCCGACCTTGCGGCAAATCTGGCGAAGGCCGCGACGCTTCCCGAAGCCATGCGCGATCTGCGCCGTTATAAAACGGAAGCGGCGCTGCTGATCGGTCTGGCCGACCTCGGCGGCGTCTGGCCGGTGATGCAGGTGACGCGCGCCCTGTCGGAAACGGCGGACCACGCGCTGAAGGGCGCGATCCGCTACCTGTTCCGCCAGGCCGCAGCGAAGGGCGATTGGATCGCCAAAGATCCAGCCGCGCCGGAGCAGGGCACCGGCTACATCGTGCTGGGCATGGGCAAGTACGGCGCCTTCGAGCTGAACTATTCCAGCGACATCGACCTCATCGTCTTCTACGACCTCGACCGCGTGAGCTTGCGCGACGGGCTGGAACCCTCGACGTTTTTCGTGCGCCTCACCCGCGATCTGGTCCGCCTGATCGACGAACGCACCGCCGACGGCTACGTTTTCCGCGTCGACTTGCGCCTGCGCCCGGACGCCGGTGCCACGCAGGTCGCGCTCTCCACAGAAGCCGCCCTGATCTACTACGAGAGCTTCGGCCAGAACTGGGAGCGCGCCGCCCTCATCAAGGCGCGGCCCGTCGCTGGAGACATTGAAGCCGGCGAAATGCTGCTGGCGGATCTGGCTCCCTTCGTCTGGCGCAAGTATCTCGATTTTGCCGCCATCGCCGACGTGCATGCCATGAAGCGCCAGATCAACGCTTTCCGCGGCCTGAGCAGCATCGGCGTAGCGGGCCACAACGTGAAGCTTGGACGCGGCGGCATTCGCGAGATTGAATTCTTCGCCCAGACGCAGCAGCTGATCGCCGGCGGCCGCCAGAAGGATCTGCGCGTCCGGCCGACGCTGGAGACGCTGAAGAAGCTCGTCGAGCGCGGGTGGATCCAGGAACCGGTGCGCAAGGATCTGGAAGCGGCCTATCTTTACCTGCGCGAGATCGAGCACCGCATCCAGATGGTCGCCGACGAGCAGACACATACGTTGCCGGACGGTGGCGACCGCCTGCAAAGCTTCGCCCGCTTCGCTGGATACGCCAGCCTGGAAGCCTTCTCGAAGGAACTCGTCTCGTTCCTGTCGACGGTGCAGCGCCATTACGGTGTGCTGTTTGAGGACATGCCCGAGCTGACCAACGCCGGTGCCAACATGGTCTTCGCCGGCGAGGATGACGACCCCAGCACGATCGAAGCGCTGAAGGCGCTGGGCTACAGCCAGCCGAGCCAGGTTCTCGCCACCGTGCGCGGCTGGCATCACGGCCGCTATGCGGCCGTCCGCTCCGCTCCCTCCCGCGAACGCCTCACCGAGGTGCAGCCGCTGCTGATCGCAGCGCTGGCCGACACGGCCGATCCCGATCGCGCTTTTGCCAGCTTCGATCGCTTCGTTTCCGAACTGCCGACCGGCATTCAGCTGTTCTCATTGCTGCGCGCCAATCCCGGCCTGCTGCGGCTCGTGGCCGACATCATGGGCTCGGCACCACGCCTTGCGCGTATTTTGTCGCGCCGCCGCCGGTTGCTGGATGCCGTACTCGATCCCCGCACGCTCGATGCGCGCGCCAGCGCCGACGAGCTTGATCGCATCATCGCCGCCGAGCTGACGGGTGCCGCCGATATTCAGGAAGTGCTGGATCGCGCCCGCGTCATCGGCAGCGAGCAGATATTCCTCATCGGCGTGCGCGTGCTGTCCGGCATGATCGATGCGAGCCAGGCGGGCGAGGCCTACGCGTTGCTGGCCGAACGGCTGATCGGCGCGCTGCAAACCGCCGTGGAAGACGAACTGATCCGGACCAACGGCCAGATGCCCGGCGGCTCCGCCACCGTGTTGGCCATGGGCAAGCTCGGCGGCTGCGAGATGACCGCCAACTCCGATCTCGACCTCATTGTCATCTACGACTTCCCCGAGGAATGTGTTTCGTCCGACGGCGAGCGCGGGCTTTCGCCCAATCAGTACTACTCGCGCCTGACGCAGCGGCTGATTGCGGCGCTGTCTTCGCCGACTGCCGAAGGGACGCTTTACGAAGTCGACATGCGGCTGCGCCCCTCCGGCCTGAAGGGACCTGTGGCGACACAGCTGTCGAGCTTCGTCGATTACCAGGACAAGGAGGCCTGGACGTGGGAACGGCTGGCACTCACGCGCGCCCGGCCGATCACTGGGCCCCTTGAGTTGCGCACCAAGGTTGAGGCGGCGATCCACGCCGCGCTGGTCAAGCCGCGCGACCGCGCAAAGACCACCAAGGACGTTCTGGATATGCGCGCCTTGATGTGGAAGGAAAAGAAGACCGACAATATCTGGGACCTGAAGCAGGTGCGCGGCGGTCTCGTCGATCTCGAGTTTATCGCCCAGTATTTGCAACTCATCCACGCGGCCGACCACCCGGAAATCCTCGACCAGAACACCATCCGTGCCTACGAAAAATTGCGCGATGCTGGCCTGCTCGAACACGCGGATGCTACGGTCCTGATCTCGGCTGCCCGCCTGATCCACAACCTCACCCAGGTGCTCCGCCTCTGCTTGGACGGCTCGTTCGACCCCGAAGCGGCCCCGCGCGGCTTGAAGGATCTGCTGGCCGGTGCCGGCGATGCGCCGAGTTTCGACAGTCTGCAGGCTGAGGTTCGCCGCAGCCTCGCCGCCGTCTCTGGTCTGTTTGACAAACTCATCGCCTAAGGCCTGGGCCTGGAGCCCGCGACGGAAAACGCGATCTCCCTCCGTTTGTGACAGTGAACGGCCGTCATGGCCTTTCCCGTCTTGGGCGGCCCCGTCTTGGGGGTGCCCAGGGGAGTGGCCGGAGTGCATGCTGATCCGATATGCTAATGAGACAAACCAGCTCACTTGCAACGATACCGAGGTCGCACCACGTGGCGGCGAAAATGACGGAGCCCGGCCCACGCGAGGCCAAAGCACGCGCCGAGGACGATGCGGTTGACGCCGCTCTCGTCGGCCGCTTGCGTTCGGGTGACGCCACGGCGTTTCGCGAGCTTGTTGGCCGGCACATAGCAGTTGTGGCCGGCATTGCCCGCCGCATGCTGAAGGATGAGGCAGAGGCCGAAGACATCGCGCAGGAAGCGATGTTGCGGCTGTGGCGCTCGGCGGCCGGGCTTGAACTTGGCCCCGGCGGGCTTCGGCCCTGGCTGCGCCGGGTGACATCGAATTTGTGCATCGACCGCGTGCGGTCGGGCCATCGCACGATCGTGACTGACGAGGTGCCGGAAGTGGCCGAGCCCCCGACTCAGGTTACCAATTTGGAAGGCCAGGAACTGTCGGTCCGGGTCGCGGCCGCCATGCAGGCCCTGCCGGAACGGCAAAGACTGGCCCTCACGCTCTTCCACCACGAGGGCTTGAGCCAGGTCGAGGTGGGGCAGGCGATGGGGATCTCCGACGAAGCCGTCGAGTCCTTGCTGGCCCGTGCCAGACGGGCCTTAAAGTCCAGCCTGGCCGGAGAGTGGAAAGAACTTTTGGAGAACGACGGTTGAGGCAGGCCTCGTCCGTTATGTAAGTGATGAGTTGAAGACGGCTCAGCCGGGAACGAGAGTGTCATGAAGCAGGCAACAGAATTGGCAGCGTTGGTGAATCGGCTGGAGATCTCCGGCGCCGATCGCACGCGCTGGCCTGCCCAGGAGCGGTTGCGGTTCGCCCCGCTGATCTCCGGCAATGAAGAAGCGCAGCGCCTGTTGACTGAGGCGGCCGCCCTGGATCGTCTGCTCGATAAGATCCCGGCGGCTGATCCGGCCAAGCTGGGTGGCCTTGTCGACCGCATCGTTGCGGCCGCCGCGGCCGAAGGCCAGCCTCGCGCGGACAACGTCGTCTCGATCGCGTCCGCGCGCCGGGCGTCCGCCAATCCGCCGAAGCGTCCCGTCCACCAGCGCAGCAGCTGGCAGGCAGCCGCGTTGCTCGCCGCCTCGCTGTTTGTCGGCGCCTTCGTTGGCACGTCCGGGGTGTTGAATTCGGCCATGCCGTCGCTTGGCGATGAGTATGACGTCGCCGAAGCCGATGCCACCGAACTGGTCATCGACGGCAATCGCTCGAGCCTGATCGAGGAGGACACGCTGTGAGCATCGGTCCAGTCTCACAGGTGGAAGAGGGCGGCTGGTCGAAGCGTAAGCTGCGCACGGCTCTGCTTTGCTCGCTCGCAGTCAATCTTCTCGGCGTCGGCCTGATCGCCGGCACCTTCATTGCTGGCCCGCCGCAGGTGTCGCGCGGCGAATTCGGTCTGAAGGGCTTCTCCCATACGCTTCCGAATGATCGCGGCGAGATGCTGCGCCAGTCGTTCCAGCAGCATCGCCCGAAGATCCGCGAGTTGCGGGAGGCGGCCCGGGCCGCGCGCCTGGAAGCCACGAGCGTTCTCGTGGCAGAGCCATACGACAAGGCCAAGCTGAGGTCATCGCTGACGGGCGTCGACGAGGCGGAGTCGAAGCTGCGCTCGCTGGTATCCGATTACTTCATCGACGCCGCTGAAAAGCTGACACCGCAGGAGCGCGTCGCGCTTGCCGAGTGGTGGAAGCAGCGTCAGCCGCGCTTGTTCTGGCGCGGTGGCGAGCCCGGCAAAGCCATCTCCGACGGTGACGCCCCTAAGTCGAAATAATTCAGCTCGGCAGGCGCGTTTCGAGTTGGCGGCGGGGCTGCCAGCCCATGGGAACGGTGCCCGGCGTGAAGAAATCCTGCTGCGCGGCGCGACCTACAACCGTTACCGCGCGCCACTCTCCGTCGCGTTCGATCTCGATGAGCTGGGCGCCCTGCAGTTCCAGCAGAACGCGCGCCATGCAGACGTGCAGCGACGCTTCCTGGCTGCCGGCCTTCGCGGCGACTGCCTGTGCGGTGACTTGCAGGATGACGAACTCATCTTCGCATGAAGCCGAGATGCGCAGCGAGCTGCCCCCCGCCGCCCGCAGGCTCCCCTCCGAAACGAGATTGACCAGCGCCTGCCGCAACCCGCGCCGCTCGCCGATGACGTCGATCGTGTCATCGATCATCGACGTCGGCTCCCGCCACGCCAGCCGCGCGGATCGCTTCGCAAGCCAGCGTCTCCAGATTGATGGCATCGGCAGCATTGCCGCGCGAACCCAGCAGCGACGTGATTGCCAGCGTGTCCTCGGCCGACTTCAACAGCTCCCGCCCGCTGTCGCGGATGTGCGCGATGTAGTCGCGATAGCGCGCGTCGCCGACGGGGCCGAACAGCTCCGAGCCCATGACATCGGAAAAGCCGATGACGGCATTGAGAGGCGTGCGCAAGTCGTGGCTGACGCGCGCCATCAAGTCGCCCCAGGCCTCGCCGCTCAAAGCCTGGTTGGCCGAGGTGCCCGGCCGAACGACCGACCGCTGCGCCGTCAACTGCATGACCATCTGCGATTGCAGTGCATCAGCGCAAAGACGCGACGCCGGCTGAAGGCGAAGCCGCAACCTGTGGTGCGTCAGCCTGGCGCCAGGCCGCGACGGCCATCATGATTGCGCCTGCCAGCAACACGAAAGAGTAGGGGCGTCCTCCCGACCAGATTTCAAATGCTGCGCACCCGGTGAGCACCATCGATGCGGCAATCTGAAAAAATCGCAGGATCTGTGGATCGATCACCGTGCCGGCCTTCTGGCCGATCTGGCAAACGCCCGCCACGAGAGCCTGCGCAAGCGCAAAGCTTCCCCGTGGAGAGGCTGGCATCGCCCGCTCCATTGTCTCACCCTTTGATTTTCAGTAGTGCCGCCTGTGCATCCGAGGGGATACGCGCCCTCGAACTCCATAGACTTCACTTCAACTGATTTGCCGGGGTGAGTCGAGAGTGAACAAAGTGCCCTGCAAGCGGAATTTTCGCAATTCCTACGGCTCCAGCATTTTTGACACAATCTCGTAAACGTCCCTGGAGGTTTTTTGAGCCTTTGCAACTCGTTGCAAAGCTTTGCGCGCAAGAGATCTCCGCTTCGGCTCCAGCACCCTGAAACCCCTGAAAGCACCGAGGATCCGGGCCGCGATCTGAGGGTTGAACTGGTCCAGCGCGATAACCTGCGACACGACGAAGTCGTAGCCGGCGCCGTCCGTCCGGTTGAACTGCAGCGGATTGCCGATGGCGAAGTTGCCAACCAGGGCCCGCACCTTGTTTGGCGCCGTCAGGGCAAACAGGGGATGGCGCGTCAACGCTTCGATTTCTGGGAACGCGCGGGGCAGGGGGGACTGCGCCTGCGCTGCAAACCAGGTGTCGATCACCAGATGGTCGGCTTTCCAGCGGTCGAAGAACCGTTGCAGCGCGGTCGCCCGCTCGGGCACATCGGAGGCCGCCAGCAGGAACATGGCGAAGGCCTCGTCCGTCATGTTCGTCGCCTTGAAGAAGTGATTGGCGAGCCGCGCGTGGTCAGCCGGCTTGCCGCGGGCGGTCAGTAGCGTCAGGGCGCCATTGCGCAGGGCGCGGCGGCCGGCGCTGTCGGCATCCGGCGAGAAGCCTTCCTTCTTGGGCGTCATGCGCCGGTAGATGTCTTCCAGCGTTGAGCCAAGCACCGTTCCAACCTGCTTTAACAGCTGCCGGTGGGCGCGGTAGATATGTTCCGGATCGACGTTGCGGCCGATCTCGCGGGCAACGTCGGCTTGGCTCGGCAGCCGCAGCAACTCAGCCCGATAGGCGGGCTCCAGGCTCTCGTCAGCGATAGTCTGGCCGAGAGCCTTGGCAAATCCCGCGCCGCGTGTCGACCGCTTGCCTTCGCCGAGCGCAGCGGTGATCTGTTTCAGCGTGCGCGTGGCGTAGGTGTTGGCGGCCTGCCAGCGATTGAACGTGTCGCTGTCGTGCGCCATCAGGAATTCAAGGTCGCGATCGCTCAGGTCCAGCGTGATGTTCACGGGCGCCGAGAACCCGCGCAACAGCGATGGGACTGGCCGCGAGCCGACGTTGGTCAACTCGAACGACTGCTTGCGCTTCGTGACGTGCAGCACCCCGTCGCCGACCGGGCCCTCGTCACCGAGTTCCAGCGCCATATCTGCGCCGTTGTGATTGACGAGGCCCACCTTCAGCGGGATATGCAACGGCTTTTTCTTCGGCTGGCCAGGCGTGGCGCGAAGCACCTGCTCGACGGTCAGCTTGGCCGACTTGCCCGCCCGGTTCCAATCCAGCGAGCAGACCAGCTCGGGCGTGCCCGCTTGCGCATACCACAGCGCGAAGTGAGACAGGTCGCGCCCGCTCGCCTCTTCGAAGCACTTGATGAAGTCTTCGATCGTGGCCGCGTCGCCGTCGTGGCGATCGAAATAGAGATCCATGCCGGCGCGGAAGCCGTCCTCGCCCAGGATCGTCTGGATCATGCGGACCAGCTCGGCGCCCTTTTCGTAGACCGTCGCCGTATAAAAGTTGTTGATCTCGATATAGGTCTCCGGCCGCACCGGATGCGCCAGCGGTCCCGCGTCTTCCGGGAACTGCATGGCCTTCAGCTGCCGCACGTCGGTGATGCGCTGAACCGAGCGGGAGCGTTCGTCGCCTGTGAACTCCTGGTCGCGGAAAACCGTCAGCCCCTCTTTCAGGCACAGCTGGAACCAGTCGCGGCAGGTGATGCGGTTGCCGGTCCAATTGTGAAAATACTCGTGCGCCACCACGCTTTCGATGGCCTCGAAGATGGAGTCGGTGGCCGTCTCCGGCGACGCCAGGATCAGGCGATCGTTGAAGATGTTGAGGCCCTTGTTCTCCATGGCCCCCATGTTGAAGTCCGACACGGCGACGATGTTGAAGACGTCGAGGTCGTATTCACGTCCGAAACGTTTCTCGTCCCAAGCCATCGACCGCTTCAACGCGTCCATGGCCCACTCCGCGCGCGCTTCCTTGCCGTGCTCGACGTGGATGTTCAACCCGACCTCGCGGCCCGACATCGTTTTGAAACTCGACGATACGTAACCGAGGTCGCCGCCGACGAGCGCGAACAGGTAGCAGGGCTTGGCGAACGGGTCGTGCCACTCGGAAAAATGCCGGTTTCCCGGAAGATTGCCGCGCTTGCCAGGATTGCCGTTGCCGAGCAGCACGGGCGCCTCGTCGCGATCCGCCTCGATGCGCACCGAGTATGTGGAAAGGACGTCAGGACGATCGAGGAAGTAGGTGATGCGCCGGAAGCCCTGTGCCTCGCACTGCGAGCAATAGATGCCGCGCGACCGGTAGATGCCTTGCAGCGCCTTGTTGTCTTCCGGGTCGGTCGTCGTTTCGATTTCCAGCTCGAAGGGCTGCAATGGCGGCTTATGCAAGGTGAGCGCCGTCGCCGACACATTATATGCGGCGGCCGGAACTTTTACTCCGTCGATCCGCACGTCTCCCAACGTCAGCTGCTCGCCGTCGAGAACCAGTGCGCCGCTTCCCGCAGCTTTGGCGTGCGGCCTGACCTTCAAGCGCGAAACGACCCGGGTGGCATGCGGGGCAAGCGACACATCGAGCTGCACGTGGTCGATCAGGTGTGACGGCGGACGATAATCCTTGAGACGGATCGTGCGGGGCTTTTCAGATTTCATGGAGCTTTCTGCCGGAGTTCTGGCGGCAATGGCGCCGGAAGGCTGCCCGAAATGGGGTTGGACTGCGTTCGCCCCAGTCTAGGCCGCGCGATGCGATCCGTCATCCCGCCACGGACAAAAACTCGAGCAGCGGATTTTCCTTCCTAAGACGGAAACCAGTGATACGGTCCGCCCGTACAAAACTCAGAGGAGAACGCCTTTGCGTTGTCTGCCACCACGCGAGGCTATGTCTCCTTCTTGCCCGGCTCCGGCCGGGCATTTTTTTGCCTGCTCGCAGATAATTTGCTGGCAGCAGGGATCCTTTCGGCTCGATTCACGTATTATTGCAGGCGAAGCTGAACGGGTGGATTGACGCAAATGACAATCGCATCACTGATCTGCTTAAATCTGCGCTGCTTGGCGCAGCGTTTTTGATGATTTCGCGGTTGTCGGGCGGGTTCGTTCCCAAGCCGATCCCCGTCCGCAAGGCTGGCCAAGAACGTCAGCGCGGCGGGGAATGATGGGATACATCGGTCCCTACGTCGCCGCGTTGGTCGTCTTCGCGGTAGTTGATGGCGCCTGGCTCTACTTTATGGGCAGCTATCTCTATAAGCCGACGCTCGGTGACATCCTGGCGCGCGATGTCCGGCTGGGTCCTGCGCAGCTTTCTACCTGCTGTTTCCCATTGGCCTGACGATTTTTGCGATCGACCCCGCCATCAAGGCCGGCTCAATCGGCACGGCACTCTTGTACGGCGCGCTATTCGGCTTCTTTGCCTACGCCACGTACGACCTCACCAACTTCGCCACCCTCCGCAATTGGACGCTGCAGCTCACCCTGATCGATATGGTCTACGGTGCCGCCGTTGCAGGCCTGGCGGCGGCCGCCGGCTACTGGGCCTCGACCCTCACACGCTGAGTTTGACGCGCTAAGGCGCTGCAATTATTCCCGAGCCGTTACCCGCTCCGCGGTAAAGTTTACCCGATCTTAAGTTTAAGAGGGGCTTAATAAGGCTGTTCACGTTGTGTGTTGCGTTCGTGACAGGATCTCCGATGGCCACTAGAGCCTCGCATAAGTCGTCTCCACGGCTGACTACTTCATCGACAACTCCACTGCCCCAGCCGCGCCGTCGCGCGGCCTCAAGGCCCCCCTCCGACCCTATCATCGTACCTATCGACACCTTGCGGCCGACGCAGGTTGCTGTCGGCATGCGCGCTGTGGCGGCCAAGCGCAAACGTTTGGGCGCCCGCAAACGCCGCAAGATGGGCCGCTACCTGGAACGCCGGCCGATCCCTGCCGTCTACGGACCGGGCCAGGAACTCTACATCGTCGACCACCACCACCTGAGCCTGGCGCTGCTGCAAAGCCGCGTGACGAACGCCTTCGTTCAAATCATCGACGACTATTCCGATCTCAGCCCGAAGCAGTTCTGGGCTGCGATGGAAACGCAGGGTCTCGTCTATCCATTCGACGAGACCGGCAGCCGCGTATCGCTGTCGCGCATGCCGCGCGCGATCAATAGCTTGAAGGCCGATGTGTATCGCGACCTTGCCTGGTCGGTTCGCGAGGCGGGCGGCTTCAAGAAGACCCGTGCCCCTTACTCGGAATTCCGCTGGGCGGAGTTCTTTCGCACGACGATCCCGTCGCACCTCGTCACTGACGATTACGAACGCGCCGTGACCCTGGGGCGGAAACTGGCACGCTCGGCTGCCGCGGCAGGTTTGCCGGGCTACGTCGGGCACTGATCAGACCGTGGGGCGCAGCCGGTAATGGCTGACGCCCCACGGCGCCCCGCCGCGATATCCGAACAGCCCCTCGGTTGCCAGGAAGAACAGCCGCCACCGGCGCTGCCACAGCAGCGCGTCGGCGCCGTAAACGCCGCCAAGCACCTGAATGATAGCCGCCTGGTTGGCGTCGAAGTTTCTCAGCCAGTCCCGCGCGGTTTTCGCGTAGTGCTCCCCGCTCCAGCGCCACTGCTGTTCCACTGCGAAGCTCTCGGGAAACTGCGCGATGAGATCGTGGCTCGGCATGATGCCGCCGGTGAAGAAGTGCTGGGCGATGAAATCGGCCTCGTTCGTATGGTCGAAGCGATACGGCGCCACGTCGTGCGAAAAGACATGCAGGAATAGCCGGCCCTCAGGCGTCAGCCACCGCCGCACCTTGGCGAGGATTGCGCCCCAGTTGGCCAGATGCTCGAACATCTCCACCGAAACGACGCGGTCGAACGTGCCCTCTGGTTCAAATTCGTTGATGTCGGCCGTGACGACCCTGAGATTGCTCAAATCACGATCACGGGCATCCTGCTCGATGGATGCTCGCTGTGATGCTGAATTCGACACCGCAGTGATGCTTGCACCGGGAAAATGCTGCGCCATCCAGAGCGATAGCGATCCCCATCCGCACCCGAGTTCAAGGATCTGCTGTCCGTCATGCAGATCCGCGTGCGCGGCCGTCAGCGCTAACGCCTTGGCCTCGGCCGCGGCAAGGTCGTCACCGGCCTCGTAGAAGCACGATGAATATTTCATGTGTGGTCCCAGCACATGCTGGAAGAACTGCGCCGGCACCTCGTAGTGCTGCGCATTGGCGGCGTCCGTATGCTCGGCGATTGCAAAGCCCGGCATGGCCTTGGCGAAGTCACGCGTGGCGGCGCCATCCAAGCCGCGTAGTCCCTTATCTGTCCGGCCGACGAGATAGCTGATGGCTGCCCGCGTCACGGCATCCGGCAACGGCACGCGTTCAGCCAGCGCCACCGCGGACGCGATCATGGTCGCGTCCCGGTTTCGGCCGCACGGCCGGGAGGCAGCGGAAAGAATGCGCTCGTCCGTGCCTGATAGCGGCGGAATGCTTCCCCGCGCGTGCGTAGCATGTGCTCCTCCAAAGGCGGAATACCCGACACCTGCGTCAGCAGCCAATAGATCGCGAGCGGCCCGATGAGCGCAAGCCAGCCGGTCAGTGAGTAGTCGATAGCGAGCAGGGCAAAGGCAACCCACATCAGCCACTCGAAGAAATAGTTGGGATGCCGCGACCAGGCCCAAAGCCCCTCGTCGCAGACAGCCGTTCGTTGCGGGTGCCGACTGCGGAAGCGGCGAAGCTGGTGATCGGCCAGCGCCTCGCCGGCCGCTGCCAGGGCGAACAGCGCCACGGCCGCGACGTCGAGCGCTCGCCAAAGCGGCTCCGGATTGTGAGCGGCGAGAAACAGGGTCAGCGCCAGCGGGATTGAGACAAGCGCCTGCTTTTGCAGCAGAATGAACATCTGCCTTCGCGCGTCCGCACCCCAGCCCTCGATCAGCTGCGCGTAACGCGGGTCGTCCTGGATTCCGGAAGACCGGTGAGCGATATGCCCGCCCAGCCGCAGCGCCCAGGCCGCGATCAGAACCGCAACAAGCCACTGCCGTCCACTGGCGGTAGCCGTGTCCGGCCACAGTGCCGCACCGATCCCGATCGTGCCGAGGCCGAAGGTCCACACCGTATCGACCCAGCCGGAATTGCCGGTGCGCTGCTGCACAGCCCAAGCCAGCGTCATGACGAGCGAGAGTGCAACCGAGAGAATAGCGAGCGCTGACAACAGCAAGCCGGGTGTGATGATCACTGACGCATGCCCGACAGCTAGAGCCTCACGAAGGGCTGCAGCAGACGGCCGAAGAACCCCTTAAGCCGCAACTGTCCGTCCATCGCGACGAGGCAGATGCAAACGTCTCCCTCGTCCACCACCGGCTGATGCTCGACGGTTGAATCCGCTTCCTCCAGGTCGCCCGGCCCAAACCGGCCGCCGCTGTGCGAGAACGCACCGCGCAGGATCAGCGTCAGCTCCGTTCCGCTGTGCGTGTGTTCTGGCAGGCTCGTGCCCGCCTCGGCCTTGAGCAGGAACAGCCGGGCTTCGCCGGCAGGGGCAGTCGTCAACGGCTTGTAATGCACGCCTGGCCCCAGCCAGCGCCACGGGCCTTCGTCAAATGTCGTCAAGACGGTGCGCAAGTCGACTTCGGCGAGGCGCGCAACGGCCGTTCTGCGGTCCGCGTCAGGTCCGTGCAATACGATGTCCAGCATCTTTTCGCCGGCGGCCATGGACATCGGTGCTGGCTCCAAATCTTCCAGCACCACCCCGCCTGTTTCCTCAAAGCCCCGCACCATTGCCTTGCATTTCGGACAGCCGCTGACGTGCGCGGCGACGACGAATGCGCGCGCCTTATCAAGCGTGCCGAATCCAAACGATCCAAGGGTGGCGATGTCGGGGTGGTGCGTGATGTTCATTTGAGATCCTCCAGGATCTCGCGGAGCAGCATCATGCTCCGCCGCAATCTGGACTTGACCGTTCCCAACGGAATGTTCAACGCCTTGGCAATCTCGGGATGCGGCTTGTCTTCGAAGAATGACAGCCGCACCAGATCGAGCTGATCCGGACTGAGCCCACTTAACGCCGCCCGCAATCTCTGCGCCCGCTCGACGGAATTCAACGTCTGGTCCGGCCGCTCGACATCCAGGTCCAGCACGTCCAACTGGGCTTGCGCGTTGGCGGCCAGTTTTTCGCGCCGCAGGCCGTCGATACGCAAGTTGCGCGCAATCGTGAAGATCCAGGTCGAGGCGCTAGCCCGGCTGGCGTCGAATGTGTGCGCCTTGCGCCAGACGGTCAGCAGCGTCTCCTGCGCCAGTTCCTCAGCATAGGCGTCGCTTGCGCCCGAGCGCA
Source organism: uncultured Pseudomonadota bacterium (assembly GCA_963846845.1). Classification (GTDB taxonomy): domain Bacteria; phylum Pseudomonadota; class Alphaproteobacteria; order Rhizobiales; family Hyphomicrobiaceae; genus JAKAXS01. The sequence continues at coordinate 113,323 of CAWJXQ010000006.1, read as the reverse complement.
TCATGAAGCCTTTCACGCGGGGCCCGAAAAAGCCGAACAGCAGCATGAATGCATGCCGGTCCTGATTGGCCGCGACCCGCTCGATCAAGCGCGAATGGCTTGTTGTTTCGTTGTCAGCCATGGGGGCGTAACGCTGAAGCGCCGCTATTGGCCAAGCTTGGTGCGCCGAACACAGCATTGGACCCTGAGCCTTCTCCCGCCGCACTCTCCCAATAAGGATAGCGCATCGATCCCTTCACTCCGTTTGCCAATATACGGCCCTTGGTACAGTCTGGATCTCGTGATCCAACAGCAATGTTGGCACGTATGCCATAGGTCCCTAGGCCAAGTACTGGGGAAAGAACTTCAGGGCTCAATATAGGACGGGGTGGTCCGATTACAGAGCAACGGCAAGATATGCCTCACCGCCGATTGAAAATCGCGGTCGCGGGGACTGGGATCTCCGGGCTGTCTGCCGCTTGGCTGCTGAGCCGTTACCACGACGTGACGGTATTTGAGAAAAATTCCCGTATTGGTGGCCATACCAATACGGCCGTCGTCGAAACGCCGGAAGGACCCATCGCCGTCGATACCGGCTTCATCGTCTACAACACGGCGGCCTACCCCAACCTCACGGCTCTGTTCGACTATCTTGGCGTCGCCACGCGTGCTTCGGAGATGTCGTTTGCGGTCTCGTTGAAAGGCGGTCGCCTTGAATACTCGGGCACCGATCTCAAGGGTCTGTTTGCGCAACCGCGCAACGCGGTAAGCCCGCGCTTCTGGAGCATGCTGCGCGATATACGCCGCTTCTATCGCCAAGCCCCCATCGACGGCCCCTCGCTTGGCGACCACGTTACGCTCGCCAGCTATTTGGACTTCGGCGGCTACGGCGCCGCCTTCCGCGACGACCACCTGTTGCCCATGGCAGCCGCAATCTGGTCGGCGCCGGCCGGCACGATGCTGCAGTACCCCGCCCGGTCGTTCATCGCCTTCTGCGCCAATCACGGCCTGTTGCAGATGACCGGGCGTCCTGTCTGGCGTACCGTCGAAGGCGGTAGCAGGTCCTATATCGCCAAACTTACCCATCCGTTCCGGGAGCGCATCCGCACATCATGTGGCGTCGCGGCTTTGACGCGGCTGCCGGACGGGGTCGAACTGCGCGACACGAACGGCGCAACCGAGCGCTTCGACCAAGTTGTCCTTGCCTGCCACGCTGACGAAGCGCTGGCGTCTCTCAGCGACGCCGACGCCGCCGAACGCAGCGTATTGTCGGCTTTCCGCTACGAACGCAACGAAGCCGTACTCCATTCAGACCCGAGCCTCATGCCCAAGCGCCGCGCGGCATGGTCCAGCTGGAACTACACCGGCGAAACCGGACGGCTGTCGGTTACGTATTGGATGAACAGGCTGCAGGGTCTTCCCGGCCCGCTGCCCTTGTTCGTCACGCTCAATCCGGGTCGAGATCCAGCCGCCGAAACAGTGCATTTGACCGAGACATATACGCATCCGATTTTTGATCCGCAGGCTCTGGCTGCGCAGCAGGAGCTGTGGGCCCTGCAGGGTGCCCGGCGCACATGGTTCTGCGGCGCCTATTTCGGTTCAGGCTTTCACGAAGACGGTCTGCAGGCGGGGCTCGCCGTCGCCGAGGCGCTGGGCGCTGGCCTGCGTCCTTGGAACGTGGAAAAGCCATCCGGCCGCATCTATCTGCCGCAGACATCACCAGCGCGCGCCGTTTGGCCGGTGGAGGCGCTGGCATGAGCGTGCTCCCCTCGCTCGCATCAGCGGTCTATACGGGCAGCGTAATGCATCGCCGCGTCAAGCCACGCGTGCATTCGTTCCGCTACAGCGCCTATTGGCTGTTGTTCGATATCGACGAACTGCCCGCGCTGCATCGGCGCCTGCGTTTTTTCTCGCACAATCGCTGGAACATCTTCAGCTTCCACGACGCCGATCATGGCACCGGGAGCAATACCCCATTGCGCGCCCAGATCGACCGCCACCTTCAACAGGCAGGCATCGATCTGGACGGTGGCCCGGTCCGTATCCTGTGCATGCCACGCATCCTGGGCTTCGTATTCAATCCGCTGAGCGTGCACTTCTGCTACGGCCGCGATGGGGTGCTGAAGGCATTGCTCTACGAGGTGCACAACACCTTCCGGCAGCGGCACAGCTACCTTATTGGCGTGCCTCATCGGTTCGACGGCGCCATCAACCAGACCTGCCCAAAGCGTTTCTACGTCTCTCCGTTCATGGAGATGGCCATGACGTATCGCTTCAAGGTGCGCCCTCCCGCGGAGGCTGTCAGCGTTCTGATCCGCGGCGACGACGCGGCCGGCCCCGTCATTGCCGCCACCCTTGAAGGCCGGCGTCGAGAGCTGACGGACGCAGCCCTGCTGCGCGTCTTCTTCGCCATGCCGCTCATGACGGCCAAGGTCGTCGCCGCCATCCACTGGCAGGCAGTGCGGCTCTGGTTGAAAGGCTTGCCGATCGTCCCGCGCCCCGCGCCCCCGCAGGATCCGGTCACGGCAGCTTGTCCCAAGGAGATCACCGTTGCCGAGTGAAATGGCCCAAGCGTTACAGCCCTACAAGCGCGGACGTGGCGCGCTGGGCTGGCTCGTACGTCGCCTGGCCGGCAGCGACGCCGGCCGCATCGAAATCGAAACGCCATCCGGCGCACGCTGGGTGCATCAAGGCGAAAAGCCCGGCCCCGACGCGCGCATCATCGTGCGCCGCTGGAGTGCCCTGCGCCGCCTGATAACCGGCGGCGACATCGGCTTTGCGGAATCCTATCGCGTCGGCGATTGGTGGACGCCCGACTTGGTCGCGTTCTTCACCTGGGTCACCGTCAACGAGGCGGCGCTGACAATGGCCTGGCGCGGATCGAGCTCGGCGAGGCTGTTCGACCGCCTGCGTCACGCGGGCCGCGCCAACACCCGCTCCGGCAGCCGGCGCAACATTTCCGCGCATTACGATCTCGGCAACAATTTCTACGCCGCCTGGCTCGACAGCGGCATCAACTATTCGTCCGCGCTCTACCTGCGCGGCGACGAGACGCTCGAAGCCGCGCAGCTGAATAAACTGGATCGCGTGATCGGCCACTCTGCGGCTTCCGTCCAACGCCAGCGTACTTGAGATCGGCTGTGGCTGGGGCGCCTTGGCCGAACGCCTCATCGATAACGCGGATTGCCACGTCACGGGTGTGACCCTGTCGGTCGAGCAATTGCGCTACGCCAGAAGCCGGCTGGCGCTGGCCGGACATTCCGCGAGATCGGACATGCAGCTCGTCGACTACCGCGACTTGACTGGCACGTTCGACGGCATCGTTTCGATCGAAATGCTGGAAGCGGTCGGCGAAAGCTACTGGCCGGTGTACTTCGCCAAGCTGCGCAGCCTTCTACGGCCCGGCGCGCGGGCTGTAGTGCAGGTCATCACCATCAACGAGGATCGCTTCGACAGTTATCGTGCCCGTCCCGACTTCATCCAGCGCTACATCTTCCCCGGCGGAATGCTTCCCACCAAGTCCTTGATGCGCCAGCACGTGGCGCGCTCCGGTTTGCGCCTCGTCGAACACGAGTTCTTTGCCGCCAGCTACGCAATCACGCTATCTGTGTGGCGCAGCCGTTTCCAGGCCGCCTGGCCGCAGTTGCAGGCCATGGGATACGATGAGAATTTTCGCCGCGTCTGGGACTATTACCTGGCCTACTGCGAAGCAGGTTTCCGCCTGGATGCGCTTGATGTCGGCATCTACGTGCTCGAATAGCTCTGCGGCCGCTAGCCTTCCGTGGCACTCAGGCGAGCGGCGAGAAACGCGCGCAGCTCTGCTATTTCGGGCTGGGGGTCGATCTGCGGAAAAATGATCCGCCGCATGTAGACGCCATCGAGAAACGTCGCCATGAACGTCACGGTCTGCTGCACGTCGACGTCCGAGAAGGTCCGCTCCGCAACGCCCCTCGCCAAAGCATCGCGCAACATTTCGCGCGTCTGGGTGTGAAAACTGCCGATTGCTTCGTCCACGTTGCGATGCCGCTCTGGCGTCGACGCGTAGTCCATGGAAATTCGCAACAGCTGGACAACCGTTTCGAACTCCGTTTCGTGGCAATCGATCCAGCCGTTCACGAAATCATGCGCAGGAAGCTGTCTGGCTGCCAGAGCGTGAAATCGCTGGCAGGCTCTTTGCGCGGCCAAAAGGATGGTTCGCCGGAAAAGCTCTTCTTTACTCCCGAAATAGTAATAGATGAGCGCGGTATTCAATCCGGCGGCGCCCGCAATATCCTTGGTCGAAACGGCAGCAAAACTCATCGTGGCAAATAGCGGAAGCGCCGCGTTTGCGATCACATCCTGGGCATCCATTTTCACGCTGCCGGCCCTTGGGCGGCCAACTCTGTTTGCCTTGCGCGCGCCCGGCTTGGCAGCAACCTGCGGCCGCTGTCTGCCTCGAACCGACGCCCCTGTCTTGGTTGTCTTCACAAAAAATGCCCAAGGTTGCGCGCAACAATATACCGGCACGAATTCATAACGAGCCCAAAGTGCACACCGCAAGACTTTTGATCCCGACGCGGATAAATCCGCTCAAAGATTGACCGAGAGTATATGTAATTTCTCATCCCATCGGGACGCAGCCAGCACCGGCAACAAGCAACAGCGATGTCTGCGGTTATTGCGCCACACATCCACAAATCCGGTGGGTCACCAGGATTGGGCGCCGCACGATGTCTCGCATTGGCCGAAGTGCGCAAGTACGGTTCGCCACCTTCATGAGGATTCCGGCATGAGAACTTTCGTTGGCTTCGCCTTGGCGCTCCTGTTGCAGGTCTCTGCACCAGCCGCTGCGCAAAATCTCGCACCCGAAGATGCGGCACCAGGCGTATCCGAACCAGCCCAACCGGCAACTGCTGCCGATGCTGCACCAACTGCCACGCCAGCAACTCCCGTGATCACGACCAGCGACGCCGGCGCCGCCTTGTCCCGCGCGATTGTAGCACTTGCGCCCGAAGCCAGCGACGAAGATCGCAACGAGCGCGCGGCCGTCGTTGCCTTTTATGCCGCCCGTGCCAACGAGCCACTGTTCGTGGCACCCAACGGCTTGACGCCTGCCGCCGTTTTGGCCGTGGCGGAATTCGCCAACGCCGACGCCTGGGGCCTGGAACCGCGTGATTTCGTCATGCCGCAGGTCGCCCCGGCCAAGGATGGCGTCCCGCCGCTGACTGCCGACGCGCGCGCGGCCGCCGAACTCAAGTTTGCCCTGACGCTGCAGCTCTACGCCCGCCATGCGCGCGGTGGCCGCATCATCCATCCGGCCGGCCAGTTGAATTCCAATCTCGACAGGCGCCCGCAATTCGCCAAGCCCGCTGAAGTCATTGCCGACTTCGCTGCCGCGCCCGACGCGGCGGCCTACCTTCGCGGCCTGCACCCGCAGCACGCCCAGTTCGAGAAACTTCGGCAACGCTATCTTGTCGCCAAGGGCAATGCGCGTAACGTCGCCAAGCTTCCGAAAGGCGCCGACATCGCACCGGGCGCCAGCGACGACCAGGTACCGCTGCTGCGTCAGCGCCTAGGCCTCACGCCTGGATCTGCAGACGAAAAGACCTATGACGAGCCGCTCAAGGCATCGGTGGTGTTCTTCCAAAAGGATCGTGGCCTGCCTCGCAGCGACGGTGTGGTCGATGAAGCGACCCGCACCGCCCTGAACAAGCCCGAGCCCGCGGACGCCCGCCGCCTTCTCGCGAACATGGAAGAGTGGCGCTGGATGCCGGCCAACCTTGGCGACCTGCACCTGATCGCCAATGTTCCGGAGTTCATGATCAACCTCTACAAAGACGGCGAGATCATTTTCACCGAGCGCATCGTCGCCGGCGAGATCGGCAAGCAGACGACGATTTACTCGCGCCCCCTGCGCCACATCGTGCTGCGCCCCAAATGGCGTGTGCCGGAATCCATCAAGGTCAAGGAACTCTGGCCGAGCTTGCGCCGCGGCGGCGGGCTGATGAACGAATACGGTCTCCAGCTCGAAACCAAGGACGGCAAGGATCTCAACTGGCGCGCCATGGATTGGAGCAAGGAAGACATCCGCAATTATGAAGTCACCCAACCGCCCGGCCGCAAGAGCGTTCTGGGCCACGTGAAGTTCTCGTTCCCCTCGCCGCACACGATCTTCATGCACGATACGCCCGACAAATACATGTTCAACGCCTCCCAGCGGACGCTGAGCCACGGCTGCCTGCGCCTGCGCAATCCCATGCAGCTGGTCGAAATCCTGCTGAGAGAAGACAAAGGATGGGACCGCGCCAAGATCGACGAACTGTCGGCCTCGGGTCCTCTCAACAACGAGGTGCCGATGGAAAAACGCATCATGATGCACCTGACGTACTTCACGGCCTGGGTGGGCGACGACGGTAAGCTGAAGCTGTTCAGCGACGTATACGGCCACGAGAAGCGCATCACGCAGGCCGTCGAAGGCAAGTGGTTGCAAATCGCCAAGGGGCGCGACCATCTTGCGCCGCCGACGCCTGATTTCTCAAAGCCGTCGCGAACCGCCCGCACGAAAGCAGCCGACAAGTCCCCCGGCGACGTGATCGGCGCAGCGCTCGGCGGCTTGTTCTAGTTCGCGGTCACTCGGGATTGCGATTGCCAAGAACGGTCAACGGAGCCGGCGTTACGCGCCCTCACCCAGGCGCGCTTCGATTGCAGCGAGCGCGCTGCCCGCCTTCGTCCCGTCGGGGCCGCCGGCTTGCGCCATGTCTGGACGCCCGCCCCCGCCCTTGCCGCCAAGCGCTTCCGCGCCGGCCTTGACGAGTTCGACAGCGCTCCACGTCTTGACGAGGTCGTCCGTCACGCCGACGGCGAGGCCCGCCTTGCCGTCCTCGGTCACGCCGACGATGGCAACGATTCCTGAACCGACCTGCTTCTTGCCGTCATCGACGAGACCGCGAAGATCCTTCGGATTGAGGCCCTGGACGGAACGTGCCAGCAGCTTGACGTCACCGATCGTGCGGATCGCATCGCCCGCAGCCGCCGCGCCGCCGCCGGAGGCGCCGCCACCCAAAGCAACCTGCTTCTTGGCATCCGCCAGCTGCCGCTCCAGCTGCTTCCTTTCGTCCACCAGCGCCTTGACGCGCTCGACGACGTCTTCCGGCCGCACGCGCAATACGCTGGCCGCCTCCCGCAGCTGCTCGTCGTGCGCGACGAGGTATGCGCGCGCGCCGTCGGCCGTCAGCGCCTCGATGCGCCGCACGCCCGCCGAACTGCCGCCTTCGTTCGTTACCTTTACAAGCCCGATATCGCCGGTGCGCCGCGCATGCGTGCCGCCGCACAGCTCGACCGACCAGGCCTTGTTGCCCTTCGGTCCTGCCACGGGATTGCCCATCGAGACCACGCGAACCTCGTCGCCATACTTCTCGCCGAACAGGGCCATGGCGCCGGACTGCTTGGCGTCCTCGAGTGCCATCAGGTGCGTCTCGACCGGCGCGTTCTGCAGAACGACCGCATTGGCAAGCGCCTCGACCTGCGCGATCTCCTCCTGGCTCATCGGCTTGGTGTGCGTGAAGTCGAAGCGCAGGCGGTCGGGCGAAACCAGCGAGCCCTTCTGCGCCACGTGCGTGCCCAGCACCTGACGCAGCGCCTCGTGCAACAGATGCGTGGCCGAGTGGTTGGCGCGCGTCGCCGTCCGCCGCGCACTATCGACGACGAGTTCGACGGCCGTGCCCTCGCTGAGCGAGCCCTTTTCCATCACGCCCGAGTGCACGAAGACATCGCCCAGCTTCTTTTGCGTATCGGTGACCTTGAACACGGCTCCCTTGGCGCCCTTGATCACGCCCGTGTCGCCGACCTGGCCGCCGGATTCGCCATAGAACGGCGTCTGGTTGACGACGACCTGTGCCTCGTCTCCAGCCTTCAGCGACTTGACGGGTTTCCCGTCCTTGACGATTGCGGCGATCACGCCCTCCGCGCTCTCCGTGTCGTAGCCGAGGAACTCGGTCGCGCCGGCCTTGTCCCGCAGCTCGAACCAGACGGTTTCCGTCGCCGTATCGCCCGAACCTTTCCAGGCCTTGCGCGCGTCGTCCTTCTGCTTCTCCATCGCCGCGTTGAACGCGCCGGTGTCGACGCTGATTTCCCGCGCACGCAACGCATCCTCGGTCAGATCCAGCGGGAAGCCGAAAGTGTCGTACAGTTTGAAGGCCACATCGCCGGGGAACACCGCGCCGGACGTCATGCCCTGCGAAGCCTCGCTCAGCAGGCGCAAACCGTTGCCGAGCGTCTTCTTGAAACGCGTCTCTTCAAGCTTCAGCGTTTCCGTGATCAAGCCCTGCGCGCGGCCAAGCTCCGGGAACGCGTCACCCATCTCGCGCACGAGCGATGGCACCAGCCGGTACATCAGCGGATCGGCGCAGCCGAGCAGGTGGGCGTAACGCATCGCGCGCCGCATGATGCGGCGGAGCACGTAGCCGCGGCCCTCGTTGGACGGCAGCACGCCGTCGGCGATGAGGAAGCTGGTGGCGCGCAGATGGTCGGCAATGATGCGGCGTGCCGCCTTCACGAATTCCGGACCGCCCTCGACGCCAGCCTCGTCCGCGCCGGCCTTCTGCGCTTCGACGCGAATGCTCTGGATCAGATTTTTAAAGAGATCGATCTCGTAATTGTCGTGCGTGCCCTGCAACACGGCCGAGATGCGCTCCAGCCCCATGCCCGTGTCGATCGAGGGCTTCGGCAGTGCCACGCGCTCGCCGCCCGGCAACTGCTCATACTGCATGAACACGAGATTCCAGATCTCGATGAAGCGGTCGCCGTCGGCATCGGCAGAGCCGGGAGGCCCGCCGGGGATCTTCGGCCCATGGTCGAAGAAGATTTCCGAGCACGGCCCGCACGGCCCCGTGTCGCCCATCTGCCAGAAGTTGTCGGCCGTGGCGATGCGGATCAGCTTGTCGTCGCCGAAACCCGTCAGCTTCTTCCAGATCGCGCGCGCCTCGTCGTCCTCGTGATAGACGGTGACCGACAACCGCTTCGGGTCGAGCCCGTACGTCTTCGTGATCAGCTCCCAGGCGAGCACGATCGCGCGCTCCTTGAAGTAATCGCCGAACGAGAAGTTGCCGAGCATCTCAAAGAACGTGTGATGCCGCGCCGTGTAGCCGACATTGTCGAGGTCGTTGTGCTTGCCGCCGGCGCGAACGCACTTCTGCGACGATGCTGCCCGCGTGTAGGGCCGCGTTTCCTGGCCGGTGAAGACGTTCTTGAACTGCACCATGCCCGCGTTGGTGAACATCAGCGTCGGGTCGTTACGCGGCACGAGCGGCGAGGACGGCACGGCCTCGTGCCCGTTCTTGACGAAGTAGTCGAGGAAGGTCGAACGGATGTCGTTGACGCCGGTCATGCGATGGGGCTCACGGAAGAGGGCTTGGCGGACGCCCGGACGGCACCCGATTGGTTCGGCGCGTTTGTAACGGCGCCCCCGCCCCCTGTCCAGAAACCGAAAAGGAGGCCGGGTGTTGGAGACGGGGTCAGACCTCGGTCTGACCCCAACAGGAAGCGGCAGACAGGCTGGCCTGCCCGGCGTATCAGTCCGGTCGGCTTTCCAGTCCTGCCGCGGCGTAGCAGTCAGACGGCAGATCGCCCCACGGCCTGCGACGCATCCGGAGTGCCACCCACGACTGACTTCTGCGAGCCGGCGAGCCCCCCGCCGGGTTGCGGTCTTCCGGCAGTGCGAACCCGGGGTCAGACCGAGGTCTGACCCGAATGTTTCTACCGCCTCTTACCAGCAGCCTTGCGGGCACCCGCATCGTCCGCATCCGGCAATACGCCGTCCTCGTCAGGCTCTTCCGCGCCGTCCAAAGCGACGGGTCCCGGCTCGGTCAGCATCTTGTCGACGATGAGGCCGGCGTTGGCGCGCACCGCCTTCTCCAGTGCGTCGGCAATGTTGGGGTTCTCCTTGAGGAACGCCTTTGCGTTCTCGCGGCCCTGGCCGATGCGCTGGCCGTCGTAGGAGATCCACGCGCCCGACTTCTCGACGATCCCAACTTTGACACCGAGGTCGACCAGTTCGCCCGTCTTGGAGATGCCCTGCCCGTACATGATGTCGAACTCGACCTGCTTGAACGGCGGCGCCACCTTGTTCTTGACGACCTTCACGCGCGTCTGGTTGCCGACGACCTCGTCGCGCTCCTTGATCTGTCCGATGCGGCGGATGTCGAGGCGGACGGAAGCGTAGAACTTGAGCGCGTTGCCACCCGTCGTCGTTTCCGGATTGCCGAACATCACGCCGATCTTCATGCGGATCTGGTTGATGAAGATCACCATGGTATTCGACTTGGAGATCGATCCCGTCAGCTTGCGAAGCGCCTTACTCATGAGGCGCGCCTGCATTCCAGGCTGCATGTCGCCCATGTCGCCCTCAAGCTCGGCCTTTGGCGTCAGCGCAGCGACAGAATCAACGACCAGCACATCGATCGCGCCGGACCGGACCAAGGTGTCGGTGATCTCAAGGGCCTCCTCGCCGCTATCGGGCTGCGAGATCAGAAGATCGTCGACCTTTACGCCCAACTTCCGCGCGTAAGCCGGATCGACCGCATGCTCAGCGTCGACGAACGCGCAAATGCCGCCGTTTTTCTGAGCCTCCGCGATCACCTGCAGAGCCAGCGTCGTCTTGCCGGAGCTTTCCGGACCGTAGATCTCAATGATGCGGCCACGTGGCAAGCCGCCGATGCCAAGCGCGATATCTAATCCCAACGAGCCGGTGGAAATCGCTTCGATGTCGTACGATCGATCATTTGCGCCCAGGCGCATGACCGATCCCTTGCCGAAATTCTTGTCGATCTGCGCGAGTGCAGCCTCGAGCGCCCTTTGCTTGTCCATTTTTCCCCCGTCAAACACATGCAGCTCTGGCTTCATCGTCATCACCTTATGGCACGCGTTGTAGAATCAGCAATTAACTAGATGTACATGATATGTTCTCATTTGTCAATTCTTCGTAACATAATGTAAAAAATAACAAAAATGGCATCCGATCGCGTTACGTTCTCGCTGAATATCGGCACACGCCGCAACTGCGGAGATCAAAATGCCGGACGCATCGTCACCGATGCACCCGGCCTTGATTCTGCCAGTGCGGTCTCAGCTCACTTCTTCAATTGCGCGTTGCACTGGCTGTAATAGCCGCCACCCTTCTGGACCCACTTCAGACCGCCGTTGGCGCCTGATGCCTTGTTGGCCCGATACTGGTCCAGGCAGGTGTGGAAGCGCTGTTTGGTGGGCGTCTCGCTTGAGAATTTCGCCGCAACCGCTGAGGGAAACACCGCATTGCCGGTCGCCTTGGATGCAGCAGGAGCTGCAGCAGGCTTGTCGGCCGGAGATTTCGCAGCCGTCGTCTTTTCTTTCGTAGCAGCTGGCGCATCGCCGGCCCCGCACTGCTCTTTGCGGAACTGCATCCAGCCCTTGCCGCCAAGCGTGCCGGCATCCTTGGCCGCCTGATACTTCGTGCTGCAGTCTTTGGTGCTGAGGGCCGCCGCCGGCCCCGAAGCGATCGCCAAGGCAACGGCAAACGCGCCGGCCGCAGCCGTAAGCTTTCCAATAGCGTTGATCATTTGACGTCTCCTTGATCCGCCGACGGCATCGTCCCTACACGTCGTTTTACTGCGAACTTTCGCCTGCAGGAAGCTGGGATGTGCACGAAATCGTCCGCATGCCGGTTAACCTTGCCGCGGCGCTTCTGCCCGCCTAACCTAGCTGCAGCTTGTTCCAACCGGAGAATGTTATGGCCCGCTCTACAACGCGCACGTGTTTTCTCTTTGCCGGTTTCATGCTGTGTGCGGCGGGAACCGCCAACGCCCAGGAAGCAAACCTGAAGGCCGGCTTGTTGAAGTGCTACGTCTCGGGCGGCGCCGGCTTCATCATCGGATCGACCAAGGACCTCGACTGCAAGTATGAGGGCCTGGATGGCAGCCGCGACAGCTACCGCGGAGAGATCTCGAAGTTCGGTATCGATATCGGCGCGACGGGCAAAGGCGTGATGTACTGGTCCGTTCTTGCACCCACGGGCAAGCTCGGCAAGCGCGCCCTGGCCGGCGACTACGGCGGCGTCACCGCTGGCGCGGCCGTTGGGGTCGGCGCGGGCGCCAATGCCATGCTCGGCGGCTCCAACAAGACCGTCACGCTCCAGCCGCTGAGCGGCCAGGTGGAAGAAGGCTTGAACCTCGCCGTCGGCATTGCCGAGATGAAGCTGTTCTAGGACCCAGGGCGAGACGCCACTAACGGTGCAATGCGGTCGATGCGATTCGTCCAAATCCCGCCGGAGAAGCCGGCGGGGAGACGATGCAACGTTTCCGCATCATCGATGCCGGAAGTGCCCAGGTCCCCGCCTGTTAAAGGCCCCGTCACGTAGACATCCGTGCCGGCGTCCTGCATGCGAGCAAGCAACCGGTTTGGCCATCCCCAGAACATCGGCGCGTAATTCACGGGGAGCAACATGATCGTGCTCCGGCAAGCCGAAGGCACCACGCCGCTCCACCCGAAACCCAGGTAGCGCAACGCGCACGCCTTCAACGAGGCGCGCGACATCGTTTTGATGGCAATCCTGTCGCGCAATGCGGCCATAGGTGCATCGCCGCCGTACGCCGCCAGCCGGGCCAGGCGCTCCGGCGGCAGCCCCCGCAGCGCCTCGGCCAGCCGCTCGCCTTCACTCGCGTCGTTGCTCTTGACGTTGATGAGCAGTCGTTGTTCTGGAAATGCGGCCAACACGTCATCAAGGGATGGCATAAGTCCGACGCCCTGCCCGCGAAAGGGATACGTTTTGCCGCCGTCCGCCGTGTAGCCATAGCCGAGATCCAGGCTCTTGAGTTCCGTCAGCGTATGGTCACGCGTGACGCCCTTGCCGTTTGTCCGGCAATCGAGCGTCCAGTCGTGGAACACGGCGAAATGGCCGTCTGTCGTCGGGTGAATATCGAATTCCACGATGGCTGCGCCAGCATCAAACGCCGCACGCATGCTCGCCAGCGTATTCTCCAGATAGGCGTGCTCCGGCACATGGATGCGTGTGGCCGTGCATGTCTCGTTGGTCAGTCCTTCACGATGGAAAGTCTGCGCGAGTCCGCGATGAGCAAGCAGCATCGGTGGCCCCGGCATCGTCGGCGCTAACGCGTTCGTATTCAGCGCGAACGCCGCAAGCGCCCATAGCCCAGCTGTTGCCGCCAGCCATTTTGCAACTCGCCGCATCGCGTTCAGCCTCGCTCGTGCCAGACCCTTGCGTTGAGCGAATTTTGCGGCACCGCTAAGGCAGCATCCGTCCGCCCCAGAACAACGCGATGATGATCGAGATCACCGAGAACACCAGGCCGGCGATCGACATCCCGAACGTCCACCAGAACGTGTTGAGGCGCAGGCGCATATACTCCGAGCGCAGCGCCTCCATCTCGGGGTTGCGGCCGCGTCCGCCGCCACCACCCGCGGCGGGAGGCTCTTCCTTCAGGAATGCCATGAAGCCGCCGGAGAGCGCCCAGTAACGCCCCGCGTTCGTCAGCGAGATTTCCGTGCGGCTTTCGTCGGCGAACTTGGCCAGCTTGTTGCGCACCAGCAGATCGGCGCCAGCCTTCAGCGCAATCAGGTGCTCTGGGCCTTCGCCGCCCTGCTTCGAACACGGTAAGCGGCGAAGACGCGTACGCTGCTTCCAGCAACACGGACGCGGTAGCCTCAGGTGAACCCGCCGCGTCCATATCGGCACCTCAGCCTTCGCCATCGCCGCCTTGAGGTTGGCGTCGACCTTGTCGAGGAAGCCGGTGGTCGACAGCCACTTCTGGTCGGCGCCGACGAGCAGCGCGAGGTCCTTGGTCATGAAGCCGGCCTCGACCGTGTCGACGCAAACCTTCTCCAGCGTCGCGGCAGAACTTCGCCAGCTCGTCGTTGCCGTCGAGCTTGGCGCGATGCGCAAGGCCGCGCGTCCACGCGAAGATCGACGCGATCGAGTTGGTCGACGTCTCCTTGCCCTTCTGATGTTCGCGGTAGTGGCGCGTCACGGTACCGTGCGCGGCTTCCGCTTCGACCGTCTTGCCGTCGGGCGTCATCAGCACGCTCGTCATCAGGCCGAGTGAGCCGAAGCCCTGCGCCACCGTGTCGGACTGCACGTCGCCGTCGTAGTTCTTGCACGCCCACACGTAGCCGCCCGACCACTTCATCGCCGAGGCCACCATGTCGTCGATCAGGCGGTGCTCGTAGATCAGCTTGCGTTTGTCGAACTCGGCTTTGAATTCGGCCTCGAACACTTCCTGGAAGAGATCCTTGAAGCGCCCGTCGTAGGCCTTGAGGATGGTGTTCTTGGTCGACAGGTAGACCGGATAATTGCGCGCCAGGCCGTAGTTCAGCGAGGCGCGCGCGAACTCGCGGATCGAGTCGTCGAGATTGTACATCGCCATGGCGACGCCCGCGTCCGGCGCCTTGAACACTTCGCGTTCGATCACCGTGCCGTCCTCGCCGACGAACTTGATCGTCAGCGTGCCCTTGCCGGGGAATTTGAAGTCGGTGGCGCGATACTGGTCGCCGTAGGCGTGACGGCCGATGATGATCGGCTGCGTCCAGCCCGGCACGAGGCGCGGCACGTTGCGGGCGATGATGGGCTCGCGGAAAATGACGCCGCCGAGAATGTTGCGGATCGTGCCGTTCGGCGACTTCCACATCTCCTTGAGATTGAATTCTTTGACGCGCGCCTCGTCCGGCGTGATCGTCGCGCACTTGACGCCGACGCCGTGTTTCTTGATGGCGTTGGCCGCGTCGATCGTCACCTGATCCTTGGTCTTGTCGCGATGCTCGACGCCGAGGTCGTAGTATTCCAGGTTTACGTCCAGGTACGGCGTGACCAGCTTGTCCTTGATCAACTGCCAGATGATGCGCGTCATCTCATCGCCGTCGAGCTCAACGACGGTGCCGGTGACCTTGATCTTCGTCATGGGGCAAAACCTTCGGGTGGGGTCAAATAACAATTCGGCGGCACCATAGCGGCGCTATTGCGCTGCAACAAGTTGTCTTGACGCAGGATGCACAAGCGCTATTTCCCGCATGCCGCGCGGCTTTTGCCTGGAGCGGCTGCGCAAAAGTGTGTAGCGCTCTGCTGACAAGAAGCGCGATCGAACAGAGTGTTAGGCGTGTATGAGCGAGAGCCGATGCGCGTCGAACATGCAACCGCGCACACCTCATTGGACCACCTGATGAATATCGAACTCCGGCCCGCTGACGGGCAGCTGGCGCCTACACTCGCTGCCACCGTGCATGCGGTCGCCGAACTCGTTCACGCCTGCCACGAGAAGTCCGTCGACCAAGGGCTTGCCGCTCTGGCGATTCCGGGTCTCGACCGCGAAACGCTCGAGCCGATCCTCACCTATTGCGCCGAGCTGCGCTGCGAGAACGACAACGCCACGTGTCCCGGCTGCAAGCGCCGCACGGAGGCGCAGGGCATCACCACCGTCGACGACTTCATTGCCCGGCATCGCGAGATCGTCGTCGGCGATGGCAAGGTCCGCCTGGTGGGGCAGGGCGAAGGAACGCTTCACACGCCTGCGTTGTCGGCCCTGGAGAAAACCTGGTCCGGCCAGAACTATTGGTTCTGGGCCCGCCGCGTGCTGCGCAAATTGCGCCACGGCGTCCGCCGCGCCCACATCCAGGGCAGCGCTGTCGCGCCCGCGGGTGAAACGCCCGCGATCATCCTCGTGGAGCCGCAGCTGGCCGACAACATCGGCATGGTCGCTCGCGCCATGGCCAACTTCGGCATCGACGAGTTACGCCTCGTCGCCCCTCGAGACGGCTGGCCCAACGACAAGGCCCGCATCGCCGCGTCCGGTGCCAATTACGTGATCGACGACGCCCAAGCCTATGCAACGTTTGCCGATTCCATCGCCGACCTCAACTGGGTCGCGGCCACCACGGCGCGCCAGCGCGACCTGCGCAAACCCGTACTGACGCCAGAAGCCACGATCGCCGAGATCAAGATGCGCACCGCGCGCGGCGAACGCTGCGGCATCCTTTTTGGCCGCGAACGCAACGGCTTGGAGACGGATGAGATCGCCAACGCCGATGCCATCGTGATGATTCCGGTCAACTCCCGGTTCGCCTCGCTCAACCTGGCCCAGGCCACGCTGCTGCTCGGCTACGAGTGGATGCGCAACAGCGAAGAGGCGAGCCTTGGCCGGGTAACCACCTACGAACAGCCCCTGCAATCGGGCCTTTACCTCAATCAGGATCGGCCCGCGACGAAGGCCGAAATGGATGGTCTTTTTGCACATCTAGAACGTGAGCTTGAACGGCTAGGGTTCTTCAATGCGCCACATAAACGCCCGACAGTGGTGCGAAATATCCGCACGATGTTGGGGCGAATGCAGGCGACAGAGCAGGAGGTTCGAACGCTCCGTGGCATTGTTGCCACGCTTGCACAGGGCAAGGGACACGGCCGCAAGTCGCCCTTGTAGTGCGCCATGCTTTGGCCAAGTTTTAAGCCGAGCGATGCCCGTCAGAACAGCAGGGAACTACCCCGCATGCAGCGCCTGTTCGGGCAGGCTGCGGGAGCGCAACAGATAAAGCGGCTAAAACGGCTTCCGGAAGCAACCGGATGCTCGGGATTTGGGACATAGGTTTGGAGATGCGGATGATGAGGATGGCGGGGACCAAATGCATCGGCGCTGCGGCAGCGCTACTGGCCTTCGCGCCGGGCCCTGCCAGTGCCCAGGAAGAAATGAGCGAAAAGAGCGTCAAGACCGTCATGGAGTATGCCTGGCTGCAGTTGCCGGCGCAGTACACCACCAAGGACGGCAAGACGATCATCACCGACAAGAAGAACCGCGACGCTGCAGTCGTGCCGCTTGAAGAAGCGCGCGAGATCATAAAAGCGGGGTACCGTTCAGCGCACGCCCAGATCTGCGAGCTGAAAGAGGACCAGATCCTCAATCGCAATTCGCTGGTCCGCCGCGAAGCGGAAAAGAAGAAATGGAACGACCAGCAGATGCTGTACATCCAGCAGTTGCACCTGACGACGGTGATGCTGATGACGGGCACCGTGAAGGTCGTCGAGAAGATCGACGGCAAGGACGTCGTCACCGACGAAAAGCCGCCGACAAGCACGAGCTGCTCGGAAGAACAGCGTACGAAGGTTAAGGAAGCCATTGCGGCCTACGTGAAAACCGGCCCCGCCGTGGCGCTTACCTCCGGCGGCGCGCCAACGTCTACGGGCTCAGTAACCCCGGCCCCATCGGCCACGAAACAGTAAACGGCCTTCCTCGGGCAGGGTGCTTGACGCCCAACCCTGGGAGGTCTATCAGAACGCCAGAAACGCGGGCCTAGACGGCCCGCTTTTCATTTTTGCGCACCCGCGGCGGGCCGAACTTATGGCACCGCCTGTCGGCTGGAGAAATCCGGCAGAGGAGGGGGCGCTCCAGCAACTTTAAGCACATGGAGTGCCTGTTATGACGAAGCGCATCCGCGCCAAGCACAAGATCGACCGCCGCCTGGGTGAAAACATCTGGGGCCGTCCCAAGAGCCCGCTCAATAAGCGCGAAAGCCGCCCCGGCCAGCACGGCGAACGCCGCGTCTCCAAGACGTCGGACTTCGGCCAGCAGCTCAAGGCCAAACAGAAGCTGAAGGGCTACTACGGCTCGATCTCCGAGCGCCAGTTCATCAAGGTCTACAAGGAAGCCGCACGCCTCAAAGGCTCGACGTCAGAGCACCTGATTGGCCTGCTTGAGCGCCGCCTCGACGCCGTCGTCTACCGCGCCAAGTTCGTGCCGACCGTGTTCGCTGCCCGCCAGTTCGTTTCGCACGGCCACGTCACCGTCAACGGCCGCCGCGTGACGGTGCCGTCCTTCCGCTGCCGCATCGGCGATGTCATCGAGGTCAAGGAGAAGGCGCGTCAGCTGCCGCTCGTTCTCGAAGCCATCAAGAGCTCGGAGCGCGACGTGCCCGACTACGTCGACACCGACCACAACAAGATGACCGCGAAGCTGTCGCGCATCCCGGCCCTGTCCGACGTGCCCTACCCGGTCACGATGGAACCGAACCTGGTCGTCGAATTCTACTCGCGCTAATCGCGCATCGTCTCCGGAATGCAAAAGGCCGCCCTTCCGGGCGGCCTTTTTTGTTGAGAAGCAAGCCTGGCTATTATGCCGCGCGTACGCGCGCCAGGAAGCTGTTCACTTCATTTTGCAGCGTGCGTGACTGCTCGGAGAGATCTGCCGCCGTCGACGAGGACCTCGGAAGCCGCGGCACCCGTTTCGTTGGTGGCTCGGTTCACGCCGTTGATGCTCTGGGCGGCTTCGTCCGTGCCGCGTGCCGCTTCGTGCACGTTGCGCGAGATCTCCTGCGTCGCCGCACCCTGCTGTTCCACGGCCGCCGCGATCGACTGCGAGATCGCGCTCATGTCCTTGATCGTGGTGCTGATGGCGTGGATCGCATCTGCGGAGCCCGCGGTTGCTTCCTGTATCGTGGCGATCTGAGCCGAGATATCTTCGGTCGCCTTCGCGGTCTGGTTGGCGAGCGATTTCACCTCGCTGGCAACGACGGCGAAGCCTTTGCCAGCATCGCCTGCACGTGCCGCCTCGATCGTGGCGTTGAGCGCTAGCAGGTTCGTCTGCTCGGCGATGGCCTGGATAAGCGTCACCACTTCACCGACCTTCTGCGCAGACGCTACGAGGCTCTGAATGCGCCCGTTCGTCTCCTTGGCCTTCTCGACCGCCTGCACCGCGATGGCGCTCGACTGCGTCACCTGGCCGGAGATCTCGGTAATCGAGCTGGCGAGCTGACCGCTTGCCGATGCCACGACATGCACGTTCTTGGCCGCTTCCTCAGTCGCGCTGGCCACGGAGGCCGACTGCCGCGCGGCTTCGTCTGCCGTTGCCGTCAGGGCCTGCGCTGCAGACTGCATCTGGCCGGCTGCCGACGAGACCTTACCGACGACGCTGCCGATGGCGATCTCGAACTCGTTCGCCAGCAGGTCCATCGCGCTCCGGCGATCGGTTTCCGCCTTCGCACGCCGCTTGGCATCCGCCGCGGCCTCCTGGACAGCCTTTGCCTTCAGGCCATCGCGGAAGTGCACGATGGCGCGGCCGATGGCGCCAACTTCATCGTTGCGGCCCGCCTCGGGAACCGCTGCATCATAGTGGCCCTCCGCCATACGCTCCACAGTGCGGCCGAGCGATTGCAGGGGCGCGCCGACCAGCAGGCGCATCAAGCCATAAAGAATGGCGGCGCACAGCAACGTGCTGACCGCGGCCTGCGTGATCACGTTCCACTTCGCTTCGCTGATTGCAGCCGAGAGCGTGGCTTCTGGCACCGCAACGACCGCGGCCCATTCGTCCATCGTCTCGCCCGCTGCAATCGGCACAGCCATGTAGCGCCACATGGCCTGATCGGGGCCCGGCGCGTCGAACGTGATCGTCTTGTCTGCAGCGATGGCCTCGGCGGCAGCCTTGCCCGCGGCGGCATCGAACTCGGCGACCTTCTTGCCGCTGGCTTTTGGATTGGGATGCGCGACGGCAACGCCGGAGCCGGAGATCACGCTGACGTAGCCCGTCTCGAATGGCTTTACCTTGGACATTTCTGCATTGATGTCACCGAGCGCAATGTCGATGCCGCCAACGCCGGCAAACTTCCCGTCGAGCTTGATCGGAACCGAAAGTGACATGATCACTTCGTCCTTGCCGGCGATCGGATAGACGTACGGCTCGATTGCGACTGCGCGGTCTAGCTTCTTGGGGTTGAGGTAGTAGTCGCCGTCGCCCGGCTTGTCGTAGCCGATCAGCACTTCGCGCTTGATCGCGCCGCCGTTGCGCACCCAGTAGGGCACGAAGCGGCCGGTGGCATCCCAAGTGTCCTTGCTGGCGAAATCTTTGTCGCGGCCGTCGAGTGCGTCCGGCTCCCAGCCTGTCCAGACGGCCAGCACTGCCGGATTGCGCTCTAGAGTGTTCTTCAGCACGGCATCGTAGGCCGCACGATCGGAAATGCCGCTGGTGCGCATGCCAATGGCGGTGGCGACGATGCCGTCCACCGTTTTGCGCGCCATGTCGAGCCGCATTTTCACGTTCGCAGCGTGTTTGGTCGCGCTCTCGGATTGAATTTCCTGCGTTTGCAACGCGATCGTGGTGCCGATGCGATCCAGAAGGATCGCGGTGCCGGCAGCAAATACCACCGCAACAGCGGCGCCACCCAACACAGAGACTTTTAAAGGTAGAGACTTGATTTGCATTGCCCGCCCGCCAGATACAAGAATTGAGGTAAGGCAAATAAGTAGCGCACAGCAGTAGATATATGATTAACAACGAATTTATCAGTTAGCTGACATCTGATACAGAATATTAAAGTCGCGTTTTGATCTCAAACGCGCGGTCGCGGCATTGGTCCCTTGGCGATCTGCTTGGGCAACGGCAACGGCATGGGAACGGGTTCTGGCGCCCGCGCGGACGGGGGCACGGTGTTGGCCCAGCCATAGGCGAACATCGTCATGATGGCGCTGGCGGCGAAGAAATAGACGCCGGGCAGCACGTCGGCTTCCGTGTAACCCGACGAGTTCACGTAAAAAATCAGCAGCGCCAGCACCATGACGTCCGTCATCGAATATCGGCCCAGCCACTCCATCGTCGATATGGAACGTGTGCGGAATTCAGCCGGGATATCCGGCGAGGTGAGCAGCGTAAGCAGGTAAAAGAGCTTCAGGAATGGAAACAGGATCGAGAACAGGAACAGGACGACGGTGAGGAAGTATTCTTCGTTCTCAAACAGTGCCCAGATGATCGTCGCGATCGAGTGCTCGCGGCTCCAGACGTAGACCGTGGTGAACCGGATGACCGGCAGGATGACGCCGAGCGCGAAGAACACGGTCGCCAGAATGATGAGGAAGCTCAGCACGAAGTTGCGGAAGCTCGTGAACTTCGGCTTTGCGACCGCAACCGAGGGTGCCACGGGCTGCGGCACGACGATCGGCTGGGCCGCCTTCGGCAGCGCGGCCAGCCCTTCCAGCCGCAGCCACGAATAGGAGAGGATCATCAGCAGGACGGCGGCTGTGAAAAAGTACACGCCCGTCAGGCTGGCCGCGTCGTAGACGCCCTGGCTCTTGATGAAGAAGATCGTCAGAGACAGCACGAGCACGTCGTGCATCGACCACTTGCCGAGCCATTCCAGCGCCTTCAGACGCTTGTGCTGCCGGGTCAGCTCGGTCGCCGGCAGTGTCGAAACAAGAAGAAGATACAACAGCTTCGTGATCGGCAGCACGATGGAAAAGATGAGGATGGTGCCGCCGAGAAATGTCTGGCCGTCGTGGATCAGCACCCACACCGTCGAAAGCAGAGAATGATCCGTGCTGAAAATGAAGTACTTGGTCAGCCGGATGATGGGCAAACTAATGCCGAGCGCCAAGCAGACGCTGGCGGCAATAATGCAGATGCTCAACAGAAACCGCCGCCCGCCGAGCCGCATGACGCTACGTCAACTCCAACACCCCAGGTCCACGCGCCGATGAAAGCGGCCGGCCACGGCGAAACTGAGGCTTATGGACCAAATCGCCCGCCACGAAAAAAGGCCGGCTCGCTTGGAGCCGGCCAAAGTTTCGAGGGACGTGCAATGCGCTTGGGAGTTCGAGGCAGTTAAGTCCGGCGCGAGCGTGCGATCGTGTAGCTCAGCTGCGACTGCGCTTGGCGGATCTGTGCCCGCTCGTAAGGCGTCACACGGCCGTCGGCACGGGCACGGCGCTGGACCAAGGCGACCTTCAGCTTGGCGCGGGCAATGGCAACGCGTTCGAAGGGCGTGACCTTGCCGGCCGAGTAATTCGGCTTGCCATGATAGTGATTGTGCTGGGAAGCAGCTGATGCGGCGCCGGCACTCAGCAGAACGGCAGCGGCAGCGACAAGAATGGCTTTCATGATCATCTCCTGTTTTCTCTCCGGCTCTGCGTCGCGTCTCCGCGTCGTACCGGTATGACAAGAGAACGGGCGATGCCTCACCGCTCCGTTGCTAAAAAACAGAAATGTTTTGAGCGGTTTAGATGAATGTTCGTTCAGCTGATGCGGCAGTCCAAACGAAAACGGGAGCAGCAATCGCTACTCCCGTTTCAAAATTCCGGTCAATCGGCGCTTAGAGTGCTTCCGGAAAAGTGTGCAGCGGTTTTCCGAAAAGAAGCACGACAAAGAAGAGTGCTTCCGGAAAAGTGTGCAGCGGTTTTCCGAAAAGAAGCACGACAAAGAAGAGTGCTTCCGGAAAAGTGTGCAGCGGTTTTCCGAAAAGAAGCACGACAAACAGAAAGCTAGGCGTGATTGGTGTGCGCGATGCCCTTGTCGTGGATCAGCGTGTGAAGTTCGCCTTCCTGGAACATCTCGCGGACGATGTCGCAACCGCCGACGAATTCGCCTTTGACGTAGAGCTGCGGGATCGTGGGCCAGTTCGTAAAGGCCTTGATGCCATCGCGAATGCTCGCGTCTTCGAGCACGTTGACGTCCTTGTAGGGCACGCCGAGGTGGTCGAGAATCTTTGCGACCTGCGCTGAGAACCCGCACTGCGGAAACTGCTTCGTGCCCTTCATGAACAGCACGACATCGTTTGCTGCGACCGTCTTGCGGATCCAATCCTGCACGGCCTGCGCATTCTCACTCATAGTGTAGTCCTCATTATAGCCCGGTTCCGCGAACCGTAGAATTCCTGCGGAGGATGTGGTCACCCTCCGCAGAAAGTCAATGTTGTGAGGGAGATCGTTGGCCGGCCTTTGGGACGGCTACAATCTCGACCTTACCTTAGGCAGCCTTGATGGTGCTGACGGCGGTCTTGCCCGAGCGGCGATCGATCTCGGTTTCGAACGAGACCTTCTGGCCTTCGCGCAGGCCGTTCATGCCAGCGCGCTCAAGAGCGGTGGCGTGCACGAATACGTCGTTGCCGCCTTCGTCCGGCTGAATGAAGCCGAAGCCCTTTTGATCGTTGTAGAACTTAACAGTACCGACTTTCATAGACATAGTCCTTCTAGGGAGACCGTCAGACGCTTCGCGTCGTCAGAGCCATTCCGCGTTTGTTGTTGCAGGATGCCGCAGATGGCCAATTTCGACCCGTTTGCAGACCGGCCCCTTGTATCGGCGGAGTACAGCGAACGCAAGGCGAACCGAAGTCAATTACGCGTTAACAGCGCAGTCTTTCTCCCGGCCCATGCAACCTCAGCTTGGGCACAAGCCTGCGGTCTGTGTCGCCGCCCCGCGAAAAGTGATGCGCTATACCAAGCTCAACATCCTGAGATCGCTGCATCAACAGTAGATCCCGCGCCGGCCGCAGCACTCGTGAGATCCGGTTGCTGAGCCGCTGATCGCTCAGCATGCCATATATTAGAATTTACTTAGAGTTTGGCCGACGTTGCACGGCCAGTCGATCGAAATCCCAATTATCAGACGTTATACTGGGAACTGTTCCCGGATTGCTGGGTTAAGTCCACGTTTCAGAAATGGAGGAAACGCAATGAAGAAACTTGTTCTCTCAGCACTCATCGCAGTCGCTCCGCTCAGCTTCGCCCTCGCCGGTGACAAGGCCGCCGACAAGAAGGCGGACGCAGCAGCAGCACCGGCAGCACAGGGCGGCAACGCGCAGACGGCGGAATTCCCGTCTTGGGATACGCGCCAGGCCGGGCAGAGCATGGACCTCGGAGGCGACAAGAAGGGTGCAGCCGAGAAGTAATCTTCAATTCGAATATGCCATTGGAAGAAGCCGTCTCTGCGAGGCGGCTTTTTCTTTGCGGCCCGCTAGCTGCCACCGCTTTTCGGCACCGCGGTGGTGAGCGCCAGCGCATGAAGCACGCCGCCCATGCGCCCCTTCAACGCTTCGTAGACCATCTGGTGTTGCTGCACGCGCGACTTGCCGGCGAACGCCTGCGAAATCACCTGCGCCGCAAAGTGGTCGCCGTCGCCCGCCAGATCCTTGATGTCCACCACGGCGTCGGGAAAGCTTTCCTTGATCAGGCGCTCGATGTCGCCGGCGTCCATTGGCATGATCGTGATCCTTCAATTCGTGTGTGGCGCGCTCATGTAGCCCGGCAGCCAGGCCTCGTGCGCGGTCCTTAGATCGGCGAGCGCCAGTTCGGACTCACCCTTCAATGTGATCGCCTGTCCGCCCACGCGGCCGACGATGCGCGCCGGCAGTTCAAGCAGACGCGCCCGCTCCAGCACCTCTTCGGCCCGCTGTGGCGTAACGCTCAGGATATATCGGCCCTGGTCTTCGCCAAACCAGATGGCATGCGCCGGCAGCTTGCCTGTGTAGGGAAACAGCTCGATTCCCATGTCACCCGACAGTGCCATCTCGGCCAGTCCAACCAGCAGTCCGCCGTCTGACAGATCATGCACCGCCGACACGGCGGCTTCGCGAATCAGCGAGCGCACAAGGCGCCCCGCCTTGATCTCGCCCGGCAAGTCTACCGGCGGCGGCGCGCCTTCCAGCTTGCCCGCCACCATCTGCTGATAGAGCGACTGGCCGAGCCATCCGCGCTCGTCGCCGATGACCAGAAGTAAATCACCCTCGCGCTTCAGCGCGATGTCGGCGATCTTCGACGTATCGGGAATGAGCCCCACGCCGCCGATCGCCGGTGTCGGCGGAATGCCCACGCCGTTCGTCTCGTTGTAGAGCGACACGTTGCCCGACACGACGGGATAATCGAGCGCCTTGCACGCTTCCGCCATGCCCTGACACGAGCCGACGAACTGTCCCATGATTTCCGGCCGCTCCGGATTGGCGAAATTCATGTTGTCGGTGATCGCCAGCGGATCGGCGCCGACCGCGATCAGGTTGCGCCACGTCTCCACCACGGCCTGCTTGGTGCCCATAGCCGGATCGGCCGTGACGTAACGCGGGGTGACGTCGCACGTCGCAGCTAACCCCTTCTTCGTGCCGTGAATGCGCACGACGGCGGCATCGCCGCCAGGCCGTCCGATCGTGTCGCCCATCACCATGTGATCGTACTGCTGCCAGATCCAGCGGCGCGAGCACAGCGCCGGTGAGCCCATCAGCGAGGTCAGCGCACCCAGCATCGCATTCGGCGCCGGCACCCACTCGGGCAGGATCGGCTGCGGCGGCACCGTCGCCACCCATGGCCGCTCGTACATGGGAGCGGAGTTCGCCAGCACCGGCACCGGCAGGTCGGCTTCCACCTTGCCCTTGTGCGTGATGATCATGCGGCCCGTATTGGTTGTCCGGCCGATGACCGCGAAGTCCAGACCCCACTTGACGAAGATCGCCTCCGCCTCGGGCTCGGAGCCGGGCTTCAGGATCATGAGCATGCGTTCCTGGCTTTCGGACAGCATCATCTCGTAGGCCGTCATGCCCTCTTCGCGCTGGGGCACGTGATCGAGATTGAGTTCGATGCCGACTTCGCCCTTGTCCGCCATCTCCGACGTCGACGAGGTGAGGCCGGCAGCACCCATGTCCTGGATGGCGATGATCACATCCATCGACATCAGTTCCAGGCACGCCTCGATCAGCAGCTTTTCTGTGAAGGGATCGCCCACCTGCACCGTGGGGCGCTTCTCGTCCGACTTGTCGTCGAACTCGGCCGACGCCATCGTCGCGCCGTGGATGCCGTCGCGTCCGGTCTTCGAGCCGACGTAGACGACCGGCAGCCCCACGCCCTTGGCCGCGGAGTAGAAGATCTTGTCGGTGCGCGCCAGGCCCACGCACATGGCGTTGACGAGGATGTTGTTGTTGTAGCCCGCGTCGAAATTCACCTCGCCGCCGACCGTCGGCACGCCGACGCAATTGCCGTAGCCGCCGATGCCCGAGACGACGCCATCCACCAGATGCCGCGTCTTGTGATGCTCCGGCGCGCCGAAGCGCAGCGCATTGAGATTGGCCACCGGCCGCGCGCCCATCGTGAACACGTCGCGCATGATGCCGCCCACACCCGTCGCCGCGCCCTGGTAGGGCTCGATGTACGAGGGATGGTTATGGCTCTCCATCTTGAACACGGCGCAATCGCCATCGCCAAGGTCGACGATGCCGGCGTTCTCGCCCGGTCCCTGGATCACCTGCTTACCGGTGGTCGGCAGTGTCTTCAGCCACACGCGCGAGGATTTGTACGAGCAGTGCTCGCTCCACATCACCGAGAAGATGCCGAGCTCCGTAAACGACGGCTCCCGCCCGAGAATTTCGAGCAGCCGCTTGTACTCGTCCGGCTTCAGCCCGTGGCTGGCGACGATCTCGGGGGTGATGGCGGAGGCGGTGTCTTGCATGTGCTGCGTGGAGGTCCGTTTTCCTGGTGATCGGCCTGCTTATAGCGGCTGAATTCGCCCTTGTCCCGTGCAGGGGACGTCGCAGCGCCGCCCCCAGCCGATTTCGTCCCCAATTTCACTCGCACTCCGGCGCGTTTTGCGCTACGGATCAGCCCAACCTCAACGTCATCCCGACGCAGGTCGGGACCCACGCAAGCCTACACCAATTCTCGACGTTGCAGGACCTCGTTTCGCCGTTGCACGAGGTCCTGTGCGCGCCTCCAGCGAGCAGAGGTGCTGGCGTGGATCCCGTGCCGCAGCACGAGATGACGGTGTGGGAGCAGGCGCATCCATACATCCTTTCAGCCACGGCTAAGCGGCCCGCACGAGACGCGCGGGCGGCGGGAAAATGCGAACGGGTGCGCGAGCGCCGAAGGGCTGCGACCTGTGTAGTGTTTGGACAGCCTTTCGGCGCCCGCGCTGCGGCGACTTTTGGAACCGGCTCACGTTTCTCCCGCGTATTGGGTGCCGTGGCCTTGTTCAGGTTGAAGGCGAAGCGGGGTTAGCCCTGTGGCAGCCGCGAGAGGCCATGCGTTGCCGCACCCAGCCTCGCGACGAGCGAGCGCAGCCCTCCCGGATCGATCGGCCTCACGTCAGGCCTCGCATCCGGGCGCCGCACCTTTCCCACGCATCTGACGGATCGATCACGCCCCGTTCACGGGAAAGGTTGCGATGAGGATAGCGGAGGTGAGGAGGGTGGGGATAAATTTGGTGTTAGTTGTTCGGCAAAACGTTCTCTTTGTCACGCGCCTCGAGCACGCCAATCAAAGCCTCCACGATGGCGGCCACATCGAGGATCTGCGTCTCCGAAAGTGCGATATCTAGATCTCCGTGCACCAAACGATTTCGCCAGTTTGCTGCGCGACGAAGTTGCTCGGCGTCAGACGGCACGACAAATCCTGCACCTGCCAATTGTTCAACAATGCTGGCTGGTTTCTGAGGACGTTTTGTCTTTTCTGGCTCAAAACGACGACCCAAAGCCTCTAACGTCGCCCAAAGTAGAAGAAGACTGCTCCGAAGATCTACGCGCACGAGCTCCCGAACGCTGGCGAGCGACGCTTTCAGTCGTTGCGTTGTGATAGCAGGCAGTTCGAGGGGTTCCAATCCGGCATAGAGCAGGATTAGGCGCCAGTCGCTGCGATCCGCTAGGAGTGCGTTCAACGCCTGAACCTTGCGTTCGACATTGGGTTGGCCCTTGCGTACGACTTCGACAACGACCTGCGGGGTTCTGCCGAGCAGCACGGCGTCTGGCTGATAATTTTCCAAAAACGTTGGTAGAGCCGCGCCTGTCGGATGACGCACAACTTCATAGCCCTGCGCGATCCACTTTGGCTCGTGGGCGTCCAGGATCGCCTTTTCAGATTGATCATGTCGTTCACGCACCAAGTTCCTCAAGGGGCACTTCGGAAATTTTGATAAACAGCACCGGCTCGTCCATTGCTACCGCAATAGCAAGGGTATTGCTCGGCGACGCGAAGAAAAATCCGCATCAGGACTGAACCGTTGAACTAAGACGCGGTCGATGAGACTGTCATCCGTAAGTTGGGCACCAACGCATCCAAGGTCAACTTCACGATGTTGTCTACGTCGCCCTGCATTTCCCCTTGAGGAAAGTAAAACATCGTAACCGACAGCCGCGTTTCGTCATACGCCCAACTGCCGTCTTCGATAACGCTTCTCGCTGCCGCCAGCACTCTGGCCTTCCATTCAGTGCGAGCACGAGCGTTCTCGCTCTGCAGCTTACTGGGGTGCCACGACATTGAATTCGATTGGAAGATTCGGCCACACCGAGCATCTCACTGCACACAATAAAGCGTACACGGACATTAAGCCAGGAAATCGATCGCAACTTGCGAATGGGTCCAGCGTTAGGCCAACATCGCCGTAACGCTCACCAGCGCGCTCTCGAATATGCGCCGTCCGTCGGTCCCGCCCAGAGCCGTCTCGAACAGCCGTTCCGGATGCGGCATCATCCCCAGGATGCGGCCCGTCTTGTCGGTCACACCGGCGATGTTGCGCTGGGCGCCGTTGAGGTTGGTCGCAGCCGAAACGTTGCCGGCGGCGTCGCAATAGCGGAACGCCACCTGGCCTTCGCCTTCAAGCCGATCAAGCGTCTCGGTGTCGGCGAAAAAGTTGCCCTCCGCATGCGCGACAGGAACCTTGATGACCTCGTCCTTACGATAGCACTGCGTGAAGAACGTCTTGTCGGTTTCGCAGCGCAGGTGCGCATCGCGGCAGATGAACTTCAACGACGCGTTGCGCATCAGCACGCCCGGCAGCAAGCCGCTCTCGCACAGAACCTGGAAGCCGTTGCAAATGCCGAGCACCGGCGTGCCAGCTTTCGCCTTGGCGATCACGTCACGCATGATCGGCGAGTGCGCGGCCATCGCGCCGCAGCGCAGGTAGTCGCCGTAGGAGAACCCGCCCGGCAGCACGATCAGGTCGGACGACGGCACCGATGCATCGCCGTGCCAGACCATCTGCACGGGAAATCCGGTGACCTTTTCCAGCGCGACCTTCACGTCGCGATCGCAGTTCGATCCGGGAAATACGATGACGCTCGCGCGCAGCATGTGTTCAGGCCCTTGAGTTAGCGCTTCCGGAAAATGGTGCAGCGGGATTTCCGGTCAATGGCGATAGAGACGTGCCTTACGGTGCAGCCAGTGGCGAGGCGTCTTTCTTCTTGGCTTCCACGTCGGCGCGCGAGGCGTTGGTGAGTTCGCTGTCGCGCTGCTTCATGTCGGCCATCAAGGCTGCAAACTGGCGGTCGTCGCCGAAAGAGCAGCCCTTGCTCTGAGCGGTCCAGACGCCCGTCACCTGCTTGCGAAACGTGCGCAGCGTGACGGCGGGATGCGCCGCCTGCCCCGGAGCCGTGAATGCGAATTCGACTTTCCAGACGTCCGGCTCCAGCTGCGTTACCAGATCGAAGCGGCCGTCATTTCCGGTCTGCGCGCCGGGCAATGCTGCGGCGGCCGAGCGCAACCCGTCGAAGCCGGCGCTGCAATCGAGATCGGGCGGCGCGGGCGTCTGCGCCAGTGCGGCGCCCGGCAGCAGCACCGCCGACAGTAGCAATGCGCGGATTGCCTGCATCACGCCACCAGTTCGTAGCTGTAGTTTTCGATGACGGTGTTGGCGAGCAGGTCCTTGCACATCTTCTCGATGGCGGCTTTCGCCTTGGCCTCGTCCGTCTCGGCCAGCGCGACCTCGATGTACTTGCCCTGCCGCACATCCTCGACGCCGGGAAAACCCAGCCCGCCGAGCGCATGCTGGATCGCCTTGCCCTGCGGATCGAGAACGCCATTCTTCAAGGTGATGCGGATGCGAGCTTTCATGTGCCCCTGCAACTTTGTGAGTGATTTGCGCTGTAGTTACGGGATGTGAGGGGTGAGTGCAAGGCGGAGGGCGTCGCAGTCCAGTGGCTTGTGCGTTGGAAATCTGGCCAAGAAACTGGCAAGTGGTGTCGAAAGCGGGCACGACGGCTCGTCGCAGTGTCAGAACTCGAGCAACGACAGGAGCCCCGCCATGTCCAAACTGCGCGTCAATTGCTTTGCTATCTCCTTGGACGGCTACGGCGCCGGCCCCGACCAGAGCTTGGAAAACCCGCTCGGCGTCGGCGGCCCCGGCTTGCACGGCTGGATGACGCAAACCAGAACGTTCCACACCCGTGTCCTCGGCTCCGAAGACGGGGTGACTGGCCTTGACGACGACTTCGCCGTCCGCGGGTTCGAGAACCTCGGCGCCTGGATCCTCGGCCGCAACATGTTCGGGCCCATTCGTGGCAATTGGCCCGACGACGCCTGGAAGGGCTGGTGGGGCGACAACCCGCCCTATCACACCGACGTCTTCGTCCTGACCCACCACACCCGCGCGCCAATTGAGATGGATGGTGGCACGACGTTTCATTTCGTGACGAGCGGCATCGAAGATGCGCTCCGCCTCGCGAAAGCTTCGGCGAAGGGCCGCGACGTGCGCCTGGGCGGCGGCGTCAGCACCATTCGCCAGTACCTGCAGGCCAGGCTGGTCGACGAGATGCACCTTGCCGTCAGTCCGGTTCTCCTTGGGCGCGGCGAGCACCTTCTCGCTGGCATCGACCTCCCGGCGCTGGGCTACACCTGCACGCAGCACGTCGCCTCGCCCAAAGCCACGCACGTCACCATCTCGCGGCGCTAAGCGCCGCTCGCCCGGGAAAGCTTCCAGATCGTGCGCACAGCGCGGCAAAAGCCAATATAACAGCTCGCTGCGGTTGTCCGCCGGCCAGGAGCGAGCAAAGCCATGTTCCCATTGTCGACGATGTTGCGCTCGTTCATCCGCGTTGGGCGGCTGACAGTCATCGACGCCGAAGGGCAAACGCACGTTTTCGGTAGCGGCGCCTCGCCCGCGGGGGCCACCGCGCCAGACGTGACGATGCAGCTGACCGACCCAAAGCTCTACCGCACCCTGTTCTTCAATCCGGAACTGCACGCCGGCGAAGCCTACATGGACGGCCGCATGAGCTTTCCCGGCTCGAGCCTGCGTGACTTCCTCACGCTGTTCTCGCTGAACCGCAGGTCGCTCAAGGCCTTCCCGATGCAGAAGGTGTTCCAGCGCGTCTCGCGCGGCATGAAGCGGTTCCAGCAGGCCAACCCGGTCGGCAAAGCTCAGGCCAACGTCGCCCATCACTACGACATCGGCAACGCGTTCTATCAGCTGTTCCTCGATGCGGGCCTGTTCTACTCGTGCGCCTACTTCCGCGAAGAAGGTGAAAGCCTCGAGGCCGCCCAGATCAACAAGTGCCGCCTGATCGCCTCCAAGCTGCAGCTGAAGCCCGGCATGACGGTGCTCGACATCGGCTCCGGATGGGGCGGGCTCGCGCTCTATCTGGCCAGTGTCGCCGACGTGAAGGTTGTCGGCGTGACGCTGTCGAAAGAGCAGCACGCGCTGGCCGAGGCCCGCGCGAGCGCCGCCGGGTTGTCCGATCGCGTACGCTTCCAGCTGACTGACTACCGCGACCTCGATCGCCGCTTCGACCGCATCGTCTCCGTCGGCATGTTCGAACATGTCGGCGTCGCCCACTACGGCGAGTTCTTCGCCAAGATCAACGATCTCATGACCGACGACGGCGTGATGCTGCTCCACTCCATCGGCAAGATGAGCCCGCCCGGTACCGCTAGTCCCTGGCTACGCAAATACATCTTTCCCGGAGCCTACTCGCCGGCCTTGTCGGAAGTGTTCCCCGCTGTCGAGGCCAACAGCCTGTGGGTCACGGACGTGGAGTTCCTGCGCGTGCACTACGCCACCACCCTCAAGCACTGGCACGAGCGCTTCGAAGCCAACCGCGCCCAAGTCGCCGCCATGTACGACGAGCGCTTCTGCCGCATGTGGGAATTCTACCTGATCAGCGCCGAGATGATGTTCCGCACCGGGGCGCAGGAAGTGTTCCACATGCAGCTCACCAAAAAAAATACTGCGGTCCCCATCGTCCGCGACTACATCGTCGATACGCAACGGCGCCTCATCGACAACGGCGATCGCCAAGTCTAACTCTCGCGGCCGCAAATCGTCTTCGATGGACCGCGATTTGCGGTCAGCTGCATAATCGATCAGCGATGTTGCGAAAGCACAATCCACAGCCTAGGGAAAATCCGCCAACACCGTTGTTGCGATGATTGCGCGAGTCGGTTGCCATGCCGCTCATATTCCTCGCTTCGCAACACGGGTTTTCAATGCATTGCTCAAAACAATTCGTCCTTTTGCTTGGCGTGCTGTGCGGTGGTTGCTCGATGCATCCGCTGCCCGAGGACGTCACCCCGCTAAACACCTATCAAATCGTCCAAAAGATCCGATGCGAGGTGCGCGATAGCCTTCGGCTTTTCGTGATCGGCGCCCTCAAGAAGTCCGATCCGATCATCGCCGCAGATCTGAAATCCGGCAAACGAACGTTCGCCAGCGTCACGAGCAAACAGTTGTCGCCAGACGGCAACGCCAGTCTGCAACGCTACGATAAATCCGCGCTGGCCTACGAGTTCGTGTTCGATATGGCCGAAAACAACACGGCCGGCGGCAACATCGGTGTGGCGAGCATACTTTCGCGCGGACCGTTGACATTCACGCTTCTGCCGGTGCGGCCAAAACCCGGCGCAACAAGCGCAATTTCAGGATCGTCAACTCATTCGGCAGGCTCGTGCGCACCCTCCCGGATCGCATCTGCGAGCAGATCGAGAAGGGCGAGAATGCCGCCTATCCCATCACCGGCACCATTGGCATGTCAGAAGTCATCAAGACGTTCCTCGACTTGAAATCAGTCCGGCAACCTGTCTGGGGCGCAGATCCCGACACTGGCGGAAACGCTGGAGTTCACCACCAAGATCGATGTCGCCGCGGGTGGTGGCGTGAAGCTCGAAGCACTCGGCCGGCAAACGCGCGTCTCGGATGCAGCAATCAGCGCGTCGGCCTACCGGGAAGACAGGCACAACCTCACAATCACATTGTCGCTTCCGATGCCGGGCGAAGCGGACAGGCCCGCGACGATATTCGAGAAACGCGCGTTCGATGAACTGGAGCGTCAGCGCGTCTTGGAGATTGACGATGAAGATATCAGGGCTAGGCGGGCGTTGATCAACTTGGCCAACTAGACGATTTGGCAATCCCACAATTTTTCAAGGAGCAGAATTATGACCGTGAAGCCGTATCGAGGCGCTGCACCATTGGCCGTCAGCGCGGAAATGATTATCGGTGTCGTCAAGGAAGCTGTCCGCGAATGGCACCGACGACGAGCTGCTGGCGTTCTGCCGAGAGCGAAATCTGTCGGTGGTTTTGGCCGCGGATGCGGTGAACGAGCTGAAAACCTTCCTCGATAAGCAAGCCACGGCGTTGCCTGCGGCTGCCGAAGTTCAGGTTTTCGCACGCCGAGCCGCAAAGTCCGACCAGTGCGAGCCCGGCTGACGCCGGCTCGACGCAGCGAGCACTACGAAAAAGGGGTCAGACCTAGGTCTGACCCCTCATTTCATTCGCAAACTTTGCGTTGGCTCAGTTCGGCTTGCCGCTGGTCGAGCCGTTGATCGTGTTCGACGCCACCAGCACGGGCCCTGCGCCCTTTGGCGGGCGGTTCTCGGTCAGCACGCCAAGACGCTTGGCGACTTCCTGATAGGCCTCCAGCACGCCGCCAAGGTCCTTGCGGAAGCGGTCCTTGTCGAGCTTCTCGGCCGAGTGGACATCCCACAGGCGGCAGCAGTCCGGGCTGATCTCGTCGGCCAGCACGATGCGCATCTGCTCGTTGTCCCACAGGCGGCCGAATTCCACCTTGAAGTCGACGAGGCGGATGCCGATGCCGAGGAACAGGCCCACGAGGAAGTCGTTGATGCGCAGCGCGAGCTGCATCACCTCGTCGATCTCCTGCGGCGTGGCCCAGCCGAACGCCGTGATGTGCTCTTCAGACACCAGCGGATCGTTCAGCTTGTCGGCCTTGTAGTAGAACTCGATGATCGAGCGCGGCAGCTGCATGCCTTCTTCAAGGCCCAGCCGCTCCGACAGCGAACCCGCTGCGATGTTGCGCACCACGACCTCAAGTGGAATGATCTCCACCTCGCGGATCAACTGCTCGCGCATGTTGAGACGCTTCATGAAGTGCGTCGGCACGCCGATCTCGCCGAGCCGTTGGAAGATGTACTCAGAGATGCGATTATTGAGGACGCCCTTGCCCTCGATCAGCGCATGCTTCTTGGCGTTGAACGCAGTCGCATCATCCTTGAAATGTTGGATGAGCGTACCCGGCTCCGGGCCCTCATAGAGCACCTTCGCTTTGCCTTCGTAGATCCGACGCCGCTTGTTCATGGATCCTGGTCCTTTGACGATCACGCTCATGCTCTTTTTCAACGCTACCCGTTACACGTCCCGTCGTTGCGGCACATTGATCTTACTGAGTTTTTTTGCTTGGAGATGGATTAGGCCAAGGCCTGCCGACGGCGACTTTTTTCACTCCCGACTTTAGCCGAACCGCCCCCCGGAAACAATCTTAACGACGGTGGAACCGGGGTATTGGTTCACGGCCGAACCAAGCCGTTGATTTGTCGACCGGTCCGGGTTAGGCGTCACACGAATAGAGTTCCGGGCATCCGACATGCAACCCGATGTCGCGGTGCAACAAAGCAAGAACGGCAGGGTCTGGGAGAACGCAATGACCACGTATGACAATCGCGAAAAAGCATTTGAAAACAAGTTCGCACGCGACGGGGACCTGAAGTTCAAGGCCGAATCGCGCCGGAACAAGGCCCTGGCCGAGTGGGCGGCCGCCAAGCTTGGCATCACGGGCGACGCTGTCGCCGACTACGTGAAGGCCGTGCGCAAGGCCGACCTGGAAGAGAAGGGCGACGATGACGTCATCCGCAAGGTGCAGAAGGACTTCGCCGAGAAGGGCGTGACGGTCTCCGACGCCGAGATCAAGGACAAGATGATCGAGTTCCTGGCCAAGGCCGTGAGCGACATCGAGTCGGCTGGCTGAGCTTTCAGCGTTTGCAAATTTCAAAGGCGGTGCCGTCACGCGGCGCCGCCTTTTTTGCGAGCGCTTCCGGAAAAGTGTGCAGCGGTTTTCCGATCAGAAGCGCGATCAATCGAGCGCTTCCGGAAAAGTGTGCAGCGGTTTTCCGATCAGAAGCGCCGTCAATCGAGCGCTTCCGGAAGAGCGTGCAGCGGTTTTCCGCTCAGAAGCGCGGTCAATCGAGCGCTTCCGGAAAAGTGTGCAGCGTTTCCGCTCAGAAGCGCGGCTAGACAGAGAGCCCGCGCAGGAAGCCGCCAAAGCGCAACAGGCCATCCGGCCAGGGCCCGTGCCCCGACGCGGTATTGATGTGGCCCTGCTCACCGGCATCCACGAACTCCGCGCCCCACGCATCGGCCATGGCTTGCGCTCGCGGCAGCGAGCAATAGGGATCATCCGACGAGGCAATCACCAGCGCAGGGAATGGCAGCGGGCTCAGAGGCACCGGCGCAAATCCCGTCTCCTCGGCAGGCAGCGTTTCCCCGTCCGTCAATGGCCATCCCTTGGCGTTGTCGACGTCCGCGGGCGCCACCAGCATCGCGCCCGCCACCAGGCCAGGCGGCAGTTTGGCGGCAGCGTGTACGACGGCCGCAACGCCCAGGCTGTGCGCCACGAGCACCGGGGGTAACGTCGCCTCGGCCACAGCCGCCACGATGCGGCCCGTCCATTGCTCGCGGTCCGGCTCGCGCCAGTGTTGCTGGTCGATGCGACGTGCGGTCTTGAGACTGCGCTCCCACCGCGACTGCCAATGGTCCGGCCCCGAACCGGACCACCCCGGCACGATGAGAATTTCAACTTCTGACGTCCGCATCAACCTCTTCCGAAGTCCGTGTGCCGCTGCCAACGCAGCCTCATAGACAACTCCGCTGTCATCGCGCAAGCCCATCGCAACGTCCTTGCGATTGAGCTAGGCCGCGCCAATACCGCGATAGAGTTCCGCAAGCGGCAGCGATATGGCCAGAGCGTCGAGCGTGATGTCGCGCTCCCGGCCCGCAATTTCTGACGGCTCTACGGGGAACTCACGCGAGGCGCCATCCCGCTGCCAAATCCAGACGATCGGCTCGTCCTGGCTGGCCACAATGTAAGCCTCCAGCGAGGGAAGGCCAAGATATTCAATGCGCTTCTCGCCCATGTCACGCCCGACCGAAGAAGGCGATAACACCTCGATCAGAATAGTGGGCCGCGTGGTCGATGGCGACGAACCGTCGTCCAAAAGGCGCTCGACGACGACGTCCGGATACCGAATATCCTCGCCGATTTCGATTGCGGCGTCTGAAGCTGCAACGGCCCAGACGTCGACGTCGAGGCGAGTCGCAAGTGCCGTGACGAATTTCGCGGAAAGGCGCGCATGCCGCATCGTCGAACCAGCGTGCACGATAATTTCCCCGTTCTTCAACTCGTAGCGGCCGCCTTCCCGCGTACGCAGCCACGCGAAGAACGCGGCCTTGTCCATGTGGGCCGAATAGGCGGCGCGGGGCTCTTCCGAGAAACCTGTCATAGCCGCGATGCTATCCCAGATCTTTCCTCGACCCAAGACGCCTCGCGCCTCAGCGTCCTGCCGGCACGGGTGGGACTTCCGACGGCTCCGGCACTACACGGCGGCGCCGGCTGTCTCCCCAGGTGAAAATGCCGACGCCAACAAGCACGAGCGTCGAACCGATGGCGTCGGCCAGCGTGAACGGCTCGCCGAGAATGGCGATGGCCAAGCCGATCGTTACAATCGGCGACATCGTTGCAATCATCGAGACCGCTTGCGGCGACACGCGCTCGAGCCCGGCATTGATGAGAAACGACGGCAGCACCGTTGCGATCATTGCGCACCCGAACGCAAGCCAGAGAAAGCGCGGGGTTGCGGCAAAGCCCGAACCGAACAGCACCTGATGCAGCACGCAAAAAACGCCGGCTGA
Source organism: uncultured Pseudomonadota bacterium (assembly GCA_963846845.1). GTDB lineage: Bacteria > Pseudomonadota > Alphaproteobacteria > Rhizobiales > Hyphomicrobiaceae > JAKAXS01. Next base: position 76,697 of record CAWJXQ010000006.1, on the reverse strand, counting down.
GGACAGGGCGATGCTCGTGAAAAGTGCGCTGCCCAGTGGCGCCATGAACCGCTTCGCAAGGATTTGATGCCAGGCGAACGCGATGGCGGCTCCCAGCACGAGCGCCGTGCCGATGATCGTCGCCCGCCCGCCGTCAGGCAGATCGATCGCGAACACCACGGCCAGCCCCAGATAGGTGACCGCGGCAGCGGCAAGCGACGTGCGCGAGAGCGCCTCGCCATAAAAAGCGCTGCCGATGAACATCACGAAAATGGGATAGGTGAACAACACCAGCCGCTCGAGCGAGGCGCTGATGTACATGAGGCCCGCAAAATCGAACGCGGACGCCACGTAGTAGCCAAGGAAACCCACGAACACCGCGGCGGCGACATCACGCCAATGCGGCGGCTGCTCCCCCTTGGCGCGGCGTTGGGTGAACGCCCAGATGCCGACGGCGATGAACACCGGTGTGGCAAACAACATGCGGTAGGCGAGCATCAGGGCGGCATCGACCTGATCCTGAAACGCCAGCTTGATGAAAATCGCCTTCGTGGAGAAAAATGCAGCGCCAAGAGCAGCACATCCATATCCGACGAAACGGCTGAGAGGCAGCTTCACGTCAGACCCTGGCAAGCAGCTTGAAGCGACCGGCACTCACGAGCCTGCGATCCCGCGATAGATGTCTGCAAGCGGCAGTGAGACGCCGAGCGCGTCGATGATTATCGAGCGTTCAAGTCCCGCCGATTTCAGATGGGTTGCGATGCAAACGTACGGGCCACCGCATCGCGTTGCCAAAGCCAAACGATTGCCTCGTCCTGGCTGGCGACGATGTAGGCTTCGAGTGAGACGAGGCTGGTGTATTCGCCCAGCTTCTCATGCATATCGCGCCCGGCGGACGACGGCGACATCACCTCGACGATCAGCGTCGGCGAGACAGTCGATGGCGACGTCCCATCATCTGTCCGCGCTTCCACAACGATGTCGGGATAGCGGATGTCATCGCCGATCTCCACTGCAGCGTCGGATCCGCCGACGACCCACCGAGTGCGATCGAGCCGGTTCAGCAGCACTTGGCCGAACTGCATCGAGAGCCACGCATGCCGGCGCGTCGACCCTGCATGCACGATGATTTCTCCGTTCTTTAACTCGTACCGGCCACTCTCGCGAGCGTGCAGCCACGTGAAAAACTCGGCCTTGCCCATGTGGGCCGAGTAGGATGCGCGGGGCTCTTCCGAGAAACCTGTCATGCAGGAATGCTATCTCAAGTTCGGCATGAGCAAAAGCGCCGGACGTCACGTCTGAGCGGGCCTCACGCAGCGGCGCTGTCCGCCATCTCGATCGCCTCACGCCTTGCCAAATACGCGTTCGAAGATCGTGTCGGCGTGCTTCAGGTGGTAGCCGAGGTCGAACATTTCCTCGAGCTCCTTGGCGGGAACTTTCGACGTCACGTCCTTGTCGGCCTTGAGCGAGGCCAGGAAGTCGGCGCCGGTTTCCCAAGTCTTCATCGCGTTGCGCTGGACCAGCCCGTAGGCGTCCTCGCGCGAGGCGCCGGCCTGCGTCAGCGCCAGCAGGACGCGCTGCGAATTGTGCAGGCCGCCGAGCTTGTCGAGGTTCTTTTTCATGTTCTCGGGATAGATCACCAGCTTCTCGATCACGCCCGCCAGGCGCACCAGCGCGAAGTCCAGCGTCACCGTCGCGTCCGGGCCGATCATGCGCTCCACCGACGAATGCGAAATGTCCCGCTCGTGCCACAGCGCCACGTTTTCCATCGCCGGCAGCGCATAGGCGCGCACCATGCGGGCCAGCCCGGTAAGGTTTTCCGTCAGGACCGGGTTGCGCTTATGCGGCATCGCCGATGAGCCCTTCTGGCCGGCCGAGAAGAACTCTTCGGCCTCCAGCACCTCGGTGCGCTGCAAGTGACGGATCTCGATCGCCAGCCGCTCGACGGATGATGCGACCACGCCGAGCGTGGCGAAAAACATCGCATGCCGGTCTCGCGGGATGACCTGCGTCGACACCGGCTCCGGCACCAGGCCGAGCTTGTCCGCCACGTACACCTCGACGCGCGGATCGATGTTGGCAAACGTGCCGACAGCGCCGGAGATTGCGCACGTCGCCACCTCGGCCCGCGCAGCGACGAGCCGGTCGCGTGCGCGCTGGAACTCGGCGTAGGCGAACGCCAGCTTGATGCCGAACGTGGTCGGCTCGGCGTGAATGCCGTGGCTGCGCCCGATCGTCGGCGTCGTCTTGTGCTCCAGCGCTCGCACCTTGAGCCCGGCGAGCAACCTGTCGACATCGGCAATGAGAATGTCGGCCGCCCGCACCAGCTGCACGTTGAGGCAGGTGTCGAGTACGTCGGACGATGTCATGCCCTGGTGCACGAAGCGCGCCTCAGGTCCGACATGCTCGGCCAGATGCGTCAGGAAGGCGATCACGTCATGCTTGGTGACAGCCTCGATGGCGTCGATCTTGGCGACGTCGAAGGTGGCCTTCGAGCCCTTCTCCCAGATGACCTTGGCGGCCTCCTTCGGGATCATGCCGATCTCGGCCATGGCGGCCGCCGCGTGCGCCTCGATCTCGAACCAGATGCGGAAGCGGGTTTCCGGCTCCCAGATCTTCGTCATTTCGGGGCGGCTGTAGCGGGGGATCATCACGGGCCTCGTGGCGTGGTGTGTGAGATATGGAAACGAGCGAGGCCTAGCAGAGCCGGCCACGCCGCATCAATGCGCCCGCTTGGCCGCACTCAAACGCGGTGAATATCGCCCTGCAGGATGACGGGCCGTGCGCCCGCCTCGCAGGCGACACGGGTCCACAGGAACTGGCCGCCGGCCGCAGCGCAGCGCCGCTCCAGAAAGACCAGTGCTGCCGCGCCGCCAAGCAGTGCAATTGCCGAAATGGCAAGGATGGCTGTTCGAAGCGGCCGTTGCGGCATCAGGAACGCCCTCCAAACCTGGTTGCATAACTGGGCGGCCCCGCCCAACCTTGTGGACAAGGTGCCTGCCGCATAGACGCCCCGCGCGATCGCCCGCGCCAGGACGTTGGCTGCGTGAGCCCCAAGGTCGGCCAGCGCGAACACCGGATCTGCCAGCGGCACGTCCCCCGTTGCTAGCGCGAACACGACGTCGCCGTCGAGCGGCGTGTGCACGGGATAGATCGCGCGCGCCATCCCGGTCTGCGCCATCACGGCCAGCCGATGCGCCTGCGGCTTCGTCAACCGGGCGTTGGTGGCGATGACGGCGATCGTGGTGCTCGCGCCCGCAAGGCCCTTGAGGCGAATGCTCGTGGCATCGTCGGGCGGTCCCACGGGAAGCCCGCAACCGCCGAACTCAGCGTTCTGTTCGAACGGCGCCGCCCAGAAGTGCCGTGACGCCCCCATCGTGACCGACCCTGCCGCATTGACGGCCACCAGGGCGCCAACGACGAGGCCATCGTCAAGCACCTGCGAAGCGCTGCCGAGCCCGCCGCGCAGCGTCGCCGTGGTGGCGCCAAATCCTGCGCCGGTCGATCCCACCTCGAAGCCTTGCCCGGCGCGCGTGCACGCTTCGGCCGCAAGGCGTTCGTAGACCGCCGGACCTGCGGCCGACTTGTCGCCGCCGTTGAGCAGATCGAACAGGATTGCCTGCGGCACGATCGGCACCCGCGCCGCGCCAACCGCAAAGCCGATGCCCTGCGCGGCCAGATAGCTCTGCACGCCGCTCGCAGCCGAAAGCCCGAAAGCCGAACCGCCCGACAACACGATGGCGTGGATCTCCTCGACGGTGCCGGCGAGGCCGATCGCATCGGTCTCGCGCGTGCCCGGCCCGCCGCCGCGCACGTCCACCGCAGCGACCGCCGGCCAATTCGGCAACACGACAGTCACGCCCGAGCCGATTTGAGCATCGTGAGCATTGCCAACGGCGATGCCGGGCACGTCGGTTATCAGGTTGCGACAATGTGTCATTGGAAAAGACGCATAGCCGTTCAGGCCCCGTTTAGCTTCGAAAGTCCAGGATTAATGGCACTTCTGATGGTGCCATTAAACCATCGCAGAAGCGTCGCGAAGTTTTCGCAGTGCGGTGCCAATCGGCCCACAAAGCGAAATTATAGAGCGTCTATCAAAGAGTAACAGCGGTGCGCTGCAACCGTGGCGCAATCGCAACGCACCAATAAAGTCAGAGAGTGACGCCAAGATCGAGCCACATTCGGGGTGCTATTGCCGCCCTGTTTCAAGGCTGCACAAAGAACAGCCGCCAAGTGACTGTGGGATTTAGACAACAGCGTCAACCAACCCACCTTCAATGCCTTGTAATTCCCTAGTTTGGTAGCACACTTACTTTAATCGCGCGGTGTTTCGCAGGAGACAATCTCCAAACCCGCAGAAGACTAGAAGCAAACTGCCAATGAAGGCAGTCCATTTGGAAACGAATTGAGGGTCACGTAATGTCCGAACAAATGCAGAGCGAAATTGCTCAGCTGAGCGGCCAGCTTGATCAGATTGATGATCCGCGTGAAGGCTATGCTCTGGTTCAGGAACGCATCCGTACGTATCGCAATATGGGCGATCAGGTGCCGGACGCACTGAGCCTGATGGAGCGCGCGCTTCGCCTCGACTGCCTGGCACAGTCCCAGGGCCGCTAAAATGGCCGCTAAAGCGGCCTGACCGGAATTCAGCGTCAGGGCAGCGGGATCTTGCCCGCCTCTGGCGCTGCCGCCGGCTTCCAAGCGCCATCCCTCCAGGCGCTGACCAAATACGAGGGAATATCCGCATCGCCCTTCGCGTCGAATGTGATCCGCCCGATTGCGGCATCCTCGAACGCCATGCCTGCAAGCGCCGCGCCCGGATCAGCGGCGGTCTTCTTCCCAGCCGTTTGCCACATCGCGCATGCCGCCGCTGTCCGCAGCGCCACGCTCTGGGCGTCGTCCGCCGAAAGCAGCACGAACACATCGCCGAGCTTTGTCGCTAACGCAGCGCCGATCTCGGTCGTCGCCACGGCATCGACCCCGAGAAAAGGCGCGCTGACGCCGCGCGCCCGCAACGACCGGAGCACGATGATGGCTTCCGACGGAAAGCCCGCAAACAGAATGGCACCCAGCCCATCCGGCCCGCCCGCGAACGCCACGACCTTCTCGACCAGCGCGTCGTAGTTCAGCTCGCTCGCCACGTACGGAAACTGCATCACCTTGTGCACCGGCGCTTGCCCCGGCGGCCCAGTCAACGCGGTGGCCGCATCCCCGGCAATCGTGCTCATCGCGAAGGTGCGATCGTGCAGGATGGCGATTGGCCGTACCGCCGCTCGCGCGCGCAAGAAACGCCGCCGCATCCTTGCCCTGGCGATCGTCGCGTCCGGCAAGCCGGAACACCAGCGGCCCGGCCCGCTTGTCGGTCAGGTCTGCGTGCCGCGCGCCGGTTGAGATGAATGGGATCTGCGCCGCCGCATAGACCGGCGCCGCCGCGATCGCCGCGCTGGAGCACGGATGCCCGATGACGAGAGCTGGTTTGGCCGCCGCGATGCGGCGCGCCGCCTCCAGTGCACTTTGCGCATCGCAGCGATCATCGGCGACGGTCAACGGCAACGATCCCGCCAAGCGCGCTTCGGCAGCCTCGCGCATGGCCGCACCGGTGCGGGCGTAGGGCCCGCTCATCGGCGCCGCCAGCACGATTTCGCCGTCTGCACGAACCTCGCGCGTCTCCGCTGCGACGCTGCCGGCAACCGCCAGTGCCACGAGGCCAAATCGCATCCGGCGCCGCAAGCCAGTCTCGCCCAGCATCAGTTCTCGACGTAGCCGAACGAGCCGTCCTGCTGCTTCTTCCAGGTGTACATGATGTAGTCGACGCGGGTGATGTCACCCTTCTTGTCGAAACTCAGATCGCCGATCACCGTCTTGTAGACCTTGCCCGAGTGGATCTCTGCGGCAACCTTCTGCGGGTCAAGCGACTTGATCGCCTCTGCCGCCTGCGCGATCACCTGCACCGACGCATAGCTGTAGAGCGTGTACGCCTCCGGCTTGTAGTTCTTCGCCAGGAACTTCTGCACCACGGCCGCTGCCTCAGGCCGCTTCTGCGGATCGGGCCCGAACGTCATCAGCGTGCCCTCGACGCCGGCACCCGCCAGCGACGCGAACTCCTGCGAGACGATGCCGTCGCCGCCCATGAACATCGCCGTCACGCCCTGGTCGCGCAGCTGCCGCAGCAGCCCGCCGCCTTCCGTGTGCACGCCGCCCCAGTAGACGATTTCCGCACCCGACTGCTTGATCTTGGACACCAGCGCCGAGTAGTCGCGTTCGCCCTTGGTTACGCCCTCGTACAGCACTTCGTTGATGCCGAGCGAATTGATCGTTTTCTTCGTCTCGTCGGCGAGGCCCTTGCCGTACGTCGTCTTGTCGTGGACGACCGCAATCTTTTTGCCTGCCAGGTTCTTGGCGATGTACTCGCCGGCGACTTTGCCTTGCTGGTCGTCGCGCCCGCACGTGCGGAACACGTTCCAGTAGCCGCGCTCGGTGATCTTGGGATTGGTCGATCCCGGCGTGATCATCAGCAACCCGCTCTCGAAGTAGCGATCCGACGCAGGCTCCGTCACGCCGGAGTTGAAGTGGCCGACGACGAACGTTACGCCCTCGCCGATGAACTGGTTGGCGACCGACACACCCTGTTTCGGGTCTGCCACGTCGTCGCCCGCGATGAGCTCGATCTTCTGGCCCAGAATGCCGCCAGCCTCGTTGATGTCGGCCACGGCCTGTTCGACGCCATTTTTCAGCTGTCCCCCGAACGCAGCGTCCGACCCCGTCACCGGCCCGGCGACGCCGAACTTCAGCTTCTGCTCCCCGCCGCCGCACGACGCGACCAGTCCCGCCAGGATGATGACGGAAATCAATTTGATGAAACGCATTCTGGGTCGATCCTCGGGTTCTGCCTGGCGCCAATCCGGGCGGCATGTTGGTCCGGATTTCGCCAAAAGTCACCCGCCAACGCTGTCGCGTTCGGGGGAAGGTGAAGCTATTGCCTCGTCCGGCAGCTGACGGGGGTGCTCTTGTCGTAGAGCCAGGGATACTGCCGCGTCATCTGCGTGGTGCGGCGCATGCGATAGCCAAGAAATGCCAGCGCCAGCAGAATGGCGGCGTCGATCAGGTAGGACGGCAGCGATAGCAGGGGCTGCTCGAACAGCGCGTACTGAATGAACCGCACGGCAAGGCCCAGCAGCGCGGCATAGAGCACCACGAAGCGCACATCGCCCCATCCGTCGGCCACCGCGCGTCCCGCCGCCAGCGCCGCGGCTCCGCCAAGCACCAGCGTCACCAGCACGAACACCCAGAAGCCGTTGAGGCCGTAGGTCTCATACAGTCCAAAGAACAGTCCTGCTTCGCTGCTCAATGCCGGCCTCCTTCCAGGTAGGCCTGCCGCACTTCGGGGTTGGCCAGAAGCTCCTTGCCGCCGCCGGTCAGCGTGATGGCGCCGTTCACGAGCACGTAGGCGCGATGCGCCAGCTTCAGCGCGTGATACGCGTTCTGCTCGACGAGGAACACGGTCAGACCCTCCCGCGCGTTCAGGTCGGCGATGACGGAAAAGATCTGCTTCACGATCAGCGGCGCCAGGCCCAGCGACGGCTCGTCCAGCATCAGCAGTTTCGGCCGGCTCATCAGCGCGCGCGCGATCGCCAGCATCTGCTGCTCGCCGCCCGACAGCGTGCCGCCACGCTGATTGATGCGCTCCTTCAGTCGCGGGAAAATCGTCAAGCACCTTCTCCAGGTCCTGCGCAAAATGTGCGGGCGTCGAGCACCGTGCCCATCTGCAGGTTCTCGCGCACGCTCATGCGCTGGAAGATGCGCCGTCCCTCGGGTGCCTGGGCGATACCGAGCCGCGCCACCTGGTGCGTTTCGAGCTGCGTGATGTCCTGGCCGTCAAACGTGATGCGCCCGTCGCTCGCCCGCGGCGCGCCGAACACCGTCATCATCGTGGTGGACTTGCCGGCGCCGTTCGAGCCGATCAGCGTGACGATCTCGCCCTTGTTGATGGCAAGGTCGATACCCTTCAGCGCCTTGACGCTGCCGTAGTAAGCCGTGACGCCCTGCAGGCTGAGAAGCGCGCCGCTCATGCGCCAGCCTCCACGACGGCAACGGCCGTTTCGGCATCCTCGACACCCAGATACGCGGCGATCACGTTGGGATCGCTCTTGATCTCGTCGGGCGTGCCGTCCGCGATCTTGCAGCCGTATTCGATGACGACGACGTGGTCGGAAATTTCCATGACGACAGACATGTCGTGTTCGATCAGCAGCACCGACGTGCCGGTCTCGTCGCGAATGGCGCGGATGAGGCGTGTGAGGTCGGCGCTTTCGCGCGGGTTGAGCCCAGCGGCCGGCTCGTCGAGGCACAGCAACATCGGCTGCGTGCACATAGCCCGCGCGATCTCCAGCCGCCGCTGCGCACCATACGGCAAGTCTCCTGCCGGCTCGTCGGCACGATCGACAAGACCGGTCTTTTCCAGCCAGTGCCGCGCCCGCTCCACCGCCTGGTCCTCGGCTGCGCGATACCCCTTGGTGCCGAGCAGCCCCGCAATGGAAAACCGCGAGGCCCGCATCAACTCGCGGTGCTGTGCCACGATCAGGTTTTCCAGCACCGTCATCGCCGGAAACAGCCGGATGTTCTGGAACGTGCGGGCCACGCGCGCCTTGCCCGCGATCTCGTGATCCTGCATGCGCTCCAGCAGGAACAGTCCGCCGCACGCGTGCCGGTCGTAGCGCCGGCCGGATGCCGTCAGCGCCGCCAGTTCCCGCTCCTGCACCGGTCCGCGATGCGCCAGCGCCATGCGCCCGCCGGTGGGCTGGTAGAATCCGGTGATGCAGTTGAACACCGTCGTCTTGCCCGCGCCGTTGGGGCCGATCAATGCCGTGATCTGCCCGCGGCCCACTTCGAACGTCAGCGCGTTGATGGCGACGAGCCCACCGAAGCGCATCGTCAGGCGATCGACCGTCAACAGGGGATCGGCAATGGGCTGCATCAGGCCTGCAACTCCCCGTCTGCCGGCCGCCGAGCGTGATCGAGGGATCGCGATGCGTGATGAAGCCGCGTGGGCGCACCACCATCAGCAGCACCATCGCAAATCCGAAAATGAGCATGCGATACTTGCCGGGATCGAACTCCGGCCCGAACACGGCCTTCAGCCAGCCCAGTTCGCGCAGCAGTTCCGTGCCGCCGATCATCACGACGGCGGCAATCGCCACGCCAAGCTGGCTGCCGAGCCCGCCCAGCACCACGATCGCCAGGATCATCGCGCTTTCCATGAACACGAACGACGACGGCGAGACGATGCCCTGGCGTGCGGCAAACAGCGGTCCGGCAATACCGCCGAAGAACGCGCCCGTCGCGAACGCCGATAGCTTCGTCGTCACCGTGTTGATGCCGAGCGACCGGCAGGCGATTTCGTCCTCGCGCAGCGCTTCCCAGGCGCAGCCCCAGCGGCAGGCGGCGCAAACGCGTCGCCACCCAGTTCACCAGCAGCGCCAGGACGAGCACGAGATAGAACAGGAAGATCACGCGATAGAGCGGCGACGGCGCCAGTCCGAGCAGGGCCGGCAGGCTGTCGGGGCCCGGCGACAGCGAGTAGCCGAACAGCGTCGGCCGGGGAATGCCCGAGATGCCGTTGTACCCCCCGGTCACCGTATCCCAGTTGACCGCGACGCGCTGCACGATCTCCGCGAAGGCCAGCGTCACGATGGCCAGATAGTCTCCGCGCAACCGCAGGACGGGAATGCCGATCATCAAGCCGTACAGCGCCGCGAAGATGCCGGCGAGCGGCAGGCACAGCCAGAAGGAGACGCCGAAGTTCTTGGCCAGCAACGCGGATGAGTAGGCGCCTACCGCATAGAACGCGACGTAGCCCAAGTCGAGCAGCCCCGCGAGGCCGACGACGATGTTCAGCCCCCAGGCCAACAGGATGTAGATAAGGATCTGTGTGCCGTAATTGTCGATCCATTTGATGGATCCGGCAGTCCCGGCCGCGGCGATGGAGATGAAGGGAAAGAAGATCAGCAGCAGCAGGCCGACGATCGCAATGCGTTGCTTGACGTCAGCGCTCAATTTGGCGCGAGGCGCGATAGCTTGCCGCTGTTCGCGCGGCAGCGCGCGCCACATCAGATAGGCGAAGCGGCCGGCGAAGGCGATCGCGACGAACGCGGCGACGTAGTTCCACCACGAGACGAGCGTCAGCCGGCTCTCGATGTCGAGCTGGGTTTCCCAGGCGATGATCGGGAAGCACAGGCCCAGCGTCACGAGTGCCGTCAGCAGCGCGCTCTTCAAGGCGCCGGGCAGGGCGGCGGAGATCCGTGATTGGCGAGCGAGCCGCGTCAGCCGCCATTGCTCAAACCTTCTCGACGTCTGGCCGGCCGAACAGGCCCGACGGCATGAACACCAGCACCACGATGAGGATCAGCAGCGCTGCCACATCCTTGTAGGCGAGCGAGAAATAGGCAGACCACAGCGTCTCGACCAGGCCGATCAGGATGCCGCCCAGCACCGCGCCCTGCAGCGAGCCGATGCCGCCCAGCACCGCGGCCGTGAACGCCTTCACGCCCGGCACATAACCGTCGGCGAAATTCACCTGGCTGTAGTTCACGACCCAAAGCAGTCCCGCCACCGCCGCCAGTGCCGCGCCGATGACGAACGTCAGCGAGATCGTGCGATCGACGTCGACGCCCAGGATCGACGCCATCTTGCGGTCTTGCTCGCAGGCGCGCTGGGCGCGGCCCAGTGGCGTCTTCTGCACCAGGTACCACAGGGCCATCAACAGCACCGCCGTGGTCACCATGATGGTGATCTGCTTCCAGTTCAGAGTGATCGAGCCCGCGCCGAGCGGGATCGTGATGATCTCGGTCGGCACCATTTCCAGCGGCTTGTTGTTCGGCCCCTGCGCCCATTGCACGAAGTTCGACAGGAAGATCGACATGCCGATTGCCGAAATCATCGGCGCCAGGCGGAACGATCCTCGCAATGGCCGGTAGGCGACCCGCTCGATCGTCCACGCCCACAACGCCGTCAGTGCCATGCCCGCGACGAGTACCAGCAGCAGCGCCAGAGCCAGGTTGATCGTGCCGAACAGCTGCGACAGCGCCAGGAAAATGATCAGCGCAATAAATGCCGACAGCATGAACACGTCGCCGTGCGCGAAGTTCACCATGCCGATGATGCCGAACACCATCGTGTAACCGATGGCAATGAGACCGTAGATAGAACCCAACGTCAGGCCATTGATGACCTGTTGGATAAGATAATCCATTCCTCCCCCGGCAATCGCATTCCGAATATCAGTTGGTCACGATCATAAGTGCCTGCGGCCGCGAGGGAAGCGCCTTTTTCGGCGTGGCTGCCACAGCTGTGGCCCCAACGCACAGGTTCTGCCTCACAGCATGTTGTGCGTGCCGTCGCAGAACGGTGGATCGTCGGTAGCCTTGCAGCCGCACAGATTGAACATGCCGGTCTCATCCACGGTGAAGCGCATGGGCTCGAGGCCGGTGTCCTTATGTGCACCGTCGCAGAACGGCTGCTTGGCAGACAGTCCGCAGCGGCAGAAGAAATACGGCTTGTTTGCCGTCAGCTCGACGGAATATGGGCCCTTCTGGGCGATGACTGGATCGTCTGACATGCAACTGGCTCCCGGCGTGTTTTGGCCCATCGATACTGGGCCACGCCTGTTGGGACAAGCGCTTTGGCCAAGAAACGCCAGTTTCAGTCGCGGTAGCCTAGCCGCCGGTTACGTTCAGCGTCACCGTTTCGACGGTCGTGACGCCCTCGTCGTCCACCCACGTCAGCTCCAGCTGACCGGGACCCGGCACCTTTAGCGGAATCGCAAAAGAGGGGTTCGACGAGATGCCGGGGCCGAATGTGCCTTCGAAGAAGACTTGTCCGGCGAACTTGGCGACGAACGTATGGATGATCTGGCGCGGCACGATCTGCCCGTTCGCGTCCTTCCGGTTGCCGGTCTCCATCGGGTGCTGGATGATGGCGCGGATCTCGATGATCTCGCCGGTCTTGGCGCTTTCCGGAATTTTTATGCGCGGCTTTGCCATGCTCTGTTCCTAGATCCCGCAGCCGCCGATGGTCACCTGAACGGTACTGCTCGCCATCAGCACGCGCCCGTCCGACAGTTCAGCCAGTGCCACGACATCCTGCGTCTTCGCCAGCCGCATGCGTCCGGAAACCCGCGCTTCGCCCGACAGCAGCGATAGCTTGAACGTGGCCACGTGGCCCTGCGGATTTTGTGTCGATAGCAGATGCAGCGCCTTCACGTGCTCGGCCTCCGTCATTGGACTTTCGGCGGCGAGCTTGAACAGCACCATGTTGCCGTTCTCCGCCAATTCCGGCAGCTCCATCGTCAAGGCACCGGCTTCGGGTGTGCGATCGCCTACGATCTTGGCATACGCCTCCTGGAAGCTGCGCGACCGCTCGCCGGCCAATTCTGCCAACGCAGGACGCGCAACGGCTCGTGCAGCCAGTAGGGCGGCCGCACCCGCCACGACAGTCCGGCGGCTGATCTTCAAGAGTTGTCCCGGTTTTCGCACCATGCTGCTCCTGGCATGCCGCGAGGGCGCTTCAAACGGCAGCTACCGACTGCTAGCATAGCTCACCAAACCCGTCCAATCCTGGGCTGTTTGGTGGCAGCGGGAGTAATAATATTGCGAGCCAAAATTCGTGCACGCCTCTGGTCCGGAACCATCTTCCTGCGGGCCTCGTTCCTAATGATGATCGCGCCATCCGCCATGGCCGCAGGCGGCGTCAGCGTCTGATCATGGTCGAGCAGGATGGCTGCCGCTATTGCATAGAATGGGATCGTGAAATCGCGCCGAAGTATCCCAAGAGCGCCGAAGGCCGCTTCGCTCCGCTGCAGCGCGCAAAGCGGGGCGACGCCGCCCTCAAGAATTTCAACCCCGTCATCTACACGCCGACGTTTCTCGTCGTGCGCAATGGCGAGGAAGTGGGTCGCGTCACAGGGTACGCCGGCAAGATGTTCTTCTACGAAGAGCTGGACGAGCAACTCGCCAAAGCGGGCTTCCAACCGGACTGGAGCATCCCCGAACTCGATAAGACGCGAGCGCCCACGAACAGCCGGCTTGCCGCGCCGGTCGTGCAAGCGATGGCTGAACGGAGCCTCCCGCATGCTGCCAATTAACCGCCGCGCCGTCGTCGCGGGCCTGGCAGCGGGCCTGACTGCGGCAGTGGGCGGAGTGGCCGCGACCGTCATCGGCGGCCGGCGCACATTTGCTGCAGGCTCGCCTGCTTCGGCCAAGATCGTCGTCATCGGCGGCGGCCCCGGCGGCGCCACGCTGGCGAACGCGCTGAAGAAGCTGGAGCCTCAAAATCTCCATCACGCTGATCGAGCCCAAGCAGGCCTACACCACCTGCTTTTACTCCAACCACTACATCGGCGGCTTCCGCACCTTCGACAGCATCACGCACAGCTATCGCGGCCTGAAGGCCCTCGGCATCAACATCGTCACCGATACGGCCTCCGGCATCGACACCAACGCCCGCATCGTCACCACCGCCAGCGGCGACACGTTTCCTTATGACAGGCTCGTCGTCGCCCCCGGCATCGACTTCAAGTACGACGGCATCGAGGGCTATTCGGAATCCGCCGCCGAGACGATGCCGCATGCCTGGAAAGGCGGGGTGCAGACGCAGCTGCTGCGCAATCAGCTGGAACAGATGGAGGATGGCGGCGTCGTGCTGCTCGCCCCGCCGCGCGCGCCCTACCGCTGCCCGCCGGGCCCCTACGAGCGCGCCTGCGTCATCGCCAACTACCTGAAAACCGCAAAACCGAAATCGAAGCTGATCATCACTGATCCGAAGATGGCGTTCTCCAAGCAGCCCGTCTTCCAGGAGGCGTTCGACAAATACTACAAGGACATCGTCGAGCTGCACCTGACCAACGACATCGACGACTTCTCGCTTGCCAAGGTGGACGTGGACACGCGCGAGATCACGACGAAGTCCGGCCTGAAAATCAAAGCATCCGTCGCCAACATCGTTCCCGATCAGAAAGCCGGCAGCATCGCCGGCCAGTCGGGCCTGACGCAGGGCGACTGGTGCCCGATCGATCCGAAAAACTTCAAGTCGACGCTGGCGCAGAACGTCTACGTCATCGGCGACGCCGCAATCGCCACCGACATGCCGAAGTCGGCCTACTCCGCCAACAGCCAGGCCCACGCCGTCACCGGCGACATCCTCGCCGACTTGTCCGGCAAGCCGGCACCTCCGGCCACATTCTACAATATCTGCTGGTCGTTCGTGGCGCCCGATGACACCGTGAAGATCGGCGCCGACTATCGTCCCGGCGACTTCGGCGGCAAGTTCGCGCTCGCCCCTGCCAACGCCTTTGTCTCCAAGCCGGGCGAGTCAGCGGCTTTGCGCAAGACCAACTTTGACGAAAGCGCCGCCTGGTACGACACCCTGGTGATGGACATCTTCGTCAACACCCCCATGGGCCAGGAGCAACCAAAAGCGCCGCCAAGGAGAAAAAGCCCGGAAAACTTTAGCGCGTCATGGTCTGGTGCTTGCGGATAAATTTAACGTCTGCTTATGGTTACTGCGTTATGTTCGCGACCGGTCTGTGATCGCCAAAGCCCCTAAAACCGGGCGATCACACCCATGTTAAGTTGACGTATACGTCAACTTGTGTTTTGTTACGTTCGTCGTCCATTGGGCGTAACGTGCCCTGCAATGAATACGCAACTGCGTGCCGTGACTTCGCGCGCCGCATGACTATTTTGAATGTCGACATCCGATCGACAGAACGTTGGGAGGCCTAACGCGCCATGGCAACGACAGTCTTTCTTCTGCTTGTTCTGATCGCCGCGATGGGCCTTGCCATCTGGCGAGCCCCCATCTGGGTCTGGGCGCTCGGCGTCGCCGTCGCCACCTTCATCTGGCAGACACCGCTGGCCCACGGCCCCGGCTACGAGCCTTCTTCCACTTTCCTGCGCGTGCTGGCCTGGTTGCCCGCGATCCTTCTGGGCGCGCTGTCGATACCGGCCCTGCGCCGCTCGCTGCTGGTTGAGCCGGCCTTCCGCGCCGTCAAGAAAATCCTTCCCAAGGTGTCCGACACCGAACAGCAGGCGCTCGACGCCGGCACCGTCGGCTTCGATGCCGAACTCTTCTCCGGCACGCCCGACTGGGCCAAGCTGCGCTCCGTTCCCCCGATCATCCTGACGCCGGAAGAGCAGGCCTTCCTCGACGGCCCGACCGAAGAGCTGTGCGGTCTGATCAACGACTGGCAGATCCGTCACGCCGAGCGCGAGATCCCTGAGGCGGTCTGGGCGTTCGCCAAGAAGCACGGCTTCCTCGGCATGCTTATTTCGAAAGAGCATGGCGGCCTCGGCTTCACCGCCCAGGCTCAGTCGCTCATCCTCGGCAAGATCGCCTCGCGCTCGCCCGACGTCGTCACCATCGTCATGGTCCCCAATTCCCTCGGGCCAGGCGAACTGATCGAAAAGTACGGCACCGACGAACAGAAGCACTACTATCTGCCGCGGCTTGCCCGTGGTGAAGAGGTTCCCTGCTTCTCGCTGACCGGCCCGACCTCCGGCTCCGATGCTGCCACGATGCGCGACATCGGCACCGTCACGAAGGGCATGCACAACGGCCAGGAAGTGCTCGGCATCCGCCTGTCGTGGGACAAGCGCTACATCACGCTCGGCCCCAAGGCGACGCTGGTCGGCCTCGCCTTCCGCCTCTTCGATCCCGACAAGCTGCTGACCAAGGGCGAAGACGTCGGCATCACCGTCGCGCTCATTCCCGGCCAACCACCCCGGCGTCAACATCGGCCGCCGTCACTTGCCGTCTGGCGCTGCCTTCCCGAACGGCCCGAACTGGGGCGAGAACGTCTTCATCCCGATGGAATACATCATCGGCGGCGAGAAGATGCTCGGCCAGGGCTGGCGCATGTTGATGGAATGCCTGGCCGCCGGCCGCGCCATCTCGCTGCCGTCGTCCGCCACTGCCGGCGCCAAGTCGATGCTGCGCGTGTCGACCGCCTATGGCCGCATCCGCAAGCAGTTCGGCCTGCCGGTCTCGCGCATGGAAGGCATCGAGGAACCGCTCGCCCGCATGGTCGAGACGGCCTACGTCAACGAGGCCGGCCGCGCCGTTACCGCGGCCATGGTCAGCCGCGGCGAGAAGCCCTCCGTCATCTCCGCGCTGATGAAGTACCAGACCACCGAACGCCTGCGCAAAAGCGTCGACGACGCCATGGACATCCACGGTGGCCGCGCCATCTGCGACGGCCCGACGAACTACCTGCAGTCGGCCTACCTGATGGTGCCGGTCGGCATCACGGTGGAAGGTGCCAACATCCTGACGCGCACGCTCATCACGTTCGCCCAGGGCGCACTGCGTGCCCATCCCTATCTCTACAAGGAAGTCCAGGCCGTCCAGAACCCGGACAGCGAGAAGGGCTTCGAGCAGTTCGAAGACGCCTTCCTCAACCACCTGAGCTTCTCGCTCGCCAACATGGCCGGCGCCTTCTTCCACAACATCACGCTCGGCTTCTTCGGCGCCGTGCCGGAGAACGCGCGTGGCACCGAGAAGATCTACCGCCAGCTCTGGCGCCAGTCGCGCAACTTCGCGCTGGTGTCGGATCTCACCGTCGCCGTTCTCGGCGGCGGCCTGAAGACCAAGCAGAAGATCACCGGCCGTCTCGCCGACGCGCTGTCTGAGCTCTACCTGCTGTCGCTGCGTGATGAAGCGCTTCGAGGACGACGGCAAGCCCGTCGCCGACCGCCCCATCGTCGCGCTCGTGCGCCTGCAACAGCCTCTACCGTTTCGAGCTGGCACTTCGCGGCGCCGTCGACAACTTCCCCAACACGTTCGTGCGCGGCCTGATGCGCGTGCTCGTGTTCCCGTTCGGCCGCCACTACTATCCAGCGTCCGACCGTCTGGGCTCCAAGGTCGTGCGCCTGGCCTGCGAGCCTGGCGAAGTCCGCGATCGCCTGACGCGCCACATCTACATCTCCAACGACGTAAACGACCCGACGGGCATCCTCGAAGTCACGCTCAAGAAGGTCATTGCGTCGGAAGAAGCCGAGAAGAAGCTCGACCGTGCCATCCGCGCCGGCACGATCCGCCGCTACCACGGCATCGACTGGTTCGGCGACGCGGTCGCCAAGGGCGTCCTGACCGAAACGGAGGCCGCCCAGCTGCGCGAAGTCGAGAGCCTTGTCGCTCGCGTCATCGCCGTCGACCATTTCGACCCGATTGAATTGAAACCGAACTACATGACGCCTGGTCACAATGCCCAGGCCGCCACCGCAAATCCTGGCAGCGCCCCCCGCGCCGGCCAGGCCGCGGCAGAGTAAGAGTAGGGAGACCCCAAATGGCCGACGCATCCCGGAACTGCACCAGCCCTCGCCCTGAAAGACTGGCGCTACGAAATCGACGGCGAAGGCATCGCCTGGGCCACGTTCGATCGCGAAGGCGCCTCCGCCAACGCGCTCGGCCGCCGCCCCATCGAGGAACTGGAGCGCATCGTCTCGGCGGTGGAGCAGGGCGCGCGCGACAAGTCCGTGCGCGGCCTCGTCATCCTCTCCGGCAAGGAGAAGGGCTTCATCGTCGGCGCCGACATCAACGAGTTCGAAGCCTTCCAGACCGAAGCCCAGGTGACGGAGAACATCCGCCCCGTCAACATCATGCTCGACCGCATCGAGAAGATGCCCGTCCCGGTCGTGGCCGCCATCCACGGCGTCTGCGTCGGCGGCGGCTTCGAGCTGGTGCTGGCCTGCCATTACCGCATCGCCACGCGTGACGACGACACCCGCGTCGGCTTCCCCGAAGTGAAGCTCGGCATCTTCCCCGGCTTCAACGGCACGGCTCGCTCGATCCGCTCCGGCGGCGCCATGGCCGCCATGACCAACATGCTGACCGGCGGCATGATCCGCGCCACGGCCGCCCGCGGCATGGGCTTCATCGACGAACTCGTCGCCTCCAAGGGTGCGCTGCACTGGGCGGCCCGCAAGGCCGTGCTGCAGAAGCGCAAGTCCAAGCCCGCCGGCGCGCCGAAGTCGTTCGCCGCGATGTGGCCGGCCCGCACGCTGCTCGCCCGCAAGATGCGCGAAGAGACGCGCAAGAAGGCCCGCGAGGATCATTATCCCGCGCCGTTCCGCCTGATCGACCTGTTCGAAAAGTACGGCGGCGACTACGAGGGCATGAAGGCCGCTGAGACGCGCTACTTCGCGCCGCTGATGGTGTCGGACACCTCGCGCAATCTGCGCCGCGTGTTCAAGCTGTCGGAAGAGCTGAAGGCACAGGCGCCCAAGGACCTCGGCTGGAAGCCGGTGCGCGTGCACGTCATCGGCGCCGGCACCATGGGCGCCGACATCGCCGGCGTCTGCGTCGCCTCCGGCATGGAAGTCACGCTGCAGGATCTGTCGGCCGAACAGCTGGCCAAGGGCATCGCCTCACAAGGCAAGCTCTTCGCCCGCAAGTTCAAGACCGCGCGCCACCCGCACCGCTGCCAAGACCCGCCTGATCTCCGATCCCACGGGCCAGGGCATCGGCCGTGCCGACGTCGTCATCGAGGCCATCGTCGAAAAGCTCGAGGTGAAGCAGAAGCTGTTCGCCGACCTCGAGACCAAGATGAAGCCCGGCGCCGTGATGGCCACCAACACATCGTCGCTGATGATCGAGGACATCGCCCAGCCGCTGAAGGATCCCGGCCGTCTCGTCGGCATCCACTTCTTCTCGCCCGTGCCGCAGATGCCGCTCGTCGAAGTGGTGCGCGGCAAGCAATCGCGCGACGAAGAGATCCAGAAGGCCGCGTCCTTCGTCACCGCCATCGGCAAGTTCCCGCTCATCGCCAAGAGCGTTCCCGGCTTCCTGGTCAACCGCGTGCTCGCTCCCTACATGATGGCAGCGATGGCACGCCTGGAAAAGGGCGAGGAGAAGGAAAAGATCGACGAAGCCGCCCGCCTGTTCGGCATGCCGATGGGCCCGATCGAACTGGCCGACAACGTCGGCCTCGACGTCTGCGCGCACGTCGGGCAAGCATCCTCAGGCATTTCGCCGGAAGGCTCGCGCCTCGAAGCGCTGGTGCAGTCCGGCCGCCTCGGCAAGAAGACCGGCGAAGGCTTCTACAAGTGGAAGGACGGCCGGGCCGAGAAGGGCGAGAAGACCTACGACAAACGCGAGCTTGAAGCTCTCGGCAAGGAACTGGTCGAGCCGCTGATCAACGAAGCCCAGCGGGCGCTCGACGAGCGCGTGGTGGAAACCGCCGATCTCGTCGACGCCGGCGTCATCTTCGGCACGGGCTTCGCGCCGTTCCGCGGCGGTCCGCTGCACTATCGCGCCACGCACCAGGTCGAACCGCCGCGCATCGGCCTCGCCGCTGAATGAAAGCCCTCGCCGCCGAGTAACAGCAATACGAGATTGAAGCACGCCGGCCCGCACCCGGGCGGCCCCTGATCTTTCGGGAGTTGTCATGAACCAGCCCACCATTCGCCGGGTCGCCATCGTCGGCGGCGTCCGCATTCCCTTCTGCCGGTCGAACACGCTCTACGCCGACCTGTCGAACCTCGACATGATGAGCGCCGCCCTCAACGGCCTCGTCGACAAGTACAAGCTGAAGGGCGTGCACATCGACGAAGTCGTCGGCGGCGCCGTCGTCTCGCATTCGAAAGATTTCAACATCGCGCGCGAGGCCGTGCTCAACACCAAGCTCGCCACGTCCACGCCCGGCATCACGCTGGTCCAGGCCTGCGGCACGTCCCTGCAGGCGGCCATGGGCATCGGCGCCAAGATCGCCACCGGCGAAATCGAAAGCGGCATCGCCCTCGGCTCCGACACCACGTCCGATCCGCCGATCGTCTTCTCCAAGAAGTTCGCCGGGCGCCTCAATCAGGTGGGCCAGGCCAAAACGCCGATGGACAAGCTGAAGGTGTTCAAGGGCTTCTCGCCCGCCGAACTGACGCCTCAGCCGCCGAGCGTCTCCGAGCCGCGCACCGGCCTCTCCATGGGCCAGCACTGCGAGCTGATGGCCCAGCAGTGGCACATCTCGCGCGCCGACCAGGACCAGTTGGCCTTCGAAAGCCACCGCAAGGCCGCCGAAGCCTATCGCTCCGGCTACATGGACGACCTGATCGTGCCCTGCGCCGGCGTCTACAAAGACAACAACATGCGCGAGGACATCAGCCTCGACAAACTGGCCACCCTGAAGAACGCGTTCGAGAAGTCAGATCGCGGCACGCTGTCGGCTGCCAACTCCACGCCGCTGACGGACGGCGCCTCGTGCGTGCTGCTCTGCTCGGAAGAGTGGGCCACGCAGCACGGCTTGGCTGTCCAGGCCTACCTCACGTTCGGGCAGACCGCCGCCAACGATTTCGTCGCCGGCGAAGGCCTGCTGATGGCGCCCACCATCGCCGTCTCCAAGATGCTCGACCGCGCCGGCCTCAAGCTGCAGGACTTCGACTTCTACGAGATCCACGAGGCCTTCGCCGCTCAGGTTCTTGCCACGCTTCGCGCCTGGGAAGACCCGGAGTACTGCAAGAAGTACCTCGGCAAGGACCAGCCGCTCGGCTCCATCGACCGCGCCAAGATGAACGTGAAGGGCTCCTCGATCGCCTTCGGCCATCCCTTCGCCGCCACCGGCGCCCGCATCGTCGCCAACCTCGCCAAGCTCCTGTCCGAGAACGGCGGCCGCGGCCTCATCTCCGTCTGCACCGCCGGCGGCATGGGCGTCGCCGCGATACTGGAGAGCGCCAAAGCCGCCGACGTACGCATGGCGGCGTGAGTTAAGGGCCGAAACGTCAGTTAAGGGGTCAGACCCGCCGGGTCTGACCCCATCCAACGCCAGCAGATCGGTCGGGCCGCTCAATAAAGTTGTCATCCTCGGGCTTGTCCCGAGGACCCAACTCTCCGGGCGCGCCAGCGCGAGGTTGTGGTGAGGTCCCATTCCGCTGGCTCGCCCACCGTGCCGGCACAATGGGTCTTCGGGACAAGCCCGAAGATGACCGTGTGGGGAGGTAGCTCACTATTCGGTCAGCGCTCCGTTGGGGCACACAAATATGTGACTGAATCGCCCGGGGGTCGCGCTGACCGGAGTCAGCGGCCGCCTCGATCTTTCCGACGCGCCTGCGGTTTAGTCAGCCACGCATCTTGCCACCCGCGCCGCCCTATGCTGCAAGTGCGCGGACACAACCGGCAAGGCGGGGGCAATGACGGCATCTCAGGAGCAGGCGCGGCTGGAGGCGGCAACGTCGCTCGTGCGCGGGCTGGCCGATAAGCTTGATCTCAACGCCTCCGTCCGCTTGTGGGATGGCTCGCGCATTCCTCTCGGCCGCAACGTCACCGGGCCGTTCGAGCTGTCCATCGCCAGCCCGGGCGTGATCGGCTCCATCCTGCGCTCGCCGAAGCTCGACACCATCATCCGGCACTACGTCGACAAGGGCATCGACTATTCGGGCGGATCGCTGATCGATTTCGGCGTGGCCCTCAACCGTGAGGGGCGCCCCTCGACGCGCATCAAATTGGCCGAGGCCCTGAAGCTCGCCTACAAGCTCAAGCCCTTCCTGTTCGCCAAGCCAGACGAGGCCCGCGACGAGCAGGGCTTCGGCGGCGACATCATCGGCCGCGTCGAAAACCGCCGCGACAACACCGCCTACATCTCCTTCCACTACGACCTGTCGAACGAGTTCTACGCACTCTTCCTCGATCCGGAGATGGTCTACACCTGCGCCTACTTCACCGACTGGGGTAACTCGCTCGAACAGGCGCAGTTCGACAAGCTGGAGATGGTGTGCCGCAAGCTGCGCCTGAAGCCGGGCGAGCGCTTTCTCGATATCGGTTCGGGCTGGGGCGCGCTCGTCTGTCATGCCGCCAAGCATCACGGCGTCAAGGCGCACGGCATCACGCTGTCGAAAGAGCAGCTGGCCTACGCGCAGGAGAAGGTGAACCGCCTCGGGCTGCAGGATCGCGTCACGTTCCAGTTCGTCGACTACGCGCACCTGACGGGAACGTTCGACAAGATCGCCTCGGTCGGCATGTACGAGGCCATCGGCCTGGAAAACAACGCGCGCTACATGCGCAAGGTGCGCTCGCTGCTCAGCGAAGACGGCCTGTTCCTCAACCACGCCATTTCGCGCCGCGCCAAGCGTCCCGGCCGCTGGATGCCCGAAAAGGTTCGCCCCGAACAGCGGGCGCTGGCGAAGTACATCTTCCCCGGCGGCGCTCTCGACGACGTCGGCAACACCGTCGCCGAGATGGAACGCGCCGGGATGGAGGTTCTCGACGTCGAGGGCTGGCGCAAGCACTACGAACTGACCACCCGGCTCTGGCACGACCGGCTCGTGGCCCGGAAAGACGAGGCGATCAAGCTCGTCGGCGAAGACAAGTACCGGATCTACGTGGCCTACCTGGCCGGCTGTTCCATCGTCTTCAATCGCGGCTCTGCCCGCCTCTTCCAGGTCCTGGCCTCCAAGAGCGTCAAGCGCGCCCCCGCCGTCCCCAACACCCGCGCGGATCTTTATCGCTAGCGGGAGCGGTAACGTTTCCATCGCCTTTTTTTCAGGTTGATGCTTCCCACACCCTGAACGTCATGCCCGCGGAGGCGGGCACCCACGACACCGTCGATTTGGCTCAACGATGCGGTCGTATGTCGCCAGAACGAGGGCTGACAGCGGGGTGCGCTGAGGCGTGTCGTGGATCCTCGCCTTCGCGAGGATGACGTTGAGGGTGAGGTGACGGCAGAGTTCTTGTGCACACGGCAGCGCGCTAAGCGGCGGATGGCGCAGCGCGCAAGGCTGCTTTCCGCTCGGGCAAACCCTACCGCGGCGCAGCCGCCCGCGTCAGCCGATCGTTGATGGCCTCGCCCAATCCCTGTTCCGGGATCGGCGTCACGGCGATCGACGGCACGCCCTGGGCGTCCAGCTTGCGCAATGCCGCAAACAGGTTCGCCGCCGCCTCGATCAGGTCTGCCCGCTCGCTCAGGTTGATGAACGGGCCGCTCACCGTGCGATGCCGCGAAGCCTCGAACGGTCCGAACGCCAGCACCGCCTCGCCCTCACCGAAGCCGTGCGTCACGTTCAGCCGCACCCGGGCGCGCGGCGCGTAGTGGCTCGCGAGCTGCCCGGAGGCCCGCGGCTTCAAACTCTCCGCCTGCAGCGACCGCACAAGCTTCAGGCCGAGAGCCTGCTCGATGGCCAGCCCTGGCACCGATCCGGATCGCAGCATCACATGCCGCTCGCTTGAGGCGTCGATAATCGTGCTCTCGATTCCGTGTGCCGTCGGCCCGCCGTCCAGCACCATGGCAACCTTGTCGCCCAGATCCTCAGCCACGTGCTGCGCCTGCGTTGGGCTGACGTGGCCTGACCGGTTGGCCGAGGGCGCGGCCAGCGGCCGTCCCGCCGCCACCAGCAGGCTGCGCGCGATCGGATGGTCCGGCATCCGCAAGGCGACAGTGTCCAATCCGGCCGAGACCAAATCCGACAATCCGCTGTCGGCCCGCCGCTTCAACACCAGGGTGACCGGCCCGGGCCAGAACGCCTCGGCAATGCGCTGCGCGCCGTCCGGAATATAGGCCAGCCGCTGCGCCACGGTGATGTCGGCCACGTGCACGATCAGCGGATTGAAATGCGGCCGCCCTTTTGCCTCGAAGATCGACGCGACGGCCTCGCCATTGGTAGCGTCGGCGCCCAGGCCGTACACCGTCTCCGTCGGAAACGCGACGAGCGCACCCGACTGCAGCAGGGCAGCCGCCTCGCTGATGGCATCCGGGGTGGCCGCGATCACTGACATGGGTCCAGGCATTCCTCTTTCGGCTTTGCCGCGCCACGCGGTCAGCCTAAAGTTCGTCGCAGTCTTTGCCGCACTCACTAGAGCCTGATCGTTTGAGATGCGAGCACTTCCGCTCGCATCGAAAGCGTGAATCAGTCTCTAAAGCAAAAGCTTAGAGCACGTTCGCGCTCAAGCACCTGATCCAGGTGCGAACGTGCTCTAGTCGAAGCAACGGCAACGCGTGAACACCCGGTCAACGAGGCCCACTAACGGGCCCCCTTTAACGAGGAACGCCATGGCTTATGCCGCTCCAGTAGACGACATCGTGTTCGCGCTCAAGACGGCCGTTGGTCTCGACGGGCTGATCTCCTCAGGCATCTACGAAGGCCTGGACGAGGATACGATTCGCGCCGTCGTCGAGGAGGCGGGAAAATTTGGCGCCGAGGTGCTCGACCCGCTGAACAAGGTCGGCGACAAGACCGCCTCCAAACTGGTCGACGGCAAGGTCAACACGCCGCCCGGCTGGAAGGAAGCCTACCGCCAGTTCGCCGAAGGCGGCTGGAGTTCGCTGCCCTGTCCGGAAGAATTCGGCGGCCAGGGCCTGCCCAGCGTGGTGTCGATGGCGGCCTGCGAGATCTGGAACGCGTCGAACCTGTCGTTCGGCCTGTGCCCGTTGCTGACCCAAGGCGCGATCGACGCGCTGCATGCCGACGGCTCGGACGCGCTGAAAGCCGCCTACCTGCCGAAAATGATCTCCGGCGAGTGGACCGGCACGATGAACCTCACCGAGCCGCAGGCCGGTTCCGATCTCGCCGCGGTGAAGTCCAAGGCCGTGCCTCAGGGCGACGGCACGTATCGCCTGTTCGGCACCAAGATCTTCATCACCTACGGCGAGCACGAGATGGCCGGCAACATCATCCACATGGTGCTGGCCCGCCTGCCGGACGCACCCGCCGGCACCAAGGGCATCTCGCTCTTCCTCGTGCCGAAGTTTCTGCTGAATGCCGACGGCTCGCCCGGTGCGCGCAACGACGTCGTCTGCGCCGGCCTCGAACACAAGCTCGGCATTCACGCCAGCCCCACGTGCGTGATGAAATTCGGCGAGAAGGACGGCGCCATCGGCTACCTGGTCGGCCAGGAGAACCGCGGCCTCAACACCATGTTTATCATGATGAACGCCGCGCGCCTCGCCGTCGGCGTGCAGGGCGTCGCGGTGGCAGAGCGTGCCACGCAACACGCCATCGCCTACGCCCACGACCGCAAGCAGGGCCGCACGGCATCCTCGCAAACCCGGCGAGATGGGCCCCATCGTCGAACATGCCGATATTCGCCGCTCGTTGCTGACGATGAAGGCACTGACGCAAGCCGCGCGCTGCATCTGTCTCGTCACCGCGCGCGAGATCGACATCTCCCATCGCGCACCCAGCGAGGAGGCGCGCCAGGCTGCCGCCGCGACAGCCGCGCTGTTGACGCCGGTCGCCAAGGCCTTCTCCACCGACATCGGTTGCGAAGTCGCCTCGCTCGGCGTGCAGATCCACGGCGGCATGGGCTTCATCGAGGAGACCGGTGCGGCTCAATATTACCGCGACGCGCGCATCCTGCCGATCTACGAGGGCACCAACGGCATCCAGTCGATCGATCTCGTCGTGCGCAAGCTGCCGCTCGGCAACGGCGCCGTCGTGAAGGCCTATCTGGCCGAGCTGCGTGAAACCGTTAGCGAGGTGCAGAAATCCAACCGGCCCGAGTTCGGCCGCATGGGCGAACGCATGGCCGCCACGCTGAAGGCGCTGGAAGAAGCCACCGCCTTCATGGGCCAGGCGCTTGCGGGCGGCAAAATGGAAACGGCCCTGGCCGGTGCCACGCCATATCTCCGCTTGTTCGGCCTCGCCTCCGGCGGCCACTATCTGGCCAAGGGCGCGCTGGCGGCTGTCCGCGATGCCAACGGCAGCGGAGGCAACGCCGTGGCCATCGCACGCTTCTTCGCCGAGAACATCAGCACTGCCGGTCCCGGCCTGGCAGAAACCGTGACGGCCGGCGCCGACAGCCTCTTTGCCTCGAACCGGCCAGGTTGACGGCTTGATGCTCGTAGGTTGGGTCAAGCGTAGCGCGACCCAAACCAGCCTGGTGCACCGAGTTGCGGTCGCGCTACGCTGACACCAACCACCATGCACAGCGCAGTCAGGCGATCAAACAACAAAGGCCAGACGCCCCATGACCGATGACGTCCAGATCTCGACTTGCCGATGGCGTGCAGACCATCCGTCTCAATCGCGCCGCCAAGAAGAATGCGCTGACTGCTGCCATGTACGCGGCGATGTGCGACGCCATCGAAGAGGGCGATGCCAATCCCGCAGTTGCCGCTCACGTCATTCTCGGATCGGGCGGCGTGTTCACCTCCGGCAACGACATCAACGATTTCCTCGCCACCGCCCACGGTGTCAGCGTGCCCACGCACGTTCTTCGCTTCATCCGTCTGTTGCCGCGCATCGCCAAGCCGTCATCGCCGGCGTGGATGGTCCGGCCGTCGGCATCGGCACCACGCTGCTGTTTCACTGCGATCTCGTCTACGCCACGCCCGCAGCCGTTTTCGCCACGCCATTCCTCGATCTCGGCCTGGTGCCCGAAGCCGCCTCCAGCCTGCTGATGCCGGCCCGCATGGGATATGCCCGCGCCTTCGAAATGCTGGCGCTGGGCACGCCGTTCCCGGCGAGCCGCATGGCGGAGGCTGGCCTCATCAACGCCATCGTGCCGGCCAGCGATCTCGATGCCAAGGTGATGGAGGCCGCCGTCGCGCTCGCCTCCAAGCCGCCCGAGGCCTTGAAGGCCGCTCGTCGCCTGATGCGCGGCGATCCCTCCGAGATCATCAAGCGCACCGACGCCGAGGCCGTCACCTTTGCCGAACGTCTGGCATCGCCCGAAGCCCGCGAAGCCTTCCAGGCCTTCCTCGAAAAACGCCCCGCCGACTTTTCGAAGCTGACGAAAACGAGCTGAGCGCGGTGATGCACAGCCGGTTAGAAAGCAACGTCGAGACGAGGGGTCAGACCCATGGGTCTGACCCCATCCCACGCGCTCTCAGGCTAACGTCCGTCGCTCGAACCGCCAGCCAGTTCGATCGCAACAACCACCCCCCTCTCAACGTCATCCCGGCGCAGGCCGGGACCCACGCAAGTCTCCACAGATGCGACGCGAACAGGAACTCGTGGCGCACGGGGAACGAGTTCCAGCGGCGTCGAAAACGATGACGCTGGCGTAGATCCCGGCCTGCGCCGGGATGACGTTCTGGGTGGGTTGCGGTTCGACATGTGCGCCGGCGATTGCCTGCGGCTCATATTTCTGGCGCAGCGCTCCTTCTGCTCGCCAGCGCGCAACCCCCACCCAGGCCGGCTGGTTCACCAAGATCGCTGCGTGAGGCCGGCGATGCAGCCGAGGGCGCCGGCAAGCGCGCGCATCTGCCCGACGGCTTCGGCGCGCTGGGAGAGGCGGCCCAGCACATCAAGGGCGTCGCGGCCATCGGCAAGGGCGTGCCGCTGGCCGCCCACGTCACGCAGGAAGGCCACTGGAAATTCGCCAACAGGAACGGCGACGTCTTCACCGCCGCCAATGCCACTGAGATGCAGCGCGTCACGCAGGCCCTGGCGCCCAACGCCTCCGCCGATACCAAACTGTCGCTCTACCTTTCCGATGAAACGGTGTTCGAAGGCCGTGCGCTGCTGAAGGATCTCCCACCAGATGCCGATCTCTACTTCGTCGACGGCAAGACCAGCTATCCGCTGACACGGCGCACGCAGGCGGGAACCGAAACCCTGTTCGCCACCCTGCGCCCCAACATCGCCGTCGAAATATCTGACCGGCGCATGTTCAGCGAAGCCGTGTTTCAGCTGAATAGGCCGCTGAACAAATCCAACATTCGCATTCTGGCGCTGGAGCAGGGCGGCCCGAAGCGCCTGTCGTCAGTCCCCGGCTTCGATCCCGCCACCAAGACGGCGCTCGTCGACGCCATTGACCCGCTGCACATCGACAGCGCGTTCTCCGCCGTGCGGGGCCAATCCGTCGTCGTCACCGGCCGCGTTGACGGCGCCATCCTGCACGCCGGCGATAGCGAAATCCCCATGGAGAAGCTGACGCGTGCCGCCGAAGCCAACGACGTCAACCTCGTCGTGCTGCAATCCTCCGCAACGCGTCAGCCGGGTGGCCGCAACTGGCTATGGCAGAAGGTCGAAGTCTCCGGCCTCGACGACGCGATGAAACGCGCCACCTTCGCCGACTTTCTCAACGCGCTGGGTGCCACTCGCGGTGAACTCGTCGTCAGCCGCAATGCCCGCCGGCCAGGGCCGCATTTCGCTGAGGGCACTGCCAACTGGTGACGTGGCCGACCAACTCACCGGTCGGCCTCAGCGACTGGTGGGGCGACGCCATCAGCAGCGTCACCGGTGAAGTCGTCACCAAGGCACTGGAAGTTCACGCACGCGACGAGAGTACCCAGAAGGAACAGGATGCCCGCATCGTCTCCTGGCTGCCGTCCGCCGTGCACGTGGTCTATCTGGCTGCGTTCGTCGGCGGCCTGATCTGCATTCCCGTCACGCGAGGCTGGTGGCAGCGCGTCTGGCCGCGCGAGAACCGCGCCGGCTACAGCGGCGCGCTGGGATACTGGGCCGCCCGTGCCACTCGCGGCCTGGCCTACGTGTTGCTGTTCATGCCGCTCGCATCTCTCCCGGCATTCCCCGTAATGATCTGGCGTGTCGTCTGGGGCTATCTCACCTTGCCGGGCCGGATATTCCGCTGGCTGTTCAGCCGCGCGCCGGCCAAAGCCACGTGATGGCTTTCCACGCCGTTTCCGTTTTACACTAAAGCCTAAAGCCGCCTGCGGCCGGGCCGACCGGGCGCAATAAATCAAAAGCCGGAACGGCATCAGGGAGACGACCACCGATGACTAGCCTGAAAGGCAAGACGCTCTTCATCACCGGGGCAAGCCGCGGCATCGGCCTCGCCATCGCGCTGCGTGCCGCGCGCGACGGCGCCAACGTCGCCATCGCCGCCAAAACGGCCGAGCCCCATCCTAAGCTCGAAGGCACCATCCACACCGCCGCAGCCGAGATCGAGAAGGCAGGCGGCAAGGCGCTGCCGCTCATGTGCGATATCCGCTACGAAGAGCAGGTCGAGGCTGCGGTCGCCAAGACGGCCGCAACGTTCGGCGGCATCGATATCTGCGTCAACAATGCCTCGGCCATTTCCCTGACACCCATCGACCAGCAGGATTTCAAGCGCTTCGACCTGATGTTTGGCATCAACACGCGCGGCACGCTGCTGACGTCGAAGGTCTGCCTGCCGTTCCTGCGCAAATCGGCCAACCCGCACATCCTGATGCTGTCACCGCCGCTGGATATGCAGGCCAAGTGGTTCGCCGGGCACGTGGCCTATTCAATCGCCAAATACGGCATGAGCCTCAGCGTGCTGGGCCTGTCGGAGGAGCTGAAGAAAGACGGCGTCGCCGTCAACGCGCTCTGGCCGCGCACCACGATCGCCACGGCGGCGCTCGCCAACATTCCCGGCGGCGGCGACAAGCTCTCGCGCATGAGCCGGTCACCCGAGATCCTGGCTGATGCTGCGCATCTGATCTTCACGCAGCCGTCCAAGAGCTTCACCGGCAACTTCCTGATCGACGATACATTCCTGCACAAGACGGGCGGCGTGACGGACTTCGAGAAATACCGGCTCGATCCCTCGATCCCCCTGGCACCGGATTTCTTCGTCCCCGCCGACAGCCTGCCTCCGCCCGGCGTTCAACTCGCCCGCCTCTCCATGCTCAAGTAGGCCCTCGCCGACATGACAACACTTCTTCTGACACACCCTTCCTTCGTCAATCACGACACGGGAGCCGGGCATCCGGAGCGCCCCGATCGCATGCGCGCGATCGACAAGGTCCTCAGCCACGATCTCTTCAGCACCCTCAAGCGCGCCGAAGCGCCCCTGCGCGACGACGTCGACGAGCAGATCCTGCTTGCCCACCCCAAGGAACACCTGGAGCGCGTGCGCGCCGTGGCGGCAGCCAAGGGCAGCTTGCCCTCGCACATGGACCCCGACACTGTCATGTCGCCGGGAACCTGGGAGGCCGCGCTACGCGCCGTTGGCGCCGGCATCGAGGCGGTTGACAAGGTGATGTCAGGCGAGGTCGCGAACGCCTTCGCGCAGGTGCGGCCGCCTGGCCATCACGCCGAGTCCGACCGCGTCATGGGCTTCTGCTTCTTTTCCAATGCTGCAATCGCCGGCCTCTATGCGCGCCGCAAGCACGGCGCGGAACGCGTGGCCGTCGTCGACTTCGACGTCCACCACGGCAACGGCACCCAGGACATCTTCTGGTCCGACAAGGACCTGTTCTACGGCTCAACCCACCAGATGCCGCTGTTCCCAGGCACCGGCGCGGTCCGCGAAACCGGCGTCGGCAACATCTGGAACGCGCCGCTGCGTGCCGGCGACGATGGCGACACGTTCCGCGAGGCCTTCGAGGATCGCATCCTCAAGCCGCTGCGCAATCATGCACCTGACCTGGTGATCATCTCCGCCGGCTTCGACGCGCACCGCCGCGACCCGCTGGGCAGCCTGCAACTGGTCGAAGACGACTTCGGTTGGGCAACGGAAGAACTGGCCAAGGTGGCGGCTAAGCACGCCAAAGGCCGAATCGTTTCCATGCTGGAGGGCGGTTACGACCTCGAGGGCCTGTCCAAATCGGTCGGCGTGCACGTCAAAAAGCTCATGGACGCGGGGACCTGACCCTGCCGGGGTGACAAGCCGTGCCGGACGGGCTAGGCACTCCTTGCCAGCCGCGAGGACGTGAAAGAATGAGCAACGGCAAACCCGTAACAAACCACGCCGATATCAAGGACATGAGCTTCGAGCGCGCCCTGAAGGAGCTCGAGGCGATCGTCGGCCGTCTGGAGCGCGGCGATGTCGAGCTGGAAGAGAGCATCGCCATTTACGAGCGCGGCGAGCAGTTGCGCGACCACTGCGACCGCCTTTTGAAGCAGGCGGAAGCCAAAGTGGAAAAGTTGACTTTTGCCGCCGACGGTAGTCCAAGCGGCACGACAAAGCTCGATGCGGACAAATAGCGGCGCATTGCAGCACGCGTGACCTGCGGAAAATAATCAAGAAATTCCGCTTTCTGACAGGCGATCGGCCATTTTGCCGCCGGAATATTAGCTTGGTTACCGCACTGATGCACCCGGGGCACGCATCCCGCGTCGCAATTCACTTGTACGCAATCCCGAATTGATTCACTCGCGGGCGTCAGGTGTGATACATGCCAGCCGCCCAATTCAGGGCGAATATGTCAGCGTCGGCGGCTGGCTTGGACAAAGGGAGCTACATTTGGAGCGCGCAACACCGGCCGAACGACTGACTCAGCGCGATCTGGTCATCCAGCTCCCAGCCGTCATCTTCCTCGGCATCATGCACGCGCTGGCACTCGCCTGCTTGCCGTACCTGTACTTCTATGGCGCCGATTCCCCTGAGATCGCCTACCACGTCCTAGGTTACTTCCTGGGTGGCTTCGGCATCACGGCGCTTTATCACCGCGCCTGGACACACAACGCCGTGCAGTATGCGCGGTCCGTCGAATACATTCTCGCCGTGTGCTCCACGTTCTGTATTCAGATGCCGGCGCGTCAGTGGATTTCGACGCACATCAAGCATCACGCCCACACCGACAGCGAAGACGATCCACACAACATCGAAGAGGGCTTCTGGTGGGCCCACTACGAATGGATCATCCTGGCTCCGCTGCCGGAGATCGAACTACCGGCCCGCCTTGAGAACCATCCCGTCATTGAGTGGCAAGAGCGTTGGTATTGGCCGCTGAGCTTCACGGTCAACATCGCCATCCCGATTGCGATCGGCCTTGCATGTGGTGCGCCGTGGTGGGGTGGCCTGCTGCTCTCCGGTCTTCGCCTGACGATCACCAGCCACATGGTCTACGCCGTGAACTCGGTGTGCCATGTCTGGGGCAAGCGCCCCTGGACGCATGAGGTCACCGCACGCGACGTGTGGTGGTTCCCATTCACGCTGGGCGAGCAGTATCACAACTACCATCACGCTTTCCCGCGCGATTACCGGCATGGCGTCGGCAAGTTCGACTTCGATCCGACGAAGTGGCTCATCGCCGGCCTCGCCAAGGTCGGTTTGGCCCGCAACCTGTTTGCGATGCCCGAACGCCGCATCGCCGAAACGCGCAAGATGATGGCTGAGGGCGCGACCGAGAAGGTGCCGATGCCAGCCGAGTAACCCGGCATGCCTGATCGTTTGAGATGCGAGCAATTGCGCTCGCATCGAGAGCGTGAATCAGGCTCTGAAACAAGGTCGGCAACGCTCACTCGAACTTGTATTCGACGTCGTAGAACAGGTCGTCTGTCGTGACGTCCGGCGGTGGCGGCGGAAGCTTCGCTTTCTTCGCCGCCTCCAACGCCAGCTTGTCGAGATCTTCCCGACCGCTTGAGCCGGTGACCTTCGCCGTCCGCACGCCGCCGCCGAACGCGACGACGACCGTAACCGTCACGCTGCCCTTCACACCCGGGGCGTTCGGCTTTGCCTTGGCAAGCGCGGCAACGACCTGCTTGGCGAACTGGCTCACCTCTCCCGACTTTGCCAGCGCCGGCAGGCTGGCATCGCGTGGAGGCGCCGCCTTGGCACTGCGGCTGCGGCTGCGGCGGTGCCTGTGGCGGCACGGCCTTTTGCGGCGGCGGCCGTTGCGGTTGTGGCGGGCGTGGCTTCGCCTCCGTCTCGTCGGGCTTCGCCGCCTGCTTGGGATCGTCTCCTTCGGGATCGGCTTCCTTCGCGTCCTCCGCCCGCTTGGCCTCCTTCCGCGTCGGCCTGCCCCTTCGGCATGGGCGGCCGCATCCTCACCCTCGAATGCGGGCAGCGTCTTCGGCGGTGGTGTGGCTTCCGGCTTTGGCGGTTCTGCGGCCGGTTTCGCCGCTACGGCTGGTGCCGGTGGCGGCGACGGCGGAACGGCCTGCTGCGGCTTCTGTGGCGGCCCTGGCGGCGCCTGCTTTTGCGGCGCGGGCTGCGGCGGCGGGCTGGCAGCCACCGGCGCTGACGCCGGCGTCTGGTCGCGGCCCTCCAGCACGGCCTTGTCGACGAGTTCTACGGCGATCGCCTCCGTCAGCACGCCCTCTCCCAGGGGGTCGGGATCGCCCAGGTACAGAAACGGCGCCAGATGGGCGATGACCGCAATGGCCGCTCCAGCCCACAATAGGCGGTCCGAACTCGTCGACCGCGGCAGCGGTTCGCGGCGTTCCTCGGGGAGATGGGTCGAAGCCGCTGCATCCGCTGCCGTCTCAGCCGATTGCGCCGCCTTCTCCTGATCTTCCGCTCCCACCGGCTCGTCTCTGCTCCACATGGCCGCAACGCTGCGCCGCAGCCTCAATCCCTGCTTAAATCTTGGTCTGGACGAGGATTGGCGCTAGGTTGTGACAGGACTTGCCCGGAGGATAACTTAACTGTGAGCAAAACGCCGCTCCTTGATGGCGTGAAGACGCCGGAAGACCTCCGGTTGCTGCCCGAGCAGGATCTTCGCCAAATCGCCGACGAATTGCGCACCGAGATGATCGACGCCGTCTCCGTGACCGGCGGACACCTCGGCGCGGGCCTGGGCGTGGTCGA
This sequence comes from uncultured Pseudomonadota bacterium, assembly GCA_963846845.1. Lineage (GTDB taxonomy): Bacteria > Pseudomonadota > Alphaproteobacteria > Rhizobiales > Hyphomicrobiaceae > JAKAXS01. The sequence continues at coordinate 43,340 of CAWJXQ010000006.1, read as the reverse complement.
ACTGACCGTGGCGCTGCATTGGGTGTTCGACACGCCGCGCGACCGCCTGATCTGGGACGTCGGCCATCAGGCCTATCCCCACAAGATCCTGACCGGCCGGCGCGACCGCATTCGCACTTTGCGCATGGGCGGCGGTCTGTCCGGCTTCACGCGCCGCACCGAAAGCGAATACGACCCCTTCGGCGCCGCGCACTCCTCGACGTCGATCTCGGCCGGCCTCGGCATGGCCGTCGCGCGCGACCTCTCGGAGGGCAACAACAACGTCGTTGCCGTCATCGGCGACGGCGCCATGAGCGCCGGCATGGCCTACGAGGCGATGAACAACGCCGGCGCCCGCAACGAACGCCTGATCGTCGTGCTGAACGACAACGACATGTCGATCGCGCCGCCCACGGGCGCGCTGTCGGCCTACCTCGCACGCGTCACGTCGAGCGGCACCTACCTTTACATGCGCGATTTCGCCAAGCAGCTGGCGCGGCGCCTGCCCAAGAGCTGGGAGCGGCGCGCCGCCCGCATGGAAGAATACACGCGCCATCTGTGGCAGGGCGGCGCCTGGTTCGAGGAACTGGGCTTCTATTACGTCGGCCCCATCGACGGTCACGACTTCAACCATCTGCTGCCGGTGCTGAAGAACGTTCGCGACACCAAGCAGGGCCCCATCCTGGTCCACGTCGTCACCAAGAAGGGCAAGGGCTACGGCCCGGCCGAAGCGTCCGACGATAAATACCACGGCGTCGCCAAGTTCAACGTCGTCACCGGCGCGCAGGTGAAGCCGAAGCCGAATGCGCCGACGTACACGCGCGTGTTCGCCGACAGCCTCATCGCCGAGGCCCGCAAGGACAAGAAGATCGTCGCCATCACGGCCGCGATGCCGGATGGAACGGGCCTCGATCTGTTCGGCAAGGAATTCCCCGATCGCACGTTCGACGTCGGCATCGCCGAGCAGCACGCGGTGACGTTTGCGGCGGGCCTGGCCACCGAAGGCCTGAAGCCGTTCGCCGCCATCTACTCCACCTTCCTGCAGCGCGCCTACGACCAGGTCATTCACGACGTGGCGATCCAGAAGCTGCCGGTGCGTTTCGCCATCGATCGTGCCGGCCTCGTCGGTGCCGACGGCGCCACGCATGCCGGCTCGTTCGATCTCGCCTATCTGGGCTGCCTGCCTGAGTTCGTCATCATGGCGGCAGCAGACGAGGCGGAGCTGAAGCACATGGTGGCGACGGCCGCCGCCATCGACGACCGGCCCTGCGCGTTCCGTTATCCTCGCGGCGAGGGTTTCGGCGTCGAGATGCCTGCCGAAGGAATTCCGCTGGAGATCGGCAAGGGCCGCATCATGCGCGAGGGCACGGCGGTCGCGCTTCTGTCGATCGGAACTCGCCTGGGCGAATGTCTGGCCGCGGCCGATCAACTTGCCACGTTCGGGCTATCGGCCACGGTTGCCGACGCGCGCTTCATGAAGCCGCTCGACACGGACCTCGTACGGCGCCTCGCCACCAACCACGAGGTGCTGATCACGATCGAAGAAGGCTCGGTCGGCGGGTTCGGCAGCCACGTGCTCCACTACCTTGCGCAGTCCGGCCTGCTGGACCGCGGCCTCAAGGTGCGCCCCATGGTCCTGCCCGATATCTTCATCGATCATGACAAGCCCGAGCGCATGTACGAGCTTGCGGGGCTGGGCACCGCGGGTATTGTGGCTCAGGCGCTTGCCGCGCTGGGCCGCGACGCCCTGAAGCCCGAAGCAAGCCGCGCTTAAAACTCGTCGTCTCCCTGGGGAAGGAATGCCATGTCGAGCCAGCACGCTCTAATCAGCCTTGTCGCGCGCGTTCTCTTGTCGGCGATCTTCATTACCGCCGGCTACCAGAAGATCGGCGGCTATGACGGCACGCTGCAATACATGGCCAGTCAGGGCGTGCCCGGCTTCATGCTGCCTGCCGTCATCGCGCTGGAGCTTGGCGGCGGTCTCGCCATCCTGTTCGGGCTGTTCTCGCGCTGGGCAGCCCTGGGGCTCGCGATCTTCAGCGTCATCGCGGCGCTGATTTTTCATACCAACTTTGCCGATCAGATGCAGGCCGTGTCCTTCATGAAAAACCTGGCGATCGCCGGCGGGCTTCTGTTGCTCTATGCCAATGGTCCTGGCGCCTGGGCAGTTCGTGACTGATCATGACCGATCATCTCCCTGACGTCCTCAGCGCACTCGAGGCGAATTCGGATGCGGCGCTGACGCGCCTGTTCGAATTATTGCGCATTCCCAGCATCTCGACCGATCCAGCCTACACGCAGCAATGCTTGTCGGCCGCCGAATGGTGCGCAGAAGAGTTGCGCGAATTGGGCTTCGAGGCTTCGGTGCGGCCCACCACCGGCCACCCGATGGTCGTCGGTCATGACCACAGCGCGCCGGCGGGATCGCCGCACGTATTGTTCTACGGCCATTACGACGTGCAGCCGCCTGACCCGCTGGAGCTGTGGCACGCTCCGCCGTTCGAGCCGCACATAGTCACCGAGAAAGCCAACGGTCCCGTCATCGTGGCGCGCGGCGCGCAGGACAACAAGGGCCAGCTGTCGACCTTCTTCGAAGCCGTCCGCGCTTGGCGCGACGTCACCGGCAGCCTGCCGCTGCGGGTATCCGTGATGCTGGAAGGCGAGGAAGAGTGCGGTTCGCCGTCGCTGCCCGCGTTCCTCGACGAAGCGGGTGACGAGTTGAAGGCCGGCCTCGTCCTCGTCTGCGACACGGGCCAGTGGGACAAGGACACCCCGGCAATCACCACGATGCTGCGCGGCCTCGCCTCCACCGAGGTGATCGTGACAGGTCCCTCGCGCGATCTGCACTCCGGCATGTATGGCGGCCCGGCGATCAATCCGATTCGTGCGCTCGCCAAGGTGATGGCGGCGATGCACGATGACGACGGCCACATCGCCATTCCCGGCTTCTACGACGGCGTCGTGGCCCCGTCGCCCGCCCAGGCCGAGCAATGGGCGTCTCTCGAAGTCCGCCGGCGAGCCGTTTCTCGCCTCCGTCGGTTTGACCACGCCGGCCGGTGAAAAAGGCCGGACGGTCATCGAACAGCTATGGTCGCGGCCAACCATCGAATTCAATGGCGTGACAGGCGGTTATCAGGGCGCAGGCTCGAAAACAGTGATTCCGTCCAAGGCGTCGGTGAAGATCACTTGCCGGCTTGTCCCGGGCCAGGATCCGGACAAGGCAATCGACGCCGTTCATGCGTTCGTGACAGCGAACCTGCCGGCGGACTGCAAGGCCGAGTTCATTGGTGTGCGCGCCAGCGCGGCGATCGGGTTCGACACGGCGTCAAAAGCCGTCGAGGCCGCCTCTCGCGCGCTCGAAGACGAATGGGGTCGCCCCGCCGTGCTGATGGGGTGCGGTGGGTCAATTCCCATCGTGACGTCCTTTAAAGATGTCTTGGGAATGGACAGCTTACTGATTGGTTATGGGTTGGATGATGATCGTATTCATTCGCCGAACGAAAAATATAACGTCACATCATTCAAGAAGGGCGCGCGTAGTTGGGCCAGAATTCTCGCGGCTTTGGCGAAATGCTAGGAGAAATGCAATCCGCTAATCTACAAAGCACAGTGAACGTAATGCACCGTATAATTGAACGATATTCAACGAATTCGGTTTGAATACGTTGCTCCCATCCGCAAGTTGCAAAAGGCAATCCGGAATTCAACCGGATCTCCGTCGAAAGTGCGCGCAATTCGCAAGAGCTTCAAAAGTCCGTCGCCACGCTTTGCATCCAGCAGCGCCGCTTCCTTAGCGTCTGCAATGTGCAGCTCCACTGCATTCCGTGCCGGGCCCCACGAGAACCCCGTAACGGCGGCTCATCTGGGCCACCGGCAGTTGCTGTGATTCGCGATCCGCATCGAGCCCAGCAAACAACTTCTGCGGCAGCACGCAGTGCTCCAGCATCATCGATGTCGTCTCGGCATCGCGCAGCACACGCTGGATCCGGAACACGCTATCCCCCTCACGGAGCCCAAGCGCGGCAAGCTCGTCTTCCGTCGCGATTGCCACTGTGATTTCGCTGTTTTGCAGTGTCCAGTGCAATGGCTCGTCGCGCGCAGTCCGTAAATTGTCGAGCGGTACTGCGTCGAGGGGCTGGACTTCCGCGACGAACGTCCCTCGGCCCTGGCGACGCACCAGCAGGCCTTGATCGGTCAAGGTCTGCAAGGCCTTGCGCATCGTGCCGACGCTGACGCCGAAGTCGCGCGCGAGCTCGATCTCGTTGGGAATCATTTGCCCCGGCTTCCAGGTCGAACTGACGAGAAAGCCAAGCAAACGTCCATGGACTTGGAGATAAAGAGGACGAGTTTCAAATATATTTGCCGCAACAGTTTTGGAATTATGCATTGCAAGGATTGCCTAGCGACTCTCTTGTTGGTGAATAAAAATGCCCTATGTCATGAAACGCGCAATCTGTGTTTTAGTAGAAGTATTAGCTGCGCCAATTGATTGTTGCTCGGTTGTTCCGGCACTATCGCTGGACTGTCGCGGCACTAATGGTGATTGAAATGCAAAAAATTTTTCTTGCGACGGATTATCATCCGCGAGACCGGCTCACGAGTTGGTACGATGTTGCGTCCAAGCTTTATGCTGGGCACGATTGCAACCTCGACAAATCCATTATGTTCGACATCTCAATCGAGGCGTCGAATCTCGGCGATATCGAAGCCTCTATCCTGCAATCCAATCCCGTCCACTTTGTTCGCGAGCAGCGGCATATCAAGGACGCTGTCGCCGCCCAGTACTTCCTGTGCCGTCAGCAAGAAGGAAGCACGATATGGCGCCAGGACGGTCGCGATTGCCGCACGCATCCCGGCGACCTGACGATCCTCGACGCGCAAAGGCCCTACGAGCTTGCGTTTATCGACAAAGGCACCATCCTGATCCTCAAAGTCCCCATGCGCGCAATCACGCAGCGCATCGGGCCAACGATCGGGCTGACCGCCATAGCGGTACCGGCCGCAAGTTCTCTTGGTGGGCTGGCAAGTGGTTTCCTGGCCATGCTTCCTGATCGCCTTCCCATCGCCCAGGAGAGCGCCGCCGCCAGCATAGCAAATCATGCGCTCGACCTGTTCGCCATGGCGCTGCTTGCGGAAACGACGGAGGCACGCGCCGTGTTGTCTTCGGCGAAGGAAACCGGCTTGGCCGCCTTGCGAGCCGCTATCGACAAGAATTTGAGTGATGCGGGCCTGAATGCCGGTCACGTTGCCAAGGCAGCCGGCATCAGCGTGCGCTACGCCAGTCAGTTGCTGTCAGAGCAGGGGACGTCGGTGGCTCGCTACATCCTCGACAGGCGGCTGGAGGAATGCCGCCGTCTCCTCGGCGATCCCGATCAACTGCACCGGTCGATCACCGACATTGCGCTATCGTGGGGTTTTTCCGACCCCTCGCACTTCGGCCGGCGTTTCAAGCGGGCCTACGGCATGTCTCCCAGCGACTACCGCCCGGGAATACAAAAGCTGCGCGGCCTGAGCGCTTCCGGAAAAGTGTGAAGCGGTTTTCCGGCAAGAAGCGCGATGAACCCTGAGCGCTTCCGGAAAAACCGCTAGTCCATCCGCATCGGTACGCCAGCGGCGGCCATGTGCGCCTTCGCCTCGCCGATCGTGTAGGTGCCGAAATGGAAGATCGAGGCGGCCAGCACCGCGCTGGCGTGCCCGCTGACGATCCCGTCCACGAGATGATCGAGATTGCCGACCCCGCCCGAGGCGATCACCGGCACCGGCACCGCATCGGCCACGGCCCGCGTCAACGCGATGTCGAACCCGGCCTTGGTGCCGTCGCGATCCATCGACGTCAGCAGCAATTCTCCCGCGCCCAGGGCCACGACTTCGCGTGCAAGGCCGATCGCGTCGAGCCCCGTCGGCTTGCGCCCGCCGTGGGTGAAGATCTCCCATCGATCGGCCTCGCCGGCCGCTGAAACTTTTTTGGCGTCGATGGCGACGACGATGCATTGCGCCCCGAACTTCTCCGAGCCTTCGCGCACGAACTCCCGGCGCGTGACGGCCGCGGTGTTGATCGAGACCTTGTCAGCACCCGCTTCCAGCAGCTTGCGGATGTCGTCGACGCTGCGCACGCCTCCACCAACCGTTAGCGGCATGAAGCAGCGTTCGGCCGTGCGCTCCACGATGTCGAAGATCGTGTCACGATTTTCGTGGCTCGCCGTGATGTCGAGGAAGCAGAGCTCGTCGGCACCAGCTGCGTCATAGGCGGCCGCAGCCTCGACAGGATCGCCGGCATCGATCAGCCCGACGAAGTTCACGCCTTTGACGACGCGGCCGTCCTTGACGTCGAGACAGGGAATGATGCGGTTCTTCAGCATGTCGGGCTCACTGACGAGGGATCATGCCCGCGCCAGCGCGCGCAGGGCTTCTGCCGGATCGATGCGCCCATCGTACAGCGCGCGGCCGGAGATGGCGCCCTCCAGGATGCGGTTTTCCGGACGCATCAGCGCTTCGATGTCGTCCATCGACGCAAGGCCGCCCGAGGCGATGACCGGAATGCGCGTTGCTTGCGCCAGGTCCACCGTTGCGGGCAGGTTCAGCCCCTTCAGCACGCCGTCACGGTCGATGTCGGTGTAAATGATGGCGGCGACACCCGCGTCTTCGAAGCGGCGGGCCATTTCGATGGCTGTCAGTTCGCTCGTTTCCGCCCAGCCTTCGACTGCAACCTTGCCGCCGCGCGCGTCGATGCCGACGGCGACCCTGCCCGGAAACTTCGCGCAGGCTTCGCGGACGAGCCCAGGGTCGCGGACCGCGATCGTACCCAGGATGACCCGGCGAATACCCTTGTCGAGCCAGGTCTCGATCGTTGCGAGATCGCGAATTCCGCCGCCCAGCTGCGCCGGAATGGTGATCGCGCGCAGGATGGCCTCGACCGCTGGCGCATTGGCGGGCTTGCCCGCGAACGCCCCGTTCAGATCGACGATGTGGAGATACTGAAACCCCTGATCCTGGAAGGCGCGCGCCTGCGCGGCAGGATCGTCGTTGAAGACCGTCGCTTCACTCATCTCGCCGAGCTTGAGGCGAACGCACTGGCCGTCTTTGAGGTCGATGGCAGGAAACAGGATCAAGTAAGAGACGCCTTGGCGGGACCCGGAACAAAAGCGGGCCATCAGATTGCTACGATTGCGAGCGATCAATCGCCTTTCGGGGCTTGCGTCAAGGGCCCAGGTCCGTAGTCGAGCACCCATAACCATCAGCGAGTATGCCGTGTTGAGTTCAGGAAGCGAGGAGGGCGCGACACCCCGCCGGGCAACGGGCCGCCCGCAGCGGCGCCTGACGGAGACGGATGCCATCGATATCTGGATCGCACGTTGGCTGCGCATTCGCCGCGTCGACCTGATCCGCCGCTACGGCTGCGATCCCCGCCGGCTCTACGAAGTTTGGGAGGAAAGCCGATTTGCGGGCTCGCGGGACAAGGCGCTGGCGTTGTTTTCGGTTCGCTATCCAACCTTGCTGGATAGGGTCGATTGTGGCCCCCACCGCCGCATTTCCCACACGCCGGATCCCGGGCAATTGAGCTTTTTCGAACCGATTGGATAATTTCCGGGGTGTCCTCGGCAACCACGGACAACATCTCTCCGCACTTGCTCCACGCCGTGAACAAAAATGGAACTGATACTAGACTCACCAAAACGAGTTCAGGCATGTTCTTTGTATGTTCTCGCTCGCATCCCCCTGAGCTTCGTGCCCCAAATTCAGCCCGCGGAGACCCCCAATGCGCACCTACCTCATCTCCTACGATCTCGCCAAGCCGCACCTCGACAAGCACGTCGTCGCCCAGGCCATCATGACGCTCGGCACCAGCTGGGCACGCCCTCTGGAGCAGACCTGGTACGTTCGTTCCGAGGAAGCCGAGGAGACCATCGCCTCCGGCCTCTGGGGCCTGCTCGACGACAACGATGGGCTTCTGATCCAGGCCGTGAAGGACGAGGCCGTGTTGATGAACACGTCGCTGCGCTGGTTCCGTAAGCGCCGCCCCGGCATCGATGTCGATGGATCAACCAACATCATCGCCTTCCCGTCGGCAAACCCGCCGGCCGCCCAAAGCGAGTTCCCCTTCGCCGAAGCCTGCTGAGCAATCCAGGCGCGAGAAATATGGGCGAGTGAGACCGTGGTCTCACTCGCCCTTTTCTTGCTCATCGTCCGCCGATGGTTCTGCTGGCTCTGTCGGGGCGTCTTCTTCACCGGTGCTGGCAGGCAGCAGGACGCGCACCCACCCTTCAGCGATATTCACTTCCGGAACGTAGGCGTCGGCAAATGGCACCAGTTCGCTGCCGGGCGTGCCGTCGATCACGACTTCGATGATGTCGCCCGCGCCGAAATTGTGGACCGCGGATATCCGTCCGAAGGCGTTGCCCTCGCCACCGATGACCTTGAGCCCGATCAAATCCGTGAAATAGAACGAGTCGTCGTCGGGAGCTGGCAATGCAGACCGGTCGACATAGAGCTTGGTGCCCCGCAACCGTTCGGCCGAAGTCCTGTCCTCGATGCCCGCAACGCGCGCAACGACCCCTTTGGGCCCGGCGCGGACCGGGATGATGTCGTAGGTCTTTGTTCCGGCCGCGTCCTGCAGGCTCCCGTAGGCTGCAATGTCCCCGGGATCGGCGGCGTACGAGCGAATGACGACTTCACCCTTGATGCCGTGAACCCCCGTGATTTCACCGAGAAGCACGCGTTCGGACTTGCTCATCGTGACGGAGAACCCGCGGCCGGTAGCGGTCCGACATAGGCGACGTCGACGCTGACAATCTGCCCCGCCACCTCGACCAGGAAGCCAAGCGCGGTATCGCTTACTGTCGACACGCCGCGCAAGGCGATATCCAGCCCCTCGGGACCGGCGCGAAGCCCCGTAATCAGCTCGCCATTGGGGGGCAGGGCAATATACCCCTCGAAGGCGCCGGGGCGCCGATCGTCGCCGGGCAGATATTGCCCTTTGAAAAGCCCGCCCGCAGGGTCGGAGCCGAGAATTTCGTTGTTTCTCACGATGGCCAATCCATTTGCAAAAACCGCATCGCCGGTGGCGGTACGGTAATCCAAACTATAGATGCCATCTGCGAGCGCTGGCTGCATAGCCTGATTAAAACGCCCGACCTTTAACATTAGGTTGAACGAATAGCTGGGATGCAACCGAAGGACGAAATGCGCTACTGCAGTTTGTCCAGCCGCCTGCTAATTGCAGTGGCATAGCGCCAGATGCGCAACTCTCGATCTGACCAGTGTTCGCGGTCAGGTTTGTCAGTCAAGAGATGTGTCCCGGCACGGAGCGCGTGAGCTCGTTTGCTCCAAAGTGCCACGGCGGCAGGGGACGTCTGCGGTTTAGGGATCAACAGCACGGCGAGACCTTAATGCGCTATATGGTGCTTAACTCCTATATCTGTTGAAGCAGCAAACATGAACTGCACCGCGATGCACGCGTTTTTTTGATCGCTATACGGTTTATCATTATGCAAAATGAAGGCTAAAATATACGCCCCGCCCATAAATTTCAAAAACAAGAAATCTGGGTACGGGCAGGGCGTTTTGACTTGTTTTAGCTCGCGTCAGCTGCGGCGCCAGCTGATTCCTTTGCTTTCGCTTCGGCAGCAGCCGTGCGTTCCTGTGCCTTCTTCTTCGGCTTGGACTTCTCGGGGTTGTTCGAAGCCTTGCGCTTCATCAGGCCAGCCGCATCGAGAAAGCGCGCAACGCGGTCCGTCGGCTGTGCGCCGACCGAAAGCCAATGCTTGGCGCGATCTTCCTTGAGACGCACGCGCTCCGGGTTGTCTTTCTTCAGCATCGGATCAAACGTGCCGATTTGCTCGATGTAGCGGCCATCGCGCGGCGAGGCGGAGTGGGCGACCACGATGTAGTAGTAGGGGCGCTTCTTGGCACCACCGCGAGACAGGCGAATTTTGGCTGACATGACGTGTTCCTTTCAGGTGATTTGATTTGGTGTGATTTGCTATTTCTTCCGACCGGGTAGCCCCGGAAAACGTGGACCGCCCAGGCCAGGCAATCCGCTGCCGAGCCCAGGGAGTTTCGTCAGGGCGCCTTGGCTGCCCAGGCCCTGTAGACCTTTGGGCAGGGCATCCTTGAGATCGCCAGGCAGCTGCTGCAGCGCCTTGGGATCCATCTTCGCCAGTTCTTCCTGCATGCGAGCCATTTCGTCCTGGCTCGGAGCCGCGCCCCCGCCGCCCATCATGCGCGACATGAGGCCCTTGTTCTTGCCCATCGACTTCATCATGTCGGCCATCTGCCGATGCATCTTGATGAGCTTGTTGACCTCTTCGACGCGCGTACCCGAGCCGGCAGCGATGCGCCGCTTCCGCTTGCCGTCGAGAATTTTCGGTGCGCGCCGCTCCTTCGCGGTCATCGACGTGATGATGGCGTGCTGACGCTTCAGAATTCCGTCGTCGAGCCGGGCATCGGCGATCTGCGATTTGATCTTCCCCATGCCGGGAAGCATGCTCATCATCCCGGACATGCCGCCGATGCGCTGCATCTGCTTCAACTGCTCGGCCAGATCGTCGAGATCGAACTCGCCCTTCTTCATCTTCTGGGCGATCGCTGTCGCCTTTTCGATGTCGATGTTCTGGGCGGCTTTTTCGACCAGCGAGACGACGTCGCCCATGCCGAGGATGCGGCTGGCGACGCGTGAGGGATGGAAATCCTCCAGCGCGTCCCACTTTTCACCGACGCCAAGCAGCTTGATCGGCTTGCCCGTTACCGCGCGCATCGAGAGTGCCGCGCCGCCGCGGCCGTCGCCGTCAGCGCGTGTCAGCACGATGCCGGTAATGCCAACGCGCCCGTCGAACGCCTTGGCCGTGGCCACGGCATCCTGGCCCGTCAAGCTGTCGGCCACGAGCAGCACTTCGTGCGGGCTGGTGCCGGCTTTGACCTCGGCCACCTCGTCCATCAGTTCTTCGTCGATCGTGACGCGGCCGGCCGTGTCGAGCAGCACGACGTCATAGCCGCCGAGCCGGCCCGCTTCCATCGCCCGCTTGGCAATCTGCTGCGGCGTCTGCCCCGCAACGATCGGCAGCGTCGGCGTGTTCGTCTGCTCGCCCAGCACCCGCAGCTGTTCCTGTGCCGCAGGCCGCCGCGTGTCGAGCGAGGCCATCAGCACTTTTTTCTTGTCGCGATTGGCAAGCCGCCAGGCGATCTTCGCCGTCGTGGTCGTCTTGCCCGAGCCCTGCAGGCCCACCATCAGGATCGCGACCGGCGGCGTTGCGACGAGATCGATCGGCTCGGCGTCCGAGCCCAGCATGGCTGTCAGCTCGTCGTGGACGATCTTGACGACCATTTGCCCCGGCGTGACCGACTTCACGACGTCCTGGCCGATGGCCTTGGCCTTCACCTTCTCGGTGAAATCCTTCACGACATCGAGCGCGACGTCGGCTTCGAGCAGTGCGCGACGCACTTCGCGCATGGCTTCGCTGACGTCGCTTTCGGTCAGCGCGCCGCGGCGAGTCAGTTTGTCGAGCACGCCTGAAAGGCGATCGCTCAGCGATTGAAACATCAAACCATCCTGTTTGGGCCCAACTGCAGGGCCCGCTCATGTGGTGCCGTACATGCAAACGACAAACGCACCCGAGGGCGCATCGCGCTGTCGGGTGTTGACCTCTCCGCTCGACCTTGGCTTAAAGCCTGGGCCTGGCGGGGCGGCGGCTCGTCGTTCACGGGCCGGATTTCGCGCGGACCATCCCAAAAGGCTCGGGCGCTGTCAACCGCTGCTTGGCCCCGGTTTTGGGGTGCAAAGGCCCGGATCTGTGGCCATTTGGCCGTCCCCACTGCTGCAAAATAGCCGTGGAGGCCGCAATAGCAGCGATTTGCCTCATTTCACTGCTGTGTTAACTCGCGGGGACACGCAGCGGCATTGCCGCAGGAAATAAGAACCGGGAGGAGAACTGCATGCTCAAGGCAACGCGCACGCGCGCGCTAGGCCTGTGCCTGATGACGGCCAGCGCGGCCGGTCTGGCTGCATGTGGCGGCTCGCCATTGGGCGGCGGGGGCGGCCTGTCCAACCCATTTTCGCAAGGTACGTCTGACTTCGACATGACCTTCCTGACCGCGTCCAGTACGTGGGACATGAACAAGGACGGCACCATCACCTGCGACGAGTGGAAACAGTATGCGGGCGAAATCTTCCGCGATGCCGACGCCGACAAGGACGGCTCCCTGACGCTGCAGGAATGGACCGGCATGACGAACACCGACAAGCTGTTCGTCACAGCCAGCCACGACTACTACGACGCCAACAACGACGGCAAAGTTTCGCTGGACGAGCTGACGGGCAAGAAGAACCAGGCCTTCACACTGCTCGACAAGAACAACGATTGCCAGCTCGGCCACGACGAGAAGGCCAGCGTCTACTCGGTGGCAAAACCGAAAGAGAAAGAACAGAACCAGCAGATGCCGGGTGCCTCGAGCGGCGGCGGAATGGGCCGGTAAAGCTCGAGCGCTCCGCTAGCCCGGCGACAACCGCAGCAGCTTGCCGTCCTGGTCATCGGTCAAGACCCAGAGCGCGCCATCCGGCCCCTGCCGCACGTCGCGAATGCGATCGCCTTGGTCTTTCAGCAAGACCTCGGCGGCAACGACCGCGCCATCCTTGAGCACCAGCCGCTGCAGCTGCGTGGCCTTGAGGCCGCCCACGAACAGGTTGCCCTTCCACTCGGGAAAAAGGTCGCCCGTGTAGAACGTCAGCCCCGATGTCGCGATGGATGGCACCCAGTAGTAGACCGCCTGCTCCATGCCGTCTTTCGCCTTGCCCTCGCCGATCTTGGCGCCGGAGTAATCGACGCCGTAGGTGATGATCGGCCAGCCGTAGTTCTTGCCTGCCTTCGGCGTGTTGAGCTCATCGCCGCCTTTCGCGCCGTGCTCGACGGTCCACAGTTCGCCCGTTGCCGGATCGAGCGCGGCGCCCTGGACGTTGCGGTGCCCGATTGACCAGACTTCTGGCGCCCAGCCGGGCAGCTTGGGGTTATTGTCCGCCGGCGACCCGTCGGCATTGATGTGCACCACCTTGCCGATGTGGTTGGCGGGGTTCTGCGCTTCGGCCCGCAGGAAGTTGCGTTCGCCCAGCGTCACGAACAGCGTGCCGTCATTGGCGATCACGATACGCGAACCGAAGTGATAGCCGCTGGCATATGCCGGCTCCTGGCGGAAAATCACCTTCACGTCGTCCAGCTTGCCGCCTTTGCCGTCGAGAACGAGCTTGGCGCTGGCAACGCTGGTGCCATTCTTGTTGCCATCGCGCGCCTCCGCATAGGAGAGGTAGATCGTGCCGCTCGTGCCGAAATCCGGCGCCAGTCTCACGTCGAGCAGTCCGCCCTGGTCGATATCAACAACCTTCGGCGGTCCCGCGATCGCATCGGACTTGCTGCCGTCCTTGCCGACGATCCGCAGCGTGCCCGGCTTTTCCGTAATCAGCGCCCGGCCGTCTGGCAGGAACTGCAATGCCCACGGGTTCGCCAAGCCCTCGGCGATCGTTTCGACTTTGACTTTGCTGGGCGTGGCGGGCGCGGGCGCATTCGTCTGTTCGGCCGCCGCGGGGCTCACAAGAAGCAGGGTGGACAGGGCGGCAATCGCAGGGCGCAGCATCAGAACCTCGGCTTTGAGTTGTTCGGCACGGGTGACATGTAGGTCTGGCGCGCGGCGATGCCAGCGCTGAAGCCGCAGATCCCTCAGGCGCCAACTCTCCCAAGCCAGATGACTTTTTCAACCCGCTCGCCATATATGGGCGCATGAGCGGACCTTCAGACATCCCCTTCGTGCGCATGAACGGCCTCGGCAACGAGATCGTCGTCATGGATTTTCGCGGCACCACCAGGATGTTGCGGTCCGAAGAAGCGCGCGCCATTGCGGAGGCGCCGCGCTCTGGATTCGACCAGCTGATGGCGCTCCACGATCCGCGCACGCCAGGCACCAGCGCTTTTGTGCGGATCTACAACACGGACGGTTCGGAAAGCTCCGCGTGTGGCAATGGTACGCGCTGCATCGCTTGGCTTGAGGCGCAGAAGACCGGCCGCATCGACCTTCAGTTCGAAACCAGGGCTGGCATCCTGCAGACCAAAGTCACCGACATCGGCCATATCACGGTCGATATGGGCGAACCCCATTTTGCCTGGAACGAGATTCCATTGTCCGAACCGTTCCACGACACGCGCGGCATCGAGCTTCAGATCGGCCCGATCGACGCCCCGATCCTGCATTCGCCGTCGGTCGTGAACGTCGGCAACCCGCACGCGATTTTTTGGGTCGACGACAGCCCTGAAAACTATGATTTGGGCCGCTTTGGCCCCATGCTTGAGCATCACCCGCTGTTCCCGGAGCGCGCCAACATCTCGCTGGCCCAGGTAATATCGCCCGAGGCAATCCGGGTGCGCACGTGGGAGCGGGGCGCTGGCCTCACGCGGGCCTGCGGCACGGCCGCCTGCGCCGTGGCGGTATCGGCTGCCCGCAAGCGCATGACGGGCCGGAAGGTCACGGTAAACGTGCCTGGCGGGCCGCTAATCATCGAATGGACATCCAACAACCGCATTCTCAAGACGGGGCCGGTCGAAGTCGAGTATGAGGATCGCGTCTCTCTGACGGGCCATCCTGCCGCAGCGCTCTAGCGGCGGGCTTGGCAGTCCGCTAACAAGCACCACGTTGCCGCCGGCCGAAACTCGGCCACGTGATCGCGCCGGCCGGCTTTGGCCGGTTGAAAGCTAGAACCCGCCGGCCGAACATTCGGCCGTTTGATCGCCAGGAATATGTCCGAGCCCGTTGTCATCACGCTAGGGTGCCGCCTCAACGCCTACGAATCCGAGGTGATGCGCCGCCATGCGGAAACCGCCAACCTCGGCGAGTGCGTGATCATCAACACGTGCGCGGTAACCGGCGAAGCCGTGCGTCGCGCCGCGCAAACGATCCGCCGCACGCGCCGCGAACGCCCAGGTGCCCGCATCATCGTCACCGGTTGTGCCGCGCAAATCGAACCGGAACGCTTTGCCGGCATGGCAGAGGTCGATCACGTCGTCGGCAATAAAGAGAAAATGCTGGCCGAAACATTCCAATCGCTTTCCCTCGAGGGCTCCGAGCGCGTCGCGGTCAACGACATCATGAGCGTGCGCGACACGGCCCCGCACATGCTCGACGGCTTCGGCACCAACACGCGCGCCTATGTCCAGATCCAGAACGGCTGCGACCATCGTTGCACCTTTTGCATCATTCCGTATGGGCGCGGCCCGTCTCGCTCCGTCCCCGCCGGAGAGATCGTCTCGCAGGTCGAGCGCTTGGTTGACGCCGGCTATCGCGAGATCGTGCTGACCGGCGTCGACATCACGTCATACGGGTGCGATCTGCCAGGCACGCCGACCCTGGGCCGCCTTGTGCGGCAGGTTCTGCGTCACGTGCCACGGCTCGATCGCCTGCGCTTGTCGTCGATAGATCAGGTCGAGGCCGACAAGCATCTGCTCGACGCGCTGGCGCAAGAGCAGCGCCTGATGCCCTACCTTCACCTGTCGATGCAGGCCGGCGACGATCTCACCTTGAAACGCATGAAGCGCCGTCATCTGCGCGCCGATGCAATAGCGTTTTGCACGCAGGTCCGCCGCTTGCGCCCCGACGTCGTTTTCGGTGCCGACCTCATCGCGGGCTTTCCAACCGAAACGGAAGACATGTTTGCAAATACTCTGCGCCTCGTCGACGAATGCGAACTGACGTACTTGCACGTCTTCCCCTTTTCACCGCGCAAGGGCACGCCGGCGGCGCGCATGCCGCAAGTGGCGCGCCCGCTCATCAAGGAGCGCGCGGCCCGTCTGCGCACAAAGAGCGATGCCATCATCGCCGGCTATCTCGCCTCGCGCCACGGTACCGAAGTCGAGCTGCTGATGGAGGGCGGTGATGTCGGGCGCACGCCGCACTTCGCCGAAGTCAAACTTGCCGCTCAGCATCCGGGCAAGGGCGCGCTCGTGCGGGCTCGCGTCACTGGCAACGACGGGCGCCGTTTGACGGCCGTGCTGGCATCGGCGCATGAGGCCGCGGCGTGAGCGGATCTCAACCCAAGAAAAGCCTGATGGGCCGCTTGTTCGGCAACAAGGCTGAAACCATCGAGCAGCCCGGCGAGCCCGCCGCAACGCCGCCGCCAGCCGAAACGGCTGCCACCCCGCCGGAATCGGTCGCACCACCGGCGCATGTCGCAACCGAGCCGCAGCCTGCACCGTCTCCAGCCGTCGCCGAGGCCACGCCCCCGGCCGAAAAGAAGGGCTGGTTCAAGCGCCTCAGTGATGGCCTGACCAAGACATCGTCACGCCTGACAACCGGCATCACCGGCCTCTTCACGAAGCGCAAGCTCGACGACGAGATGTTGGAAGAGCTTGAGGACCTGCTGATCGGTGCCGACCTCGGCGTCGAGACGTCCTCGCGGATCACGGCGGCGCTGCGCAAGGGCCGCTTCGACAAGGAGATCGCTCCCGAAGAAGTGCGCGACGTGCTCGCCCAGGAAGTCGAACGCGTGCTGGCTCCCGTCGCCAAGCCGTTGCGGATCGACGGCGAGCACAAACCGCACGTGGTGCTCGTGGTCGGCGTCAATGGCACCGGCAAGACGACGACCATCGGCAAGCTTTCCGCCCGCCTCAAAAGCGAGGGCAAATCGGTGATGCTTGCCGCTGGCGACACGTTCCGCGCTGCAGCCATCGATCAGCTGAAGATCTGGGGCGAACGCACCGGCGCGCCCGTCATCGCCAGCGCCGTGGGTTCGGATGCCGCCAGTCTGTCCTACACCGCTCTACAGGCGGCACAGGCCGGTGGTCACGACGTTCTGCTGCTAGACACTGCAGGCCGCCTGCAAAACAAGGCGGTCCTGATGGAGGAGCTGCAAAAGGTCGTACGCGTCCTGCGCAAGCTGGATCCGACCGCCCCGCACGACGTTCTACTCGTGCTCGATGCGACGACGGGACAAAACGCCATGATGCAGGTTGAAGCCTTCAAGGCGACAGCCGGTGTCACCGGTCTCGTGATGACGAAACTGGACGGCACGGCACGTGGCGGCATCCTCGTGGCGATCGCTGCCAAGCACGCGATACCTGTTCACGCCATCGGCGTGGGCGAGGGTATCGATGATTTTCAACCGTTCGAGGCAAAGGAGTTCGCGAAAGCAATCGCCGGCCGCTAGAACAAGGTGGCAGCAATCGCACAACCCTTCAGCCCAAAACGCGCCCTCACACAGTCGCAGTGGCGCCACAAAAACAGGATGACGTCCCCGAGATGAGCGTGCGCAAGCGGATCTATCCTTTTAACGCCGAGCAAACCGTCAACATCCTGAGCGAGTTCGGTCCGCTCGTCACGATGTTCGTCGTGAACGCGATGTACGGCATCGCGGCCGGTACCTGGGCGTTGATGATCTCCACGGTCGTGGCGATCGGCGCCATGCTCCTCGTGTTGAAGCGGCTGCCGGTCTTTCCGCTGATCGCGTCCTCGGTCACGATCGTCTTCGGCGCGCTGACGCTGATTACCGGCAATCCGATGTGGGTGCAGATCAAGGTCACCATCTTCAACGCGATGTTTGCCGGGTTCCTGTTCCTCGGTCTCAAGCTCGATCGCAACTTCTTCAAGTACGTCTTCGAGAAGACGTTCCACTACACCAAGGAAGGCTGGGACACCTTCACGCGCAGTTTCGCATGGTTCTTCGTCTTCACTGCGGTGGCTAACGAAGTGGTACGCCGCACGTTCGCCGACGACCAGATCTACAACGTCTTCGGTTACGCAATGGACGGGATCAACATCTGGATCCTCTTCAAGATCGCCTTCATCATGCCCCTCAGCGGCCTTTACGCCTGGTTGCTCACACGCTGGATGCACCGCCATCAGATCCCAGATCCAGCGCTTGCGGCCGAACCGATCCTGACCGGCGCCGCGCGCTACCGACACGCGGGCGCAGCCGGATCCAGGCACGGATGTCACTCGCGCAGATTTGCGCGCCTGATCGCCTCCCTGCCGGGCAAGCCCAAGCACAGATTGAGCAGGCAGGCAGACCTGCCGATACAGAAGAACAGGCCGAACATGACCAGCAGCTCAGACGAAACGCGCCCCGCCAGCGAGCCCCAGGCCGCCAATCAGCTTCTTAAGCTGTTCGTGGAGTTCGGCCCGCTGCTGGTGTTCTTCATCACCAACGCCATGAAAGGTATCTACTGGGGAACGGCTCTGTTCGTCGGGGCAACCCTGATCTCCCTCGTGGCCTCGCGTCTCCTATTTGGCCGCGTGCCAATCATGCCGCTCGTTTCAGGCTTCTTCGTCGTCGTTTTCGGCGGCCTGACGCTCTATCTCCACGACGACGTTTTCATCAAGCTCAAGCCGACCATCGTAAACACCCTATTCGCTGCAATTTTGTTCGGCGGATTGGCGATGAATCGCTCACTTTTACGGCATCTGTTCGGCGAGGAATTTCGATTGTCAGACGAAGGCTGGCGTAAGCTGACCTTCCGCTGGGCCTGTTTCTTTGTCGTGCTGGCAATCCTCAACGAAATAGTTTGGAGGACGATGTCGAATGATGCGTGGGTTGCATTCAAGGCGTTTGGCATTTTGCCGCTGACTCTGGTGTTCGCGATTTCCCAGATCGGTTTGCTTAAACGGTTCGAACTAATAGAGAAATAAGGCTCGACATTTTTGAAATGCAAAACTGAACGACAACTACTATATACTATATAGTATCTATACTTCATTTAAGCTGTGCTTCAGAATTATTGCGATTTTTTTGTAGACTACGGCTGTAAAAACCGTATTTTCCCGCTCGGTAAATACTATTCGTCGGCGGCACACAATTAGTGCTACGGCCTTCACCTACTGTCCGTCGGCGCCTTGTCAATTGGAAGAGCAGAGAAAGTCTGAGCCCGTCATGGTACGAGATACCCCGCGCGACGCTCCCACCGCACGCCTTGAAAAGTCACCGATCCATCTTCTTCATCGTGCCGGCCAGTGCGCCGGAGATATTTTCCAAACGGAGATGGGTGGCGGCGACCTCACACCTCGTCAGTACGCAGTGCTGCTGACGGTTTCCCTGAACGAAGGCTTGAGCCAGACGCATCTGGTCGAAAAGACCGGCATCGATCGCTCGACGCTGGCTGATATCGTCCGCCGCATGCTCAAGAAGGGCTTGCTGCAGCGCCGCCGCACCAAGGAAGATGCCCGCGCCTATGCCGTCAAGTTGACGGACGAAGGCTGGAAGGCATTGAAGGCCGCCGATCCTGTCGCCAAGCGGGTCGACGAGCGCATTCTGACGGTTCTTCCCGGCCAGCAGCAGCGCGACCGCTTCATGCAGGATCTCAACATGATCGTCGAGGCTCTCGGCACTGTTGAGCCGCAGGAGAAGATCATCAAGTAAAGCGCCCTCTCCTGGTGCTACTCACACAAAAGGCCCTCGCGACGCTTGTCGCGAGGGCCCTTTTTGTTTGAGCCAGCCCAAGGAGATCTTAAGCCGCCGATTTCACCAGCTTCTGGCTGATCATCGTCTCGGCGATCTGCACCGTATTCAGCGCAGCGCCCTTCAGAAGGTTGTCGGACACGCACCACAGCACCAGGCCGTTCTCGACCGTGTTGTCCTCGCGGATCCGGCTGACGTAGGTGTCGAACTCTCCGGCGGCCTCGATCGGCGTCACGTAGCCGCCGGCCTCGCGCTTGTCGACGACGGCAACGCCCGGCGCGTCACGCAGGATCTCGCGCGCTTCGTCCGCCGTGATCGGCTTCTCGAACTCGATCGTGACCGCCTCGGAGTGACCGACGAACACCGGCACGCGCACGCAGGTGGCCGTCAGCTTGATCTTCGGGTCGAGGATCTTCTTGGTCTCGGCCAGCATCTTCCATTCCTCTTTCGTGTAGCCGTCTTCCATGAAGACGTCGATCTGAGGAATGACGTTGAAAGCGATCTCTTTGGGGAATTTTGACGAGACAACTTCCGAGCCGGGCACGTACTTGCCCTTGGTCTGCTGCCACAGTTCGTCCATCGCTTCCTTGCCCGCGCCCGAAACCGACTGGTACGTTGAGACGACCACGCGCTTGATCGTAGCGGCGTCGTGCAGCGGCTTCAGCACCACCACGAGCTGTGCGGTGGAGCAATTGGGATTGGCGATGATGTTCTTCTTCGTGTAGCCGCGGATCGCTTCCGGGTTCACTTCCGGCACGACGAGCGGCACGTCCTGGTCATAGCGCCAGCACGACGAGTTATCGATCACGACGCAGCCCGTGGCGCCGATGCGCGGCGACCATTCCTTCGACACGGTCGAGCCGGCCGACATCAGGCAGAAGTCGGCCTTCGAAAAATCGAACTGGTCGAGCGCCAGGCACTTGAGCGTCCGGTCGCCAAACGAGACTTCTGTGCCCAGCGAACGGCGCGAAGCGATCGGAAAAATCTCGTCGACGGGGAAGTTCCGTTCGGCGAGAACGTTCAGCATTTCGCGGCCCACGTTGCCCGTGGCGCCCACGACGGCGACCTTGTAGCCCATGTGTCGATTTCCAATGTTGAGGTGACGAAACGCGGCTCTGCACCGCAATATACGTGTGCGCGGACACTTAACTGCCGCGGCCCCGGCTTTCAAGGCTTCTTTGCCCTGCCGCCACGCGGCTAACGCGCGTCACAATCGCGTGCCACGTCTGCGCATGGCGGCCGGCCTCAATTCCGGCCGGAGCCCGCCTTGGCTCAGCCGGAGGATCTCATGTCGCGTTCGTTCTGCGCAGGGCTGGCATTTACCATTCTGGCGGCAGCTCCCGTTTCGGCGCTGTCCGATATGGCGTGGATGAGCGAGAGCGCCCTCAACCAGGCGTTCTCCGGCAAGACCATCGAGGGCCATTATTCCGACGGCGCAAAGTTCGTCGAGCGCTACGATGGCAACGGCCACCTGAACTACAAGGACGACAGGCGCGAGACGCAAGGCCGCTGGTCGCTGCAGGCCGGCACCTTCTGCACCATCTATGATATCGACCCCTCCGGCGGCTGCTACCGGGTGCACAAGGTCAGCGACAACTGTTTCGAGTTCTATTTCGCCGCCCGCACGGTCGAGCAGGCTCAGAGCGACCCCAACGACAAGCCGTCGTGGACGGCTCGCGGCTGGGTGAAGGGCGAAACGTCGACTTGTGCCGAGAACGTGGGCGTGTAGCAACAAGTCAGAGTGCTTGCGGGAAAGTGTGCAGCGGTTTTCCGGTAAGAAGCACGACAGAACAAGCGCAGTTTTGCCGCAACAGAGCGATTTCCGTAGGCTGGCTTTTGGTCTAAAGATTTGACCAGCGCAGCTTTCCTACGACCAAGGTCCTATGCCCAACATTCGCCGTCTCCTCGTTGCCAACCGCTCCGAGATCGCCATCCGTGTGTTCCGCGCCGCGACCGAACTCGACATCGAGACGATTGCTGTCTACGCGGAAGAGGACAAGCTCTCCCTCCACCGCTTCAAGTCTGATGAGGCCTATCTGATCGGCCGCGGACCGCATCTGGAGCGTCCGCTGGGTCCGCTCGAATCGTATCTCTCGATCCCCGAAATCATCCGCGTCGCCAAGTCCGCCAAGGCCGACGCTATCCATCCCGGGTACGGTTTCCTGTCGGAAAGCCCCGAATTCGCCGAGGCCTGCGCCGAGGCCGGCATTATCTTCATCGGCCCGCAGCCCAAGACGCTGCGCACGCTGGGCAACAAGGTCGACGCCCGCAACCTCGCCATTTCGATCGACGTACCGGTCATGCCCGCGACCGACCCGCTGCCGGATGATCCCAAGACGATCAAGGAACTGGCCAAGAAAGTCGGCTACCCGGTGATGCTCAAGGCGTCGTGGGGTGGCGGCGGCCGCGGCATGCGTCCCATCGAAGACGAAAGCACGCTCATCGATAGCGTCACCTCGGCCAAGCGAGAGGCCAAATCCGCGTTCGGCAAGGACGACGTCTACCTTGAAAAGCTGGTGCGCCGCGCCCGCCACGTCGAGGTCCAGATCCTTGGCGATCGCGCGGGCAACATCGTCCACTTGTTCGAACGCGATTGCACCATCCAGCGCCGCAACCAGAAGGTCGTCGAGCGCGCGCCGGCCCCCTATCTCGACAGCGACCAGCGTCAGCTGTTGTGCGATGCCGCCATCAAGATTGGCAAGGCGACGAATTACATCGGCGCCGGCACCGTCGAATTCCTCATGGATGCCGACGACGGCAAGTTCTACTTCATCGAAGTCAACCCGCGCATCCAGGTGGAACACACCGTGACGGAGGTCGTCACCGGCCTCGACATCGTCAAGGCGCAGATCCGCATCGCCGAGGGCGGCCGCATCGGCAAGAAGGGCGAGACGGGGATCCCGTCGCAAAAGCAGATCACGCTCAACGGCCACGCCCTGCAGTGCCGCATCACGACCGAGAACCCCGAAAACAACTTCATGCCCGACTACGGCCGCATCACCGCCTATCGCGGTGCCATGGGCTTCGGCATTCGCGTCGACGGCGGCACGGCCTATTCCGGTGCCGTCGTCACGCGCTTCTACGATCCCATGCTGGAAAAGGTGACCGCCTGGGCGCCGACGTCCGGCGAAGCCATCGACCGCATGCGCCGCGCGCTCGAGGAGTACCGCATCCGCGGCGTCGCGACCAATCTGCCCTTCCTCGAAGCCGTGCTGGCGCATTCCAAATTCCGCGCCAACGAGGCGACGACGCGCTTCATCGATGAAACACCCGAGCTTTTCGCCTTCACCAAGCGCCGCGACCGCGCCACGAAGCTTCTCGCCTGGATCGCCGACGTCACCGTCAACGGCCATCCCGAGACCAAGGGCCGCTCCAAGCCGCCCGTCTCGTCGTTGCCCTTGACGCCGCCGCTGTTCCGCCGTGAACCGGCCGAAGGCACGCGCCAGCTTCTCGCCAAGCTCGGCCCGAAGAAGTTCGCGTCCTGGATGAAGGACCAGAAGCGCGTCCTCCTCACCGACACGACCATGCGCGATGCTCACCAGTCGCTGCTGGCCACCCGCTGCCGCACGTTCGACATCGTCGCGGCGGCCGACGCCTACAGCCGCGGCACCCCGCAGCTGTTCTCGCTGGAGTGCTGGGGCGGCGCCACCTTCGACGTCGCCATGCGCTTCCTGTCGGAAGATCCGTGGGAGCGGCTGGCCGAGATCCGCGAGGCAGTGCCCAACATCATGACGCAGATGCTGGTGCGCGGCGCCAACGGCGTCGGCTACACCACCTATCCCGATAACGTCGTCCGCTACTTCATCGAGCAGGCCGCCACCGCGGGCATGGATCTGTTCCGCGTATTCGACTGCCTGAACTGGGTCGAACAGATGCGCGTCTCGATCGACGCGATCCTCGACAACGGCAAGCTGTGCGAGGGCGCGATCTGCTATACCGGCGACATCCTTGATCCCGATCGCGCGAAATACGATCTGAAATACTACGTCGGTCTCGCCAAGGAACTGGAGCAGGCCGGCGTCCACATTCTCGGTATCAAGGACATGGCGGGGCTGCTGAAGCCGGCCGCCGCGCGCGTGCTCGTAAAGGCGCTCCAGGACGCGACCGACCTTCCGATCCACTTCCACACGCACGATACGTCGGGCATGGCCGGCGCCTCCTTGCTGGCGGCCATCGATGCCGGCGTCGATGCCGTCGACGTTGCCATGGACGCCATGTCGGGCACCACGTCGCAGCCCTGCCTGGGCTCGCTCGTCGAAGCCTTGCGGCACACCGAACGCGACACCGGCATCGATCCCGACGCCGTGCGCCGCATCTCGTTCTACTGGGAAGCCGTTCGCGCCCGCTACTCCGGCTTCGATAGCGACCAGAAGAGCGGCGCCTCCGAAGTCTACCAGCATGAAATGCCGGGCGGCCAGTTCACGAACCTGAAGGAACAGGCTCGCGCCCTCGGCCTCGAAGCGCGCTGGGAAGACGTCGCCCGCTCCTATCGCGAAGCCAACGACATGTTCGGCGACATCATCAAGGTCACGCCATCCTCGAAGGTCGTCGGCGATATGGCGCTGATGATGGTCAGCCAGAACATCACGGCCAAGGACGTCATGGACCCCGCGCGCGACGTCGCCTTCCCGGCAAGCGTGGTCGAGATGATGCGCGGCGAGTTGGGCCAGCCCCCTGGCGGCTGGCCGGCCGACGTGCAGGCCAAAGTCCTGGGCGATGAGAAACCGATCGAAGGCCGCCCCGGTGCCTTGCTCGAACCGGCCAACCTCGTTGCCGTGCGCGCCGAAGCCGAGAAGAAGTGCGGCCGCCGCATCACGGAGCAGGAACTCGCCAGCTACCTGATGTACCCGCGCATCTTCACCGAGTTTGCCGCCATTTCGCGCAAGTTCGGTCCCGTCTCCGTGCTGCCGACGAAAGTCTTCTTCTACGGCATGGAGCCGGGCGACGAGATCACCGTGGAATTGGAAGCCGGCAAGACGCTCGTCATCCAGTTGCAGACGATGGGCGAGACCGACGACGAGGGCCAGGTTCGCGTCTTCTTCGAACTCAACGGTCAGCCGCGCGTCATCAAGGTGCCCAACCGCTCGGTCGCCGCCAAGACGCAGGCGCGCCGCAAGGCCGACGAGGGCAACGAGGCGCATCTGGCGGCCCCGTTCCCCGGCACGGTCTCGACGGTCGCCGTCAAGACCAGCCAGCGTGTCCGCGCGGGAGACGTCCTGATGACGCTCGAAGCCATGAAGATGGAAACCGCCCTGCGCGCGCCCCGCGACGGCGTCGTCAAGGAGATCCTCGTCAACCCCGGCAACATCATCGACGCCAAGGATCTGCTGATGGTGGTGGAAGCCGCGTAATGGCAGATCGGTTGCGGCTGATTGATAGTTCGTCTTTTGATCGCCTGTTGAAACTTGACGCCGTACCTCACAAGGTATACCTTCTGAGGTAAAGAATGAGGAATGAGTTCGCCCCAGAAGATCTTGCAAGCCGCGTTCTATGTGACCGGCACGGGAAAGCGGCCTGTGAGGGAGTGGCTCGTGGAGCTATCGCCGCCGGACCGGAAAACCATCGGCGAAGACATCGCCACGCTCGAATTCTGCTGGCCGGTCGGCATGCCCAAATGCTCGCCGATGAAGGGCATCAAGGGTCTCTACGAAATCCGCTCGAACATATCATCGGGCCGCATTGCCCGCGTGTTCTTCGTCTTGATCGATCATCAGATGGTGCTCTTACATGGCTTCGTCAAAAAGACCCAGAAGACGCCGGAAAAAGAACTGAAACTCGCAACCGCGCGCATGAAGGAGGTACAGGGCCATCGGTAAGAACAATCCGCATATAGGGGAGAGCTTCGATAGCTTTCTGCGTGACGAAGGCATCTATGATGAGGTCACTGCGACCGCCATCAAGCGCACCCTTGCGCTTCAGATCGAACATGAAATGACCGCGCAGAACATCTCGAAGTCGGAGATGGCCCGCCGCATGAAGACGAGCGCCACGCAACTCGGCAGGTTGCTAGACCCGAACAACGACCGCATTCAGCTTGATACGTTAGTGAAAGCGGCATCTGCCGTAGGTAAGCACCTGTCTCTCCGCCTTACATAGCGTCGAGCAAGCCTAGCTACTTTGCCTCAAGCAGCCGCTTCACGCAGCTCTGCGCGCCCTCCTGCCAATCAGGCAGCGTGATGCCGAACGTGCTCCGCAGTTTGCTGCAATCCAGCGCGGAGTTTACCGGCCGCTTCGCCGGCGTCGGATACTCCGCGCTTGTGATTGCCGCCACCGGCACGCTCGGTCCGCCAAGCTTGCCTGACACGGCCATGACTTCGCTGGCAAGCCCATGCCACGTCGTCACCCCGGTACCGGCCGCGTGGTAGACGCCCCAGGCGCCGAAATCCTCCGACTTGCCCTTCACCTGCCGCGCGATCTCCAGGATGGCGCTGCACAGGTGCGGGGCGTAGGTCGGATTGCCGGTTTGATCGCCGACTACCCGCAACTCTTGCTGCTCGCCCGCAAGCTGCAGCATGCGTCGCACAAAATTGTTGCCGCCCGGGCTATGCACCCAGGCTGTGCGCACAATGATGTGCCGCGGGTTCGCCGCCCGAACCGCATTTTCCCCATCCAACTTCGATTTGCCGAACACCGTCATCGGCCGCGTCGCATCATCCTCGACATAAGGCGTCGGCTTGCCGCCGTCGAACACATAGTCGGTCGAAATGTGGATGATCGGCACGCCCGCCCGTGCCGCCGCGGCGGCCAGCGCCCCGGCGCCATCCCGGTTCATGCGAAACGCCTGATCCTGGTCGCTCTCCGCCTTGTCGACGGCCGTGTATGCGGCGGAATTGATCACGACATCCGGTCGCGTCTGCACCATCGCCCGTTCGATCGTCTTGGCCTCGCAGATGTCGACGGCGGCCCGCCCCACCGTGCACGCGGTGACGTCCGGCGCACCTGGAGCCATTTCCACCAGGCCGCGTGCCACCTGCCCCTGCCACCCCGCAATCAGCAACCGCATGGCACCTCCACATCAATGCGCCAGCCTAGTAGCCAGATCCGCGTTTGAATAGCTGCCAGCACACAGCGAAAAGCGCCTCCGCCGCCGCAGAATCGCCCTGAATTTTGAACAGCAACGCGCTAGAACACAGCCGTTGCGCACCCCGCGCGCCATCAGCCGGAGCATAGACGTGATCCAGTCACGCCGCCTGTCCGCACTCATTGTGCTGCTCGCCTCGATTTTGGGCGCAAGCGCACCGGCCGCCCACGCCGATGCCGCCTTCCGCGCCTTCCTCGACGGCCTGTGGCCGGACGCGCAGGCCCAGGGCGTCAGCCGCGCCACGTTTGACCGGGAACTGGCGAACCTGCAGCCAGACCTGAAACTGCCCGACCTCGAACTGCCCGGCCGCTCGCAGGCGTCCGACAAAGGGCAGGCTGAGTTCACGCGGCCCCCGTCCGAATACATCAAGCGCGACTACATCATGAACCTCGCGAGCCAGGGCCGCGCTCTGGCGGCCAAGTACGACGTCGCGCTGGGCAAGATCGAACAGGAGTTCGGCGTCGACCGCTATTCCGTGCTGGCGATCTGGGGCCGCGAGACCGCCTTCGGGCAACACAAACTGCCCCACGACGCCGTCACGGTTCTCGCCACGCTCGCCTGCTATGGCCGCCGCAAGGAGATGTTCCGCAACGAACTTGTCATGGCCTTGAAGATGATCGAGGTCGGCATTCCGCGAGCCCGGATGAAGTCGTCGTGGGCCGGCGCGCTCGGTCTGACCCAGTTCATGCCGAGCGAATACTTCGTCCACACTCACGACATGGACGGCGACGGCAAGGTCGACATCTTCAACTCGGTGCCGGACGCGCTGGCCTCCGCCGCGCGCCAGCTGCACGGCAAGGGCTGGGTGCGCGGGCAGACGTGGGGCTACGAGGTGCGCGTGCCGCCCACCGCGGATTGCGCCTTGGAAGGGCCGACGCAGGCCCGGCCGCTGTCCGAGTGGACCAAACTCGGCTTCACCCGCGCCGCGGGCCGCAAGTGGTCCGGCGACCAGCTTGCCCTCCAGGCCTACCTGATGATGCCGGCCGGTGGGTACGGTCCAGCCTTCCTCGTGCTCGAAAATTACAAGGTCATCCGGCGCTACAACACGTCAGACCTTTACGCCGTGTTCGTCGGCCACCTCGCCGACCGAATTGCAGGCGGCGGAGATTTCGAGACGCCCTGGGGCAAGCCGGCACCGCAAAAAACGGCGACCATCCAGGAAATCCAGACGCGCCTGAAGACGGCGGGCTACGAAGTCGAGAAAATCGACGGGAAAGTCGGCTCGAATACGCGTAAAATCATCGGTAGCTACCAGCGAACTGCTAAGATCAAGGTTGACTGCTGGCCAACTGACGACGTGCTGTCGCACTTACGCCAGACGGCTTCGCGCTAGAGCCTGCTAGATCGAGAAGGATAGACGCCTCAACGCCATGCGCCCATTTCACCGCATGACATCCGGTACCAGGCGGCGGCGCGGCGTGGCGCACGCGGTGCTGGCGTTGCTTGCTCTCGTGGCAGCCGCAGCCTCCCCTGCGTTCGCGCAGGACGACGGTGCCGGCAGCTACATCACGCCGTTTCCGCAAGGCGACGTCTACCGGCTCATCGTTCTGGGTGACGACCTGGCGGATGGCCTGCTCGGTGGCGTCGTCGATGCGCTGGGCACCGACAGCAGGCTGCAGATCGACAAGAAGGTCGTTGCCCTCAACGGGCTCAATCGCGCCGATTTCCCCGAGAAGCTGCAGGGGATCGAAGAGCAACTGGGGCAAAGCCAGCCGCATATCGCCGTCGTCATGATGGGCGCCTGGGACCGCGTCTCGATGAAGGGCACCGGCAAGCGCACCACCTTCGGCACACCGGAGTGGAAAGCCGAGTATGCCGCGCGCGCCGACCGCGTGATGAAGGCACTCAAGCGCAAGAACATCGCCGTTTATTGGGTGGGCCTGCCCAACGTGCGTCGCGCCGACATGGCCGAAGACGTGCAGATGATGAACCAGATCCTGCGCGACCGCATCTATCTCAACGGCATGAAGTACATCGACGCCTACGCGGGCTTTGCCGACGAGGCCGGCGAATACAGCTCCTACGGCCCGGACGTCACCGGCAAGATGCGCCTGCTGCGAGATGGCGACGGCGTGTATTTCACGGTGGCCGGCTATCGCAAGCTCGCCCACTTCGTCGAACGCGACCTGAAGCGCGACCTGACGCAAGCCAAGGGCGAACGCGCCATTCCCCTCGCGGGCGCAGAAGACGAGCAGGCCAAGATCAATCCGGAACGCGTGGCGCAAAAGAAAGCAGAAGAAGATGCCGCCGCGGCCGCGAAGGACGCGGCTGCATCTGGTGGGGGCACGCCGGCCGACGCGACGGCTGCTGCGCCAGCTGTGCCCGCCGGCAGTCAGGGCGGAGACCAGAAGGGCGATAACGGCCGCATCGTGCTGAAGAGCATCGGCGCAGGCGGCCGCGAAGAAAGCATCACCGTCGATATCGTGCGCCCGCCCATTCCGGCATCGGTCATTGCGCTCGTGACGCGCAAGGAAAGTTCGGAACGCCTGTCTCAGATGGGCGAGCAGGTGCTTGATCAGCTGCCGGGCGGCCTCAGCGTCATGAACTCGATTACACCCGCGGCAGGATCGTCGGGCGGCGCGCAGCGGCGCCTGTCGACGGTCCAGACGCCGTACTATCGCGTCTTCATCAAGGGCGAACGCCTGCCGCCGCGCCGCGGCCGTGCCGACGACTTCACCTGGCCCCGGCCCGAACCGCCGCCGCCGCCGGCAGCCCTCCTCGACGTGCCTGAAGATACCGCAACGGCGCTGGAAACGGGCAGCGCGCCAGGCAGCTCGCGAAGAGACCGCCGCACGGCGCGTTGACGTTACGAAACTGCGCCGACTTGCCCGGTCGCATTCCCGCCGAGGGGATACAGCGTAAAGTACGAGTTCGCTCTCACGGTCGGCGCACCACCAGGAGCGGCGCTGTAGATGAACTGCGGGATGAACGTCCCCGCTGCATTACTGCGAACGATTCCCTTGACCAGCACATGCACGTTTTCTGTAGCGGCCGTATTGGCTGCCGTTACCACGAGTGCTGTCGCCGTCGAGCCGAAAATCTGCTGCGCCGCCGATAGGACATTCCCCGTCGGGTTCGAAACATGCGCGAGATAGCCGATGCTCGTCAGCGTGGCCGTGCCGCCGAACAGAATGGCCGTCGTATGCGACGTGGCGCCCGCAGCCCTGCTCAACGACAGCACGCCCTCAAACGCATATGCCGTGCCCGCGCTCAACGCGAACTCGTCGTCGCCTGTGCCGAACCAGGCTTGTGCAGTGGCCACGTTGGCCTTCACAAGATCCGCGGTGAGGAGGGATGCGGCAACCGACGGGATTGCGCCGCCCTGGCGGCCCTTGGCCAACCCGGTCGTGCGATTGATTGTCAGAGCTTCAGTCCAGGTCGAGCCGTCGGGGCTGACCTTGAAGTGAAAATCATCGTCACCCGTCGTCCCCATCTCCGCCCGGCCGGAGAATCCGGTTTGGAACAGGAAGCTGGCTGTGTCGCCCGCTGCGTTCTTGTTCAGCTTCGCTTGATGTCCATTGCCCGCGTGGTTGAACAGACTGGCCGTCGCTGAAACGCTCAGCCGGTTTGTCGTGTCGGCCGTTGTATTGATGCCCAGCAACGCCACGCTCGACGAACCGGAAACCGAGGTCCAGGCGCTGCCGCTGTAGGCAATGAGAATGCTTTCGTCTGCGACGTACGCGAGCCAACCCGCCTTCGGCGTGTAGAACAGCCAACCCCCGTCCTGCCACGCGGCAATCTTTCCGGCCTGCCCCGACCACGCTCCGGTAGGTGCCGCCGCCACTAGGTAGCGGCTGCCCTCGGTTGGCGAGCCCGGCGGCGCGGACAGATCCCGGTCGGCGACGCTGATCTGCACGATGGCATCGAGCGCCCGGATGGCTTCGTTGTGGGTGATGTGTTTCTGCGCCTGCGCAGCTTGGATGTAGGGCAGGACGAGGTTCGGCGAATTGTCCATTGGGGCACCGTCGCGAGAGGATTAAAATCTTCGCGATTGTGCCGGGCCCCCGCGGGGCGGGGATAAGTTTCAATACCGCCGCTGCCAGACCGGCTTTTGCGACGTGAGCCTGCGTGATACGCTCAAGACGGACGAATGTGGGTGCTGCGATGAACAAGCGTGTTCAGGTAATTCTAGAAGAGGCAAAAGCGCTCTCGGCTAAAGACCGGGCTGCGCTGGCCGCTGAGCTCTTGGATAGCTTGAAACCAATGACACGATCCGTTGCAAACGATTGGACTGAGGAAGTACTAGCAAGGGCTGAGGCCCACGAGCGCGGCGAGTTGTCTTCCGAGGACGCGGCCGCCGTCTTGGCTGAAGCGCGCGACCGCATGAAACGGTGAACATCCGCGTTGTTTCCGCCGCAAAGCGAGAACTGTTTGCGGCGAGCGACTTCTACGATCGCCGGAAGCCCGGGCTCGGCACCGAATTTCTGAACGATGTCGAAAGTGCACTCGCGCTTATTCGGGATTACCCTCAAGCTTGGCCCGTCAAGTATGCTAACGGCATCCGGCAAATCGGACTGCAGCGCTTTCCATACGCCATCATATACGTGCTGTCGGACGACGATGCCGTGATCCTGGCGATTGCGCACCTCCACAGGCGGCCGGCTTACTGGAAAAGCCGAACCGGCGGAGATTGAGAACCGCATCACCGCGGCAGCGTCGTCTTGCCCATCAGGAACTTGTCGATCGAATGCGCGGCCTGACGGCCTTCGCGGATGGCCCACACGACGAGCGACTGGCCACGGCGGATATCGCCGGCGGCGAACACCTTCTTGCCAGCGCCCGAGACGTTGTAGTCCTTCTCGTTGGCGTCGAGACCCTTGAAACGGCCCCGCGGCACGACGGTGAGGCCAAGATCCGGCACCACGTCGTTTTCCATCGGCCCGTCGAAACCCATGGCAAACAGCACGAGGTCCGCCGGGAATTCGCTCTCGGTACCGGCCACCGGCTGCATCTTGGCGTCGAGCTTCGTATACGTCAGCGCGGTGATCCGGCCGTCCTTGCCTTTGAAGCCCGTCGTCGAGATCGAGAACTCGGTCTTGGCGCCTTCCTGCTGGCTGGACGAGATGCGCAGCTTCAGCGGCCAGTGCGGCCACGACAGCGCCTTCATTTCCTTCTCCGGCGGCTTCGGCATGATCTCAAGCTGCGTCACCGACTTGGCGCCCTGCCGGATCGACGTGCCGATGCAGTCCGATCCCGTGTCGCCGCCGCCGATGACGATGACATTCTTGCCCTTGGCGGAAATCTCGCGGGCGTCCTTGGCCTGCGCCTCACCCGCGTTGCGGCGGTTCTGCTGCGGCAGGAAATCCATGGCGTAGTGGATGCCGTCGAGATCGCGGCCAGGAGACTTGGCGAAGAAATCGAACGGATGTTCGGAGCCGCCGGCCAGCAGCAGCGCGTCGTGCGTGGCTTCTAGCTCTTTCGCCGTCACGTCGCGGCCGACATGCACGTTGCAATGGAACGTCACGCCCTCGGCTTCCATCTGCTTCACGCGGCGCTCGATCACACCCTTTTCCATCTTGAAATCGGGAATGCCATACACGAGCAGCCCGCCTGGCTTCGGCGACTTCTCGTAGACATGCACGTCATGGCCCGCGCGGCCGAGCTGCTGCGCGGCAGCGAGGCCCGCAGGGCCCGAACCCACGATGGCGATCTTTTTGCCGGTCTTGGTTTCTGGCGGCAACGGCACGATCCAACCCTCGGCCCACGCGCGATCGGCGATAGAGCACTCGATCGTTTTGATCGTCACCGGCTTGTCGTCGATGTTGAGCGTGCACGAAGCCTCGCACGGCGCCGGGCAGATGCGGCCCGTCACCTCGGGGAAGTTGTTCGTGGAATGCAGGTTGTCGGCCGCGACCTTCCAGTCGGCGTGATAGACGAGGTCGTTCCAGTCCGGGATCTGGTTGTTCACCGGGCAGCCGTTGTGACAATACGGAATACCGCAGTCCATGCAGCGCGCGGCCTGCTCGCGCACCTCCGGCTCGGCCAGCGGTACGACGAATTCTTTCCAGTGCTGCACGCGCTCATCGACCGGCTTGTACTTCCGGTCGGCGCGATCAATCTCAAGAAACCCGGTCGGCTTGCCCATACTCGTCTCGTTCTCGACTTTCGCTGTCTGTCCCGCGGACAGAGTGCGCCCGCATTCGATCTTTTGTTTAGGCCCGTTTCGCCTTCGGTTCCTCGACCGATCCGGCCTCGGCCGCCTTGGCGAGGTCGGCGAGCGCGCGGCGATACTCCGTCGGCATCACCTTGCGGAACTTCGGCAGGTAAGCCGCCCAGTTTGCCAGGATCTTCTGTGCCGTCTTCGAGTTGGTGTAGTGCGCGTGCCGCGTGATCAGCGCGTGCAACCGCTCCACATCGCCTTCGCGCATGTCGGCCATCACGCTTTCCAGGCCGACGGCGACATCGCCTTTGCTCTGTTCCAACTTCTTCAGCGTGCCGGGATCGGCAGCCAGCGTCTCCAGCTGCACCATCTCCTTGTTGAGACGGCCTTCGAAGTCACCGGCCTCGTCCAGCACGTAGGCGATGCCGCCCGACATGCCGGCGGCAAAGTTGCGTCCTGTCGGACCGAGCACGACGACGACGCCACCCGTCATGTATTCACAGCCGTGGTCGCCCGTGCCTTCCACGACGGCGGAGGCGCCCGAGTTGCGCACCGCAAAGCGCTCACCCGCGATGCCGCGGAAATAGCACTCGCCGGTAATCGCGCCGTACATCACCGTGTTGCCGACGATGATGCTCTCTTCAGGCGTAATGCCCGAAGCCGGGTTCGGCCGCACGATGATCTTGCCGCCCGACAGGCCCTTGCCGACGTAGTCGTTGCCTTCGCCGACGAGGTCCAACGTCAGGCCGCGCGCAGCCCAAGCGCCGAATGCCTGGCCTGCTGTGCCGTGCATCGTCATCCAGATGGTATCTTCCGGCAGGCCCGCATGGCCGTAACGCTTGGCGATCTCGCCGGACAGCATCGCGCCGGTCGAGCGGTCGACGTTCTTGATGATGACGTCTTCCATCACCGGCTTGCGGTTTTCCAGCGCCGGCTTGGCGAACGCGATCAGCTTGTTGTCGAGCACCTTGTCGAGGCCGTGATCCTGGGCTTCGCAGTGATGCGTCGCCACGGACTTGGGCACGTGCGGCTTGTGGAACATGCGCGAGAAATCGAGCCCGCGTGCCTTCCAGTGATTGATGGCGCGATCCTTGTCGAGCGCATCGGTGTTGCCGATCATCTCGTCGAGGCGGCGATAGCCCATGGCCGCCATCAGCTCGCGCACCTCCTCGGCCACGAAGAAGAAGTAGTTGATGACGTGCTCGGGCTTGCCCGTGAACTTGGCGCGCAACACCGGATCCTGCGTGGCGACGCCCACCGGACACGTGTTGAGATGGCACTTGCGCATCATGATGCAGCCGGCCGCAATCAGCGGCGCGGTGGCAAAGCCGAACTCGTCGGCACCCAGCAGCGCGCCGATGATGACGTCGCGGCCCGTCCGCAGGCCACCGTCCACCTGCACGGCGATGCGGCCGCGCAGGCGGTTGATCACCAGCGTCTGGTGCGTTTCGGCCAGGCCGATTTCCCACGGGCTACCCGCATGCTTGATCGACGTTAGCGGCGAAGCGCCAGTGCCGCCTTCGAAGCCCGAAATGGTCACATGATCGGCGCGCGCCTTGGCGACGCCCGCCGCAACGGTGCCCACGCCGATTTCCGAAACCAGCTTCACCGAAACGGCCGCTGCCGGATTCGTATTCTTCAAGTCGAAGATCAGCTGCGCCAGGTCTTCGATCGAATAGATGTCGTGATGCGGCGGCGGTGAGATGAGACCAACGCCCGGCGTGGAATGCCGCACCTTGGCGATCGTCGCGTCCACCTTGTGGCCGGGCAGCTGTCCGCCCTCGCCGGGCTTGGCACCTTGCGCCATCTTGATCTGGATCATGTCGGAGTTGACGAGATACTCCGTCGTCACGCCGAAGCGGCCCGAGGCCACCTGCTTGATGGCCGAGCGCATGCTGTCGCCGTTCGCCATCGGCTTGTAGCGATCACTCTCCTCGCCGCCTTCGCCGGTGTTCGACTTGCCGCCGATGCGGTTCATGGCGATAGCCAGCGTCGTGTGCGCCTCGCGCGAGATCGAGCCGTAGCTCATTGCGCCGGTAGCAAACCGCTTGACGAGCTCGACCGCCGGCTCGACCTCGTCGAGCGGCACGGGCTCGCGGCCCATTTCCTCGGCCGAGCGGATGCGGAACATGCCGCGCATCGTCATCAGCTGCTCGGACTGGTCGTCGATCGCCTTGGAGAAATCGCGGAACTTCTGCGGTACCTTGCCCGCCATCGCGTCGGCGTTGTCGCTGCCGCGAACGGCATGCTGCAGGTCCGCCACCACGCCCGGACGCCACATGTGCGCCTCGCCGCGAATGCGGAAGGCGTACTCGCCACCCACTTCCAGCGAGTTGGCCAGCACCGGCACGTTGCCGAAGGCTGCCGTGTGCCGCTCCACCGTCTCGCGCGCGATCTCGCGCAGGCCCACGCCTTCGATCTGCGTGTGCGTGCCGGTAAAATACTTCTTGATGAAGCTCGTCTTCAGGCCGACGGCATCGAAGATCTGCGCCCCGCAGTACGACTGGTAGGTGGAGATGCCCATCTTGGCCATCACCTTCATGATCGCCTTGCCGATGGCCTTGATGTACTTCTTCTTCAGCTCTTCCGGATCGGCCTTGTCGCCGAGATCCGGCGCCATCTGCTCCAGCGTCTCGAACGCCAGATACGGGTTGATGGCCTCGGCGCCGAAGCCTGCCAGCGTGCAGAACTGATGCACCTCGTTGGCTTCACCCGTCTCCACCACGAGACCGACCGACGTGCGCAAGCCCTGCTTGATCAGGTGATGATGCACGGCCGACGTCGCCAGCAGTGACGGGATCGGAATGCGATCCGGCCCGCACGCGCGATCCGACAGGATGATGATGTTGTAGTCGTGCGAGCGCACGGCTTCTTCCGCTTCCGCGCAAACGCAGTCGAGCGCCGGGCCCATGCCCGTGTGGCCCTTGTCGGCGGAGTAGGTGATGTCGAGCGTGATGGACGAGAAGTGGTTGTCGCGCACCTTGCCGATCTGGCGCACGCGCTCCAGGTCTTCGTTGGTCAGGATCGGCTGGTAGACCTCCAGCCGCTTCACCTTCGAGGTGCCTTCGAGATCGAGAATGTTCGGGCGCGGGCCGATGAACGAGACGAGGCTCATCACCAGCTCTTCGCGGATGGAATCGATCGGCGGGTTCGTCACCTGCGCGAAGTTCTGCTTGAAGTAGGTGTGCAGCAGCTTCGACTTCGACGACAGCGCCGAGATCGGCGTATCGGTGCCCATGGAGCCGGTGGCTTCCATGCCCGTCGTCGCCATCGGCGACATCAGGATCTTCAGGCTTTCCTGCGAATAGCCGAAGGCCTGCTGCATATCGAGCAGCGAAACGTTCGATTTCTTCTCCGCCTTCTTCACCAGCGGCAGGTCGGAGACCATGATCTGCGTGCTCTTCACCCACAACTCGTAGGGGTGCTTCGCCGTCAGCTCAGCCTTCAGCTCGTCATCGGAGACGATGCAACCCTTCTCCAGGTCGATCAGCAGCATCTTGCCGGGCTGCAGCCGCCACTTCTTGACGATGTTTTCTTCCGCGACCGGCAGCACGCCGAACTCCGACGACATGATGACGAGGTCATCCTTGGTCACGAGATAGCGGGCAGGGCGCAAGCCGTTACGGTCCAGCGTCGCGCCGATCTGGCGGCCGTCGGTAAAGGCCATCGCCGCCGGGCCGTCCCACGGCTCCATGAGGCAGGCATGATATTCATAGAAGGCGCGGCGGTTGGCATCCATCTGCGGATTGCCGGCCCACGCTTCTGGGATCAGCATCATCGCTGCATGCGACAGCGAATAGCCACCCATCACCAGGAATTCGAGCGCGTTGTCGAAGCACGCGGTGTCCGACTGGCCTTCGTACGAAATTGGCCACAGCTTCGAGATGTTGTCGCCATAGAACGGCGACGACACCGACGCCTGCCGCGCCGCCATCCAGTTCACGTTGCCGCGCAGCGTGTTGATCTCGCCGTTGTGCGCCACCATGCGATAGGGATGCGCCAGCTTCCACGACGGGAACGTGTTGGTCGAGAACCGTTGATGCACCAGCGCGAGTGCGGAAATGCAGCGTGGGTCCGACAGGTCCTTGTAGTAGGCCTTCACTTGGTACGAAAGGAACATGCCCTTGTAGACCAGCGTGCGGCTCGACAGGCTTACCATGTAGTGGCCGATGTCGCGGCCCTTGTAGGCATTGTGGATGGCGTTGGAGACGACCTTGCGCGCGAGATACAGCTTCCGCTCGAACTCGTCCTGGCTCATGCCCTTCGGCCGCGCGATGAAGATCTGGCGATGCACCGGCTCCGTCGCCGTCACCAGTTCCGACATAGACGAGCGATCGACGGGCACGGAACGCCAGCCGAGAAGCTGCAGGTTCTCTTCGCGCAGAATACGCGCCCACACGTTCTCGCAGTGCGCGCGAAGACGGTCGTCCTGCGGCATGAAGCAGTGGCCCGCTGCATAGTGGTTCGGCTCCGGCAGCGTGAAGCCGAGCGTCTTGCATTCGCCCGCAAGAAACTCGTGCGGAATCTGAATCAGGATGCCTGCGCCGTCGCCGGACAGCGGATCGGCGCCCACGGCACCGCGATGCTCGAGGTTTTCCAGAATGTGCAGCGCGTCGGACACGATCTGGTGCGATTTACGCCCCTTCATGTCTGCAATGAAGCCGACGCCGCACGCGTCGCGTTCAAACGCGGGGTCGAACAGACCCTCCGCCTCCGGCCGCTCGTAGACAGTCGTGCTTGGCCGCGTATCACTCATCGTTGACCTCAAGATGCCTTAATCCGCGCAATTATGGCGTATGTGGCTGATGCGGCAGCAGTTTTTATAAATCTTTGCGCCGCAACGGATCCCGCACCGTCGCGCATAAAGGACAGGATTACTGACCTTTTGGCCGAATTTCGCAGATTTTTTCAGCAGACACAAGGTGCTTTGACGTGCAGCCGACGTTCAAAAAACGGGCGGCCACGCATCGTGACCGCCCGCTCCAAAGCTTAGGGAAGATCGGGACCCAGATTAATTGGTCAACTGCTTGGCCTCATCTCGGGCGTTTCCGGTGCTGGCGATCGCGATCGTACGCGGCTTCATGCGCTCGGGAATGTTGCGCTGAAGGTCGACGCTAAGCAGCCCGTCTTTTAGGCTGGCACCCTTGACCTCGACAAAATCGGCCAACTGGAACCGTCGCTCGAACGACCGTCCGGCAATCCCGCGATGCAGGTATTGGCGTTCGCCGTCCTCGGCTTTTTTCTCGCCTTTGACGAGCAGGGAGGTGTCCTTCACCTCGATGTTGATCTCGTCTTCGGTGAAGCCTGCGACGGCCATGGTGATGCGGTACTCGTTCTCCGCCACGCGCTCGATGTTGTAGGGCGGATAGCCGCCTTCGGATTCAAAGCCACTCGCATTGTCGAACAACTGGGCAAGCCGGTCGAAACCGATGGTGGAACGATAAAGGGGAGCAAAATCGAAGTGTCGCATGGGACATATCCTCCGTGAGAAGCGACATGGAATGGCCTGCCCTTGGTCGGGGCCAGACCGCCAACGTTCGCGCACCCATCATTGGCGTGCGCCCTGCAAGATTTAGGCGGGCCTTAGCGGCTTTCAAGACTGGCCCGCAAATCGAAATGAGGCGCTTTTCTGACGACGATCCGTACGCATTGCCGCGCTGATGCGAGCGGGCCACAAGTCCCTGTCCGGCCACATGAAACCAAATCCCTTCATGCGCCGTTCATGTCCCCGGGACCACGATCCGCCATTCGCGACGTGAAGGGTTGGCACGGTTCCGCGACAACGACTGAGGAGGACTACTTCATGTCAGCGCGTACGTTGGCGGCAACTGCTTTTGCCGCGATTTCTTTGGCCGGTGCTTCGCCTCTGGCCGCTGCCGATCTCGACTACCCTGAGGACCGGCACAGCTACACTGAAACGGAACGCTACTCGGAGCGTGTCGTGCATCAACGCACCGATAGCGAAGAGGGCTACTACGACGATCGTGGTGGCTGCCTGCCGCGTCAGGCCATACGGCAGCGTCTGCGGGAAGACGGCTGGCGCGACATTCAGCGTGTCGACGTTCGCGGCGGCAACGTGATCCTGACGGCGGAGCGGTCGAACGGCCAGATCTTCGATCTCAAGGTCGACCGCTGCAACGGCGAAGTCATCGACGCCCGTAAGTCGCGTGACGCTGTCTACGGCGAATATCGCCCGCGGGGCCGCGACTACCGCGATTGATCGCTAGGTGGAGTGCTTGCGGAAAAGTGTGAAGCTGTTTTCCAATCGGAAGCACGGCAAACGAAAGAGCTAGAGCCGTTTCGCTCTTCACAGAAGAGCGGAGGCTCTAGCGCCACACCATTTGGTACGGCCGCGTGCCGTGATACCTTGGCTGCAAGGGAATCATGGACGCGGCCGTATCGCGTTTGCGGAGGACGCCGTCAGGCGCGACGATGTGATGGATCTGATCTCGCTCGCAAAGAATCCGGTTCCTGGCGGCGCGTTCGTTGGCCAAATGCCGGGGCATGATGGCCGCATCGTGCGCTTTGCGCGCTGGGGTGCGACGCGGGGCCCGAGGCGCGGCACGGTCTGCCTCTTCCAGGGCCGCGGCGAATACATCGAGAAGTATTTCGAGGTCATCTCCGACTTGCGCCGCCGCGGCTTTGCCGTCGCGACTTTCGACTGGCGCGGGCAGGGCGGATCTTCGCGCCCCCTTCCCAACCCGTTCAAGGGCCACATCTGGGACTTCGCCGAGTACGACAAGGACGTCACCCGCTTCATGAAGGATGTGGTGCTGCCCGATTGCCCGCCGCCGTTTATCGCGCTGGCGCATTCGATGGGCGGCGCCATCATGCTGCGCAACGCCGGCCAGCGCGGCTCGTGGTTCGAGCGCATGATCTTGGTGGCGCCGATGATTTCCATCGACTCCCGCAAGGCCGGTTATCCGGATTGGGCCGTCCGCACTTACGCCGAAACGGCTTGCCTCGTCGGCCTTGGCTCGGCCTACGTGCCAGGCGGCAACGACCTCCCTGCCGAACGCCAGGCGTTCGAAAGCAATGAGCTGACATCCGACAAGGAGCGCTTCATGCGCAACAAGTCGGTGCTCGAAGTCGCGCCCAATCTCGGCTTGGGTTCGGCCACAGTCGGCTGGCTTCGCGCTGCCTGCCGCGCGACAGCACGATTGCGCGAAAGCGAATTCGCCGCGCGCGTCGAAGTGCCGATGCTACTGCTGGCGGCCGGCAACGATCGCATTGTATCCACGCGCGCGATCGAAGAGTTCGGTGTCCGCCTCAAAGTCGGCACCCATATTCTCTTGCCGGGTTCTCGCCACGAGATCCTGCAGGAGGTCGATCCGATCCGGCAGCGCTTCTGGGCAGCATTCGACGCCTACCTCGGCGTGACGGAGGCTGCGGCTTAACTCTCGCGTCTCGCCCGCGAAACGCGAATGCCTAGCCCTTGGCCAACAGCTTCAGCACCTGTTCGTGCAGGCGCGGATCTCCGCTGGCAACGATGCTGCCGCCGTCCGTAGCCGGCTTGCCGTCCCAAGTCGTAATCAGCCCGCCGGCCTGCTCGATGATTGGGATCAGCGCCACCACGTCATACGTTTTCAGGCCCGCCTCGATGATAATGTCCACGAACCCGGAGGCGAGAAGGCAGTAGTTGTAGCAATCGCCGCCAAAGCGCGTCATACGCGCGGCCGCACTAACGCGGTCGAACCCTCTCTCATGGCCCTTGAGCATGTTGGGAGCCGTCGAAGCCAGGATGGCATCGCCGATCTTCACACCCGAACGCGTCTTGATGCGCTTGGCAGGGCCGTCGGCTCGCCGCCAGAAGGCTCCGGCCGAACTGCCCCAGAACCGCTCCTGCGTGAACGGCTGGGCCATCAGCCCCACGGCAGGTGCCCGCCCGTCGATCAATCCAATCAAGGTGCCCCACAACGGCTGCCCCATGATGAAGGCACGCGTCCCGTCGATGGGATCCAGCACCCACCGCAGACGGGCCCCTTCGTTGCGCGTGCCGAACTCCTCGCCGATCAGACCATGCCCGGGGTAATGCTTTCCGATCAGCTTGGACATCGCCCGTTCGGCGTTTTTGTCGGCCACCGTCACGGGGTCGAAGTCCTCGGCCGAACCCTTGTCCTGGATCTGGATAACCTTCCGGAAATGCGGAAGCGTTGCTTTCGCCGCCTGATCCGCCAGTAGATGAGCGAAGTCGATTAGGGCCTTATCGGAGGGGCGTGACTGGTTTGTTGCGCGCATGAGCATCTACTTTTGTAGTTATTCGTGGTGAACGAGCTGATTAGACGTCGCATTGATACAGTCAACTAGAGCAAATGGGATACATGACCTAAGGTTGATGTGGCGGCTTCGCACCATATCCACTTCAATTGCGGTTGATGTCAGTTGTGTGAATTGCTCGGACATCCGAACAGGCGCATACATAGTTTGCGGTTGCGATGACGCTTCATCTCAACCGCAGCCCATACGGGCGTTTCCTCCCTAGACTTGGGCCGTTCGCTCGCGAGCGGCCTCTTTTATTCAGCCACCCTTACCCTTGCTCCGTTCCAAGAATTTTATTGGGGCGGCCTACTTTAGCGGTCGGTGGTCTGTAAAGTTTACCTCAGCCTCCTGGTTCTAGCTGCATTGCAAAAATTGCAATTGAGCATGGTGCGATGCACGCGCTATTGTTGCGGTGCGACATCGACGAGTTTCTCGTCGGTCTCGTAGCCCTCCTTGGGCGTTTCCTCCCTAGACTTGGGCCGTCCAAACTCCTGGATGGCCCTTTTTTCTTCCTGGGAGGATTACCGAACAGCCGCCGTTCCTCTGGCTGCTGGCGGCTTTTATTCAGCGGCTGCCCGCCGCTCGCTCCTACTCGGCGGCTGCTCGCCGCTCGCTCCTATTCGGCGGCTGCCCGCCGCTCCATGAGCCGCGGCATGTCCGCGAAGATCTGGGCCGTCAGTTCCATCAGATCCGACTTCAGGTGCGCGAAGCCCGCCGTCGGCACGATGCTGGCCTCGTCCAGGTACAGGCCGCGGTTGATCTCGACCTGGATGGCGTGCACTCCCCGGGCCGGCCGCCCGTAATACTCGGTGATGAAGCCGCCCGCGTAGGGCCTGTTCGCCTGCGAATCATACCCAACCCCGCCGATAGCGTCGCGCAGGCAGCGGACCAGCCGAGGGTCCGACGACGATCCATATCGATCGCCGATCACGAAGTCGGGCCGCGCCGAACTCGGCTGAGCCAACAGGGTGGACGGCATCGAATGGCAATCGATGAGTATCGCATACCCAAATCGCCGCCGCGTGTTCTCGATCAGTGACGCCAGCATTGCGTGAAACGGCTTGTACAAGCGGTCGATGCGATCCAGGGCCTCGCTCAGCGGGATTCGGCGCGCGTAGATGTCCTCCCCGTCCGCCACGATGCGCGGAATAGTACCCAGCCCGCCGACGACCCGCGCCGTCTGGGCGTTCGCGTAGTCCGGCAGGGGTTCGGTGAATAAGGTGGGATCGAGTTCGAACGGCTCGCGGTTCGCGTCGATGAACGCGCGCGGAAAGCGGGCGGCAATGAGCGGCGCCCCCATGTCGGCGACGCCGGCAAACAGCTGGTCGACGAAGCAATCTTCGCTCTTGCGCAGCGACAGCGCATCGAGCCGCGACTGCGCCAGGAAAGATTTCGGATAGATGCGCCCCGAGTGGGGCGAGCAGAATACGAACGGCACCGTCTGCTCTTGCGTGGACAGCAGCTCGAACGGCGGCAGCAGGTCTTCCAGCGGATCAGCAGGTAGAATCGACATCGGGCCCAGTATCTTTTCTCACGTGCGGAGTATGATAGTGCCGTCCCGCTCGCTCAAAGTCCACGCTGCGGCGAGCAGCCGCGCACAGCAGTCATGTTCTTCATGGCACCTTGGCGCCAGTGCCGCGATGACGCACAATCTGCGGAAAAGTACGGCTTCCGCGCTATGCTTCATCGTCCATTTACTAAAGTCACGCCAGAATCATCTGGCAGCCTGTAACTGTCCCGCTAAGGTAGAACGGTAAGTAACCCTATGACTGCGAAGCCGTCACGAGTCCCAATGTACCGCATTCTTCTCGCCGAAGATGACGATTCAATGCGGGGTTTTCTAGAGCGCGCCCTTGGCAAGGCCGGCTTTGACGTTATCGCCTTCGATAACGGCGCCGAGGCGTACGAACGGCTCAAGGAAGAGCCGTTTACCTTGCTGCTGACCGATATCGTCATGCCGCAGATGGACGGGATCGAACTCGCCCGCCGCGCCAGCGAGTTGGATCCGGACCTCAAGATCATGTTCATCACCGGCTTTGCGGCCGTCGTTCTCAACAACGACATGGCCGCGCCGAAGGATGCGCGCGTCCTCTCCAAGCCCTTCCATTTGAAGGATCTTGTGCGCGAGGTCGAACGTCTCCTGGCCGCCTGATTGACGCCTCGCTCCGTGCGTTCGAATTGGCCCGTCAAGGGCGCTTGCGTCTGCAGAACGATGCCAGTATAGGAGGCTCTCTTTTCCGGTCCGCGGACGGGAAGGGCACTTAGCTCAGCGGTAGAGCACTACCTTGACATGGTAGGGGTCACAGGTTCGATCCCTGTAGTGCCCACCATCGGCCGGCCCAGCAGGCCACCGATGAGATGGGGTCACCGATGACAGCGCCTCGCGAAATCTTGAACTTTTCGCTGGCCGGCTTGGGGCTGCTCGCAGGGCTGCCGGTCCTCGCTCTTGCCATCTTTGCCGTGTGGCGCGAGTCGCCGGGGCCTGCAATATTCAAGCAGACCCG